>CAJTCU010000012.1 GCA_910574935.1 Oscillospiraceae bacterium
AGTACTAATAGGCCGAGGGCTTGACCAAGTTTGTTCCCACCCTTGATTCGATTCCTTTCCTGCTTCTTTCGCTTTATTCAGTTTTTAGGGTACACGCCGGTTACGGCTTTTAGATGCACCATTAGCTCAGTTGGTAGAGCACCTGACTCTTAATCAGGGTGTCCCGGGTTCGAGTCCCTGATGGTGCACCAGATTCGGCCCGTTGGTCAAGCGGCTAAGACGAAGGCCTCTCACGCCTTAAACGTGGGTTCGATTCCCGCACGGGTCACCATGAGTTATATGAGCCAAGTACTTGTCTTTTGTTTTCTAAGACTTTATGATGGCGCTGTATAATAACTCATTTATTCCTCCTTAGCTCAGCCGGTAGAGCATGCGGCTGTTAACCGCAGGGTCGTTGGTTCGAGTCCAACAGGGGGAGCCAAAAGAACTTGCAATTTAGGTTGCAGGTTCTTTTTTTTGAATAAATAGGAGGTTGCTATGACTTTAGCGGACTTTTTCACAACATACCCCCGGGCGGCTCTGGGTTTTTCCGGTGGGGTGGACTCCGCCTATTTGCTGTATGCGGCCCTTGCCTGCCATGCCCAAGTGCGGCCTTATTATATAAAAACTGCCTTTCAGCCCGCCTTTGAACTGGCCGACGCCCAGCGCCTTTGTCAACAGTTGGGCGTGGAACTCCAGATTATTGAACGGGACATTCTCTCACTGGATTTGGTGTCCGCCAACTCCAAAGATCGTTGCTACCACTGTAAAAAGGCCCTGTTTTCCGCCTTAAAGGCCCAGGCACAGCTGGATGGGTATTCCATACTGCTAGATGGCACCAATGCCTCTGATGAGGCCACAGACCGCCCAGGAATGCGTGCTTTGGACCAGCTGAAAGTCCTTTCGCCCCTGCGGGAGTGCGGCTTAACCAAACCCCAGATTCGTCAGCTCTCCCGGGCGGCAGGGCTCTTTACTTGGGACAAGCCTGCCTATGCCTGCCTGGCTACTCGGGTGCCCACTGGCCAGCCCATTACAAAAGAGGACCTGCATCGAGTGGAAGAGGCCGAGAGCGCTTTGTCTGCTTTGGGTCTTAGGGATTTCCGGGTACGGCTTTTCCACGGGGGGGCCCGGATTCAGGCGCCGGAACCGCAGCTGGAATTAGTCCTTTCATTGCGCCAGGAGATTTTACAAAAACTCTCCGGCTCCTTTGACGCAGTGATGCTGGACCTGCAAATTCGATAAAAGAGAAATCAGCGGGGGCTTTGCCCGTAACATGAAAATAAACGCGGGGAAAAGGGCGATGGCTGTCATTGACAACCATCGCCCCGGTGTATGCTGTGATTATTCCAAACGAGAAAATTGTCTTTTGGGTTTCCTTTGGTTACGATAAGCCGCCTTCCTTTGTGCCATCATCCAGGTTGATAGGTTCTGGGGCGGCAGGCGGGCTTTCTACCTGTAGAATGGGAACCCTCTCGGGCCGAAGGGCCACCAGGGGGAACTGCACGGTCACGGTAAACATGTCCCCGTCTGTGCGCACAAAGAAGGTGCCTCCACAGGCTTCGGTAAAGCTCTTGGCAATGGACAGCCCCAGCCCGCTGCCCTCTGTGGTGCGGTTCTGGTCTCCCCGGACAAACCGGGCGGTTAGGTCCTCGCCGTTCATGGTAATCTCATTTTTGGAGATGTTCCGGATATTTACAAGGGCCTGGCCGCTCTGGGCGCTAAGGGTTACATACACCCGAGAGCCCTCTAAAGAGTACTGGGTACAGTTGCGGATAAGGTTTTGCAGCACCCGGTATAGCCGCTGGCCGTCGGCGTGAATGACCATAGGGACCTCGGGAATATCCACCCGCCATACCAGCTGGGACCTTTGAATGGTCTGCTCCATCTCCACCAGGGTCTGGCGCATCAGCCGTCCCAGGTCCAGGTCCTCCAGGTTTAAGCTGATGTTCCCGGTGGCGGCCTTAGACACCTCAAACACGTCCTGCACAATACCGCTTAGCCGCTGGGCCTTTTGGGCAATGGTGTTCACATAGTCCGCGGCGGTGGGGGGCAGGTCTGGCTCTTTCTTCAGCAGTTCCACATAACTGATGATGGAGGTCAGAGGGGTCTTGATGTCATGGGACACATTGGTAATCAGCTCAATCTTGGTGCGGTCCGCCTTTGTGCCCTCTTCCACCGCTTTCTGCACCCCGGTGCGGATCATGTTCAGCTGCATGGCGCAGTCATATAGGTTGGAGGTAGGGGAAACATGGTTTACGGCGTTCAGGTCGCCGCCGTACATTTCGGTGATCTGGTCCATCAGCAGGTTCCAGTCCCGCAGGTCCCGCTTTAGGGCCAGAATATACCACCACACCGTGCCCACAACGCCCACAGAGACAATAGACGTGGCTGCAAGGAGGATCTGAACGTAAAAGATAAAATGCTGGAAAACAAAAAGGCTGACCACATATAGGACCACCAGCCCGCCAATGATCCCTACTACCGAGTACACCCGGCGCAGGGCCCGCTGCTCAAAGGTGCTCATGGTCTCATAGCGGTTAACCCGGACCAGGAACGAGTGAAGAATATTGTGGCTAAAGAACCGCCGGTTTCGGCTAATGTCCAGGCAAAGCAGGTACACAGTAAGCACACACAGCACGGTAAGGGCAAAGGCTTTTTTCATGCCATAGCCCTCCAAAACGATCAGGAGGCTTAAGAGGAACAGCAGCCCCAGCGCTCCCAGCTTTAGCTCAACCCAAATTTTCCCCAGGCCCTTGGCCACCAGGTTCTCAAAGGCGTGGCGGTCCTGGCGGAACAGGAAAATCAGTACAAGGGCGGTGCCTAAAATAGCCAGGGCGCTGATAATCTGCACCGTATAGTTGTATACCAGGTCCTGGCGCGGTGCCTCTTCCACCACTGGGCCGGGATGAAAGTAGCCCTCGGCAGAGCCGGTAATTTCCTGCAAATGCCCGGCGGCAAAGCGCAGGGTATGGGGGTTGGCCAAAACCAGGGTGAAAAAAACCACCGCGCAGCAGGCGCCGCACAGCACCACCAGCAGACACAGCCAAGAGAGCAGCCCGGCGAAGGTATTAGTGTTTCTCGAATTTGTAGCCAATGCCCCACACCACCTTTAAGTATTCCGGTTCGCTGGGATTAATCTCAATTTTCTCCCGAATGCGCCGGATATGCACCATCACGGTATTTTCCGTGGAATAAGCGGACTCGTTCCATATTTTGCTGTAGATTTCTTCCGCCGGGAAGATGCGCCCAGGGTTGCGCATCAGCAGCTCTACAATTTTGGTCTCTGTGGCGGTCAGTTTAACAGGCTCGCCGTCTGCGTAGAGAACGTGTTCGTCCAGGTGAAAGCGCAGCCTGCCGTTGATTATGACGTTTTCCCCCCGGGAGTTGATGTCTCCCAGGCTGGTGTACCGCCGCAGCTGGGACTTTACCCGGGCGGCCAGCTCCATAGGGTTAAAGGGCTTTGTCACATAGTCGTCCGCGCCCATCGAGAGGCCCAGTACTTTGTCGCTGTTTTCGCTTTTGGCAGAGAGGACAATAATGGGCAGGTTCTTGCCCTCGCGGATGCGCATAATAGCGGAAAGGCCGTCCAGCCTGGGCATCATCACGTCAATAATAATCAGGTGGATGTTTTTGGTGGTCACCAGGTCCAGGGCCTCCAGCCCGTCATAGGCCCGGAACACATTATAGCCCTCGCTCTCCAGGTTCAGGGCAATGGCCCGAACAATTTCCCGGTCATCGTCCACCACCAAAATGTTTTTTCCCTCGTTGTCCATAGAATTACCCCCTCTATAAGGAATAATGTGTTCAAAGGAACACAGGGAGAAGCCAAAAACGCGAAGCGAGAGTTAAGCGTACTTAACGCTTTCTCTTCTTGCCGCCCAAAAGCAGAGGCTTTCTCCAAGCGGATGGAATGAATAGATTGAATAGCATACATATAGTATAGCCGATGAATCTTACAAATGGGCCAGGTATTTCTTACAAAAATCATACACCAATCCACTCCCAAAGTCAACCCAGCGCCCAGCGCCCAGCGCAAGCGCTGGACCCAATGTCGCGGAGTCGGGCGAAGCTGCGCCCTCGTCGGTGTAAACCATTGGCGTAGCCAGCGCGTTCCTCTGGGGGCTTCCGGCAGCGTGACGCTGCATCCACTTCGCGGAGGTCTCGTCTGCCGACTCGGTCGGATCAGAACGGTCGCCACTGGCGACCTTCCCCGGGCGAAGCTGCGCCCTCCCTGGTGTAAACCGTTAGCATAGCCAGCGCGTTCCTCTGGGGGCTTCCGTCCCCCCTGCCCGCGCTGGCTCGGCTAAAAAATATACAGCGGCAAGTGAGCCGGAGCGAACGCCCCCGCGACTAAAGATGCAACGCTTGCGTTGCCGCTTGCGCTGGGGGCCCGTATTGGCCAAAGAAAAAGTTCTGTCCTCTCCAAAATCTGCATAAAATGTCTAAGAAAAGCAAGGAGGGGTCCCCAATGAAGCGCATGATAAAAATGAAAAAAATGTATATGCTGATACCGGCCCTGCTGCTGGCCGCCGGGGCGGTGCTGGGGGCCGTGCTTTGGCCCAGGGCGAACCGGGCGCTGGCGGTTTCTGGAGAAATTACCAACTGGGGCCTAAGCTTTCAGCAGGAGGGCCAGCCCCCGGTGGCCAACGCCACGGCAGACTACCTGGCCCAGTTCGATAGCCTTTATTGCGCCCAAACCCAGGAAAAACTGCTGTACATTACTTTTGACGCGGGCTTTGAGAACGGCAACACGGAAAAAATTTTGGACGCGCTAAAAAACCATGGGGTAAAGGCCACCTTTTTCCTGGTGGGAAACTATTTTGAGACCCAGCCGGAGCTGGTGCGCCGCATGGTGGAAGAGGGCCACACCATTGGTAACCACACCTATAGCCACCCGGATATGTCCGCGATTGGGGACCAGGCCAGTTTTCAAGCAGAGCTGGCAAAAAACGAGGCCCTGTATCAGGACATTACCGGAGAGGAAATGCCAAAGCTCTACCGGCCGCCCCAGGGGAAGTTCTGCGAGAGCAACCTGAAAATGGCCCAGGCCCTGGGCTACCACACGGTTTTTTGGAGCCTGGCCTATGTGGACTGGTACCAGGACGACCAGCCCACCCCCCAGCAGGCCTATGATAAGCTGCTGCCCCGGGCCCACCCAGGGGCTGTGGTACTGCTGCACAGCACCTCGAACACCAACGGGGAGATTCTGGATGAGCTGCTGGGCAAGTGGGAGGACATGGGCTATACCTTCGGAGACCTGGAAGCCTACTTGCAATCCATGGGGAAATAGGGTATAATGGGTTCTATTGGACCCCAAGAGAAGCATCGCCCCTCTCCAAACGGAAGATGCGGGCGAATGAAAAAATCCCTAAAACCTCCCTGCCCCACCGGCTGCCCGCCACGTCCACTAACCCAGCGGGCCCACCAAAATTCCCCCGGAGGAAAAGTTTTTGAAGGTTCTTAGGAAACTTTTTACAAAAAGTTTCCTAAGCCGCCGGAGGCCAAAGCAACCTCACCAAAAATAAAGGAAGTAAAAAAGCATGGAACACATTGTAGAAGCCCTGGTCCGGCTGTTCAGCCAGACCATTCCCGCCGAACTGACTGTTTTCGTCCTCTCCCTGATGCCCGTCATTGAGCTGCGGGGGGGCATTTTGGCCGCCAAGCTGCTGGACCTGCAAATGCTGCCGGCCTTTTTCATCTGCCTGGTGGGCACTCTGCTGCCCACCCCCTTTATCCTGCTGTTCATCAACAAAATCTTTGACTGGATGCGCAATACCCGCTTTGTAAAGCTGGTGAACCGTATGGAGGAAAAGGGCCGGGGGAAATTTGAGAAAATCAACCGGTATAAGACCATTGGCCTGATGATCTTTGTGGCCATTCCCCTGCCCGGTACCGGGGCCTGGACCGGCTCGCTGGCAGCGGCCCTGATGAAGATGGACTTTAAATACGCCATGCTCTCGGTGGTCCTGGGCACGCTTATCGCGGACATCATTATGTGTGCGCTGTCCTATGGGCTGCTGGGGCTTGTGCTCTAAATGCGCAGGTGCAAGGTGGCGGTGGTGGGCGCCGGGGCCTCGGGGCTAATGGCAGCCCTGCACGCGGCCGCCGCTTTGAAAAAGCCCGGGGCCGTGCTGCTGCTGGAGGGCAACCCAAAGCCCGGCAAAAAGCTGCTGGCCACAGGCAGCGGCCGCTGCAACCTGACCAACCTGGACATTTCGCCGGGGCATTATCACGGAGACCCGGTTCCCCAGGGGCTGTGGCGGCGGTTTTCTGGGGAAACTATTTTGGCCCAGTTCCACCAGCTGGGCCTTTTAACCCGCCAGGGGACAGAGGGCCGGATGTATCCCAACAGCCTGCAAGCCGCCTCGGTGGTTCACGCGCTGTGCGGGGCCTGTGCCCAGGCGGGGGTAGAGACCCTCTGCGGTTATTTGGTAGAGGGCCTGGCCCCGGTGCGGGGCGGCTACCTTTTAACAGGACCCGGGGGGCAGGAGGTGTTTGCCCAGCGGGTGGTGCTTAGCTGCGGGGGAAAGGCCAGCCCCAGGCTCTCTGCCGGAGAGGGCTACCGGCTGGCCCAGGGGCTTGGCCATACGCCAACAGGGCTTGCGCCCTCTTTGGTGGGCCTGCGGGTGGGGAAAAAGCTGCCCCGGGCCTTAAAGGGCCTTCGGTGCAGGGCCAGGGCCGCGCTGACCCAAAATGGCCGGGAGCTGTATGGAGAGAGCGGCGAGGTGATCTTTGGCACAGAGACGGTTTCGGGCATTTGCGTGATGAACCTTACCGCCCGGCTGCGGGGGCTAAGCCAAAAGGGACTGGCCCTTTCTTTGGACCTGCTGGAGGACATGGGGGCGGAGGAGCTTTTGGCCTATTTGGAAAAGCGGAAAAGCCTTTGGCCGCAGCGCCCCGCCGGAGAGCTTTTGGCCGGAGCCCTGCCCCTTGGGCTGGGCTGGGAGCTGGTGAAAGCCGCTGGCATGGACCCGGACCGGGCCCTTTCGGCGGTAACAGAGAAAGAGCTGGCCCAGGCGGCGGGGAAAGTAAAGGGCTTTCGGCTGGAAATTTTGGGCCCGGATGGCTGGGAAAATGCCCAGGCCACGGCTGGGGGCGTGCCGCTTTGCCAGGTGGACCTGGCCACCCTGGAGTCCAAGCTGGCGCCGGGGGTCTACCTGACCGGAGAGCTGCTGAACGTAGACGGAGACTGCGGCGGCTATAACCTGCACTGGGCCTGGGTCACGGGGATTTTGGCGGGACAAGCGGCCGGCGGTAGGGCGGCCCGCAATTTTGGCGGGGCGCGCCCCTAGAGGCCTGTTTTAAAATCGGAGAAATGCTGGATTTTTGCGCAAGAAATCAGTGGGTTCCAGGGAAAAACGCAAGAAATGCTGGCGCCTTTCCAGACTTTTGGACCCAGAAGCCGCCATTTCTGGGCAAAGCAGACCGTGTTTTGGCGTTTTCAAACCAGCCCGAAAGACCGGGGCAAAACTATAAAGAAAGAGCGGGAAAAGGACATGTTGAGGATAAGCGGGCTGCGGCTGGGGCTGGACTTCACCGAAGCCGGGCTGCGCCAAGCGGCCGCCAAAAAGCTGCGGGTGCCAGAGGGGGCCATAGGCCAGGTTCAGCTGGTGAAAAAGTCTGTGGACGCCCGGAAAAAAGACCAGGTGTGTTTTGTCTGCGCTGCGGAAGTCCAGGTGGAGGGAGAGGCCCGGCTGCTGGCAAAAAGGAAAGACCCCGGGGTGCGGCTTGCAAAGCCCTATTGCTACCAGCTGCCAGAGGGCCCCGCCCCGGCCCAGCCCCCAGTGGTGGTGGGGTTTGGCCCGGCGGGGATGTTTGCCGGGCTAATTCTGGCCCAGTGCGGCCAGCGGCCCATTATCTTGGAGCGGGGCCTGCCCGTGGAGGAGCGGGAGCGGGTGGTACGGGCCTTTTGGCAGAGCCGCCTTTTGGACCCAGAGTGCAACGTGCAGTTTGGCGAAGGAGGGGCAGGGGCTTTTTCCGACGGGAAGCTGACCACCGGCACCGGAGACGGCCGCATTCGTAAAGTGCTGGAGGAGTTGGCCAGGGCCGGCGCGCCGGAGGAGATTCTTACAGACGCCAAGCCCCACATTGGCACAGACCGCCTGCCCGGGGTGGTACAGAAGATTCGGCGGCAGATCCTTGCCCTGGGGGGCCAGGTGCGGTTTTCCACCCGGCTGGTGGGCCTGCTAAGCCAAAACGGCCGGCTTCAGGGCCTGCGGGTGCAGGGCCCAGCGGGAGAGGCGGTGATTCCCTGCGGCGCGGCCATTCTGGCGGTGGGCCACAGTGCCCGGGACGTGTTCGCGCTGCTGGAGCGCGAGGGCCTGCCCCTAGCGGCCAAGGCTTTTTCGGTGGGGGTGCGCATAGAGCACCCGGCAGAGCAAATCGACAAAGCCCAGTACGGAGGCTTTGCGGGGCGCCCGGGCCTGGGCGCGGCGGACTATAAGCTGAACTGCCGCCTGCCTGGGGGCCGGGGGGTGTATACCTTCTGCATGTGTCCTGGGGGCACCGTGACCGGCGCGGCCTCGGAGCCGGGGGGTGTGGTGACCAATGGCATGAGCCCCTGGGCCCGGGACGGGGCCAATAGCAACGCGGCCCTGCTGGTGGGCGTGGGGCCAGAGGACTTTGGCGGGGCGGGCCCCCTGGCGGGGGTGGCCTTTCAGCAAAAGATAGAGCGGGCGGCCTGGCGGCTGGGGGGCGGGAATTACTCGGCCCCGGCCCAGCGGGTGGAGGATTTTCTAAAGGGCCGCCCCACCCTGCGTTTTGGGGCGGTACAGCCCACATACCTGCCAGGAGTGGCGGCGGGGGATGTGGCGGAATGCCTGCCGGACTTTGTCAGTGGAGCGCTGCGGCAGGCGCTGCCTCTTTTGGGAAAGCAGCTGGCGGGGTTTGACCATCCGGACGGGGTGCTAACAGCCCCGGAAACCAGAAGCTCGTCGCCCGTGCGGGTGCTGCGGGGAGAGGACTGCCAGAGCCTGGGGCTGCGGGGGCTGTTTCCCTGTGGAGAGGGCGCGGGCTACGCGGGGGGCATTATCTCGGCGGCGGTAGACGGCATCCGCTGTGCGGAAGCTGTGGTGCAGGGCGGAAAATTTTTATAAAAAAGAGCCCTCTCCACAGGGGAGGGGCTCTTTTTTTGCTCTTTATTATGTGTTTTTGCCCAAAGGCCCGGCCGGCGGGTGGCCGGCGGGTGGCCGGCAAAGGGGGAAAAGCCCCTTTTATTTTCCCGCGGCCTGGGATACCATGCGGCCCATCTGGGCCCGGTGCTCTTCCATCTGCTTTACCAGGTGGAACTGGTTCCGGCAGCGGTCCAGGTTGTGGCCAGGGCGGGCGGTACGAAAATACACGTCGCCGTTTAGGTAGTCCGCCAAAAAGCGAATGCCCACTTCATAGGTCATGGCCCAGGCCCCATCGGGCAGGGTGTCCAGCTCGGCGGGGGTTAGGGCAGCCCCGGCAGAGGACAAAAAGCCCTGGGTGTAGGCCTGAAAAAGCCCCAGGTCAAAGCAAACCTTGTCAAGGTTTGCCTCGTCCTCGGCAGCGGTGGAAGCTCCGGCCCGAATGGAGTCCCCAAAGTCAAAGGCCGTCAGGCCCGGCATCACAGTGTCCAGGTCAATGACGCACACCGCCTTGCGGGTGGCCGCGTCAAAGAGGATATTGCTCATTTTTGTGTCGTTGTGGGTCACCCGCAGGGGCAGCTGGCCCTGCTCCAGCATTCCCATCAGCAGGCCGGCCCGCTCGGCCCGGGACAGGGCAAAGTCCATCTCTGCCGCAACCTCTTTCAGGCGGCCCTTAGGGTCCCTGGAGGCGGCGTCCCGCAGCTGCTGGACCCGGGCGGGCGTGTTGTGAAAATCTTTGATAATTTCGTGAAGCGTGGCGGCGGGGTAGCCGCTTAGCATGGCCTGGAACGCCCCAAAGGCCCGGCCCGCCTCTTCCAGCATATCCGGGCTGTCCGGGGTCTCGAAAGACAGGGTTCCGGCAATGTGCCGGGTGCAGCGCCAATGGTTGCCACTAGCGTCCACAAAAATGGGCGCGCCCTGGACCGTGGGGACAATTTGAAGGATCTCGCGGTCCGGGTCGCCGCCTTTTTCCAAAACCCGCTGCCGCAGGTAGCGGGTGACGCCCACCATGTTTTCCATAATATGGTCAGGGCGGGGGAACACAAAGCGGTTGATCCGCTGGATGATGTATTTTCCGGCCGCCAGGTAGGTATCGTTGATATGGCCGCCGTGGACAACCTCTAGGCAAGCGGCGGGGTCCAGGCCAAAAGCGGCCAGAACCGGGGGAGTAAGAGCAGTGCTGCTCATAGAAAAAGCGCTCCTTTTTGATAAAGTTAGTAAAAATTTCTATGGACTCAATATCGTAGATTGGTACGCAGAATTACCTCGTCCTGGGCTCCTGCCACCGTTAAGCTGCCGCTGTGGGCCAGGGCAATTTCCGCAGAGTTTTCCAGCCCCCGCAGTTCGCTGTCTTTCTCCGGGGCGTCGTCAAACAACCAGGACAAAAGCTCCGCAAAGCTTTTTCCCCGGGGGGAAAACCGCTTTTTTTCTGGCAGAACGCCGCTGTACACAGCCTCCAGCCGCAGGGCGTCCTCTCCGGGAATCACGGTAAACCGCAGGCGCCGCCGCCCTTCAAAGGCGGCCGCGTCCAGGCAGGCCCGGGTAAGCATCTCGTTTACCACAATGCACAGCTCGGCGGTGGTAAAAGGCACGTCGCCCATAGCGGCGCTGCACTGGAAATCAATGTCGTTCTGGGCCGCAAAGGCCGCTTTGGTGGCAATGACCGCGTTGAGATAGTGGTTCTCGTGGTAGCGCTCCAGAATCGGGTTCCCGGCGGCGTTGCGTTTTGTCATGTTTATGTACACAGGGATACGTTCCTGCTGGCCCTCGCGCATCAGCTGCACCACAGTGTCCAGGGCGTACTCGCCGGTTTTCTGGGCGGCGCGTACCTCACGAATCGCGGCCAGCATGTCCATGTAGTCGCCAGACTCCATTTCCATCATGTGGCGGCGGGCCTCCTGCTTGGCGTTTTCGGCCTGGCAGCGCCCGGCCTGGTACACGCTGCGCAGGGTGAAAAGCATCAGGGCATACACGGCCACAGCCACCAGCAGCCGCCCGGCGGGGGTGCGCACCCGCAAAACCAGGTCCAGCTGGCCCAAACACAGCAAGTACTGGAACACAGCGGCCAGTATCATGCCCACCATAAAGAAAGAGGGGCCCCGGTCCGCAAAGCGCTGTAGGGGCCGGTAAAGGCACAGGCCAAACAGCAGGTATAGAAGCAGCGTGGCTATTACAGAGATAATGCCCCCCGGCGCGCCTGCCACAGAAAAGGGCATAACCCCCAAAAGAAGGGGCAGGAACAGCAGAAGAAAGGCAAAGTTTGCCATACAGAGCATGGCCAAAAAGAGTTTTTGCAGCAGATTATTGGTCTGTATGAAAAAGGAGGCCCCAAAGAACAGCGCGGCCCCTGCCGCGCAGGGAAGCTGCTGGCTTAGCACAGGGCCCTGGGCCACCCCTTTGAGCAAAACAGAGGCCACGATGGAAAGGATATATACCCCGGCGGTGACCCCGACGGTGGCCCAAATGCGGTAGCGGTCCTGAAACAGGGTGATAAATAGCCCTGCCATACACAGAAAGATGACCGGGAAATAAACCATTGCAATACTCCTTATAGGTATAGTAACGCGACAGGCGGCTATACCGCCCGTTCCAAAGAGCGTCTGCCCCTTTGCGCGAACTATACGAAAATAAGCTGCGGACAAAGGTCCACAGCCTATTGTAGCATATTTTCCTATATAATACCAGACCTAAATGAAAAACAAACAAAAAAGAAATTGGAAAGGATCGAAATTTTGGTTTTGGGCGGCACAGCGCCAGCGGCGGGGCTATATTTTCAGGTCCATACAGGGGCAGCGCAAAAGGGCGGCGGGCTCGGTGGCCGTAGCGGCGGCATAGGCGGCCTTGGCCCGGGCCCGGCGGTATTTCCGCAGCTCGGGGGACTCGGGTTTAAACATGGGCTTCTTCTCCTCCCGCCGGGTCCGCTCCTTTTTCTCCCGCACCACTTTCTTTTTCCCGTTCCGGTCTCTGGTCACAGTGGTGGTTTTTCGCTTTACGGTATACTTCTTTTTGCTTCGGCGGGGCAAACGCCTGGCCTGGGCCTCTTCCTTGCGGGCCTTGGCCTGCTCGGCCTCATTGGGCAGCTGGCTGTATTCGCCCCGGCGGTAATAGTCGTTGGTGCTCTTGTTCAGCAGGTCGCAGCGCTCCAGCTGGCCCACCATGCGCTTCATTTTTTCTTCTTTGCTTAGGCTTGCGTCCCGCTCAATGGCCCGTATTTGGCTAAGGGAAGAGCCCACATAGCACATCTTCAGCCGCTGGACCTCCTCTTTGGTACGGCACATTTTCAGCCGCTGCTGGTAGATCCGCTGCTCCCGCTCGTTGGCTTCCAGCTGGGCGTAGGAGTCGGGGTCCTGGGTTTGCAGATAGAGGCGCTCTTGGGTGGTAAGTTTTTGGCCCGCAAAAACCTTTTGCTGAATGCCCCGCAGGCGCTGTTTGCTCTGCTCCTCGTCCTCTTCCTGGCAGGAGCCGTCCGGGCTGGGGGCCTTGTGGCTGGAGAAGTCCCCTTGGCGCTGCTTTAGCTCCCACTGCATTTGGAGTTTTAAATTTTTGGTATAGGCGTTGATGGAGCCGGTTGACATGGTGAGAACCTCCTGACAAAGGGACCGTGGAATATCGTGCTTTATTTGCCTTAAGCAAAACGATATGGCCGGCCCATAAAGATGGACCCCATGGGGCGGCGGGGAATTGGGGAAATGGCCGCTAGCCAGGGAAAAGAGAACCCTCTTATACAATAAGTCGGCGTAAAATTTGGAAAAATAACCCCAAACCCGCTTGCGCTTCTTAAAAAGGTGTGGTACAATCTCCTAAATAGCCGGGAACCCGGTGAAAAAATATTCTATTATTTTGTTTGAAATCATAGGAGGATTCGCAAAATGCCATTGGTAAAGGTGAAGGACCTGCTGGCCCATGCCACAGAGAACCATTACGGCGTGGCGGCTGTGAACGTGTTCAATTATGAGACGGTTAAGTGGGTGGCCCAGGCGGCCGGCCAAGAGAACATGCCGGTGATTATTCAGCTGTATCCCGGCTTTTCCGACTACATAGAGCTGCGGCATGTGGCGTCTATTGCCCGGGCCTTCGCGGAAGAGTCCCCTGTGCCCATTGCCGTGCACCTGGACCACTCCGCCAGCTACGAGATTGCCGTGGGAGGCATTAAGGCCGGGTTCCCCTCTGTGATGGTGGACGGCTCCGCCCTGCCGTATGAGGAGAACGTGGCGGTTACCGCCGCCGTGGTGCGCACCGCCGCTGTGTTCGGCGTCGACGTGGAGGCAGAGCTGGGCCACGTGGGCTCTGGCGCGCGGCTGGACGATATTGTCAACGCCGGCCACTACACCAACGTGGACCAGGCTGTGGAGTTTGTGCGGCGCACTGGCTGCGGGTCCCTGGCGGTGGCCGTGGGCAATGCCCATGGCGAGTATGTGCAAAAGCCCAGCCTGGACTTTGCCCGCATTGCAGCCCTGCGCAAGGCCCTGCCCGTGCCCCTGGTGCTGCACGGCTGCTCGGACATTCCCCACGAGCAGCTGCAAGAGAGCGTGCGGCTGGGCATGAGCAAGTTTAACATTGCCACCGAGTACTTCCGGGCCTGCGGGGCCAGCATTGCCGCCAGTGTGGAGAACGCCCAGAAGGGCGGCTTCCCCGGGCTGATGATGGACGCCGCCCAGGGGGCCATTGACTTTGTCCGGGGCAAAATGCGCCTGCTGAACCCGGACGGGGTCACACTGTAGGAGGGGGCTTCAACTTTGAAAAAATACGATATCGCGGGCTATGACATGCCCTGCGTGGATCTGCTGGTAAACGTGGACGTGTTCCCAAAGCCCAACGGCGGCACCGGGGTGAACGCCCTAAGCTGGCAGGGGGGCGGCAAGGTGGCCTCTGGCCTGGCGGCGGCGGCGCGGCTGGGGGCCCGGTGCGCCATTCTGGGGGCTGTGGGCAGCGACGACTACGGGCGCTTTGTAGAGAAGGACTTCCAGCGCCATGGGGTAGACACCGCCGGCCTGTATCCCCGAGAGGGGGAGACCACCTCCCTGTCCATTGTCATCAGCGACCGGGAGACCCAGGGCCGCAGCATTGTCTACCGCCACGGCAGCGCCGCCCCCCTGGACCCCCATGAGCTGAACCAGGCTGTTTTGGCGGACTGCCAGTGGTTCTTCATCTCCCACGTAACCGAGACGGCTATGGCCGGGGTGCGCCAGGCGAAAGCGGCGGGGGCCAAGGTGATGGTAGACGCGGACTCTTACTCCTCGGAGCTTATGGAGCAGATCGGCCAGATTAACGTGTTCATTGGCTCCGAGTTCTTCTATGACGTGCTGTTCCACGATAAAAACTACCAGGCCAACTGCAAGGAGATCTGCGCCAAAGGCCCAGAGGTGGCTGTTTTTACCCTGGGGCCCAAGGGCTCCGTGGGCTATAGCCAGGAGGCCGGGTTTTTCCAGGTGCCGGCGTATCAGGTGCCGGTCATGGATACCACCGGCGCAGGGGACGTGTTCCACGGGGCGTACCTGGCGGCCGCGGTGCGGGGGCTGGCCCCGGTGGAGTGCGCCCGGGTGGCCACGGCGGCCGCGTGCATTAAGTGCACAAGAATGGGGGGCCGGGCCGGGGTGCCAGACTGGGACACGGCCCAAAAGCTGCTGCAAACCGGGGAGATCGACTATACCGAAATCGACCGGCGCGCCGCTTTCTACGCGGCGGGCCTCCAGCTGTAGGGCCTTTGGCAGGGAGGGGCTTTGCGCCAGCCCACCCATACCGCCGCCCTGCCCAAAGCCGCCAACCGAATGGTAATATAGAATAAAAGGAGCAGCTACCTATGAAAAAACCTACCATCATCCTGGGCGTGGCCCCCACCAAGCGGGGCTTCCTCAGCATGGAAGAGGCTAAGCGCCAAAAGGACAAGTTTATGGCCGTCATTCGGGGCATAAAGCCCGACGTGGTGAAGATTGTGGACATTGACGACCTGTGCGAAAACGGCATTCTTTTTCAAACCGACAAAATTTCCGCCGTGGTGGAGAAGTTCCGGGACGCCCGGATTGACGCCCTGTTCACCCCCCACTGCGATTTCGGCGAGGAGCAGTGCACCGCCGGGGTGGCCGCCGCCCTGAAGCTGCCCACCCTAATGTGGGGGGCCCGGGACGAGCGCCCCAACACCGACCAGGGCCGGGGCCGGGACACCCAGTGCGGCATGTTTGCCTGCACCAAGGTGCTGCGGCGCTTTGGGGTGACCTACAGCTACATCTGGAACTGCGAGACCGAAAGCGAAGATTTCCGCCAGGGCTTCGAGAACTTCATCCGCACCGTGGCGGTGATAAAGGCCGTGAAGGGCATGCGCATTGCCAAGTTTGGGGCCCGGCCCCAGCCCTTTATGAGCGTGATGGACAACGAGGGCGCCCTGGCCGCCAAGCTGGGGGCCGCGGTGGTGCCCATTTCGCCCGTGGCAGTGGGGGGCCTGGCGGACCAAATCATCCGTGAAAAGAGGCATATGGAGTATTTGGCGGACTTTGCCGGGCGCTTCGATACCGGCCGCACCGCGCCGGAAAAGGTGGAGCGCATTGCCGCCGTAAAGCTGGCGGTGCAGCGGCTGATGGAGGAGAACCGCTGCTCCGCCGGGGCCATGGAGTGCTGGAGCGCCGCCCAGCTGATGGGCGCGCCGGTGTGCGCCGTGCTGGGCGAGATGGCCGACGCGGGCCTGCCCCTTTCCTGCGAAACAGACGTAAACGGCGCGGTGACCATGGCCATGCTGCAAGCCGCCGCCCTGGGCGAGGAGGCCGTGTTCCTGGCGGACCTGACCATCCGCCACCCGGAAAACGACAACGCCGAGCTGCTGTGGCACTGCGGGCCCTTCCCCTACTCCCTAAAGGACGCCGCCTGCCCGGCGGGCCTGGTGGAAGGCCAGGAGCGCTTTAAGATGCGCAGCGGCGGCATTACAGTGTGCCGCTTTGACGAGGCCGAGGGCCAGTACTATCTCTTTGGCGGAGAGGGCCGGGCCGTGGACGGCCCCGAGACCACGGGCACCTATGTGTGGCTGGAGACGGACAACTGGAAGCGCTGGGAAGAAAAGCTGATGTTTGGCCCCTATATCCACCATGTGGGCGGGGTATACGGCAGCTATAAGCCCGTGCTGCGAGAGGCCGCCCGGTATCTGGGGCTGATGTTCGACGACGCGGACCAGCAGGGAATCTATAGCCTGTAAAAGGAATAGGACCAGGGTAAAAAAGCGCTGCCGCAAACTGGCGGCGCTTTTTGCGGGGGGAGTGGCGGAAGGGTGGGGGGCCGGTAAGGAAATAGAGAGGGAAACAACGCGTTTGGGCACTCCCTTCCCACATCCACCGTTGCGTTTTCCCGCCAGAAGTGGTATAATGAAAACCAGCCTGTGCCTAAAAGGAAACACGCCGGGCACACGCCAAGAAGCCAAACATTTTTTTGGGGGAAATTTGCACACAAAGGTTGTGATAACATTGTACAAAATTGTGGAGAAACGGGAGCTGAACCCCACCGTGACCTGGATGAAGGTGGAAGCCCCCGCTGTGGCGAAAAAGGCCCAGCCCGGGCAGTTCATCATTCTGCGGGTGGACCAGCAGGGGGAGCGCATCCCCCTAACCGTGGCGGACTATGACCGAGAGGCGGGCACCGTCACCATTATCTTCCAGATTGTGGGGGCCACCACCCAGAAGCTGAACCATAAGCAAGCGGGGGAGTTTATCCAGGACTTTGTCGGCCCCCTGGGGGTGCCCACCCATACCCAGGGACTAAAAAAAGTGGCCGTGGTGGGCGGCGGCGTGGGCTGCGCCATCGCGTATCCAGTGGCTAAAAAGCTGCATCAGCTGGGCTGCGAAGTCCATTCTATTGTGGGGTTCCGCAGCCAGGGCCTGGTGATTCTGGAAGAGGAGTTTGCGGCGGTCAGCACGAAATTCCGCAAAATGAGCGACGACGGCTCTTGGGGAGAGAAGGGGCTGGTTACAGACGCCCTGCGGGGGCTGATTGAAAGCGGCGAGGCCTACGACCGGGTGATTGCCATTGGCCCGCTGATTATGATGAAGTTTGTCTGCCAGCTGACCAAAGCGTTCCACATCCCCACCACCGTCAGCATGAACCCCATCATGATAGACGGCACGGGCATGTGCGGCGGCTGCCGCCTAAGCTTGATTCAAGAGGGCAGGCGGGTGACCAAGTTCGCCTGTGTGGACGGCCCGGACTTTGACGGCTTTGAGGTGGACTTTGACGAGGCCATGGCCCGGGGCGCCATGTACAGGGACTTTGAGCGCCGCGCCCATGAGGAGACCTGCAATCTGTTTCGAAAGGGGGTGGCGGTAAATGCCGAATAGGTCGCTGAAGAAAAACGAGATGCCCGTGCAGGACCCCCAGGTCCGCAACAAGAATTTTGAAGAGGTGGCCCTGGGCTATACCAAGGAACAGGCCGTGGATGAGGCCAAGCGCTGCCTGAACTGCAAAAACCGGCCCTGCGTGGGCGGCTGCCCGGTGAACATTGCCATTCCGGACTTTATCGCGCAAATGGCGGAAGGAGACTTTGAGGCCGCGTACCAGGTCATTGCCAAAAGCAGCGCCCTGCCCGCTGTCTGCGGCCGGGTGTGCCCCCAAGAGACCCAGTGCGAAAAGTACTGTGTTCGGGGCGTAAAGGGCGAGCCGGTGGCCATTGGCCGCTTAGAGCGCTTTGCCGCAGACTGGCACAACGCCCACGCAAAAGAAGCCCCCAAGCGTCCCAAGAGCAACGGGCATAGGGTGGCGGTGGTGGGCTCGGGCCCCTCGGGGCTCACCTGCGCCGGGGACCTGGCCCGGCTGGGGTATGAGGTCACGGTGTTCGAGGCCCTCCATACCGCCGGGGGTGTGCTGGTATACGGCATTCCAGAGTTCCGCCTGCCCAAGGCCATTGTGCAAAAGGAGATCGAGGGCCTAAAGGCAATGGGAGTGAAGATAGAGACCAACATGGTCATTGGCCGGGCCTTGTCTGTGGACGAGCTGATGGAGCAGGGCTTTCAGGCGGTGTTCATTGGCAGCGGCGCGGGGCTGCCCCGGTTTATGAATATTCCCGGGGAAAACCTGAAGGGCGTTTATTCCGCCAATGAGTTCCTTACCCGGGTGAACCTGATGAAAGCCTATCTGCCCGGCAGCGACACGCCCATTCAGCATGCCAAAAGGGTGGCTGTGGTGGGCGGCGGCAACGTGGCCATGGACGCGGCCCGGTGCGCCAAGCGCCTGGGGGCCGAAGAGGTGTATATTGTCTACCGCCGCTCGGAAGCGGAGCTGCCCGCCCGGGCGGAAGAGGTGGAGCACGCCAAAGAAGAGGGCGTGGTCTTTAAGCTGCTGAACAACCCCACCCGGATTCTGGGGGATGAAACCGGCTGTGTAACGGGCATGGAGTGCCTGGAAATGGAGCTGGGAGAGCCAGACGCCTCTGGCCGCCGCAGGCCGGTGGAAAAGCCCGGGTCGGGCTTTGTGCTGGACCTGGATTGTGTGATCATGGCCATTGGCACCAGCCCCAACCCGCTGATTAAGTCCACCACCCAGGGGCTGGAGACCCAGAAGTGGGGGGGCATTATCGTGGAGGAGCAGACGGGCCGAACCAGCCGGGAAAACGTGTACGCCGGGGGCGACGCGGTGACTGGCGCGGCCACGGTAATTTTGGCCATGGGCGCGGGTAAAACGGCGGCCAAGGCCATTCACGAGAAGCTAAGCGGGGCATAGCCGTTTGCTGGTGCGGGCCAGCCCGGTTCTTGGCGGCTTCATTTTTGCTTTTTTGGGTGATACGGGCCCGGGGCCATTGGGCTGGGCGCTGGGGGGGAAAAGCGGCGGGGGCAGGGCCCAGCTGGCCGCCATCCGAAAAAGCCGCAGCAAAAGTTTTTAAAGGTTCTTAGGGGGCTTTTTTTTAAAAAGGTTCCAAAGCAAGCGGTGGCGCAGAGCGCTACCACCCTAAAAAGGAGGCAAAACCATGGAAATTAAATCAGTGTATGACCCAAGCTTTACGCCCTATGGAAAGGTTCTGGAGGGCTATGACACCACCCAGCTGGCAGCGGCCATGAACGCCATTCCCCTGCCCGAAGCGGGGGTGGCCTACCAGCCGGGGGTCGCGTCGTTAGAGGCCTGCGGAATTTTCTCCCAGCTGGCGGACCGGGCCTATGGCGGCATGCCGCTTCAGCTGGGAATGTGCTGGGGCCGGAACACCAAGCTGAACTGCCTGGAATACCACCGGGACAGCGAGGTGAACATCGGTACCGGGGACTTTATCCTGCTGCTGGCCAAGATGGACGACATTGTGGACGGTAAGCTGAACACCGCCAGGGTGCGGGGCTTCCAGGTACCCGCGGGCGTGGTGGTGCAGGTGTACGAGACCACCCTGCACTACGCCCCCTGCCATGTGCAGGCGGAAGCGGGCTTTCGGGTGGCGGTGGCCCTGCCCAAGGGCACCAACACGGCCAAGCCGGAGATCCAGGGGAAGGACCCAGAGGACGCCCGGCTGTGGGCCCGGAACAAGTGGCTGCTGGCCCACCCGGACGCCAACGAGGCCAAGGCTGGCGCGTATGTGGGCCTGGAGGGCGTCAACATCGACCTGGCCTAAGGGCCCCTTCCCGGCAAAGAGTACATGGCCCTGGGGCTGACCCGGGTGGAATAAGCGGCGGGCCCCGCAGCGCTCCCGAAAGGCCTGCCGGCGGCACAGGCCGCGTACTTTGCCTGCCGGCTGGGTGGGTTCGCGGCTAGAGTGGCCGCGCGGCATCCGCTTTTTGCCCCATGGCGGGCGCTCACCCGCTGGCAAGATCGTGGGGCTTTGCCCCTGGACCGCGTACTTTGCCTGCCGGCTGGTTCCCATTTCACAAGAGGTCTCATAGACCCTATCTTTATACAAAGGAGAGAACCGCTATGCTGAAAGTAGGACTGATTCTCTATTCTGTCCGAAACGAAATGGCCAAAGACCCCATTGCCACCGTGGAGCGGGTGGCTGGCCTGGGCTATAAAAATATCGAGGTGTGCAACCACAATGCCATCCAGGACCCGGGGTGCGGCTTTGGGGTGGAAGCAGAAACCCTGAAAGCGGCGTTCGACCGGTTTGGGGCCCAGGTGGTCAGCGCCCATGTTTTCCCCCTGGAAAAAGCGGACCTGCCCGCCGTGCTGGCCTATAACCGCGCCCTGGGCAACCGGAATATTGTAAACCCCATGTGCCGCTTTACCACCTATGAGGATCTTATGCGCCAGTGCCAGGCCTTTAATCGCCTGGGAAAGGCCTGCCGCCAAGAGGGCCTGCGCTTCCTTTACCACAACCACCACCACGAGTTCCGCACCTTTGGGGGCAAGAGCATTTTGGACCATATTGTGGAAAACACGGACCCAGACTACCTCTCGCTGGAGCTGGACACCTTTTGGACCATGCGGGCGGGAAAAGACCCGGTGGAGCAGCTAAAGCGCTATGGCCAGCGGGTAAAGCTGATTCACCAGAAAGACTTTGCCTGGGACAGCCTGGCCCCCATTAACGCCATTGGCCTGGCCCCAGAGGACTATGAGATGAAGCCCGGGGACTCCTTTGGCCTAGACGGCGGCAGCCAGTACGCCAAGCAGGGCGGAAAGCTGGCGGAAGAGGAAGAAAAGGCCCGGGCCATTCGCAACACGGCCTTTACGGAGATTGGCACCGGGATTATGCCCATTCAGGAGATCATCCACGCGGCCAACCAGTACACAGGCGCGGAGTACATTATTTTAGAGCAGGACTATACCCGCATGGAAAGCCAGCTGGCCAGCGTGGAAAAAAGCATGGAGGCCTTCCGGCGGTTTCAGGGAATCGCCTGGTAAAAGTGGCTCCTGGCGGCAGGGACGGCGCCTTGCCCGGCCTTTGCCGGGTTCCACTTGAAATATGAAAGCCCCTCTCTGGCAGGGAAAACTGCTGGAGAGGGGCTTTTTTATATGGCAGGGAAAGGTTTACTTACGGTTATTCATAAGCATATTATCACGACAAGAGCTCCCTTTTCACTCGCATATATACAGTTCCGGGTGTATCAAAAGTACTCACACAGGGATTCACCCATGAATGAGTGTAATTCGGCCCTGGCTCGACAACAAAAGCCAATCCAATAGGAACTCTAGTACGAGTTGCTAGCCTTACGCCAGCATTGGTATTGTAGTCATAATTTATATGGTACAATCCGTTGGTATACGACCGATGAGCACAAGTTGAAATCTTATTTCTATAGGCTTGGTCAACCGGTACAGAACAGAAAGAAAGCGTATTTGTATTAGTTGCTGCGCGAACATAATAATCGCCATCATAGTAAAGAGCAGCCGCTGCTAACAAAACGCCATTTGAAACTTCATCTATAAGGTCTTCCTCAGTTTGTACATGGCGTGGCGCATCCCATCCAGGGAAAAGTTCACTGAAAAGTGGACTGAAAGTAATTTCGCGGTCGTTTTGATTTACAACATAGCTCACACAGTCAGGCGCTTCAATATCGTTCTGCCAGCTATATTGATCGATAACTGTTTCACGTGCATCTATTATTTTCTCCCTTTGCTCTGCAGTGGCGCTGTCTATATCAGAGTAGGCCAATTCCAGAGTCTCCGGGTCAATATCCAACGCACGCGCAACGATTGGTTCCTCTATTATTACAGTCCATCCGGCATTCTCATAAGCCTCTGCTATCAGTTCTATGCGTGCTTTGGTGTCTAATTGCTCAGAATCAATCTCTTTCATAGCTTTTGTGTAAGCTTCCACAATACTGCTAGTATCTGTTGTTGCATCAGAGCTATACCTCTCAACGTAACAAACAAGCTCATCAGAAGCCGAAGCTGTAATACCCAACAAGCATATCAACAGTACTACGATTAGCACAACAAGATACTTCTTCATGGAAATATCTCCTTTCATGAAACTATTACTAAACAGAAAATCATCTGCCATACATTTTCCGTCAAGTACAAGGAAAGTGTATTTTTTCGATATTATCTGCACTTTAGTTACAATTTGATAGTACCATTATTTGCAAAAAAAGTCAAGTGTTTTCTATCTCCCACTCAGGGCAACAGCATTTGAAATTAAGCGAACAGGATATCAAGAAGAAGCTGAGGATTCAGGGCGGCGGCAAGGCTGCCGGAAAAGTAAGGAGCCTGCCTAAAAGGCCCCTGCCACAAAAAGCGGAGGCCTTTTGAATCCCAGAGGAAAACTTAGGTCCGGGGTGGGGAAAAATATTTTTTGTTGAGAAGGGCCCGGGCCGCGCTCCATAACAAAAAAGAGCAAAGGCCAAGGGGAGGATGCTCTCCCTTTAGCCTTTGCCCCAGGCGCTACGCGGCGGCGCCGGTGTTTTCGGATGCCTTGCGGCACTGCTCCAACATCGTCTCGGCAAAGATGCCATACCCCATGGTGGGGTCGTCGGTGAACACATGGGTCACAGCGCCGGCCACTTTTCCGTCTTGCAGGATGCAGCTGCCGCTCATCCCCTGCACAATCCCCCCAGTGGCCTGCAGCAGCACAGGGTCTGTCACCCGCACCACCAGGTTCCGGGTGGGCTGGTCCGCGCCGCTGATCTCTACAATCTCCCCCTCATACAGCCGGGGGCCCGCCTGGTCAATGCTGGCTAAAATCTGCACAGGCCCGGGGTGCACCTGGTTTCTGGGCAGCACCTCCACGGGCTGGCCCTGGGGCGCTTCATACAGCTGGCCATACACCCCGGTCTCGTTGTTGGCCAGCAGAGAGCCCATGGGGTCGTCGGAGGAGAAATACCCCTGTAGCTGGCCGGGGCGTTCCGGCGCGCCCCGAACAATGCCGCACAGGGTGATGCCCGCCGGTTCGCCGCTTTTCAGCTCCATCACATGGCCGGCGTCGCTGTCGCAGATGCCGTGCCCCAGCCCCGCAAAACACCCGGTGGCCGGGTCGTAAAAGGTCAGGGTGCCCACCCCGGCGGCGCTGTCTCGCACCCACATGCCGGTTTTAAAGGACCCCTCCCCAAACACAGGGGTCACCGTGGCCTCAAAGTCCTGGCCGTTTCTGCGCACCAGAAAGGTGATGGACTGGCCGCTGCTTTTGCCAATATAGCTGGCCAGGGCGGCGTTGTTCTCAATCTCCACCCCGTTCGCAGAGACCAGGTAGTCCCCGGGCCGCAGCCCCGCCTGGGCGGCCGGGCAGCACACGCCCTGTGTGGTATAAATATCGGAGAGCGAGGCCACAATAACCCCATCGGTGAACAGCTTGATGCCAAAGGCCTGCCCCATGGGCACCACGCTGTGGGAGGATAGGTCCTGGGCCTGGGTGGTGGCAGGCGTGGCCGCTTCGCCAAAGGCGGCGGCGGCCTGGGCCCCCGGCGGGGCCTGCCAGGCGGGCTGTGCCGGGGGTCCGTCCAGGCCCAAAAGGCCCACCGTGGCCAGCATACACACCGCCGTAATGCCCACGCTGGCTGAAAAGGTGCGCAGGGCCCTGCAAAAGGCGCTTTTGCGAAAAGCAAATTTTTTCATAAAATTCCTCCTTCCTGGGGCTGGCGTGCGCGGTGGAAAAGGGTTTTGCCCCACGGCGCATTTGCCGTTTGTTTGAAAAGCCCCGCCCCAAAAAAAGGCCGGTGCGTTTCGCCCCGTTTTTTAATCTGCCACCAGAAGAGGAAATTATGATGGAAATTAAAAACGCCCCTGCACAAAGGGTGCAGGGACGAGAATTTTTGGTCTGCCGCAACTACCGGGCAAAGCGGCTGGCAGTTCCGCGGGTCCGGCTATTGCCGGTCTCGCCCGGTAGAAGGGACAGTAAAAGAAAGATGTAAAGAAGTAGCGGCCCCCGTATGGGACGCCTTACAGCAAGCTATAGCTTACTCGATAGACAAAATATGAAGGGTTTTCTGAATTTATTCTTTGTTTCTATCGCCTCCTTCGCTTTCGATGGTATTAGTTTACTCCGGAATTATGACCTAGGTTTCACGATATTTTAAAGAAAAACGCTGTATTTTTTGAACGCTTTGTGAATGACTTGGCAAATTTGACGAACCATGGGCTCTGCCGGGGGCTTACGCCGCGCCAGGGGCAAAGCTGCCCGGGGTGGTCCAGTACAGCTCGCGCAGGTGCGCGGTGGTAACGCCCTTGGGGATCTGGAAAAAGAACAGCTGGCCGCAAAGGTCCGCCGTATGGCCGCCGCTGCGGCTGCACACAAATTCCGCCCAGGCGCTGTGTTCCTCCACGGTCAGCCCGGCAAAGTAGGCGCTGAACGAAGATCAGTTCTGCTCGTGAAGGTTCACGGCCAGCAGGTCATAGTTTTCAAAGGTCTGGGCCGTAACCGTTAAATACGGGGCCCGCTCCAGGTAAAGCACCTGGTTTTGAGAGCCCTCCACCTCCAGGGCAAAAAGGCGCTCCTTTAGCTGCTGGTACTCCTCCAGGCTGCCCAGCACCCGCGCCTCCCGGGGGGCCATGGGCAGCATTTGCGAATAGTCCACCGCGCCGTTTTCTCCCGCGTAGCCGGGGTAAAGCGAGTCGTCCATCACCAGGGAGTAGGAGTAGCACTCCAGGGGGGTGTCCTGGTCCATCCGGGGGTAGGAAAGCGTCTCATACAGGCTTACAGAGAGCAGGCACAGGTCGTGGCGCTGCATGCCCGTATTGCCCCCAAAAAGGCCGGTGTGGCGGAAGAAGCCGTACCCCCCCACAGCGGCGGCGGCCTCTTGGGCCCAGGGGGCAATGTCAGGGGAGACCGCTTCGGGCGGGTACCAGCCGTCCCGGCCCGTGGCCAGCAGGTAGCGGTGGAGCAGCACGGCCATTGCCTCAAAGCTCATGCCCCGGCTGGGGGCAAAGCAGCCGTCGCCCTGGCCCTGCACCAGACCCAGGTCCTTGGCCCAGGCGGCGTAGGGGGCATAGTAGCTGCCGGGGGCCACGTCCGGGTAGCCGGTGGGCTGCCCCTGAAAGGCCCCTGCCAGGTCCACGCCCTCCAGGGTTTCGTGGACCCGCCCCAGCAGGGTAACAGCCTGGGCCCGGGTAACGCCCTGCCCAGGGGAAAAGGTGGTGGCCGTGGTGCCCCGCATCAGGCCCAGTTCCAGGGCCTTGCGGTAGAAGTTCCTCTCGCCCTCCTCCACGGGCGTCAGGTCCGTAAAGGGCAGCTCCGGTTCATCCTGGGCGGCGGCGGGCAGCGCCAGGGCAGAACCCATCAACAGGCAAAGGGCCAGCACCAGGGCCAGCCAGCGGGTGTTTTTTTTCATGTTGCACAACCTCCTTGATAGGGTATTCAAGAATATTATACAACCATACAGAAATATTGTCAAGTTTTGGAGAGAGCCAGGGGGGTACCCTACCGCGCATTTTATTTGCTTCCTGGCCAGGGGGCTTTTTCGGGGGCGGGCAGCGTGGGCTCTTCCCGGGAGCCGGTTCTTCCACGGAGCAGAGGGGACCATATTAGTCCCTGCATCAAGCTGGGGAAAGGGGCGCTCCCCAAAAAGCGGAGGGGTTATTTATTCCGTCCCATGCGGCCCAGCAGAGAGGTGATAAGGGCAATGACTCCGATCACCACAAAGATGCCCAGCATGCCGCTGACCATAATTTCCAGGGCCTTTTGAACCGCCGGAGAAGTCCCCCAAGAAACGAATACCGCAGTGGGCCCATCCGCCCCGCCAATGATACCGACGCTGCTTAAGAGATGGCATATCATAAACAACAAGCTCCTTTTAATAATCTTTTAATGGTGTTTTAATGATTATAAATGTTTCATTTTAGGTTGTTATATAAAATGTTGTATAATTCTAGGAGTGATATTATCCAGGAAACGTGTAGCGTGTGCCGGTGTGTACTGGTACATACCTATAGCTATAACAATATACATTTTGTACACGACTTTATAAAATACCCACACACACCACCACACAGTACACAGCAACGGCAGCGCAAGCGCTGCACTACCGTCGCGGAGGCGTTCGCTCGGGCTCACTTGCCGCCGATAACTTCTAGCCGAGCCAGCGCGTTTCTCTGGGGGCTTCCGGGGGGCAAGTGCTTGCGTTGGGGGCTGGCTGGGGGGACAGGGGGTGGGGCCCGTATTGGCTAGAGCAAATAATAAGGAAGGGGTCGCGCGCCGGAAGCGGGTAGAAGAACGTGCTGGCTGGGCTGGCGGTTAGCACTGGCGAGTGAGCTGGAGCGAACGCCTCCGCGACTAATGGTCCAGCGCTTGCGCTGGGGGGCCCGTATTGGCTAGAGCAAATAATAAGGAAGGGGTCGCGCGCCGGAAGCGGGTAGAAGAACGTGCTGGCTCGGCTAATGGTTAGCACTGGAGAGTGAGCCGGAGCGAACGCCTCCGCGACTAATGGTCCAGCGCTTGCGCTGGGGGCTACATGAAGAAGCCTAGGACTATGCCGCCTGCTACTGCGGAGGCGATTTGGCCGGATACATTGGCCCCTACCGCGTGCATCAGCAGGTGGTTCTGGTTGTCCTCTGCAATGCCCATCTTCTCCACCACCCGGGCGGACATGGGAAAGGCTGAAATGCCCGCCGCGCCAATCATGGGGTTCATCTTGTTCTTGGTAAATAGGTTCAGCAGCTTGGCAAACAACACCCCGCCAATGGTGTCGAAGATAAAGGCAAATAGGCCAAGGGCCATAATCATCAGGGTCTCTATCGTAACAAAGCGCTCTGCCCGCATGGAAAAGGAAATGGTAATGCCCAGCAGCAGGGTGACCAGGTTTGCCAGGTCGTTTTGGGCTGTCTCGGAAAGCCGGTTTAGCACCCCGCACTCGCGGATGAGATTGCCAAACATCAAAAACCCGACCAGCGACACCGAGGCCGGGGCCACCAGCCCGGCCACAAAGGTGACCAGAATGGGAAACAGAATGCGGGTGGTCTTGCTTACCGCGCCGGGGTGGTAGTCCATGCGGATGCAGCGCTCTTTTTTGGTGGTTACCAGCTTGATGGCCAGGGGCTGGATGATGGGCACCAGGGCCATGTAAGAATAGGCCGCCACGGCAATGGCCCCAATGTAAGAGGACTTTAGCACCTGGCTGACCAGAATGGAGGTGGGGCCGTCTGCCGCACCAATGATGCCGATGGAGGCCGCGTCTCGAATGTCAAAGCCAAGCACAGCCGCCAGCACAATGGTGAGGAAAATGCCAAACTGGGCCGCTGCCCCAAAGAGGAACATCTTGGGGTTTGAGAGCAGGGGGCCGAAGTCGATCATGGCCCCAATGCCAATGAACAGCAGCAGGGGAAAGGCCTCGGAGGCCTCGATGCCGGTTTCGAACAGCCACTGGATAATGCCCCTGGTCTCGCCCACGCCCTGCATGGTCTGGTTCAGTACGCCGGAAAAGGGCAGGTTTACCAAAATGGCCCCAAAGCCCATGGGCAGCAGCAGGGCGGGCTCGTAGTCCTTCTGAATGGCCAGCCAAATGAGCGCGGCCCCCACCAGGTACATCACCACCTGCCGCCACGTAATGGCCAGCAGGCCTTCCCACAAAAATTCCATTGGTTCTACTTCCTCTCTCTTTTTTGGTTAGTCTGCCCGAAAAAAGGGCTGTGTATACAAAACAGACCTGTGGGCGGGCGGTCCATCTAGGAATACCACGCGCCACAGGTCTGGTCGTTTCAAGCTAACCCAGAACCAGAGGCCCCCCGGCCGCCGGTCCATGATTGTTGAGATAGCTGCAAGGATACGCCCTGCCGACTACTCCCCTATTGCAACTTTAATTATAGCAGATATGGAAGATTTTGTCAAGAGCTTTTCGGATTTTGGGAGGGTTTTATGACGGTATTTTGGCCGCAGGCGGCTTAGGGGCGGGTCTTGCCGGGGCTTGTCTGCCGCCCGCTGAAACGGCGAACCTTTTTCTGGGTTTCTCTCCGGCTCCTTGCCGCGAAACGCCTGGGGGTTCGGCGCTTCTTCCGCCGCTACTCCTTCTCCCAGCGCCCCGCTGGGCAGCGCTGGGCCTTTTTGGCGGCGCGCACCTCCACAAAGCAGCCGCACAGGGCGCACATGCCGTTTTGCAGGCTTTGGCAGGTTTTGCACAGGGCCAGCCGCTGGGCGTACAGGGCCTGGGAGGCCTTTTGCTCCTGGGGCAGGTGGTCTATGTATTCATAGATGGAGGCAAAATAGGCCCCGTCCAGGTCCCGCAGCAGGCAGCGCTTGCAGGCGCGGCTCACTTTAGGGTGATCTCCGCCACGGAGCAGGCGGGCAGGGTAAAGCGCACCGCGTTCCCCTCTGTCTGGAAGCCGCTCATGGGGGCAATCTCCACCGCGTTCGGCCGGTCAAAGTCGTTGTAAGCGTCCATGCTTCCGCTAAGCAGCCTGCCGGTCACCTCTTGGGGCGTTTTTGCCAGCAGCTCTACCGGGCAGGGCTCTGTGGCGTTCAGGTTGGCCACGGTAACGTGCACAGCGCCCTGGGCGTCCTGGGAGGCGGACACGCTTAGGTCCTGCACGCCCTCTACGGTTTCGGCTTCCACAAAGCACCCCAGCAGGGTGGCGTCCTGGTGGCTCTTGTACAGGTCGAACACGTGGTAGGTGGGGGTAAGCACCATTTTTTCCCCTTCGGTGAGAATCACGGCTTGCAGCACGTTGACCATTTGGGCAATATTGGCCATTACCACCCGGTCGCTGTGGCGGTTGAAGATATTCAGGGTCAGGGCGGCCACCATGGCGTCCCGCATGGTGTTCTGCTGGTAGAGGAACCCGGGGTTGGTGCCAGGCTCCACGTCAAACCAGGTGCCCCACTCGTCCACAATCAGGCCCACCTTGTGGCTGGGGTCGTGCCGGTCCATGATCTGGGCGTGCCGGGTCACCAGCTCGTCCATATACTGGGCTTTGCGCAGGGTGGCGTAGTACTCTGCCTGGGTAAACTGGGTGGCGCTTCCCTTGTGGTCCCAGCTGTCTCCGGGCACGGTGTAGTAGTGCAGGGAGAGGCCGTCTGCGTATTCTCCGGCAATCTCCATCACCTTGTCGGTCCAGTCATAGTCGCCGGAGTTGGGCCCGCAGGCAATCTTAAACACCCGGTTGTCCCCGTAGTTGCGCACATAGGTCTGGAAGCGGCGGTACAGGTCCGCGTAGTACTCGGGGCGCATATTGCCGCCGCAGCCCCAGTTTTCGTTGCCCACGCCAAAATATTTCACCTTCCAGGGCTCCTTTTGGCCGTTTTGCTCCCGCAGCTGGGCCATGGGGGACACGCCGCCAAAGGTCATGTACTCCATCCACTCGCTCATTTCCTGCACCGTGCCGCTGCCCACATTGCCGTTGATGTAGGGCTCGCAGCCCACCTGGCGGCAGAACTCCAAAAACTCGTGGGTACCAAAGGAGTTGTCCTCCACCACGCCGCCCCAGTGGGTGTTAATCATCCGCTTGCGGTTCTCTTTGGGGCCAATGCCGTCTTTCCAGTGGTACTCGTCTGCAAAGCAGCCCCCGGGCCAGCGCAGCACAGGCAGTTTGATGTTTTTTAGGGCCTGTACCACGTCGGTGCGCATCCCGTTGACGTGGGGGATGGGGGAGTCTGTGCCGACAAAGAGGCCGTTATAGATGCAGCGGCCCAGGTGCTCGGAAAAGTTGCCGTAAATATTTTTGTTGATCTTGCTCTTTTTGTCCAGGGTGTTTACAATGATTTTTCTCATGATAAAGTTCCTTTCGTTATAATATAGCTTTTCTAAGTGGGACAGATTGCGCGGGAGATTTGGCTTTGCCAAACCTTGGCCCCTTCCAGGGTCCAGGGCGAGAAGCCCTGGTAGGGCAGAGTCCCATCAAGTGCTTGCCGCGCGAGAAGGCCCCCGGCGGCTCTGGGGCTTTGCCCCCTGGACCCCACGGCCTTTGGAAAAGGCCGGCAAAACGTTTACGGTTCCGCTGCGGGGGCCGCTTTGCTTGCCGCGAGAATCACTCCGTTAAATGGGCCTGGGTCCAGTCAAAGGCGGCCTGGCAGACGTCCTTTACACAGCCTGGGTCTATGGGAGAGCGCATGCCCACCGCGTGGGCCAGCTCCACAAAGGTTTGGGTGCCGCCCCGCCGCACAAACTCCATGTACTTTTTCCAGGCCTCGCCCCGGTCTTTCAGGGACAGGGCAAAGAATTGCAGGCTCATCACCTGGGCCAGGCAGTAGTCGATGTAATAGAAGGGGGTCTGGTAAATGTGAGTCTGCCGCTGCCAGCCCGCGCCCCGGCCATAGAAGGGCAGGTCCGCAAAGTCGATATAGGGGCGGTACAGCTTTTCCAGCCGGGCCCAGGTCTGGTTGCGCTCCTCCGGGGTCATTTCCGGGCGGCTGTAGACCTCGTGCTGGAAGTGGTCCACCAGGCAGCCGTATGGGATAAAGCTTAGGGCGTCCTCTGTGTGGGAGAGCTCATATTGATCGGTCATGGGCCCAAAGAACAGGTGGTGCCAGGGGGCGGTGAGGAACTCCATGCTCATAGAGTGGGTTTCGCAGCCCTCCATGCTGGGGAAGCGGTTGGCCGCTATCTCAATGGTACGGTCCGCCATGTAGTTGGCAAAGGCGTGGCCCGCCTCGTGGGTGAGCACGTCCACATCGCCCGAGGTGCCGTTAAAGTTCGAGAAGATAAAGGGATATTTGTAGTCTGGCAGGCTGGTGCAGTAGCCGCCGGGGGCCTTGCCCTCTTTGGCCAGCACGTCGAAGAGCTCGTTGTCCATCATCAGGTCCATAAAGGCCCCGGTCTCTGGGGAGAGCTCGTGGTACATTTTTTGCCCAGCGGCCATAATTTCCTCCGGGGTGCCCTGGGGCTTGGCGGAGCCGCCCTTAAACTTGAGGGGGTCGTCGTAGAACTTGAAATCCTGGATGCCCAGGCGCTTTGCCTGGCGCTCCTTTACCTTCACCACCAGGGGCACCAGGTCCTGCGCCACTTGCGAGCGGAAGCGCTCCAGGTCCTCTGGGGTATAGCAGTTGCGGCCCATGCGCAGAAAGCCCAGGGGCACGTAGTTTTCAAAGCCCAGCTGCCGGGCCTGCTGGGTGCGGTTTTTCACCAGCTGGTCATAAAGGCGGTCCAGCTCTGCCTGGTGCTGGTCAAAGAACCGGCCCTCGGCCTCTGTGGCGGCCCTGCGCACAGCCCGGTCGGGGTCCTGCTTATAGGGGGCCAGCTGGGGAATGGTAAGGGTTTTGCCCATAAACTCCACTTGGGCGCTGGCGTACAGCTTCTGGTACTCGGTGGTCAGGCGGTTTTCCTCCTGCATGAGGGGGATAATTTCCGGGGAGAAGGACCGCAGCTCCATCTCAATGTTCACAAAGAGCAGCGCGCCCAGCGCCTGTTCCAGCTGGGCCCGGAAGGGGGACTGGAGCAGGGCCTGGTGAAAGGCCTGGGTTTTTTCAGAGAGAAGGGGGTACTGCTGGTCCAGAAAAGCCTGCTCTTCCTCGTAAAAAGCGTCCCGGGTGTCCACGGTGTTGCGAATGCCGCAGACAGAGGCCTGGGTGCTGAAATGGTCGGTAAGCTCCTCCATTTCCTTGTACAGGCGCAGCTGCTCTTGGGCGCTGGAAGCGGCCTTTAGCTGGGCGGTAAGGCGGTCCAGCTGGGAAAAGACAGCGGGCATGTCTGGGCGGGTATAGACTATTTCAGAAAATTTCATAGAAGGGCTCCTTTGCGTCAAAAATCAGTACCTGTTCATAATACTACTTACAGAAAGGACAGTCAAGGCGGACAGGAAGAAAATAACAAATAAAATTCACGGGGCGTTCAGGAATTTTTCATATTTATAGGGTAATATATAAAACGTGGCAAGCAGAGCCACGATACGACTCTTTTTCATCATATCCTCATTTTAACTCCTTACTTCCTCTTTTGGAGGCCGCTCCCGCTGGGGGCGGCTTTCCTCTTTTTGTGCCGGGGACCCCCCCCTTGACAACCGCGGCGCGGCGGGGTATAATAGTGGCTGCAAATGGTCTTCGGGGCAAGGTGAAACTCCTGGCCGGCAGTAAAAGTCTGCGAACAAAGAGGGGCGCGGTTTGCCCCCCCTTTGCCGAACCGGTGGAACTCCGGTACCGACGGTACAGTCCGGATGAGAGAAGACCGCGCCAGGCTGGCCCCCGGTTTATGGACACGGCGGCTTCTGGCGCTGGTTTCCGCTGGAAATTTTCCCCCGAACGCACAGGGCTGCGCTCGGGGGTTTTTTTGCGGAAAAAGGCTTTTTGGGCAAACTCAAGGACCCTTTGCGAATTTTATAAAGGGATGTGTTTTTCCATGAGAAATCCAACAGAAACCTCCGTGGCGGCCGGGCCGGGCCGCCGGGTGAACACCAGGGCCATGGCGGTAACCGCCGTGCTGGGGGCTGTTTCGGCGGCGCTGTACTTTATTGGGTTCAACGTGCCGCTGGTGCCCAGCTTTTTGCAGATGGACGTGGCGGACCTGCCCGCCCTAATTGCCGCGTTTAGCATGGGGCCGGTCAGCGGCCTGGCGGTGTGCCTGATCAAGGACCTGGTGCACCTGCTGGCCACCAGCACCGGCGGAGTGGGGGAGCTTTCCAACCTTTTGCTGGGGATGGCCTTTGTGCTGCCCGCGGGGGTGATTTACAAGCTGAAAAAGAACCGCTGGGGGGCGCTGCTGGGTTCGCTGGCGGGTTCTGTGGCCATGGCGCTGGTCAGCCTGCCGGTGAACTACTTCATCACCTACCCGGCCTATGCCCTGCTGATGCCCATGGAGGCCATTATGGACCTGTACCGCGCCATTAACCCCCAGGTGAACACCCTGATGGAGGCGCTTATTTGGTTCAACATGCCCTTCACCTTTGTAAAGGGGCTGCTGTGCGTGGCCATTACCTTCCTGATTTATAAGCGAATCTCCCCCATTATCAAGGGAAAGGTATAAAAGCCGGAACCAATAAAACAAGAAGCCCAGGCGCTGTAAAAAACGCGCCGGGCTTCTTTGCTGTTTATAGGGCTTGGATTTTATGTTTCGAAGAACCGGGAAGGCCAAAAGCTAGGCGCCCTGCCCCGGGATGGGCATTCCCTCTTCATAGAACCGGCAGCCGCAGCGACCGTTTTCCTTTACCTGATACAGGGCCGCGTCCGCGTGGCTGTACAGTTCCTCGGTAAATCCGTTTTCGGAAAAGGCCCCGCCCACGCTAAGGGAGAGCTTGGGCAGGCCGTCCTCTGGGTTTTGCAGGGCGGCGTTTATGGCGGCCACCTTGTTTTCCACCATCCGCTGCTGGGAGGGGGCGATGTCTGTGAGGACCACGGCGAACTCGTCCCCGCCCACGCGGGCCGGAAAGTCGGTGGAGCGGAAGCTTTCCACCAGCAGGCGTGCCACCTTTTTCAGGGCCCGGTCCCCGGTCTCGTGGCCGTAGCCGTCGTTGATCTGTTTGAACTTGTCCACATCCACAATCAGCAGGGCCACCGGCTGGGCCTTGATTTTCAGCACATGGCGCACCTGCTCAAAAGCCCCCCGGTTCATAATGCCGGTTAGGGGGTCGTGCTCGGCCTGGTGGCGCAGCAGCACCTCGTTGGCGGCGTTAATCTCGTAAATATCGTTATAGGTCAGGGCCAGATATTTAAACTCATAGGCGCCGGTAATCTCCATCATCTTTTCTTCCTTGATGCAGTTGACGTATACCTGTAGGGGCTTGACAATCAGCCAGATAATCATAATAAAGACCACCAGATTCTGCACAAACAGGATGCTGAAAAACACCCGCTCCAGCAGCATGGCGGCTTTCAGGTTTTCCACGCTTTGGGTCTGGGCGCTTTGGGTGGAGGCGATGACGTCGCTAAGGAAAAAATCGATGTTGCTGTTGATCAGCTCTTTCGAGGCCTGGTATTCCGGGCCAAACACCATCTCCTGGGCGGCGTCCAGCTGCTCTTCGGGAGAAAGGGCCCGGTCTTTTTCAGAAAGCTGCACCGCGGCCACGTCCGGGTGCAGGGCGGCGGGGTCCAGGCCCCCCGCCTGGGCGGCCAGGCCCATGGCGTAGATCTCCTGCTGCATCAGCTGGTTGGAGTAGTCCAGGGCCTTTTCCATATATTCCAGGGCCTGGGGGCTGGCCTGCTCGTTGAGGCTGGTTAGGGCGAGCTTCCGGCGGCAGGTTACATAGATCTCCTCAAAATAGTGGTCCATGTGGGCCGGGTCCATGGTGACCACGAACATCCTGGTCTGATCGGTGAGATAGTCGGACGCTTCAGAAAGCATGGCGGCGTTTTTTTGGCTTTCAATGTACTCGTTGGTGGCGGAGACCATCTGATCGTAGGTACCGGCAGCGTGGTAGGTAACCACCAGCAGGGCCAGGTACAGAACGCAGGAGAGGAAGATCATGACAAAGTTTAGGGTGCGCACCCGCACACCCCTGACCGGCTGGTTGACCGGCTGCTGACTGGTTTCCATTATAACTCCATCCTTCCAAGGAAAAATTCCCATGGGAAAAACTCCCATGGGAATTATAACAGATTCCGGCGGCTTTGGGTAGTCCCTTTTTCGCAAAAGCAAGGGCAAATAGGCGTTTTTCAACGAAAGGGCTACCGGCCCCTAAGGGGGGGAAGGGGCTTTTTGGGCGGCGCCGCCTTTGCCCGCGCCCGTATGGTTAGATGCTGTACATCAGGTCCGCGTAAGAGGGGTAGGGCCAGCACTGGGCCGAGACCAGCTGTTCCATCTGGTCCACAGTGGCCCGCAGGGCGGCCATGACGGGAATGACCTGGTCCCGGTAATGGGTGGCGGCGGTGAGCACATTGGCGCTTTCTGCCTGGGGCCCGGCCAGCAGGGCGGAGAGCTCCTCTGTTTGGGCAAAGGCCCGGTCCAGCAGGGCGGAGAGCTGTTCGATGAGGGCGCACTCCGCCTGGCAGGGCAGGCCCGGGGCCACCGCCCGTTTGGCCGCCACCGCCTGGGCCAGCTGGGCGACATAGCCGCTGACCGCGGGGAAGATATCCTGGCGCACCATGCCGCTCATGGTGAGGCTTTCGATATTCAGGGTTTTCACGTACTCTTCCATAATGGTCTCGTAGCGGGCCTCCATCTCGGCCTCGGTATAGATCCTGTGCCGGGTGAACAGCGCCACGTTTTTCTGGTCCAGGTAGCGGGGCAGGGCGTCCACGGTGGTGCGCAGGTTTAAAAGCCCCCGGCGGCGGGCTTCTTTCACCCATTCTTCCGAGTATCCGTCGCCGTTAAAGACAATGCGCTTGTGGGCGGCGTAGACCTTTTTTACCAGGCCCAGCACCGCGCTGTTTATGTCGCCGGCTGTAGAGAGCTCTTCTGTAAACTGCCGCAGCTCCTCGGCTACAATGGTGTTCAGCATAATATTGGGGCAGGCGATGGAAATGGCCGAGCCCAGGGAGCGGAACTCGAACTTGTTGCCGGTAAAGGCAAAGGGAGAGGTGCGGTTTCGGTCCGTGTTGTCTGTGTTAAAGTCGGGCAGCACCCGCACGCCGGTTTCCAGTTTTTTCTGCTGGGCCACCTGATAGTGGCGGCCCTGCTCAATGGCCTCTAGGATGGAGGTGAGTTCGTCCCCCAGGAACATGGAGATAATGGCCGGGGGCGCTTCGTGGGCTCCCAGGCGGTGGTCGTTGCCCGCAGAGGCCACAGAAATGCGCAGAAGGTCCTGGTATTCGTCCACGCCCTTGATGACAGCGGCCAGAATGAGTAAAAAGGGGTAGTTTTCCCAGGGGCGGCGGCCGGGGTCCAGCAGGTTGTGGCCAGAGTCGGTGGTCAGGGACCAGTTGTTGTGCTTGCCGCTGCCGTTCACCCCGGCAAAGGGCTTTTCGTGCAAAAGACACACCAGCCCGTGGCGGCCTGCCACGTTTTTCATCACCTCCATGGTCAGCTGGTTGTGGTCGCAGGCAATGTTGGTGGTGGTAAAGATCGGGGCCAGCTCGTGCTGGGCGGGGGCCACCTCGTTATGCTTGGTTTTGGCCAGCACCCCCAGCTGCCACAGCTCCCGGTCCAGGTCGGCCATAAACTCCGCCACCCGGGGCTTGATGGCCCCATAGTAGTGGTCGTCCATTTCCTGGCCTTTTGGCGCCCTGGCCCCAAAAAGGGTGCGCCCGCAGAACGCCAGGTCTGGGCGCTGGCGGTAGAGGTCTTTGTCAATTAAAAAATACTCCTGCTCGGGGCCCACCGTGGTGGTGACCTGCTGGGTTTTTGTATCGCCAAAAAGCCGCAGCGCGGCCAGGGCCTGGGTGCTAAGAGCCTCCATGGACCGCAGCAGGGGGGTTTTTTTGTCCAGCACCTCGCCGCTGTAAGAGCAGAACGCGGTGGGTATGTACAACGAGCCCCCCTTGACAAAGGCGTAGGAGGTGGGGTCCCAGGCGGTGTATCCCCGGGCCTCAAAGGTGGCCCGCAGCCCCCCCGAGGGGAAGGAGGAGGCGTCTGGCTCGCCCTTAATCAGCTCCTTGCCGGAAAACTGCATAATCACCCGGCCGTCGCTGGTGGGGGAGATAAAGCTGTCGTGCTTTTCGGCGGTAATGCCGTTTAGGGGCTGGAACCAGTGGGTGTAGTGGGTAGCGCCCATTTCCACAGCCCAGTCTTTCATGGCGCTGGCCACAGCGTTTGCCACGGTAAGGTCCAGCTCTTTCCCTTCGTCAATGGTCTTGCGCAGGGAGCGGTACACGTCCTTGGGCAGGCGTTCCATCATCACATCGTCGTTAAAGACCGCAGAGCCAAACAGCTTTGGGACAGACTTGCGGTTTTCAGAACAAGTTCCCATAGAAAAGACCTCTTTCTATATAAAATGTATGGGGAAGGGATGTCTGCTTTATAATAAGCCTGGCGCGCCGGAAAGGTTCCGGGGCGGGCTGGTCCTATTTTAGCGGTTTATGGGGAATTTGTCAACGGGGGAATGGGGCGGCCCCTTCCCCTTCAAACAAGAGTTGACATAATACGGCAAATCCCCTATAATAAAAAAGCCCCCAACGGGGCGGAAAAGGACGTTGCTGCATAGAGGCGGTTAGCCATCCCGAAAAGGGGTGGTTCATTTCCCGACTTTTTTAAGGAGGGAGGTGAGTGCTTTATGGGAAGAATACGCTGGACAAGAGTCTTGCGTTTCGTGCTGATGTTGATAGCGGTAGCCATACTGCTGTCGTACATAGCGCCTATGAAAGCGTACTGACCGCTCGGCCGGTACCCGAACGGTCAGTTTAACAAACTGATATCTAGGGGCTAACCGCCATGTGGCAACGCCCTTTCCATGTTTATTATACCACATCTTGAGAAAATGTCAAGACGCCCCCGCCCAACAGCCCGCCCCGAAAAAAAAACCGGACAAGCTTGCCGCCCCAAAAGGCGGATTTTCTATACTACCCTGATAAACTGCCCCACAAAATAAAATTTCCTCTTGCGCTTGGCCGCGGTTTCCTGTACAATAATAGATTGAAAAAGCGAAACTTGTTTGAAAGGATTGTGGTGATCATGGGGAATACGGCGTATCTTGTGCTGGAAAACGGCAGGGTGTTTCAGGGCCGGCGGTTTGGGGCCGGCGGCGAACAGATGGCCGAGGTGGTTTTCTCTACCGGCATGACCGGCTATTTGGAGACCATTACAGACCGCAGCTACTGGGGGCAGATCGTGGTGCAGACCTTTCCTCTTATCGGCAACTACGGGGTGATTCCCGCCGACTTTGAAAGCGGCGGCGTGGGGCCCAAAGGGTATATTGTAAAGCATTGGTGCCAAGCTCCTTCTAACTTTCGGTCAGAGGGCAGCCTTGACGCCTTTTTTAAAGAAAGGGGACTGACCGCCCTTTCAGAGGTGGATACCCGCGCCCTGACCAAGATGATCCGGGAAAAGGGCGTAATGAACGGCATGATCACCGACGACCCCAAAAGCGTGGATATGGCGGCCCTTTCCGCCTACCGGGTGCGGGGGGCGGTAAAGGCGGTCTCTACGAAAGAGGCCTTTACCATAAAGCCCCAGGGCCCGGCCAAGAAAAAGCTGGCCCTGATTGACTACGGCATGAAGGACAATATTTGGCGGGAGCTGGTACGCCGGGGCGCCCAGGTGACGGTGTGCCCCTGCACCGTGACGGCGGAGGAGGTTCGGGCCCTGGGCGTGGACGGGCTGATGCTTTCTAACGGTCCCGGCGACCCCGCCGAAAACGTGGACCTGGTGGAAAACCTGAAGAAAATTATGGAGCTGAAGCTGCCCACCTTTGGCATTTGCCTGGGGCACCAGCTGCTGGCCCTGGCCCACGGCTGCGCCACCGAGAAACTGAAGTATGGCCACCGGGGGGGCAACCAGCCGGTGAAGAACCAGGAGACGGGGCGTATCTACATTACCAGCCAAAACCACGGCTACGCGGTGGTTAGCGGGAGCATTGACCCCCAGTGGGGCAGAGAGCTGTATAAGAATGTCAACGACGGCACCTGCGAGGGCGTGCGCTACACGGACATGCCCGCCTTTACGGTGCAGTTCCACCCCGAGGCCTGCGCCGGGCCCCTGGACACCCGGGAGCTGTTCACGGAGTTCTTCGGGCTGATGGAGCGGTAAGCCATGGAGCGGGGGAATACGAACTGGAGCCAGTCCGTTGCCGGGGTGGTGCTGCGAGAGGGCCGGGTGCTGCTGGCCCGGCACACCTACGGCGGCGGCAAGGGGCTGCTGATTGTCCCCGGGGGCTACGTGGAGTATGGCGAAACGCCCCAAGAGGCGGTAAAGCGGGAGCTGCTGGAGGAGACCGGCGTTGCCGTGGAGCCCGGGCGGCTGCTGGGGGTGCGCTTTGGGGAGAAGGACTGGTACGCGGCGTTCGCGGCGGAGTATGTCAGCGGCGAGGCGGTCTCGGACCAGGACGAGAACGACCTGGTGGTATGGATGGACGCCGCCGAGGCCCTGGCCCGGCCGGACGTGCCGGGGCTGACCAAGGCGCTGGTCCGCTGCGCCCTGGGGGGAGAGGGCTTTTTGCCCATGGCCTACGACAGCCCCACGGGGGCTGTGCGGAACGACCTGTATGCGGCCCCTGGCCGGGAAAGGGAGGACAAGATGGAGTATGAATTTGCGCGGGCCCTGCCGGGGGACGCCCCCGGGGTGGTGGCCCTGGTGATAGAGCGTACCGCCTGGATGGACCGGGTGGGCATCCGCCAGTGGAACGCGAACCACTACCTGGAGGCGTACCCGGAGGAGTATTACCGGGAGGAGGCGCAGGCCGGCCGGCTGTACCTGCTGCGGCGGGGGGACGGGGCCATCGCCGGCGCGGTGGTGCTGCGGCAGGAGGACGGGCAGTGGGAGGACAGCCCCGGGGCCCCGGCCCTGTATGTGCACAACCTGGTGGCGTCCCTGGCTGACCGGGGCGCGGGGGGCCGGCTGCTGGACCACGCCGCGGACCTGGCGAGAGAGGGGGGCCTTACCGCCCTGCGGCTGGACTGCGACGCCGGCAACGCCCCGCTCAACGAATATTACGAGAAAAAGGGCTTCCGCCTGCGCGGGGGACAGTGCGTGGACGGGCCCTATGTAGGCAACAAACGGGAAAAGACGCTGTAAGGAGGATACTATGCCACTGAATCAGGACATTAAAAAAGTATTGGTGATCGGCTCCGGGCCCATTGTCATTGGCCAGGCCGCCGAGTTCGACTACGCGGGCACCCAGGCCTGCCGGGCCCTGCGGGAGGACGGCATTGAGATTGTGCTGGTGAACTCCAACCCCGCCACCATCATGACGGACCAGGCCATGGCGGACCGCATCTATATCGAGCCCCTGACCCTGACCACCGTGAAGCGCATTATCGAGAAGGAGAAGCCAGACAGCATCCTCTCTGGTTTTGGGGGGCAGACGGGCCTGACCCTTTCCATGCAGCTGGCCCGGGAGGGCTTTTTGAAGAGGCACAACGTGCGGCTGCTGGGGGCCGGCCCCGAGACCATTGACAAGGCCGAGGACCGGCAGCTCTTTAAAGACGCCATGGAGCGCATTGGCCAGCCCTGCGTGCCCAGCAAGGTGGTGACCACCGTAGAGGGGGCCGAGGCCTTTGCCGGGGAGATCGGCTATCCGGTGATCATCCGCCCGGCCTTTACCCTGGGGGGCACCGGCGGGGGCATTGTCCATACCCCAGAGGAGCTGCGGGAGATCACCGCCAATGGCCTGGCCCTTTCCCCCATTACCCAGGTGCTGGTGGAAAAGTGCATCTCCGGCTGGAAGGAGATCGAGTTTGAGGTCATGCGGGACGGGGATGGAAACGCCATCACCATTTGCTCCATGGAAAACGTGGACCCCGTGGGCGTGCACACCGGAGACTCCATTGTCATTGCCCCCACCGTGACCCTGGCGGACCGGGAGTACCAGATGCTGCGCACCGCCGCCCTGGACATTGTGGGCGAGCTGGGGGTAGAGGGCGGCTGCAACGTGCAGTTTGCCCTGCACCCCGAGAGCTTTGAGTACGCGGTGATTGAGGTGAACCCCCGGGTAAGCCGGTCCTCGGCCCTGGCCAGCAAGGCCACCGGCTACCCCATTGCCAAAGTGGCCACCAAGATCGCCATTGGCTACCGGCTGGACGAGATTAAAAACGCGGTCACCGGGGTGACCTACGCCGCCTTTGAGCCCTCTATTGACTATGTGGCCGTGAAGTTCCCCAAGTGGCCCTTTGACAAGTTCGTGTACGCTAAGCGGGACCTGGGCACCCAGATGAAGGCCACCGGCGAGGTGATGAGCATTGCCGATAGTTTTGAAATGGCCCTGATGAAGGCCGTGCGGGGGGCGGAGATTGGCCTGGATACCCTGAACCTGCCCAAGTTTGCCACAGAGAGGGACGAGGTCCTGCTGGACATTGCGGAGCGCGCCACCGACGAGCGGCTGTTCGCCGTGTACGAGCTGTTAAAGCGGGGCCGGCCGGTGGAGGAGCTGTACCGGCTGACCATGATCGACCGTTGGTTCTTAAATAAGCTGCTGAACTTTATAGATTACGAGGGGCGACTGGCAAAGGAACCCCTGACCCTGGAGCTGTACACCGAGGGCAAGCGGATGGGGTACCCGGACCGCACCCTGGCCCGGCTTTCTGGCCAAGAGGTGAAATTCCCCCGCAAGACCACCTTTAAAATGGTGGACACCTGCGCCGGAGAGTTTGCGGCCCACACCCCCTATTTCTACGCCACCTACGACACGGAGGAAAGCGGCGGCGAGGACGAGGCCCTGGAGTTTATTGGAAAGGACCGGGAGAAGCGGACCGTGATGGTGCTGGGCTCTGGGCCCATCCGCATTGGCCAGGGCATTGAGTTCGACTACGCCAGCGTCCACTGCGTTATGGCTTTGCAGAAGCTGGGGTATGAGGTGGTCATTGTCAACAACAACCCAGAGACCGTTTCCACAGACTTTGACACCGGCGACCGGCTGTACTTTGAGCCCCTGTCCCCCGAGGACGTGATGGACATTATCGCCATTGAAAAGCCCATGGGCGTGGTGGTAGCCTTTGGCGGGCAGACCGCCATTAAGCTGACCAAGACCCTGGCCGCCCACAACGTGCCCATTTTGGGGTCCAGCGCGGATACCATTGACATGGCCGAGGACCGGGAGCGCTTTGACGAGCTGCTGGAACGGGCGGGCATTCAGCGGCCCCGGGGCTCTACCGTCATGACCGCCCAGGAGGCCCTGGCCGCCGCCGAAAGCCTGGGCTACCCGGTTTTGATGCGGCCCTCCTATGTGCTGGGGGGGCAGAACATGATTATTGCCACCTGCCCAGAGGACATTGAGGAATACATGGGCATTATCCTTACTACCAAGCAGGACAACCCGGTGCTCATTGACAAGTACCTTTCCGGCATGGAGATAGAGGTGGACGCCATCTGCGACGGGGAGGAGATTTTGATTCCCGGCATTATGGAGCACGTGGAGCGCACGGGAATCCACTCTGGCGACAGCATCGCCGTATACCCGGCCTCGGACATTGACGACGGCATGAGCGCGAAAATTGTGGAGACCACCGCCACCCTTTGCCGGGAGCTGCGGGGCATTGGCCTGATTAACCTGCAATATATCATTATGGACCGGGAAATCTACGTTATTGAGGTAAACCCCCGGGCCAGCCGCACCGTGCCCTATATCAGCAAGGTAACCGGCGTGCCCATGTGCGACCTGGCCACCAAGGTGAGCCTGGGCTACAAGCTGCGGGACCTGGGCTTTGGCACCGGGCTGTACAAGCCCTCGCCCTATACGGCGGTAAAGGTGCCGGTGTTCTCCTTTGAAAAGCTGGCGGATGTGGACACCCACCTGGGGCCGGAGATGAAGTCTACCGGCGAGGTGCTGGGCATTGGCAACAGCCTGGAGGAGGCCCTTTATAAGGGCCTGATTGCCAGCGGCCACCAGATGAAAAAGGGCGGCGGGGTGTTTATCACCGTGCGGGACCAGGACAAGCCGGAGATTGCCGAAATTGCCAAGAAGTTCGACCGGCTGGGCTTTAAGCTGTACGCCACTGGGGGCACCGCCCTGCTGCTGTTTAAGGCGGGCCTCGCGGTAAACGTGGTGGACAAAATCCACGAGAACTCCCAGCGCAACACCATCACCCTGCTGGAAAGCGGAGACATCCAGTATGTCATCTCCACCTCGGCCAAGGGCCGCAACCCCGCCCGGGACAGCGTGAAGATCCGCCGCAAGGCAAGCCTTTTGGGCATTCCCTGCCTTACGGCCATTGACACGGCCAACGCCCTGGCGGACTCCTTGATGAGCCGCTACACCCCGGAAAACACGGAGATTGTGGACATCAACGACTTGAAAACCGAGAAGCGGAAGATTGCCTTTACCAAAATGTCCGCCTGCTGCAACGACTATATCTATATCAACTGCTTTGACCCCAAGAACCGGGCGTCCTCGCCGGAGTACCTCTCGGTCTGCCTGTCGGACCGGCACAACGGCGTGGGCAGCGACGGCATAATCCTGATCGAGCCCTCGGACCAGGCGGACGCCAAAATGACTATGTTCAACCGGGACGGCAGCGAGGGCGCCATGTGCGGCAACGGCATCCGCTGTGTGGCCAAGTACCTGTATGACAACGGCATTGCCCAGGGCGCCCCCGCCGGGGTGGGCCGCAGCGTACTGCGCATTGACACCAAAAGCGGCGTGAAGGAGTGCACGGTGATTACCAAAAACGGCCAGACCTACCGGGTGGCGGTGGACATGGGCCGGGCGGAGCTGGACCCCGCAAAGGTGCCGGTGAAGCTGGAGGGCGGCCCGGTGGTGGGCCGGCCGGTGGAGATGGGCGGAAACCGGTACGAGGTTACCTGCTGCTCCATGGGCAACCCCCATGTAACGGTGTTCGTGCCCTCGGTGGACAAAGCCGAGGTGGAAAAGCTGGGCCCGGTAATGGAACATGACCCCCTGTTCCCAGAGATGGTGAACGTGGGCTTTGTAGAGGTCATTGACGAGCACACCCTAAAGGCCCGCATCTGGGAGCGGGGCAGCGGCGAGACCATGGCCTGCGGCACCGGCACTTGCGCGGCGGTGGTGGCCGCCACCCTAAACGGCTACTGCAAGAAGGGCCAGGACATCCGGGTGATTCTAAAGGGCGGTGAGCTGATCATCAACTATACGGATGAGCGGGTCATAATGACCGGCGAGGCCCTGAAGGTGTTTGACGGAGAGGTGGAAGTGTAAGGGAACGGGATTTTTTTGCCCGCCCATATGCAAAGAAGGAGGTCATCTCAATGAAAAAGCTGGCGATTTTTTGTCTGGCGGCGATGCTGCTGGCCCTGCCTGCCTGCGGGCCGGACGACGAGTCCCGCCCCGGGGCGGGGGCCCGGCAGGAAGCTTCGGCAAGCGCGCCGGAGCCGGAAGAGACGCCCGCTCCTACGGAAGAGCCCGAGAGCGTCCGGGGCGGCTACGACCCTACGGTTTCCAGCCCGGCCTTTGCAGACCACGACATGCTGCTGGAAGATGTGTGGAGCTTTGGCCAGGATGTGCCGGAGGAAATTTGGTGGCCCAATGAGGACCGGGTGCGGGAGGTCTTTGCCATAGACCCTGAATCCCGCGACGCGGCCTCGTGTTCTGACGGGCTGCTGGAGTTCTATTTTCGTATTTCTTATGATGAGGAGGCGCTGACCGCCCGGCACGGCTTGACGGTGGAGGCACTTCACGGCAAAAACGGCACGGACTGGTGGATTGCCTTTGAACAGCTGAAGCTGTACGTGACCCTTCGGCCCGTGGAAGGGGACTGCCCTGTGCCAGAGACCTGGCAGGAGCGGGAGCCCGGGGAATGGGACGGGATGGATTTCCAGCCCCTTCCTATTATTATCCAAGAGGAAGGCGTTACCCCGCCGCCGGACCTTCCGGTGCCGGAGCTGACGGATTGCCCAATGGCCTGGGCGCCGGTGGAGGGCTATGCGGGCTTTGAGCAGACGGACTCCACAGTGGACGAGAGCGGCCAGGCGGTCCGGATGCGGCTGCGGTGGCGGCTGGGGGAACACTGGGCCATGGCGGAACTGCCTGCCCACAGTTTGGAGCGTTTCTTGGAAAAAGAGCCGGAGCTGTGGAGCAAAGTGGATATGCGCGGCGCGGGGCAGGAGCCCCAGACGGAGACCGGGGGCGCGGTGGCCTCGGTTTTGGGCGAGGACGAATAGACGCCGCTTTACCAGACTGCGGCGGGAACGGCACAACCAAAAAGAAAAAGGAGGCCCGCCATGAAGCTTTTATTCAAACAGAGGTTCTTTTCCTGGCTGGACAGCTATGACATTTACTACGAGGACGGCAGCGTGGCCTATGTGGTGAAGGGACAGCTTAGCTGGGGGCACTGCCTGAAAATCTACGACCCTTATGGCAACGAGGTGGGCATGGTGCAGGAAAAGGTACTGACCTGGCTGCCCAAGTTCGAGCTGTACGTGGGCGGGCAGTACCTGGGCTGCATCAGCAAGGAGTTCACCTTCTTTAAGCCCCGGTACAATATCGAGTGCAACGGCTGGCAGGTGGAGGGGAACTGGACCGAGTGGGACTACCGGGTGCTGGGCCCCCAGGGGGACCTGGTGGCCGTGGTCAGCAAAGAGCTGTGGAACTGGACCGACACCTACACCATTGACGTGGCCTTCCCCGACGACGCCCTGTACGCCCTGATGCTGGTGCTGGCCATCGACGCGGAGAAGTGCTCAAGAGATTGAGGCGCGCGGCGGCTCAACGCTCCAAGCTTTTGCCCACGGTTTGAAAAACCGCAAAAACTTTTAGGCTGAGCGAGGGCTTTCATTAGACTTCTTGCGAAATAGCAGAGAGTCAACCAGAGAACGCGGTGAAGGGGCGAAGAGTTGGCGAATCCAGCTCTCGGCCTCTTCCAGGGTGTGGGGCCGCTGGCACACAGCACCCGAGTCGGCAGACGAGGCCGCGACCTTTGCGCCCGGAGGGGGAAGGTCCCTGGGTACTTGGCAAAGCCAAGGAAGGGAACCGTTATCACCCCACCGAGCCCAGCCGATTTCATCGGCAGGCGAGAGCTTTTATTACTCAAAAAATTATTTTCCCAAGAGGCCTCTTTATCTTAGGAGGGAGCAGAGTGAGTAAAAACACCGGTTTTGTCATTGCGACCATCCTCTGTCTGGGGGGCGCCGCGCTGTGCGTCTTTAGCATCCTGAAGCCGGAGGTTCTGTGGAATATCTTCGAGAAGTGGAAATCCAACGGCGCTACCGAGTCCAGCTACGACTATGACTTCCACTGCAAAGTGAGCGGGGTGGTGGGCCTGGTGATTATTGTGTACCTGCTGGCCAGCCTGCTTTGCACCTGGTTTTTGAACTGGGACTTCCCCCTGGGCGCGTGGCTGTTTGGGGCGGGACGTTGAATCAGCATGAGAGGAGAAAGGCACTATGCCGAAAACTTTACATTTCACCAAAATGCACGGCTGCGGCAACGACTACGTGTATATCAACTGCTTTGAGGAGACGGTAGAGGACCCCGCCGCTTTGGCGGTGCGGCTCTCGGACCGGCACAAGGGCGTGGGGGGCGATGGGGTCATCCTCATCTGCCCCAGCGAGAGGGCCGACGGGCTGATGCGTATTTTCAACGCCGACGGCAGCGAGGGCAGGATGTGCGGCAACGGGGTGCGCTGCGTGGCCAAGTACCTGTACGACCACGGCATTGCCCAAAAGCCCGTGCTCCATATCGACACCAAAAGCGGGGTGAAGGTCTGCGAAATGGTGGTGGAGAACGGCCGCGCCGTGGCGGTCTCTGTGGATATGGGCTCCGCCGTGCTGGCCCCGGAGCAGATTCCTGTCAACCTGACAGGTAAGAGCGTGGTGGGCCGGAAGGTTCCGGTGGCCGGGGGGGAACATGAGATCACCTGCGTGTCTATGGGCAACCCCCACTGCGTGGTGTTCGGGGGCGACCCCATGGAGGTGGACCTGGAGGCCGTAGGCCCGCTGTTTGAGGGGGACCCGCTGTTCCCGGAGCGGGTGAACACCGAGTTTGTCCAGGTGCTGGACAGCCATACCCTGAAGATGCGGGTGTGGGAGCGGGGCAGCGGCGAGACCATGGCCTGCGGCACCGGGGCCTGCGCGGCGGCGGTGGCGGCGTGCCTGAATGGGTGCTGCCAGATGGGGGAGGACGTCACCGTGCGGCTGCGGGGCGGGGACCTGACGATCAACTATACCGAAGAGCGGGTGACCATGACCGGCGAGGCGGTGGAGGTGTTCCAGGGCCAAGTGGAGCTGTAGAAACCCGGCGGACGACCAGCACACCAAAAGTCAGCAGTAAGGGGCGCGAAGAAAAAGTTTCGTCCACCTTTTCAAAGGTGGCGAGGTGTGGAGCAGAGCTCCACGGTCTTGCCCTTAAAGGCGGCGCAAGGGGCAGAATGGAGCACTCAACTCCCCCACTCCCCTCGTTCAGAAGAGAACATAGGCCGCGCCGCCGCGCGGGGGTCCGGGGGCGCAGTCCCCGGCCCTTGACCTTTTGTATTGCTGTTACTTCGCCAATAAGCCGGAGCTCCGCCCCAAAGGGGCCTACGGCCCTCTTTGTACGCTTTGGCCTCCGGCGGTTTAGGGGCGTTGGTCTCGGCTGCCGCCTCGGTCGGCGCTGGTCGCCACTGGCGACCAGCGCCCCTAAGAACCCCACAAGGGGCTGAGGAGTTGGCTTCGGTCAACTCTTCGCCCCTTGACCGCGCAATTTTCCCACTGTTACGTGCCGGGGGAATATTCCCACCCCCCCCCAACAGAAACAAATCATCCATAAGAGGAGAAGAAAAGAACATGGCAAAGTATATTTTCGTCACCGGCGGCGTGGTCTCCGGTTTGGGCAAGGGCATTACCGCCGCTTCGCTGGGCCGGCTGCTGAAGTCCCGGGGGCTGAAGGTGGCGGCCCAGAAGCTGGACCCCTATATCAACGTGGACCCCGGCACCATGAGCCCTTATCAACACGGGGAGGTGTACGTGACCGAGGACGGCCTGGAGACCGACCTGGACCTGGGCCACTACGAGCGGTTCATTGACGAGGACCTGAACAAGTTTTCCAACCTGACCACCGGCAAGGTGTACTGGAACGTGCTGAACAAGGAGCGCCGGGGAGAGTACCTGGGGGAGACCATCCAGGTGATTCCCCACATTACCTCGGAAATCAAGAGCTTCATCTACAGCGTGGGCAGCAAAAGCAACGCAGACGTGGTTATTACCGAGATCGGCGGCACTGCCGGCGACATTGAGAGCCAGCCCTTTTTAGAGGCCATCCGCCAGGTTAGCCAAGAGGTGGGCCCGGGCAACGCGCTGTTTATCCATGTGACCCTGGTGCCCTACCTAAAGGGCTCTGGCGAGCACAAGAGTAAGCCCACCCAGCACTCGGTAAAAGAGTTGCAGGGCATGGGCATTAAGCCCAACATTATTGTGCTGCGTACCGACGTGCCCATTGACGATTTCAGCATTTTCCAGAAGATTGCCATGTTCTGCAACGTGCGCCCGGACTGCGTCATTGAAAACCTGACCATCCCCGTGCTGTACGAGGCCCCCATTATGCTGGAAAAAAGCCATTTCTCAGACATTGTCTGCCGGGAGCTGAACCTGTGCGCCAAGGACGCGGACACCAGCGAATGGCTGGAGATGGTGGACAAAATACGGGGCAGAAAGAAGAACGTGCGCATTGCCCTGGTGGGGAAGTATGTGAAGCTGCACGACGCGTATCTCTCGGTGATGGAGGCCCTGGCCCACGCTGGGTACGAGTACAGCGCCAAGGTGGACATCAGCTGGGTGGACTCGGAAATGCTTAACGAGGAGAATATCGAGTCCCAGCTGGGGGATGTCCACGGCGTCATTATCCCCGGGGGCTTTGGCAGCCGGGGCATTGAGGGCATGGTGCTGGCGGCCCGGTTCGCCCGGGAAAAGGACATCCCCTATCTGGGCATTTGCCTGGGCATGCAGGTGGCGGTTATTGAGTTTTGCCGCAACGTCTGCGGCGTCCTGGACGCCAACTCCGGCGAGTTCGACGAGTACGGCCTGAACAAGGTCATTGACTTTATGCCAGACCAAAATAAGGATGTCAACAAAGGCGGCACCCTGCGCCTGGGCAGCTACCCCTGCCAGGTGGCCCCGGGCACCAAAATGGCGGAGTGCTATGGAGAGGAGCTGATCCACGAGCGCCACCGGCACCGGTATGAATTTAACAACGACTACCGGGAGGCCGTGGCGGAGAAGGGCATGGTGATCAGCGGCACCTCGCCGGACGGGCGGCTGGTGGAGTCCATCGAGCTGCCGGAAAAGCGCTTTTTTGTGGCCGGGCAGTTCCATCCGGAGTTTAAGAGCCGGCCCAACCGGCCCCACCCGCTGTTCAAAGGCTTTGTGGGGGCAGCGGTGGCCTATATGGAGGAGAAGAACGGGTGAGCTATGGCGGATATAGTAGAGCGGGCGGCGGCTGAGCTGGAACGCATGGCCCAGGCCGCGCCGCCGGGAAAGCACATTGCTACCGGGGAGATTCGGCGGCTGTCCAGCCGGCTGTACCGGCAGGCGGCCCTAAAGGAGATAGACCCCGTGCTGGCCCTGTGCGAAGAGCTTTTAGCCCAGCGGGACTGGGCCCTGGGCGTGATTGCCTTTGACTGGGCCTACCGTGTAAAGGCACAGTATACAGCGGACACCTATGAGCGGTTCTATCGCTGGCTGAAGGAGTACGTCCGGGGCTGGGGCGACTGCGACGATTTTTGCACCCATGCCTTTGGGGAGCTGGTCCGGCAGCGGAAGGAGCTTTTTTCAAAGGTCGCGGAATGGACGGAGGACGCGGACTTTTGGGTGAGAAGGGCATCGGCGGTAGTCCTCATTCCCTCCATCCTGCGAGAGGACAGGCAGGGCCTTTGGCCCTATGCCATAGTGGACCGGCTGCTGGGGGACCAGCACAATCTGGTGCAAAAGGGCTATGGCTGGATGCTGAAATGCCTCTCCCAAACAGACCCCGGCGGGGTGGAGGCATACCTTGCCGCCCACTGCCGGGAAATGCCCCGGGCGGCTTTCCGCTACGCCCTAGAGAAATTCCCCCAGAACACAAGAGCCAGGCTGATGGCACAATAAAACCGACATACAGAGAGGATGAACCCCCATGAAACTAAACAGCAATTTCCAGAATCTTGAGCAGAGCTATCTATTCGTTACCATTGCAAAAAAGGTGAACGAATACACCGCCGCCCACCCGGAAAACCACCTGATCCGCATGGGCATTGGCGATGTGACCCTGCCCCTGGCCCCTGCCGTGATTGAGGCCATGCGCAAGGCCACCGACGAGATGGCCCATAAGGAGACCTTCCGGGGCTACTCCCCGGACAGCAACGGCTACCCCTTTTTGCGGGAGGCCATTGCCGGATACTACGGCGGCTTTGGGGTGGATGTGCAGCCAGAGGAGGTCTTTGTGGGCGACGGGGCCAAAAGCGACGTGGGCAATATTGTGGACATTTTTGATAACGCCAATACCGTGCTGGTGCCGGACCCGGTGTACCCGGTGTATGTAGACACCAACGTGATGGCCGGGCGGAAGATCCTTTACGCTGGGGCCAACATGGAAAACGGCTTTTTGCCCATGCCGGACCCGGGGCAGCGGGCGGACATTATCTACCTCTGTTCCCCCAACAACCCCACTGGCGCGGTGTACAGCCGGGACCAGCTACAGGTCTGGGTGGACTACGCCCTGGAGCAGGGGGCGGTGATCCTCTTCGACGGGGCCTACGAGTGCTTTATCACCGGGGACCTGCCCAGGAGCATCTTCGCCATTCCCGGGGCGGAGCGCTGCGCCATTGAGTTCGGCTCCCTGTCCAAGACGGCGGGCTTTACCGGCATGCGCTGCGGCTACACCGTGATAAAAAATGAGCTGGAGTTTGACGGCGTACAGGTCAACAAGCTGTGGCAGCGCCGGCAGGGCAGCAAGTTCAACGGCGTCAGCTACGTGACCCAGCGGGCCGCCCAGGCGGTATTCAGTCCAGAGGGGATGCGCCAAGTGCGGGAAAACATCGCCTATTACCAGAAGAACGCCCAGGTGATGGCCGGGGCCCTGCGGGACATGGGCATTTCTTTTACTGGCGGGGAGAACTCGCCCTATCTGTGGTTCCAGTGCCCAGAGGGCATGAGCGGCTGGGAGTACTTTGACTATCTGCTCAACGAAAAGGAAATCGTGGGCACTCCCGGCGAGGGCTTTGGCAAAAACGGCGCGGGCTGCATGCGGCTAACGGCCTTTGGCGACGCGGCCAAGACGGTGGAGGCCATGGAGCGGCTGCGTAACCAATAAATCCATAAAAAATGCGTGGGGGCGGTTTCCCATTCTGGCGGAATTCGACTGCCGCCACCCAGCGCCCATGCTCACGCTCCCCATGGGAAAAAAACTAGGGCAACACACCGCAACAAAGATTGCGCGCAATAGCTGCAACCAGCTATGAGGGGAAAAGTGCAAGCAAATCGTGTGCAAAGGGGGAGGGCCCCCACTGGGGACCCTCCCGAACCGGCCGGTGAGACACACGCAGGCCGGTCTTTGTGGGGGGGTGTCCTAGAGCTGGACGCGGACCGGCAGACGGTGACGCTGCTGGAATAAAAGCTGTTTCCCTGCCGGCTGTATGAGCACCCTTCCAGGCCCTCCCGCATAGGATGGCCTGGGAGGATTTTTTTATGGAGGTGGGCGCTTTGCCGGACTATCTTGCCACCGGAATCGATATATCAGAGTTTAACGGGGACGTGAACATTGCCGCCCTGCGGGGAAAGGTGGATTTTATCATCATCCGCTGTGGCTTTGGCGGGGACTATAGCAGCCAGGACGACAGCCAGTACCGGCTGAACGTGCAAAAGTGCCGGGCGGCGGGCATCCCTTTTGGGGTGTACCTGTACTCCTACGCCCGGAATACGGACATGGCCCGCAGCGAGGCCAGGCACACCCTGCGGCTGCTGCGGGAAATGCGGGTGGAGCGGGCCCTGTATGGCGTGTGGTACGACGTGGAGGACAAAACCCTGCCCAACGGGGAGCAGCTGGTGGACAACTGCCTGACCTATTGCGAGGAAATGCGCAGGGCCGGGTACTACTGCGGCATTTACGCCAGTTTAAGCTGGATGCTGAACCGGCTGAACAGTCCGCGCCTTAGTCATATCGACCGCTGGGTGGCCCAGTGGAACAGTACGCTGGACTACCCCGGGGCGGGCATGTGGCAGTATACGGACCGGGGGATTATTAACGGAAAAATATTTGACATGAATCGGGCTTTTCGGGATTATCCGGCCATTATAGAAGGGGAGGACTGGACGGACATGACAAGAGAAGAAGTGGCGAAGCTGGCGCGCCAAGAGGCACAGACCGTGTACAATGAAAACGAGCGCCGGTATAAGACCTTTGAGGACTTGCCCCGCTGGGCACGCAGCGCGGTGGAGGATGTGTATCAGCGGCTGAACCTGCTGGGAACCCAGGGGGAAGAGGGCAAGGGCCGCATTGACGCCAGCCACACCTATGTGCGGGCCCTGGCAGTCATTGATAAGGTGCTGGAGCGAATGGAGAAAGAGGCGGCCCAGGAGGAGCGGCCGGAATAGAAAAATCAGGGCGCGGGATGCACCAAGGGCGGCTGTGGAGGGCATAATAGAACCCGTTTTTTTGCCCAGAAGCGGCCCCTTCCCTGCCCCTGGACCGCACAATCTGTTTTTGCCCGCGGTCTTCTGGCAAATGCCCCTACCATTTTCCGGAAAAATGTGGTATACTATGTTTTAAGAAACACAAGGAGAAGCCTTTAAGCACCGGCTTTCTCCCAGCGGAATTATGGTATAGTAAAGCGACTGGCTTTCTCTTTTTGTCAGGAAGGAGCGAGAGCCGAGCTTTTTCCAAAAGAAAGGAATTAAAAATATGTGTGGATTTGTTGGTTTTACCGGGGACCCCAACCAGGGCGTTCTGCACTCTATGGCGGACGCCATTGCCCACAGGGGGCCGGACGACGCGGATTATTATGAAGACGGAGACGTTTCTTTGGGCTTTCGGCGGCTGTCCATTATAGACCTCTCCGGGGGCCGCCAGCCCATGCAAAACGAGGACGGCTCCATGGTGCTGGTGTTCAACGGCGAGATTTACAACTACCAGGATCTAAAGCGGGATCTGCTGGCCGCCGGGCATTCGTTTAAGACCGCCGCCGATTCCGAGGTGCTGCTTCACGGCTACGAGGAGTACGGCCCCGACCTGCTGGGCAAGCTGCGGGGCATGTTTGCCTTTGTGATCTGGGACAAAAAGAAGCGGGAGCTTTTTGGGGCCCGGGATTTTTTTGGCATTAAGCCCCTGTACTATGCCCAAATGGGCGGCGCTTTCCTGTTCGGCTCGGAGATTAAAAGCTTTCTGCCCCACCCGGCTTTTCACAAGGAGCTGAACCCCCGGGCCCTGGAAAGCTACCTGAGCTTTCAGTACTCGCCGGGACCCGAGACCTTTTTTAAGGAGGTGTACAAGCTGCCCCCGGCCCACTTCTTTACCTGGAAAGCCGGGAAAATGGAGACAAAGCGCTATTGGTTGCCCACTTTTAACGCCCAGGAGGACAAGAGCCTGGACCAGTGGGTGGACGAGATAGAAAAGACCTTTGACAACAGCGTGGCGGCCCACAAAATCAGCGACGTAGAGGTGGGGTGTTTTCTCAGCTCCGGGGTGGATTCCAGCTATGTGGCCTGCTCGGCCCACGTGGACAAGACCTTTACCGTGGGCTTTGACAATGGAGAGAAGTATAACGAGATCAGCTATGCCAAAGGGCTCTCTGAGCTGATTCCCGTGAAGAATATCAGCAAGGTCATTACCCCAGAGGAGTTCTGGGGGAACTTTGGCAAGATCCAGTATCACATGGACGAGCCCCTGGCGGACCCTTCGGCAGTGGCCCTGTACTTTGTGTGCAACACCGCCAGCCAGCACCTGAAGGTGGTGCTCTCTGGCGAGGGGGCGGACGAGATTTTTGGGGGATACAACATCTATAAAGAGCCCTTAGAGATGGCCTGGTATGATAAGATCCCCTTTCCCATCCGGCGGTTCATCGGCCGGGTGGCGGGGCTGCTGCCCGCCCACCGGGGGCTGAATTTCTTAGTGCGCAGGGGCAAGCGGCTGGAAGAGCGCTTTATTGGCAACGCGTATATGTTTACCCAAAAAGAGCGCCGGGCCCTGCTAAAGGCCCCAGCGGGAGCCCCCGCCCCGGAACAGCTGGTAAAACCCTATTATGGTATGGTGGGGGACAAGGACGCGGTGACCCGGATGCAGTTTGTGGACCTGAACATGTGGATGGTAGGGGACATTTTGCTAAAGGCGGACAAGATGAGCATGGCCAATTCTCTGGAGCTGCGGGTGCCCTTTTTGGACAAGGAGGTTATGGCCCTGGCCGGGAAGATTCCCACCCGGTACCGGGTGAACAGCGAGAATACCAAGTTTGCCATGCGCAAAGCGGCCCTGCGGCGGATGCCGGAAAAGTGGGCGGACAAGAAGAAGCTGGGCTTCCCGGTGCCCACCCGGGTATGGCTGAAGCAGGAGGAATATTATCAGCGGGTAAAAGCGGCCTTTACCGGGGCCGAGGCGGAACAGTTCTTCCATACGGAAAAGCTGGTGAAGCTTTTGGACGACCATAAAGCGGGAAAGGCGGACAACAGCCGCCGGGTGTGGACCGTGTACACCTTCCTGGTGTGGTATAAAGAATTTTTTGTGGAGCGCTAGAGTCTGTTTGAAAACAGGTTTTAATAAAACGCGGCGCCCAAAAAGAAAGAACGCGAAGGGAGTTCAGAGGATCGTTCCTCCAGCCCCCCTGCCACATTCCGCGGCGTGTTTACCTTTTGAAAGTGGAGGGAGTTATGGACAACCAAAAATCAGCGTATATCGCGATTGTGGGCAGGCCCAATGTGGGGAAGTCCACCATTCTCAATCGTCTTGTGGGCGAGAAAATCGCCATTGTTTCTAAAAAGCCCCAGACCACCCGCACCCGCATCATGGGGGTGCTTACCGCTGGCACGGACCAGCTGGTGTTTTTGGACACCCCCGGGCTGCTAAAGCCGAAAAACTCCCTGGGCGATTATATGGTTCGCTCTGTCACCTCTACGGTGGAAGGGGTGGACGCCTGCCTGCTGGTGACCCAGGCGGGCGCGCCGGTATCCCCGGCGGACCAGGAGCTTATTGCCCGCTTTAAAAAAATCCAGATCCCGGCGGTACTGGCTGTTAACAAAGTGGACCTACTGCCAGACAAGGCCCCAATTATGGAGCAGATCAGCCAGTACGCGGGCCTGTACCATTTCCAGGCGGTAGTGCCGGTCTCGGCCCGGGATGGAGACGGCATGGAGGCTCTTTTGGCAGAGCTGAAGGCCCTGGCCATGCCTGGGGGCTGGCTTTTTGACGCGGACGTGCTTACAGACCAGCCAGAGCGGGTGCTGGCCGCGGAGCTGGTGCGGGAAAAAGTGCTGCGCCGCCTGGACCAGGAGGTGCCCCATGGGGTGGCGGCGGTGACGGAGCTGATGCGGGAGGAAAACGGCCTGCTGGAGCTGCACGTGACCCTTTACTGCGAAAAACCCAACCATAAAGCCATCCTCATTGGCAAAGGCGGGGCTATGCTGAAAGAAATCGGCACAGCGGCCCGGCGGGACCTGGAGCGCTTTTTTGGCTGCAAGGTAAACTTGCAGCTGTGGGTAAAGGTGAAAGAGGACTGGCGGCAGCGGCCGGAGACCCTGCAAAGCCTGGGGTTTTCGCCAAAAGATTTGAAACTGTAAATCACAAACACAGCATAAAATAAAAGGGAAGAGGGCGATTGAAAGAAAATCGCCCTCTTTTTTGCGGTTTGCTAATTTACACCAATGACGCGGTATATGGAGAATAATAAGTATTATAAATTAATCATAACACATATTACGCACTTAAAAGCAAGGATCGCACAACACTTACCCTTGCGCTTCCTGAGGTGGAGTTTGTGCTGGTGCGAAAGCCAATTCGGCTTACGTCATTTGGATTAATAAATGCTGCAAGATTAGCGGTAGCGAGAGTCAAATTGCGCTTGCTGTGCAGGGAGGCTCCCGTGCCCGCGTTTGTAAATCCCAGGTTGATGGTGGCCATGCTGGCTGGCATACTTAGAACGTCCATTTCGTAGTAATTTACGTTTGAACGGACAGTGTTTATGGAATAAAAATCTTTTGCGTTGGTTGTACCACTATTCGATTCAACCCGAGTGGTATGATTTCATAAAGTTACCGGACTGGATAGAACAATTTCTCTGGCGGAAACGGCGGACGCCGCTTCCACATCGCGGGCAGAAGCGGCGGGGTTCTATTCCGCTGTTTCTGTTGAGGGTGCGTCCACCAGGTCGCTGTCGCGGGGCACATCCCAGCCGGGGAACAGGTCCTCAAAGCTGGGCAGAAGGCTAAAGGTTTTTGCTTCGTCGTCCCATTCAACGCCCACGCAGGCCTCTGTGCCCCAGTCATAGCTAAAAGCAATCTTCCGGCGGGCCATCAAAATTTCTCTTTTCAGTTGGCCCTCCGCCTTGTCCAGGTCCATGTACGCCAGCTCATAGACTTCTTGGGGAAACTCTTCCTGAACAGCGAAGGTCTGCTGGGCGGGAACTTCGGTATAGCCCTTTTGCGTGTATACCTGCCGGGCTATTTCTCGCAAGCTCTCATTGGTAATTTCCTGGGTGGCCTGGGCAGAATCAGCGGATGGCTGCTCCATGTCCGCAGCTCCAGCGGGTACCGCAAGAGCTATCGCAAAAACTACTACACAGAATAAGGATAGAATTCTCTTCATTTGAAACCCTCCTAGTTCAAAATTTGCCATTAGCAAACCACTGTTGGCATTATAACATATAAAAAATTCTATATTCTTCCAAAAAGGAAAGATGACAAATATTTTTAGTAAAGAAATCTAAACCATTAGGAGGGAGTTTTAAAATGGCAATAGGTGAAATTTTGTCAAAATAAAAGACTGGCGAAGCGCCGGGCTTCGCCAGTTTTTTCGGATTTATCGAGATTTTTCCCCCATCCACTGCCTGGACACGGTACGAAACCCCAGCCTGCCGTACCAGCTTTCTAACCAGGTATACCGCAGCTCGACCAGCGTACAGCCCTGGTCCTTCAGCCACTGGGCCCCCTGGGCTACCATGCGCAGGCCAATGCCCTGGTTTCTCGCCCCGGGAACGACCCCCACACAGCCGATGGACCCCACAGTATGCCCGCTACGGAGAAAATGCCCGCCACTGGGGGAGAGGATTTGAAAGCCCATAATTTGTTCCCTTGCAACAGCTAACAGGACGGGGTCCTGGCAGCTGGCAAAAATGGGGACCCAGCTGGCTTGGGCGTCCTCCACCGCAGCCAATAGAGCATCCGCGTCCGTCACCCTGGCCATGCGGAAAGCTACGTTTTCCGGCGCGGGGGGGTCTTCCGGCACGCCTTGCAGCAGGTAGTGTTCCCCACAGCCCAAGGTGATTTGCCGGGCTCCTGTACCTAAAATATACCCCTGGGCAGAAGCCAAGAGCCGGGCGCCCACGCCCTGTTGCCGGTATTCTCTGTCCACGCATAGCAGGGGGATGGAGGCTTTGTGGACCAGAGCGCAGCCGATCAGTAGTCCCTGGCCATACTCGGCGAACACCCGTGCTTTTTCTGGGCAAAGCCGCTGCCAAAAGGTCTCTTGGGACACAGGATACTGGGGAAAGCACCGGCTGTATAGCTTATATAAATCAGAATACAGAGGTTCCATTGGTTTATCCCTATTACAAAAGGGAATTCCCCGCAGGGCATTCCCTAAAGTTACGTGTATTCTTGCGGATTACTTTACCATGCTGGCTATTTCCTCGGCAAAGTTATCCTCTCTCTTTTCCAGGCCCTCGCCCTTCTCAAAACGGGTGAACGCCGCAATCTTAATGTTGCCGCCCAGCTCTTTGGCAACATGTTCCGTGTACTGCTTCACGCTCATGCTGCTGTCCTGCACATAGGCCTGATCCACCAGGCAGATTTCTTTGAAGAACTTGCCCAAGCGGCCGGTAACGATTTTCTCGGCAATATTGGCGGGCTTGCCCTCGTCCACGATCTGCTGGGTGAGAATCGCTTTCTCCTTCTCCACCCGCTCGGCGGGTACAGAAGCCTCGTCCAGGTACTCGGGGTTCAGAGCGGCAATCTGCATGGCCACGTTATGGGCGTAGGTTTTAAAGCCCTCGGTGCCCGCAATGGCGGCGTCTGTGTCAAACTTTACAATTACGCCGATACGGCCCCCGGCGTGGACATAGGCGGTAACAGGGCCCTCGTAGCGGGCGAAGCGCCGGACCTTGATGTTCTCGCCAATGGTGAGGATCTTGTCCTTCAAGAGGGCGTCCACAGTCATGTCGCTGCCCGCGGCCTTGCAGGCCAACAGGGCCTCTACGTCGGCGGGGTTCTGCTCCACCACCGTGTCGGCGCAAGTCTTAACAAAAGCCTGGAACTCTGCGTTTTTTGCCACAAAGTCGGTTTCGGCGTTTACCTCAATGGCCACGGCAATGTCGCCAGCGGTCTGGGCAAAAGCCACGCCCTCGGCGGCGATGCGGCCGGCCTTTTTCACAGAAGCGGCCAGGCCCTTCTCCCGCAGCAGGTCTACGGCCTTTTCCATGTTGCCGTCGGCCTCGGTGAGGGCTTTTTTGCAGTCCATCATGCCGCAGCCGGTCTTTTCGCGGAGACTGGCTACGTCTTTAGCGGTAAAATTCATATGCTATACTCCCCTTTATAGTGGTTGTGGTTTTATTACGTTAAGACGCGGTTGATGGGGGTTGTTCTTTGAATAATGGAGGGCCTTCGGGCAATGCCCTGCGGCAAGACCTTGGAGCGCCGCTCCAAGCCCCGCAATCCAGCAAGCTTTTTTCAAAAAGCTTGCCGAAAACTTATGCTCTGGTCAGCGGCTTCGCCTCCGCCAGTCAACCGCGGGTTTTTCTTTAGTTTTACTCTTCGGCGGGGGCTTCCTCGGCCTCGGCTTCGGGCGCCTCTTCCCGGGCGGCGGCGCCCATCTGGCCTTCGCGGCCCTCAATGACGGCGTCGGCCATAGCGCTGGCAATCAGTTTCACGGCGCGGATCGCGTCGTCGTTGCCGGGGATCACATAGTCAATCTCGTCCGGGTCGCAGTTGGTGTCTACAATGGCCACAATGGGAATCCCCAGCTTACGGGCTTCGGAAACGGCAATCCGCTCCTTGCGGGGGTCCACAATGAACAGCGCGCCAGGGTAGCCTTTCATCTCTTTAATGCCGCCCAGGTATTTTTCCAGCTTCTCAATCTCCAGCTGAAGCTTGGTGACCTCTTTTTTGGGCAGCAGGTCAAAGGTGCCGTCCTCTTCCATCTTGCGCAGCTGGGCCAGGCGCTGGATGCGGGTGCGAATGGTGGAGAAGTTGGTAAGCATGCCGCCCAGCCAGCGGGCGTTTACATAGTAAGCGCCGGCCCGAACGGCCTCTTCCCGCACAGATTCCTGGGCCTGCTTCTTGGTGCCCACAAACAGGATGTTTTTCCCTTCGGCGGAAAGATCGCGGATAAAATTATAGGCCTCTTCCAGCTTGCGCACGGTTTTCTGCAAGTCGATGATATAAATTCCGTTGCGCTCGGTAAAGATGTAAGGGGCCATTTTGGGATTCCAGCGGCGGGTTTGGTGTCCAAAGTGGACGCCGGCCTCCAGCAGCTGTTTCATGGATACTACTGCCATTTGATATTACCTCCTGGTTTTTTCCTCCGCCGGAATTTTTTTCGGGTCAACCGGGTGCGACCAAAGGGCCGCTAAGGGACTTCTTTAGGAGTATAAAGAGACCATACCTAAAAAAACGGCCCGGACCAGATGCGAAAATAACCGGCGTGTGTTTTGGCTTTAGTATTATAGCACGGAAAGGCCGGAGAATCAAGGGGATTTGTCAAAAGAGGGGAATTTTTCTTTTTATAGAGAAACGTACAGAAATTGAAAAAAAGCGTTGGAATTTTCCGCAAATTATGATAGAATATTCTTACATGGCGGACCGCGGTTTTTCCGCCGGAAAATGAGAAGTTTTTACTATAGATAGAAGCAATAGTTAACAATAAAATAATGAAGAAGGGAATGTGAAAAATGAAAGACGAGAACAGCAAACTGGAGAAACGAAAAAACATTTCTAATGTTATATATATCCGCCGGGGACTTGTCACGCTGCTGGCCGGTTGTATGCTGGCCTGCTCTTTGGCCGCCTGCGGCGGAAATGAGGAAGAGAGCAGCATGAATTCCAGCGGGCTTAGCTCCTCTTCCAGCTTTGTCACCCCCAGCCCCACCCCGGTCCCTGCCGCCAAGGCCGTGAAGATTACAGGCGATGTGGTAAACGTGCGTAAAAGCGGCTCTACCGACGCGGAGATTTTGGCCGAGGTGGCAGAGGGCGACAAGCTGGCCCTGCTTATTGAAACGCCCCAGAACGGCTGGTACCAGGTCTCCTACCAGGGCTCGCCGGCCTATGTTTTCGCGGACTACGCCCAGGTGGTGGACGTGACCATGGAGCAGTATAACCAGCTGAAGGCCGGGGCAGTGGCCCAGGCCACCCCTACCCCAGACCCCGATTCCAGCGGCGAGAACGGCAGTTCGCCGGAAAGCGGCGGGTCCACCGCTTCCGCGTCCTCCGCCCAGCCGGCGGATAACCAGGACGCCGAGTAAGGGGGCGCAGGCAGGCCATGAACGTGCTAATCATTGGCGGGGGCCTTTTGGGCCGGGAGACCGCCCAGCAGCTGGACCGCCTGGGCCACGAGGTGGTGCTGGTGGATGAAAACCCCGCCAACCTGGCCCTGCTGGACCCGGACTTTACCGGGGTGACCTTTGTGGGCTTTCCCATGGATTTAAACGTGCTGCGCCGGGCGGGCATTGAGAGCTGCGACGCGGTGGCGGTGACCACGGCGGACGACAACTTGAACATTGCCGTGGGGCAGATTGCCAAAAAGGTATTTCAGGTGGAGCGGGTGGCCACGCGGATCTCTGACCCGGAGCGGGAGGACATTTTTGAGAATATCGGCCTGCGCACGGTGTGTCCCACGAATATGGCTGGGGAAAAGTTGGTTTCTTGCCTGGTAAGCCCCTGGCAGAGCCGCCAGGTGACCTTTGGGGCTGCCACGGTGGCCCTGGAGGCCCGCCCGGTGGAAAAGCGCCTGTTCGGCCGTACTACGGCGGAAATTGACCTGCCCGGCCAGGGGGTGTTCGGGGTGGTCCGGGCTGACGGCCGCTTTGTGCTGAAAGAGACGGCGGGGCATATCTTTCTGGAAGAGGGAGACCAGGTGGTGTACAGCCGGAAAATCGACTAGAGCCTGTTTTTTCGCCGGGGCGGTGCCGGGTATTTGGGCAGATAGAGTCGAGGGCGGGGAAAGACCGCATAGCCTGCCCGGTTTTCCGGCGGTTTACGTGGAAAATGGCCTTGGCAGGGCAAACGGATGGTTTTCCCGGTTTTAAAACGAGCTTTAAGCAGCTTATAAAATGAAGGAGTACAAGGAGGCGCTTGTTTGTCATGCGCATGATCATTGTGGGCGGCGGCAAGGCGGGCCGCAGCCTGGCCCGGGTACTGCTGGAGCGGCGGCATGAGGTCTGTCTGATTGAGAAAGATCCTGCCCGCTGCACGGAACTGGCCGACGACCTGGACGCCGCTATTTTTCCAGGAGATGGCACCAACGTCTCTGTTCTGGAGGCGGCGGGGGCCAAAAACGCCGGCTGCCTGATGGCCGTGACCGGCGTGGACCAAGACAACCTGGTGGCAGCCCAGCTGGCCCAGGGGCATTTTGGCACCAAGAAAGTGATCGCCCGGGTCAACGACCCCCGCAACGCCGAGATGTTTCGGGCTTTGGGAATCCCAGATGTGGTGAGCAGCACAGAGATTGTGGTGCAGCTTATTGAGCAAGAGGCGGATATTGCCCATATGCACCTCATCGCCAGCCTGGAGCAGGGTAAGGGGGAGATTGCCTCCATGACGCTGCCCTATAATACCGCCTGGGAGGGTATGGCCCTAAAGGATGTGGACATCCCCAGGGGGGCGCTGGTTATTTCTGTTATACGTGCCGGCGAGCTGACCATTCCCAATGGCTCCACGGTGCTGCATGCTGGGGACGAGCTGGTGGCTGTTAGCGAGGACCGCTGTCGAAAGGCCCTGCGCCGGGCCCTGGCGGAGACGAAAGAATGAGCGGATAGATGTAAGGCCCTGTCTATGCTTTTTTGCGGACAGGGCCTTTTTGTGTGGATTCATTCCCAAGTTTTCCAGGGCAATGGCCGTGAGAGCTTATTGATACAAGAGGAGTGCGATGATTTGTGTGAACAGGCTCCCAATATTCCGGGCAGGGTAAGTGGAGCAAGGCATACGGGCGCGTCTGGGATATTTTGCTATGGAGTAGCAAATGGCCTCCGGCGGCTTAGGGACGTTGTCCCTAAGAACCCTACCACCTTTGAAAAGGTGGACGAAACTTTCTCTGTTCCACGTTTGGACACGCCCAGGCATACGACTGTCTTGAAATTCGAAGGAACAGTGTGGTATAATTGCTAAATAGACTCCATGTGTGCGGCGCGGGGCAAAGAGCCGGCGGCCGGCTGCAAGAACAGGCAAGACATAAGCTGGAGGGTGGACTATGTTTGCCAGATGGAAGAAAAATATCTTTTTGCATTTTGCTTTGTCCTATGTGCTGATACTTTTAGTTTTGCTGCTGGCTATGCTGGGGGTTAGTATACAGAATTTAACCCAGAAACAGAAGGAGGCCTTTTCTGTTTTAGAGCTGACCATGGAGCAGAGCGTGAACAATATTGAGGACCGGTTTACAGAATTTTCCAATTTAATACAAAACATCTCTAGCGATGAAAATCTTCTGAAGATTCAGAACGACCCCGAGGCCGGCTATTACTCGTTCTATAAGCTGATGCAGAAGATTCAAAACCAAGCCTACCTAAACAGTTTTGCCGACGCAATCTATGTGGTGCTGCCAGAGCAGGAGAAGATTATTGGAAGCGATGGAATTATTTCCAGCACAGAGTTTTTTTACCGCGTTCGTTATGGAGTAGAGCAGGGGACGTACCAAAACTGGCTGGAGGGGATTTTGTCCTCCCAGGGCAATTCTGGGCGGGTCAGCCTGGAGCGGGTGCGGGTGGGGTCGGACGAACAGAGTGTGATTCTATATTCCCAGCCTTTGGCCACCACCAAGTTTAGTATGGAGGACGCTGGGCAGGTGTTTATTTATGTTTCTGAAAACCGCCTGCAAAACCTTGTGGTGAATAGCGGCGAGATTTTGGAATTCAGCATTGGGCTTCCCAGGCAGAAGGAGGGAAAAATTCCTTTGATTATGGGGGCGGCCCAGGATAAATGCTTTTCTCTTTCGAAAACCTCGGGCTCTGGAAAAACCTATGAATGCCTGGCCTCGGAAAGCGCGGTTTTAAAGGGCTGGTATGAGAACCTGCTAATGAATATTTCTCTGATTTTGCTGGCGTTTCTGATTGCCGCGGGACTTTGCGTTTGGTTTGCGCGGCGGAATAGCCGCCCGATCTCTAATATTGTTACCAGCCTTTCCGCCGCCCAGGAAGATTCCTTCACGGGAAAAGAAAACGTATATGTCTTTATTCAGAACCAGATGGCAAAGCTGCTGGAGGACAGAAACGCTTTGAACCAGGAGCTGGAGCGGAGAATCCCCCTGATGCAGGCCGGCTTTGTGGAGCGGCTGCTAAGTGGAACCATTACGGACTATACAGATTTGGAAGGGCAGCTGGCGGACCTACAGATTCATCTAAGCGGGAATTGTTACTGTGTGGCTGTGCTGCAGGTCACAAATTTTGGAACCTTGGAAGATGACAGGGAGGGGGTTTCGGCGATTCAGATGACATTGGAAAGCCTAGTCCGCCGCTATGCGGGGAAAAACTCCATTATCTACGCCAACGAGGAGCGGCGGGTTACTGTGATTCTGGGGCTGGATTCCTTTGAGCAGGAAGCCTGGATTCGAAAGATCTGTCGTTCTGTCATGGATCAGATGAAAAATTATGGGATCCGAATGCAGGCGGCCATTGGCATCCCATACGTCTTTTTGGCAGACACGTTTATCTCCTTTGCGCAGGCGAAAAGGCTGCTGGCCAGTGTGCACGTGGAGGAGGACGAAGTACTATTGACCTACGACTCTTACCAGGCCCAAACCACCTTTTACTATTTTCCAACAGAGATAGAGATAAAACTCATGCGCGTTATGATGAGCGGCAACTGGAGCGCGGTAGAGAATGTGTTTGAAGAGCTGGAGCGGGAAAATGTGGAGATCCGCAAGCTGACCCCCATGATGATGCAGGGCTTGATTGGAGAACTGACCGGAACGTACGCAAAAGTCCTCTCCAGCGTCAATGAACTGGGGGTTTCTTCAGAAAAACTGCGGCCCTTTTTCTTTCAGCATGATTTAGGCGGCACAGACATGGACCTTTTAAGAGTTCGCGGCCGCTTTCATGAGCTGTGCGGGCTGATTGCCGGTTTGCGGGACCATAAAAGCAGCCGGCTGCGGGAGCGCATTTGTGAATACCTGGATCAGCGCTTTGCGGACCCCAGCATGAATTTGGCCATGCTCTCGGAAGAATTTGCGGTCAGTGAAATTTATATGTCCAGACTATTTAAAGAGCAGATGGCCACCACGTTTTCCAAGTATCTGGAAAAAATACGAATGAACTATGCTCTTTCGCTGCTAAAGGACGAAAAGAATCCCATCAATCAGGTGGCGGAAAGCTGTGGCTACAGCAGCCCCCACGCGTTTCGAAGGGCTTTTAAACGCTATTGGGGGTATTTGCCAAGCGAAAGCCGAAATAAATAGTGGAATATATGCAATGTGTTTATAGAAAGTGCCCTTTTTTAGAAAGAGTACCCTGCAAAATCATAAGCAGGGTACTCTCTTTTTGTAATTGTACCTTTTAAAACCCGGGGCGCTGTGTTATGGTTTTATTGTAAAAAGCACGAAACAAGCTGAAAGACAGCAAGAGGTTTTCGTACATATCGTAAATAAGGAGGGGGATGGGCATGGACCGGATTGCCCGTGTACAAGCGGAGATGACCTGTCAGGCCGCGGTGGTGGTTTCTGGGGTCAACCGCTTTTATTTAACCGGCTTTTCTTCTTCTGCCGGAACTATATTCATTACAAAGAGGCAGTCCTTTCTTTTGGTGGATTCCCGCTACATACAGGCAGCAAAGGAACAGGTGCAAAACTGCCAGGTCCTTTTGGAAGAAAACGGCGGCCAGCTGTTCCGGCTTTTACACGAACTGAGAGTGAAAGAGCTTGCCTTTGAGTCAAATTATCTTAGCGTGGACGCCGCAGAGGAGCTGCAAAAGAAGATTGCCCCAGTGGTTTTGAAAAAAACCGGGGAATTTGGCAGGCTGCTTTTAAAAATGCGCAGCCAGAAGGACGAACAAGAGCTGGCATGCCTGCGGGCCGCGCAGAAGATTACGGACAAGGCCTTTCAGGCTCTGCTGGGCCGGATTCAGCCCGGAGCCTCCGAGCTGGACCTGATGATGTTTTTAGGTGAGGAAATGGCCCGGCAGGGCTGTGAAAAGAGATCCTTTAACATGATCTTCACATCAGGGGACCGAACCGCGCTGCCCCACGGGGACCCGGAGCTTCGCCGGGTGGAGTACGGCGACTTTATCATGATGGACGTGGGCGCCATGGTGGGCGGATACGCGGCAGACATGACCCGCACCGTGGCGGTGGGCGCTGTGACGGAAGAGCAGAGAAAGGTTTATAACATTGTGTTGGAGGCCCAAAAGCGGGCCATTCATGCGGTGGCGCCGGGGAAGATATGTAAAGAAGTGGACGCAATAGCCAGAAATTATATCCGGGACCAGGGCTATGCAGACCACTTCGGTCATGGTCTTGGCCACAGCCTGGGGCTGGAAATTCATGAGGACCCCCGGTTCAATCCAGTCTGCAATACAAAGTTAGAGGCCAATATGGTGATTACAGTGGAGCCCGGCATCTATCTGCCTGGAAAATTTGGAGTTCGGATTGAGGATATGGTGGCGGTTACAGAAAGCGGCGTGGAGAATTTGACGAAAAGCCCTAAGGAACTAATCATTCTGTAAGGAACATCGTAAGGAGCATACAGGGATGGAAAATGGGAATATGAAGCGGCTGGCCAAGCTGATTGTGGAATACTCTGTCAGCTTGCGGCCAGGGGAAAATATTTTAATCGAGACTTGGGATGAGGCGGACGATATAACCCAGGAGCTGGTGCGGGCCGCTTACGCGGTGGGGGGCGTTCCGTTTGTCTGCCGGGAAAACGCCCTGGTTCGCAGGCAGCAGCTGCTGGGCGGCACAGAAGAGAGCTTCCGCCGCTGGGCGCAGATAGAACTGGCCCGCATGGGGCGGATGGACGCCTGTGTGATGGTGCGCAAAATGGACAATAACTGCGAATACGAGGATGTGCCCCAGGAGAAAATGGCCTTGTTCAACCGGGCCATGCTCCCGGTGAAAACCCGGCGGATGAAGGGCACCAAGTGGTGCGTACTTCGATATCCTAACGCCAGCATGGCGCAGATGTGCCATATGAGCACAGAACACTTTCGGGAATACTATTTTCAAGCCTGCGTCACCAACTACGAGAAGATGACCCAGCGGGCAAGGCCCCTGGAAAAGCTGCTGGAGCACACGGACCAGGTGAAGATTGCTGGGCCGGGCACCTGCCTTCGCTTTTCTATCAAGGGGCAGCGCGGCGGCCAGCCGGCCTTTCCCAATGATACCGGCTGCGGCAAGCTGAACCTGCCAGACGGCGAGTGCGCCTCTTGCCCGGTGAAAGACAGCGTAAACGGGGAGATTACCTACAATATCCCCACCACCTATAACGGAGTCACTTTTTCTCAGATCTATTTTCGCTTTCAGGATGGAAAAATTGTGGAGGCCCGGGGCGGCAGCCCCAGCTTGGACAAGGCTGTGAACCAGATTTTGGATACAGACGAAAACGCCCGGTATATTGGGGAGTTTTCTCTGGGCATTCACCCAAAGGTGTTCCACGCCATTGGCGACCCTCTTTTTGACGAAAAAATGTGGGGCACCCTGCACTTTACCCCTGGCCATTCCCCCAGCGCCATTCACTGGGACATTGTCCTCTCTCAGCGGGCGGAGGACGGCGGCGGCGAGCTGTGGTTTGACGGACAACTCATTCGAAAAGACGGGCGTTTTCTGCCCGAAGAGCTACAGCCCCTGAACCCGGACCGGCTGCTCCAAGAGCTTGAACAGGAGGTTTGGTGATGGAAAGCACAAAAAAACAAAAAGGCGGAAAGCATAGCTTCCGCAAACACTGGCAGCTGTATTTGTTTTTGTTGATTCCTGTGATCTGGCTGCTGGTTTTCAAGTATTACCCCATGCTGGGGGCGCAGATTGCCTTTCGAAGGTTCAATCCCAATGGCGGAATTTGGGGAAGCCCCTGGGTTGGCTGGGATAATTTTTTAAAATTCTTCGCCTCTTATCAGTTTCCACGGGTTATGAAAAATACCCTGATTAATTCCTTTTACAGCTTGGCGGCCGGGTTTCCATTGCCCATTATTTTAGCCCTAATGCTCAATTCCCTGCGCAGGAAGCGCTTGCGCAATACCCTGGAGACCATTGTCTATATCCCGCATTTTATCTCCATTGTGGTCTTGGTGGGGATGATGATGCAAATGATGAACCCCCACATTGGGGTTTTGGGGGCGGTGTTCCGGCTTTTCGGCATGAAGGCCCCGGACCTTTTCGGCAGCCCAACGGCCTTTTCCCATCTATACGTGTGGTCCGGCATATGGCAGAACGTGGGGTGGAACACCATTATTTACACAGCGGCCCTCTCCGGGGTGGATCCCGAGCTGCACGAGGCGGCCCAGATCGACGGCGCCAGCCGGTTCCGCCGGATCATGTACATTGATTTCCCCGCCATTTTGGCCACAGTGACCATTATGCTGATTATGAACGCGGGCAATATCATGTCCATTGGTTTTGAAAAGGTCTATTTGATGCAAACGGACTTGAACCTAAGCGCTTCTGAAATTATCAGCACCTATGTGTATAAGGTCAGCTTTGTGCAGGGCAGCGACTTTTCCTATGCCTCTGCCATAGGGCTGTTTAACTCGGTAATCAACATGGCGCTTTTGGTTACAGTTAACACCATATCCAGTAAGGCCGGCGAAAACAGCCTGTGGTAAAGGAGGGGATTTCCATGAAAAACCGAAAGAACAAGGTAAAGCTCTCCTTAGACGATAAGCTCTACTATGGAATCACCTATGTGTTTTTATTCTTATTTCTGCTGCTGATTCTGTATCCGCTCATTTTCATTGTCTCCGCGTCCTTTTCTTCCGCCCAGGCGGTCACCTCTGGCAGGGTGCTTTTGTGGCCGGTGGACCCGGGGCTGGAGGGCTACAAGGCGGTGTTTAAGCATCCCAGCATTTGGAACAGCTATAAAAACGCCTTTGTCTATACAGTGGCGGGCACAGGCATGAACCTGATTTTTACCATGGTGGCGGCCTACCCGCTGTCTCGGCCGGATATGCCCCACAAAGGACTGATTATGTTTCTGTTTACCTTTACCATGATGTTCAACGGCGGCATGATTCCAGATTATATCCTGCTCAAGGACCTGAAGATGATTGACACCATGTGGGCGCTGGTGATACCCGGCGCGATTAACGTGTTCAACCTGATTATTGCCCGGACCTTTTTAATGAGCGGTATTCCAGTGGCGCTGCTGGAAGCTTCGCAGATTGACGGCTGCTCGGACGCCCGGTATTTTTTCAGTATGGTCCTTCCCCTGGCCAAGCCCGTGATGGCGGTGATTACCCTATACTATGCGGTGGGGCACTGGAACAATTATTTCAACGCGTTTCTTTATTTGAATTCGCCAGAGAAGTTCCCCCTACAGTTAATTTTACGGGAAATTCTGGTGGCGAACAGTATGGACACCAGCATGGTGGTGGACACAGCCCTGGCCGAGCAGCAGCAGGGGTTGGCGGACCTGCTGAAATATTCGCTGATCATCGTCTCCAGCGCGCCGGTTTTGATCATGTACCCCTTCGTGAAGAAATTCTTCGTCAAGGGCGTGATGATCGGTTCCATTAAGGGATGAGAAGGTTTCTAATCACGGTAATCGGTAAATCTTGCTATTTACTGATGAATATGCGGCGGATGCCGCTAAAAAGGGAAAAGAAAGGAAGAAAAAAATGAAAAAAAGATTATGCTCTGTAACAGCGGCCGCCCTGGCGCTTTGTCTAGCCTTGGCCGGCTGTGGAGGCGGTGGTCAAAGCTCTGCCGGCACATCCAGCAAGGAAGAGAGCAGCTCTGCTTCCCAGACGAGTTCTCAGGTCTCTACATCTGAAACCGAGGGCGGAAAAATGTCCGCAGCAGGTGAGCTTCCCATAGTCGCCGAACCGGTGGAGATCCATCTGGCCATTGAAAAAAGCGGCCAGGTAGAGGACTATGTAGACAACAGCTTTACCAAGTATATTGAGGAAAGAACCGGGCTGAAGCTGAACCTGGAGATCTACCCCGGCGCAGAGGCCAACCAGAAGATGGAGGTGCTTATCGCCTCTGGCGCCGAGCTGCCGGATGCCTTTAGCGGCGGAAACTTCTTTGGCAGCAGCAAGCAGCTAACCGTGTACCGCCACGCCCAAAATGGCACCTTTATCCAGCTGGACGAGCTGCTGGACCAGTACGGCGTCAATATTAAGAACATGTCGGCCCAGGCCCAGAACAAGGATTTGATGGAGCTGATTAAATCTCCTGACGGCCATGTGTATGCGCTGCCCCAGTACCATGAGCAGACCAGCAACGAGCACAGCCTGCGCGCGTATATCAACCAGACCTGGCTGGACGCCCTGAAGCTGGAAAAGCCCACCACCACCGAAGAACTGTATGAGGTGCTGAAGGCTTTCCGGGAGCAGGACCCCAACGGCAACGGCCAGGCCGACGAGATTGGCATGATGGGCGGTGGCAACTGGCACCAGATGGCTGCCGACTGGATGATGAATTCCTTCATCTATGACGACGGCGAACTGCGCTGGAACGTAAGCGGCGGCACCCTGGATGTTCCATACAACAAAGAGCAGTGGCGCGAGGGGCTGCGCTACCTGAACCGCCTTTGCTCGGAAGGCCTGTTTGACCCGCTTACCTTTACCCAGGACGGTCCTGCTTTTAAGTCTGTGGCTACCGCCGGCGACCGGAACACCATTGGCGTTATCTGCACCGCGGGCATGGGGCAGCTGTTCACCACTTCCATGACGGACAGAAAGGCCGAGTACTCTCCCTTAGATCCTATGGTGGGCCCAGAGGGCGTGCAGTATGCGGCCTATTATCCCACAGTTCCCTCGCCCATTATGGCCATTACCAAGGACTGCGAGAAGCCTGATATCATGTTCCGGCTGGCGGACTTCTTCTTTGACCAAGAGGCCACCTTGTTCAGCCGCTTTGGCGAGCCCGGCGTGGACTGGGTGGAGCCCGACCCAGAGGGCGTGGCCCTGGGCGACGCTTACGGAGCAGAGTGTGAGATTAAGGCCATTCTGGTGTGGGGCGGCTCTTCTCACAAGTCCCACTGGAGCAACGTGACCCCCAACATCATGCTGCGCAAGTGGATGGACGGCCAGCAGTGGAACGGAGACCCCACCGACGCGGAGTATATGATAGCCCAGTCGACCGCCACACTAATTGACAAGTCTCCTAAAGAGGCCTGCACCCTGATTATTTACGACCCCGATGAGGCGGACCAGATTGCGGATATCAAGACTTCTCTGGAGACCTATGTAAAAGAATCCATGGCGCGCTTTGCCACAGGCGACATGAATATTGACAGCGACTGGGACGCATATGTAAAGGAACTGGACAATATCGGCTTACAGACCTATATAGAGGTCTCTCAAAAAGCGTTTGACCGTATGAACGGCAAGGGCTAAGCTTCCGGCTCTCTTTGCCACCATACGCTTTTGGATCAATAAAATATAGGGCAACACCGCACCATTCTAAGCACCGTCTTGCTTGCAGATTTTCCGTGATAGGGCACAGCTTTCGCTTGTCAATGGTGAGATGGACGGCGCTCAATCTGTACACTCTGAAGAAAAATCTGGCTGCGCAATACGGTACATAGATTTGTGCGGTATTGCCATAGAAAAAGCCGGCGCTCTAAACGAAGAAAGAAAATGATTTTTGGGGGGCGCCGACTTTTTTTATAAGGAGGAATGATTGTGAACCGAAAGGAAAGAGTGCTGGCGGCTTTGCGGGGCGAACCCGTGGACCATGTGCCAGTCAGCTTTTGGCGGCATTTTCGGGACGAAAACGGCAGGCCGCCTATGGGAAAAGAAAGCGCCCAATATCATCTGAAGTTTTACCAGGAAACAGGGATGGACTTTATCAAGATTATGTACGATGGTTTTACGGCTCCTTTTGAATTCCAAAACATCCGCACCGTACCCGACCTGGTAAAGGCCGTGGCGGACGGCCCCCGGGAAAAGTATAGCCAAGACCTGTATGAAAGAGCCGCATGGACCAGCGAACTGCTAAAGGATGAGGTGGTAACCTACTTTAACCTATTTTCCTCCTTTATGCTGTTGCGAAAGATTGGCGACGATGTTCTGGCAGAGCTGCTCCGTCAAGATAAAAAGTCTGTTTTGCTGGCTCTACAGGAGATTACCAGCACCCTTTGCCGGGTGGAGGAGCGCATTTTAACCCAGACCGGCTGCCTGGGGCTGTTCGTCTGCTTTCAGGGCGCGGAGGAGGCCCGCTTCTCGGATGAAGAATATGATGAAATTGTCCGCCCGGCGGACCTACAGATTTTGGAAACAGCCAACCGGTATTCTCAATATAATATAGCGCATTTTTGTGCCTGGGACGGCAATAAAAACCGGCTGTCCCGCTGGCGGGGATACCCCGCCGGGACTGTAAACTGGGCCGCCTATATTGACGGCCTTAGCCTGGCCCAGGGCAAGGCGTATTTTGGCAGCCGCTCGGTGCTGGGCGGATTTGACAACCGGGTGGGCAGTCTGCTATATTTAGGAACAAAAGAGGAAATTCAGCAAGAGGCCAGAAGGCTGGCCGCCGAATACCGCAGGGAGCAGGGCGGCCTGGAGGGGCTGATACTGGGGGCGGACTGTTCCATTCTGCCGCCTTTTGAGCTGGAGCGGTTCCGCTGGGTAAGAGAAGCAATGTGGGAGGATTAACCATGGAAACAGCTATTTGGGAGGAAAAAATAGACCAGTGGATTGAAGAACACAGACAGGAGCTTATCAACGACATTGTGGACCAGGTGCGTATTAAGAGTGTGGCGGAAAAGAACAGCCCGGTAAAGCCCTATGGCCAGGGCTGCCGGGACGCGCTGCATGCTATGCTGGACCTGGGGAAGAGGCACGGCTTTTTGACAGAAAATTATGAGGACTATATGGGCGGCATCGATATGGGGGGCAAGGGAGAGACCATTGGGTTCTGGGGGCACCTGGACGTGGTGCCGGAAGGAGAGGACTGGGATTTCCCGCCCTACCAGGGCGTTATTAAGAATGGGATGATCATTGGCCGGGGCGCCCAAGATAACAAGGGCCAGACCATGGCGGTCTTTTATGTGCTGCGCTGTATTCGTGACCTGGGCATTCCTCTGCGCCACAACCTGAAGCTGTTTTTGGGCACTAATGAGGAGCAGGGCATGGAGGATATAAAGTACTATCTGGCACACTACCCCACGCCGCCCTTCTCCATTATCGCGGACAGTAACTACCCGGTGTGCTATGGAGAGAAGGGTATTATTACCGAAATTTTGGCCTCTGAAGAGCCCTTGAGCGACAGCATTCTTCGGCTGGAGGGAGGTGTGGCAGATAACGTAGTGCCTGATTCCGCCCTGGCCCAGCTGAAAAAGACCAGCCGGGTAATAGCAGCCCAGGATGCCCTTCGGGAAAAATTCATTCTGGAGGACAGGGGAGGCAGCTTGGTACTGACAGCCAAGGGAAGCGCCGGGCACACAGCGTTTCCCGAACACAGCCGGAATGCCATTGGCATTTTGATCAAAGGGCTGCGGGAAAGCGGCGCGCTGTCTCCCCAAGACGACGCGGTGCTGGCCCTGCCGGACATGGTAAATACAGACTGCTATGGCCAGACCCTGGGCATTGGCTGTGAGGACCCGGACTCTGGTAAAATGACCTGTGTGGGCTCTATGCTGTCTCTGGAAGAGGGCAGACCCCGGCTGACCGTAAACATCCGCTATCCCATCACAGGAGACGCGGAAAAGATTCTGGCGGATATGGCGGGGGTCTGTAAAAGTCACGGGTACCAGGCCCAGCCCCAGAGGGTGGACCCGGCCCATCATTTTCCTGCCGATCACCCGGTGGTGGACATTCTTACCCATCATTTTAACCGTATCATGCATCAGGAGCTCAAACCCTTTGTACTGCCTGGCGGGACCTACGCCCGAAAACTGCCCTATTCCATCTCCTATGGAATGGGATTTAGCGGGGACCTTTCTCAATATGCGGACCGAAGCATTTTCCGCCCGGGCCATGGCGGCGCCCATGGACCAGATGAGTCTACCGTCATTGAGCTTTTGCTAAAATCCATCAAAATTTTTGTCACTGGCCTAATTGCCATTGATCATTTAACATTTCAGGAGGAATTAAAGTAGATTAGGAGGAGCAGGATATTCCCTAGCGTTGTTTCCAGCGATTGAAACTTCTTGAAACGTTCTATCGTGAGATTTTATGCCCCGCCACTGCCGCTTCCCACACATAGAGATCCACGTCAAAACCAGAAATGGCCCCCGCGCGCACGGGTGCCATTTTGTTGTGATGCGGCGATCCGCTTGATCGCTTGATTTTGCCGAATCGTGACGGGATTTCGAAGGCCCTGGGGCGTGGGGCCACGCATCGGCAGGCACGGCTTTATTAAAACGATTGGCTGTATACCAGTTTTCTTCATTTCCTGGGCCGGGCAATATTTCCGCCAGGTTACAGAAGGGGCATTCCCTTTCAACATAAGGAGGCTACCGTACCCCTTGCTCCTTTAAATACTCCACATATTCTTCCAGACATAGGTCCAGCCGGTTCATCTCTTGGGCGTGTTCTACCCCTACATACCGGTAGTGCCAGCTCTCGTTGTCTATGCCGGTAATATCCACCTTGTCCTGGCGGTACCGCTGCACAAAGCCGTAGTCTGCACTATGGGCCTGTAGCCAGCGGTAGGCCTCGGTTTCTTCAAAATTGTCGCTCACGTCGTTCAGATCCACGGCCAGGCCCGTGTGGTGCTCGCTGTAGCCGGGCCGGGCAATGGTGCGCAAAGAGAGCTCCTGGGCCTCTTCCTGGCTCATACCGTCGTTCTGCATGTGCAGGCGGATCTCCCGGGCCAGGATGTCCTCCTGGTCCTCCACGCTGCGGTAACCCGAGCACACCCAAAAAGAGACGCCGTCCTGCTCCGCTGCCAAAAACATGGCGTCCAGCTGGCTATAGGCCCGAATATCCACAATCTCGTCCCCAATAAAGTTAGGGGTTACCTCCCAGTCCTGGGGCAGGGGCACCTGGTCGTTGACCAGCACCAGCAGGGGGTCCGAGAGCTGCTGGTAGTCCTGGCCCGGCAGAGGCGTGGAGGCCGGGGCGTTCGTAAAACCTCCCGCCTGCACAGCGAAGCTGTCGTTGTTCCGGCTTACCTCCAGGTGCACCGCCGGGTCGGCCGCGCTGCCGGTGGAACGCCCCGTGTGCCAGATGGCACAGGCCACAATCAGCACACAGGCTATCGCCGCGCCCATAATAACCAGGGCGGCCTTGCGTTCAGCGGGCTGCCGCCCTTGAGAGCGGCGAACATATTCCTTCTGTTCCTGGGGCTGCTGTGCCAAAGCTCTTTGTTCAACAGAGAAACGGACCCTCTCTGTGGAATTATATCGATTCATAAGCTGTCTCCCCTTTTCTCTGGGCCTCGTTGGAGAAGCCCTGCTGTTTTATTGTAAGGGCCGGGGCAAGGCCTTGAGAATTCAGCTCCGTTTTCCCTTGACACCCAAAAGAAGAGAGGCCAGAGGAGAATGGTCGCAAAAAAGTTGTGGCGGAATCTTTACCCGAGGCATATAAATATAGGCAGACACTTTTGCAAAAGCCCCTTTTCTTCATTCGGTCGAGGTTTTCCCATTATAAGGGAAAGCGGGGGCAAAATCAAGAAAAAAAGGTTGAATTTTCTGAAAATTCCACGGCGACTGACAGACATAGACGGGAATATTCCTGATGGCAGACCCACGCATAATAATAGCGCTCGATTTTTAGCCAGCGGCTATCCGCTGGTTTAAACGGGGCGCTGATCAATCTTTTCATTATACAAGCGGGAGGCTGTTATGAAAAAAATATTTATTTACGGCCAGGCGGAACACCGGGCCAACTACATAGCGGCCCTGGCGGCCTGCGGCCTAACGCCGGTGGTCTCTTGGGACCAGACCCTGGCCCAGGGATGCCATGGCCTGCTGCTGCCTGGGGGCGGAGACCTGGACCCCGCTCTGTTTGGCCAGGAGAACCAGGGGAGCCGGGGGGTGGACCCAGACCTGGACCGGGCGGAGCTAGGGTTGGTGGCACAGTTTTCCGGCAGGCCCATTCTGGGAATCTGCCGGGGGCTTCAGGTGCTGAACGTGGCCTTTGGGGGCACGCTGGTTCAGGACCTGCCCACCGCGGCCGCCCACCGGTGGGAGGAGTCCACAGGTGACAAAGCCCACCGGGTGACTGCGGGAGAGGGCTTTTTGCGAGAAATATATGGAGAGGAATTTTTTGTTAACAGCGCCCACCACCAGGGGGCCGGGCAGGTGGCCAAGGGGTTCCAGGTAGCGGCCCTGGCTGGAGACGGCGTGGTGGAGGCCCTGGCCTGCCCAGAGAGAAGGGTATTTGCGGTGCAGTGGCACCCCGAGCGCATGACCCTGGCCCATGCCCGCCCTGACACAGTGGACGGACTGGGCGTATTCCGTTTTTTTGCAGGGATGTTGGAAGATTGACGCCCCTGCGCCCCGTCCTGTAGCCTACAAGGCGGGCCTATGCCAGGGAGTGTCCGAAAAGAAGAGTTTATGACGAAAGAGCGGCCTCCGGCGGTTTAGGGGCGCCGCCCCTAAAAACCCCCGCAACCTTTGAAAAGGTTGACGAAACTTTTCATGGCGCTCGCCGGGAGCTTGTTTTTTATCTCCTCGTTTTGGACACTCCCCCTATGCCACAAATACTTGACAATCTCGGGAAAATGAGGGATAATATCAGAGAATAAACTCTCCTAATGAAGGGATGTGCGGCAATGAATTTTAGCATATTGGACCTCAAGCGGCTTTTGGCAGGCGCGCTGGCCGTATTGGTTCTTATGGGCGCGGCCCCTGTGGCGATAGCTGCGGCGGACCCCAGCGCCTCGGCCCATGTAGAGATGGCACTGGGAGAGGAGATTGGCGCACTACCCGCCGAAAGCTACCAGTCCTCTGCCAACGCCGGGATAAGTGGCTCTATGTATAGCTGTTTGAACACCCGGCAGAAGGCCTGCTACAACGCTTTGCAAAGCATCACTTTTGACCAGATCCGCAATGCGGTAAATATTGACGGCATTCGAGCGGTCTATGTAAACGTCTCTGGAATCAACGGCGTCTCCATTGACGGGAGCATTCGAGACCACACCTTTTATCCCGCCGGCCAGGCCGCCCAGCAGGTGTATAACTCTATTTATAATGATATGGGCGCGGCGGTCATTGCCCTGCGCTACGACCGGCCAGACCTGCTGTGGCTGGACGGGACCATCACCTACGGCGTGTTTTATAGCAGTGCCTGGGGGGCCTCAAAGGTGCAGGTCAGCAATGTTTACTATGGCTTTGAGCTGCCCTATGGGGGCCAGGAGGAGGCCATGCGGACCGAGATGATGCAAGAGGCCCAAAAGGTGGCTGACGAGGCCGCAAGGCAGCCAGATACCTACAGCAAACTGAAGGTGGCCCACGACCTGCTGGCACAGCGGTCCAGCTATAACCATGTGCGGCCCACCGAAAAGGAAGAAATCCTAAGCCACAGCGCCTACAGCGGCCTGATTGGCGGGGATATTTACGACCCGGTCTGCGACGGTTACTCTAAAGCCATGAAGCTGGTCTGCGACCTGCTGGACATTCCCTGCGTCTGCGTCTCCAGCGCCACCCACATGTGGAACAACGTGCTCATGGATGACGGCCTGTGGTATAACCTGGACCTGACCTGGGACGACGGACAGGACCGGCTCGGGGTATACACCTACTTTTTGATTGGCAGCAAAACCCGCGCCCAGGGCCAGATTTTTGACCAGCAGGAATCCCACGTGGAGTGGGACGCCTATAAGGCGGAAAACATCACGGTTCCGGGTAAAATTTATCCCAGCAAAAGCCGGGAAGCCTATGTGTATATCGGCCGGGACTATCCCCAGACCACTTTTCCAGATGTAAAGCGGGACGCCTGGTATTTTGACAATGTAGAGCTAGTGGCTGGCCTGGGGTATTTTTCCGGAGACGCAAAGGGCAATTTTTTGCCCAATAAGACCATTACCCGGGCGGAATTTGTGAAAGCCGTAGCCAACGTGCAGGGCATTGACCTAACCCCCTACCAGGGAGTGGAGAGCTTTCCCGACGTGCCCACCCGGGCCTGGTATGCGCCGGTGGTGGCCTGGGCCAAAGAGACCGGCACCATGCAGGGCAGCGGGGGAAAATTCCGGCCCGGAGACCCTATTACCCGCCAGGAGATGTGTCTGGTGCTGTGCAACGCCTTTGATCTGGACGCGGGCGGCGCTGGGGTAGCGGATTTTCCGGATGACGCGGTCATAGCGGGCTGGGCCCGGGACGCGGTATATATCTGCGCGGCGGTGGGCCTGGTGAAAGGGGATGACAAAGGGAGCTTTCATCCCCGGAACAACACCAAGCGCAGCGAGGCGGCGGCTTTGTTCGCCCGGTACGCACAATACACCGGCGCGGTGGAATAAGCGGGGCCGGAGACGGTTTTGATTTATGGTAATGATATGGGCCTGCGCCCCCCGGTGGGGGCTGGGTTCTGGGCGCGTCCGTGCGGGGCTTTGGTTACAGAGGAAGCCATGGTGGCTATGGCGGCCCAGAAATGCCCTTCGTCTCGAAACGTTCCCGGTTCCAGGTTCTACTGGCTCGTGGCAGAAGTTCATCAATCTATGGTTCTCCGAAATCATTCGAAGTAAAAATTTTTAAAAGGTCCAGGGGGACTTTTTTTAAAAAAGTTTCCCAGCAGGGTGCGGGGCGCTGATTGCCCGTGGCAAAGAGCAAAGCATTGCTCTTGTACAGTGCCGGCCCAGTCGGCAGACGAGACCAGAGTCCCGTAACCTTAGATAAGGGAGGAAGTAAAAAATGCAGACAGAACTGGCAAAGGCCTATGAGCCCAAAGAGGTGGAGGGCCGCATCTATGATTTCTGGCAAAAGGGGGGCTTTTTCCACGCGGAGGCAGACCCGGCCAAAAAGCCCTATACCATTATGATGCCCCCGCCCAATATTACGGACAAGCTTCATGTGGGCCACGCCATGACCATGACCACCCAGGATGTGCTCATCCGCTGGAAGCGGATGCAGGGCTACAGCGCCCTGTGGCTGCCGGGCACCGACCACGCCGCCCTGGCCACCGAAGTGAAAATTGTAGAGGCCATGCGCAAGGAGGGGATTAGCAAGGAGGACCTGGGCCGGGACGGCTTTATGGAGCGGGCGTGGGCCTGGAACGAGAAGTACGGAGGCACCATCATCAGCCAGCTAAAGCTGCTGGGCTCCTCCGCCGACTGGGACCGCCAGCGCTTCACCATGGACGAGGGGTGCAGCCGGGCGGTGCGCCATGTGTTTGTCAAGCTGTACGAGAAGGGGCTGATCTACCGGGGCGAGCGCTTGATTAACTGGTGCCCCAATTGCCGCACCGCTCTTTCTGACGCGGAAGTGGAATTTGAGGAAAAGGACGGCTTCTTCTGGCACCTGCGCTATCCCTTGGCCGATGGCAGCGGAGACATCCAGCTGGCCACCACCCGCCCGGAGACCATGCTGGGGGATACCGCCGTGGCGGTGAACCCCAACGATGAGCGGTACCAGCATTTAATTGGCAAAAAAGTGATTTTGCCCCTGATGAACAAGGAAATCCCCATTGTGGCTGACGACTATGTGGAGATGGACTTCGGTACCGGCGTGGTAAAAATTACCCCTGCCCACGACCCCAACGACTTTGCGGTGGGCCAGCGCCATGATCTGCCCATCATTAACGTGATGAACGACGACGGGTCCATTAACGAAAACGGCGGCAAATACGCGGGCCTTAGCGGCAAGGACGCCCGTAAGCAGATTGTGGCCGACCTGGAGGCCGGGGGCTACCTGCTAAAGATCGAGCCCCTGCGCCATAACGTGAGCACCTGCCACCGCTGCCACACAGCGGTGGAGCCCCGCATCTCCACCCAGTGGTTTGTAAAGATGGAGCCCCTGGCAGGCCCGGCCATTGACGCGGTGCGCGGCAAAAAGGTGAAGATTATTCCCGAGCGCATGGAGAAGGTCTATTATAATTGGATGGAGAACATTAAGGACTGGTGTATTTCCCGGCAGCTGTGGTGGGGCCACCAAATTCCTGCCTGGTACTGCGACAGCTGCGGCGAGACCATTGTCAGCCAGGAGGACCCCACAGCCTGCCCCCACTGCGGCGGCGCGCTGCACCAGGACCCTGACACCCTGGATACCTGGTTTTCCTCGGCGCTTTGGCCCTTCTCCACCTTGGGCTGGCCGGAAAATACCAGGGATTTAGAATATTTTTACCCCACCAACACCTTGGTGACCGGATACGACATTGTTTTCTTCTGGGTGGCCCGGATGATCTTCTCCGGCATTGAGCACATGGGCCAGCCGCCCTTTGACACCGTGTTGTTCCACGGCTTGGTGCGGGATGCCCAAGGCCGGAAGATGTCCAAGTCCTTAGGCAACGGCATTGACCCAGTGGACGTGATTAACCAGTACGGTGCCGACGCCCTGCGGCTGACCATTATTACTGGCACCAGCCCGGGCAATGACACCCGGTACTCCGACGAGAAGGTGGCTGCCAGCCGGAATTTTGCCAATAAGATCTGGAATGCCGCCCGGTTTATCCACATGAACATTGACGGCAGAGACGTCTCCCCTCATCTGCCCCAGGAGCTGGAGCTGGAGGACAAGTGGATCGTTAGCAAGTTCAACCGTGTAGCCAGAGACATGACCGAGAACCTGGAGCGCTTTGAGCTGGGCGTGGCGGTGCAGAAAGTGTACGATTTCCTCTGGGGCGATTTCTGCGACTGGTACATTGAGCTGGCTAAGCTGCGCATGGCCCAAAACGACGAAAATATTTCTGATAATTCCCCGCAGCGTGCCCGGCAGGTACTGGTGTGGGTTTTAGGCAACACACTGAAGCTGCTGCACCCATTTATGCCCTTTATCACCGAGGAAATTTGGCAGAGCCTGCCCCACGAGGGGGAGGCCATTATGGTGGCCAAGTGGCCGGAGTTTGACGAAAGCCTGGACTTCCCCCAGGAAGAGGTGAAGATGGAAAAGGTGATGGAGCTGATCACCGGTGTGCGCACCCGCCGCAGCGAAATGAATGTGCCGCCCAGCCGCAAGGCCCATCTTTATATAGAAACCGCACAACCCGAGGCCTTTGAAATTGAGAAAAATGCCATACAGCGGCTGGCATTTTGCAGCGGCGTGCAGACCGGCGAGAGCTTCCAGGTGCCGGGCGCGGTGGCTGTGGTGACCTCTGCCTGCAAGGGCTACCTACCCATGGACGACCTGATTGACCGAGAGGCCGAGCGGGCCCGGCTGAACAAGGAGTTGGCCGCAGCCCAAAAGCAGCTGGACACGGTCCACGCCAAACTGAATAACGAGACCTTTATGAGCAAAGCCCCAGAAAATGTGGTGGCGGGCGTGCGATCTAACGGTGAAAAACTGGCGGAGAAGGTGCGGATGATTCAGGAATCCCTGGCGGCTTTGGAATAAGCTGCGCGAAGCTGGCGGTAAGTTTTACCTATGTGTAGCCACAACAATTTATATAAAATCAGGAGGTAAATTATGGCGCTTATCACATGCAATTTCTGTTCAAAATCACTGATGAGGATGGTTCCCATCAACGTGATTTTGCCCACGGATAAGATCATTTTTCCCGGCCAGCCCCAGCCCGAAGAACATCCTTTTAAAACCCTTTACTTGCTCCATGGCATTTTTGGCAACTACACAGACTGGGTCACAGGTACCCGGCTGCAGGCTTGGGCTCAGGACCGAAACCTGGCAGTGGTGATGCCCAGCGGTGACAACAGCTTTTATGTAGATAACAGGAAAACCAGCGCCCTGTATGGATCTTTCATCTCGAAAGATCTGGTGGAGTTTACCCGCCGCAGCTTTCCTTTGTCCAGAAAACGGGAGGACACTTTCATTGGCGGGCTGTCCATGGGCGGTTTCGGCGCCATTGTCAATGGTTTGCAGCATCCAGAGACCTTTGGCTGCATCTGTGGCCTGTCTGCCGCGCTGGTTCTTAACGAGCAAAACTTGAACTCGGAATACACGGATAATTTGATGACAAACCGTGGCTATTATGAGTCTGTTTTTGGCGAGTTGGATAAAGTTCTGGGCGGTGAAAACGACTATACCGCATTGGCGGAAAGGCAGGCGGACTGTGCGGAAAAACCAAAGTTCTATTTGGCCTGTGGCACCGAGGACGGCCTGATTCAGCCCAACCATGAGTTCCGGGATAAATTGCAGAGCTTGGGGTATGACGTTACCTGGCGTGAGAGCGCGGGTGGGCACGACTGGAAGTTCTGGGATGAGTACATCTTGAAGGTTATGGAATGGCTGCCCCTAGGTGATGCGGTGCAGGGGGTCAGTTCCGGCCACATCAGCGAATAGGAGGTGGCAAAGAATGAGAGATGAAACAAAATGCCTGCACGCGGGCTATACGCCTAAAAATGGTGAGCCGCGTGTGCTGCCAATTGTGCAAAGTACCACGTATGTTTATGATTCTGCCGCCCAGGTGGCAGAGATTTTTGATGACCCCACCAAGGGATTATGTTATTCCCGGTTTGGAAATCCTACGGTGATGGCCGTGGAGGATAAAATTGCCGCTTTAGAGGGCGGCGTGGCCGCCATGTGCACAACATCTGGCCAGGCGGCCACACTGCTGACAATTCTCAATATATGCAAGGCTGGAGATAGTATTGTTAGTCTGCCTACCATCTATGGTGGAACCATCAATCTTTTCTCCTTTACGTTGAAAAAACTGGGGATAGAATGTATTTATGTGGATTCTGCCGAAAGCGACGAGAAAATCAAGGCTGCCTTTAGACCAAACACAAAGCTGGTTTTTGGCGAGACCATTGCAAACCCTGCGCTGAAGGTTTTGGATATTGAACGTTTTGCCAAAATTGCGCATGAAATGGGCGTGCCGCTGGTAGTTGATAATACATTCGCAACCCCTATCTTGTGTAAGCCTTTCGAGTTTGGCGCGGATATTGTAATTCACTCCACCACAAAGTATATGGATGGACATGCTGTACAGGTGGGGGGCGTTATTGTGGATAGCGGAAACTTTGACTGGACAAATGGCAATTTTCCTGAATTAACCGAGCCTGACGAGTCCTATCATGGTATTTCTTACACAGAAACTTATGGGAAAATGGCCTATATTATTAAGGCGCGGATGCAGCTAATGCGTGACTTTGGCATGTATCCTGCCGCACATTCGGCTTTTTTGCTGAATTTAGGTTTGGAAACTCTCTCGGTCCGCATGGGCAAATATTGCGAAAACGCACAACGAGTTGCTGAATATTTAGAGAAATCTCCAAAGGTGGTCAGTGTCTCCTATCCAGGACTGCCCTCTAGCCCGGATTATGCGCTGGCCCAAAAGTATCTGAAGGGTTGCAGCGGTGTGACCTCTTTTGTGATCAAAGGCGGGCGGCAGGCAGCGGCCCAGTTTATGGATGCGCTACAATTAGCCTCTAATGAAGTGCATGTGGCGGATATTCGCACCTGTGTGCTGCACCCAGCCAGCGAGACCCACCGGCAATTAACCGACGAGCAACTGGCTGCGGCCGGCATTGATGGTGGAATGATTCGCTTGTCCATAGGTCTTGAAAATGTGGAGGATATTTTGGAGGATTTAGACCGAGCCTTTGCTAAAATTTGAGAATAGCAGGTGAGCAGTGTGGCGCTTATTCATTTAAATTTCCTTAGTCAGTATTTAGGCAATAACACGGATGTGAATATAATACTTCCAGACCGCCAGATGGAGGATTCCGTCACCGAATTTTACAACCCAGAGAAAAAATATAAGGTTTTATGGTTGCTGCATGGCACCTTTGGCGATTATACCGACTGGGTGCGAAAGACAAACATAGAAGCATATGCCTGTGAGCGAAATCTTATGGTGGTAATGCCCAGTGGAGCAAATGCTTATTATCTAAATTGGCCAAACTTTGGTACGGGTTATTATGCATGGGACTATCTGCTGGATGAATTAATGCCCCTGGTGTACGGGTGGTTACCGGCCTCGTCAGCCCAACCGGATAATTTTATTGCGGGGCTTTCCATGGGGGGAAACGGCGCGATGCAATATGCTGTGTCTAACCCTGAAAAATTTGCGGGAGCTGCCAGCTTATCCAACGCGCCTACCAATCTCCACGAGATGAAAACGCCGAAATATGATGGAGACGCGCAAGGCGCCGCTGGTGAAATGTTCAATAAGCGTGTAGAGAATTTGGTAAACAGTTTGGGCGGCATGGAAAGCTATTTGGCGTCTCCGGCCAATATTTGGGACCGCCTGCCAGAGATGATGGAAAATGCTTCATTCCCTAAACTTTTCTTTTCCTGTGGAGAAAGTGACAAGCTTATATGGGAAAAATACAAAAAATTCAAAAAACATGCCGGAGAAATTGGCTTAAAAGCAGAATTTTTTGAAGTTCCTGGCTATGGGCATGAGTGGCCATTTTGGGACTTGTCCATACAAAAGGCACTGGACTTTTTCGGGATCTGATTTGTAGCATCCAAAAGCTTTATGAAATGCTGTTTTTCAGTCAATATGTTATGGGAAGAAGCTTTCATAAAAGAGTCTGAAGAGACGGGTAAGAAGCCAACGCTTCAGCTCGTCTTTTTTATATAAGTATAAGTAGTTGAATTTCAATCCATGATTCATAAAAAAGGCCTTGCCAACTGGAAGGAAATGTGGTATTATAATCTTAAACTAGATGTTTTATAAGCTCAATTATTTGTTAGGGACCATTAGCTCAGTTGGTTAGAGCAACCGGCTCATAACCGGTCGGCCCGGGGTTCGAGTCCCTGATGGTCCACCAGATGGACATTGGACGAACACCTATTATTTCAAAGGCGGTTTCGCCGTGATGGTGTGGCTCTGATGTCAAAACGAACAGCAGAGGTCAAGGTGTAAAAGCCTTGGCCTCCGCTGTTTTATCGGTTTATTCTGTTTTGCCCTGTGCTTCCTGCCATTCCGCAAACTCCCGCTGGCCCTGTTCGCTGTCATAGTATTTCCGTATCTCCGGGACAAGAAAGCGGGCAAAGGTTTCTATAATAGCCTGCGGCAATTCGATTTGACAGGTTTTAGTTCTGATTTCAGGTTGTTCTTTCGTCAAAGGCATTTCCCCTTTCCAAGACGCAGGACAAGGCCCGCAGGCGGGAGGAACAGGGAAAGGGTAAGCTGTTCCTCCCAGCCGGGGCCGGTTATCAATTCACGCCGAGAATGGCGCGGATCAGTTTGTTTTCAAGGCGACTTTTCATGTACTCGTCCAGGCAGGCATGGGGACAACCGCTTTCGTCGTAGATCGTCCGGGTGCAGAGCTTGTTTATGTAGCCCTCGTAGTACCGCAAGACCTGCTCCATGGCATCAGCATCCCCAGCCTGGGCCGCATCGCTCACCGCAAACGGCAGCAGTTCACGGCCCTTATAGTTCCGGCGCTTCATGGTGCTAACCTCCTTTCCTCGCTGTCAGCTTTGTCCGCAGGACATTCAGCGATTTTGTTCTGCGTCGCTGGACGGCACTCCGGGACAGGCCCAAGGCCTTGCCGATCTCACTGTCCGTCAAATCCAGCACCAGGCGCAAAATCAAAATGCTTTGCTCCTGCTCCGGCAGACCGGCAAAGGCGTCGGCCACCTGTTGGCTTCTGATCGGCAGGTCGTAGCCGCAGTACGAGAACACATAGCTGTCGCTAGGATAGTCGTCCGCCGAACACAGCTTGTCCATCGCCATTTGGGGCAGCCGCTCCAAGGACGTTTCCCGGCTGGCCCGCCGCTTCGTTTCCCGGATGTAGTCGATTGCCTCATGCTTCAACACGGTCTTGCAAAAGGCGTCAAACCTGCACCGCTCGCCATAGTCGCGGGGGTTCGTTTCCATCTTCTCACCCCCTTTCGTTTGGGGGATGGTGGTGTACTTTCCCTTTCCGCTAACAGAGCGTTCAGCGGCACAAGTTTTGCGCGCAAAACCGCTTTCTGCAGAGAAAAAAGTGAAGAAAATTTTCCAGGCCGCAGGGAACGACAAAAACCGCCCGGCAGGTCACAGACCCACCGGGCGGTTTGCACTGTATAATTTACTATATCTGCATTGTATAGTATAACTTCGTGGCCGTAGTTCCCCCAGGCGGGGGCCGGGCTTTTTTTGACAAATCAAGGGCTGTCAGATTGTGTCGAATGACTGTGTACTTCATAGCGGCTGCCTCCTGTCAGCCGCCGTATCTGTCAGCGTTACCGCGTCGCTCTCTATGGAGATGAAAAGAACGGCGGCTTTCATTTTTTGAAAACCACCGTACAAAAAGGCATGAAAAATTTTCTGCCAGCAGCGGTTTTTTTCTTTGCTGCCACTGCTGGCAGGTTAAAACAATATTAGTGTATACGCCAAAGTTTGCATAAGGGTAAAGAAATGTTGCGCCTCACCAGTGCTGAAATACGCATACCACGCTTCCAATGTGTTGCGCTGAAAAACATCTAACCGTTCAATAATCTGCTTTGCCCACAGTAAACCCCCAGTGGAACTTGCGGTAATCAGATTACGATCTGCCACAGATGGTGCGTCAACAAAGAACTTCTGTCCCTTATAGCCGGGAGAAACCATTTCAAGGTATCCGGCTCCATTACTTGTGTGCGGGCGCTGATCCAACAGGCCAGCGTTTGCCAGTACAGCGGTAGCCCCACAGATAGCACACACCATAGCCCCCGCAGAAAGAAACTCACTGGCTTTTTTAATAATGGCTCTATGCTTCGGGTCGTCCCATGTGTTCGCCCCAGGCAACAGCAGTACATTTTTTTCGCCCATCTCAATATCGCTGATGGAGCAATCAGGAACAATCGTCAGCCCACCCATAGTTTTGACTGGCTCCTTTGAGAGTGCGACTGTTTCGACTAATACTTCGGGCGCGCCCTTTTTGAAGAACCGCCCGGAGTTTAATTCCGCCGTAACATAGCCCAACTCCCAATCTGCCAAGGTGTCAAGGACGTAAATGTAGACTGTGAACATAATACCCTCCATTTTCATTGGCCTTATTTTACTTACACCGTTATCTTACCATCTAATCGTTGACATCAGTATGGCAACAATCTATAATGAAATAGAGGCTTTTTGAGAGGCGGTCACCAGATGAAAATTAATAGGCTTGTCAGCATTATTATGATACTGCTTGATAAAAAGCGTATGGGCGCACAGGAGTTAGCAGATATGTTTGAGGTCTCGCCTCGTACAATCTACCGGGATATAGACGCAATCAATTTAGCTGGTATTCCTATGATTAACTCCTATTAGGAAAACACACTGTCAAAAGGTTTTTTGCTTTTGGCGGGGGTCAGCCCGCCTCGGCGGTATCGGTGGTGTTGATTTCAATGTACTCGGCAATCTTGCGGAACTCGTCCGCGAACTTGAAATGAACGCTGATATTGCCGTTTTCGTAAACCTTGATATGGTCTACCAAGTCCGTGAGGATTTCACGGGTCAGCGTTTCGATGCTTTGATACTTTGCAAAGGCTACCAGCGCGGGGTGTTCCTTGTCAACGCCGTTTGCCAGCTCCGCACGTTCCGCGTTCAGCCGGGCCAGCACATCCGCAAGCTCGGCGGCCTGCCGTTCATAATCGGCTTTCATATCCCGGTATTCCTGCTGGGTGATCTCCCCGTCTTTCCAATCTTGATACAGTGACTGCTTGTAGCGGGTTATCCGGGTCAATTCCTTTTCCTTTGCGGCTATCTGGTCGTTAAGGCGGTGGGATTGACTTTTTTTCAGCGGGGCCGAGTTGATACGGGCTATCAATTCCGAGTAGGAAACGGCGGTGTTCACTTGATACTGGATAGCGAACAGAACGGCGGCCTCCAGACGGTTGTGCTTGATAGAGTGCATGGAGCAGGCCGTCCGGGAGCGGTTCTTGTAAGTGGAGCAGGCGTAATAGATATTTTTCCCGCTCTGGCTGCGGGTGATGGATTTCCCGCAGTCCGCACATTTCAGAAAACCGCTGAACAAGTGAACCTCCCGCCCTTTGGGGGATGTCCGGGTATCGCGTACCAGCAGGGCCTGCACCTTGTCAAAGGTTTCGTGGGTGATGATGGCCTCGTGAGTATCGGGGACGCGCACCCATTCTTCCTCCGGCACAGCCTCAATCTGGTGTACCTTGTAGCTTTTCACCCGGCGGCGGCCCTGTACCAAATCCCCGGTATAGATGGGGTTAGTGAGGATTTCATGTATCATGCGGGCTCCCCACATGGGGTCGTCCGCCACAGCCGAGGAAACGGGCAGGCCCTTTTTCCGGCGGTAGGCCGTGGGGCTGGGTGTGCCGTGTTCGTTCAGATACAGCGCGATGGCCCTTTTAGACGAGCCTTGCAGGAGCATGGAATAAACGCGCTTGACGATTTCAGCCGCATCCGCATCCACAATAAGCTGGTGCTTGTCCTTTGGGTCTTTGATGTAGCCATAGGGAGCGAAAGAGCCGATGTACTGGCCGTTGCGCCGCTTGTAATCAAAAACCTGCCGGATTTTCTTTGAGGTCTGGTAGCAATAGTTATCGTTCATCACGTTAGTTATCGGAACGATAATGTTTGAAACGCTGTCGGGGTTTAGGTAGCTGTCCACGTTCTCCGCAAGGGAGATAAAGCGGACGCCCATCTGCACAAACAAGTTATCAATCAGACTCCCCGCGTCACTGTAATTCCGGGCGAACCGGGAAAGGTCTTTCACAATCACGCAGTTGATTTTCCCGCTCATCACATCGGCCAAAAGCCGCTGGAAGTTTTCGCGGTTGGCATCCGTTCCGGTGTGCCCATCGTCCACATATTCAACCGCGCTTTCAAATTCGTCCATGTGCCGCTGGTAGAAGTCCCCCAGCAGGTCACGCTGGTTTTTCACGCTGTTGCTGTCGTCCTTGCCCTTTTTCAAATCCTCTTTGGAAAGGCGGATGTACTCGCCCAAACGCCAGCGCCGGATTGTATATGTAGGGGTATATGTCTGCTGATTTCCTCTGTTTTTAGCTCGTGCCATTGTTCCTCCTTCCCTATCACATTACACTTATATTATAACTCTGTTCCGGGGTATCAGCAAGGATGCCGATGCCTCGGGACATTTTGTCTCGAAGTAGGAACGGGCCGCAACAGCAGTCACAGCCCGCTCTTTTGCCGGATAAGAAAGGCGGTCAGCGTATCCTGGAGGGAGGGGCCGCCCTCGGCAAACTCAATTTTCACGCCCACGCCGCCCACGCTAAAGCAGTACGGATTGACGGCCCGTCTCACAAACCGGGCCAGCCGCTCCTCCCGGGGGAGGGTGCGGTCAAAGGCCATACCGCTCACGTCAGCCAGCGCATCCGCGCTCACCGCGCCGATGTCCACGCTTTTCATTTGTTCCAGCTCTTGTGCGGTCAGTTTCACGGTAAAACCTCCTTTGCGTTTTGGGTTGGTGGGGAAACGCGAAAGGACAGCACCGCGAAAGTGCTGCCCTTTGGCCTGTCCTCACCTTGGGACAATTTGTCTCGAACTTGTTTGAAATGGAAACGCCGGGCCCGTATGTTTGGCCCGTCAAAAGACAGCAGGTAGCGGCCCGGCATTTCCTTGTTTTGTGCGGCGGCCTCAAGCGGCAAGCGGCCAGCTTGTCCCTCGCGGATCGTGGCCGTGGGGCTGGCAAATTCCCCACACGCGGCGGTGGTGTTGGTCGCTCGTCCTCCCGTGGGAGAAGTCACCGCGCACCCGCCGCCCGGCTCCCCGTGTTCACTCGGGGCCGCCCGCTATTCAGTTGTGGAGAAGAAAAAACTTCCTCTCATATACCACCAGAAAAGTGGAGCAAATGGAGACGGCAATCAGAAATTTTTTTGCAGATATTTTTTCATCTGCGCGATGCCGCTCAGGACAGAGCGACGCACCGCGCTCTTATCCACGCCCTCGGCCTGGGCAATCTCCCGGTAGGTCATGCCGAGGATAAAGTGAGCGTCCACCCGGCGGCCTTGGGTTTCCGGCAGGCTGTTCAGCGCGTTCCACAAACGGATAAACCGCTCCTTGAGCTCCAGAACCTCGTCCGGGGTGAGCTCGTGCAGGCAGGCGGAATACTCGATGCCGTCATCCGCATCCAAGGAATAGTATGCCTTGTTGTAGCGGACACGCTCGGTATAGGCCGCCTCGTAGCGGACGCTGGCCTGGAGCGCCTCGGCCACATCGTCAGTAACCTCAATATATTCGTCCTGGGTGTACCAGTAGTAAAAGTCGCGCAAGTTGATGATAGTCATTATATGTACCTCCATATCGTTTTTTGTGGTTGGGTTGCCGGGAAACGATATGGAGGGCGGCGGGGAGCGGCACCCGGGGGAGCCGCCCCGCACCTTGGGACTGTTTGGGTTTGTTGACAAAGTCGACTCTTGAAAAAAGATGCACAAAATTAAGCGGTGAAATGAGGTTATTCAAAGGAAGGGATCGTCTTTTTCCACCTATTTCTTTGTACGTTTTGCCAACGAGCGTTTTTCGTTTAGGACTTTGTCAACAGACCCTGTTTGTCCCAAAGTGGAGCCGACAAGAAACGACAACGCCCGCACAGCGTTGTACTGTGCGGGCGCATGAAATGACGCAGTTCTTTATGTACTTGCAAATTTCGTGTTGTTGGCCGGAGTAACCCGGTGGTGGGGCTATACTTTTTTTGACAAGTTACGCGTAGCAGAAATCAAAAAGGACATAACGATACCTCCCGGATACCGCCGTGTCCTTAAAAATGGGCGACCTTAATACACCCTCCGTATTCTATTTTTTCAAAAGAAAACGGCGGCTTGAAATTTGTTATTTCAAAACCGCCGTTAGGCTACTGTATTTTGTTTTGGCGCGCAGATAATCAGCCGCCGCAACAACGGTTTTTTTTATTTCCCGTTGGGCGGATGTTTTATGCTATGCAGTCCTAATTTCCTATTTCTCAGTCTGTTTTTTCAAAGCGTATCCTATCTGTGCTTGTAGGAATACCGTTTTGTATGACATTCCACTCGTTGTTTTGATAAACTTCATATTCCTCAAAGGCACAAGGTAATCCATTAGCAATCGTTATGTCGCTACTGTCCATAAGCTGAAAATGCAAATGCGGTGCATACGAGTTACCTGAATGACCGACCCGACCTATTACATCCCCCGTCTTTACACTTTGACCAACAGAAACTTGAATAGAACCTGTTTGAAGATGAACGAGAGCGGCATATACATTGTTGCCACAGTCTATGATAATGTAGTTTCCGGCAACAGATTGTATATCATCTCTTTCGGGATTAAAATAATGTGCGTTTTTGTACGCATTAACCGTATCTGAAAATAAATTTGTTTTAGAATTTTCCGCATATCCATCTTGAGCTTGGACAACAACTCCATCGCAAGGTGAATATACCTCTTGTCCCCAACAATAATATTGATTTAATGGAATACCCGAAAAAAGGTATCGCAAAAAACTTGTGCGATATGCTGGCCAACCTGTTCTATTCCAATCTACTTGCACAAAGTCAAAAGCATATCTTGTTCCTAATTGGTTTGTGCCGTGACTGGGAATTTTTGTGCCAGGAGTGTTTGGTGCAAGCCATTCACCCCTTAAAGGAAATGCTACAACGATTGGTTCCTGTGCTGTTTCCATTTCATCTCCTCCATTATAATGCTTTTCGCCTACGTCAAATACAATCGAAAAAAAGACAATCCAAATTATCACTGCAACACTGATGTGCTGTTTTCTTTTTAACTTTATGGGATATTCCCTAGCCTTATTTATCGCTGATTTCATAAAAAACTTTCCGTAGTTCAACAAAATAATCATCAAGTTCAGAAATAATGGTAGCACTATCCAAAACAGCGCTTTTCTGCTCTCGAATTTTTTCTAATAGCTGGTCAGCAAATCCAACATTAGACCAAAAGATAAGCTGCTTGCATTTTTCTATGTTCAACCCTTTTCTAAACTTGGTTTCATCTATGTTATCGAACAATTTTGGGTAGCAACTCGATTTTTCTTTATGTGCTCGACTTTCAAGTTCTTCGTTTACCTCAGCGGAATTTGTGGGGCGTGATAGCTTATTAAAGTCCAAAATCCAAGGATATTTTTCAGACATTTTAATCTGCAAAAAGTACGATTGACGCAGTCTAGTGAAAATGTCGCGTTCTTCGTAATTCATCAATTCAAAATACTCTTTTCTGATAAGTTCGGAAAAGTAATCATATACGACAAGAAATAGTTCTTGTTTGTTACTTACATAGTGAAACATTAGGGCCTTAGAAATCCCGGCATTTTTAGCGATGATATTGGTCGATGCATTATCATACCCTTGCATAGAAAATTCTTTTAATGCCGAATTTAGAATAGCATCCCGCCTTTGTGGATCTAACTCCAATAGTTTAATAGACATTGTGTGTTCCTCCGTTTGCAAAAGATTAACCTATTAGGTCAACATCATTATACCTCTTTTTACCTAATAGGTCAATAGCAAATCACTCTATGAAATGTAAAAATTTCACGCAGAAAAAGTGAAAACAAATACTACTAAAATATAAAATTTTATTTCGTTCTCATATTCCGCCCCGAAATGTAAAATAATATAGGGGTGATGTGAAAATGTACCAATACGAAAAGCGCCTGGACTGTCATGCCCTGGGCCAAGAAATCAAGCGCAGACGAAAAGCTAAAGGCTGGACGCAGGAGCACTTGGCCCAGCTTGTAGACCTCACCCCGCGCTCCATCATGTATATTGAAAATCGGGGCCAGCACACCAGCCTCAACGCCTTTTACAAGCTCGTTACCCTTTTTGATATTTCCGTGGATGAATTTTTCTACCCGGACAAGCTGGGCGGCGAGAGTGAGCGCCGGAAACACATTGACCGGATGCTGAACGGAATGGACGAAAAGGAGCTTATCATCATAGAGGGAGCCGCAGAGGGTATCAGAAAAGCCAGAGAAACGGAGGGAGCGTAAGGAAAAGCGCGACCTCCGTTTTTTCGCGCCATGTATAGGGGAGCGCACAAACGGCAAGCAATTCGGGTGTGGCCACACTCCGAAATTTTTGCTGGGCCGGGGGCCCGCAAAAATGCTTGTTGGGGAGCCTCCCCAAACCCGGCTCTTTGGGACAAAATGTCCCAAAGAGGTTGGCTGCGTCACCGCCGCTATCGCGTCTGTTCCTTATCAGTGCGCCCGTCCGTAAGGCCGAGCAGATGGTCGATGTTGGCCTTGACCGCCACGGCCTCCCGCATATCCCGCTGGGCCTGCCGATACTCGGCATAGAGGGCCTTTTTCTTATCCGCCAGCTCCCGCCGCTGTTTTTTCAGCGCGTCCATTTTGGGGAGCTTTTCACCGCCTAACAATTCATTCATAGCGGCCCGGGCCGCCCGGTAGGTGGCAAGCTCCGCCTCGTGTTCGGCCAGATACTTTTTCGAGTACCGGGCCGCCTTGTAGCCGTCAAATACGGGCCGGGCCTTTGCATAGTCCACCACGGCCCCCATCAGCCCGGAGACTTTGGAGAGGGCGGCCTCGGTGGTCTGGAGCTCCCCGGCCAGCGCGTGGGCCCGGTCAACCGCCGCCGTGGTCTTGGCCGCCAGCGCGTCATAGTCGGTCAGATTATTCTCCTGCAAAAACTGGAGCGCGGCGGCCATCTGTTTTAGGTTGTAGACTTTCGCCCACCGTTCATAAGCCGGGCCCTTGCCCTCGGCCATGCGCTGTTGGATGTCAATGATAAGGCCCACCTGCCGGATCGGGGGCGGCGCGTCCTTGGGGAGCTCCGGGAGGGGCCGCTCCCCGGCAATCACCGCCCGGATGTCCTCGGGGTCAAAGCCCGCGCCGAGGGTGGATGCCCGGAGCCGGGTGTATTTATCCTGCCCCGGCGCGAGGAACGACACCACGCCGCCCCGCCCGCGCTTGACAGCAAAGCCAGACTCCTCCATCAGCCGCAGGAACGCGGCAAAGTCGGCGGGCTTTTTCTCAAGGGCCGCGATGATTGCCAGCCGCACCCGCTGCTGCGCGGAGGGCGGTTTTTCCCCTACCCACTGGCCATAGTGGAGGAAACGGCCCTTGCTGTGCTGTTTGGGATTTTGTATCACGGACAAATCATGCTCCAGACATACCCGGTCAGACAGCCGCCGGAGGGCAAAGCTGGAGCCGAGGAAATTATGGAATTTCCGGGAGCAGTCAAAGGCCGTGGAATTGAAATAAATGTGGTTGTGAATGTGGCCCTTGTCGGTATGGGTGCAGACGAAAAACTGGTATTTGCCTTTCGTCCAGCGCATCGCCGTTTCAAAGCCCAGCTTGTTTGCCTCCTCCGCCGTCACCTTGCCGGGCGGGAACGCCTGCCGTATCTGGAAGAACAGCGCCCCGCGCTCCACGGGCCGGGCCGTGGCCGCCTGGTATTCGCTTTTCACCAGCAGAAACTCGGCGGCGACTGTGGCCGGGTCGCAAAGGTGGGAGGACACGGCCCCCAGCTTTTGGGGGTTGAGCCCGTAGGCAAAACGCTCCTCCATCGTCTGGACGGCGCTCAGTCCCGCCGCCTTCTTGTAGGGCCGGATGTAGGTCGTGGCCGTGGTAGCACCTCCTCTCGTTGGGACTTTGGGACAAAATGTCCCGAAGTACGAAAAAAGCCGGGGAGCGGCACAGCACCGCTCCCCAGCAGGTCACAGCTCCACCAGCGCGGAAAGCTGTTTCAGCAAATCAGACAGAGGGCCCCACAAAGCGGAGTAGTCCCGCTGGAGGGCCGATATTTCCTCGGGGTAGATGCCCCCGTAGGTGTTGGCATGGATGGCCACTTGATTGAGATTGTTTGAGCATCGCCGCTGGAGGGACACCAGCTCTCGGACGGGGGCAAGGTCAATCTGGAGCACATAGCCGCAGAGGGCCATCCGGCGCATATAGGCCCCCATGTTGCGGATGCCCGCCTGGGCCATGCGTTCCTGGATAAGTGCCTGCTCTTCCTCAGATACCATCACATGGAGATGGATGGGGCGGCGGCGCTTTTTGCCAGCCACGCTATCTGTCGCCCCGGTCGGGCGCGTTCCGTTTAGGCGCAGAGGGGGCCTGCCGTTCCCCGGCCAGCCTTGCCGCCTCTTTCATCTGTTCGGCAATCGGGCGGGGCCTGCCGCCGTCCCGCAGCAGGCCGGACACCTCCGGGGCGGGCCGGAGCTCATAGTCCGCCGCCTGCTTTTCCGTCAAAGGCTTTGTGTAGGTCAGATGCCCCCACGCAAGGAACGCGCCGCCCTCCACGGGTACGCGCTTGTCGTAGTTTACGATTTCGTCCGGGGCGTTGCCTGCAGGCTTGGGGAACGTACCGATGTCAACGGGCCGCTGGGTGGAATAATACTTGTAAAGGCCGGGGGCCTCAATCTGCGCCACCTTGACGGAGAACTGCTGCTGGTAGTTTTCCACACGCTCCAGCAAGTCCTGCTCCAGCGCGGCCCGGTCACTGCCATAATGCCCCCATTCATACTGCCTTGCGCCGTGTTCGTCATCATAGCAGGCCCACGTCACAAAGGGGGAGGGGGCCCGGGGATGCTCCCCCAGCGCAAAGCCCCGGCCATTCTCCAGCATGACGGCCTTTAAGATTGTATAACCTTGATTTTTGTCCATAGGAACCTCCTCTCGAAATGTTAGCATCATCCGGGGAAATCGGGGCAGGACGTGTAAAAGTACGCCCCGCCCCAAAAGCGGCCCCGGAAAGCCTTGAAAACAGCGGGCTTTTATACCCCTAAATGCTCACACATCACCCCCGGTATTTCCGCATATATCCCCGCTGTTTCTTCTGCCTCGCGGCCTTGGAGCAGGCCACGGAGCAGTAGCGCCGCCGCCCGTCCGGGAGAAAGGGCCGCCCGCAGACAGGACAGGGCCGGGTTTCCGGGGCGGGCCCCTCGGTATTGAGGGCGGCCTCCAGCACCGGGTTCAGCGGCAGGACGGCCTCCCGGAAGTAGCGGCAGTAGGCCCCCGTCCAGCACTTCCCCAGCATATAGCACTCGCAGTCAAGGGGCAGACAGCCATATTCCCGGTCATAGTTGGCGCACCATTTCACTACAAGGGAGCGGATAGCGGCCTTTTCCTCACGGGTCAGCTCGCGCAAAATATCACCTCCCGCCCGGCTTTTTCAAAAGGCTCTGAAAGCAGGAGCCGCAGGGGATGCCGCGCCAGTAGGGACAGCCACAGCACCGGGAGCCCTCCCGGGGCTTTTCCGGGCGGGGAGCCCGGGGCCGGGGGCGGCGTTTCATTTCCCGTTCCAAAGGGTTCGATGTGAAATTCATTCTCCGTCCTCCTTTTCTTCTTCCTCATCCCACGGGGGGAGGTCGTCATACTCACCGCCGCCATAGTCCTCGCCGTATTCCCCGGCCTCGTCAAAATCCTCGCCGGGAGCGGCGGCCTGCTGTTTCGGGCGGTAAATCTTGAAGTACCACCCGGCCCCGCCGCCGAGGGCCAGCACCACCAGCACCAGCAGGAGCGTCCCCGCCCCGCCGGATTTTTCTGGTTCGGGCTCGGGCTCCGGCTCGGTAGCAGGTTCGGGCTCCGGCTCCGGGAGCGGTTCGGGTACGGCCTCCGGGGAGGGCTCCGCAAGGGCCATCAAATCGGCCACGGTGACGGCGTTCAGAAAGTACACATTTTCCGTCTCCCGCTGGCGGTCAATCACCAGATAGAACACGGACTCGTCCGCCGCCATGATGGTGAAAAATTCCTTGCCGTCCTGGTCGGTGGCGTTATCCACCATCGTCCCCTGGCCGTCCGGGGTGAACGGATTGGGCTCGGGTTCCGGCATAGGCGTGGGCTCCACGGGGGCAAGCCCCTCCCACTCCGGGCCGCCCGTACCGTCCTCCCATTCCTCGCCGCCCCCGGCGTAGGCCGTGGTGGTGATGCCGCACAGCAAAAAAGCGGCGCACAGAGCCGCCGCCACTACACGATATTTTTTTCCTTTCATTCCGCGTCCTCCTTTTCCGGCCCAGCGGACTTCGGGACATTTTGGGTTTGTTGACAAAGTCGACTCTTGAAAAAAGATGCACAAAATTAAGCGGTGAAATGAGGTTATTCAAAGGAAGGGATCGTCTTTTTCCACCTATTTCTTTGTACGTTTTGCCAACGAGCGTTTTTCGTTTAGGACTTTGTCAACAGACCCATTTTGTCCCAAAGTGTCCCCGGCCTTGATGCGCTGGAGCACCAGCGGGAGCTCCTCAAGGGAAATGCTCATGCCCCGCACGATGTCCACGATTTCCTCGTTCTCGGCCTCCTTGTGTTTCTGTTCCAGCTCTTTCAGCCGGGCCTGCTGGTCGCTGATTTTGGCCTTGACCTTTTCCATCTCGGCCATGATTTTTGCGCTCTTGCTTATCGCCATTGAAAACCTCCTTTTCATGGTAAACGCCCGTAGGCGTAGAAGTGGGCCTGCCAGTAGCTGCTGTTTAAGTTGGCGTAGCTGATAGGGTAGAGTAGGAAAGCGCCGCCTTGCCACATTTCTATGGTAGGTCTGCGCAGCCCCCTCCCAAAACCGTGCTTGCACCTCTCAATGCACACGGCTCGCCCTCTTTGCTCCATTGCAGAAATAACTCTTAGAATCCATGATGTATTTTCTGGTGGCAGTCATAGCAAACCACCAAAGTTTTGCGCCGTTTTGCTATCATTACCTGTTCCCACGGTTCTTTTCCTTTCAGGTTCTTCACCTTGTTTACATGGTGAACCTCCAATTTCCCACCTGCCTTTCCGCAAAGTTCGCATATTCTGGCTTTTAACCGGTCATCAATCGTGGTTCTCCCTTTGGAAATAACCGTTACTATCGCAGGCTCTATGTCCTCACACTTTTTGCCGTCAATCTCATTGAACTTTGTAAGGCGGCGGATTTTCTTCCCGGCTTTCGTTTCATAGGGAATCCCCCAGCGTTTCTCACCAATGCGGTACTTGTCATAAATTTTAGACAGCTTGCACCGGTGTTTGCCGGACAGTGTTTTCAGACAGCTGTACTCCATTAGATAGCTGAAATAGTTTAGGTTCCGGTAATTGCTGGCAAGATGATAGTAGTTGCATATCCCCCTTAGTTCAGCGTCAAAGACCGTCACAATCTCTAAATCTGTGTGGCGCAACAGTGACAGCCTCCCAGCCGGTTCCAGTTTCCCGTTATCGGCTCTTTGTTTGACAATGCCTTTAGAAAACAGAAACTTTTCGATTTTATCCTGGAAGGGTATCAGTAATTCCACGGTATTATTCATTGTGCGCTGTCTGCATTTCTTCCACGGCTTCACCTGCTGGTCACGGCGCACCCGCACATCATAGCCCAAAAATCTTGCGGGTGTACTGCTATGGGTTATCAGCGTCTTTTCTTGGCTTAGTTCCATTTTCAGGGTATCTTGGATAAACTCCGTGAGTTTCGCCTTAATCCATTCGCAGTCCTGCTTGTTCCCATTTACGGCAATCAGGAAATCATCAGCGTAGCGGACATATTTAATCTTTTTGTCATCGCATAGCTTCGCCGGGGTTTTATACAACTCTCCCGACAGCTTCTTGTATTCCGCTATCAGCAGGTCACGCTCTGTACCGTCCTCCCGGCGGTCTATCTTTCTTTTGAGGTTTGCCCGCTTTCTTGCTATCGCCTGATATGCCGGCGTTGTTTTGTACGGTGTCTTGACATCAAACTCCTTTTTCAATTCCTCAACATAGCTGTCCAGTTCATTCAGGTAGATATTCGCAAGGATTGGTGAAATAATCCCGCCCTGCGGACAGCCGCTGTAAGTACCATAGTATTTCCAGTTCTCCATGTAGCCTGCCTTTAAAAACAGCTGAATGAGGTTTAGGAATCTGGCGTCCCTGATTTTCTTTTTTAGTACGGAAATCAGCACCGTGTGGTTGATGTTGTCGAAACAGCCTTTTATATCGCCCTCAATAAACCAGCCTGCCCCAATAAACTCCTTCTTGAGTTGCGCTAATGCGGTGTGGCAGCTTCTTCCTGGGCGAAACCCGTGTGAATAGTGTGAGAAAACCGGCTCGTAAACTGCCTCCAAAACCATTCTCATGCTTTCCTGAACCAGCTTGTCCGCAAAAGTTGGCAGCCCTAAAGGGCGCATTTTCCCGTTGGACTTCTGGATATAGGTTCGGCGTACTGGCTTCGGGCAGTATGTTCCCGTCCTCAACGCTTCAATAATCCGCTCTACATATACCTCACTGAATCCGTCCGCCGTATCCTCATTCACGCCTTTTGTTCCAGCACCGTCATTTGAGTACAAATGCTGGTAGGCGGTAAAGTATATATCCGGGCGGAGCAGATAACGGTAGAGCCTTGTAAATATTTCATCATGGTGTTTCTTTGAGTTTTCCTGCAATTTGGTTAAAATCTCCATTGTTGGTTTCATTGAGGTTTTCCTCCCTAATCAATTTTTGATTTTAATTCGCTCAGACTGCTTCCCTTCGCCATGTGAGCGGCTTTCCCTGTCTTTTCAGGGTTCTCGGACTACTATGGAAGCTCCGTTGCCATGCCAGATTTTCAGTGTCTGCCACATAGCCCTTGCGGGCATTCTGGTTTAGGCAATCTCCAGTTAACGAAAGTAGTAGGTAAGTGTGAATTGTCGGATATGCTTTCGTTCCGTTGACACCGGTTCTCCGGCGTGCCGTGCGTGATAATTGATAACCTGCCGGAAGGCAACCCTTTCCGGCATTGCTGATAACGTGTCTGAAGGTTCGCCTTTCTAACACTGTTCGCACCATAGGTTTCAGGCAAATTTCCTATGCCCACACTGAACAGGGACTGGGAACTCACAAGATTCAAACCCAGAATTATCCTCATATTCACTTATCCTTGCGGTTCAGTCGCACCCGATTGCCTTTAGGTGACTTTCCGCTTTCCTGACGTGCTATGTTCCCGTGTCAGCTTTCGCCTTTCGGTTAGTCAGGTGGATTCCCGTGTTATCTTACGGGGTAGTACCTTCAATCTATCCCCCTTTCATCTACTTCTACTTTCGCCCTATCTGGACGCACGTCGCCACAGTGTATCATCATCCCGTCCCCCACATAGATGCCACAGTGGGAGACTCCCGGGGTGTCATAGGTTCCCTTGAAGAAAACAAGGTCGCCGGGGCGGGGGGAGCTGGTGCGGGTGCAGATGTTGTAAAGCCCCTGGGCCCCCAGCCGCCCCACGTTCCAGCCGGAATGATTGACTACCCACGAAACAAAGCCGGAGCAGTCAAAGGACGTGGCCGGGGAGCTCCCGCCCCATACATAGGGATAACCGAGGTATTTCTCGGCCTCGGAGAGCATCGCCGCGAATGTTTCATCGTCCAGATATTCCCCCGGCACTTCGTAGCCTTCCGGCGGGCTGGTGTATTTCCCCACATAGGACGAGCCGGGAAAGAGGTCTGGGCGGTTGCCCAGCGTAGCCATGTAGAGGGAATACCGGGAAACCTTGTCCTCCCCCATGATGTAGATAGGGAGATGGGAAAGGTTGAAGTTATCCAGTGTCACAGTACAGATGTAGTAATCGTAATACACCCGGTAGCTGTCGGTGTGGGTATTGCCGTCCTCGTCCGTCCATGTATCCGTTTCGATGTAGTACCGCCGCTCCTTTACCACGTTCTCTGTCAGCGTGTACTGGCGGTCAAAGAGCATCCGCAACGTAGGCTGGACATCCGCCAGCGTCCACTCGCCCTCATGCCATGCGCTCAATAAGGAAATCAGCACATAGGGGTCATGTTCGATAGCGTCCAAATCAAAATGGTACTCGTCATAGTCGTGTGTGCTTTCGTAGGTATCGAGATAATGCTGGAGCTCCGCCTCCAGCGAACAATAAGCGGCCTCGGCCCCCAGCATATCCCCGTCCTGGGCGGGGTAGGTGGTGGCCCCAACCGCGCCTGCGGCGGCATTCCCCAAAGTGATAAGGGAGGACGAGCAGGACTGGAGCGACAAAATGAGCACCACGCAGGCCAGCGCGATAAGCGTCCCCACGGGATGCCGTTTCACGAAAGCCACGGCCCGCTCCGCCAGCTTTTCCGTGGCGGCGGCGGTTTTCCCGGCGGCCTTGGCCCCTTGTTTCGCGGTCTGTTTCGCCGCCTGCCGCGCTTGTTTGGCGTATTGTTTTTTTAATTTCTGCTTGTGCCAATAGCGGGTAACTGCATTTTTTGCAAGCTCCGGGTTCTCCTGCGCGGCCATGCGGAACTGGTAGTCCGCCCGGGCCTTGATGTACTGCGCCTCGGCCTTATGGACGGCCCGGGCCGGGTGCTCCCGGATGCGCTTTTTCGCATACCGCGTCCCATGCCGGAGGGCGGCCTCGCCCACAAGCTCGGAGCGGTGGGCCCCCTCGGTTCCCACGTTTTCATGCTCCACCTCATAAACCTTGCCATGCACAAAGCCGTGGACGTTCCATCCGGCTGCCCCCAGCACCCGGCGCACCGGGCCCCGGGGTTTAGGGGGCTTTTTGCCCTCCAGCTTTTTCCGGGCCCGGTTCAGCTTGTCCTCCCGCGTCTCCATGCGGAGCTTGGATTTGCTGATTTTTTCCTGTTCGCTTTCCATGCGGAATTTCGATTTTTTGGTTTTGGGGCCCTTGGGGGACTTTGGGACATTTTGTCCCGAAGTGCCCTTGTCCCCGGCGGGCCCGGCGTTATTCGTTCCTCTGGTCATTGGCTATATCCTCCGGGCGGGTGGTGAGCAGGTTGTAAATCTCACCCTTGGGGAAACGGTCAACAAAGGGGATAGTCACATTCCCATAGAACAGCAGGCCCTCGCCGGAGTTGCTATGGGTGATATAGGAAAGCTGGTGCTCAGAAATGCAGAGCTGTTTTGCGATGATGGCCCGGTCGCTCTGGGCCTGGGAGAGCAGGACGAGAAAATCGGTGTTATCCAGAATGTTCTCAATCTCCCGGCTGGCCAAAAGGTCTTTCACGTTCTGCGTGAGGGCCGAGGGCACACAGCCCTTTTTGCGGAGCATCTTCCACACCGCCACAAAGTAGCTGGCGGTCAGCGGGTCTCGGAGCAGGATGTGGAACTCGTCAAAGTAGCACCATGTCGCCGCCCCGTTCTGGTAGTTGGTATTCACCGCCGAGGTGACAAACTCGTTGGTGACGTGCATCGCAATCTTGCGGAGGTTCTCCCCCAGCCCTTTTAAGACGATGCACACCACCCGGGAGCTCAAGTCCACATTAGTCGGGTGGTTGAACAGATTAAGGGAGCCCGTACAGTAGAGCTCAAGGGCAGTCGCCACGCGCTTTGCCTCCGGCTCCGGCTGTTTCAAGAGCTCCTCGTACAAGTCCTGGAGCAAGGGCATTTTTGCGCCCTCCAGCCCCAGCGCAAGCTCCCGGTACACCAGCCGCACACAGCGGTCGATAACGGTTTTCTCTATGGGTTGCAGGCCGTCCTTGCCGCCCACCACCAGCTCACAGAGGGAAAGCAGGAAGTCGGCTTTCATGGACAGCGGGCTGTCCTCGTCATTCAAGCCCATCTGAATATCCATCGGGTTGATATGGTGGGGGCTGTCCGGGGCGATCTCGATGACCTGCCCGCCCAGCCGCCGCACCAGCGGGGAATATTCCCCCATCGGGTCAACGATAACGATGCGGTCTTGGGTGGCGAGAAAGACGTTTATCAATTCCCGCTTGGCGGCAAAGCTCTTGCCGGAGCCCGTGGAGCCGAGATACATCCCATTGGCGGATTTCAGCTTTTTCCGGTCAGCCATGATGACGTTGTGGGAAAGGGCGTTCATGCCGTAGTAGAGGGCCTGCCCGCCCATACGGAGCTCCCTGGTCATAAAGGGAATGAAAATCGCGGTGGAGCTTGTTGTCATGCCCCGCTGTATCTGCACGTCATTGTAGCCCAGGGCCAGCGAGGACATAAAGCCCTGTTCCTGCTGCCAGTCCAGCCGCTTTAGGGCACAGTTGTATTTCTGCGCGATGCCGGAGACGGTGAACACGTCATTTTCCAGCCGCTGGCGGGTGGGGGCGAGGTTGATGACGGTGAACGTCAAAAGGAACATCCGCTCATTCCTTGACTGCAAATCCCCCAAGAGCTCCGCCGCGTCCTTGCTGAACGTGATAAGGTCGGGTGGCAGGATGTCCATGTCATACCCGGCGCGGACGGCCTTTTTCTGCTCCTCCACTTTCATCTTGTCGATGTCCGAGATTTTCCCCTTGATGGTCTTTATCGCCTTTAACTGGTCAACGGTCTGGATGTGCATGGTGACGGTGAGCTCCGCGTCCAGCTCCAGAATTTCCCGCAAAAGGCGGTCAGAGAGCTCGGACGCCAAAATCTGGAGATAGGACGCCGCGCCCCAAAAGCCGCCCACACGGAAGAACCGGGAACTGCGGAAGTCAAAGCCGCCGCTGGGGGTGATGAAGTCCTTTGTCCCCATGCCCGTTTTGGAAATATCCGCCCAGCTAAAGCAGAACGGCTCCCGCCGTCCGGGGTGCATCTGGCCATGCAAGAGGGCCAGCCGCTCCCGCCCGTCCAGCGAGGACGAGGGAACGCCCAGCCGGTGGAGGTTCCCCATCACATCCGCCTCCACCCGGTCAAGCCGGGGCCGGGCCTCGGCAATCCCCCCGGCGGGGACTCCGAACGTGATATACTTGGAGCGTTCGATGCCGTTGTTGCTCCGGGCAATCTGCCGTTTCAGCATCCCCACGAACTCGCCCCGGATGCTGTCAAAGTCGTCCTGCTGGGCGGGGATGTTCACCTCATAGCGGCTGGTGGAGTGGGAGCGGCGGTTGATAAAGGAGAGCTGGACGGGGAGGGCGCTGTCGAAGTAGTTGAGGAACGAGCTCCACCCGCTGAAAATCGCGGACTGATCCTCGGTGGATGCCACGGAATAGTTGATGTCCTCATATTCCACGGTCTTTGTGTAGAGCCCGCCGGGGAGCTGGCACACGCCGTCCGGGTGCATCGCCACATAGGGGATGGACTGCTGGGCCGACAACGCCGCCTTATTCTTTCTTTTGCTTTTTCGGTTTTCCATTCACTGCCTCCTTTCCCGCCTGCCCGGTAAAGGGCGCGTAGATGTTCCCGGTCTTGTAGGGCCTCACGCCGGGCCGCAGGTACTTGGCCCGGATGATGTTCTTCACCACCTTTTCCAGCGGCAGGCCGTCTTTCTCATACATCGCCAGCAGGAACGCCGGGAGCATGATGCCCAGCATCAGGAACAGCGCCGCCGTGTTCCCCAGTGCGCTCCGGGCCAGCAGGTAGGAGGGGACTCCCACAAGGGCCGCGCCGCCAAAGCACACAAGCTGGCGTTTCGTCAGATTGAAAGCGATTTTCGTCTTGATTTTGGATAAGTCGTTAGGTACATTCACATAGGGCATTTCAAGCCTCCTTTCCTTTGGGACTCGTCGGCACAAACTTCACTCCGCTCACTTCGGGACATTTTGGGTCTGTTGACAAAGTCCTAAACGAAAAACGCTCGTTGGCAAAACGTACAAAGAAATAGGTGGAAAAAGACGATCCCTTCCTTTGAATAACCTCATTTCACCGCTTAATTTTGTGCATCTTTTTTCAAGAGTCGACTTTGTCAACAAACCCATTTTGTCCCAAAGCTCGCCCCGTTCCGTTGCGCCTCCTCTCCCCACAAAGTCTGCCGACTTTGCGGGGGCCCCGAAATTTTGAAGTCCCTCGGTGGGCTCCACCTCATTCCCCCACACGTCCCAGCCGGGGGCCGTCTGGCGGGCGAACAGCTCCACCCGGGGCACGTCCCCCATAAGGGCCACGATTTTTTCACGGGCCTCGTCCGGCTTTTTGCTGTGGCCCTCGATAGGGGAGATGATGAACTGGTGGACGTTGGGGGCCTTGCGCCGGGGATGCCCACGGGTCGCCAGCAGGCACACCTCCGCATTGGCCCGCGTCCAAAAGCCCAGCCCGTAAAACCAACTGTCCGCCTTTTTGTTCTTTTTCAGCCAGACAAAGCCCACGGACTTATACTGGAAGCCCCACGCCTTGATAAGCCGCAGGGCCTCCGGGAGCTGGGGGAACGTGGCCCACAGAAAAAGAACGCTGTCCGGGGCCGCCAAATCCGCCACGGGCAACGCGCATAATTCCTCAATCCCCATCGTGGGGTAGTGCCGCTCCGCCGCACCTTGCAGGCCCTTTTGGGCATACCGCCACGGCGGGTCGGCGTATATCACGTTATATTTACCGATAGTCACACCCCCTTTCCGCCAGCGGCCACAGCCGCCCGCGCCTGCGTGATGCGCTCCGTGGCCGGGCCGTAAAAGGCCGGGGCCGTCTCAAAGCAGATAAATTCCCGGCCCGTGTTCAGCGCGGCGATGGCCGTTGTGCCGGAGCCCGCGCAGATGTCCGCCACCACCTGGCCGGGGGCGGTGTAGGTCTTTATCAGATACTCGCACAGCTCCACGGGCTTCTGGGTGGGGTGGACGGTATGGGCCACGGTCTGGAATGAAAGCAGGTTCCCCGGGAACCGCCGCCCGTCCTCCGAGCCGCTCCCGGAGCGGACAAATTTCCCATAGTTGGGGCTCTGGTCGCGCTGGGATGCGATTTTCTTATAGGGCTTGCCCTGCTCAAACTGCGGATTGTAGAGGGGGAGCTTTTGGTAAAACACTAAAATATTCTCCGTCTTTTTCAGCGGGGCGCGGCGGGCGTTGAGAAATCCCGTACAGCGGCTCTTATACCACACCCATTCATAGCGGAGCATGGAGAGGTTGGACGCGCCGAGGATTTTGTCATAGGGGCACTGGGCGAAGAACAGCACCGCCCCGGAGGGCTTGACCGCCCAGCGCACCGCCTCCCACAGCTCCGGGAGCGGCAAAGGCACATCCCAATAGTTGCGGGTCGTGCCGTAGGGCGGGTCGGTCAGAAGCATATCAACCGAGTGCTCCGGGAGGGAGCGCAGGCCCGCGATGCCGTCCATAAGGTAGAGCCCGGAGGGTTCCGGGTTAAGGTTTGGGACATTTTGTCCCAAAGCCGGGCTATCTGCCATCCCGTCCCTCCTTTCCCTTTGCCGGGGCGGAGCGGGCGGCATTTTTCTGCGCGGCCTCCTTTCCCGCCTTATCCATCTGCTCCCGGATGGGCGCGGGGCGCACCGCCTCGGCCCGGGCGATAAGTTTCTCAACCGCCGAATGGTACGCCTCCACCCCCGCCGCGTTCAGCCGCTCCTGGGTGGCCCGGTCATTGATACGCACCGTGGCCCGGTAGCCCGTCCTGCTGGTGGGGTCGGGTTTTGAGGGCGCACCTAAGAAAATGCCGTTCTGCCCGTTCACCACCTTGAAATCGTCCACCACCACGCCGCCGAAGTTGACGCTGGCAAAGCCAATCAGCTTGCCCTGGGGCTCAATGGGCCGCACCGACACCTCGATGGGGATAGTGGCGGCGGCAAGGTTCTGCTCCACCCGGAGGGCCACTGCCTCGTCCACGCTGATGCCCTGGTGTTTTGCCAGCTCCGCGATAGGGGCCTCGAAAATCAGACGGCGCATTTCCTCCTGGGCCGCCGCCAGTTCCTCGGCGGTCTGCACCGCCGTCTGTGTGTTCGCCATAGATAAATCCTCCTTTCCGGGCCGGGGGATGACCGCCCCGCCCGTATAGTCGTAGCCTGCCGCGTGTATCGCGGACAGTGTTTCCGCTGATACCGCCCCTTGCAGTTGCAGGTCGGTTTCAGCCATGAACGCCAGCATATCCCGCTGGTCAAATTCCTCCGGGAGCTTTCCGCCCCACGCCCGGCGCATTTCGCCCTCCGGGCCTAACTTGTACCGCCTCGGCACAGCGCACCTCCTCTCCGGGCCTTTGGGACAAAATGTCCCGAAGTGCCGCTAAATCAGTGGGCCCCGAAGATACTGCGGGCGATTGTCCCGGTCTTGAACAGCATGAAACAAAGGAGCACCGTATAGCCCACGGTTCCCCATATCGCGCCGATGGGGTCGCCCCCGGCGGCAATGTTCTGCACCAGCACCGCATAGATGCCGACACAGACTAAAATCAGCATCCCTTGAAAGCCCACGGCAAAAAGGGATTTTAAGTAGTTCTGCCCCATGCCGCCCACCTCCCGGTTGGAGAGGGTCGCCACGGGGATGGGCGCAAGGCTGGTCAGCAGATATATTTCTATCATTCTTCCGTACACCAGCACGAAAATGATGATGCCCAGCGCCTGCATGGTGAGCCCGATGACCGAGGACTGGAGCCACAGCCCCAAAAGCGGGCCCAAGTCCATCCCCTCCAGCGTGGTCTGGAGGTCGTTCAGCATATCCGGCGAAACCGCCGTGGAGCCCTGTATCAGCCCGGCAGAGCGGGAAATCACGCTCTGCGACACGTCAAAGACGGCCATCACGATATTGAACGTGTTGGAAAGTATCAGCACCGCACACGCGGTCTTGAACATCCATTTATAGAGGTTCGCCACGTCTACTTCGTGCATATTGTTTTTTTCAAGGAGCATCTGTATCAGCTCATAGGTGGCTACAAAGGTCAGCACCAGCCCGGCGATGGGTAAAATCACCGTCTCGGAAAGCTGGCGGATGAGGGAGAAAACCCCGGCGTTCCATGCCGCCGGGGTCGTCCCTACCTGCACCGCAATCTCTCCGACCTGGGCATTGACGGTATCAAAGAGCCCCTCAAGGTTCCCCATGATGCCGCCAATCAGCAGCTCTTTCAGCCAGTCCGTGAGCCAGTCGGTGAGAAAGTCCATAAGCCGCCGCCCTTAAAACAGCCCCGACAGCAGCGGGATGAGGGTCGTGCCGATGACGATGATGCCGCCTCCGGCCATAAGCTGTTTTATCCCCAATTAGGTGTAAAAACTCTGCTCGATGGCGGGCGGCGGCGTACAAAAAATCTATATGGTGTTGTTAAGAGAACCGTCCCGGCGGGACAGGTCAGGCAGTGACCTGTTCCACCTCCGGGATGGGTTTGAGATTAAAATGAATTTCGATAGAAATGTGTCTTGTTTTATTTTCGTCAATGCGCTCATGCACGACGATTTCTTTGATTAAGCGGTTGAGGGTGGCTGCGTCCAGCTCTGTGATGTTGGCGTATTCCTGAATGGCTTCCACCCATTGTTTTGCGTCATTGGCAAGCTGGACTTCATCGGACAGCCGCTTCCTGCCCTCGGACACTTTTGTTTTAAGCTCCGTCTGCTCGGTCTGTGTCCTTTCCAGCATGGTGTTGAAGTTCTGCTCACTGATACGCCCTGCAATCATATCCTCATAAAGCCGCATTACCATTTTGTCCAGAACCTCAATCCGTTCCTCGTCCCTTGTAAGGGAGCGTTCCATTGCTTCCCGCTGTTCCCGCTGCTCGGCTTCACAGGTATTGGTCAGGCGGTCGGCAACCGCTTCCCCGTCCATCAGGGCAGCTCTGGCACATTCCCGTATTTTCCGCAGCACATGGCTGTAAAGGGTGTCATAATCAATCCGGTGCTGGGTGCAGTGGTTCTTTCCAAAGGCATTGTAGGTCTTGCAGGAGTATATCCGCTGGGGATGTTTTGCGTTTGTGTAGCGTATCGTCAGCGACTTCCCACACTCGCCGCATTTTAGCAGTCCGGCAAACAGGCTGATTTCATTGGTCTGCCCCGGACGCTGGCGGGATTTCAGCTTGTTCTGCACAATGTCAAAACTCATGCGGTCAATCAGCGGTTCATGCTGTCCCTCCACCACAATCCAGTCCTCCGGCTTCTTTTCCCCAATCGTGCCGATTTTGAAGCGGTAGTCTTTTTTCTGGGAAGCAATCGCCCCGGTGTAGACGGGATTCATCAAAAGGTCTTTGATAACGGAGAAGTCCCACATATACCGCCCGTTTTCCGGGTCTTTCTTTTCCCATTTGGTGCGGGTATTGCGAAGCCCCCGTTCCCGATTCCACCATGTGGGGCAGGGGATTTTTTCTTCCTCCAGCCGTCTGCGGATATAGTTCGGACCATGACCGTTCAGGGCATATCCGAAAATCAGCCGCACAATCGGGGCGGTTTCCTCGTCAATGAGCAGATGGTTTTTGTCCTCCGGGTCTTTCCGATACCCAAACGGGGCAAGACACCCGGTAAACTGTCCTTTCTGCGCTTTCAGAAGATAAGAGGAATGGACTTTCTTGGAAATATCCTTGCTGTACATCTCGTTCAGGATATTTTTGAACGGGGCGATGTCGTTGTTATCCCGCAGGGTGTCGATACCATCATTCATGGCGATATAGCGGACACCGTTTCTTGGGAAAAAGTCCTCAATCAAATGCCCGGTTTGCAGATAGTTCCGCCCCAGTCGGCTGAGGTCTTTCGTGATAACAAGGTTGATTTGCCTGCGCTCAATGGCTCTCAACATCCTCTGTAAATCAGGACGCTCCATGTTAAGACCTGTGAAGCCATCGTCCTGATAGACTGCCACAACCTCCCATCCCTGCTTTTCGCAGTATTTTTCCAGCATATCACGCTGGTTTGCGATACTGGCACTTTCGCCTTGCAGGTCATCGTCCTTTGACAGCCTGCAATAGACCGCCGCACGATAGCCCCCGGCAAGTGCCTTTCCGATTGTTCTGTATTCCATTTCGTTCATCATAGCCATTTACCCACACAATCCAGACGGTATCTGGCTCTTTTGAACCTCATCTTCATTATAGCCCATATCTTTCTTTTTAACAAGATATTCTTTCGTATTTATCTTTCCGTATTTCTGGGAAATCAGGCTGACGAACACATCAGTGGCGTCCAGTTCTCCGTCAAACACAGTAGTCACATGAATCTCTGTTTTGTTTTTTGCCATAGGCAGTTATCCTCCATACATGAAAATAGCCAGACAGAGGGTGTCGGCAACGAAGTCCGGCAACGGGCTTCAAAAGACCTTGCAAACAATCTCAATCTGGCACTACTTACTATTTATACTTTTCTTTTATTTTTCTGTTGTTTTGGTTGTTATAAGGGAGAAAAGCCCGGAAATAAGGGATTTTCCCCGGCAACCGGCTCGGCAACGGGATAGCAACAGGAGGTGCAACGGGCTGTCATTCTCAGAATGGAAGCTCCATCTGTTCTGTGACCTCCACAAAACCGTCCATCGTTTTTTCAGACGGGTTGCCGGAGTCCGTTGCCGGGTTTTCACGCTCCCAGCCCTTTTGTCTGCCATATTCTGAAAACATTCTTGGGTTCGGGAAGTACCGCCAGCCGGAAATGCACTGGTTCATAATCTCGTTGATTTCCCGGATTTCCCATTGCTTCGGCTCGTCAAAGGCATGGTTCAAGGCTTCCTTGTAGAGCTGCTTGGAACAGACCATGCTCCCGGTGTACTTATCAAGATACGCCTGTATCATCCCGGCTTTGGTGTCCTCCGGCATAAAATCCCGCTGGTGTTCTTTGAGATACCGCTGCATGGCGGGGCTGAAAGCCAACTTGAACCTGCCGCTTCGGTAAATCTCCATCGCTTCCGCCCACATCTGCTCGATATAGTCTCTGGAAGCGGCTTCATCCTCCAAAATGTGAACCTCGGCTTGCTCTGGGTACACCATGACCGGGATAAAGCGGCGGTTGCCGGAACGGTCAAGGGGCAGGAAGTCAAGGGCATTGGAAGTGCCGCCAAACACGCACTGACGGGGGCGGTCTGCCGGGTGGGTTTCATAGGGTATCTTGTAAACCTCTTTCTGCCGGCTTAAAAATGACTTGATTTCCTCAATGCTCTTGGCGTTGGCGGTTGCCATCATTTCCGACATTTCGATAATCCAGTGACCTTGCAGCTTGCGGTACACATTGTCATCGTCCAACTTCCGCAAATCATCGGAGAACCACTCGTCCCGGACTGCCAGCAGACGGAAGAAGGTGGACTTGCCAGCCCCCTGACCGCCTACCAGACAGAGCATGATTTCAAACTTGCATCCGGGCTGAAAGGCTCGTGAGATTGCACCCAGCAGGAATAGCTTCAACGCTTCATAGGTGTAATCGTCTGCGTCAGCCCCCAGAAAGTGCCGCAGGCAGAAACGGATTCGTTCTGTACCGTCCCACATAAGGGAATTGAGATAGTCCCGAATGGGATGGTACTTGTTTTCATTCGCCACAATCCCGATGGCGTTATCAATCTTTTTCTCATTGGTAAGCCCGTAGGTTTCTTCCAGATAAAGAAGCAGATACTTCATGTCCGTATCGTTCAGGGCGGTGCTTTCCCTGTGAAAACCGATGGGCTTTATGATGTCCTTGCGGTCAGTCAGGATGTTGTATGCGATAGCCCCGGAAAGCAGCGGGTCACGTTGGAATACGGTCAGGCAGTTCCGTATGCTCTGACGGACACCGCCTTTCTCGGTGGTTTCCAGCCCCGCCTTGATTTCCTCAATGCTCTGGGGCGGCTGCATGGCGTTCATGGTGTTTTTTAGTTCTTGCTGCGTCTGTGGCTGCAAGCTCTGCCATTCGCTGTTCAAGCTGTATCACATCCTTTCCGTAGTCCGTAATCAAAGCCGCTTTTTCCTCCGTCTCCCCAAACAGCAGCACATCCAGCAGATATTCCACATGGGCTTGCTTCTGTAAGGCTTCCACAAACCGGGGATGAAAGGCTTCCTCCGGGGAGTGCGGGGCGTAGTCCATTCTCCATGCCATCAGCAAGTGAAGATAATCGGCAAGGGTACGGAAGCAGCGGCTCTTTGCTTCCTGAAACTGTTCCTCCGGGGATTTCTGCCGGGGCTTGGGCTTTTTTGCCTTTCCCGGCGGTTTCCAATCCTCATAGGAAAGCCCGAAGTCCTGTGCCAGTTGTACGGCGGCTTCTTTCTTTCCCAGCCCATACAGGGCGGCGGCAAAATCAATCACATCCCCATCCGCACCGCAGCCGAAGCAGTGGTAACGCCTATCCAGCTTCATGCTTGGGGTTTTATCGTGATGGAACGGGCAGCAAGCCATCCCGTTCCGACCTATATGGATTCCATAATGCTCCGCAGCCTGTCTGGTTGTGACGGACTGCTTCACAGCTTCAAATAAATTCAAATCTATCCCTCCTTAAAAAGAAAAAAGCACCTGACATTCTCTGCTTGAAAATGGCAAGTGCCTGTTAAAGTTCCATATCCTGTTGTCTGTGTTTCGTCTGCGCCGGGGCGGTTCTTTGTGCTTTTTTCTCGTCTGCCTTATCCTGCAAGACTTCCTTGATAGGCTGCTTCTTGGGCGGCTCTTTGCTTTCCTCTGTGCCGGGTGTGGCTTTCCGTACCCAGTAGCGGATGTCCCGCAGCTTCTTCAAATCCTCCTGTACCTCGGTCAGCGGTACTTTCAGCTCTGCGATTTCGCTAAGAAGCGTTTCCTGCTCCTGTTGCAGCTCATTTTTCGTTTTATCCTTATCGTCCGGGTGCTTGGCAAGATAGGCGGCGGCTTTCGCATATCGGGCAACCTCCGGGTGTTCCTGTTTGAATTTCTCCTTTGTTTTCTTGAAAAATATCTTCTGGTACTTCTCATAGACAGGCTTACATTCCTTGCAGTCTGTCCGGCTGGCAAGAATCCCATCAATCACTTTGCTGCGGGCTTCCTTTGGCTTCATCTGACTGCGGTAATCGGCGGCTGATTTCCTGGAAGATTCCAGAAACGCTTCTAAGTCCTCCACAGTGGAAAGCCCCTTTTGCCGGAGATAGGACAGGGCTTCGCTGACTGCCTTTAAGTCCTGTGAAGTCCCCCGGTTCTGTCCAGCCCTTGTCCAGTCCTTCCGTTCTTCCTTTCGTATCTCCATATACTTCATCAGCAGATTGGGAAGAAGTGTTGCCTCCTCCGCCGCCTTTTGTGCAAGCAGCTCTTTCCGTTTTTCGCCCAGCTCGGTAATCCAGCCTTTGAGGTTTTGGATAAGCTGCCGGATCGACTTCATCAGATTGTTGGCGGCTTTGATTTCCCGGTTCAGGCTGCCGATATTCGTCTGAATACCACGCTTTTCCATCTGACGGACAGCAGCCCCCTCATGGACAGTAGGGATAATATCAAGCCCCTGTCTGGCATAGGAACGCAAGTCCACACGCTCCGGGCGGTCATTGGCTTCCAGATAGCGGTTCTGGATGACCTCCCATTCATGCCGCCAGATTTCGCAATACTTCTGGTCGTTCCAGTCCACCGTATCCTCCTTGTGGCTTTTCCACCTGCCAGACGGAAGTTTGATCCGTTCCCCGTTTTCGTCAAGGTCATAAACTTTGCGGCTCTTGGGAAGCCATTTCCCATGTTCGTCCATTGCCCGCATGGTCAGCAGGACATGGGCGTGGGGATTATGTCCCGGCGGATGGGGGTCATGGATAGCAAAATCAGCAATCATGCCTTTGGAAACAAACTGCTTCTGGCAAAACTCCCGGACAAGGACAGCGTACTGGTCGGGCGGTATTTCTCTGGGGATGGTAAGCACCCACCGCCTTGCAAGCTGAGAGTTCCATTGCTTCTCCACCGCTTCGGCGGCGTTCCATAAGGTATTGCGGTCTGCATATTCCTGTGGGGCATTTGCCGGGAGCAGGATTTCATTGTGGACGATACCACGCTTTTCTGGGTAGTGCTTCACTTGCTGGTCGTATTCACAGAACAGCTTTTCGCCACTCTGGTAAGCAGCGGCGGCAACCGCAGACTGCCGCTGGCTGCGCTGAACAATCGTGATTTCGTTGTGTGGACAGGGCATTTCGTGTCCCTCCTTTCGGTAATTGGTGGATGGGGTGGCGTTTTACCACCTCATTTGGGGCAGAAAAAAAGCAGGAGACCTTTTCAGATTTCCTGCTCGGTGTGCCGCTGTGTGGGCGGCGGGTATTTAGTTGTAAAAGTTCGGGGCAAGTTGACCCGATGTATAAGAAATAATAAACCAGAAGTTTACAAGCTAAATTTGTTACAACAAAAATGTAAATACTCTTTAACCGATATTTCTTTGCTATTCAAAATTCCAATAGCAACAAATATAACTTCTGCAACTGTAAGATAGCAGTCTTTCAAATCAAAAATAAAAAGGGTAGGTATCTGCAAAAAATCTAAACTTCCACCCCAAAACAGCTTATCAATCAAGCTACATAAACATCCCGATATGCCACAAATCATTATTATTTTTACCCAAAAACTTATATGTGCTCTTTTTGCCTGATATAGCATATATCCTGAAAAAAAGAGGAACAAAACAAACACATTCAATAAAATGGTAACAAACGGACTTGATAATAATTCGAAGAAATTTCCAGCATAAGATAAACGAGTATTTAGTTCTGGATTAAATCTTAAAACTTTGGCTATTATATCAAATTCGCATTTCATAAATACTTTTGAAATTACTATTTTAACCGTCTGGTCAATTAAAACCAATAATGCCACAGGTATAATAAACGGCTTAAACTTTTCCATCAGTAACACTTCCTCTCAAATTATTATTTTATTATTTCTTCTTTTTCGATTTAGGGGTAGGCAATTCCTCATACATAGCATTAAACAATCCTGTCAAAAACTCTTTATTATCAACTTCATCTACCAACAACATTTCTTTTGCTCCCTCGTAAGGTATTACTCCTCCGCCGAAAGATAGGAAAGAAGCGGATGGAGGAAAAAACGAATAACCCGAGAGGGATTATGCTGGAGCCGACGCATAAATGAATGAATGTTATGAGAGATATCCTGCGCCGTATAAGGAAGATTCCCAGTATGCACAGAG
>CAJTCU010000013.1 GCA_910574935.1 Oscillospiraceae bacterium
CCTGGCTCGACAAATGTCGGAGACTCTGGAAAAACTGCGAACGTAAATTACAGAACTCTTTTCAAATGTTTTCTCTTGCCTTTATTCGTCTGCTCTTAAATAGATGCTAAACAGATTCTAAGAGCTGGACTGCCCCCCGCCTGGGTGCAGGGTGATCAGGTGGCGCTTTTGCTCCGTCTCCTGGATGCCCAGGGCCAGGGCCTCGTTCACCTTAAAGTGGTCGTAGTATTTAAGGTTTCTGTCGCCGCCCATGACCCAGAGAATGTTATCCCGGCCGCCGTAGCGCCGGCCCAGCATACGCCCATATTCCCGGGCGTTTTCAGGGGTAAAGATCTCGGGCCCCACCCCATGGGCCTGGTAATACTTATCCCCCCAGGTGGCCACAAAGGCTACATAGACGCCATACTTTTCGGCCAGGTCCAGCACCGCGTCCACATGGTCCCAGTAGGAGTTGGGCCCTGCGTTGTCCCACAGGCAGGGGTCGTATTGGCCGGCCCGGTTTTTTAGTAAGGGGAGCCGGCCGTAATAGTTGGGCTGGGTGAGGCCGTCGAACTCTGCCAGGGCCACCATTTGCGACACGGTAAATCCCTGCCGGGCCCGGGTCTGAAAATACCGCTCCGCCTCTTCCCGGCTCAGACGGTGGAAAAGCTCCCAGGCGGTGTCGCCCAGCCAGAAAAAGGGGCTGCCGTCCTCCAGGCACAAAAAACGCTTGTTTTCGCTGACACGCAGCAGCTGCATAAAAAAACTTCCTTTCATTATAAATAGAATGTACGATGGGACATGCCTATCCTTTTACACTGCCCAGCACAATGCCGGATACAAAATGCTTTTGCAAAAAGGGATACAGGCACAAAATGGGGACCATGGCAATCACCATCTGGGCGGCAATCAGCGACCGCTGGTTTAGGGCCGAAAGCCGCTTGAGCTCTTCCACCGTCATATTTTGGAAGTCCAGCCGGGTGACAATGGTCTGCAAATAGCTTTGCAGGGGGTACAGGTCGGTTTTGCTCATATAGATGATGCCGTCGAACCAGGCGTTCCACTGGCCCACAATGGTGAACAGGGCTATGGTGGCAATGGAGGGCACCGAACAGGGCAGGTACACGTGCAGCCAGGTCTTAAAGTGCCCCGCTCCGTCGATAAACGCCGCCTCTTCCAGCTCGCCGGGCAGCTGCCGGTAAAAGTTCAACATCAGCAAAATATTGTAGGCGCTCACCGCCCCGGGCAGCACCAGGGCCCAGATGGTGTTTTTCAGCCCCAGGTTGGTGACCACCACGTAGCCGGGAATCAGCCCGCCGCTGAACAGCATGGTGATGAAGAAATACCATACATACACGGTGCGGAACCGGAACACCTGGTTGGATTTGGAAAGGGGATAGGCGCACAGCACGGTAAGGAAAATGCCCAGGCCGCCCCCCAGGGCCACCCGCTCCAGGGAGATGAGGAAGGCCCGCCAGAAGGGCTTTTGGTCCAAGACGTAGTGGTACGAGTCCAGGCTAAAGTTCACGGGCCAAAAGATTACCTCCCCTTTCGCCACTGCTATCTTGTCGCTAAAGGACAGGGCCATCACGTTTAAAAAGGGCAGCAGGCACAGCAGCGAAATCACAGTCAGGATGATCACATTAAACACCCGAAAGACCTTTACGCCTCTTGTTTCTAGTTTCATAGGTATTCGCTCCCCCCTCCTAAAACATCTGGTAGTCAAAGGCCTTGTAGGAAATGAAATAGGATACCGAAATCAGCGCGCAAGATACCACCGATTTCAACAGCCCCACCGCCGTGGAGGGCCCATATTGGGTCTGTTGTAGCCCCAGACGGTACACAAGGGTATCCAAAATATCGCCGGTCTCCATCACAAGACTGTTATACAGGTTGAAGATTTGGTCAAAGCCAGCGTTCAGCACATTGCCCAGGCTGAGAATTATCATCAGGACAATGATCATCCGCATGCCGGGCAGGGTGATGTGCCAGGTCTGCCGCCAGCGGGAGGCCCCGTCAATCTGGGCGGCCTCATACAGGGTGGGGTCTATGCCCGTGATGGCCGCTAAGTACACAATGGTGCCAAAGCCGAAGCCCTTCCACACATCCGTAATAATCATGGTGATGGGAAACCACTGCTTGTCCCCTAAAAAGTAGATAGGCTCTATGCCAAACATACCCAAAAGCTGGTTTACCACGCCGTCGGTGGGGGAAAGAATGTCGGTGAACACCCCGGCCAGAATAATCCAAGAAAGAAAATAGGGAAAATAGATGACGGTCTGCACGGTGCGTTTAAAGGCCCGAGAGCGCAGCTCGTTAAGCAGCAAAGCCACCACAATGGGCACGATCATGCCCCAAATAATCTTAGAGACCGCCATAAAGACGGTGTTCCAAAACACCTGGCCAATATTCGGCATGGAAAAGATATAGGAAAAGTTATCCAGGCCGTTGAACTTCTGGCTAAAGATAAAGCCCTTCGCAGGGTTGTACTTTTGAAACGCGATGACAATTCCGGCCATTGACACATATGAGAAAATAAACAGCAGGACCACCCCGGGCAGCAGCATCAGGTGCAGGGGCCACTGCTTCATGCGCTTACTGCGCTTTTTTATGGTCGCTTTCATAGGTAAGCTCATCCTTTCGTTGGGATATTCCGGCGGCGCGGCCTATGGGGCCCAAGCGCTTTTGAACTACTAAAGAGGGAAGGGGGCGGCGTACTGCGCTTTTTCGCCGTCCCCTCTCCTTTAAGAGCCCCGCCCTGGGGCGGCCGCTTCCTTTATCTGTTTTCGTAGGCGTCCAGAATCTCCTGGATTTCTTGAATGACCTGGTCGCCGCCCATGCCGCGCCAGCCGGAAACCATCTGGTCAAAGCCGGAGTCCAGGTCCAGCTGGCCGGTCATCAGGGCCGCCAGGGTGGTGTCGATGAGCTCGTTCATGGAGCTGCCCCGCTCTACCTGGGTGGGGGTGGCCGCGCCAAAGTAGGCGTTTTCCATTACCTGGTCCGGGTAGGTCTGGTCCACAAAGGCGAAGGCGCTTTCACCGGGGCCGAACATCAGGCCGTACTCAATCAAGCCCGCCTCGTTGTATTCGTAGAACCCCTTGCCGGAGCCGGTCATGTTCTCATAGTCGCCGGTTTCACAAGCGGCTTTCCACTGGCGGTAGGCGTCCACGTCGATTTCGGGGTCCAGCAAATTCACTGGGCCATAGTTCCATATGGGGGATACGCCCTCTACGGCAAAGTACTTATTGAAGTCTCCATTCTCACCAAACAAGGCTTCTACATACACATTCAGCATCTTGATCACAGCCTCGGGATGCTCTGCGTTCACCGTGGCGCAATAAGCGCCCTCTGGACAACCTAGTGATAAGGGGATACGTACAGGACTTCCGTCCTCTGTAGGTAGGGGAATGACCACCCAATTGGCATTAGAGTCAGCTAACACGTTATCTTTGGGGGTCTCCCAGTGACAGCCGTAGTACATGCCAATGGTCCCGTTGGTAACGTCCTCCATAGAGGTGTTCCGCTCGGTGGTGGCAAACTCGGGGTCTACCAGGCCCTCTTCCAGCATGGTCTTGATGAATTGAATGCCCTTTTTCATCTCGGGCTGCACGCTGCCAAAGTCCACCTTGCCATTCTCATCCGTGATCCAGACGTCCGGGTAAGCCCCAAAGCCCCAGAAAAAGCCCTTTGAGGCCCACTTGTAGGCGTTGTCCAGGCGCATGCCCAGGGTGTCGTTTTCGCCGTTGCCATCGGGGTCGTTGTTTTTAAAGGCCCGGGCGATGTTCAGTACGTCGTCCATGGTCTTGGGACGGTCCAGCTTTAGGTTGTCCAGCCAGTCTTGGCGAATCCACAGATGGTTGTAGCCGTTGGTAGAGGGCATAATCCGAGGAACGCCATATATACGGCCTTCATAGAACACTGGCAAAAAAGCTTTATCGCTTTCGTCCTCAATAATGGAGCGGAGCAAAGGGGAAGCGTATTTCTCATACAAATCGGTCATATCTGCCAATAGACCGCCCTCTGCCATCTGCTGAAAATCGGACCAGTTGTTGATAGCAAAAAAGTCAGGTAGCTCTCCCGAGGACATTTGCAGCTTAATTTGCTGATTGTACTGGTCGCCAGTAGCAATCAATTCATAGTTGGTCTTAATATTCAGCTTCTCCTCAAACAGGCGTGTCCAGCGATTATCCGTATAAGGTTCGCCAAAATCCGCAAGCTTTGCCGACTCGCTATTGTTGATGTCCATATCTCGCCCAAAGTTTGCTGTGTACGTCTCCGCATATGGGGTCATGGGGCCGTCCTCGGGGGTCTCTTCGCCCCCGCCGGTCTGGCTGCTTTGGGCGGAAGAGGTTTTGCCCCCGCCGCTTGCCGTACTGCTTTCGTCTCCTCCGCCGCAGGCCGCGGTGGAAACTGCCAGGGCCGCCGCCATTAGAATGGCGATCCACTTTTTCGCTTTCATATTAATCCATCACTTTTTGAAATTTAGCCGCCCGCTTTTACATCAGCCGCCTGAAAATCCCTCTCTCAAAAAGCTCAGAGGTGTTTTCAGAATCTTTATTTGCTTTTTGTATAAAACGAGCTAAACTTTTCTTTTACGCCTGTATATTACCACATAATCTAACAAAGCGCGAGTACTTTTTCAAAATTATTTTCTCTTTTTGAAAAAGTACTTGAAATTTTCTTGCGCATGAGACATAATATATACCAGAGCCTTTCTTCTGTTTTTCAAAAGCACGCCATGCTATACTTTCTTTTTACTATATAAAATTTTGAAAGAAGGAATTTCCATGTATGAGATTGACCAGAAGTTGACTGAGTTGCAGCGCCAGAGCAGGCCAGTTCGGGTGGCCCTTATCGGCGCGGGACAAATGGGTAAGGACATCATCGCCCAAATTGCCGGGATGCAGGGTATGGAGCTGGATATTGTAGTAGACCTGACCCTGGAGACCTGCCTGGACGGCTACCGGCAGGCCAGCACCCAAGAGGAAGTGGTAGGCTGCGCTACCCTGGAAGAGGCCGAGGCCGCCGTGGCCGCGGGCAAAAAGGTGGCCGCCACCGACTACCACCTGGCCGTGGCCCTTTCTACCGTGCGGGTGGTCATAGATGCCACCGGCTCCCCCGAGATGGGAGCCCGGGTCACTATGGAGTGCATCCTGCACAAAAAACACATTGTCATGATGAATGTGGAGTGCGACGTGACAGTGGGCCCCCTGCTGCGCCGTCTTTGCCAGCAGGCAGGCATTGTCTATTCTCTAACCGCTGGGGACGAGCCTGGGTCCATTATTGAGGTCTATCGTTTTGCCAAGGCCCTGGGCTTTACCGTGGTGGCGGCGGGCAAGGGCAAGAACAACCCCCTGGACATCTACGCCCACCCAGGCATGGCCCAGTGGAAGGAAAAAGCCGCCCGCCGGCAGATGGCCGCCCGGATGCTGGTGGAGTTTGTGGACGGCTCTAAGACCATGATTGAGATGTGCGCGGTCTCCAACGCCACCGGCCTAATGCCAGACTGCCGGGGGATGCACGGGCCTAAATGCAACCGGGCGGACCTGGCAAAGGTGTTCAGCCTAAAGAGCCAGGGGGGCCTTTTAGACCAGACCGGCGTGGTGGACTACGGCATTGGCGACATCAACCCCGGGGTGTTTGTAATTGTCACCACCGAAAACCAGCGGATCATCGACGGCCTGGTGCAAAGGGACATGGGCGACGGCCCCAACTACCTGCTGCTTAGGCCCTATCACCTTTGCTCCATCGAGACCCCCATCACGGCAGCCCAGGCGGTGCTGTACGGCGAGTCTACCGGCCACCCCATGGATCATATGACCAGCGAGTGCATCACCATCGCCAAAAAGGACATTGCCGCCGGCGAGACCCTGGACGGCATTGGCGAGTACTGCTACCGGGCCAGCATTGACCGATACGAGACCGCCCGAGAGCAGCGGCTGCTGCCCGTAGGCCTTGCCAAGGGCGCGGTGGCCAAGGAATACATCCCCCGGGATACCCCCATTACTTACGACATGGTAGACTTGCCGGAATCTATGTTGTTACAGCTGCGCCGGATGCAGGACCAGCTGCTCTCGTAGTCCTCTCGTGGAATCTCGCGTTAACTACAAGCCCGCATTCCCCATACGAGGCTATAAGTGTGATCACCCTTAATCCTCAAAATCGGACAGCAAAAACCCCCTGGGGAATTCCTATTCCTCAGGGGGGTTAACTATAAGATTCTATTTCTTCCTCTCCGCTTACCTGCGTCCATCCAGTTCGCCAATCGTCACGGCCACTGTGTGCCGGATGGGCTTCCACTCCACCGAGCCGGACATGGCGATCATTAAGGAAACCAAAAAGCTGGCCATAAAGAAGGGATAGGTAAAGCTGAACAACACTTTCCGCCGGGAAGAGCAGGGAATGCGCTTCCACTCTGTGACCAGCACAATCAGTCCGGTAAAGTACAGCATCACATAGGCTCCGGCCAGGCCGCCCAGGGCCGCCAAAATCACCGGGCCGGTCTCCAGCGTTGGGCTGAGAACGCCCACCGCGAACATGATCATGTTCATTATAAAGCTGATGCCCATCAGCAGGCCGCTCATGGAGTTCATTACCACGTCGTAGCACCCAAACCCGCCGGAAAACATGGTACGCATCATACTGCCGCCCCGCCGGGCCAGAATCTGCAAAAAGCCCCGCATCCACCTGGCCCGCTGCTCTACCGACTGCCGGAAGCCTGTAGGCTGCTCGTCATACAGCACCGCAGCGTGGCAATAGGCAATTTTCTCCCCCCGGCAGATCAAGTCCAGGGTAAACTCCAGATCCTCGGTAAGGGCGAAGTAATTCCAGCCGCCCATCTTTTCCAGCACTTCAGCGGAGAACAGAAACCCCGTTCCAGAGACCGCGCAGCTGGTGCCCAAAAAGTCTCGGGGACGATTCAGGAATTCGGACTCCCGCAAAAAGTAGGTGCCATACCCAGCGGTAATCCAGTTGTCTCCAAAGTTTTTGGCATTCCGGTAACCAGTGACCACCGGGCAGCCGGCAGAGAACACTTTATTCATTTCCGCAATGTAATCTGGGTCCAGCAGATTGTCTGCGTCAAACACAAAGAAGCCCTCATAGTGCTCCTCTGAATGATTGTTTTCAATCTTCTCCAGCAAAAAGTCCAGAGCATAGCCTTTGCCCACCTGCGCTTTATTCTGGCGCTGGTAGACAATGGCCCCACGGCTTTCCGCCACCTGGGCGGTGTTGTCCGTACAGTTGTCCGCCACCACGAAAATGTCCACCAGGGCGGCGGGGTAGTTCTGGGCCTTGATACTGTCAATGAGCTGGCCGATCACGGCAGACTCGTTTCTGGCGGCAATGAGCACCGCGTACCGGCACAGCCGCCGGGTCTGGAACTTCCGCCCCCGGCCCCAAAGCCGCACCAGCACGTAAAACAACTGGTAACAGCAGCAAAGGCCCATCACAGCCGCCAGAGCCAAGTTGATATATGTAAGGGTTTTCATGAACACACAACATCCTTTCCACCACTGCCCCCAGCCACTGACAGGGCTATCTAAAGAAACATCTTTGGTGGTGTTTCTTATGGCTTATGTTCTATAGGATAATATGAACAGATTAAGTACAACGCGACGATTTTCTTACAAATTTATTAAGAACGCAAAGGTCGAGCCAGGGGAATTTTTTTGAAAAAACTCCCCCAAGTCCTAGGGCTTGTTTGAAAAATCGGAAACGCCGTCTTTTTACCCAGAAGGGGCCCCTTTCTGCGTCAAAAATCCTCGCCAATCGGAAGATTGCTTTGCGGTTTTTTCCTTGAAATGAACCCCTTCTGGGTAAAAATTCGTCATTTCCTCTATTTTCAAACAAGCCCTAAAAGCCCTTTCTCCAAATTTTTACATTCATTTATTCCAGCAATAAGCCTGCTAGAACTCTCTGCTACAAGACCGTATCAGCCAAACAAAATTTCCAGGAGCTGGGTTTAGTCCAGTCCGCTGTCAGGGGGCGCGGGGCTCTCCCCTGCCAGCTTGCTCTCCAGCCACTCCAGCACGTCTGCATAGACTTCCTCCTTACCCAGCTCGTTGAGTACTTCATGGCGCATGCCTGGATACAGCTTTAGCCGCACATCAGCGCAGCCCGCTCCCCGCAGGGCCGCGGCTACCTGCTGAGGCCCCTGGCCGTAGCTGCCCACTGGGTCCTGGTCTCCCGCGATCAGGAACAAGGGCAGCTCCTTGGGTACCCGCCCCGCCCACTGGGGCGCGGTAACCTCTTCCAGCCCCGCAAACAGGTCCCGGTAGCCCCCTGCTGTAAAAGGGAAAAAACACATGGGGTCCGCCTGAAAGGCCTTGCACACCTTATCGTCCCGAGAAAGCCAGGCCGAGGCGTTTACTGGATTCGGGATACGTTTGTTATAGCTGGCTGTGGCCAGGGTGTCTATCTTGCTTCCCCTGGACCGGGGACCCAGCAGCCGGCATTGAAGCGCGGCCACGGCTTTGCCCAGTTTTAGCCCCGGGTTTGTGCCCATAGTGCCACAGACAACGCATCCGGCCAGCCCCTGCCCATAGCGGATGATAAACGACCGGGCAATAAAAGAGCCCATGCTGTGGCCCATTAGGAACACCGGCAGGCCGGGGTGCTCTGTCACAGCCTGGTCCATCAGGGCTTTCATGTCCGCCACCACGCAAAGCCAACCATCCTGGTCGGCAAAATGTCCTTTCACCTGGGCCGAGCGCCCGTGGCCCGCGTGGTCGTTCATATAGACCGCAAAGCCCCGCTCCGCCAAGTACCTGGCAAAGTGGTCATAGCGCCCGCTGTGCTCCGCCATACCATGGGCAATGAGCAAAACCGCCCGGGGGTCATCCCCTGTCCAACTCCGTGAAAAGATCCGCCCCCAGCCGCTGCTGGCGGGCCGCGTCCATTGGTTTACAATGATTTCCATGCTGACCGTCCTTTCTCTAAGGTCACAGGACAAGGGTCCCGTAGCCCGCAAACTGTTTAAAAGAGGTTGACCAAAAATTTTCCACTCTGGATTTCTGAACGATCACAGCCACCGCCACGAAAGGAAAGGGTTGGGTGGGGCTAGAAGGCTATAAAAAGCTAGACTTTTGCGAAATATCAGCGGGAAGGGGCAAAAGAGTAAAGATCTCCCCCAGTGGACAGCGCCCCAAACTGGCCGAGCTGGTAGGCAAGACGCAAGAGGCCCGCGTCCACAATTAATAAAAATCCAGCTTTCTTTAAGGCAATACCGCACAATTCTAAGTACCGTATTGCGCAGTCAGATTTTTCTTCCGAGTGTACAGATTGAGCGCCGTCAATCTTACGATTGAGAAGCGAAAGCTGTGCGCTATCACGGAAAATCTGCAAGCAAGACGGTGCTTAAGGCGCCAGCCGCGAATGGTGCGGGGTTGCCTTAAAACAAATCCAAAACATGGCAGGGCTTTCGGTAAAACACCTGTTCCAGGGCAGCCGTCTTGCCGGCCACTGTGATTCCTGGCGTCATAGCCAAGCTTTCCGCAATTCGGGCTCCTCCCAGCAGCACCGCCAAGCTTCCTGGGTCCAGGGTAACCTCCGGGGCAGCGTCCACCCGCTCCACCTGGTTCTCCTGGCCCGGGGCAAAACTAAGCCGGAATACCCCATTGTTTTCCCCTATTATAGTATCTTCTACTTGGATGGTAATATTCCCCTGCCCTTTACACCGGCAAAGTTTTAGCAGCAGCTCCGCGTTCACCACCCGAGCCATGCCGTTGAGCGCGGACTTACAGTCCATCTCCGCCAGCTCCGGCAGCAGAACGGTTAGGTCTATATGGTCCGGCACAGCCAGCTCCACGGCTTCAAAATTGGCAATAAAGGAGTGGCGGATGAAATTCAGGATGCCAATTAGAGCCTCTGGGCTGGCAAAAAGCAGGCCGTTATTCATGGGGAAAGTGGGCAGGCAGTGCAGGGTTTGGCCCACCCGCCCGCACACCAGCAGGCCTCCGGGCACGCCTGCGTCATCTGTCCACAAAAAGATATAGCGCTTCTGGCTTAGGGCCTTATCCCCCTCCAGGTCCTTGTCAAAAACATCCCGCAGGCAGGAAAAATTAATATCTCCATACATCTTATTGTAGACTTCCAGCAGCGGGGCCAGGCTCTCCCCAGGAAACAACTGCCGCACTGCGCCCCCGCCCCGGGGCAGACGTTCCAGGTCCCGTAGCTTTACCCGCCAGCGCAGGGTGCGCCCCGCCGCAGCAAAGCCAAACTGCCGGTAATAGGCCGTACTGAAGGGGTATAAGTGCGAAAGGGCATAGCCATTGTCATACATATCCCGCAGAGCCGCGTCCATCATGGTTCGAATAGCCCCACCCCGGCGGTGGGCCGGCAGGGTGGCCACGCCCCCCACGCCGCCCATCTTCACTACATGCCCGTCAAAACGGGACTGCTTGTGGTTGATAATCAGCGAGGCCACTGGGGGCTGGTCCTCTTGCAAAAAAGCGCCATAATAGTCCTCGTTGGCGCTGGGCTGGGCGCTTTGAGATTTCTCTCGCTCCTTCTCGAATTCGAAAGGGGATTCAAAGGCCACGGCCATGTTTAGGCCGCCGCGCCAAAATTCTTGGGGCTGAAGCTTTCTCGCAATCACAGGAAGCACCTCCTTGGTTTTCTATGTTTATATCATATTTTTGACTATTCGTCAAGGCCAGGACTTTGGCCATACACTCTCCCTTTTCCCATTGAAATCTTCAACTGAATATGATACAATAGATCCATACCCCATTTATTTCCAAAGGAGGCTTATTTTATGAAGAAATCATCCACGCTTTTTCCCCTTTTAGCCGCCTTACTCTGCGCGGTCTTTCTCCTGGGCCCCTGTTCCGCCGCCTTCGCCGTTACTTCTGGCCAGGCTGCCCTACGGCCCAATATGACCATTATCATTGACGGAACAAAGCGCAGCTTCTTCAACGTTAGCGGCCAGCAGGTCCACCCCATCCTCTACCAGAACACCACCTATCTGCCTGTCCGGGCCATTGGCGAGCTGATGGGCAAAAATGTAGACTGGAACCAGTCTACCAAAACGGTCACTCTGGCCGGGGAGCGTCTTTCCTCTCCTGTGACAGGTACGCTGGACGCCAACCCCGCGGTTCAGTCTGTTCCGGTTACGGTGCGGGACGACTTCACTGTGGTGGTAGAGGGCAGCGTTCGTACTTTCCAAGATGCCAAGGGCAAAACCGTGTATCCCCTACTGTACAAGGGCTCTACCTATCTGCCCCTGCGGGCCATTGGCCAGCTGATGGGTAAGACCGTTCAGTGGGACAGCGCCACCCAGACGGCCACCCTAAGCCAGGACGACGAGGTGACGGACGCGGACAGTTTTGGCGGTGTGCCCGGCCAGCCCACCCCTGTGCCCCAGCCCACAGCCACCCCGAAGCCCCAAATTAGCGCCGAGGAGGCAAAGAAAGCCGCCCTGGCCCATGCGGGACTGACCGCCGACCAGGTTTCCTTCACCAAGACCAAGCTGGACTGGGACGACGGACGCTGGGTGTACGAAGTGGAGTTTGAAAGCTCGTCCTATCTGGAATACGAGTACGAAATCAACGCGGCCACCGGAGCTGTGCTGAGCTACCAGTGTGAACCCTGCGACCACTGGAATCATCAGTTTGGCGGCCAGCAGCCCACTCCCCAACCCACCGCCAAGCCCAGCCAAATCAGCGCCGAGGAGGCAAAGAAAGCCGCCCTGGCCCATGCAGGACTGACCGCCAGCCAGGTGACCTTTACCAAGACGGAGCTGGACCGGGACGACGGACTTTGGGTGTACGAGGTGGAGTTTGAAAGCTCGTCTTATTTGGAGTACGAGTACGAAATCAACGCGGCCACCGGAGCGGTATTAAGCCACCACTATGAACACTGCGACCATTGGGAACACTGTGACCAGTGGAACAACGGCGGACACCACGGAGGCTGGCACCACTAGAGCCCAAACCCCATAGCTTCTTCGCCGCTTCCCTGCCCTTTGTGGGGGGAAGCGGCTTTATTTTTGGCAAAAATAAATTGAGCCAGCATCACTGCCGGCTCAATTCGAGGTAAAATATGAAAGGACGAAAACCCTTATACTCAAGATTTAATTAATTTACCCATGGCCATGTCCTCTTTGGGAACATAGCTTTGGCTTTTGCGCTTCATTTTCTGGCCAAAACGCCTAGTATGCTTGGCAAAAGCCAGAAATGCCGCCAAAGGAATGGCAATAATCGCCAAAAAACCGCTCATACCAGCAGTGAACGAGATCCCCTGCCGGCCCTCTGCCGGGGCAGAGAGCTCTTGCACAGCCTCTTCTTGGGGCCGCACCCCCTGGCCGCTTACCTGGCTGCTCAGGGCGCTAAGAAATGCCACCACACCTATTGTAACGGCCAGCGCCACTAAAATGCTGACTAGCCTGCCAAATCCTTTATGGCCCATAAGCAACTCCTTCTCAAGATATTTCTTGTGGCAAAGTTATGTCTTTCGGAAATTACAAATTCATCACAAGTGTTACAAATTGGTTACATTCTATCACGTCCTGACACAGAATGCAAGCCTTATTTGAAATATTAACAATTTGTTCACAAAATAAAAATGGGACAGGCAAAACCCGTCCCATTTCTCTGTGATTGTAACGCTGAAATTACTTCAGCTCAACTTCAGCGCCAGCCTCGGTCAGCTTGGTCTTTAGGGCCTCGGCATCGTCCTTAGAGATGCCTTCCTTCACAGCCTTGGGAGCGCTGTCTACCAGCTCCTTAGCTTCCTTCAGGCCCAGGCCAGTGGCCTCTTTAACAACCTTAATTACGTTAATCTTGTTGGCGCCGGGGCTCTTCAGCACCACGTCAAACTCGGTCTTCTCCTCGGCGGCGGGAGCGGCGGCGGCAGGGGCAGCCACAGCCACAGCAGCGGGAGCGGCGGCGGATACGCCGAACTCCTCTTCCAGGGCCTTAACCAGTTCGGAGAGCTCCAGGACCGTAAGAGCCTTTACTTCTTCAATCAGGTTGGTTACTTTCTCAGACATTGCAAAATCCTCCAATTTTAAAGTGTTGTTTTGGTAAGTTTTGCCGGTGCAGAGCCCTTAGGCACCCTGCTTCTCGGCAATAGCGTTTAGTGCAATGACAAGGCCACGCATTACGCCGCTGCACACATTGGCAAAGCCCTGGATGGGGCCGTTCAAGCCGCCAAGCACCTGGGCCACAAGCACCTCTTTGGGGGGGAGCTTGGCCAGCTCATCAATGCTCGCCGCATCCACCGCGCCGCCATCAATAAAGCCCGCCTTCACCGCAAAAGTGGTGTTCGGGTTTGCTTTTACATAGTCGGCAAAGATCTTCGGGGCCTCGGTATAGCCCTGGTCGCTATAGGCCAAGGCCGTGGCGCCGTTCAGGTACTCATCCAGGCCCTCAATGCCTGCCTCGTGGAGAGCGCGGGACAGCAGGGTGTTCTTGACCACCTTGTACTCGCAGCCAGCCTCACGCAGCTCCTTGCGCAGCTTGGTGTCCTTGTCCACGGTAATGCCGGTGTAGTTGACCAGCACGCCTACGTTGGCAGCCTTAATAGCCCCGCTTAGCTCATTGACCTGCTGCTTTTTCTGCTCCAGAATTTTCTCGCTGGGCAATTCGTTTCACCTCCGTCGAATGGGGTCCGTCCAAAATCGAAAGCGCCTCTCCCAACAGAAAGGCGGGAAAGGCGCAGGAATGCAAAATTAGCACAGGAAAAACTCCCATAGTTCCATACGCTTATCTTCCCTCGGCAGGCGGGCAAAGCCCTTTCAGCTAAAATAGCGCCTGCTGTCTTTGGTTGGACAGCTTGTTTATTATAGCAGAGACGGGCGGGTTTGTCAATGGGGATTTTGCGAAAGGGGGAAAGAGTGTGAGGAGAAAAGCGGAGAGGCTCCGGGGGGCAAATGGAAAAAGTTTCGCCAGCCTTTTCAAAGGCCGTGGGGTTCTTAGGGCAGAGTTTGTAAGGCAAAGCCTAACAAACTCTAAGCCGCCGGAAGCCTTCTCGTGCTTCAGCACATTATGGGCATTTTCTACGAAAATGCCCATCTGGGGGCTTGCAGCACAGTGGGAGGCTAAGTGGTTAGGCGGAGGGTGCTTTTTCTTGCAATCACCCCTCCCCCGCAAGCGGGGCCCCCTCCCTGCAATGCGCTTTCACGGTGTAAGTGCAAGGTCGTGGGGCTCTGCCCCACACCCTGCCAGGGGCCTAACGCCCCTGGACTGCGTTTGCTCTGGCGACCTTCCCCAGCCAGCGCAATTTTTACTTTGTTCCCTCTTACTAAGCTCTTACGGCTGCCCACTTCCCCTTGCCTTTCCCGCTCCTTTGTGCTATCCTAAAAGTAAAAGCGGGTGTTTTCTATGCTGAACTTCCTAATCCTCCCATTTATAAAATTCCTGTTCACCGACCCGTTCGGCTTCTGCTATTTTGTGCTGCCTGTCGTGCTGGCCTTTGCAGGCCAACTACTGCTGTGTTCTCGAGCGAAACATATCCTGCCCAAACTGCTGCTCCCGGGTTTGGGCCTGCTTATTTTTGCGGCGGTGTATGGCGCGTTCCTGATCTTTGGGGACTGCCTGCTGTATCTGTTCCCTATGGGCATCGCGGGACTCATCCTCCTGGGCAGCGCCGCCGGTTGGCTGGCGTACGCCCTGGCCCGCCTGGCCGCCCGGCTCAAAAAAGCCTTCTGCCCGTAGGGGCACAAAAAAGCGCCCCCAGCCGGAGGCGCTTTCTCTATTGGACAAAAATCATACAAACTTCGCAGGGTTGATCTTAATGCCAGGGCCCATGGTGGCACTGAGCACGCAGGAACGCACATACTGGCCCTTGGCCGCGGCAGGCTTGGCCTTGACAATGGCGTCCATCAGGGTGTCGAAGTTTTCCTGAAGCTTCTGGGAGCCAAAGGAGATCTTCCCAATGGGGCAGTGAATGATATTGGTCTTGTCCAGGCGGTACTCAATCTTACCGGCCTTGGCCTCCTGCACCGCCTTGCCAATGTCCGGGGTCACGGTGCCTGCCTTGGGGTTGGGCATCAGGCCCCGGGGGCCCAGAATTTTACCCAGGCGGCCCACCAGGCCCATCATATCAGGCGAGGTAACCACTACGTCGAAGTCCATCCAGCCCTCGGACTGAATCTTCTGCACCATCTCCTCCGCGCCTACAAAGTCGGCGCCAGCGGCCTGGGCAGCCTCAATATTGTCGCCCTTGCAGATGGCCAGCACCCGCACGTTTTTGCCCGTGCCGTTCGGCAGCACAATGGCGCCGCGCACCTGCTGGTCGGCGTGACGGCCGTCCACGCCCAGCTTTACATGGAGCTCCACGGTCTCGTCAAACTTGGTAGTGCCGGTCTTTACGCACAGGTCCATAGCCTCGTTGGTATCGTACAGCTTCTGCCGGTCAATAAGCTTTGCGCTCTCTCTATACTTCTTGCCGTGTTTCATGTTCAGTTTCCCCCTTCCCCTTAGTCTGCCACAGTAACGCCCATGCTGCGGGCGGTACCAGCGATCATGCTCATAGCGGCCTCAAGAGACCCGGCGTTCAGATCGGGCATCTTGGTCTCCGCGATCTTCTGGATCTGCTCCTTGGTAATGGTGGCCACTTTCTTCTTGTTGGGCTCGCCAGAAGCAGTTTCGAGATTGCAGGCTTTCTTAATCAGCACAGCCGCAGGAGGGGTCTTGGTAATAAAGGTAAAGGAGCGGTCCGCATACACAGTGATAACCACGGGGATTACAAGCCCCACGTCGTTCTTGGTGCGCTCGTTAAACTCCTTGGTAAAAGCCATGATATTAACGCCGTGCTGGCCCAAAGCAGGACCAACCGGGGGGGCCGGGGTTGCCTTGCCGGCGGGAATCTGGAGCTTAATAAAGCCCGTTACTTTTTGTGCCATTTTTAACATTACCTCCAAAAATGTGGTATTAGCGGTGCGGGCAGGAAATTTTACCCACACCTCCCACCCAGCGCCCAGCGCACATGCTGGGCCGTTTAACGCGGGGAGGCGCAAATCTGTGCGCTACCCTGCGGTGGGTTGATGATAGGTCTTGTGTCGCTTATTTTAGGCGTTCCCGTCAATGGATGGGAATCACCGCCGCGCTCCTGGATATAAGCGGTTCTTTTCATTCTCCAACAGTGTATGATTTGTCCCGTTTCTTTTCCAAAAGGCGCAGGCAAATCATAGACCATTTGCTTTTTGCACGTCAAGCCGTTCTGTTTTTGCAAGAGATAGGGATTCTATAACCCCTTCCTTTGCTGGCCTTTTGTGCTAAAGTCTCGCATTTTGTCTGATTAGACCGGCTCTGCCTGGTCCAGCTCCAGCTCCACGGGTGTATCCCGGCCGAACATGGAGACCGTCACGCGCACCCGGTTCTTTTCCACATCCAGTTCTTCCACCACGCCCACAAAGCCATCCAGGGGGCCGTCCACAATATTCACTGAATCGCCCACTTGATAGCTGACATGGATCTCCCGTTTCTCAATTCCTAACCGCGCCACTTCCTCATCAGTCAGGGGCACAGGCTTAGAAGAGGGCCCCACAAAACCCGTGCAGCCGCGAATGTTCCGCACCGCGTACCAGCTTTCGTCCGTCATCACCATTTTCACAATAACGTAGCCAGGGAACACCTTGCGCTCCACTTCTTTGCGTTTTCCCTCCTCGGTGATCTCGGTCACCATCTCAGTGGGCACCTTGATCTCCTGGATCAGTTCCTGCATCTGCCGGTTTTCCACGGTTTTTTCCAGGTTAGAGGCCACTTTGTTCTCATATCCAGAGTAGGTATGCACCACATACCATCTTGCTTCATCCGCCATTACTGTGACCACTTTCCTTTCTCATAAAAACCGCAGGGTTTGTTTTTTTCATAACAAAGAGCTTTTTCTTGCCAAAAAGAGCAGCCCTAGGCCGCCACGTTCATCACCAAGCCCAAAAGGTTCATAAAAACTGTGTCCAGGGCAAACACAAAGAGCCCAAGCACCAGAATGGTGACCAGCACCACACCGGTGTTTTTAAAAACAGCCTTTGGCGTGGGCCACACAATTTTTTTTACTTCGCCTTTGCAGTCCTTCACAAACTTCGCTGTACGCTTCCCAAAGCTCACAAAAGGGTTGGGCTTTTTGGTTTTTGTTTCGGGCTTCTTCGCGTCATCCGCCATAATCCAACCCGCTCCTTACTTAGTTTCCCTATGCAGGGTGTGTTTCCGGCAGAACCGGCAGTATTTGTTCATTTCCAGCCTGTCCGGGTCGTTTTTCTTGTTTTTCTTGCTAAGATAGTTCCGCTGCTTGCACTCAGTGCAGGCCAGCACAATCTTCACTCGCATGTTTTCGGCGCCTCCATTTCTTCAATTTGCCTCCCTCGAAAAAGTGGGTACAAAAAAAGAGCCCTCTCTACGAGGTACTCTTAGTATAACACGGTTTTGGGGACTTTGTCAAGCCCAGGAGGAGAACTTTCCATCGCGGAAAGTTCTCCTCCACGGGAACCTTCCATCGCGGAAAGTTCTCCTCCACGGGAACCTTCCATCGCAGAAAGTTCTCCTCCACGGGAACCTTCCATCGCGGAAAGTTCTCCTCCACGGGAACCTTCCATTGCGGAAAGTTCTCCTCCACGAGAACCTTCCATCGCGGAAAGTTCTCCTCCACGGGAACCTTCCATCGCGGAAAGTTCTCCTCCACGGGAACCTTCCATCGCGGAAAGTTCTCCTCCACGGGAACTTTCCATCGCGGAAAGTTCTCCTCCACGGGAACCTTCCATCGCGGAAAGTTCTCCTCCACGGGAACCTTCCATCGCAGAAGGTTCTCCTCCACGGGAACTTTCCATCGCGGAAAATTCTCCGCCACGGGAACTTTCCATCGCGGAAAATTCTCCGCCACGGGATTTTTCTGTCCCCGCCTAAGTTCCCCGCCCGCTCCTGTCTAGATGGAGTCACCGCTTATCCAGCCGGGCTTCCACCTTTTTGCCGCTCTTCTTTTTCTTCTTTTCAGGCTTGATGTTCTTGCCAATGAGCTTGCGGGAAAAACCGCTGATCTTTTGCAGCTCCTCCCCCAGACCAGAGGCCAGCTTGCCGTAGGCTTGGGCGGAAAGACCGTTGAGCAACACATAGGTAACAATAGACCGCAGGTCCATGTCTCCGTTCTTATACATATCATCTAACAGTCCGCAAAGCTTCTGCACCGGTTCGCTATCCGGATACTGGTTGACCAGGTCCTCACACAGGGGAACCACCTTGTGTTTGATAAAGGTGACAAAGCGCACCTGGCCATAGACAATCTTCTCCTGGTTCAGCTGGTCCTTTAGCTCCGGAAAAATATTCACCAACCGGTTGATGAAAAACATGGGGTCAATGTTCCGCTCGTCCTGGCCCCTTTTTTTGCGCTGCTGTACAATGGCCACCCGCTTGGGGCCCCGCACCACGTCCAAAAAGTCATTAAGAATGCTCTCCGCGTCGGCCCGCTCTCCGCTCATTTTGTCAAACAGCCACCGGGAGAGCTCCCGCCAGTCCCCGGGCTTGCCATCTGTCAGCGAGGTAGAGCGCAGAATAAAGCTTTTGCGCTTGTCGTCATACAGCAGGCTGTAGGCCACATCCGCAGCCACAAACATCACTGCCTGGCCCGCGGGGTCCTCCAGGTCCTGGGCCTCGCCAAAGCCCTGCTGGCAGAGCTCCTGGGACAGGGCGTTTTGTATTAATTGGAAGGGATTAAAGTCCATGATGTCACTCCTAAGCCCCGGCATAGGCGCGGGGAAATATTCGGGCTTCCACTTACGACTCGAAGAACTTCTGGTGGATGGCCTCTACCGCCCGGTCGCTATCCGACTTATGCACCAGTACGGAAATCTTGATCTCACTGGTAGAAATCATCTGTATATTCACATTGCGGCTGAACAGCGCCTCAAACATCTCCGCCGCCACACCCGGGTGGCTCTCCATACCCGCGCCCACAATCGACACCTTGGAAACATTGTCGTCCGCCACTAAACTGCTGGCCCCCAGCTTTTCGGTGTACTCCTTCAAAAGGTCTATGGTGTCCTCCATCCGGTCCTTCTCCACCGTAAAGCTAATGTCCTTGGTACCATTGCGGCCAATAGACTGCAAAATGATATCCACGTTGGTGCCCTTGCTGGAAAGCTTGGAGAAAATCTTAAAGGCCAGGCCGGGCTTGTCGGGTACGCCGATAATTGAAATGCGGGCTATGTTGTCGTCCTTCGCCACACCGCTGATGAGCATTTGTTCCACGCCGTTCTCCTCCTTGACAATGGTCCCCCTAGCCCCAGTTAAGCTGGAGAGGACCTCCAATTCAATATTATATTTTTTCGCCATTTCCACGGACCGGTTATGCAGCACCTGGGCCCCCAAAGAGGCCAGCTCCAGCATCTCGTCGTAGGTGATGCAGGAGAGCTTCTTGGCCCCGGGAATCTTCCGGGGGTCGGCGGTATACACGCCGTCCACGTCGGTGTAAATCTGGCATAGGTTGGCATGCATGGCTGCAGCCATGGCCACGGCACTGGTGTCGCTGCCGCCCCGGCCCAGGGTGGTCATGTCGCCGTAGCGGTTCAGGCCCTGAAAGCCGGTGATTACCACAATGCGGCGCTTATCCAGCTCCTTCTTCACCCGGGAGGTGTCGATTTTCTTAATGCGGGCGCTGCCGTAGTCGCTGGTGGTGTCGTAGCCCGCCTGCCAGCCCAAAAGCGACACCACGGGAAAGCCCATGCGTTCAATGGCCATGGCCAGCAAAGAGGCGGAGATCTGCTCTCCGGCGGACATAAGCATATCCATCTCTCGCTTGCTGGGGCGGTGGTTCAGCTCGGCGGCCTTGGCGATCAAATCGTCAGTGGTGTCGCCCTGGGCGGAGACCACCACGATCATGTCGTTGCCGTCCTTGTAGGCGGAGGTGACGATCCTCGCCACATTATCAATGCGCTCGGCGTCCCGGACGGAGGTGCCGCCGAATTTCTGAACGATTAAAGCCATATACAACCCCTCTGGATTTAGTATAGTCAAGTAGTGATATTATAGCGTGGATGGAAGAAGCTGTCAAGAGTGAGGGGTACATTGGCGGGTCCAGCGCCGCCACAGCGCTGGCGAGGTCCAGGGCGAGGAGCCCTGGTAGGGTGTGGGACAAAGTCCCACGACCTTGCCCTTAAACCCTCAGAAGCGCATTGCGGGGAGAGTTGGCAAAGGCAACTCTTGGGCCCACGCTTCGCGGGGGGAGGGGTGCTTGCAAGAAAAAGCACCCCTCCGGCCTAGCGCTCACGCTCCCCCCGCGCAGCGGGCCCACAGGCCCTTATCAACCGAAAAAGCTGAACCTGCATACACCACCCAGCCTGCTCTCCCTAAATGCCCTTAATAATCAACATGTAACTTCTCCACCACCTGTCGGGCCCGCTGCCCCTCTTCGCTGTACTGAAAGTCATCCACCGCCTCAAAGCGCTCCTCCAGCGGGCTTAGGTCTTGGAGCAACGCCTCCTCCCTGCTCTTGGCCTTGTGCCACTGCCAGGCCGCTGGGGCTAGGGCCAGCACTAGGGTCAACAGAATGAGAATTACCGCCACCAGCCATTTGATTATCTTTCGCTCTTTCCCTGCCGCTGTCACTTTGAACGCTCCTTTCAGGCCTTGGGCCGCGCTCGCAGCGCCCGGCTGCCCTGCCACAGCAGCGCGCTAACCGGCAGGAGCGCAGCCGCCAGACCCTTAAACCATTCTTTGGCAATACAGGCCCCTTACAGCCGTTAGCGACTTCTACCGGGCCGCTGTTTCGCCGCTGCTATGCAGCGCCAAAAAGCGCTACGGTCTGGTGCGCCCTCTTTACTGAGAGGGCCGTCTTTTTTGGGGGACCCTATCTTTGCTTTGCCGCGCCGCTTTAAAGGTCAAGGTCGCCTCCGGCGGCCAGGGCTTCTCGCCCTGGACCTCGCCAGGGAAGCAAGCTCCCCTGGACCCCCTTTGTTTTGTCGCCGCCGCTCTTCATCATTCGATGACCACCTTGGCCCCCTCTTGGTCCGCCTGGAGAATCTCCACCCGCCAGCCTTCGATGCCCTTGTCCGCCAGGTGGGTGACGCAGGCCTTGCCAAAGGCCTGGGCGTTCTGGGCGTCGATCATGGCGATGATGGTGGGCCCCGCCCCGCTGACGTAGGTGCCCAAGGAGCCCAGCTCATAGCTCATGCGGAACACGTTGTCGTAGTTCTCGATGAGCCCGGAGCGGTAGGGCTGGTGGATGCGGTCCTGCACCGCCACCCGCAGGTTGTGCAACTCGCCTGAGAACAACGAGGCGGTCATCAGCCCCGACCGGGACAAGTTATACACCGCGTCCTCCCGGCTGTACTCCTTGGGCAGGGCGGCCCGGGCTTTCTCGGTTTTCAGCTCGAAGGGGGGAATCATCAGGGCAAAGCGGATTTTGTCGCTCACCGGCACGCTGACGCTGTAGACCCGCTCCCCCTCCATGGCAGAGGCCACCAGACCCCCAGAGAGGGCTGGGCTGGTGTTGTCCGGGTGGCCCTCAATCTTCGCCGCCAGGTTGATCAGGTCCGTCCTGCTTAAGGGATTGCCCATAAAGCGGTTGGCGGCCAAAATGCCCGCCACAATACACGCCGAGCTGCTGCCCAGCCCCCGGGCCATGGGGATATTATTCTCTTGGATGATCTTCAGCCCCGGCAGCTTTTTGCCGCAGACCTCGTAGAGGTGCTTGGCTGCCCAAAAGATCAGGTTGCTCTCGTCCTTGGGCACCTGGGTGGAATCGGTACAGCTGATCTCCAGTCCGTCGTACTCCTCCATCCACACCCGGTTCTTCATGGTCAGCGCCAGGCCCAGGGAGTCAAAGCCAGAGCCCAGGTTGGCGCTGGTGGCGGGCACGTCGATGCGGATCATTGGGATTCCTCCTTGTATGTTATGATGGTTGGTAAAGCCCCAACAGGGCGGGGCGGGCTTTTGCTTTTCAGATATGGTTCAGCCCCCGGCTTAATAGTCCGAAATCTTAATCCGGCCCAGAACCACTACGCCCTGTCCGGCCAAGGCTTTTAGCTTCTCCCGCAAGCCGTTCTCCGTAATGCCGGCCACCGTGAAGCCCGCTTCGCCGGGCTCCTCCTCCTTGCGGATAATCCGCGCCGCCCCGGGGAATAGCCTTTCCGCCTGGGCAAAGGCTCCGGCAGAATCCTCGCCAAAGCGCACCCGTACAAAGAAATCCCCCTTCATCTCTCCAAAGGGCTCTACATAGCCCGGCTTGGCGTCCTCCCAGAACAGGTACTTCCGGGCCTTAAAGTGCTTGACGCAGTCAATCACGTCTGCCACCACGGCGCTGGCGGTGGGCAGCTTGCCCGCGCCTTTGCCGTAGAACACCACGTCGCCAGTGGCGTCCCCCCGGACCAAAATGCCGTTAAACACGTCGTCCACATTGGCCAGCTGGCTCTCCCGGTGGATGAACATAGGCGCCACCTGAATGGAGATTTTCCCGTTTTCCCCCATCTTCACCTGCCCGATAAGCTTAATCACCCCGCCCCAGGCCCCGGCATAGGCCACATCCTCCAGGGTAATGTTCGTAATGCCCTCGGTATGCACCTGTTCGGGGTACACGTGGCTGCCAAAGGCCAGGCTGGCCAGGATGCAGATTTTCCGGCAGGCGTCCGCGCCCTCCACGTCGGCAGAGGGGTCCCGCTCGGCATAGCCCAGCTCCTGGGCCAGCTTTAGGGCCTCGGGAAAGCCCATGTGCTCCCGGATCATCTTGGTGAGAATAAAGTTGGTGGTGCCGTTTAGGATGCCGGCAATCTCCCCCACCTCATTGGCGGCCAGGCACTGGCTGATGGGCCGGATAATGGGGATGCCCCCGCCCACGCTGGCCTCAAACAGAAAATTCAGGTTATTCCGCTGGGCAATGGCCAGCAGCTCCGCGCCCTTGGCCGCCACCAGTTCTTTGTTGGAGGTAGCCACGCTTTTTCCGTTTTCCAAACAGGCCCGCACAAACCGGTAAGCTGGGTCCAGGCCCCCCATACACTCCACCACAATGCGCACCTCTGGGTCGTTTAAAATCACGTTGAAATCCTTGGTAAAGCTGTCCCCATAGGGCAGCTGGGGAAACTCCCTCAGGTCCAGGATATGCTTCACGTGGATCTCCTCTTTCGCTCTGCGGGCAATGCTCTCCTGGTGGGTCCGCAGTACCTCCAGCACGCCGGAGCCCACTACGCCGTGGCCCAGTACCGCTATCTCTGCCATTTACACCACTTCCTCATTCTATTTTCGATGAATCCTTCTTGGTTGCTTCTATTGTCATGGAACCCTTGGGGGTCTCGCTGGTTTTTTTGCGGCGCGGGGCGGCGTTCTTTTTGGCCCCGCATTTTTTGGGGGAAATTTCTGGTCTGTTTTCGCTTTTCCGCGCCGATCTTTAAGAGATCAGGCCGCAAGACGCTGTCTCGCGCTCTGCAAGCTTTTGAAAAAGCTTGCGCAAAACTTTTACTGCCCGCTTAACCGGGTCTTACCCTTGCGGCACGTCCGGCTCGAACACGTCCGGCGGATCGCTCTGGGGCGGCTCGGTGGGTTCGGGCGTGTCCGTCACCGTGGGGTCGCTGGGGAACGACGGCTCAAAGGGCGTCGGCGTGGGCTCGTCCGTTGGGCCCGGAGGCGGCACCGGGGTCACGTCTCCGCCGCTGCTCTCCGATGGGGTAGGCGTGGGCTCGTCGCTGGGACTGGCCGAGGGCTCTGACGAAGGAGAGGGCGAGACCGACGGCGAGGGGGATGGCGACGGCGAGGGAGACGGAGAAGGCGACGTGGACGGAGAAGGCGAGGGCCCGGATTTGTGATCGCTGCCGCCGTTGCAGGTATTGGGGGCGTTGCCCTCAGCGTACCAGCCGGTGGCCGTGTTAAAGCAATTGGGCCCTGCGATCATGCCGCTGCTCCGGCAGAAAGCCGCCTGGTACACATTGTCACTAAGCACCCACTGCTTGCCGCTCCAGTCATAGTTGTCCATCAGATACTGCATCACGATCTTCCAGGTGCGCAGGTGGGCCCCTTCGTCGGGAAGTTCCCGGCCCTGGTACTCATAGCCGTTCCAGATGCCCGCCACGCAAAAGGGGGTCGCGCCCACAAAGTACAGGTCATAGGCGTCGTCGGTGGTGCCGGTCTTGCCGTATATCTCCATGCCGTACTCGCTGCCCAGCCCCGCCAGGGTGCCGCCGGTGGCCTGTGCGCCGTAGATAGGCTTGTGCAAAAGCTTATTCATAATGGTGGCGGCTTCTTCGCTCATCACCCGCTCACCCTGGGCCATGCTCTCCCGGTTGTCCAAAATCACGTTGCCGTCATGGTCCTTCACGTAGTAGTAGGAGGCCGGCTTGTGGTAGATGCCGCCGTTGGCGAATATTTGGTACCCGGCGGTCATCTCTTCCACAGTAACGCCGTACTGCTGGGTGCCCAGCGCCATGGCGGACCGGCTGTGGGCGTCCACGTCGGCGGTCAGGGACTTAAAGTGCAGAGACTGGGTCAGCCACTCATAGCAGGCCTCGGGGGTCAGGTCCGTGCACAGCTGGGCCGCCGGGGCGTTGATGGACATCTCTATGGCGGTATCCACGCACATATATTGGCTATACTTGCCGTTCCAGTTGGCGGGGCCGGGCTCGCCGCCCTCGCCGTTCCAGTCAGCCAAGGGCTGGTCCTTTAAAAGAGAGCCGTAGGTGATCTTACCCGTGGCAATGCCCAGGGCGTAGGGGCTAATGGTTTTCATGGAAGAGCCACAGGGGCGCTGGGCGTCGCTGGCGTTGCTATATAGCAGGCTGCCGTCCCGCTCATACCGGTTGCCTATGGTGAACAGCACCCGGCCGGTGTAGGGGTCCATGCAGAAAAAGCCCAGCTGCACATCCTCGTCTGCGGGCAGCATGTCCGTATTGGTCAAAAAGAAGCGCTCCATATCGGTTTGCAGCTTGTAGTCCATCGCGCAGTGGATCTCCAGCCCGCCGTTATACACCAAATCCACAGCGTTTTTGTAGGAGTAGCCGTAACGCTCCATCAGGTCGTCCACCAGCTGCTCGAACAGATAGTCAATATACCAGTTCCATTTGGCCACATCCTGGAACTCCTCATTGCTGGTTTCAGAGACGTCGTTGCCCTCAAAGGTCATGCTTTTCAGCTCTTCCTTGGCCTGCTGATATTCCGTCTCGCTAATCGGCGTCAAATACCGGGTGTCCAGCTCGCCGTTTTTCGTCAGCTCCCGCATACGGTCCAGCACCACCAGAGCCCGCTCTTTAGAGTCCTCTTCAAAAATCAGGGGATTGAACTGATAAGGGTTCTGGGTAATACCCGCGATCAAAGCGCACTCGGCCAAAGAGCACTCGGTAATGCTTTTGCCAAAATAACATTTAGCGGCCGCCTCTACCCCCTGGCAGATGCCGCCGTAATTGACGATATTCAAGTACGCCTCTAAAATCTGTTCTTTTGTGTACTTTTCAGACTCCATGTTCAGGGCTGTGAAAATCTCCTTAATCTTGCGCAGCAGACTGACCTGATTCTCATGGGTAATGTTCTTAATCAGCTGCTGGGTCAAAGTGGAGCCGCCGCCGCCGCCGGAATGGGTAAACAGCTTGAACACCGCGCCCAGGGTGCCCTTAAAATCCACGCCCCGGTGCTGGTAAAAACGGTGGTCCTCAATGCACACCTGGGCGGTTTTCATATACTCTGGAATCTGGTCGTAGTTCATCCAAATACGGTCCTCGTTGCGGTTAAAAGTCATGTACTCGGTGGCATGGCCTTCCTCATCGTCCAGGTACACCGGGCTGGAGTAGCTCAAACTCATGGCGCCAATGTCCGGGGGGGCCACATGGCGGAAGCTGAGAACAAAGGACGCCACGGAGAACATGACCAGAATACCCGTGATGGCCCCCACCCAAAACAGGGTCTTAATTCCCTTCCAGACCATGCCGCCAATGGTTTTCGCGGTAGCCCCGGCAGACTGGGAGAACTCTCCCTCAGTACGCTGACTAACCGTGTGCACAGCTGTGGTATTGTACTTATTAATGTCTTCTTTTCTCACAGTGTTTTCCTCCAAAACATTCCTTTAAAAAGCGGTAAGGTCCCGCAAAGCGGGGTTGACAGACCAGGGCGCTGTCCCCTCCCTATAAAAATACCCAAACAATGGAATAAAATGCAAAAACTGGGCCATCCTTAACTATAAAAAAAGAGGTGGTTGCCATGACCCATAAAAAGTATCGAATCTATACGCTGATCTTGCTGATTATCACCGTAACCGCACTGGTGGTAACAGCGGCCATGCTCTCCTTTAAAAAGGACGCTGTAGCCGCCCAGGGCAAGCCGGTAAGCCCGCCCGCCGCTGGGGAGGAGCCCCCCAATGAAGCTTATTATACCCCAAACCCCGCTTCAAGTCAAGAAAACAGCAAAACCAGCTGGGCGGAAGGTTATATCGTCACTCTTCACCAGGGGCGCATCGGGGTGTTTCCCGCAGGAGAGAACCAGCCCGTGCTGACCACCGGTATAGAGGCCTACCTGCTGCCTCATGAGGACCTGGAGCTGCTGCAAAAGGGCATTTGGGCCAAGAACCTTAACGAGGCCAAACGAATTTTGGAAGACTATGATTAGGGCTTGTTTGAAAATTGGCTCTAATGGTTTGCTACAATTCCACAGGCTCTTTTTTCGGTTCCATAAGCATAAGATTGAATCTATGATTTATTCTTTAGCTCCTTAAGGCAATACCGCAGAATTCTAAGCACCGTATTGGGCAGTCAGATTTTTCGTCAGAGGGTACAGATTGAGCGCCGTCCATCTCACCATTGACCAGCGAAAGCTGTGCGCTATCACGGAAAATCTGCAAGCAAGACGGTGCTTAAGGCTCCAGCCGCGAATGGTGCGGGGTTGCCTTATAATTTTTTGAGCCAGCCCTCCCTGTATTCCAGCATAAAACCGGCCCGCAGGGGCTTACTATTTTAGGAAAAAGAAAACGCTTTGCCGGAAAAAACCGGCAAAGCGCTCTCTTTTACGATTCAGGAAGCCTTACTTCAGGCCCTTCTCGTAGCTTTCGATCATCTTCTTCACCATCTGGCCACCCACAGAACCGGCCTGACGGGCGGTAATGTCGCCGTTGTAGCCCTGCTTCAGGTTCACGCCCACCTCAGAGGCAGACTCCATCTTAAAACGCTCCATCGCTTCCTTGGCCTCGGGGACCATAACAGAATTGCTTTTCATGATTCTCGTCTCCTTCAAAAAAGTTTTTTCGCGTTTGCATTAACTATTGTGGGTCCCGACTCCGAGAATATGTCTGTCAAAATTTGCAAAAATCTGCGGCTTTGTCAGGGCTTTTGCCTCAACGCTTTGGCGAAAACCATCTGGGCGTCCTCTGCAATTTCCACCCCGGCTGTGGAAGAGTAGTTTTGCTCGTCCAGGGTCAATTGATAGCTGGGCAGGAACTCCCTGGCGAAAAACTCCGCCTCGGGCAGCGCCATCTCCTCCAGGGCCTTCTGGGTGCCCCGCTCGGCCTCTCGAAAATCCTGGTTGCCGCTCTGGCGCTCCTCCATGCACTTGATCAAGGCCGAGATCCGGTCTGCTGCCTTTACCAGGGGTTTCAGCGCTTCATCTCCCGGGGCGCTCATAGTCAGCAGCTCCCGGTACTTGTCCCTTAGTTCCTCGGGCAGCAGGCCCACCAGCCGTTCCAGGGCCACCTCCTCTACCTGGGCATAGGCCCGGCGGATCTCCTCCGAGTGGTACTTCACTGGAGTGGGCAGGTCCCCTGTAATGATCTCCGTGGCATCGTGAAACAGGGCCAGGGCAGCCGCCCGCTGGGGATCGTAATTTTTTTGAAAGTGTTGGTTCCCAATCATCGCCAGGGCATGGGCAATCAAGGCGGTCTCCAGGCTGTGCTCACTGATGTTTTCATCCCGGGTGTTACGCATCAGCCCCCAGCGGTTGATGTACTTCATTCTAGACAACATGGCAAAAAAGTGGTACATCGCCGCGCCTCAGCTCTTGGCCAAAAGGGCCTTTAGATTTTCGGCCAGCACCCGGGCGGCGTTCTCGTGGGCCTTCTTCCCTGGGTGTTCCCGAGATCCCAGCGTCTCTTCTGTAGTATCCGGCAGCAGGATAAAGGTAACCCGCCGGTCTCCGGTTTCTTCTTGGTACTGGCAGATGGCCTCTCGGATAGACAGGGACATCAGCGGGCCGCACATGCCGTAGGCCCACACCAGCCAAGCCCCGGGGTTCTTTTCCCGCAGCAGTTTTAAAAAGTCTGTCACACCTTTTTGGAACGCCGCCCGGCCCGCCGGATCCGCGGTCTGCCGGAAGGTCTCGCCTGTGGCAGGGTCTGTCCATTCCGGCTGGCTTAGGGCCCCGCCGTCGTTGGTACCCAAGTTCACCACCACCGCGTCCGCCGGCCATCCTGCAAAATCGTAGGGTTCATACGCCCCCAGCTCCACATTGGGCCCGCCAGTAACCAGGCCGCACACAGCGCAATACTTGGGGGGCAGGGCGCTGTTGGGGTCGTTATCCCAGCCGCTAATGACCCCCCAGCCGCTTTGAGAGACCACCCGGTACTCGGCATTCACGGCCTCGCTCACCAGTTGGGGAAACCCGTATACCGCCGACGCGATCATGGGTACCCAGTCCTCCACTTCTTTAGCCCCTACCAGCCCTTCGCCAGTGGTAATACTGTCCCCCACAAACTCAATTTTATAGGGCCGCTCCGCTACGGGCTCCAAACTGCCATCCGTCTTTATACTGTGGATAAACAGCCTGGTTTCCGGGTCATGGGGCATGGCCTGGGTCTCCCGCAGCAGGCGCAGGTTTTTCACTGTGTTGGGGTTCATGCCCCGAAAGAGGCACACCCAGCTGCGCCCTCCGGGCAGCATTTGGCGGCTGATCAAGTCCCCGTCCAGCAGCACGGCGGCCCAGGTCTCATACAGGGCCGATCCGGTCTCTACCTCTACCCACAGCTCCGCGGCTTTCACGTTCAGCTCAATGCCGCCGCCGGTCCAGAACACCGGCAGGGGATCCAACCGGCCGGAACCGCGGCCCCACACTTTTAGACACTTTTGATTGATTTCTGTCAGCTTGTACTCTTTCAACATCTTTCTCTCCTCTGTTCTTAGGGCTGCAAGCAGCCCTAGAATGATTTTTCCTTTCGCGCGGATTTGCCCGGGCGGTTCAGTTGGGCTGGGGCTTGCTTGAAACATCGAAAACGCCGGCTTTTTGCCCAGAAGAGGCCCCTTTTTGCGTGGAAAATCCTCGTCCACCGCTAGGGCTTGTTTAAAAAATCGAAAACGTCGTCTTTTTTGCCATAAGAGGCCACTTTCTACGTCGAAAATCCTCGTCAATCGCGCGATTGCCGTAGTTAGCGCAGCTAACTACAGCGGTTCTTCTCCTTGAAATTGTCCCCTTCCGGCCAAAAATTCGTCATTTCCTCTATTTTCAAACAAGCCCTAAGGTTGACCTGCGGGATTCTCCTTGCCATGGACCTCCCCTGGTCAAGCATTCATTTTTCTCTCTATGTTCAAACAGGCCCTAGTTTTTATCTCACGACAGGAATCCCTTAGAGTCTGTTTTAAAATCGAAGAAATGCTGGCGCCTTTCCAGGATTTTTGAGGCCGAAGCCACCATTTCTGGGCAAAACAGACCCTGTTTCGGAGTTTTCAAGCAGACTCTAGGGTTCCCTTATTTCATTATAATATCGGGTCCCGGCCATTGCAAGGCTTTTCTTCCGCCAGCTCCGCCTCCACCACCTGGGCAAAGGCTCTAAAGGCGCTGGGCGCCGCATAGGCTCCGGCTAGCTCCTCTGGTTCAGCCCACGCCCAGCCCTCTGGCAGGGCCTCTTCCACTGCCCGCACAGCCCAGGCCTCCATGTGCCACTCCAGGTGGGTGAACACATGCCTGCCCTGTCCTGCGGGCCGCCGTTCCCCCTTCACGGGGCAAGGCCAGGGCGTGGGCTCATTGGGGTACTCCCACAGGCCAGCCAAAAGCCCCTGCTCGGGGCGCCTGCGCAAGGCCACCCTCCCCTTTCGAAAGATCAGGTACACGGTCCTCTCCTCTACTTTCCGGGGGACTTTGGGCTTTTTCACTGGTAGGTCCCGGGCGCTGCCTTCTCGATATCCAACACAGAAGCCTATGGCCGGGCATTGGCCGCATAAAGGCTCGCCCCCCGGCAGGCAAACCATGGCCCCCAGGTCCATTAGGGCCTGGTTAAAGTCTCCGGGCTGCTCTTGGGGCATTACCGCCGCCAGGGCTCTGGCCACCTCCCGTTTTATAGGGAGTGCGTCCATCTCCCGGCAGTCGCCGGTCAGGCGGCTGACCACCCGCAGCACATTGCCGTCCACAGCGGGGACCGCCTTGCCAAAAGCAATAGAGGCAATGGCCCCGGCGGTGTACTCTCCTACTCCGGGCAGGGTCCGCAGCGCTTTGGGTTCTGCGGGAATTTCCCCTCCCAGCTCCTCCACGATCTGGCGGGCAGCCTTTTGCAGGTTTCGGGCACGGCTATAGTAGCCAAGCCCCTGCCAAAGCTTCATAAGCCGGTCCTGGGGACAGGCCGCTAGATCCTGTATGGTTGGCAGGGCTTCCATAAACCGGGCGTAGTACCCCAGCACCGCGGCCACTCGGGTCTGCTGCAACATGATTTCCGAGACCCACACGTGGTAAGGGGTAGGGTCGCTGCGCCAGGGCAGCGACCGGGCATGGGCCCGGTACCACGCCATTAGGGGAGCGGGCAGCTGTTGGAGCTCTGTCATTGGGGGACCTCCTTTTGGAATTTTTCATTATTGGCGCTGATATAGGGCCTGCTTTCCCTGTACATACAAAATCATGGTTGGGTAGTCTCTTGGCCCCCCGGCAGACCCTCCATCCCCGCCAACTCTTCGCAATACTTCACACGAATTCTTAGGGCTTGTTGGAACATAGAGGAAATGACGGATTTTTGACCCGAAGTGGTCCGCTTCCAGGAGAAAACCGCAAGGAATCCTTGCGGTTTTACGAGGATTTTCGACGCGGAAAAGGGCCGCTTCTGGGTAAAAAGACGGCGTTTTCCATGTTTCAAACCAGCCCTAGTCTATGTCTACTTTGCGCAGTTCTTTTTTGGACAGCAGGTCGTACATAGCGGGTACCACGAACAGGGTCATCAGCGTGGCGTACAGTAGGCCGCCAATGCACACCACTGCCACAGGCTGCATCATCTCGGCCCCCATGCCAGTGGCCAGGGCCATAAACAGCAGTCCCAGCACAGTGGTGAGCACGGTCATCAAAATAGGCCGCATACGGGTGCGTCCCGCCAGCAGGATAGCGTCCCGGCGCTCCATGCCCTCCAGCCGCAGCTGGTTGATGTAATCAATGAGCACAATACCGTTATTTACAATAATACCTGAAAGCATGATAAAGCCGATCATAGATACCACGCTCACTTCCATGCCGCACAGGTACAGGGCCAAAAATCCGCCGGTAAAGGCCAGGGGAATGGTAAACATTACGATAAAGGGCAGCAAAAGAGACTGGAACTGGATCACCATAATCAAGTAGATAATCAGGATGGCCAAAAGCCCCATCTGCACCAGCTGCCCCATGGCCTCCATAATCGTCTCGTTCTCTCCCGCCATTTCCAGCCGGACCCCTTCTGGCGGGGTGTAGCTCTTCAGAGCCCGCTCCACCGCCTGGGTGGCCAGGCTGACATTCTGCCCCTCCTCCAGGGTGGCGGTAACAGTAAGCACTCGGTTCTGGTTTTCCCGCTGAATGGCATTTAGGCTCTGGCGCTCCTCAAACTTCGCCACCCGAATCAGCGGCACCTCTTGGGTCTCGCCGGTGGTCCGGTCCGTGGCGGTAACCGTTAGGCTCTTTAAGTAGCTCTCGTTCATCTGGCCGTTTTTGGGGTGTACCACCAGCACATCCTCAGGATAGCCGCCAATATTCATGCTGGTAGCCACCGCGTCCCCAGTAATGGCCCCGCTGACCGCCTGGTAGATCTGGGCCGTGGTCAGGCCGTTTTCCATGGCCTTGTTTTTGTCCACCACCACCCGCAGCTCAGGGGTGCTATCCTCCAGGTCGCTGGCGCTTTCCTGAATGCCCTCCACTCCGGCGGCCAGCTCGCCGACCTCATTGGCCGCGTCAATCAGGGCGTCCATGTCGTCTCCGTACAGCTTCATCTCCACCCCCGAGCCGCTCATGGCAGACATATACGCGCTCATGTCCATCGCTCCCTGGGCCGTTACTTCACAGTCCAGGTCCTCGCAGGCCGCCTCAATCTCCTTGGCGGCCTCGCTGTCTTTCAGCCCGGCGCTCTGGTCCAAGATCACGTACATGGACACCGCCCCGTCTCCGCCGGCCGTCATGCCCATCATGCCGGTCCCTCCGCCGCCAGCCATAGCCCCCACCGTCTCCACGCAGTTTAGGGGCAGGATGCGCTCCATAATCTGGTCCGCCATAGCAGTACGCTCCTCAAAGCTGGGGGCCTCCTCTTCTTCACCGGGCATGGTAAAGCTAACCGTAATCTGGTTTCCGCTCATGGCAGGCATAAACAGAAAGCCCCGGGAAAGGGCCAGCCCCACGCTGGCAACCAGCAACACCAAAGAAAGCCCAAGAACCGCCCATTTATGCCGGAGAGAGACGGCCGCCAGCTTCCCATAGCCACTAAGGAGCTTGTTAAACACCCGGTCCTCTTTCACCCGAACCGTACGCAAGGTGGTGGAGGTGAGGGCAGGCACCAGGGTAACCGCCACAAAGAGGCTGGCCAAAAGGGAATAGCCAATGGTCAGGGCCATATCCGTAAACAGCTGGCGGGTGACCCCCTCCACAAACACGATAGGCAAAAACACGCAGACCGTGGTAAAGGTAGAAGCAATAATGGCCCCTGTGACCTGCACCGCCCCCTGCACCGAAGCCTTGGCCGCAGAGGCCCCTTCGCTGCGCAGGCGGTAGATGTTCTCAATGACCACCACCGAGTTGTCCACCAGCATTCCCACTCCCACCGCCAGGCCGGAAAGAGAAATGACGTTGAGAGAGATGCCCGAAAAGTACATCAGCACCACAGCGGTCAACAGAGAGATGGGAATGGAAAAGGCCACGGCCGCAGTGGGACGGATGTCCTTAAGGAAGAACAACAGAATCACCACCGCCAGCCCCGCGCCCAGCAGCAGGTTTTGCAGCACGGTGTCCACCACAATGTAAATATAGTCCCCTTGGTCCGAGAGCACCGTAAAGTTCAGCCCCTCTTGGGCGGCGGAGAGCTCTTCAAAGCGGTCCAGAATATTCCGGGAGACCTGGGCTGTAGAGTAGGTAGACTGCTTGGTAAAGGACAGCAAAAGACCGTCTTGGCCATTGATGCGGGCGTACACCTGGCCACGGTTGTCCGCCAGGGCCACGTCCGCCACATCCCGCAGGTACACCTTGCCAATGCCCTCGCTGCCAGTGTCAAACAGGAGAAGCCCCGCCAGCTCTTCGGGGTCCGTCAGCTTGTCGCCCACCCGTACCAGGGTCTGCCCGCCTTCCTCCTCAATATACCCAGCGGGCATAGAGAAGTTCTGGGCGCTAAGGATGGTGGACACCATCTCCATGGTAATATCCAGCTTTCCCGCCTTATAGGCCGCCTCCTTCTGCTTGTCAAAGTCCTCTCGGGCAGTGTCCAGCTGGTCCCGGGCAGCCTCCAGCTGGGTCTGGGCCGAGGAAAGAGCAGACTGGCCCGCCAAAATCTGGGAGAGCCCGGCGCTGATCTGCATCATGCCATTGGCCTGCTGCCGGGAAAGCTCTTTCAGTGCCTGGTCCACGGTAAGCCCGCCGCTTTCCAGCTGGGAAAGAGCGCCTTGCAGCTGCTGTTTTCCGGCGGTAAGCTGGCTCAAATTCTTTTCCAGTTCCTCCAGCGCGGCAGAAAGGTTATCCGGGTCGGCCCCTGCGGCGCTGGCCATAGCCCGGGCTTCCTGTAGGGCCTGGTCTACCTTCGCCTTGTTAGCGGTCAGCTCCTCCAGCCGGGCCGGGGCCTCCTCTGGGGTAACCCCCAGCCCAGCCAGGCCAGCCTCCACAGCGGCCAGCTGGCCCTTTAGCTGCTCCAGCTGGGCTAGCAAGGCGGCATACTCCTCAGTTTCCGGGTCCAGGGCCGCCATCTGCTCTTCCAAAGCGGCAACCTGGCCCTGTAGCGCGGTGTAAGAGGTAACCAGCTCCTGCAAGCCTGCCACAGCCTGGTCCAAAGCCCCCGCTTGGGCTTGCAGCTCCTCCAGGGAGGTTTTCAGGGTGTTCAGTTGTTCCTGGGACTTTTTCAGCTGTTCCAGGTTCTGGTCCATGGTGGAAAGCTGGGCCTTCATCTGGGCCTTGGCAGACTCAATCTCCACCTTTTGGGAGATCAGCTGCCCTTGGGCCTGGCCAGTCTGCTGGGTCAGCTGCTCTTGGCCCTGCTCCAGCTGGGCCCGCTGGCCCGCCAGTTCATCAGACTTCTCCTCGGTCTCCCGCAGGCCGTCCTCAATCTCCTGGCCGCTTTGGTCCATTTCCTCCTGGGCCTCGCCAAACTTTTGGTCCAGCTTCTGCTTCATCTTGGCGTTCAGCGCGTCGATCTTGTCCTGGCGCAGCTCCAGGGCAACCTGCTCTTCCACATTGCCGCTGACAGACACCCCGGCCACGCCCTCAATGCCCTCCAGCTTCATCAGCAGCTCATTGTCCAGCAGGTTGGTCAGGGCAATGTTGTCCATGCCCTCCATCTCCACAGCGGCCACGGTAACAGGCAGCATATTGGGGTTGATCTTCATGATGTAAGGGGTTCCCACCGTGTCGTCCCAGCTGCCGGAGACCGAGTTCAGCTTTTCCCGGATGTCCGCGGTAAGGGTATCCATATTCGCGTCGTCGGTAAGCTGTAGCATAATTTGAGAGGAATTTTCCCTGGATACAGAAGTGATCTCCTCCACATGGTCCAGGGTTGCCATAGTCTGCTCAATGGGCCTAGTCACCTGGTCCTCCACCTCCTCGGGGGTAGCGCCGGGGTAGGCGGTGACAATCACCGCGTAGGGCAGGTTGATGTTTGGCAGCAGGTCCGGGGTCATGCGGGAAAAAGCCACCGCCCCCAGCACCAGAACCATGACCACGCCCACCAAAACGGTGAGGGGCTTTTTTACACTGAATTTTGAGAACATGGAACCATTCCTCTCTCTCTAAGAACCCCTATTCACGGGTTCAAAAATACGATTTACGCAACTGGTTTAAATTATAATCCTCCCTGCCCCAGGAATGATGAATTTTTTGTAAAAGTTTTGGCATAGCAAAAGAGCCGGGCGGCCCTGGGGGCAATCCGGCTCTTTCCTTTAAGGCAATACCGCCTTTTCCTGCCACTGGCGTTTTTTCTCTGGCGGCACGGTCTTTAGCTCTGCCAGGGCATAGTCCTGGCCCAGGGCCTCCCACTTGGTTTTGCCAATGTCGTGGTAGGCCATTATCTCCACGCTCTCCACGCAGCCGTGCCGCTCTCGCAGCCCCCGGATGGCCGCGAAGTGCTCCTCCTGGTCGTTAACCTTCGGAATAATGGGGCAGCGCAGGGCCACCCGGGCGCCCATCTGGTCTAGCAGGGCCAGAGAATCCAGCACCGGCTCCAGCGGGGCCCCGGTCCAGCGCTTGTGCTCCTGGGGGTCGCTGTGCTTGAAATCCAGCAAAAACAAATCCGTCCCCTCCGCCAGGGCTTTCAGCCGCTCTGGGGCCACCAGGCCGTTGGTCTCCAGGGCGGTGTGGTAGCCCCGCTCCTTACAGGCGGACAGCAGCTCTGTCAAAAAGTTAAACTGCACCGAGGCCTCTCCCCCGGAGAAGGTCACCCCGCCCCCCGAGGACCGGTAGTACTTGGCGTCTTTGTCCACCTCTGCCATCACCTGGGCGGCGTCCATCTCCCGGCCCGAGAGCTCCAGGGCCCCGTTGGGGCAGAGGCCCGCGCAGTGCCCGCAGGCCGCGCATTTTTCCCGATGGAAAGCATGCCCGGCCTCCCCCACCTGGTGGGCCCCCTGGGGGCAGGCGGTACAGGCCCCGCAGCGGGCGCACTTCTCCGGCCGGTACAGCAGCTGGGGCTGAGGAGAGAAGCTCTCAGGATTATGGCACCAGGCACAGCGCATATTGCAGCCCTTTAGGAACACCGTGGTGCGGATGCCCGGGCCGTCGTACACGCAGAAGCGCTGAATATCGAACACAATGCCAGTGGTTTTAGGCTCCATAGGTAGTCCTCTCAATGATCTCCCGCTGGACGATGGGGTTCAGGGTGACGAACCGGGCGGAGAAACCGCCAATGCGCACCAGCAGGTTCTGGTAGTTTTCCGGGTGGACCATAGCGTTTTCCAGGTCCTCTTTGCCCACCACGCACAGGTTGGTCTGCACGCCGCCGTTCTGGTAAAAGGCTTTCAGCACCGCGCCCACCTTATCCATGGCCCCAGCGAACAGCTCCTTGGTAAAGCGCACGTTGTTGATGACCCCCACGTGTTTGGTATTGTCAAACTTGGACATGGAGTTCAGCAGGGCGGTGACGCCGCACTTATCCGCCCCAATAGAGGGTCCGTTGGCGTTGGCCATAGGCGCGCCTTTGTGGCGGCCGCAGGCCGAGGCGGAGCAGAAGTTGCCCCATTCGGCGCTCATGGAGTTGTTCACGCTGACAATATTATACCTGTGCAGCCCAGCTTTTTCCCCGGCCTGGCTGGTCATGCGGCCCAGGTCGCCGAACAGCCGCACGGCCATAGCGTCGGCCGTCTCCTGGTCGTTGCCGTATTTGGGGGCGTCCAGGCAGAGGCGGCGCACGTCCTCATGGCCCGCAAAGTCCTGGTCCAAAACCTCCACCATCTGGCCCAGGGTCAGGCGCTTCTCCTCATAAACCAGCTGTTTGATGGCCGTCAGGCTGTCGGCGCAGCTGATGATGCCGAACATCTCGCTAGAGGCGTTCAGGTACCGCACGCCCCCCTCAAAGGCGGCCTTGCCCCGGGCAATGCAGTCGTCCAGCAGCAGGCTCAGGTGCAGGTAGGGGGCGTCCTCCCCGGCGATTTGATAGTTCAAATACTTTTGCACCGCGTACTTCTCAATCACCGGCCGCAGCTGGCCCATCACTGCGCCATACAGCTTTTCAAAGCTGTCCAGCTCATCCAGCCCGCCGGTTTTTTCCCCGCAGAACACCCCGTGGTACGAGTCCACCCCGTTGTGCAGGGCCAGGTCCAGGGCCTTTAGGGCGTTGATGCCGTTGTTGGGGGTGCCCACGCTGTAGCCCACCAGCACATACTCGCCGCAGCCAAAGGGCACGTACTGCTCCGCCTCGGCCCGGCTGACGCCATAGACCTTCTCCACAGCGGGCACATTGGTGTCGTCGGAATAGATGATGGGGAAGGTGGTCCCCTCGGCGTTGACCTCCATGGCCTTTTGGAACACCGCCTCGCTCATGCCGGTATAGTACCGCAGGGTCAGCTGGGGCACCGTTTCCCGAAAACGCCGGGAGGCCTCCATAATCGCCATAGCCAGCCGGTCGGCCTCTTCCGGGTGGCGGCGGCCCACCCCGCCGATGATCACCCGGCAGTCGTGGATCTTGTTGATCTCCTTAAAATGTTTATATAGGTAGAGAATGATCTCTACGCCCTCTTCCTCCGTGATGCGCCCGGCGTCCAGGTCGGCGGCGTACAGGGGACCCAGATAGTCGTCCATGCGGCTGTAGTTCATCAGGTCGCAGCTGACGGAGTAAATCCACATCAGCTGCACGCCCTCCAGGAAAGTGGCCGGCGGGTTATGCTGTATGTGGCAAAGGGCCTGGGCCATCCGCTCAAAGCGCCCCTTGGCGGCGGAGCCCCCGGCCTTTTGGGCCAGTTCCTCCGCCTGGGCCTGGTAGCGGGCGCAGGCCTGCCGCAGGCTCTGGGTCCACATTTTCAGCGCTGTATAAAAGGAGTTCTCCCCCCGGCGCTGTACCATGCCGTCAATCTCCCGGTCCAGGCCGTCAAAGCCCAGCTGAATCAGCTTTTCAAAGTCCAGGTTGGTGCCCGCCACCCGGCAGTCGCAGTTGCCCACCCCGGGGCTGGCGTAGCCTTTGGGGGGCACGTAGCCATAGCGGCTGGCAAAGGCCAGGTCCAGCTTGCGGGCGGTGTGCTCTTCGTGCCAATAGTTTTGCAGGGCCTGGCACTGGTACACCTCCTGGGCGCTCAGCTGGTCCCCGCACTGGCCCAGAGCCTGGGCAAACTCGAACTCGTTAAAATAATAGGTATAGCAGCCCCCCACCATGGCGGAGTATCCCCCCACCTGAGAGGTAAAGCCCAGGTAGCCGTGTTCGTACCGGCCGGCAACGCCGTCGTTTTCGTCAATAGGGACCAGAATGTTTTTCAGCTGAAGGTCCATGCAGCGGGCCTCCCGCAGGTAGATGTCGCCCTCGTTTTCCCGGTAGACCCGGGAGAACTCCAGGGCGTCGCGGAGCTTTTGAATTGGGGTTTTATACATGGTCAGGTTCCTCCTTTGAGATTTTATTTCATTTTATATTGGGATATTGGGGGGTGCATTTTAGGGTGGTGCTTTGTTTCTTCCGCTGGGCGGTTTTTTGCCGCTCTCTTTTCTGTTAAGTTTTTCTGCCGGCGCTTTTTGCCGGTAGGTTTTTGCTGATTAAGGGCCTTCGCTCTGGGACGCTGTGGGGTGGGGGCCGCTGTTTCGCAGCTGCCGCGACTTTGCGCGGCAGCTGCGAAAGGCGCTACTTTTTGGCGGCGCGATGGCTGTGCTTCCCCTCCGGCTGGTGGGCCGCTTGGGGTTTGGGCCTTTACTTTCGGGTTTCTTTCGCGCCGCTTTTTCTTTACATGCCGCTTCTTTAAGGCCGCCTCCGGCGGGGAGGGACTCTGTCCCTCCACCCCGCAAGGGGGGCAACCGCCCCCTTGACCCCACGGCGCTTCGCGCCTTTTTACTTGCTTTTTGTGGGGCGGGCGACTATAATAAAGCAAACTCTTTGCATGGGAGGCCCCTCTATGGACGAGCCTGTTCTGCTCCATCTGACCGAATCCGGCTTCCGCCAAGGCGAGGCCGGCGTCCTCCACCAGCGGGGCGTACACTCCACCTACCGTCTCCACACCCACGACTTCTACGAGCTCTTCCTGGTGCCAAACGGCAGCGCCATCCACGTGGTCAACGGCCAGACCCAAATCCTCACCGGCGGCTCCCTAGTGCTCATCCGCCCCAGCGACGTGCATAAGTACGAGCCCCTGGACGGCAGCGACTTCGAGCTGCTCAGCGCCGGAATACCCGCCGCCGCCTTTCGCCGCCTTTGCACCTACCTGGCGGTAGAGGAGCGGGTATTCCTGGCTCCCGCGCTGCCGCCCCACCGGGTCCTTTCCGGCTGGGTCTTGGCAGACACCGCCCGCCGCCTGTTAGAGGCGCCCACTGCGGCCCCGGACCTGGCCCTCTATGTGCTGGGGCTGTTCCCCGGGCTGGTGGGGGCGTTTTTAAGCGGCCCGCCCAAAGAGCCGCCCTTTCCCCCCTGGTTCTCCCAGCTGATTGAGGAGATGAACCGGCCGGAAAATTTTGTCCCCGGCCTGCCCCGGCTGCTGCGGCTGGCCAACTTCTCACAGGAGCACTTGACCCGGCTGTTCCGCCGGTACCTGGGGGCTACCCCCACCGAGTTCATCAACACCAAGCGCTTGGAGCTGGCCTGCGACCTGCTGCTGGCCGGAGAGGTCCCCGCCGCCCAGGTGGGCGGGCTGTGCGGTTTTAACAGCCAGAGCCATTTTTATCGTCTCTTTACCGCCCGCTACGGCTATCCGCCTAAAAAGTACCGGGACGCCTTTTTACACCAAAGCGCTGGAAGTTCATCCTCATTATAAGCTTTTTTAGGATAAAATCCACTGCTACATTGACGGGTTTTTCCACTATATTGATTTTTTATAGAAGATCAAATCCAAAACGGGATTCACCGCTAAGCCGCCTCTTAGTCTAAAAGCCTGTTTAGTATCTAGGCCCGCATAGATTGCAAGGTCAGATGTTTCGCCAGAGTGTTTAAATTGAATGCCGCCAATTAGGGCTTGTTTGAAAATAGAGGAAATGACGAATTTTTGGCCAGAAGGGGACAATTTCAAGGAGAAGAACCGCTGTAGTTAGCTGCGCTAACTACGTCACTCTGGCGATTGACGAGGATTTTCGACGTAGAAAGTGGCCTCTTCTGGCCAAAAAAGACGACGTTTTCGATTTTTCAAACAAGCCCTAGACCATTCTGTGGTCTTGGGCTTCAAGCAAGCGAAAGTTTGGGTGCTATGGTGAAAAATATGCCAGCTATGTGCGCCCCGATGCTAAACAGGCTTCTAAAGCCCAGAAAGAGGCACGCCAATGGGTTTCCCACCTTAAAAACAAATAAGGCGAAGCCCTGTTGCTCCGCCGTTCCTCTATATTCTATGAATAAGTTTTATAAGCCACGGCCCTTCTCCCCAATGAATGCCTTAGCTTCTTTCCTGTGGATGTAGAAGCCCATCGTCTTGCATCCTTATGAAGTCTCAAAACAATTTTGCTTCAGCTGTTTTCCCATATTTCTATCCTCTGTTCTGGGCCATCCTATAAGCATGGGAGCTTCTGGGCAGTGGTTGGCGCGGTTTTTGGCCAGAACCCCCGCGCTGTGGCAGGCGTAGCAGTACAGGCAGCCGTGGGCGCAGGTGTCGTAGCAGCCAATGTCCACGCTTTGGGCACAGCCGCACTCTGGCCGCTGGTTCTTATCCTTCTTCTCCGGCCGGGCCGCGCCCAGGGGCCCGGCAAAGCGGGCCGGGTCCACGCAGCGGGCCCTTTCTATCCCCAGGGCACTTAGGTCCATGGGCTCGGCGCAGGCATCTATGGCCAGGCCACAGCTGTGGGCAATCCGGGCCAGCTCACCGGCCAGCCGGCGCTGTTCCTCTTGGGAAAAATCCACCAGGCCCAGGGGCTCCATAGCCCGGGCGGTGTTCCGGTAAAAGTCTAAAAAGCTGATGGTACACCGGCGGGTATAAGGGGCAAGGCGGCGGGTCAGCTCTCCAAAATAATGGACATGATAGGCAAAGCTGTAGTTCCGGCTAAGGAAAATGGGGTCGTACCGCCAGATCACCCGGTCGGGGCCCAGCTTTTCCGCCAACTGAATGAAAGCTGGGATCAGCTTTTGGCCTTTATTGGGCACCCCGGGCTCTACGTCCTGACCATAAGAGGTAATGGTAAACTGAAAATAATAGGCGTAGTCCTCCAGCTCCTTCAGCCGGGGCAGCAAGGGAGCGGGGTTTTTGGTCCAGAACACAATTCCCTCCACCGCCTGAGGAGAAAGATCCACCCGGCGGATCTGCTGGGGATTCATGGGATTGGGCACCAGGACCTCTCCGGCCTGAAAACAGTGGAGCAGCCAGGAAGTATAATAGGCGGGGATGTCCGTGCGGCGGCTGGCGCTGAGAATCATGGGGGCCCTCCTTACCGGCATTCATTTGTTGAAAAGGCCTCACGGCCTGGCTGTAGACTGCCTGGGAATATGGGCGCATGGCAGCAAGATTCTGGGATTGTCCGCCTGCCGCCCCGCCATAAGATCCAACAGGATCTTGGCACTGGCCCGCCCCATTTGGGCAAGCGGAAGATCAATGGTCGTTAGAGCGGGAATCACAAAGCCAGAGGCACTGTCATTGTCGAAACCATGCAGAGAAAGGTCCTCTGGTACCCGAACACCCCGCTCATGGGCTGCTTTCATGGCGCCAAAGGCCATGGGATCGTTCATGCAGAAAATGGCCGTAGGGGGCGCGGGCAGGTCCAGCAGCCTGCCGCACTGCTCGTATCCCATGCTAAACCCCCAGCTGCCTGTGCAGACATAGGCTGGGTCAAAAACCAGGTCGTGTTCCATCAAGGACTCGGTATAGGCCTGCATCCGCCGGTGGGTGGGAATGGAATTGATCGGCCCGGAGATCAGGGCAATCCGCTGGTGGCCTAGTCCAGCCAAGTAGTCCACAGCCAGCTTTGCCCCCTGATAATCATCATAGTTTACCGTATAGTCGTCCCCGCTTTTGGTAAAGCAGTAGGCGTATACCACGGGAAAAGGCAGCTCTGGTAAAATCCCCTCTACGTCCCTAGGGTGCAGGCCCACATAGATCAGGCCGCTGACCCGAGAGGCCAGCAGGCTGGTAACACTGAGCTCCACAGAATGCCGGAACTCTGGCAGACAGACCAGTTTATCATACTCCACGTACTTTTGTAAAAGGGCCAGGTGCTCCAGCCGCAGGTTATATAGACTCAGGGCAAAGTCCTGGGCCTCGCACACAGCGGAGATTCCTTCTATAATCTGCCCGGTCATGAAGGCCCCGATGTCCTCCACAACAATTCCAATGGTGCTGGTCCGGCTGGTTTTTAGATCCTTGGCCAGCGTGTTTGGGATATAATTCAGCTGCTTAATGGCAGCCCGCACCCGGGCCTCGGTTTTTGGTGCGGTGGTCCCCTTGCGGTTAATCACATTGGACACCGTGGCCACAGAAACACCAGCCAGGGCAGCCACATCGTTGATGGTACTGATGGTCAAAAGAACCACCTCCTTGGTTTCTCAAACAAACCGTTTTTTTTAAGGCAATACCGCAGAATTCTAAACCGTATTGCGCAGTCAGATTTTTCTTCAGAGGGTACAGATTGAGCGCCGTCCATCTCACCATTGACCAGCGAAAGCTGTGCTCTATCACGGAAAATCTGCAAGCAAGACGGTGCTTAAGGCGCCACCCGCGAATGGTGCGGGGGTGCCTTAAGGAAAAGCCGCTCCTTAAATATCAGGAAAACACAGGTATGCCCCATGGAACGGACAAGCGGCTGATAAAACGTTTCAAGTTTCAGAAAAATCCATAATGTTCGTAGTATAGCATAGGCCCAGAAAATTTGCAAGCGCTATCTTATATATCCTTGTGCCAGAAGTGGTAAGTCAGGGAAAAAGTGGAATTTTTTTGGAAAAGACGGAAAAAAGGTTGACATCGTTTTCCCCCTGTGATATTATTATAGCCAAAAAAGAGTAAAACTTTATCCTAAAACTTGAAACGTTTTAATGAGTGTGCTACACCCCTGACCTGTTTTGGAGAAAACATGCCCAATCGCCCTAGCTGTTCTGGAAAAAAGGTAGCAAAACCGGCGAAAAACCCTTGAGGGGTCTTGGGAGGCGGTAACGAGCTTTCTCACAAATGAGCGGTTTTTTACAAAACAAATTGAAACGATTCAAGTTTTGGACCAGAAAATTCCCCCGGGCCTTTGGCCGGACTGGCAAAAAGCCCTTGCCAGAACCCCCGGGAGAGTTCTGGAAAAATCCGCAAAAGGAGGAACGGACTATGGCGGAAAAATCGCCAAGCCAAAAGGGTAGGCTGTTCAAAAGGTTCGTACGAGAGCGCGAGCTCTGGTTTTGGAGCGTTCTGTGCATTATATGGTGGGTGGTGTTCTTCCTCATTCCCCTATACGGCATTGTGTATGCGTTTTTCGACTATGTACCGGGCCGGGACCTCTCTTGGGACCGGTTTGTGGGGCTAAAGCATTTCGCCGCTTTCTTCCAGGGCAAAGACGCGGGCACCATCATCCGAAACACCCTGATTATCGGCGGACTAAACACCACAGTCGGCTTTGTCGCCCCCATTGTGCTGGCCCTGCTCTTTGACGAACTGCGCAGCTCCAAGCTAAAGCGTGTGACCCAGACTATCTCTTACCTGCCCTATTTTGTGTCCTGGGTGGTGGTGGCCAGCATCCTGACCGCCACACTTAGCAGTGAGGGTGTGGTAAACGAGGTGCTGATGAGCTTGGGCCTTTTGGAAAAGCCCATCCTGTTTTTGCAAGAGGGCAAGTACTTCTGGGGCATGATTACCATTGTGAACATCTGGAAAAACATTGGCTACAGCACCATTTTATACATGTCCGCCATCGCGGGCATTGACCAGGAACTATATGAGGCCGGCGCTGTGGATGGCCTGGGCCGCTGGGGCATGGTAAAGCATATCACCCTGCCCAGTATCCTGCCCACCATTGTGCTGCTATTCATTTTGGGCATTGGCGGCATTTTGAATATTGGCTACGAGCAGCATCTGCTCATTGGCCAGCCCACCACCCGGGAATACTGGGATATTATCGACACCTACGTGTACCGCTTCGGCGTACAGATGGGGCGGCATTCTTTTGCCATTGCCGTGGGACTGATGAAGTCTGTGATTGGCCTCACCCTGGTGTTTGTCACCAACTGGATCTCAAAAAAGACCATGAGCATGTCTATATTTTAAAGGGAAAGGAGGAATAAGCTTATGCGTTTCAGCAAATCCAGTAAGTCCAGCCATGCCAATACCCACTCGGCCGCCAACGGGCGGCTGCGGCTGGCAAAAAAGACTGTTTCCAGCCAAGTTTTCGACGTGGTAAACGTGATTATTATGATCCTGCTGATTTTTGTGATGATCTACCCTTTCTGGAACCAGCTGATTGTCTCGCTAAATGACGGTATTGATACCCAGCGGGGCGGTCTGTACTTCTTCCCCCGGATGTTCACTCTCAATAACTATGACTACATTTTGAAGTCCGAGGGCCTGGGCTCTGCGGTGATGTGGTCTCTGCTGCGGGTTTTTGTGGGCACCATTACCCACCTAATATGCAGCGGGTTTTTAGCCTATATTACTACCGTAAAGTTCTTCTCCTTCCACCGGCCTCTACGCACCATGTTCCTTATCACAATGTACATATCCGGGGGCATGATTCCCATTTACCTGTGGTATACCAAGATTGGCCTTTTAGAGACTTTCACGGTCTATTGGCTGCCAGGGCTTATTGGGGCCTATGATATGATGCTGATTGCCTCCTACATTGAGGGACTGCCCGACGCAGTGACCGAGTCGGCCCGGATTGACGGAGCCCGAGAGGTAACTATCTTCTTCCGGGTAGTGGCTCCCCTGTGCGTGCCCGTGTTTGCCGCTTTGGCAGTGATGACCGCTGTGGGCCACTGGAACTCCTGGTTTGACACCATGCTGTACAACTCTTCTGGCAAATATGACACCCTGCAAATGCTTTTGCGAGACATCCTCATAGAGTCTGACAAGATTAAAAAGCTGATGCAGGACGCCACAGTGGGCGCGGACGCTGTAAAGAGCCAGGTGTCCCGCATTTCCACGCAGTCCATGCGGGCGGCCACCACCATGATTGTGACCATTCCCATTGTGTGCGTGTACCCCTTCTTCCAGCGGTACTTTGTAAAGGGCATTTCCATTGGCGCGGTGAAGGGATAAAGTAGCGCGGGCGGTTTCATTTGGGAAAGACGCGAAACGTTAGTGAGGCAAAGGAACAGTTCCCTTGTGGATGATCAAGGCAGAGCCTTGATCATCCTGCGCCGAACCATGCTTTCTAGCTTCCAGCCAACCCAACCGGCAGGACGGCAAAACTTTTACGGTTTCTCTGGAACACTAGACGCCTCCGCGCCCTGTCCTCAAACGGCTTCTATTGCTTGGCAGTTTTGAATAGAGGCAGCCGGACTGTCCGGCTGAACATCACAAAAACAGAAAGGATGAACCAAACTATGAGCAAGACAAATCGCATTCTCGCCCTGGTACTGGCCCTGGCGCTGGTTCTGGCTTTGGCGGCCTGCGGCGGAGACAGCGGCTCTTCGAGCTCCACACCGGAGTCCTCCAAGACGGATGCTTCCTCCAGCTCTGCCGAGAGCGGCGGCGGCGATTCCGCCCCCACTGGCGAGACCAACAAGTACGGCTGGGAAGTGCCCGCCGAGACCCTGAAGTTCTCTTACTTTTATGCGGACGACGGCACCATGGCCCAGGACGAAGAGGACGAGCGCCTGGCCGAGACCGCCCAGGTGCTGAAGGATGAGTTCAATGTGGAGATTGAGCGCATCGTCTACAAGCAGGACCCCACCGAGCGCTTGAACCTGATGCTGGCTGGCAACGACTACCCGGACGTGATCTCCGGCATGCCGGACGCTATGGCCGAAACCTTCATCGACCAGGGCCGTGCCCAGCAGCTGGACGACCTTCTGGACCAGTACGGCCAGAATATTGTGAGCGGCTATGGCAAGTACCTGAACCTAATGCGGGACGACGAGGGTAAGATCTTTAAGCTGGCCCACTCTTGGGGCCACACCACCGACGGCATGGGCCGTGACTTTGCGGTGCGCTGGGACTGGCAGCAGGAGACCGGCCTGCCCCTGTACGACAGCTTTGACAGCTACTATGAGACCATTAAGAAGATCGTGGAAAACCACCCCACCAATGACGCGGGCGAAAAGGTCTATGGCTTTACAGCTTTCTCTGAGAAGGGCGAGGAGTTCTATAAGACTCCTCTGGCCTACCTGGGCTTGTTCGGCGTCAGCGGCGGTGTAAACACCAGCGGCGGTTCCATTACCCACTATTACAAGCTGAACGACGACGGGAGCATTGCCTACTGGGTGGACACCGAAGAGGGCCTGCGGGTGGCAAAATATATCAACCAGTTCTGGCGTGACGGCCTCATTGACCCCGACTTCCAGACCAAAGACTACGACGCCTCTGTGGCCTTTATGTCTAACGAGCGCGTGGCCGGCAACATTGGCACCTGGTGGCACAACCACGTGGGCGGCCACCAGATCTGGATGTCCACCGAGGACGACTGGACCATTGAGAAGCGCATGCAGTGCGTGACCTTCCAAGAAGGCGACGCCACCCCCGCCCTGATTTCCGACAACTTTATCCGCACCACCCGCTGCATCATTACCGACAAGTGCCAGAACCCTGAAAACGTGATGAAATACTGGAACTGGGAGGTTACCCCCCTGGGCCTGGCCTTTGTTACCATGGGTCCCGAGGGCGAAGAGCGGGCCTGGAGCATTGACGAGAACGGAGACGCTAAGTTCAGCGACCTGTACTGGTACGGTAAAGAGGGCGATGATACTTTCCTGTGGGATAGCTGGGAAGAGGACATGGGCAGCTTTAACTACTGGATGATGGCCCCGGGCTATACCCCCGAGGACAAGATGGACAACCCCGGCGAGGGCTGGGCCGATCCTGTGGTGAAGATTAACGCGTGGGACCCCATTGGCGACTTCAGCCAGCTGGATCAAGACAAGCTGGCCCCTGGCAACAAGGTCATGCAGTCCCACTATGAGACCTCCACGCCTTATCTGTGGGACCAGACCCTGTGGACCCTGAGCTTCTCTCCGGACGACCCCGAGCAGCTGATCAACCAGGACGTGGCGGACTGCATTTCCAGCGCATGGGTGCAGGTGGTTATGGCCAACACCGAGGAAGAGTGCGTAGAGCTCTTTGAAAAGATGAAGAACGACCTGCACGCCATGGGTCTAGACGACCTGGTGGCGTTCCAGCAGGCAGCCCTGGATAAGAACAGGGCCAAGATGGAAGGCAACTAAGTCAACTAAGTCAACACAATTTTCATTTGTCTTATAGCTGGTGACCAGCCCGCGTCTCCTTTTTTGGCGGCGCGGGCTGGCTGCTTAATAAACACCATGGCTCCTGTGGCCTGGCCGCTTTGTGAGCCCTCACTCCCCTGCCCCCAAAGCTCTTGGGCAGATTTATCATAAGAAAATTTTTACCCAGAAAGGAAATCACCATGCCTTACCAAGACATCAACCTGAAAAACATCAAAGTGGACGACGGTTTCTGGAACAAACGCATCCGCAACGCAGTAGAAAACGTGGTGCCCTACCAGTGGCGGGTCCTTAACGACCAAGAGCCCGGCGCCGCCCCCAGCCACGCGGTGATGAACTTTAAAATTGCCGCTGGAATGGAAGAGGGGGAGTTCTCCGGTTATCAGTTCCAAGACAGCGACCTGGCCAAGTGGATGGAGGCCGCGTCCTTTAGCTTGATCTACCATGATTCTGCGAAAGTCCGGGCCGCCCTGGAAGAGGCGATTGACATTATTGAAAAAGCCCAGCAGTCCGATGGCTACCTGGACACCCACTATATTCTGGCAAAACCAGACAAAAAGTGGCGGGAGATTGCCCATGGCCACGAACTGTATTGCTCGGGCCATATGCTGGAGGCCGCCGTGGCCTACTATACCGTTACTGGCAGCGACCGGCTACTGAAGGTGATGGAGAAAAATGTACGGCTTATCCGCCAGGTGTTTGGCAAGGGAGAGGGACAGATCGACTCCTACCCGGGCCACGAGGAACTGGAGCTGGCCCTGATGAAGGCCTACCGGGCCACCGGGGAGCCGGTCTATTTTGACCTTGCCCAGTACTTTGTGGAAAATCGAGGCGAAAAGCCCGGATTTATGGAAGAGGACCGCTTTTTAGAGCTCAGCGGCAAGGACCGCTGGCTGGGCCCCGACTATCACCAGGCCCATGCCAAAATTCGGGACCAGAAGGCCGCCGAGGGCCACGCGGTGCGGGCCATGTACTTCTTCACCGGGGCGGCGGACGTAGCCCTGGAGACCGGCGACCCCACCCTAAAGGCGGCCCTGGAGGACCTGTGGCGCAATGTGACAGGCCGACGGATGTACATTACCGGAGGCGTGGGGTCTCAAGGAGACGGAGAGCGCTTTACCATTGACTACGACCTGCCTAATGACACCTGCTACACCGAGACCTGCGCGGCCATTGGCCTGGCCATGTGGGCCCTGCGGATGCTGCGCCTGGAGCCAGATTCCCGCTACGCGGACGTGATGGAGCGGGCCCTGTACAATAATGTTCTTAGCGGCATCTCCGAGGATGGGGAGCATTACTTCTACGTGAATCCCCTACAGCTGAAGCCGGACGTGGCCAAGTACCGCCGGGACCACGAGTCTGTGGAGCCGGAACGGGTAAAATGGTTTGGCTGCGCCTGCTGCCCGCCCAACGTAATCCGTACTCTGTGCGGCCTGGGGGGCTATGTATATACCCAGCAGGGGAATGCCATCTACCAGCACCTGTATGTAGGCCACAGTGCGGAGATGGAGACAGATAAGGGCACGGTCCGGCTTTGCTGCCAGTCCTCCATGCCCTGGCAGGGCGCGGCCTCCATTACCTACTACGGGCCAGAGGGGGTCACCCTATATCTGCGGGTGCCGGAGTATGCCAAAAACTTTACCGTATCCCAGAGCGGCACGGTCCTGAACCTTAACATTGAAAAGGGCTACGCAAGACTAGAGCCAAAGGACGGATGCACCTACCAGGTGAGCTTTGCCATGGAGGCCCAGTTTGTCCAGGCCAACCCCCGGGTTACCGAGGATTGCGGCAAGGCCGCGGTGCTGCGGGGGCCCCTGGTATATTGTGCGGAAGAGGCGGACAACGGCCCCCTGCTGAACAGCTTTACAGTGGATATGGGCATAGCTCCCACAGCGGAAGAGAGCCCGCTCTTTGGGGGCATTACCCTGCTGAAGGTAAAGGGCACCCGCCCCGACCCAAACCAGTGGCCGGAGGACCAACTATATAGTCCGGCTCCCAGCGCCCGGGTAAATGCAGAGCTGAAGCTAATTCCCTACTTCCTATGGAACAATCGGGGCCTGGGGGAAATGTTGGTGTGGATGAACGCCCGATAGAGAAAGCGGCAAAAAAAGATAATATAGCCGCCAGATAAAACATCCACACCCGTGCCGGGCCGCCCCAAGGGGGGCCTTATCTGCCCAAAAATCATGTTAACGTATTTGGGCCGGTCAAGGCTCTTGCTTGGGGAGTTCTAATGGTGGCGGGTACTGAAGGGCGCTTTTTCTGGCAAGTGTCCTTCCCTGTAATGCGTTTTTAAGGGACAGAGCAAGGCCGCGGGGCTCTGTCTCCCACCCGGAAGGGGCCTAACGCCCTTTCACGGCGAGTGTATTCATCTTTTGTTTCTATTCTATATTTTTAAAGGAGTTCCTTCTATGCAACGCTTTTTTAAGGAAAACGGCGCCCTGGTCTGGCGGGGCAATGGCGAGACTCTGGTTCTGGAGCCCTGGGGGCCGGACAGCCTTCGGCTGCGCTCCCGGATGATGGGAGATATTTTGGACGATGATTTTGCCCTGCTGCCCAATCCCCCCGCCCATGGCCCAGTTCAAATTGAGGTGGAGGACCAGCGGGCCAGCATCACCAACGGCAAAATTCGTGCCGAGCTGGACTATGACCCCTGGTTCCGAAACTGCCGGGTTCATTACTATAATCAAGAGGGCAAACTTCTGCTGGAAGAGGCCTTTAACTACGGCGGCCTGAAGAAGTACGCCCGGGAGTTTACCCCCCTACCTGGGGGCGACTACCGGCTGACCCTAAACTTCGAGGCCCCGGAGGACGAGAAGCTCTTCGGCATGGGCCAGTATCAGCAGGAATATTTGGACCTAAAGTACAGCGTGGTGGAGATGTCCCAGCGGAACACCCAGGTGAGCGTGCCCTTTCTGCTCTCCAGCCGGGGCTACGGCTTTTTGTGGCACACCCCCGCTGTGGGCAAGGCCACCTTTGCCAAAAACTTTACCCAGTGGCAGGCCGACGCCAGCCGTCAGGCGGACTACTGGATTACCGCTGGGGACAGCCCCGCCGAAATCATTACCCGGTACGCCTCGGTAACGGGTACCGCCCCCATGATGCCCGAGTACGGCCTGGGCTTTTGGCAGTGCCGCCTGCGGTACTGGAACCAGGAACAGCTGCTGGAGGTGGCCCGGGAGTACAAGCGCCGGGGCCTGCCCCTGGACGTAATTGTGGTGGACTTCTTCCACTGGCCCAAGATGGGGGACTTCCGCTTTGACCCAGAGTTTTTCCCAAACCCCAAAGCCATGGTGGACGAGCTGAAAGAAATGGGCGTGGAGCTGATGGTCTCTGTATGGCCGCAAATTGCCCTGACCAGCGAGAACTATGAGGAAATGCGCCAGCAGGGCCTGCTGGTGCGTGCCGAGCGGGGCAACCAGGTGACCATGCAGTGGCCGGAGGACAGCACCTTTTACGACGCCACCAACCCCCGGGCCCGGGCCTATGTGTGGGAGAAGTGCAAGAAGAACTACTACGACTACGGCATCCGCATTTTCTGGCTGGACGAGGCGGAGCCCGAGTACGGGGTGTGCGATTTTGACAACTACCGCTATCACCTGGGCAACGCCTCCCGGGTGAGCAATATCTACCCCCAGCTGTATGCCCGGGGCTTTTACGAGGGCATGGAGCAGGCGGGGCAGAAGAACATTGTCAACCTGATTCGCTGCGCCTGGGCTGGCAGCCAGCGGTATGGGGCCCTGGTGTGGTCCGGGGACATTGACAGCACCTGGGTGGACTTCCGGCGGCAGATCTGCGCGGGCCTGAACATCTCCCTGGCGGGCATCCCTTGGTGGACCACGGACATTGGCGGCTTTTCCGGCGGCGACCCCACAGACCCAGCCTTTCAAGAGCTGCTGGTGCGGTGGTTTCAGTTTGGCGCCTTCTGCCCGGTAATGCGCCTGCACGGCGACCGGGTTCCCTCCAAGATGATCTACAATAAGGCCGGGGACAAGGTGATGCACGCCGGGGCCGACAATGAGATCTGGAGCTTTGGGGAAGAAAACTATCAGGTTTTGCGGAAGTACCTGCTCTTCCGGGAGACCATGCGGCCCTATGTGCGCCAGCTAATGCGGGAGGCCCACCAGACCGGCGCGCCGGTGATGCGGGCCATGTTCTACCAGTTCCCGGAGGACGCTAAGTGCTGGGAGCTGACAGACCAGTACTGCTTTGGCCCGGATGTGCTGGTAGCCCCGGTAACCCAGCCGGGGGCCGCGGAGCGAACCGTGTACCTGCCCGCCGGGTGCGGGTGGACCAGCCTGCACGACGGGGCCCGCTATGAGGGCGGCCAAACCGTGACCGCCAGCTCCCCCCTGGAGGTGATTCCCGTGTTCCTGCGGGAAGGAACCCACCAGGAGTGGATAAAGGCCCTTGACTCCTTCCCCGTTTTCCATTAAAATATAAAATCGAGATATCTTGACAGGAGGCACTTTCTCATGAACAAAGATTTCTACGCCGGTAACCGCCGGCGTCTATACGAACAGATGAAGCCGGGCTCCCTGCTGGTCCTCTTCTCCGGCATGGAGGTCCGCAAGACCAATGATGAGTTCTACCCCTTCTACACCAACCGCAACTTCCTCTACCTGACCAACCTGGACCAAAAAGAGTCCGCCCTGATTGCCCAAAAGGACAGTGCCGGCCAGGTGACGGAAAAGGTCTATCTGCTGCCCCCGGATCTGATGGCCGAGCGCTGGACTGGGAAACGCATTCAGCCAGACCAGGCGGCAGAGCTCTCTGGCATAGAGAGCATCGGCCTGGTGGGTGAGTTTCAGGCCGAGCTGCACCGGCTGGCTGCCAGCGGACGCTTTCAGCACTTATACCTGGACCTGTACCGGGCCTCTCCCTCTGACCGGGATGAGCCCGCCCACCTGCTGCTCAAGCGAGTACAGAGCGATTACCCCTACCTAAGGGTGGAGAACGCCAACGCCCTGATCCGCCGGCTGCGCACTATTAAGCAGCCCTGCGAAATCGCGGCCCTGCGAAAGGCGGAAGAGATTACTTCAGCGGGTATCACCGCCATGATGCGGGCCTCGAAGCCCGGCATGTACGAGTACCAGTACAAGGCGGTGTTCGACTATGCCCTGGGCCAATACGGGCCCCAGGGGCCAGGGTTCCCCTCTATTATCTCCGCGGGGAAAAACAATTTCTGCATTCACTACTACGCCTACCAGGGCCAGGCCCTGGATGGGGACATGGTCCTCAATGACGTAGGGGCCTGGTATGACCATATGATCACTGACGTTTCCAGGGGCTGGCCCTGCAACGGCAAGTTTAACGACCGCCAGCGGCAGCTCTATGAGATGGCTCTGGCGACCTCGGACCACATGTTTGGCATCATTAAGCCGGGGATGAAAATGGCTGATGTAGACGGCGAATCCCACCGGTATTGCGCCCGGCTGATGAAGGACGCGGGACTTTTGGATGACGTGAAAAACATCGGCCGGTACATGTGGCACGGCGGGGCCCACCACGTGGGCTTTGACGTTCACGACGTGGTGGAGGTCCCAGAGGTGATTGGCCCGGGCATGGTGTTCTGCGTGGACATCGGTATCTATCATGAGGAGCTGGGCATTGGCTTTAGACTGGAGGATAACTGCCTGGTCACCGAGACAGGCTGCGAGAACCTCTCGGCCTGCACGCCCCGGACCATAGAGGCCATTGAGGACACCATGCGCCAGAATTTCGTGGCGTTTTAAGCATGGGGAGCGGGGAATGAACGAGGTACTGATGATCGTGATGGCCGTGGGCGCGGTGCTGGGGGGCTTTGACCGGCTGCGGGGCAACAAGTGGGGCTTTGGCGACAAGTTCGAGACCGGCTTTATGCTGCTGGGCTCCATGGCCCTGTCTATGGCCGGGATGATCTGCCTGGCCCCGGTGCTGGCCAACTGGCTGGGCCGGGTTATTGTGCCCTTGTATCAGCTGATGGGCGTGGACCCAGGCATGTTCGGCAGTGTGCTGGCCATTGATATGGGCGGCTACCAGCTCTCCAAAGAACTGGCCAGAGACCCGCAGATTGGCAGTTACGCGGGCCTGGTGGTAGCGGCCATTTTCGGCTGTACCCTGGTGTTTACCGTGCCGGTGGGCATGGGGCTAATTCAGCGGGAGGACCGGCCCTTTTTTGCCCAGGGGGTGATGCTGGGTCTAGCGGCCATGCCGGTGGGCCTGGCTGTGGGCGGGCTGCTCTGCGGCCTGACCTTACTGGAATGCCTGTGGCAGAACCTGCCGGTGTTCCTTTTGGCAATCCTGCTGTTTATTGGCCTACGGCTGATCCCGAACAAGATGGTGAAGGGCTTCTGCCTCTTGTCCGAGGGCATCCGCTGGCTGGTGACCATTGGCCTGGTGCTGGCCGCCGTGGAGTCCATGACTGGCTGGAACCCCATTCCGGGCATGACCCCTATTGCCGAGGCAATGGATACTGTGGCCTCTATCGGTGTGGTGCTGCTGGGCAGCCTGCCTATGGCGGAGTTGATCCGCCGCCTGCTGGTGCGGCCCTTTGCCTGGCTGGGGGACAGGCTGGGCATGAAACCCCAAAGCCTGACGGGCATGCTGGTGGGCCTGGTCAGCGCCCTGCCCACCCTTTCTATGTACAAGGATATGGACAGCCGGGGCAAGGTGGCGGCAGGGGCCTTTTTGGTCAGTGGTACCAGTCTTTTGGCCGCGCACATGGCCTTTGTGGTTAGCACCGAGCCCCCCATGCTTTTAGCCGTGCTGGCCGCCAAGCTGGCCGGGGCCCTGGCCGCCGTAGCACTGGCCCTGGCCTCTCGAAAAAAGGAAGCGGGGGCGTGAGACCGCTCTCCCAAAGATAGCAAAACGCCGGGACTCTAAAGCAGAAGTTCCGGCGTTTTTTATCATACCTTTGGTTAAGGCAACACCGCGCAATACGGTGCTTAGAATTGTGCGGTATTGCCTTAACTTAAGCAAAGATAAGTTTCCACGTAGAGACCATGTTCCCATGGGCCCTAGAGTGCCACCCTAATAATCACAAAGGGCCAAGACTTGGTTTTGCCAAGCCCCGACCCTTTGACCGCTGTCTTTTCCCTATCCTGTTGTTCGGTGGTAATATTAGTAGTTCTCGGGCTTTACCTGGAAATAGCTCTGGGGATGGGCGCAGACCGGACAGACCTCCGGGGCCTTCTTGCCCACGCAGATGTGGCCGCAGTTCCTGCACTGCCAAATGGCGTCCCCGTCCTTAGAGAACACCGCCCCTTCCTCCAGGTTCTTCAGCAGCTTACGGTAGCGTTCCTCGTGCTCCTTTTCAATCTTCGCTACGCCCTCAAACAGGTTAGCAATCTGGTCAAAGCCCTCTTCCCGGGCGGTCTTGGCAAAGCCCGCGTACATGTCGGTCCACTCGTAATTTTCTCCTTCGGCCGCGGCCTTCAGGTTCTCCTTGGTCTCGCCAATACCGCCATTGAGCAGCTTAAACCACATTTTGGCGTGTTCCTTCTCGTTGGCGGCGGTCTCCTCGAAAATGGCGGCGATCTGCTCGTAGCCGTCCTTACGGGCCTTGCTGGCAAAGTAGGTGTACTTGTTGCGGGCCTGGCTCTCACCGGCAAAGGCGGTAAGCAGGTTAGCCTCGGTTTTACTTCCTTTTAGTTCAGGCATGGGACGTTCCTCCTTGTAAAAAATTTAGCCGTATTAAGATTGCAATGCGTGTACTTGTGGCCTTGATATACTGCTTTTAGATATTATGGCATAAAATGGCAAAAATGTCAATAATTCTTATTTTTAGAAATCTGGGAAGCGGTCATATTGGGAAATCAAAAAAACACCTAGGGCAATACCGCAGAATTCTAAGTACCGTATTGCGCAGTCAGATTTTTCTTCAGAGGGTACAGATTGAGCGCCGTCCATCTCACCATTGACCAGCGAAAGCTGTGCCCTATCACGGAAAATCTGCAAGCAAGACGGTGCTTAAGGCGCCACCCGCGAATGGTGCGGGGTTGCCCTAGAGAATTTCCATAACCTTTTCCCCACAGTTTTCTCTATTCAAAAGATCAAACGTGCCGAGTATCTGCCGAAAAGCTGGTTGACCAGCGTCCTTGGACTAACTTCCTATTTTGAATTTGTAAAATTATCGTGAAGCCTGGGAACAGGCTGTTGAAAATTCCGGTCAGGAAGGGTATACTATGAGCAATAGAATACGTTAAAGGTGTTGATTTTTGTGTTTTTCCAAAGGTTCCAGCGCTTTTTGTACGGCCGCTATGGTACAGACCAGATGAGTATGGTTCTGCTGGTGCTAGGCTTAGTATTGTCCCTAGTGGGCGGAATATTCTTTTGGCCGCTCACTCTTTTGGCAGACGCTGTATTTATCTATGCGCTGTTCCGCACCTTTTCCCGGAACATTGCCGCCCGCCAGCGGGAGCTGGCAGCTTTTATGAAGCGATGGGAGCCGATTTCCCGGTGGTTCCGGGTGCAAAGGGAGCGGTTCCGCCAGCGCAAAACCTATAAGTATTTCAAATGCCCAAACTGCCGCCAGCAGCTGCGGGCGCCCCGCGGCAGGGGGAAAATTGAGGTAACCTGCCAGCGGTGCCAAAGCGTTTTTCAGACTAAGACTTAGTCTTTGTCCTCAAACGCTGCGTTTTTCAGACTAAGACTTAGTCTTTGTCCCCACCCCAGCCAGCTGCTTAATGGCAGGGGATAGGTGGGGAGAATGGGAAAAAACCGAAGTAAACGTTTGTGGGGGTAAAGCCCCAGACCTTTAATGAGGAGAGCAAGATGAGAGAAAAGTTTTCTAAAAGTATGCTGGGCACTGGCTGCCTACTGATTGCCTTTGCGGGGGCAGTCACCTTGGCTGTGCTGCGGTTCGACCAGGTGTGGGCCGCCCTGACTACCTTGGGCAACACGGTGGCTCCCCTGATAGGGGGCCTGGTGCTGGCCTATATTTTGAATGTGTTCGTCCACTTTTTTGAGGATATTGCTTTTAAGCCCTTTTCCAGAATAAAATCCCCTATGTGGAAAAAGGCCCGCCGCCCCCTGGCCATTACCCTGGCCTACCTGGTGGTGCTTCTGGTGGCTGTGTTTATCTGCTGCTTTATTATCCCCAGCCTGGTGGAGTCCGTCAGCGGCCTGGCGGCCACCATACAAAAAACCGCGCCGGTGTATGTCAACCAGTTTATGGCATGGGCCAACCAGGTTGCTCTGGAATATGACCTGACCTTTGTCCAGGACTTTTTGCGGGGCTTTAACTGGAGTTCCATGCTTACGGACGTGACAAAGGTCACCACCGAGTTTTTGGCCTCCCTGTTCAATGTTACCGTGAACCTGGCCTCCGGCGTATTTTCCGTGATAATGGGTTTCATCTTTTCGGTATACATGCTTTTTGGAAAAGAAAAGCTGCTGCGCGGCACCAAGGACGCTCTGCGGGCATTTTTGCCCCACCGGGCCGCCGCGGTGGCCGCCCACGTGGGCCGGCTAAGCAACCGGGTGTTTTTCTCCTTTATCAAAGGGCAGCTTACCGAATGTGTGATTTTGGGGGTGCTGTGCTACCTGGGCATGAGCCTTTTGGGCCTGGACTATGCCCTGCTCATCTCCTCTGTGGTGGCGCTGGGGGCCTTAATTCCCATTTTGGGGGCCTATGTCGGCGCAGGGGTGGGGGCCTTTATCCTATTGCTTGTACACCCCATTGACGCTCTGATCTTTGTGATCTTCCTGGTAATCTTACAGCAGGTGGAGGGCAACCTGATCTATCCCCGGGTGGTGGGCTCCTCGATTGGCCTGCCGCCTCTGTGGACCATGTTCGCGGTGCTGTTCTGGGGAGGCGTCCTGGGCATTGTGGGCATCTGGATTGGCACCCCAGTAACAGCGGTAGCCTACCGTTTGCTGCGCACAACAGTCTATAGCCGGCTGCGTAAACGGGACTCGCTGCCAGAAACGCTAGAAACAGCGGCAGAGAAAGCCTCTTCAAAAGAAGCGGGGGAATAACGCGCACAGGCATCGCGCCGCGCTGCCCGTATGGCACTGACACCTGTACGCTCCCTGCTAAAAACAGAAGAAGGAGCCTCCTCCCTACATGGAAGAGGCTCCTTTTCGCGTACTTCATCATAAAATACTGAGGATATGGGTCATACCCTACCCGGCCTTAGTGGTTCATAACCTCCCAGTACATCTTGGTCTTGGTGCTCACCTCACCCTGGGTGATCGTAAAGGCCATCTCTGGCAGGGACAGCTCCCCCAGACCACTGGGCTCGGGAATGGTGGGGGTGGCGGTTACGGTCATACCCTCTCCGGTAAAGGCGAACAGGAACCGCCGCCCGCTGGCACGACGGGTGTTGCGGATCTGCACCTCCAGCACATCCCGGCCGCGCCAAGATCCGTTAAGGCCATAGGGCGTTCCATCCACCTCAGTCATGGCAAAATGGCCGTTCATGCCCAGGTTCAGGGTGGCTGTACCAGTATCTTGGGTCACAATCAGCTGGGCCTTGCCGTCCTCAAACCGGAAGCCAAGAGATTCCAGCTGGCCGCCAGCAGGGGCAAAGCTCCCTACCCCGCCCACCAGGTCCGCAAACCCCGGCAAGGGGCTGTTGGGTATGTAGACCGCACCGTTTAGCGAGCCCTCGGCCCCGGGGTTGCGCATGCCGAACAGCGGGTTCAGTTCCAGGCGCTCCAGGCGCTTTTGCAGCACATGCTGGGCATGGGGGTCCTCCGGCAGGGGGCCATCAGCCATTTTGGGCAGTAGCTGATGGTAGACCGCGTCCAGGGCAGGCTGAAGGGTCTGAGAGGCCGAATGGATCACCAGCACGGCGTCCTGCTGGGTCATCACTACGCCAAACTGGCCATAGGCCCCGTCCCCCCGGAACACCCCGGGCTGGCTGCACCGCCAGAACTGGAAGCCGTAGCCAGACTGCCAGTCCGGGTCGCCGCCCCAGCCGGCTCCGGCGTTCTCGATCTGCTTGGAGGTGGCCAGGTCAAACCACTCTGGGTTCAGCAGCTGCTTGCCCTGCCAGCTGCCCTTGTTGGCCACAAACTGCACAAACCGTGCCATGTCCTCAATGGAGATGGACATGCCCGCGCCGCCCATCTGGGTGCCGTCGGCCATGGGCTGGCAGAAGATGTCCGCCATGCCAAGAGGCTGGAACAGCCGGGGCCCAAGGAACTGGGTCAGGGACAGGCCGGTCTTTTTGGTGATTATGGCGCTAAGCAGGTTGGTGCCAGCGGTGTTATACATAAAATGGGTGCCTGGCTCGTACACAAAGGGATGATGCATAAAGTCACGGACCCAGTCCACGCTGCCGCCTTCGGCCCAATCAATCTCATCCTGGTGGCCACAGCCCATCATCAGCACGTGGCGCAGCTGGCATTTTTGCAGATTCTCGCTGGGGTTCTCGGGGACATGCTCGGGAAACAGGTCCACCAGCCGGTCGTCCAGGCTGAGGATGCCCTCCTGCACCGCGAATCCTATGGCGGTGGAGGTCAGGCTTTTACTAAAGGAGAACATAATGTGGGGCACCCCGGGCTGATATGGGGCCCAGGTTCCCTTGGCGCAGAGCTTGCCGTGGCGCAGCAGCATAAAGGCGTGCATCTCGATACCGGCGCTATAGAGCTCGTCCAGCATTGCGCCGATGGCGGCGGAGGGGATCCCTACGCTTTCGGGGGTGACGGTTTGAAAATCCACGGTGATTACCTCGCTTATATAAAAAATTTAGGGATAGCAAAAAAGCGGAAGCCTTGCGCGGCCAAAAAGCGTGGGTCTTTAGAGGCGGGAAAACGCCGGCGCAACGCCACAGAGAGCGGGAGGCTAGGGGGCGCTAGGCTTCTTGACCCTCATTCTTACTAGCGCTCTTTGGCGGGCAGAGCGTGGCGTAAACATAAGTGTCCTTCCAAACAGGGCGTCCGTCCGCATCCCGCCAAAAGAAAACGTTCTGCCGCAGATGGCCTTCCCGCTGAAACCCCAGGGCCGCTAACAGCCGCCAGGAATTCTCGTTTTGAGGGTCGCATTCAGCAAAAATCCGGTGGGCTCCGTCCGCAAAGGCCTGGCGCAGTACGGCCCGGCAGCTTTCAGACGCCAACCCCTTGCCCCAGTATCTCCGGTTAAACACAAAGCCTAGCTCTAAAGACTGGAACTCCCGCTGGCCCAGGTATACGTTACCAATGACCCTGCCGGTATCCTTTAACTCTACCGCCATCATCTCATCCCAGCAGATGCGCCTGTCCAGCTCGGCTCTGGCCTCCTCCAGGCTCATCGCCTGGTAGGGCTCGAACCGTACTACCTCTGGGTCTGAAAGGTACTGGAAAAGGTCCTCCAGGTCCTTTCCCTGAAAAGGACGTAAGCGCAGGCGCTTTGTTTCTATCGTCATTGTTTTTTGTCCATCTCCTTCTATTTTTCCTGTTCTTAGTTTACCACGGTTTAATTCAACTTGCAATGTGCCATACTGGTAAAAGTGGAAAATTTTTTCGAAAGGCGGTTACTCTCATGGTAAAAATTCAAAAGGTGTTTGGCTGCGAAATTCTGGACTCCCGGGGAAATCCCACGGTCAGCGCCACGGTGCAGCTCACCGACGGCACAGTGGGCACGGCGGCGGCCCCTTCCGGCGCCTCTACCGGCAAGTTCGAGGCTGTGGAACTGCGGGACGGCGACGACCGCCGCTACGGCGGCAAGGGCGTACTAAAGGCAGTACGCAACGTGAACGAGATCATCTCTCCCGCGCTGGAGAAAATCCACTGCCTCACCGTGCGGGAGGTGGACCATGTGCTGAAAAAGCTGGACGGTACCCCCAACAAGGCCCACCTGGGGGCCAATGCCACCCTGGCGGTGTCGCTGGCCTGCGCCCGGGCCATTGCCGCCCACTACCGGATGCCCCTCTACCGCTTTCTGGGTGGCGCGGCGGCCTATAAGCTGCCGGTTCCCATGATGAACATTCTCAACGGCGGGGCCCATGCCAGCAACAATATTGACATTCAGGAGTTTATGATTGTGCCCTCTGGCGCGGAGACCTTTAAGGAGGGGCTGCGCTGGTGCAGCGAAATTTACCACGCCCTGGGGGCCCAGCTGAAAGCCAAAGGCCTTTCCACCGGCGTGGGAGACGAGGGCGGCTTTGCCCCGGACCTCTCCAGCGACGAAGAGGCCATAGAGGAAATCTTAGCGGCCATTGAAAAGGCGGGCTACAGCGGCCGGGTGCAGCTGGCCCTGGACGCCGCAGGCAGCGAATGGGCGGTAGAAGGGGGCTATCACCTACCCAAGCGGAATAAGAACCTGGACCCCGACGACTTAATCGAGTACTGGGAGGGACTCATTGGCCGGTACCCCATCATCTCCATTGAGGATCCCCTAGGGGAAGAGGACTTTAAAAATTGGGCCGAGCTAACCGCCCGTATTGGCCACCGGGTACAACTGGTGGGGGACGACTTGTTCGTTACCAACATGGAGCGATTACAGCAGGGCATTGACCAAGGAGCAGGCAACGCTATTTTGATTAAACCCAACCAAATTGGCACCTTGACCGAGACATTCCAGGCCATTGACCTGGCCCGGCGCAGTGGGTATAATACCATTATCTCCCACCGGTCAGGGGAGACGGAGGATACCTTTATCGCGGACCTGGCCGTGGCGGTAAACGCGGGGCAGATCAAGACCGGGGCCCCCTGCCGCACCGAGCGGGTGGCCAAGTATAACCGGCTGCTGCGCATTGAGGAAGCGTAAGAGGAAGCGGGCCGCGATGCCGCCTGGTCCAAAAGAGAAAGAACACCTCTTTGGAACTATGTTAACTATACAAGAAAGGCCGGAACCCAGCCAGGGCTCCGGCCTTTCTCTTATTTATGCCGCTTTCGTACCATGGCCAAAATTCCCGCTGCCAGTACCGTGGTTCCCACATAGATCCCAATCCCCACCAAAACCCACATCTGCCTCTATCCCCCCACAGTGGTCCAATCTCCGTCCTCCGTCTGGGTTTGGGCAACAATAAACAGCTGCTGTTCGCCCATCAGCTGTAGCAGCTCTACTGCCTCTGGGTCCAGCTTCTTGTTAACCCGCACGGCCGTATACGCGGCCGGCGTCTGCTGTCCAGGCAGAAGCAGCCCGCCGGTCTCTTGGTTCTGGTAGTATAGATATTCGCCCTGGGCTTGCCAGTATTCCCCGGCCGGGGTGTTTTCGCATCCTGCCGGACGGAACCCGGCGTTGGTCAGGTCGCCTGCCTCCAGCACCGCCTGTCCGTCCAGCTGGGGCGGACACAGCTTTACCCGCAGCCGGCAGGGAACGTTCCCCTGGTTGCGAAAGGACACCCCGCCAGGGGCAGACTCTCCCGGTTCCAGCACAGGGCCAGGGCCGCTGCCGCCCAGGGGGATAACCTCCACCTTGGTTTCCGGCTGGTGGGGGGCCAGCCGGTAACACAGGCCCCACAGCACGGCTACCAGTACCAGCAGCGAGGCCGCGGCCATCTGCCGCCGCCTCATGGGGCCGCACCCAGCTGGTAGCTCTCCCAAACCGCGCCGCCAGGGTCCTGCTCAATGGTAAAAGCGGCCTCAGCCGTGCCCCGGCGGGTACTCACCGTGTCATTTTCCTTGCACACGCCCACCAGGCATTCTCTCTCCCGGGGGTACAGGCCCGGGTCCTCTGCGGTAACCTGATAGGCGCCAAAGGGCAGACCGGTAAACTCCACTTCCAGAGTGATATTACCGGCGGGCTGCTGGATGGGCTGGGCGCAGCGGTACAGGGTGAGGCCCCGGCCCTCCAGCTTGAAAAGGGCGGAAGCCTGGGGGCTGGTTTCCCCGCTGGCGGCCACAATACGGATCGTCCCAGGCTCCACCCGTACCCGGTAGATAAAGTTCATCAGGACGTCGGGCCCGTCCTCCTGATGGAATACCGCTGTAAGGCTATAGTCTGTCTCCCGGGTAGGGCGCTCTTTGCCCAGCTTGTCCAAAGAAGCGGGTCCCTGGGGGCTCACCCACCAGCACTCCATCTGATCCTCTTCCTCTAAATGTCCTGCCAGAATGTCCTCCAGCCGTTCCCCGCCCAGATGCAAAGGCACGGCCTCCCCCAAGAACACGGTAGTTTCCAGCAGGGTGGGTTCCGGGGTGGCCCTGGCTGGAAGGGTCGGCCAGGCCACCCCCACCGCCAGAGGGAGCAGGGCGGTTATCAGCAAAAACAAGGTCCGAAGGGGCCTTTTTCCGCCGCTATGTACCCTCGGGGCGCTTCTGGATTTTTCTTTCACTTTCCATGATTTTTTACACTTCATGCCTCTAAAAACTCCTTTCAGTGCGCTGGTTTTCTTCAGTGTATAATAGAATGGCTAAAAAACCTGTCGCACTGCGTAGAGAGGCGCTTAGAAGCTTTATTTATGTCAGGCCGGCCCCGGGCGCGGCGTTTTTCCAGGCGTTTTCCAGCCAAGCGCGCACCTGACCAATCCCCTGGTCGCTAAGGGGGGCTGAAAACTCCTGTTTTTCTGCGGCCAGCTCAAAACACTTATCCTCCTGCCAGTGCCAGGCCAGCAAAAGCTGGTTTTCCTGGTCCGGAGCCACCCGGTAGCGCAGCAAACGGCCGGCGCCGTCAGACTGGCTGCCGGTGTAGCTGTTTCCTTCGGTAAAATACGTGATATTTTGCAGTTCAAACATAAGACAGACCTCTTTTCCTTTTTGAGTATATGAGAGAATGCGGTACAGGCTGGGGCGCATATATTGGGGATAGCGGGATCTAAAGGAGAGGGAATATTCGGTGGTGACGGCGGCGTTTCGGCCCCTTCCGGGGCCAAGGACAAAATGCTCTCTCTAAAGGCAAGCGCGCTCCTTTTGTCCTTAGGAGGCGTGAAAAAGATCTCCAAGGCCAGCCCACAAAGGAAGAATCCCTTGCCAAAAGCCCGCGCTGCCCAAACCCAAGGCCCAGGCAGCGTCATGCCGCCTTTCCCTGTGGGCCCGCAGTCTTATCCTTCCAGCAAAGGTCAGAAGGGACCCGCTCCTGCCGCCGGAGACTGTGTCCCGCCCACAAAACTTTCAAGAAAGAGGCGATCCCCTTTGGTACTATACACCGTTCAGCCCGGCGACACCCTTTATACCATTACACGCCGCTTTGGCGTTTCCCTTCAGCGAGTGATTATGGACAACGGTCTGGCGGACCCAAACCGCCTGGCAGTGGGCCAGTGTCTTTTACTATTGTCTCCGGCCCTGACCTACACGGTTCAACCCGGGGACAGTTTGTCTTCCATTGCCGCCCACTTTGGCGTCACCCCCATGACCCTGCTTCAGAACAACCCCCGGCTGGCCCTTTCGCCCCGCCCCACTGTCGGTCAGGAATTGGTCATCCACTTTACCGCCGGAAAGCGCCGGCAGGTGGCGGTGAACGGGTACGCGTATGATTCCATTAACCAGCAAGTGCTCAGGCGGGCGCTGCCCTTTCTCACCTACCTGACCATTTTTGACTATGGCTTCACCCTGGAAGGAGGACTGGCGGCCCCTAACGACCTGCCGCTGATCGCCCTAGCCAAGGAGTACCAGGCTCTGCCGGTGATGCTCCTCTCGTCCCTCACGGAAGAGGGCAGCTTCAGCGCCCAAAAGGCCAGCCAGCTGTTCCGGGACCAGGCCCTGCAAAGCCGGGTGCTGAACAATGTGCTTAGCACAATGATTGAGAAGGGGTATGTGGGCCTAGACATTGACATGGAGTTTATCCAGGCCCAGGACGCGGAGGATTATCTGGCGTTTTTAGAGCGCGCCGCTCAGCTGCTGCATCAGCACGGGTACTTCCTACATGTGGATCTGCCCCCCAAGGCCTCGGCTTTACAGGGCGGACCTCTGTACGAGGCCTACGACTACCAGGCCATTGGCCAGGTGGCGGACTCCGTACTGCTGATGACCTATGAGTGGGGCTATACCTATGGCCCGCCCATGGCTATAGCGCCTATTGACCAAGTGCGGCCTGTGGTAGAGTACGGGACAAAAACCATGGACCGGAGAAAGATCCTTATGGGTCTGCCCAACTACGCCTATGACTGGATTCTTCCCTTTGAGCGGGGCGCCACCCGGGCCACGGCCATTGGCAACGAGTACGCGGTAGAAATTGCCCAGCGGCAGGGGGCGGAGATCCAGTATGACGAAACAGCCCAGTCCCCTTGGTTTATGTACACTCGGGACGGGCTGAAACATGTGGTATGGTTTGAGGATGTACGAAGCATAGAAAAGAAGTACGGCCTGATGGACGAATTTGCCCTGCGGGGCGGGAGCTACTGGAACTTGATGCGGCCTTTTCAGCAAAACTGGTCCTTTTTGGCAGCCCGATACGCCATTGAGAAGAAAAAAGCACCGGCAGGCTCTTAAAAGAGGCGCGGCATAAAACCTGTGCCAGCAGACTCTATCTATTTAGCCGTCCGGTATACATAGGCCCGGCCCTTCACACCAGTTTGCTCTACCGCGCCCAGCTCCCGGGCCGCACTAAGGGCCAGTGAACCCGCCATGCTGGAAAATCTTCCCCACCGGCAGAAATCCTTGGCGGTAAACTCTTCCGGCAGTCCGGGCGGCAGCAGCCGGGTGCTCTCCCCAGGCTCCAGGGCCCACACCTCGTCCAGCAGGCGCACGGGCATACGCTCATACCGGGTATAGCCCCTGCGGCCCCGGCCGTCCTTTAGGCGGTACTCCTCCACCTCCAGCACCGGCACACAAAAGCCCAACCCCGGCCGCCCCAGCAGGGGCCGGATGCGGTACAGCTCCGGCAGAATCTCCCAGGGTCCCCCAGGCTTTGGGCTTTTTCTTTTCTGGGACATGGTCCCCTCCTGGCTCACGCTAATCAGCCACTTGACCCCTGCAACTGGGTACACCAGGGTCACTGGGTATGCTTTCAAAAAAAAGTCCAGCTTTTCCCGCAGCCGGCCAAATCCCCCGGTCTGTATCTCCATAATGCCCTGAGGATTGACAATATCCGCCACAAAGCGGCCCACCCCCACCTCCCGGCACAGGGGATCTGGCTCCAGGTATAACTTTAGCGCGGCGTGCAGGGTTTTTTCCTTTAAGGTGCCAATGCCCCCGGCCCCAGGCCGGGCCTCCATCACCTGGGCACAGGCCCATAAAAACCGTTCCTGATCCATCAGCCTAGTTTAAACAGCCGGGCAAAGTTTCCGTATAGCACGGCCCGGTTTTCCTCTTCGGTAAGACCCAGGGCAAAAAACCGCTTCAGCTCGTCCTCCACAGGCCACATGGGAAAGTCTGTGCCAAACAGGGTGTGCTCCACCCCAAAGCATGCCAGGCTCTCCAGGGCCTCTTCCCGGCTAAGAAACCCCAGAGAGCTGGAGGTGTCCACATACACATGGGCCCCTTTCAGGCAGCGGCGGGCCTCCTCCCACTCTGTATACCCCCCCAGATGAGCGGCAATGCAAGTGAGCTCCGGCAGCCTGTCCAGCACCCTGGCAAGCCGGATGGGGGAAGAAAAATCCTTACGCCCGTCCCCAGTGTGGAATAAAATAGGCAGCCCCCGGCCCTGGACCGCTCGATAAAAAGGCAGCATGGCCGGGTCATCAATCTGAAATTCCTGAAAGTCCGGGTGCAGCTTTATGCCCCGCAGCCCCAGGGCCTGGACGGCGTCCAGCCCCTCTTCGATCTTCTTAATATCCTGGTGCCAGGCCCCCAGCCCCACAAACTGGGGATATTGGAGGCAGGCCCCGGCAATATAGCGGTTAATGGAATCCACCTGCTCGGCTTTTGTAGCCACAGAACACACTAAAAATTGGTCTATGCCAGCCTTGCCGCCGGTTTCGGCCAACACGGCGGGCAGGCCTACATAGCACATAGACAGGTCGTAGAAGCTCCCCACCGAAGCGGTGGCCTTTTCCGCAATTTTTTCCGGGTAAATATGGGCGTGGGCATCGGCGGCAGGGTAAGCCACGCCGTTCCATGTTACTGGCAATAGGGTCAGTCCTTTCTTTTAGAGTACACGCAGCCACAGTAATTCTGTCTATAAAGGCCGTATTCCCGGGAAAGCTCCACCGAGCGCTTGTAGCCCTCCCGCTTTTTAAAGTCCGCAGGCAGGTGCTTCACCCCATACTGGGCGGCCAGCTCCTCGCCAATGCGGTTCAGCTCCCGGGCATTTTTCAGGGGGCTGATGGACAGGGTGGTGGTAAAGTAGTCCGCCCCCAGATCCTGGGCGGTCCGGGCAGCCTCTTCCAGGCGCAGGCGATAGCAGATAAGGCATCGGGCGCCCCCCTCGGGCTCCTCCTCCAGGCCCTCCACCGCCTGGAAAAAGTCCTCTCCCCGGTACTGGCAGGGCGCCAGGGAGACCGGGTTTTCCAGGGGCATTTGGGCCATCAGCCGCCGCAGCTCCTCCAGGCGTTTTTGATACTCTGCCCAAGGGGAGATGTTGGGGTTATAATAGAGCAGGATAATGGAAAAATATTGGCTAAGGTACTCCAGCACCGCACTGGAACAAGGCGCACAGCAGGCATGCAGCAAAAGCCGGGGCGGCGGGCCCGAGAGGCCATCAATTAATTTTTCCAGTTCTTTTCCATAATTTCTTGGGCACGACGGCACAGGAAACGCTCCTTCCCTTTATTATGGCCATGGAGTTCTGCTCCACACCTTGTCTAGGGCTTGTTTGAAAATAGAGGAAATGACGAATTTTTGGCCAGAAGGGGACAATTTCAAGGAGAAGAACCGCTGTAGTTAGCTGCGCTAACTACGTCACTCTGGCGATTGACGAGGATTTTCGACGTAGAAGGTGGCCTCTTATGGCAAAAAAGACGACGTTTTCGATTTTTCAAACAAGCCCTAAAATCTTTTGGAAAAAAGTTTCTTAGGCATTTTCAAAAATCATAGATCAAAATTCCCTTAGGGCAATACGTTGGCCCTTGTCACAAAGCAACAGGCTTTCGTGGAATCCAGAAGCCTCTGCGCTGCCACTGCACAGCAGCGTGGCCCCCACACACAAAGCCCCGGACCGCGGACCCGTATCACCAAGGCGGCATCCAGCCGGCTTGACAAAAGCAAAACATATCCCGTCACAATTTTGTAACAATATTGATTGACAGGAACCGCCAAAACCCTTACAATAGTACTATGAAATAATCCTTTAAAGGGGACTCTCCATGGACCTTGCGTTTTTGATCTCAAACCCGCTGATCAATGTCAGTGTGATTTCCTGGGCCTCGGCGCAGCTTTTAAAAACTTTGGTGGACGCGGTCAAGCACAAACAGTTTGACCGCCACCGGCTGGCCGGGGCTGGAGGTATGCCCAGCTCCCACTCGGCGGTAACCTGTTCGGTACTGCTGACCTCTTACTATCTCTATGGGTTCAATTCCCCGGTGTTCGCCCTGGCCTTTGTGCTGGCCCTGATTGTCATGTATGACGCCACTGGCGTGCGCTGGGCGGCGGGGCTGCACGCCAAGGCCATCAACCACATTGTGGAGTATCTGGAGAAAAGCGAGAACCCAGAGGACAAGCGGGCCCTGCACGAGCTGATTCCCCGGCTCAACGAGTCCCTGGGGCACCGGGTACGAGAGGCCATTTGCGGCGCGGGGCTGGGCTTTCTTATCGCAGTAATCGGGCATTTAAGCCGCACGGGGGGCATATCCTAAGCTTTTGCCACGTCGCAGCCCAGCTGGTCGATTTTTTCCCGCAGGGCAAGAAAATCCTCAAAGACCTCGGGCTTTTGCCGGGGGCTGCGCAAAAGGGCCGCCGGGTGCAGGGTTGCCATCATCAAGGTGCCGTTTTTCTCCACGAACTGTCCATGCTCCCGGGTAATTTTAATGTCTGGCTTCATCATGCGCATGGCGGCCACCCGGCCCAAACACACCACAATTTTGGGCCGCAGCAGGGCAAACTGGTTGCGCAGCCAGCCAATACAGGCCTCCTGCTCCTCGGGCAGGGGGTCTCGATTTTGGGGCGGGCGGCATTTGACAATATTGGCAATGTAGATATTGGTTTTCCGGTCCAGGTCTACCGCAGCCAAAAGCTTGTCCAGCAGCTGGCCGCCCCGGCCCACAAAGGGTTCGCCTTGCAGGTCCTCATTTTCCCCTGGCCCCTCTCCCACAAACAGCACCTTTGCCCTGGGGTTGCCCACGCCAAATACCACGTGGTGGCGGGTCTGGCACAGGCCGCATTTCTGACAGTTTTGGCAGGCTGCTTCCAGGGCTTCCCAGTTGTCAAACATAGGCCGCACACTCCTTTGGGATTGTTTTGGGTTGATTATACCACGGGGGCGGCGCAAAGTCAAACCTTGCCCTTTTCCAAAAGACGCCAGGGTTTTTAGGACCAGAGTCCCCACGCCGCCACAGGGGGCCCTGGCCCTTGTCTACGCTGCCGAGCTGGCAGACGAGACGACAAACCTTTTCCTGTTCCGCCCCGGAACGCTTGCGCGTAAAGCAACGCCCTTGGACACTCCCCCCCAAAACCCGGCCCTTGATTTTTCCCGCGCCCAGTATTATAATATTGAGAGACAGCAAACCAATTTTTGGAGGCATTTTTATGAAAGTTATGGTAGAAACTTCCGCGCACCATGTCCATGTTTCCGACCAGGACCTGGCCGCCCTGTTCGGCCCTGGCGCAGCACTGACCAACAAGAAGGATCTTTCCCAGCCCGGGCAGTTTGCCTGTGCCGAAAAGGTGGAGGTTGTAGGTCCCAAGGGGTCCATGTCCATGTCCATTCTGGGCCCCACCCGGCCCGAAACCCAGGTGGAGATCTCTCTGACCGACGCCCGCAAGCTGGGCGTTACCGCGCCCATTCGGGAGTCTGGGGATCTGGAGGGTACCCCTGGCTGCACCCTAAAGGGCCCCGCCGGCCAGGTGACCCTTGAAAAGGGCGTTATTGCCGCCAAGCGCCACATCCATTTTAATCCCGAAGAGGCCAAAGAGGCTGGTGTGGAGGACAAGCAGATCGTTTCTGTAAAGGTAGACTACAACGGCCGCGCCCTGGTGTTTGGCGACGTAGTCTGCCGGGTAAGCCCCAAGTATGCCCTGGCCATGCACGTGGATACCGACGAGTCCAACGCCGCAGCCCTGCCCGGCACGGTTGACGGGGAGATTATCAAATAAATTATGAACAAGCTCAACGTTTTCACCTATAACCTGCGTATTGACGTGCAGGGAGACGGGAAGAATTCTTTCCAGAACCGCCGGGACTTTATTCTGGCCCGATTCCCCAGCTATGGGGCGGCGCTGGTGGGGTTTCAGGAGACGGCCCCCCATATGCGCCAATGGCTGATAGAGAACCTGGCCGGCTATCAGGTTTGCGGCCTGGGCCGGGAGGCCGACCTACAGGGCGAGAGCAACCCCATTGCCTACCGGGCAGACCTGTTCGAGCTGGTGGCAGTGGATATGTTTTGGCTATCCGATACCCCCTGGAAGCCAGGCAGCCGCTTTGCCACAGACCAGAGCGACTGCCCCCGCATCTGTACAGTAGCCGCTCTGCGGCATAGGGAAAGCGGTCATCTGCTGCGCTGCTATAACACTCACCTGGACCATCTGGGGCCCATTGCCCAGGCCCAGGGGATCAGCCTGGTGCTGGCCCGCATGGCAGAGGACTATGCCCGCTGGCCCATGCCTGTAATTTTAATGGGTGACTTCAACGCTTTCCCCCACAGCCCCGTGTACAAAAGCGCCCAGGGCTTTGCTGGCTGCGGCGCACCCCTAGTGGACGTGACCGCCGGCCTGGGAGGCACCTTCCACGACTTTGGCCGGCTGGCCCAGCCGCAAAAAATCGACTATATTTTTACCAACCTGCCCTGCAACCCGGCTCAGTCCCTTTTGGCCCAGGATGAGGCGGAGGGGGTGTACCTTTCCGACCACTACCCGGTAGGGGCTGTGGTGGAGCTGTAGAGACACGATTCTCTCAACATAAAAAACCCGGCGCACAATGGAGGCTTTTCCATGTGCGCCGGGTTTTTGTTATAAGATGGCTTGATGTTAGGCGCCGCCCTACAGCTGGGGGTAAATCTCCTCAAATACTGCGTCCAGCAGCTGGTTCGCCTGGCGGCACTCGGCAGTAATGGTCACCACCGCGTCCTGATCCTCCATCACAATGGAGAACTGCCCGTACTTGCCGTCCGCCCGGTAAGAGCCCTGCGCCCCCCGCCAGAACAAATACCCATAGCCCTGGCCGCCGTTTTCCACCTGCTTTTGGGTGGCCTCTTCCAGGTAGGCCTGGGGCACCAGCTGCCGCCCCTGCCAGCGGCCCTTTTGCAGGCAGAGCAGCCCAAAGCGGTGCAGCTCGTCCGGAGTCAGGAACATGCCCCCGGCCCCAAAGGTGTACCCCATGGGGTCGGTCTCCCAGGTTGTGGTGGTAATGCCAATGGGCCAAAGCAGCCGGGGCCCCAGGTAGCGCAGCAGGTCGCAGCCCGCCCGGCGCTGCACCAGCACCCCCGCCAGGTAGGGGCCCACGTTATTATAGAGGAACCGGGTGCCCGGCTCATCCGTAAAGGGCTGGGCCAGGCTCAGCTTCACCCAGTTCTTTTCCTGATGCAAGGGCCGGTCCCCGCCCATTAAAAAGCTCTCCGGCTGGCCCAAGCACATGGTCAGCAGGTCCCGCACCGTGGCCTTGGCCAGGTTGGGAGAAACCTCCTTTGGCAGCTCCTCTGGAAAAGCCTCGGTCAGTTTCTCGTCCAGAGAGAGCAGCCCCTCTTTTTGGGCAATGCCCACCGCCGCGCTGGTGAAGCTTTTGCTGGCCGAGTACACGTTCCTGCGGCACAGGTCGTCCCAGGCGTAGCGGCCCACCTCTTCCCCGTGGCGGGAGACCACCACCGCCAGGGCCCGCAGGGGTCCAGCCTTTTGAATGAAGCCGTGCATGTCTAGTTTCATGGTTGCGCCGTCCTTTCTTTGATGGTTGTATTTCTTGATTTCTATTTGCGTCCTTGCTATTACAAAATATTGCGCGGCCCAGGCGGAAACAGACCGTGTTCAGGCAGCGTACAGGGCCGCGAATACAGATTCTTATCCCTGGCTGAACTCCGACAGCATCAGCCCTGGGTTTTTGTCCAGGGCCCAGTTAATGCTCCACTGGTTACTGAACAACAGCAAATACCGCCCCCGCAGATCCTGCACCTTCTTGGTGTCTGTGGTCAGGTTCAGCTTTTTCACAGCAGCCTCGTCCAGGTTCTCGTTGTCAATCCACCGGATAAACGAGTAGGGCAGGGTCTGCATGTGTACCTCTACGTTGTACTCGTTCTCCATCCGGTACTGGAACACATCGAACTGTAGGCTGCCTACCACGCCCACGATGACCTCTTCCATGCCCGCGCCCAGCTCCTGAAAGATTTGTATGGCTCCTTCCTGGGCAATCTGGTTGGCGCCCTTTACAAACTGCTTGCGCTTCATGGTGTCCTTTTGCCGCACCAGGCTGAACAGCTCTGGCGCAAAGGTGGGAATGCCCTGAAAGCGCAGTTTCTTCCCTGGGGCGCAGAGGGTGTCGCCAATGGAGAACACCCCGGGGTCGAACACGCCGATGATGTCCCCGGCGTAGGCCTCTTCGATGATCTCCCGGCTCTGGGCCATCATCTGCTGGGGCTGAGAAAGCTTCGTCCGCCGCCCGCCCTGGACGTGCTCCACCTCCATGCCCTTCTCGAATTTCCCGCTGCATATGCGGATAAAGGCGATGCGGTCCCGGTGGGCCTTGTTCATATTGGCCTGGATCTTAAAGACAAAGGCCGAAAAGCTGTCCGCGTAAGGGTCTATGGGGTCCCCGGCGGTTTTTCTGGGCAGGGGCGGGGTGGTCAGGCGCAGAAAATTTTCCAGAAAGGGCTCTACCCCGAAGTTGGTGAGGGCCGATCCGAAAAATACTGGCGAAAGCTGGCCGTGGCGGACTTTCTCCAGGTCGAACTCATACCCGGCCCCGTCCAGCAGCTCTACGTCGTCCCGCAGGGTATCGTATAGATACGGGCCCACGGCCTCCTTCAGCTCTGGGTCCTCCAGGGTGTAGTCCCGCTCCTTTACCTCCCGGCGGCCCGCGCCGCTCTCTTCCGGCTCGAACTTCAGCACCCGGTTTTTCTCCCGGTCATACACGCCCTTAAAGTCCACGCCTGAGCCAATGGGCCAGTTCATGGGGTAGGTGCCAATGCCCAGCTCCTTTTCTATTTCGTCCAGCAGGTCGTAGGGGCTTTGAGAGTCCCGGTCCATCTTGTTGATGAAGGTGAAAATGGGGATGTCCCGCATGACGCAAACCTTAAAAAGCTTGCGGGTCTGGGCCTCCACGCCCTTGCTGGCGTCGATGACCATGACGGCCGAGTCCGCCGCCATCAGGGTGCGGTAGGTGTCTTCCGAAAAGTCCTGGTGGCCGGGGGTGTCCAAAATATTGATGCAGTAGCCGCCGTACTGGAACTGCATCACAGAGGAGGTGACGGAGATGCCCCGCTGCTTTTCAATTTCCATCCAGTCCGAGACCGCATGGCGGGAGTTCCTCTTGCCTTTAACCATACCGGCCAGGGTGATGGCGCCGCCGTAGAGCAGGAACTTTTCGGTGAGGGTGGTTTTGCCCGCGTCAGGGTGGGAGATAATGGCAAAGGTCCGGCGGCGGGTGATTTCAGATTGATAATCAGGCAAAGTAAGCCATCCTTTCGTATAAATTTAGGGCAGCGCCGACTAAAGATGCTGCGCGAGTTGCGCAGCAGACTTTCTGTTGCCCGTTTTGAGCAGCCAATCTCGCGACTGGCAGGGAAAACTGGTGCAAGCTGGCGAAAAAAGATCCAGCAAATTGTCCGCGGTCTTTGTGCGGCGCCGCCTTTCGGTCAAGCCGCCCGTAGGGGGCTCCTTTAAGGGCATTCCTGTTCTACATGGGTCACACTCCTTGGAGATAGTGGGTCTATTATACACCAGGAAGGGAAAACTTGCAAGTGGGGCGGACGCCCCCCGGCCCAGAAAGGAACGCCTTGCGCGGTGAACGCGCGGCGACTGAAAACGGCCCACAAAGCCGGCGGCACGCCTTTATGACACAGATAGAATATCCTTCCGTCCTAGCGGCATAATAATAACCAGTGTATCAAAAAGCCCCTACCCTCTAAGACGCATCTCTTTGAATGAAAGGATGAAGCATTATGTGTACATGCGTGGCAATGAAAACCCAGGACGTATATTTTGGCCGTACTATGGACATTGACTACCGGTTTGGAGAGCGTGTGGTGGTTACCCCCCGGAACTATTCCTTTGCCCTGAAAAACGGCGAGAGCTTTGAGACCTGGTACGCTATGGTGGGCATGGCCTCTGTGATGGATGGCTATCCCCTGTATGCCGAGGCCACCAACGAAAAGGGGCTGTCCATTGCCGGGCTCAATTTTCCTGGCAACGCCTATTACGGCGAACCTGTGCCCGGCCGGCTGAACCTGACCCCCTATGAACTTATCCCCTGGGCCATGGGGAACTTCGCCACCATTGCAGAGCTGCGCCGGGAGCTAAAAAACGTTTGGCTGACCAACCAGCCTTTTGCCAAAAATCTGCCCCTGGCCCAGCTGCACTGGATGATTAGCGACGGAGAACAAAGCCTGGTGGTAGAGCAGACCCGCCAGGGTCTGAGCGTGTACGAAAACCCCATGGGCGTGCTCACCAACAACCCGGAGTTTCCTTTTCACCAAATGAACCTAAACAGTTATATGAACATCAGCTGCCAGCCGGCTCAAAACCGTTTTTCACGGCTGGTGGATTTAAAATCCTACGGACAGGGCATGGGGGCCATGGGGCTGCCAGGGGACGACTCTCCTACCTCCCGATTCATCCGAGCCAGTTTTTATAAGCTGAATTCCCAGTGCGACGGTACGGACGCAGGGTCCCTTTCTCAAATCTTCCATATTCTGGAGGGAGTTTCTATTGTGCGGGGCTCGGTGGTGGTCAGCGGCAGTACCTGCAGCGTGACCACCTATACTTGCTGTGCCAACGCCACCCGGGGGGTTTACTACTATAAAACCTATGCCAATAGCCAGCTGACCGCCGTGCGCTTGACAGACGCTAACAAAAGCGCGGAAGCCCTTTCGATATATGAAATCGACGAGACCCCCCAGGTGCGGTATGTAAACTGAAAAAAGCTCTTGACAACTACACGCAATGCCGCTATAATTTCTATAAATTGAATGATGAGGTGAAAAGATGTTGAAGTAAGCTCAAAGAAAACCACAAAAATTCCACTGCTTTTAGGATTCATCCCTGAAGGCTGAGTTTTTGCCGGGTTTTTTTGGGCTGAGGGCCGCCTGCTGGGTGCGGGCTTGGCCTGTGCGCATCTTTTTCTTTTGCCTTTTGGGCCCTAGGTCTGTTAAAATTCGACAGCCCTTTTTTGTGCGCATACGTCCATCCCCGGCCAGATAGGAGGTATGCGCATTGTTACAAGTAAAAGGCCTAACCATTACCATGAGGAAGGACCTGCGGGTTCTGCTGCGGGACCTGGACTTTGCCCTGAACCCTGGAGATAAGATAGCCATCATTGGTGAGGAAGGGGATGGGAAGTCCACATTACTAAAACTTTTATTCCATGAAACTTTAGTGGAGTCCTACGCCGACTGGGAGGGCTCTATTGCCAAAAAAGGAATGATTTTGGGCTATCTGGCCCAAGAGGTGTCCCCCCAGGAAGGGGCGCTGTCTGTTTACGAATACTGCTGTGCACAGCCAGGCTTTTTAGAGGCTAATCCTGCCGGGCTGGCCGCGGCCGGGGCCCCGGTGGGGGTTTCTCTGGAGGATTTTTACGCCCAGCGGCTGGTTTCCAGCCTTTCCGGCGGGGAAAAGGTTAAGCTGCGTATGGCCCTGCTTGGGCTGCGCCAGCCAGACGCCTACCTGCTGGATGAGCCCAGCAACGACCTAGACGTAGAGACCCTGGAGTGGCTGGAGGACTTTATTATACGCTGCCCCCAGCCGATGCTGTTCATCTCTCACGACGAGGTGCTGCTGGAAAAAACCGCCAACGCCGTGCTACACCTGGAGCAGCTGCGCCGCAAAACTCTGCCCCGCTGGACTCTGGCCCGGATGGGCTACCGCCAGTATGTGGAGGAACGCCTCCAGCGCTTCGGCCGCCAAGAGCAGGCCGCCAAAAAGGAGCGGGAAGAGGACCGCAAGCGCCAGGAAAAGCTGCGGAAAATTGAGCAGAAAGTGCAGCATCAGCTGGACGCCATCAGCCGCGCTAACCCCGCCGGGGGACGGCTGCTGAAAAAGAAGATGAAGTCTGTGAAGAGTATGGAGCACCGCTTTAACCGGGAGCGGGAGGACATGACGGAATTTCCCGACACCGAGGAGGCCATCACCGTGGACTTTTCCCAAACAGCTGCCCTGCCCTGGGGCAAGCCCGTGCTGGACCTGTCTTTGTCTGCCCTAGCGGCTCCGGACGGGGCCCTGCTGGCAAAAAATGTGGAGCTGCACCTGCGGGGACCAGAGCATATTTGCATCACTGGAAAAAACGGCGCGGGCAAGACGACCCTGCTGCGGCGCATTGCCCAAGAGCTGCTGCCCCGTGCTGACCTGAAAGCCGCCTATATGCCCCAGGACTATAGCGAGGCTGTGGACCAAAGCCTAACCCCTGTGGAGTTTTTGGCCCCCGGGGGCCAGAAGGTCCAGATCACCCAGGCAAAGACCTACCTGGGCAGCATGAAATACACCCCGGAGGAGTGCGCCCATAGCATTTCCGGGCTTTCCGGGGGACAAAAGGCCAAACTCTTCCTGCTGAAGATGATTTTGGACGGGAGCAACGTGCTGCTTCTGGATGAACCCACCCGCAATTTCAGCCCCTTGTCTGGACCGGTGATCCGGGCCATGCTGCGAGATTTTAGGGGCTGCGTGATCAGCGTATCCCACGACCGGAAATTTATTTCCGAGGCTGGGGGCCAGCTGTACCGGCTGGGACCCCAAGGCCTGGAAAATGGTTGACAATTTGGCATATATATGGTAAAATTTGGTATGTTTTCAGGTTGTGTGTTCCTCATAAATCTCAAGAGAGAAGGTGAATTTATTGGCAGGTCAGGTCTACAACATGATTAAGCAGGTCATTACCCAAAAAGGCAAGGGCAACCTTGTTATAGAAAACTCTGTACGGACAAAGATGTATCTGAAAGGAATTGCTGTAGATAAATACACGGCAGTCTCTCCTGATGATCCGGCTACTATACAGAAGGTCCGCGAGGTTGCCAAAGAGTTTGGCATTATAGTTTGAAACCCATAAAAAATTGTAATATTAAGGGCGGGATAAATATTGGCAGTCAAGACTGTTTTAATTAAAGGAACAAATAGCCAGGATATGGCGCGGCAGGCCCGCGAGGCCCTGGCCGGTTTTCAGCCAAAGCTATTGCTGTTTTTTGCATCCAGCGTGTATGAGCATCCCGAGGCTGCTCTGAAGGAGGCTTTTCCCAACAGCGAAGTGATCGGCTCCACCTCTCACAGCGAATACTGTAACGCAACCTTCACCAGCGGCGCGGTCAGCATTATGGCAGCGGACCAGGAGAGTGTGGAGGATGTTTGCGTTCGGGTAGTAGAGAACATTAGCACCGAGCCGGACCTGAAAGCGGTCCTGGAGGATATGCACAATTATTACGGCGGCGTGGACCAGGTTATTAACGATTACGAGAGCTACGTAGGTCTTGTTATCTTTGAGTCCAGCGCAAAATCCGAGGAGATCTTCATGGACCGCCTGGGCACAGTGACCGACCTTCTTTTTGTAGGCGGCTCTTCTTCTGCGGCGGACAGCGGCCAGTCACTGGTCTATGCCAATGGTCAAAGTTATAGCGGCGCGGCAGTGCTGGCAATTCTTAAAACCGTAAACGGCTACGATGTGTTCAAGACCCAGAGCGCCCACATTCTATCAGAACGCAAGCTGCTGGTTACAAAGTCGGATATGCGCAACCGCATTCTTTACGAATTTGACGGCCGCCCCTGCGGCGAGGTATACGCCGAGGTCTTGGGCGTTCCCCAGGATGAGATTCAGAATTACTTTGTAAGCAATCCCCTGGGCGTTGTGGCGGACGGTGAAATTTTCGTCCGCACCTTCAACCAGATTCAGGACGGCGGGATCACCCTGCACTGCGGCTTGCCGGAGGGGACGGAGATTAACGTTCTGAAAATTGGCAACATCGTGGACGATACCAAGAAGGCGCTGGACCAGGCGATTACCTATCAGCCCGCTGGTTTGATTAACTTCAACTGCCTGTACCGTACTCTGGAAATCCAGAATGAGAATCAGGTTGAGCCCTATTGTGCGCTCTTTGGGCAGTATCCCAGCATAGGATTTTCTACCAACGGCGAGGCATTTTTTGGACATATCAATGAAACATCTACGGTTCTGGTCATAAAATAAGCAATAGCCCCTATACGGTAGGTTTTGGGCAGCGCATTTGTAGAATGCGCTGCCTTTTTGTATGGAGAAGCCGCGTGCAGAGGCGGTTCCTTCCGTGGAATTTCAAGGACATTTGCCATGCCGCTTAAAAGGGGCCCTTGCACCATAAAAGCCCTTGTTGGAAACATCTACAAGAGCGCTTCCAGGAACCGACAAATTCATCCTCTGGACTGGTCTATAATAGAGTGGACAGGAGGGAGCGCCATGACTGTTTATGCCGATGTACTGGTGATTGTCAACCTTTACGTGGACCTTTTCCTCTTGCACTGTGTCCAGCGGTTTCTGCACCTGAATACCCGCTGGGAGCGGCTGGTACTGGGCGCCCTGGCAGGGGCCCTGACCGCCCTGACGGGGCTGCTTCCTCTGCCCCCCTGGGCCGGTCTGCTGGCAGCGGGGCTGGGCGCCTTGGCCGCTGCTGCGGGGGCCTTTGCCCCAGTGGGACGGCGGCTGTTTCTCCAGTGCTGGCTGTGCATGTGGCTGTTTTCTTTTTTGCTGGCGGGGTTTCTGCTGTTTCTTTTGCAGTTCGCGCCCCCTGGCTACCTGGCTCTGGTGGGCGGCGCGGTGTACATAGATCTCTCTTTGCCCATGCTGTTTTTCTCCACTTGCGCCGCCTACCTGGTGTTTTGGCTGTTCCGGCGGCTGTTCTCCGGCCAAGGGGCCAGCGCCGAACCCCTGCGGCTGACCATTGCCCACCAGGGCCGCCAGGCAGAGCTTTTTGCCAAGGCCGACACCGGAAACGCCCTGCGGGAGCCCTTTTCAGGTTTGCCTGTCATTGTCTGCCAAGCCAAGACTTTAAGCGGGCTGGCCCCAGCGGCGGCTGACGAGTTTCTGCGTTCCGGGGGCGCGGCAGAAGCTGGGGCGGGCCTGCGGCTGGTACCTTTCCAAACCCTGGGGGGCGACGGGCTGTTGCCTGCCTTTAAACCAGATCGGGTCGTAGCCGCAAAAACCGGCCAAGAACTGGAATGCTACCTGGCTCTTTCCGCAAAGCCCCTTTCCGCGGGGCAATTTTCCGCTATTTATAACCCGGAGCTGTTCCCAAAGGAGTAGCCCAACGCGCGCTCTTCCCCTCACCTACACCTAGAAAGGAACGTGATCTGTTATGCTAAGCCAATTCCTCCTCTCTCTTCTTCCCCTTTGCCAGGGCTTTCTGCGGCGGTTCTTCTCTGCCTGGTGGGCCCAGCCCTGCCACTACATCAACGGCCCCGATACCCTGCCCCCGCCCCTGACCAAAGAGGAGGAAGCCCAGGTGATGGAAAATATCCGCAATGGCGTGCCCGGGGCCCGAGAGCCGCTCATCACCCACAACCTGCGGCTGGTGGTCTACATTGCCAAAAAATTTGAGAGCCCGGGGGCCAGCGTGGAGGACCTAATCTCCATTGGCACCATCGGGCTCATCAAAGCGGTAAACACCTTTCGGATAGAGAAAAATATCAAACTGGCCACCTACGCTTCCCGCTGCATTGAAAACGAGATCCTCATGCACCTGCGGAAAAGCTCTCAGCTGCGCAACGAGATCTCCATTGACGATCCCCTAAACGTAGATTGGGACGGCAACGAGCTGCTTCTCTCGGATCTTTTAGGCAGTGACCCAGACGCAGTAAACCAGGACATTGAGCAGGAGGCGGAACGCGACATGCTGCTAAGCGCGGTGGACCGCCTTTCCCCCCGGGAAAAAACCATTATGCAGCTGCGCTTCGGGCTGGCTTCCACCAAGGAACACACCCAAAAAGAGGTGGCCGACCAGCTGGGCATTTCCCAGTCTTACATATCCCGGCTGGAAAAGCGGATTATCACCCGGCTGCGCAAGGATCTGGAGAAGGCCAGTTAATATTGAGCGTGAATGGCAAATGCTTTTCAGCGGTTTCAGGGCTCTGTTCAAGACTTGACCGCCCTTTGCCTCCAAAATCCGCACCCGTCGAAAAGGGCGCTGCTCCCCACGAGAGACAGGGCAGCGCCGGCTGACGCAGGGAAGCTCCCCCGCTTACTTGGCAAAATTAAGCAATAGGAGATCCCACCGAACCAGCAGATGAGGCTGCGGGCCTACAAAACTTTTCCTGTTCCCTTGCCAGAACCTTGACTTTTCGTTTTCCCCTCCTCAAGGGGCGGAAAGCCCCTACATCACCTGCTCATAATAGGTAATAAAGCTTTGCAGCACCTGTTTGTCATTTTCAAAGGTCACCCGATCCAGGGCCTGGGCCAGGGTGCACCACGCAATGGCAAGCACCTCCTCCTCTTGGCGGCGCAGTTCCCCGCCCGTGGGCTTAGCGGCAAAGTAGACCACATCCTTCATCACCTGGGGCTTGGGCGAATAGGTGACCACCTGGCGGAATTCTGTGTCCAGCTTCACCTTCAGCCCGGTCTCCTCCCATATCTCCCGGCGGGCAGTGTCCGCCTCGGTCTCTCCCTTTTCCACGTGGCCCTTTGGAAAGGCCCAGTGCTCCCCATTTTGGTGGCGGATGAGTAGTACCTGGGGCCTGCCCGCTGGATCTTCCTGCCATACCACGGCCCCACAAGATTTTTCCAGCTTCATAAAAAAACCTCCTTCTAATAAAAGGGAGGCCCGCGCCGGTAACCCAGCGCCCGGGCCTCCCCTATTTTATTCTTGACTGACAGAGAATTTGTACTCGGTCTCGGTCACAAAGGGCGTATCTTTTTGCAGAATACCCCCTGGGAAGTTCTGGTGGTTCACTGTGTCTGGGTAGAACTGGGTCTCCAGGCAGAAGGCCGTGTGGGGGCCCATCTGCTGGCCATCCTTGCCCAGCACCCCTATAGGCGGCCTGTTAAAGGTATACAACTGCACCCCCGGCAGGTCGGTAAAGACCTCCATTACCCTGCCGCTCTTTGGCTCTCGGGCCTCGGCGATCTTCCGAAAACCGCTGCCCTGAGGACAGAAATTGTGGTCAAAGCCTCCGCACAGCTGAATCAAGTGGTCCTCCGCGAACATATCCTGCCCCAAAGGTTTCGGACTGCGGAAGTCCAGCGGGCCGCCATCCACCTGAATAAAACCGCCAGTGGGTATCAGCGCGTCGGTGACCTCTGTTACCTTTTGGGCGTTGATGGTCAGCACAGTGTCCAGCACGTCTCTTTGGGGGTCGCCTGACAGATTGAAAAAGCTGTGGTTGGTGGGGTTAAAGGGCGTGGCCTGGTCGCTGACAGCGCTGTAGCGGATGTGCAGCGCCCCTTCTGCTGTCAGCTTATAGGCGATCTCTGCTTTCAGGTTTCCAGGGAATCCCTCTTCGCCATCCGGGCTTTCCAGGGAGAAGGTGATCTCAGGCCAAGGCCCGTCCTCAAAATCCGCCTGCCATAGGGCCTGATGAAAGCCTCCCGGGCCCCCGTGCAGGGAGTTTTCCCCGTCGTTTTGGGCCAGGCGGTACTCTTTGCCCTCCAGGGTGAAACGCGCCCCGCCAATGCGGTTTCCCCAGCGGCCAATGGCAGTCCCATGAAAGTCGGCCCCAAAATACTCTTCCAGGGTCCGGTGGCCCAGCACCACATCTCCCATTTTGCCCTCCCGGTCTGGCACCAGCAGGCTGAGAATGCGGCAGCCATAGTCTGTCACTTTCATGGTCATGTTCCCAGCCGCCAGGGTGTAGGCATGGGCTTCCCGGCCGTCTGGCAAAACGCCAAACCGCTCTACCTTTACGCCGCTCATAGCTTAGGCCTCCTTACCAAGCATAGCCGCGCCGATAATGCCCGCGTCGTTGCCCAGCATCGCCTTGCAGATCTTGGTCTTTTTGCCAGTAGAACCGTACTGCTCTTTCTCCACAAAAGCCCTCACTGGGCCCAGCAGGGTCTCGCCCTCGTTGCAGATGCCTCCGCCCACGCAGAACACGTCGGGCTGGAAAATATTAATCATGTTCACAATGCCCACGCTTAGATACTTAATATACTCGTCCACCACCTCTTGGGCAATGGGGTCGCCTTGGCGCATGGCGTCAAAGGAAGTGCGTCCGTTGACCTTGTTGATGTCCCCGCCCACAATGGTCCACATGGGAGAGTCCTTGGGGGCCTTTTCCATATGTTCTTTTGTCATCTTGATCAGGCCTGTGGCAGAGCCGTAGGCCTCCCAGCAGCCCAAGCGCCCGCAGGTGCAGGGGCGCCCATCCGCCACAATAACCGTGTGGCCCAACTCGGCCCCAGCAAAGTTAAATCCAGAATAAATTTTTCCATTAATAATTACGCCGCCGCCCAGGCCCGTGCCCAGGGTAATGGCCACCGCGTAGGCCGCGCCCTTTAAGGCGCCGGCCATATATTCGCCAAAAGCCGCCGCGTTGGCATCGTTCTCCATAAAGATCCGCTTGCCGTCCAGGCGCTCCGAAAGCATTTTCTGCATAGGAGTGTCCTTAAAAGGCAGGTTGTTGGCATACTCAATAATGCCTGTCTCCTTGTTGATAGTTCCAGGAGAGCCCAGGCCCACCCAGGGCACATCCGCCAGGGTCAAACCCGCGTTTTTCAGGGCCTCCCGAGTTGTGGCGGCCATAGCGTCAGCCACCTGTTCCGCGTTTTCCGTTTGGGTCGAGGAAGTGGCTCTGGCAATAATTTTGCAGTCCTCGTCAACGATTCCAACGGCGATGTTGGTGCCTCCTAAATCGATTCCAAGATAACACATAGTTGCTCCTGCCTTTCTTGATAAGTAAGTATAGAATGCCGGTGGGGTGAGGGATATAGTTCAAAGAGGTAACCCCCCTTCTTTGAATGAACCAGCGGCACCGTGCCCGCTTACTATAGACCTCAATCAGTTACAGTATACTATACTTTTCTTGTGAAAGCAAATAGTTTCAGAAATATTTTTCAATATTTTTTGTGTTTGATTTTCCAAACTGGGGTTGATTTTCCAGCAAGAACATGCTAAAATAAAATACATTATGGGCCGCCGTGGTGGAATCGGCAGACACAAGGGACTTAAAATCCCTCGGTAGCGATACCGTACCGGTTCAAGTCCGGTCGGCGGCACCACGAAAGTCCTCAGTCGATGATACAATCGACTGAGGACTTTTTAATTTTGCCAATGGAAAAGCCTTGGAATCAAGGGAAAAGCGGGACGCAGGGGGTGCGGATATCCTCCGGCGTCCCGCCTTTTTCGTTTTGTGTGGGGATGGGACGCCATCAACGGAGATTTGCATTTTGCACCCTCCCCCTGTCCCACGGGAGGGAAAATTAAAAGGTTGAGGGAATCGTTGAAAGGTCAGTACATGGATCGTCCAAAAATAAGGTATTAAAATACTTTATTGAGGTATTGACAAACGCTGTCGAGTGTGATACACTACCTACAACAGCAATAATGAACATTTTAGTTTACCGGGAGGGAATATACCATGGACCGCAAGAATAAGGCCGAGAGCTATTGGAATTTCTTCAACTTTTTAAGAGGCCAAATGTCAGCAAGCGATATGCGTGTGGCCGCTCTGCTCACCGGTATTGCCATGGAAAAATGTGAAATCAGACCGGATTTAGAAAACGAACAAGATGTCGTTCAAATCATGCGCAACGCCTCAGAGGACCTGGGTTTTGGAAGAATCTTCTACAGGAGTGAACAAAATGCTTTTATAGGCTATACCCTCCTAAAGCAAGCTGCACCGCTTGACTGGGAGGAAATGCTAGGCGAGATCGATGAGAAGGCTGCAAATTTGGTGCATCTCCCCAAGCCATTGATTGAGCATTTTGAGGTATTCTTCGAGTTTACCACCAAGTATGTTCTAATCGCTGAAGGGGAAAAGTTCACACCTAATTTGAAATCCATGGTCGATGCTTATCCCGAATGCGACTACACTATAACCACGATGAATCCTGCCTATACCGCAATCCTTGAGCGGGTTTTCCAGGGTTACAGGAATGTCCGAGTCGTAACCACAAGTATTTATGAATATGAATTCCTCCAGGAGCGATTTGATCTAATTCTCTCTGTTCCAACATTTGGTAGCAGACTTCTGGTCGACCGGGAGCAGCATTTCATGTGCCGTGAGCATGAAATGGTTGCTCTGGAAAATCTTCTTCTTCACTTGGGGCCTAGCGGCAGGTTGGCAATTCTACTCCCCGCCCGCATCACTTTTGCTGGCGGTAACGTCAAGGGTCTCCGCAATTTTATTCAGGACACCTATAAAGTTGAAAGCATTTCGGCAATGCCAGAAGGTTTCCTTGAATGGTCGGCAATCAAGACTTACCTTCTCACCATTACAACAGGAACAACTGACGATATCGCCGTTCGTCGTTTTGGCATTCAAGATACCATAACAGGTTCTGCTGGTCGTAGAGTGAGAAATATCCGTCTTGAGGATGAAACTTTCTCGATGCTGTCCGAGCTGGAGGAACAAGGCGACTGGAACGTGGACAAGCTATTTGCGGCCCAGGATGAGGACTGGATACGATATATGGGGGTGAAACGCGCTATTCTTGGAGAAGTTGCCACCGTGTTCCGTGGGAAGAATGTGCCTCGTAAGGACCCTACTGGTAGATTCGGAGTTGTAAACATCTCGAACCTTCGGGAGTTCAGCATTGACTATGACGGATTGGACCATCTGGATGAGGAAGAGCGCAAATTAAGAACCTACATTTTAGAAGATGGTGACATTTTGGTGCCAGCCAGAGGTACGGCGGTACGAACTGCTATTTTCAAAAAACAAGATTATCCCTGTATTGCCTCCTCCAATCTTGTAGTAATTCGCCCTAGAAGCGATCTCCTGAACAGTGTTTACTTGAAGATGTTCTTGGACAGTCCTCTTGGTGGCAAACTTCTGGAATCCGCCCAGCAAGGTACCAGCGTCATCAATCTGAGCTACAAGGATATGCAATCCCTTGAAATCCCGTTGCCGGACATCGAAAAGCAGGAGGCTCTCGCAAACGAATATCAGACCGAGTTGACGATGTATCTTGAGTCTATAAGCGAAGCAGAACGCCGCTGGCGTTCTGCGCTGGACAGGCTTCAAGAACAGATATAAAAAGAAAAACCATAACAACTATTTTAGGAGGAATGACATTGGAAAACGTCCAGCAGTTCATGAAAGGCGATATTTTTTATCTGGATCTTGGCAAACCTGATGGCTGCATTCAGGGTGGCTGTAGGCCCGTAGTAGTTGTGCAAAACAACACAGGAAATCGGTATAGTCCGACTTTACAGATTGCCCCCATCACAAAAAGTAAAACAAAGGCCAAATTACCTACTCACGTTGAACTGCATAAAGGTATGGGCGGGCTGAAGGAAGATTCCGTTGTCTTAGTCGAGCAAACAACAATTTGTAACAAGAAAGAACTTTTGCCACAGAACAGATTGGGACATCTCAATGACAGTGTTCTGGATAAGCTCGATGACGCTATAGCAATTCAGTTCGGATTAAACAACCGTGTATCGACACAGCGGCATATATATAAAGGAGGGGCGTGATATGCTTGGCGCAATAATTGGGGACATTGTAGGTTCCCGTTTCGAGTGGAATAACCACAAGTCAAAGGACTTTGAGTTCCTCACCTACAAATGCTTTCCCACCGATGACAGTATTATGACTCTGGCTTTGGCGAAAGCCGTCCTCATAAGTAAACCTGACCACAGCAACCTGGCCGAAAATGCTGTGAAGCAAATGCAACTTATTGGGCGGCAGTACCCGAACTGTGGTTATGGTGGTGGATTCCTCAGGTGGATGCTCTCCGACCATCCGCATCCATACAACAGCTATGGCAACGGCGCGGCTATGCGAGTAAGTGCGGCAGGCTTTGCCGCCTCATCCCTGGACGAGGCAAAGAAAATGGCGGAGCACATCACTGCCGTTACACACAATCATCCAGAAGGACTCAAAGGTGCAGAAGCCACTGTGGTTGCCATCTTTATGGCCCGCCAAGGAAAAAGTATTCTGGAGATCCGCGACTACATGGATAAGCACTACTACCCAATGAACTTCACGCTGGATGGCATCCGGGATAGCTATCAGTTTAATGAGACCTGCCAGGAAACGGTTCCTCAGGCACTGATGGCCTTCTTCGAGTCCACCAGTTTTGAAGATGCCATCCGTAACGCCATTTCTATCGGTGGAGACAGCGACACTCTCGCTGCAATCACTGGCGGAATCGCCGAGGCATACTATGGCATTCCAGCCGGTATTCGCAAACACGCCCTGACCTTTCTGGACGAGAACCTTTTGAAGATTTTGGTGGATTTTGAAAATAAGTATCCTCCTATGATGGAGAAGATAATTGGAGACACCAATATTCCGCTTAAGCGTAAAGATGGGCAAAAAGTCAGGGGAGGAAACCGGGCAGCGATGATGGAGTCCGCAGTTGATGCCGCAGACGGTGATGCCCAGTCTGCGGAAACAAGTCCAGCGGAAATCACTAGCAGGCAACTCTTTAACCACCTGTACCAGTGTTGCAGTATCTTGCGCGGCCCTATCAATCAGGACGAATACAAGAGCTATGTGATTCCAATCCTATTTTTCAAGCGCATCTCTGATGTATACGACGAGGAGTACGCCGAGGCCCTTGCCTACTCCGGCGGAGATGAGGAATACGCTACTGCTGAAGACATGCACTTCTTCATTATTCCAGAGGGTTGTCACTGGAATGACGTGCGTCAGGTCACGCAAAATGTCGGCAAGGCTATTGTTGCAGCCATGACCGGTATTGAAAAAGCTAATCCTGAGACCTTATCAGATGTGTTCAGCAGTTTTGATGACGCAACCTGGACGGACAAGGGCAAATTGACCGATGAACGCCTGAAAAATCTGATTGAGCACATGTCCCTGATTTCCGTTGGAAATAAAAATTACTCCGCCGACGTAATGGGCGACAGCTACGAGTTCCTCATCCGGCAGTTCGCTGATGACTCCAAGAAAAACGCTGGCGAGTTTTACACCCCCCGTCCTATTGTCCGACTGATGGTTCGTCTATTAGACCCAAAGCCCGGAGACTCTGTGTATGATCCTGCGTGTGGAACCGGGGGTATGCTGATCGAGGCCATACGTCATATGCGTGGGGACCGGCTTGCGTATGGCAGGATTTTCGGCCAGGAGAACAACCTCTCCACTTCCGCTATTGCTCGGATGAACCTCTATCTGCACGGAGCCAAGGATGTTCAGATTATGCACGGCGATACACTGCGGGACCCAAAATTTCTGGAGAAACGGAAACTCAAAACCTTCACCTGTGTTCTGGCAAATCCTCCATTCGGTAAAGATAAGTGGGGTGCGGCGCAGTTCGAATCGGACCCCTTTGGGAGAAACTTCTGGGGCAACCCCAGCGATTCCAGCGCAGATTTCGCCTGGTTGCAGCACATGGTTAAATCCATGGACCCGGAAAACGGTCGATGCGCTGTGGTGCTCCCACAGGGAGTGCTCTTCCATTCAGGTAAGGAGGGCCAGATGCGTGAGAAGCTAATCCGCTCCGACAAACTGGAGGCGGTGATCACCTTGGCCAGCGGCGTTTTCTACAGCACCGGCGTTTCTGCCTGTATTCTCTTTCTGAACAACAAAAAGCAGCATAAACACAAAGGCCGGATTTGTTTGATTGATGGCGGAGAGGTGTTTACTGCAATGCGGGCGCAGAATATCTTGTCTGCTGAAAATGTCAATACTCTGTACAGCTATTATCAGGACTATCAAGACGTTATTGAGCGCGTTAAAATCATCTCTATTTCCGATGCAGAGCGGGGCGGCTTTGAGCTCATGCCCAAGAAGTACATCGAGCACAAAAAGCAGGAGGTCACCCCGCCGCACATTGTGCGGAGAAATTACATGATTGCGCTGGAAGCGGTAAGGGCGGCGGAAAGCAAGGTCAACAGACTGCTGATTGAGGGAGGTTATGTCCATGAGCAATAAGATTACTCAAAGCGAACTGGAAACCTACCTGTGGGGATCAGCGGTTCTCCTGCGAGATCATGTTGACGCCGGCTCCTATAAGCAATATATCTTTCCCCTCCTCTTTTTCAAGCGTCTGAACGATGTCTATAACGAGGAAACCGAAAAGGCAATCAAAGAGAATGGGCCGGAAGCGGCAGATTGGGAGGAAACGCACTCCTTTGTACTGCCAGAGGGAGCTCGCTGGAACGATGTGCGAAATGTTCCTCAGAATGTGGGTAAGGCTATTACCGCAGCATTCCGGACTATTGAGAATGCCAATGTTGATAAGCTAAAGGGTATTTTCGGCGACGGTACCTGGACAAACAAAAAGCGTCTGCCGGATCGTCTGTTGAAAGACCTGCTGGAGCATTTCAGCAGCAGAACGCTATCTCTTGAAAATTGCCCGGAGGACGAGCTCGGTCAGGGGTATGAGTTTCTGATCCGAAAGTTTGCTGATGACAGCGGTCATGGAGCTCAGGAATTTTATACGAATCGGACCGTGGTCCATCTGATGACTGAGATGCTCAAACCGGAACCGGGCGAATCCATCTATGATCCAACCTGCGGAACAGCCGGTATGCTGATTTCCGCGATAGCTTACTTAAAACAACACGGAAAAGAGTGGCGGAATGTATCCCTCTATGGACAGGAGTGGAATACCCTGACGACCGCCATTGCACGAATGAACCTGTTTCTTCACGGCATTGAGGATTTCCAGATCGCCAACGGTGATACTTTGCTCAACCCCGCCTTTGTGGAACGCCGCAAATTGAAAAAGTTCGATATGGTCGTGGCGAATCCACCCTACTCCATCAGTGACTGGAGCCGGAGCGCCTTTGAATCTGACCGGTATGGCCGCAATATTCTCGGTGTGCCTCCGCAGGGCCGAGCCGATTACGCATTTATTCAGCACATTCTCGTCAGCATGAATCAGGGTACTGGACGCTGCGCGATCCTCCTCCCTCACGGAGTGCTTTTCCGCAACGAGGAGAAGGAAATGCGCGAGAAGCTGGTGCGGTCGGATATGCTGGAGTGTGTGATCGGGCTTGGACCAAACCTGTTCTATAACTCACCCATGGAAGCTTGCATCATGATTTGCCGAACAGAGAAACCTGACGATCACAAGGGGCATATTCTTTTCATTAATGCAGTGAACGAGGTGACCCGCAAGAATGCGCACAGCTTTTTGGAGCCTCAGCACATCGAAAAGATTGCGGGTGCCTACGATGCTTTTAAATCGGATCATGATATAGCAAAAAAGGTTTCCATCCGAGACGTCGAGAAAAACGGATTCAATCTCAGCCTTCCGCTTTATGTGCGGCCGGAATCCAGCGACGGAAGCGAAGATTGTCGGACCATACAAGAGTGCTACGATGGTTGGAGGTCTTGCTCACGGTCTACAATATCCGCCTATCAAGAATTGACGGCGTTATTAGGGAAGGAGGCCAAGACTGATGAGTAGAGTGACCCTTGGCGATGTTGCCATCGAGCGCCGAGAAACACTGAAAGGGGCGAAGGCTGACTATCCTATTGTCGGCCTGGAGCATCTGATTCCAAGTCAAATCACGCTGACGGCTTGGGGCAATAGCTCAGACAACACCTTTTCAAAAGTGTTTCACAAAGGACAAGTCCTCTTCGGTCGCCGCCGAGCCTATTTGAAGAAAGCCGCTGTCGCACCTTTTGACGGCCTCTGCTCCAGTGACATTACGGTGATTGAGGCGAAGGCAAATCTGATTCTCCCGGAACTTCTGCCGTTTGTCATTCAAAACGACGCTTTTTTCGATTATGCCGTTGGCAAATCCGCTGGATCTCTGTCCCCCCGTGTAAAATGGGAGCACCTGAAGAAATATGAGTTTGAACTACCGGGTATGGACGAACAGCGAAAGCTGGCCGAACTTCTTTGGAGTATGGTGGAAGCGAAAGAGGCTTATCAGGAACTGCTCCGACAGACTGATGATTTGGTGAAAGCTCGATTTATCGAGATGTTTGGAGATGCGATCGAAAATGAAATGGGCTGGCCGCAAATGCCCCTCTGTAAGGTATTGGCCGAAGGTTGTACAGTAACCTATGGAATTGTTAAAACGGGAGATGATATTCCTAATGGAGTTCCTGTTTTTCGACCAGTAGACATTTCTCAAGGTCATGTTCCCGTTCGATCTGAGTTAAAGCGAACTAGTCAAAAAATATCTGACTGCTATCGAAGAACATTACTTCAAGGTGATGAACTTTTAATTACTGTCAGAGGTTCTATAGGAGAGACGTTCCAAATCAGTGATGAATTTGCTGGATGTAATGTTGCGAGAAACATTGTCCCTCTTCGCGCAAATCCACAACTTCTCAGTCAGGGCTTTTTAAAGGCAGTTCTTGATTCTGCCGCTTTCCAAAGAAGATTATCGGAGTTGACAAAAGGGGTTGCACTCAAGGGCATCAACATGAATGAATTTAAAATGTGCCCTGTGATTCTACCGCCGCTACCTCGCCAAGAGCAGTTCTTGACATTTCAGAGTCAAAGCGATAAATCGAAATTTGAATTAGGGCAGGCTGTGAAAACTCTGGGGGCCATCTACAACAAGATCATATCAGAAAACCTCAATTAAACGTTGAACGCCAAGCCAAGGGAGGAACGATTTATGCCCAATTTTAACGAAGGAAATACCACGGAGCGGATGATCCTTGATGTTCTCCAGAAAAACGGCTGGAGATATGTCGCGCCGGAGGATCTGCCACGCAATCCCTCCGATGTCATTGTAGAGCCCCTGTTCCGGGCTGTGCTGGCCCGGTTGAACCCGGAGATCACCGAGGACGAATCCCGCGCGGACACCGTCCTATACGATTTGCACCGCATCATCACGGCCACCAACGCGCAGAATCTCATCACGCAGAACGAGCTGTTCAAGCAGAAGGTGTTTGAGCAGAATACCTATCCCTTCGGCGAGGACGGCAGACAAGTCTCCATCGACTTTTTCGGCACTGAGATTAATGGAAAATCGGATCTGAATGACTATGTGGTCACAAACCACTGGTGCTTTCCCAAAACAAAAGCGGACGGCGGAAAAGAATTGGACATCGTCCTGCTGGTCAATGGCATCCCCGTGGCGGTTGGTGAGATGAAAACCCCGGTTCGGGCCGCTATCACTTGGCTGGACGGAGCAAAGGACATCAGCGATTACGAAGAGAGCATTCCACAGATGTTTACGGCGAATATCTTCAACTTTGCCACAGAGGGCAAGTGCTATCGTTACGGCGCAATCGGAATGCCCATTGCCAAATGGGGACCTTGGCACACCACCGATGACAAGTCCGACGGCAGCTTGGCGGCGGTGCATACCAGCGTGACGGACATGCTCACTCCCTATAAGGTGATGGACCTGTTCCAGTTTTTTACGCTGTTCGCTACTGACAGCAAGTATCGCAAGTACAAGGTTATCGCCCGTTACCAGCAGTACGAGGGCGCGAACATGATCGTGGACCGTGTCCGGGCGGGCTACCCCAAGCAGGGCCTGATTTGGCACTTCCAAGGCTCTGGTAAGTCTTACCTGATGGAGTTTGCCGCCGTCAAGCTGCGTATGCTCCCTGATTTGAAAAATCCAACTGTTATCATCGTAGATGACCGTTTGGATCTGGAGTCTCAGATCACGGCACAGTTCCACGCCTCCGATGTGGGGAACCTTGAATCCGCTGCCAGCCGTGATCAGCTCATGACCATGCTTCGCCAGGATATTCGGAAGATTATCATCACTACTATCTTCCGCTTCCAGGAGGTCACCGGAGAACTCAGCCAGCGTGACAACATCATCGTGATGGTGGATGAATGCCACCGGACACAGGAGGGTGACTTGGGCATCAAAATGCGCTTGGCCTTGCCCAATGCTTTCTTCTTTGGCCTGACTGGCACTCCCATCAACCGCATTGACAAGAACACCTTTGCCACCTTTGGAGCCACTGAAGATCGGAGCGGTTACATGAGCAAGTACAGCTTCTCCGATTCTATCCGTGACCGCGCCACACTGCCTCTGAACTTTGAACCGGTGCCTATCGATCTCCGCGTGGATCGGGAGACCATGGACCGAGAGTTTGATGTGCTGACTGCAGGCTTGTCCGACGTGGAGCGGGCCGAACTCTCCAAGCGGGTCAATATGCAGGCGATCATGTATGATCGGAAACGCATCCATAAGGTCTGTGCACATATTGCAAAGCACTTCACCGAAAAAATCCGTCCCAATGGCTATAAGGCTCAGGTGGTTGTGTATGACCGCCCGTGCTGCCTGATGTATAAGGAGGAGCTGGACAAGCTCTTGGGCGCACAGTGTTCTACTATTGTGATGGACACAAATGATGATAAAGCAGACAAATACAAACCCTATCGCCGGACCAAAGATGAAGAAGCGAAGGTGCTGGACCGCTTCCGCGATCCCAGTGACCCGCTAGAGATTGTCATCGTAACAGCCAAGCTGCTTACCGGCTTTGATGCGCCTATCCTCCAGGTTATGTATCTGGATAAGCCCATGAAGGATCATACGCTCCTCCAGGCTATCTGCCGCACCAACCGCACCTACGATGAAGGCAAGACCTTCGGGCTGATTGTGGACTATATTGGGATCTTCGATAATGTCGCCAAGGCACTGAACTTTGACGAAACCAGCATGAAGAAGATTGTTACAAATATCGAAGAAGTCAAGAAGCGTTTTCCTGCGCTCCTGCGGAAATGTCTTAGTTTCTTTATGGGTGTTGATCGAACCGTTGAAGGTTGGGAGGGGTTGATGGCAGCGCAGGAGTGCTTGCCTACCAGCAAGGAAAAGGACGAGTTCGCAGCAGATTACCAGGTGCTCAACCGCGCCTGGAATGGGCTGTCTCCTGATCCGTTTCTGACGACATTCCAGCCGGACTATGTGTGGTTGACAAAAGTATATGAGTCAGTCCGCCCGACTAACGGCAGTGGTGGTTTAATTTGGGCCGCGCTCGGCAATAAGACAATGGAAATCGTGCACTCAAACCTGGAGGTTGGCGCAGTTCATGATGATGTGGATATTCTCTCACTGAGTGCCGACTTGATTGATGATTTCATTGAAAGCCACAGGGACATCAACCCTACCACGAAACGTGTGGAAATCGACTTAGTTGCACGCATCCAGAAGCACGCAGATGACCCCAAATTTAAAATGCTTGGGGAAAAACTGGAAGAGTTGCGTAACCGTCATGAGCAGGGCTTAATCAACAGCATCGAGTTTTTGAAGATGCTGCTACAACTCGCCAAGGAAGCTGCCCAGGCAGAGAAAGAAGTTGTGCCGGAGGACGAGGTAGATAAGGGTAAAGCCGCTCTGACAGAGCTTTTCAACGGTGTGCGCAATGAGTGCACCCCAGTTATTGTTGAGCGCATTGTTGCGGACATCGATGATATTGTGAAAATTGTCCGATTTGACGGCTGGCAGAACACCACTGGAGGTCGGCAAGAGGTAAAAAAGGCTTTGCGCAGCGTCGTGTGGGTGAAATACAAAATCAAGGACAAAGAAGTGTTTGATAAGGCGTATGCCTATGTCGAGCAGTATTATTAAGCTATGGAATGGGGTGCTGGTGAATGGGTTATCCCGACTTCAAAACATACATCCAGGACAAACATAGCAGTCTCCTTCAAGACGAAATTGCAATATATGTAAAGAATTGCCACGACGGAATTGGTTTCCATTCATACAGCGTACTTTCGGTTTGTGAGGAGACTGTCGACAATGTAGAAGTTCATTCTGTTAAATGTCACGAAGGACTTGGCGATTTAATCACAATGGATGTTAATGTCGCTGCAGACATTATAACCAAAGGTCTAGGGGAGAAACCATATGAGGCTGATAGGAAACGCCGTTTATTCATTGTTCATCTAACCGGCGAGTTGCGCAATGGCCTCCATGATGTTCGATCCACCGGCACCGAAGAATATCATAATTATGCATTCAAGCCGGAGGGAGCATTAGATGCCTATCTACTTCCTTACATTTCTACAGATCAGCTTGAAAAAATTGCAGACGATTTCTTTGAGATATACTGCTTTGACGCGGTGTATGTGGACTATATGCTTCCTGTTGACCACATTATGAGGGAGCTGAAAATGTGCATCTACGAATCTCCTTTACCTGATAACGTCTTTGGACGGGTCTATTTCAGAGAAGCCAAAGGAACACGATTCGTCAAGTTTCATCCTTATATGCCGGAAGCAGAAATTGATACTGAAATTCACCCTGGTACAATCGTCATTAATCGGAAACATTTTTTCCTCGGGAGCATAGGAAGTCCACTTAATACGATAGCACATGAACTTATTCATTGGGAGTTGCACCAGAGATTTTTTGAACTTTTGGCGCTTTTGAGCGATAGTTCCGATGCGCTGTCTTGCAATGCAGACCCTCCCATGTCTGACAGCCATCTCAATGGTCTGCAAAAAGCAATTTGGTGGGCGGAGTGGCAAGCAAATTCATTGGCCCCCAGAATACTTATGCCCCGTTGCCTTTTTATGTCAGTTTTGATGCAGGTCTATGCGGAGAAGTATGAAACAACTGTCTATCACTGTTTTGCCGAGATTATGGAAAGGACCATCGAATGTGTAGCTGAACTATTTGGAGTTTCAAAACTGTCCGCAAAAATAAGAGCGATGCAACTTGGAGTTACAGAAGCAGAAGGTGTATGCCTGTTCATCAATGGCGACTATCATCCGCCGTTCACTTTCCGTAGAAACGCTTTAGCTCCAAAGCAGACCTTTATTCTTGATCGTACCAACTATGAGCAGTTGATGAGTGAAAACACTGAGTTTTTTGAATTGATCAACAGTGGACAATTTGTTTACACGGGCTGTGTTGTTTGTATCAACGATCCATTATATATTGAAAAAAATCGATTCTCTCAGCGATCGGACTATGAACTAACTATCTACGCAAGGGAAAATGTCAATGAGTGCTGTCTTGCCTTTGATCGGACCTTTTGCCAAGATGACTCTCTCGATAAGGACTTCTATGGTCTCTGCTACCTGTCTAAAGAGCTAAATGCCGCATCACATACAAAAACAACTCCTACGCATGACTTACAAAATCAGGACCGTAAGACTCGAGCTGCTGAAGCGAAAAAGCTCCGAGATGAAGGGAATAGCATAATGGCTATGTTGCGTAGCTTACCGACAGGATTTCCAGAAACACTTGATAGTCATATCAAAATGGCAAAGAAACATGATGGTCGGAAAATGACAAACCTTGAGCTTTCCAAAATAACCGGACTTTCTGAGGATTACATTGCCTCTCTGCGAAAAGATCCCGGATTGAATGTTACCCTAGAAACTGTATGCTCCCTATGCATAGCGCTTCATTTACTTCCTTGTTTTAGTAAGGACTTGATTCGAAAATCAAGAAATCAGTTTCCTCAGACTGGAGATGGTTACTTAATGTTGGCACTGATTGAAGATCATTATACAGATTCCTTGGATGCCATAAATGAAGTCCTCCAGGATGCGAAATTAAAGCCTTGGGGGAAAACTGTAAAGTAAAATTTTGCGAAGCCGAACTGTGACTCCAGGAAAACAACAAGATAAAGCCACTTGCCCCACCATTGAAGATGATTATTCTTCAGTAGTGGGGCCTTTTTTTGTGCACAAAAAACGAAGTGTGAGTCCAGATAATCTACATTTCCATTATGTAAAATGCGAGGTGTGAAGCAAGTGGAACCGTTGTTAGCCCTTTTGCTTCCGCCGTTGTATACTGCATCATCTGATCACTGGTGGCTCATCAGGCTACAGCGGACAATTAGAATATAGTTTAAGGCTTCCTTAATGAGCGTGGAAGCCGCAACCGGAACGGATGTATCTGTTCGGGGCTGCGGCGTTATTTTCACGCTTCTTTCAGTGCAGTTCCTCCGTTTCGGGTCATCGAAACGGAGGATTTTATGATTATTCGCTACAAATTTTCCACCGGCGAGGTCACGGAGGTCGAGGTGTCAGATGAGATCGGTGCCGTGATTACCGCCAGCCGCAAGGCCGAACACGCGCTGGAGGAGCGCAACCGCTACCACTGCTATTCTCTTGATGCCATCGACTACGAGGGACTTGAGTATGGCGAATGCGATGAATATCCCATCGAGGACGATTCCGCAGAACAGACGGAACGCATCAAAGCCGCTTTCGGTCAACTCACTGAGACCCAGCAGCGCCGCCTTTGTTTATATGCGGACGGCAAGACTCTGCGGGAGATTGCTGCATTGGAGAAAACCAAATTCCAGTCGGTGGCCGAATCCATCGAAGCCGCCAAGAAAAAGTTTTTGAAAAATTACCGTCCAGCACCCTGACAAAACCCTCTTCCTTTCTGGGTACACCGGAAGGCAGCACAAAACAAATCGCCTTTCAGAAAGGACAAGCAAGCATGAAACACAATCTCAACATCAGTGTTTCCAAGGAACCGCCGGAGGGCGGCATCGTGCAGTGCCGGAATGTGTCCCAGCGGGAAAAGCTGCTCACCCGGCTGCTGGGGCGGCAGGAGAAGGTGATGATCCTGGTTCCTGGCAACAGTGTGGAATCGGTGTGCATCACCGAGATTCCGGAAGGAGGTGCGGCCTGTGAGTAGGATCAAGCTGCTCCTGGATGTGATCGAGGACATCCGCTCCCTGGCGGACAGCCTCCAGGCCGTGGCCACCGCCCTGGGCCAGAGCGATTCGGAAGACGCCGCCGTTGCTGCCCCGGCAGCGCCCCCGGCTCCCGCCGACCCGCCGCCCAAGGCCATCACGCTGGAGAAGGTCCGGGCGGTGCTGGCGGAGAAGAGCCACGATGGGTACACCGACCAGGTGCGGGGACTGCTCCAGAAGTACGGGGCCGAGAAACTCAGCGGCGTGGACCCCAAGCTCTACGCCGCTCTGCTGAAGGATGCGGAGGTGCTGGGCCATGGCACCTAACAGCCACGCCATTCTCTCGGCATCGTCCAGCCACCGCTGGATGAACTGCACCCCCTCTGCCCGCCTGGAGCGGGAGTTCGCCGACCGGGAGACCGAGGCCGCTGCCGAAGGTACCGCAGCCCATGCCCTTTGCGAACACAAGCTCCGCCGCGCTCTGAAAATGCGCTCCCGCAAGCCGGTGTCCAAGTATGACTGTGACGAGATGGACACATACACGGACGGCTATGTGGAGTTTGTGCTGGAGCAGCTCACTCAGGCAAAGCTGGAGTGCGCCGACCCGCTGGTCCTCATCGAACAGCGGCTGGACTTCTCCTGCTGGGTCCCGGAGGGCTTCGGCACCGGGGACTGCCTCATCGTGGCGGACAAACTGCTCCACATCATCGACTTCAAGTATGGTCAAGGTGTTCTGGTGGAGGCCGAAGAGAATCCCCAGATGATGCTGTATGCCTTGGGCGCGCTCCGGCTGTTCGATTCCCTCTACGACATCACCGAGGTGAGCATGAGCATCTACCAGCCCCGCCGGGAGAATGTGTCCACTTGGACGATCTCGGTGGACGAGCTGAACGCCTGGGCGGAGAACACCCTCAAGCCCAAGGCGGAGCTGGCCCACAAGGGTGAGGGGGACTACCTCCCCGGCCCCTGGTGCCAGTTCTGCAAGGCTGCGGTGAAGTGCCGCGCCCGCGCCGAGGAGAAGCTCCAGCTTGCCCGGTTCGAGTTCGCCCCGCCGCCGCTTCTCTCGGATGAGGAGATCGAGGACATCCTCGCCAAGCTGGATGACCTGACCAAGTGGGCCAGCGAGATTCAAGCCTACGCCCAGGACGCCGCCATCAACCACGGAAAGGTCTGGCATGGCTTCAAGCTGGTGGCCACCCGCACCAACCGCCGCTACACAGATGAGGAGGCGGTGATCCAGGCGGCAAAGGATGCCGGGTACACCGACATTTTCCGAAAGAGTCTCATCCCTATCACTGAGATGGAGAAGTTGATGTCCAAGAAGGAGTTCAACCGCATCCTCGGCTCCTTGGTGGAGAAGCCCCAGGGCCGTCCCACCCTCGTTCCTGTTACCGACAAACGCCCCGCCCTGACCAACACTGGCGCGGGCGATGATTTCACCGAAATTAAGGAGGACTAATCCATGCCTACTCAGAAATCCAACACCAAGGTGGTCACCGGCATCGTCCGGCTGTCCTATGAACACGTCTGGGAGCCTGCTTCCATCAACGGCAGCAACCCCAAGTACAGCGTGTCCCTCATCATCCCCAAGAGCGACACCAAGACCATTGCCGCCATCAACGCCGCCGTGGACGCCGCCATCAAGGAGGGTGTGGCGAAGTTCGGCGGCAAGGTCCCGCCCAAGGGCGCTCTGAAGCTCCCGTTGCGCGATGGCGACGCCGAGCGGGATGACGAGGCGTATAAGGGTGCCTACTTCGTCAACGCCAACAGCACCACCGCGCCCCAGATCGTGGACAAGGACGTCCAACCCATCCTGGACCGGGCTGAGGTTTACTCCGGCTGCTACGCCCGTGTGTCCATCAGTTTCTACGCTTTCAACACCAACGGCAACAAGGGCATCGCCTGCGGCCTGGGCAACATCCAGAAGGTCCGGGACGGTGAGCCGCTCAGTGGCCGTACCTCCGCCGCTGACGATTTCGCCACCGATCTGGACGATGACTTCCTGTCCTGAGAAAGCGAGGTAAGCGGCTATGACTTCGCTCTATGAGTTTGCCAAGCAGGTGGACGTGCTGGTGGTGTTTTTCCTCATCTACGGTTTCATCATCAGTATGATTTCCTCCGCCATTGTGGACTTCATTCGCTGGTGCGGAAAGAAGTGGGAGGCGCGCAAGGAAAAGAACAACGCTGCCTCCAAAGCCAATGACTAAGGCAACCATGCGCTATGGGTGGCGGAGCTTCGGCTCCGCTGCCCTTCGGCGCAGGAAGGAGGCGTCATGAAAAACCTATCTATCGACATCGAAACCTATTCCGCCGCTCCGCTGAACAAGTGCGGTGTGTACCGCTATTGTGCGGATAACTCTTTTGAAATCCTACTGTTCGGTTACTCGGTAGACGGCGGGCCTGTCCGGGTGGTGGACTTCACCGCTGGGGAGCAGCTCCCCAACCAGGTGCTGTCGGCCCTCACTGACCCCGCCGTGACCAAGTGGGCTTTCAACGCCCAATTCGAGCGTGTGAGCCTGTCCCGCTGGTTGGGGTTGCCGATGGGCGAGTATCTGGAGCCGGACTCCTGGCACTGCACGATGGTCTGGGCCGCGACCCTTGGCCTGCCCCTCTCGCTGGAGGGTGTGGGGGCCGTCCTCGGCCTGGAAAAACAGAAACTGAAGGAGGGCAAAGACCTCGTCCGCTACTTCTGCACACCCGCCAAGGATCGGGATGGCAATCCATACCGCCACCGCCCGGAGGATGCCCCAGAGAAGTGGGCGCGGTTCAAAGCCTACAACCTCCGTGATGTGGAAACGGAGATGTCCATCCAGCAGAAGCTGTCCCGGTTCCCGGTACCAGAGAATATCTGGGATGAATATCATCTCGACCAGGAGATCAACGACCGGGGCATCGGTTTGGATATGGGACTGGTGCGGCAGGCCATCGGCATGGATGCCCGTACAAACGAGAAACTGACCGCCAAAATGCGGCGGCTGACCGCTCTGACAAATCCCAACTCCGTCCAGCAGATGAAACAGTGGCTGGCGGACAAAGGGCTGGAGATAGACAGTCTCGGCAAAAAGGAGGTCGCCGCCCTGCTGAAAACCGCTCCTGCTCCGCTGGCTGACGTTCTGCTCCTGCGGCAGCAATTAGCCAAGTCCAGCGTGAAGAAATACACAGCGATGGCAACGGCGGTCTGCCCGGACAGTCGGGCCAGAGGGATGTTCCAGTTCTACGGTGCCAACCGCACCGGGCGGTGGGCTGGACGCATCATCCAACTTCAAAATCTGCCCCAGAACCATCTACCCGATCTGGCTGAGGCCCGCTCGGTGGTGCGCTCCGGCGACCTCGCCGCCGTGGAGATGCTCTACGAGGATGTGCCGGACACCCTGTCCCAGCTCATCCGCACTGCCTTTGTGCCGCAGAACGGCAGGAAATTCATCGTGTCCGACTTTTCCGCAATCGAGGCGCGGGTCATCGCTTGGATCGCCGGGGAGCAATGGCGGCAGGAAGTGTTCGCCCAGGGCGGCGACATCTACTGCGCATCGGCCTCCCAGATGTTCCACGTGCCGGTGGAAAAGCACGGAGTTAACGGCCACCTACGGCAAAAGGGCAAAATCGCGGAGTTGGCCCTCGGCTACGGCGGATCGGTGGGCGCTCTGAAATCAATGGGCGCTTTGGAGATGGGTGTGCCGGAAGATGAGCTGAAACCGCTGGTGGACGCATGGCGTGCCTCCAATCCCCGCATCGTCCAGTTCTGGTGGGAGGTGGATAGGGCTGTGAAAAGATGCGTAAAGGAACGTGCGACCACCGAAACCCATGGCCTCCGCTTTACCTACCAGAGCGGATTCCTGTTCATCACCCTCCCCTCTGGCAGACGGCTGGCCTATGTGAAACCGAAGATCGGCGAGAACCGCTTCGACGGCGAGTCTGTCACCTACGAAGGTGTGGGCGGGACGAAGAAGTGGGAACGGCTGGAAACATTTGGTGGAAAGTTGGTGGAAAACATTGTGCAGGGAACTGCCAGGGACATCCTCATGTACGCTATGCAGACGCTGCGGTGCTGTTCCATCGTGGCTCATGTCCATGACGAGATTATCATCGAGTGCGACCGCAAGGTTTCTCTCGCCGCTGTGTGTGAACAGATGGGCCGGACGCCACCTTGGGCCAAGGGCCTACTGCTCCGGGCGGACGGCTACGAGTGCGATTTTTACAAAAAGGATTAAGGAGGACTTTGGAATGTTTTATGTGAAGGAAAAACTCAGTGATTCTGCTGAGATCAACATTGAAATCCACGATGAAAATGTGTTCTGCCGCTGTCCCAAGTGCGGCTGTGAGATGCCGGTCGATCTGGCGGAAATCCTGTCCGATGGTGTGGACGACCTGTTCGGTACAGCGGTCTGCTGTGCCGAGTGCAGCAAGGAGGCCCGGAATGGCCAGTAAGCGCAATTCCGAGGGCTACTTCGACCCCACCGCATACGCGGCCCTTACCAAGATCGAACGGGAGGCCAAGACCCACGCTTTTCGGCCTATGGTATACATCTGCTCCCCGCTTTCCGGGAACATCGCCGCCAACCAGAAGAATGCCCGCCGCTACTGCCGGTTTGCCGTGGACAGCGGCTGTATCCCTCTGGCTCCGCATCTCTACTTCCCGCAGTTCATGGATGACGGCGATGGGGCCGAGCGGAACCTCGCTCTGTTTATGGACATCGTGCTGCTGTCCAAATGCGACCAACTGTGGGCATTCGGAGAGCGGGTGTCCAAGGGCATGAGTATGGAGATTGAGAAGGCCAAGCGAAAGGGCCAGCCTATCCGCTGGTTCGATTCCAACTGTAAGGAGGTATTCCAATGAGCCAGCCGTTCACCCTTTACCGCTCGGACAGTCTGGGCCGCGCGTCCAACTGTATGTACCCCCATGCCGTGGAGGTAACGGATTCCGCCTCTCTCGCCGCCGCCGTCAGCTTTGACTATGTGGCGGTGGAATACAAAAACGGCTACCGCAACAATGCCAACTTCATCAAGACCAACTGCCTGATGCTGGACTGCGACAACGACCATTCCGAGGACCCCGCCGCCTGGATCACACCCCAAGCGCTGACCGACTCCCTTCTGGATGTCGCCTTCGCCGTTCACTACAGCCGGAGCAACGGCAAGGTGAAGAACGGCAAAGCGGCGCGGCCCAAGTTCCATGTGTTCTTCCCCATCCCGGAGCAGACCGACCCCGCAGCCTACAGCGAAATGAAAAAACGGCTCCAGGCCGAGTTTCCCTTCTTTGACTCCAACGCCCTGGATGCGGCCCGTTTCTTCTTCGGTACCCCAAACCCGGAGGTGGAGTTCTTTGACGGCAGCCTTACCATCGCTGATTTCCTGGGTGGCACTGCCTTCGAGGATTTGGAGATGCCGGTGGGCGCTATCATCCCAGAGGGCCACCGCAACTCCCATCTCTCCCACTTTGCCGGACGTGTTCTCAAGCGGCTGGGCGATACCCAGGAGGCCCATGATGCTTTTCTCGCGGAAGCCGCCAAGTGCGACCCGCCGCTGGAGGACGCGGAGCTGACTTCCATCTGGCGCAGTGCCCTTCGGTTCAACCGCCGCGTCCAGCAGCAGGAGGGCTACATCCCCCCGGAGGAATACAATGTGGATTTCCACTATTGCCCGGACGATTTCACCGATGTGGGGCAGGCCAAAGTCCTCACCCGTGTGTCTGGCGGGGAACTGCGGTACTCTCCCGCCACCGACTACATCTGCTACAACGGCGCCTATTGGGAGGAATCCAAGCATGGGGCGCAGGCCGTGGCCCAGCGGCTCACTGCCAATCAACTGGAGGAGGCCACCACTGCCGCCGAGGACGCCTGGGCTGTGCTGACCAAAAACGGTGCCGCCGAGATACTCGCCGCCATGAGCAAGAAGAAGGCGGAGTCCATGCTCACCAGGGACCAGACCGCCGCCTACATCAAATACAAGAAGGCGGCGGAGTACAAAGCTTTTGCTCTGGACCGGCGCGGCTCCCGGAACATCACCAACACGTTGAAGGAGGCCCGGCCCATGCTGGCCATCACGCCGCAGGAGCTGGATGCGGACTGCTATCTCCTTTGCACCCCGGAGGCCACCTATGACCTGCGCCTGGGGATGGCTGGTGGCCGGGAGCATCGCCCCGGTGACTTCATGACCAAGGTAACCTCGGTGTCCCCCGGCGACAAGGGGGCCGACCTGTGGGAGAAACAGCTTGACCTTCTGTTCTGCGGCGATCGGGAGCTGATGGACTATGTGCAGCTCGTGGCCGGAACCGCCTGCATCGGGAAGGTGTTCATCGAGCAGATGATCATCGCCTACGGTTGCGGGGCCAACGGCAAATCCACCTTCTGGAACACCCTGGCCCGTGTGCTGGGGACCTACAGCGGCAATGTGTCCTCAGACGCTCTGACTGTGGGAAACCGCCGCAACATCAAGCCGGAGATGGCGGAGCTGAAGGGCAAGCGGCTGGTGATCGCCGCTGAGCTGGAGGAAGGCACCCGGCTGAACACCGCTACAGTGAAGCAGATGTGTTCCACGGACGAGGTCTACGCCGAGAAGAAGTACAAGGACCCCTTCAGCTTTGTCCCCAGCCATACTCTGGTGCTGTACACCAACCATCTGCCCAAGGTGGGGGCCATTGATGCCGGTACCTGGCGGCGGCTCATTGTGGTGCCGTTCAACGCCCGGATCACCAGGAGCGGCGACATCAAGAACTATGCCGAATACCTCTACGAGAACGCAGGACCCGCCATCCTCGCTTGGATGATCGAGGGAGCCAAGCGCGTCATCGACATGGGGTTCCATATCGCCCTGCCCCCGGTGGTGGAGGCTGCTATCGCCAAGTATCGGGAGGAGAACGACTGGCTCACCCACTTTGTGACCGACAACTGTGAGGTTGGTGTCGGCTACACTGCGCGTTCTGGAGCGGTGTACCAAGCATATCGCTCCTACTGCGCCGATACCGGGGAGTTTTTCCGCAGTACTGCGGAGTTCTACGCCGCGCTGGAAATGGCGGGGTATGGGCGCAAGCGCACCCGCGATGCCAACCTTATCACTGGCCTGCGGATGCGCACCCGTGAGTTCTCCTCCGCACAGGAGCAGTTTGACGATTTCCTGCAATAGCACAAACCGGGCGGGTGTGGAGGTCGTGGCAGTCAATTCTCTAAAATACTTATAGGCTTATTTTTTCAGCCTATAGAAAAGTAAAGTAAAAGACTTCCATGACCTCCACACCACAAGAAATACACTTCTGGAGGAACTATGATAGCAGAAAAAACGATCGAGCGCAAGCTCGTGCAGGCAGTTCATCTGATGGGCGGGCTGGCTTTGAAGTTCGTAAGTCCAGGGTTCGACGGGGTACCCGACCGAGTTGTATTGCTCCCTGGTGGAAAGGTGGCTTTTGTGGAATTGAAAGCCCCTGGAAAGAAGATGCGTCCGCTGCAGGTAAGGCGAAAAAATCAAATCGAAGCTCTGGGCTTTTTGGTGTACTGCATCGACAGGCCGGAGCAGATCGGAGGCGTCCTTAATGAAATACAGTCCTCATGAATACCAGACCTATGCGACCAATTTCCTCCTGATGCACCCCGCCTCCGCCATCTTCCTCGATTGCGGTCTTGGCAAGAGTGTCATCACCCTCACCGCCCTGTTCGACCTGTGTCTGGACAGCTTTCTGGTGCGGAAGGTGCTGGTCATTGCCCCGCTCCGGGTGGCGAGGGACACCTGGCCCTCTGAGCTACGGAAGTGGGACCACCTCCGGGGCTTGTCCTGGTCGCTGGCGGTGGGGAGCGAAATCGAGCGGAAAGCGGCGCTGCACCAGCGGGCTTTCGTGTACATCATCAACCGGGAGAACGTCCAATGGCTCATCGAGGACAGCGGACTTCCCTTCGACTACGACATGGTGGTGGTGGACGAGCTGTCCTCCTTCAAGTCCTACCAGGCAAAACGGTTCCGCTCCCTGCTGAAAGTCCGCCCTGGCGTCAAACGGATCGTGGGTCTGACCGGCACACCCTCCAGCAACGGCCTGATGGACCTATGGGCGGAGTTCCGCCTCTTGGACATGGGTCAGCGGCTGGGTCGGTACATCACCCACTACCGCGCCCGGTACTTCCAGCCGGACAAGCGGAATGGTCAGGTGGTGTTCTCCTACAAGCCCCTTCACGGCGCGGAGGAGGCCATCTACGAGAAGATTTCCGATATCACCATCTCCATGCGGGCCACCGACCACCTCCAGATGCCTGAGTGTGTGTTCAACGAGGTGCGGGTGGTTCTCTCCGAGCGGGAGCGGCAGACCTACGACACCATGCGCTCTGAGCTGGTGGTTTCCCTCGGCGGCGAGGAAGTGGACGCCGGGAACGCGGCAGCTCTGGGAAATAAGCTCTCCCAGATGGCAAATGGGGCTGTCTACGGTGAGGACAAGCGTGTGTTCCCCATCCACGACCGCAAACTGGACGCGCTGGAGGACCTTATCGAAGCCACCAACGGAAAGCCAGTGCTGGTGGCCTACTGGTTCCAGCATGACCGCGAGCGAATCGAAAAGCGGCTTCACAAACTCCACATCCCGTTTTCTCCGTTGGACACATCGGAGAGCATCGAACGGTGGAATCGCGGGGAGCTGCCCGTGGCCCTCATCCACCCCGCCTCTGCCGGACATGGGCTGAACCTCCAAGCCGGAGGTTCCACTCTGGTCTGGTTCGGGCTGACCTGGTCGCTGGAACTGTATCAGCAGGCCAACGCCCGCCTGTGGCGGCAGGGCCAGACGGACACAGTGGTTATCCACCACATCATCGCCGCCGACACCATTGACGAGCGAATCATGTCCGCTCTGAGCAAGAAAGAAAAAACACAGTCCGCATTGATTGATGCGGTGAAAGCAAATCTGGAGGCGCCCATATGAATCCTTGCGAAAGACTGGCAAATGCCATTGTTTTGAGGGCGGTCGAGGATTATCGGGACGCACTGAAACGGCTGGCTGGCTTTCCCCATGACCGTGACAGCAATAGAACCAAAGCGGAGGTAGAGCGTTTTTTCCGCTCCGGCTGGTTTTCGGCTTTGACCTCTCTCGACTCGGAAATGCTGATTGAAAAACTTACAATGGAGGTGTCTGCATGACAGCAAAGCAGTTTTTGAAACAAGCTCGCTACCTGGACGAGCGCATCAACACCAAAATCGCCCAGGTGTCCTCCCTGCACGATCTGGCTACCAAAGCGACCGCCACACTGAGCGATATGCCCGGAAGCCCCACCAGGAACACCCACCGCATGGAGGATATCATTATCAAAATCCTTATGCTGGAAAATGAGATCAACAGCGACATCGACCATCTGGTGGATTTGAAAGAGAACATCCTCGCGGTCATCAAGGCTGTGGACGATGAGGAGTGCCGCCTCCTTCTGGAGAAACGGTATCTCAACTTCGAGTCCTGGGAGGATATTGCCGCAGAGATGTGTACCGGCATCGACAACATCTACCGGCTGCACAGCAAGGCTCTGAAAAAAACGGCCATCCCGGAATCTTTACAGTAAAATACAGAGAAATACAGTTAGCGTTTCTGCTATCATTAGACTTGGAACAGAATAAAGGACAGCCATCGTAGGAGCAATCCTGCGGTGGCTGCCGTTGTATCTTGACTGTTTCAAAAAGGAGGGTCACCCTTGCGAGTGACCCTCCTTGGCGGTTATCTATTGTACAGATAGTTTGTCCATTCAATTACATCTTCGAAAGACATATTAAAACGGACTCCAGTTTCAGAAACAGGAAATGATGAGCAAGCAATCATGTACCTACACTGAGTATGTTTGCACCAGTAGCCCGCTCTTGATTTGTACAGCGTATAACCAGCCTTGCTTAATGCGTGCTTGAGTTTCAACTCAATGGCAGTTTTAGTCATGGACTTCACCCCGAAATAAAAATATTTCCGAGCCAAGCCATGCCTTGCGGTACCATGCCTTGAATTACCATGCCGTGCAAAGCCGTGCCACACTACGCCATGCCATACCACGCATTAGTTAGCATTATACCATATTCTACCCCAGAATTCAAGGAAAGAAATTGAGGTGAACACCATGCCAAAGACGCCCAAGCGTCCCTGCGGTTTCCCCGGCTGTCCCAACCTGACCGATGGACGGTTCTGCGAGGAACACGCCAAACAGGAGAACCGCCGCTACGAACGCTACCAGCGGGACCCCGCCACCAAGCGGCGCTACGGCAGAGCGTGGCAGCGCATCCGTGACCGATACGCCGCCGCCCACCCCTTCTGCGAGGAGTGCTACAAACGCGGCGTCCTCACCCCTACCGAGGAGATCCACCACATCGTTCCGCTGTCCCACGGCGGCACCCATGCGGAGGACAATCTCATGGCGCTATGCAAACCATGCCACTCCCGCATCACGGTGGAGATGGGCGACCGCTGGCCGCAGAACAAGGAGTACACCTACTGACCCCAGGGGCGGGTCAAATCTCTACAGCCCTGCCCCGTGGGGAACGGCGCGGGGTCATTTGCGCAAAATCGCGGTTTCAAAGGGGGTATATACCCCACGCCAGAACGGAGGTGGTTTTCATGGCGAAGGACGGCACCAACCGGGGCGGCGCTCGTGTGGGCGCTGGGGCCAAGAAAAAGCCCCTGGCGGACAAGATCGCCGAGGGCAATCCCGGCAGGCGGCGGCTGACCGTCACCGACTTCGACAGCGCCGCCGATCTGGAGGGCCAGCCTATGCCCAAGCCCTCCGCCATGCTCTCCGCTACCCAAAAGGACGGCAAGCCGCTCATCGCCGCCGAAATCTACGAGGCCACCTGGAACTGGTTGGCCCAGCGCAGGTGTGCCTCGTTGGTGTCCCCGCAGCTCCTGGAGCGGTACGCCATGAGCGTGGCCCGGTGGATTCAGTGCGAGGAGGCCATCACCGAGTACGGTTTCCTCGCCAAGCACCCTACCACCGGCAACGCCATCCAAAGCCCCTATGTGGCCATGAGCCAGAATTTCATGTCCCAGACCAACCGGCTGTGGATGGAGATTTACCAGATCGTCAAAGAGAACTGCGCCGGGGAGTACGGCGGAGCTACGCCCCAGGACGATGTCATGGAGCGGCTGCTCCAGGCCCGGAAGGGCAAGATTTGAGAAAGGAGTCCAGCATGGTGATTGAGAGGAAACACACGGCGGATTTGATTCCCGCCGACTATAACCCCCGGAAGGACCTCAAGCCAGGGGACGCTGAATATGAAAAGCTGAAACGCTCAATCGAGCAGTTCGGCTATGTGGAGCCGGTGATCTGGAACAAGACCACTGGCTTTGTCGTGGGCGGACATCAGCGGCTGAAGGTGCTGCTGGATATGGGCATCACCGAGGTAGAGTGCGTGGTGGTGGAGATGGACGCCGAGAAGGAAAAGGCGCTGAACATCGCCCTCAACAAAATCTCCGGCGAGTGGGATAAGGACAAGCTGGCCCTGCTCATCGCCGACCTCCAGGGAGCCGATTTCGATGTGTCCCTCACCGGCTTTGAGCCTGCGGAGATCGATTCGCTGTTCAAGGATGCCCAGCAGAGCAAGGTCAAGGATGATGATTTCGATGTGGAGGCCGAGTTGAAGGCCCCGGTCATCACCAAGGCCGGGGATGTGTGGACGCTGGGTCGGCACCGGCTGGTCTGCGGCGACAGCACCAAGCCAGAGACTTTCGCTCTGCTGATGGGCGACCGCAAGGCCAATCTGGTCATCACCGACCCGCCTTACAATGTAAACTACGAGGGCAGCGCCGGGAAGATCAAAAACGACAACATGGCGAACGATGCCTTCTACCAGTTCCTCCTGGCAGCGTTCCAAAACACCGAGGCGGCGATGGCGGATGACGCCAGCATCTATGTGTTCCACGCCGACACCGAGGGTCTGAACTTCCGCCGCGCCTTTGTGGAGGCCGGGTTCCGGCTGCCCGGGACGTGTATTTGGAAGAAGCAGTCCCTGGTGCTGGGCCGCTCTCCCTACCAGTGGCAGCACGAGCCGATCCTGTTCGGCTGGAAGAAGAAGGGCAAGCACCAGTGGTACACCGGGCGGAAGGAATCCACCATCTGGGAGTTCGACAAGCCCAAGAAGAACGGCGACCACCCCACCATGAAGCCGATCCCGCTGCTGGCCTACCCCATCATGAACTCCAGCATGAGCAACACCCTGGTGCTGGACCCCTTCGGCGGCTCCGGCTCCACGCTGATCGCCTGTGAGCAGACCGACCGCTCCTGCTGCACCATCGAGTTGGACGAGAAGTTCTGCGATGTGATCGTCAAGCGGTACATCGAGCAGGTCGGCTCCGCCGATGGCGTTTCTGTTCAGCGGGACGGACTGGCCTGCACCTATGACGAGCTGACGGGCGAGGATGCCTCACAGTTTTGATGGAGGGGCAGAGTGACACATATCGCAGTTATTGACGCGGACCTCATCGGTCGAAAGCGGTACCGCTTTCCAAACCTGGCCTGCATGAAGCTATCTGGCTATTGGATAGACCAAGGGGCTGATGTGGTTCTTAAAACTGACTTCTCCGACCTCACCGAGTTCGACCAGGTGTTTCTTTCAAAAGTTTTCACCGATACGCCAGTGCCGGATGATGTACTGTCCCTGCCGAATGTCCAGCATGGCGGGACAGGCTTCTTCTATGACAAAGCCACACCCTTGCCGGATGAGGTCGAACACCATATGCCCGACTACCATCTGTACGACCTTTGGGTGGAGCGGCAGCTCTTGGCAGGGGGAGAAGCGCGAGATTTCATCTACTACACCGATTGTTCTATCGGATTCCTAACTCGCGGCTGCTTCCGCAAATGCAGTTTCTGCGTGAACCAGAATTACGACCGTGTGTTTGCCCACAGCCCTCTCTCTGAGTTCTTCGATCCAGAAAGGCCAAAAATCTGTCTCTTGGATGACAACTTTTTTGGCTACCCCAACTGGAAGAATCTCCTGGCAGAGCTTCAGCAGACACAGCGGCCCTTCCAATTCAAGCAGGGCCTGGACGAGCAGCTACTGACGGATGAAAAATGTGCAGCACTGTTTTCAAGCCGGTATGACGGCGACTATATTTTCGCTTTCGATGATGCTGCTGATGCTACGCTTATCGAGCAGAAACTGCGTCTGGCCCGGAAGTACACCAATGCTGTTCTGAAGTTCTACTGCTTCTGTGGCTATGACCGGGACGGAGTCTGGGACTCCGATTTCTGGAAAAGGGATATCTTCGAGTTGCTGCTTCGGATTGAAATTCTGATGCGCTACAGGTGCCTGCCGTATGTAATGCGGTATACTCGATATTCCGAAAGCCCATATCGGGGAATGTATATCACCTTGGCCCGGTGGTGCAATCAGCCCAGCTTTTTCAAAAAGAAAAGTCTCTGGGAGTTTGCCGAGAGCAACGGGCGAAACAGCGCCTGCTTCCGCTATGTTGATGAGTTCGCCACACAGTTTCCAGAGGTGCTACCTTTTTATGCGCTGAAATTTGAGTAGGAGGCATTGTGTGGTCTACACAATTATCCGGTCAGTAATTTGTCGCAGTCAGGGTGAGAAACAACTTGCTATATCCGCCGGATAGAGCGAATATGTGACTACCAAAAAACAAGGGGGTTTCCACCATGACCATCAACTACAACGTGACCGGCACCGAGCGCAAACGCCTCGCCGACTACATTTCCGGCTTCATGGGTACGGACAAAAAGTACCTGGGCGCACCTACCTTCGCCTATCAGATCGGCTACATCACCGTCAGCAAGGACGGCGCGGTCAGCTTCGATGACCGGGGCTACAACAGCGATATCGACGCGCTGATGGCGGAACTGGAGGGCCAGGGGTTCCACACCGAGGACGCTATCACCAAAGCTGACGGCGGTGACGCCGCCGAGCCGGAGGCCACCAGCGGCGGGGATGCCGCCCAGCCGGACGGGGCCAGCACCGGGCCGGAGGCCGCTTCCACCGAGGATGAGGCCACCGATCCCAGCGGCTACGGCCTGACGGTCAGCATCCCCGCCGATATTACTCCTCCGCCGAAAGATAGGAAAGAAGCGGATGGAGGAAAAAACGAATAACCCGAGAGGGATTATGCTGGAGCCGACGCATAAATGAATGAATGTTATGAGAGATATCCTGCGCCGTATAAGGAAGATTCCCAGTATGCACAGAG
>CAJTCU010000014.1 GCA_910574935.1 Oscillospiraceae bacterium
CCCGCCACAACGTAGGTGCAGATTCCCTGTTCCGTACCCAGGATTATCTGGACCATTTTGGAGACCTTGTGCAGAACAGGCTGCTGATGGCGGGAATCGCCCTGGCGCTTATCCTACTCACAATTTTAATCTATGAAGCAAAAAGAAAGGGGAAATTCGGTGGAAATGCATTCTTCAAAAAAACGGTTTCCAGTATTAGAGATCGCAAAAATCAATCTCAGGCATAACGCACTTTTGTCCATGGGGGTCTCAGTCCTCTTATGCCTTGTCACTCCGCTATTTATCGGCACAGCCAATCTGGATCACAATTCCGCTGCCATGCCACTGGAGATGTTTGTCTCTCTAATTGGCGTTGTGCTGCTGACGCCGGTATTTCAGCCGGAGCAGAACGAGGAAATTGACGACCTGGTATCTTCCAAGTATTGCAGCACAGCAAAGGTCCACCTGATACGAACGGTGTATTCGGTAGGGGTTGCCGCCCTGCTGATCTGTGCATTTACCGTATTTATGAAACAGCAAAGCTGCGATGTCTCGCCGGTTCTGGCGCTTGGAACCATAGCAGACGCCCTGTTCTTAGGTTCCATGGGGATGCTGACCTCAGCAGTTACAGGAAACACAGTCATCGGATATATGCCGCCGCTGCTGTACTATGCGCTTAATATCGGTATGGGGCCAAAGCTGGGAAGCTTTTACCTGTTTTCTATGGTCACAGGCAGCTACACAGCAAAGCTGTGGCTGTTCCTGGTGGGAATTCTGATGATGGTAGCAGCTTTATTCTATCAAAGGCTCCGTAAACGGATGGCTTAATAACAAGGACATCAATACACAGTGTTCGCTGTGTGTTGGTGTCCTTTTGCTATATGTACTAATATTGAGATTGGACGGCAATTTGGCGAAAGTGGCGCTTTCCGGCAGGAGACCATAGAGGCATTCTCCATACCGGAATATCTTTCGGAGAGGCAGATTCGTATGTCGAATGGTCCGCTCCGGTATGTGCAGAGGTTTGTAATGCGGTATTTTGCCAAACGGCTAGGGTGCAGGACGAAGTTGGATGCAAAGCCGTTTTGTGAGAAAGAATTACAAGAAACGCAGGAGGAAACGATATGATACAAGTTCATGAGGTAATCAAAACCTTTGATGGAAAAGAAATATTACGGAATCTGAATTTGAACGTGGAACGTGGTACGATTTATGGGCTCCTCGGAGCCAACGGCGCCGGAAAGACCACTACATTTAAATTGATTTCCGGTTTGCTGCAGCCAACTGCCGGAAGCATTCATTTTAGCGGAGAAGTCATCCAGACCCAGAATAAAGAGTTCCTGAAAGAGATGGGCGTCTTAATTGAAACACCGGTATTTTATGAGCATTTATCAGCGGGAGAAAATCTGGAGATTCATTTAGCTTATATGGGTTGTGATACCGCAGACATTGATAACAGTTTGCAGGTGGTGGGACTTGCTGATACCGGGAAAAAGGCTGTTTCCAAGTTTTCTCTTGGCATGAAGCAGCGCTTGGCCATTGCAAGGGCAATCAGCCATACACCGAAGCTTTTGGTGCTGGATGAGCCGGTCAACGGTCTGGATCCTATTGGAATCCGGCAAATGCGGGAACTGTTCTTGTCGCTGGTCAAAGATCAAGACATGAAATCGGTTATGATAAAATTACATTGAAATTGCTCGCTGAACACTTAAACGTTCAGCCTCCGTCCCTTTATAATCATATTAAAGGGATAGAGGAACTGCAAAAGGAAATCATGCTCTTTGGCTGGAGGCAAATGGATCAAGCTATGACGGATGCGGCTGTATGTGTCAGCGGGTATGATGCGTTGGAGGCAATCTGCCGCGCGTTTTATAAGTACGCAACTGAAAATCCTGGCGTTTTCAATGCGATGCTTTGGTACAACAAATTTGAAAGTGAGGAAACGCAGAATGCCACGAAAGAGATGTTTTCCATAATATATAAAGCTTTCACCATGCTTAATATATCAAAGGAAAACAGCGAACACCTGATACGCACATATCGTGGATTCTTGGAAGGCTTCGCATTACTGGTAAATAACAATGCGTTTGGGAATCCGGTATCTATTGAGAAAAGTTTTGAAATTTCACTGCGGATTTTGATAGCAGGAACAAAGGCGCTGGAGGGACAAAAATAGGGGACGCAGAGAATAAATACAACATGGATTCTAAAATATTTGACAGACTTAAATGAGCATAACAACCGGGAATGGTTTAACGCGCATAAAGCGGAAACGAAAGCGGTAACGGAACAATTTGAAGAACTGGTTCAGGCGCTGATTCTGCGTATCGGAGAGTTTGACAGCAGCGTTTTACATATTCAACCCAAGGACACTGCCTTTACGTTGATTCGCTACCCCCGGTTCGGACAGGACAGGACCCCATATAATCCGGTATTTCGCGCCCATATTGCCTCTAAAGGGAAGCAGCCTGTTCCGGTGGGATATTATCTGATAATCAAGCCGGGGAACCAGTCCTATCTCGGTGGTGGCCTGTTTGCCAATTCATTTCGGAATGCAGCCAAAATGATCCGTGACTATATCACAGAGTTCGGTGAAGAATTTGACGAGATCATCCATACGCCGGAGTTTGAAAAATACTTTACGGTACAGGGGACATCGCTTTTGCGTATTCCCTCCGGATATGACAGGGAGCATCCCCAGGCGGAATACTTAAAGTTTAAAAGCTGGTATTTGAAGTATTCGGTAGCAGACGAAGTTATCGCTGATGCGGAGCAATTTGTGGAAGAGGTCGCAAAGCTGTTCCGCATTATGAAACCATTCAATGACTATCTGAACAAAGCCCTTGAAGGATTTCAGATGCCAACAAGATAAAGCATTAGTTTGGAATTTATTTATGAATATCTCTGTGAAGCAATGCCGGACCGGACAGCCGATTTGACAAACTCACACAGAAATAGTATAATAATTAAAAAGCAGGGGGACTACTGCGTAGTTGAGAAGGTAAAACCTGACCCTTTGAACCTGTTGGCCAATACCAACGTAGGGAGCTGAATGAATACGACGATTGTATTTTCAGGATGCTCCATGTGGGCGTCCTTTTGTTTTTCAATTTAATACTGATAATCTGTGTTTGCGAGGGAACTGAACAAGTTGAAAAAGGTTAAGACCTGACCTCTGGACCTGTCGGCTAATACCGGCGTAGGGAAGCAATTTCTTACGCCCGTACTGCGTCTGAAAGAGCTTCCGATTGATTTGGAAGCTCTCTTTTTTTACCCTCTGGGGCATGGAGAATCGGAACAGTCATAGGAGGAAACAAATTATGTCATTTATGAAAGAGGTACTGGAAAAGAATATCCCCATCTGGGACAAATGCATGGCTACGCCGTTTGTGCAGGAGATGAAAGAAGGAACGTTGCCCTTTGAATGCTTTAAAGATTATATGATTCAGGACAGCATTTACCTGAAGCATTATGCACGAGTTTACGGGAAAGAGATCTATCATGCCAAATCACTGCGGGAGATCCAGCTTTATTATTCCGTGTTGAGTTTCGTTAAGGATACGGAATCTGCGGTACGGCTGAAGTATCTGGAACGGTTCGGTATGACGGACGATGATATCGAGTCTATTGCTCCTCTGCCGGAAAATCAACGGTATATTGATTTTTTACTGGAAACTGCGGAACAGGGGGATGATAAGGAAATGCTGATGGCAGTCCTTCCCTGCATGATGAGTTACAGTTACATTTTCCGAAAGCTGGCGGGGGACCCTGCAAGCCGAAACTCAAGATACTGGGATTTTATTGAGGATTATGCGGACGATATCTATGCCAGGAGCTGTGAGGAATGGTCGCAGTTTGCAGATGAGAAATGCGAAGGTGTTTCCGATACCGAAAAAGAAAAGCTGAGCAAAATTTTTGAAACGGCAAGCATCCTGGAACTTGACTTTTGGAAAATGCCATACCGGAGGTAGAGATTTGAAGAAAGGGATTTGTTATATAGTCGGTGCGGGAGACTGGTTTGAGATGGATTTTCGACCGGCGGAAAATGATTTTGTGATAGCTGCAGACGCAGGGCTTCGGTATCTGGAACAGGTTGGAATCTCGGCAGATCTCGTTATTGGAGATTTTGATACCCTGGAAGAAATCCCAACAGGCGCAAATGTTGTCCGGCTGAACTGTGAGAAAGATGATACGGATATGCTTGCAGCAGTCCGCGAGGGGATAAAGGCCGGATATAAGGAGTTTCATATCTATGGCGGAACCGGCGGGAGAATCGATCATACATTGGCAAACCTGCAGGTGCTGGCATATCTTGCCGGGAACGGGATGCAAGGGTTTCTGCATTGCCCTCAGAATGAATTATTGCGTCCGGTAGATAAAAAGTTGAAAAATTGCGGGTATAATAAAATGCCCGAGAATACCCCAAAGCAGGAGAGCGTGATTACAGCAATTACGGATGGAGAATTATCCTTTTTACCGGTTCCTTACGGCTACATATCCGTATTCTCCTATTCCGAAAAAGCGGAAGGAGTTTATCTGCAAGGTTTAAAATATCCGCTGGAGAATGCAGTGCTTACCAATACCTTTCCTATTGGTACAAGCAATGAGTTTATCGGGAAGAAAAGCAGGATTGCCGTTAAAAGCGGCACACTGATGGTTGTCTTCCCCAAAGAAGCAAAGGAGAAAATGATATGTTGAAAAAAGTATTAACGATTGCTGGGTCCGATTGCAGCGGCGGCGCAGGTATACAAGCGGATCTAAAGACATTTACCGCCCATGGTGTATTCGGTATGAGCGTCATTGTTTCCGTTGTGGCAGAGAACACGAGCAGGGTAATCGACATTCAGGATATTACGCCGGATATGATTGGAAAACAGATTGACGCGGTATTTGAGGATATCGAAGTAGATGCAGTTAAGGTAGGAATGCTGTCAACACCGGAATGTATGGGAGCAGTTGCCGAAAAGCTGCGTCAGTATCAGCCAAAGCATGTGGTAATAGATCCGGTTATGTATGCGAAGAACGGATGCCCTCTCATGGAACCGTCTGCTGTGGATGCCTTGATTAAAACAATCCTGCCGCTGGCTGATGTGCTGACACCGAACATTCCGGAGGCTGAACGGATTACTGGATTACAGATTCAGTCTGTGAAGGATATGGAGAGAGCAGCTGAAAGGATTTACGCTATGGGAAGTAAGGCGGTAGTTATAAAAGGCGGTCATGCTGTTGGAAACGCATTGGATGTCCTTTTTGACGGAAATCAGATGTACCATTTTGAAACGGAGCGGATTGATACCAAGAACACACATGGCACAGGCTGCACTTTTTCCTCCGCTATTGCCTCACAATTGGCAAAAGGAGCAGATATTTATAAAGCAGTGGAGAGCGCAAAGGCTTATGTAACTACGGCGATTGCCCATTCCCTTGCTATCGGAAAAGGCTGCGGACCGACGCATCATTTTTATGACCTTTACAGGCACGGCTTACCGAAGCAGGAAAGTGAGGACATAGGATGAAAGTGGATTATACCTTATATCTTGTGACAGACCGGAGATTGATGCGTACCCAGACCTTGACCGAAGCAGTGAAACAGGCCATCCTCGGCGGCTGTACGATGGTACAGCTTCGGGAAAAAGACAGCTCTTCTAAGGTGTTTTTACAGCAGGCACAGGAAGTAAAGAGAATTACGGATCAGTATCAGGTGCCGCTGATCATTAACGACCGGCTGGATATTGCCTTGGCGGTCGGAGCTTTTGGCATACATATCGGGCAGAACGACCTGCCTGTTCCGGTTGTCAGGCAGATTATCGGTAAAGATATGCTTCTGGGTGTCTCCGTATCCTCGGTTGAGGAAGCAGGTCAGGCTATGGAAGACGGAGCCGACTATCTGGGAGTTGGTGCTATGTTTACGACTGGCACGAAAACGGATGCAGGTATGGTTTCAATGGAAGAACTCATCAGAATCCGGCGTATAACGAATCTGCCAATCGTTGTGATCGGCGGCATAAACAGAGAGAACGCAGGTGCGTTCCGCCCTATGGGAATTGACGGTCTGGCAGTGGTTTCCTCTATTATAGGTCAGTCGGATATCCGAAAGGCAGCAGGAGAAATAAAAAAGGCATTTTATTGGGAGGCAGACGATGAAGTTTAAAGCGGCGATATTTGATTTAGATGGTACACTTCTAAACTCCATGGATGTCTGGAAGCAGATAGATATCTCGTTTTTGCAGAAGAGGGGACTGCCGGTTCCCGCTGATTATGTGACGGAGATTTGTTCACGCAGCTTTGCAGAGGCGGCCCAGTATACGCTAGACCTATTTAAGCTTTCTGAAAAAGTGGAAGATATGGTCAAGGAGTGGGAAGAGATGGCTGTGTACGAGTACGCACACAATGTAGAACTGATGCCGCACACATTGGAATATATCCTGAAGCTCAAGGATATGGGTGTTAAGCTGGCAGTTGCTACTGGTCTTCCGGAGAAGCTATATCTTCCCTGTCTGGAAAATAACGGTGTACTGGAACTGTTTGATGTCTGCTGTTCCACGGATGAAGTAAAACGGGGCAAAGAGTATCCGGATATATTTGCATTTGCAGCACAAAAATTAGACGTCTGCCCGGAACAATGTCTGGTCTTTGATGATGTTCTTCCGGCAGTCAGAAGCGCAAAGCAGTCTGGTATGCTTGTCTGTGGCGTATATGATAAATACTCTGCGCACCACCGTACTGAGATGGAGCAGATTGCCGACGGATACCTGATAGACTTCAAGGATGCTCCCTTGCCGGATTGCGCGGGCTAACGATGCAGGAAATATGGGATTTGTATGATAGGGATGGAAAGAGAACCGAAAAAACAGTGCTGCGTGGTATGCCAATCCCGGAAGGCCTCTATCATCTTTCTGTGAGTGCATGGATATTGAACAGCAACGGACAGTATCTGCTCTCACAGCGCCATCCGGATAAACAGTACCCGTTGCGGTGGGAATGTACGGGCGGATGCGTTCTCGCCGGCGAAGACAGTCTCCAAGGGGTGCTCCGGGAAGTCAACGAAGAACTGGGAATATTATTAGAGCCTGATGGTGCGCAACTTCTTAGCCATACCAGACGGGACGAAACACAGGACTTCTATGATGTGTGGCAGTTTCAAACAGATATTGAACTATCGGAAATAAGGATGCAGGAGACCGAAATTGTGGCTGTCAAATTGGTAAACCGTGAGGAATTGCTTGCTATGTACCATCATGGAGAGTTACATCCGCTGCTCAAAATTGATTAAGTTGACAAAAAAAGTCGAGACAGTCTCTAAGCAGAAATATACAATGTAAAGTAAGTAATTTGTTCTTGCATCTCACATGATGTGAGGTACTATACGAACCTTACCTATGAAAAAGAACAAAGCATGTAAAAATTGAAAAGACTTTCGTATGGAATCTCTGAATCATTCTCAGGTGGTTCCTGCGAAAGAATATTTGCGCACGTAGGCTATCAATTTGTATAGCCTGAATGCGAGGAAACTTGTGAAAGGATAAGCTATAATGAAATGATAAAATAGCGGCAGATATATTATGGAATGGATGCAACGATTCAATCAGTCAATCGAATATATAGAAGAACATATCACGGAGGAACTGGATTATGAGAAGGTAGCGGAAGTGGCCGCCTGCCCACCCTACTATTTTCAGCAGATGTTCCTTTATATGACCAATATGACGCTGCGGGAATATATACGGAGGCGCCGGCTGTCTCTTGCGGCTGTCGAGCTGCAAAAGGATAGTGGGAGAGTGATTGATATTGCCGTAAAGTACCGCTATGAATCCCCAACAGCTTTTACCAGAGCATTTAAAGGCTTTCATGGTATCGTGCCTTCTGCTCTGAAGACAGAGAACAGTCCCATACAGGCATTTCCGCCAATTCGGTTTCATGTATCTGTGGATGGCGGGCAGCCATTGAAATTCAGAGTGGAGGAAAAAGCGGCTTTCCGTGTAGTGGGGATTTCCTGTCCGCTGGATAAGGAGCTTAATAAAAATTTTGAGGTGATTCCAACAGTATGGGATACGGCTCTTGCCGACGGGACACTTACAAAACTGAACGCCTTGCAGGAAAGTATACCACAGGGATTATTGGGCATCAGTATTCATCATACAGAGGATTGGAAGTATCTGATTGCAGTTCGCTCTGACAAGAAAGATGATACTTTTGAAGAATATTGGATTCCGGCATGTAAATGGGCGATTTTCAAGGGACATGGCACGAACCATTCCCTGCAGCAATTGGAAAAGCGTATCATTACGGAGTGGCTCCCTACATCTGGCTTTACATATGCGAATTCTCCGGATATAGAGGTATATATCAAAGCCGATCCACAGGAGGCGGTTTATGAATATTGGATTCCAATCATATAACTGGTCGTCTGGACTGATCTGCAGGAATAAGGATTAGCTTAGGCAGAACGGAGGATTATATGAATGAGATACTGAAAACTGAAAGGCTTACAAAGACTTACGGAAAGAGCATTGCTGTCAGTGTAGCCAGTTTGACGGTGAGGCAGGTGAATAGTGCGCAGCACTTTTATGAGAAAGAACGGCTTTGTGAGAAAAGGGATCTCAAGGAGTTTCTATTTGGAGAATGACTGAAGTGGCTAGGAGGAAAACATGAATTGTTCAGAGGTAATAGCAGAATTAAAGATACGGGCGTCTGAGAAATATAAAGCGAACGTGGTGCGTATGGGGATTCCGGAGCAATATAGTCTTGGTGTATCAACGGCAGAGATCAGAAGCCTTGCCAAAAAGATGCAGAACTCAAATGAGCTGGCTCTTGGGCTGTGGGTAACGGGATATCATGAGGCGCGGCTGTTGGCAGTGCTATTGATGAAGCCAAAAGAAATGACAAAAGACGCTGTGGAGCAGTTGATGGGCGATGTAATATCCTGGGATTTATGCGACCATTTGTGCAAGAATCTTTTGATTAAGATGGATTGCCGGAGCGCCCTGATAGAAGGGTGGGTCACTTCATCGCAGACGTACAGGAAACGGGCAGCATTTACCTTGATTGCATCGTCTGTAATCCATGACAAAAAGCTTACAGATGATATGTTGGACTATTATCTTGGATTGATAGCCAAGTATTCAGATGACGAGCGGGAGCATGTAAAAAAGGCAGCATCTTGGGCGTTACGTGAAATCGGAAAGAGAGATTTCAATTATAATGAAAAGGCGCTGCTGTTGGCGCATGAATTTGCGGAGAGTGACAGCAAGGCATTGAAGTGGATTGGAAAGGATGCCATTAGGGAATTGGAGACATTGGTCAAGGCAGAAGGACGTGGACGTTTGATTTCGTCGAAATCTCAAATGGGAAAAGAGGCTGCCGCGAGCGAAGCATAATAAGGGGGATGGATTTCATGCATAAAGATACAAAATGGGCAAATGGAGGAAATGGCATGACACCAAACGATATTCTTTCCTACTGCCAGTCTTATTTGAAAGATGTTGTATTAGTAGAAAGTTGGGGAGAACGAGGGATTTTTTATAATCCAAACGGAGTTTTGAAACGGGGAGTATATGTTTTAACTGTTAAAGAAAGAGACGGTGATAATGATAAAGGCTCTATGTTGAACCGTGATAATGTATATCGTGTGAATGTCGGATTAAGGAAACAGACCTTTATTAAAAAATTTGGGTATATTCCAGAGCGTCCGCCTGCTGGAAAAATCGTAACAATGGATTATGATTTTACCGTTTTAGATACCATTATTCCCCACCCTGTCTACGCATGGATGAGCTGGGTATGTGTTTTAAATCCCTCTGATAAGACCTTTGAGGATTTCAAGGCAATGATACAAGAATCCTATGATTTTGCAAAAGAAAAATTCAACAAAAGAAAAAAGTAAATAATGCAACAGAAGCGGCGACAGTTAATTGCTGCCGCCCCTCTGAATTATAAATGCAACCGTAAACCATGCACCACCCTATAGCTGCGCGAATTCGGAAAGAGAGATTTCAACTATAATGAAAAGGCGCTGTTACTGGCACATGAGTTTGCGGAGAGTGACAGCAAGGCATTGAATTGGATTGGGAAGGACACCATTAAGGAATTTGAGACATTGGTCAAGGCAGAAGGGTGCGGACGTTTGATTTCGTCGAAGTCTCAAATGGGAAAGGATATTGCCGGTTAAGAAAACATTCAATGAACTCAAAGTCCAGAGAATTCAAGTTTTTATATGGGTGAAAATATGGTTTGGAGGCGCGAGCTATGCAAAGGTCGATGATGCAAGTATTTGTTAAGGGGAGTATCGAGGCAGTAAAACTTTACAAAACAGCTTTTGATGCAGATATTCTGTGTACATATGCGGCTGAAAATGGCGGTTATATGCATTCTGAGTTAAATGCACATGGACAGATTATAGCGGTTTCGGAGATTGCGGAGGATATAATTGTTGGGAATACCATGATGTTTTGTTTTCAATTTGGCCCGGGTGGTGAAAGGAACGTCCGAAAGGCTTATGAGGTTCTGAAAGAGGGAGCGAGCAGTTGTACTCCTATAGGGCCGTGTGATTATAGCACCTGTCAATTTACGCTCACGGATAAGTTTGGTGTCTGCTGGTGCGTTTATGTCTGAAAAGTTTTTTGGAAAGGAAGCCGTCATACATAAAGAAACAAAATGGGCAAAGCAAATCATTTCTATGCAGAGGAGAGATGGCGCATGGGGCGATTTCCATACGCTTTCCGGCTCATCCAATTCCCCACTTACGACGGAGCGGGCGCTTCAGCGTCTGGAACGTCTGGGCTTTACAATCAAAGATGAATGTATAGAAAGAGCCATTTTCTATATGAGCGATTGTCTTTCCGGCAAAAGAGAAATCCCGGACCGGCGGGAAAAACTTGTAGACTGGGATGTGTTTACTTCTCTGATACTGTCCACATGGATCAGACGGTTTACAAAAGATGTCCCGATAGCCAATCAGGTTGCTGGTCAGTGGGCCGATGTGATTTCTCAAGCCTTTCATCACGGTGCATATGCTCATGAGGACTATATTGCCGCTTATCAGGAGCTTTTTGGAGGAAAGGCCAGAGGCACCAGACTGATAAAGTTTGTGAGCTTTTACACAGTATCGCTTATGCAGGGGTGCCTGGATAAAGGGACAGAGGAAGCCCTGACGGATTATGTGTTGAATAAAGATGACGGTATCTATTACATATATGAGGAGCGGCTTACAGTATTACCGCCGGTTTTCGCAAGTAAACAGACCAGCCACTACCTTGCGGCCATTGAACTGCTTACCAAATACAGACACGCAGCGTATAAACTTCAGTTTGTCGTGGACTGGTTAAACGGGCTGAAAAATGAAAACGGAAAGTGGGATATGGGAAAATCTGCGAATGATAAAGTGTATTTCCCGCTTTCTGATAATTGGAGAAAACAGGAAACTCGTGAGGCAGATTGTACGGAGCGGATCATGTACTTGCTTTCCGAATTATCCAGAGACGGATCAGCGTTAGAGAAGTACTATGGTAAAAGGAGAAGGACACCGTGAAAATAGAATGGATCCATTGCCCAGTTTGAGGAAACAAAACACGTACTAAGTTAAGGAAAGACACAATACTGAAAAGTTTTCCATTGTTTTGCCCGAAGTGTAAAAAGGAAAGTTTAATTGACGCAAGGGATTTGAAAATTGAAATAATTAAAGAGCCAGACGCATAGACGCAGAGCCGACAATCTTGTGAGATATTTCACAGACTGTCGGCTCGCGTTTTATTTAGAGGAAAGGAGGGGAGTGTAGGTAATGTTTTGACTCTGAAATACGATTGAAAATGGAGGGATGCTTATAGCAGAAATTTGAAAATCCTCTTCTCCTTATTGCATATCTGGACATCCCAAGTATGCAGTTTTTACAACTGAATAATTGGCAGCCTGTTCAGAAAGCTTGAATAATCATAAGCCGACGCTTGGTATCAAAATACCAAGCGTCGGCACCGTTCGTCATAATGCAGTTTCAAAAGAGAATGCCAGCCATTTGGAACCATAAGTATCCAGATAGAACCGATTGCCATACTCGTTCTGAACAAATCGGTCTTTTACCTGATACCATCCCCGCAGTTCCCTTCTTAAATCTGAGTCTGGGGAAATTGGCTCCAGCCAGATTTCTTTTTGCCTGCTGATTTCAGAACGGGACAGCGGCGGTTCTTTCGGTGGTTCTGCTTCGGAAAACGGAGGAGCGAATATAAACAATCCACCAATAATATCGGAAAACGGCAAGGTATGGCCGTCAGGAAAAGTCAGCAGTTTATCTGCGGCATTCACCAGCAGCCATCCATATGTGGCAGACCATACCGGTCTGCCATGAAAAGCCGGCAATGCCTGTAGTGAAATTGGTTGTTTAAAATCCTGAGTTTGTGTATCAGAGCGTCCCAACAAAAAATCAGTTGTGACACCATATAGGTCAGCCATATTTTCAAGCCCATCTATCGAGGGAGATTTCCGTTCGCCCTCCCATGCACTGAGTGTCGGTTGGGAAACGCCAAGTTTTTCAGCAGCCTCGATTACTTTTAATTTATTGATTTGTCTTGCTGTTTTGAATTGCCTTGGCATCCGTTGGCCTCCTTTACTTCCCATTTTTGATTTGCCAATGCCCTTTCGTATCAGATCCGACCCGTTGGAGGACACCTTAATCTTTAAGGGATTTAATTCTTGAAGAGATTGTTTTTCGGCTCACGCCCAGTTTTTCAGCCAGGACAGCATAGGTGTAGGCAGGATCTTCGAGCAGCAGCGATAAAAGCTTCTGTTCTGCCTCAGTCACCTTCTCGGTCACCTTATCAGTCACCCCTTCAGTCACCTTGTCGAGTGAAGTGCGCACAATTCGCTCCTCGGCGGCAATGAATTGTATCATAATATCGCCAGGATGAATTGTGTATTCCGGTAGTGGGGAGCCGTCTTCTTCACAAGCCTGACAAATTTTTTCGATACCGCGTCCCCAGCTTTCAATGAGGCCGGCCAAATAATATACATTAGCAATGGAAGGGTTATATGGACGGGACGCATGATTGATATTGGGCTGCCGTATCTTTCCCTGAACAGGGAGTCCGCAACCTTGTCCGGCGGCGAGGCACAGCGCCTCAAGCTGGTGCGTCATATGGGCAGCGCCCTGACCGGCATGACATATATCTTTGACGAACCAAGCACCGGGATGCATCCCCGTGACGTCCACCGCATGACCAAGCTGCTTTGCAGTCTGCGGGATAAAGGAAACACGGTTTTGGTGGTGGAACATGACAAGGACGTGATCTCCATTGCCGATGAAGTGATTGACATTGGACCGCTGGCAGGCAGAAACGGCGGAGAGGTTCTTTACCAGGGCAGCTATGAAGGACTTTTGGGGTCCGGTACACTGACCGGGAATGCCATGCAGCAGAAAACGCCGGTAAAAGCTGTGCCAAGAAAACCGAAAGAGTTCCTGCCGTTACGGAATGCAGCCATTCACAACCTGAAAAACATTACCGTTGACATTCCGCTGCATGTGCTGACCGCCGTGACCGGTGTGGCCGGTTCCGGGAAAAGCTCGTTAATCCGGGATGTTTTCGCTGAGAAGTACGCGGAACAGGTGATTTTAGTAGACCAGTCTCCGGTTACGGCTACAGGACGTTCCACACCGGCAACCTTTTTGGGATTCTTTGACGAGATACGCAAGCGGATGGGCAAGGAAAACGACGTCGGTGCGGCGTTATTCTCCTTTAACAGCAAAGGCGCTTGCCCGAATTGTAAAGGAAAGGGCATTATCACCACAGAGCTGGTCTTTATGGATCCGGTGACAACTACCTGTGAAGCCTGCGGCGGCAGCCGTTAAAGCGACGAAGCCTTGTCCTACACCTATCATGGAAAAAATATCGTAGAAATCCTGGATATGAACGCAGGGGAGGCGGAAACATTCTTCTCCGATTGCCCGAAGATCCGCAAGGCGCTTCATGCCATGGTGGAAGTAGGTTTATCCTATCTTTCTTTGGGACAACCCCTGTCTACCTTATCCGGCGGAGAGCGCCAGCGTGTGAAGCTGGCGAAATATCTGGATCAGAAGGGTAACATTTATGTGCTGGATGAGCCGACGACAGGCCTACATGCTTCCGATATTAAGAAAGTCATGGAGCTGCTGGACGGCTTTGTAAAGCGCGGCAATACCGTAATTGTAATCGAACACAATATGGATGTGGTAAAGCTTACGGATTACGTGATTGATATCGGGCCGGACGGCGGCAGTATGGGCGGTGAAATTGTATTTACGGGTACACCGCAGGAAATGGCGGATCATGCAGATACCATTACCGCAAAATATCTGCGTAAGTCACTGGAAGGCTGAGACAGCAAAAAAAGTCGAGAGGCGTTCCAGTGTTCATGGTAAAATAAGAGATACGGATGGAGGTGAATGAAGTGCAGGAGCAGATGAAAGCGGTACAGCGGATGCAGGAATATATAGAAGAACATCTGGAAGAGGAGATTACACTGGCGAATCTTTCTGAAGTCTCGCTTTTTTCAAGTTGGCATTCCTACCGTGATTTGTACAGGTGTTGCAGTCAAATGCTTTAAGTGGGAATAGCAAAAAATAAAGAATGAATTTTACCGGAAAAAAGTAAATCATCCATATGTCTTGCATTTCAGTGACAAATCTGCTATACTATACATGTTAGTTTCAGTAATTGCTTTAAAGCGATTATAGTTTTCCGGTTACACAGCGTCTGAGAGTTTCTGCTTTCAGGCGCTTTTTTTGTTTCTTATGCTTCTTTATTAAGAGGCACAGATCTGGGAACGCAGGGGGAACACTTCCCTGCCATTCCATTCTGACAATTTCATATTGGCCCTTGGGCAACAAAAGCACTCAGAGAATTAATTGATTCTTTGGGTGCTTTTTTTATATAGATTCGGAGCCGAATGGTTCCCTTACTTTTTGTTCCGGGGGCCATTGGCTTAACCCGTATATATAAATATTTTACGCAGATATGCAGAAAGGAAATGATAGTATGATTCTTTATTTGAGTGCCAGTACCGATTTAGAAGATCTCGTGATTGATTATATTGAGGTTAAATTGGTTACTGGCGAAACAGTATCCCTGAACTGGGATGAAAGTGATATTGAACAGTTGGATACCGGTTTTCATGCCCGCTACAAAGGCGTCTATTTCGATGAGGAATACGCCAATGGTAAGCTGGACAGTCTTCGTGAGATGCAGATTGATAAGATTGGCATCTATGCGGAATCCGGAAGTTACTCAGATATCGTCATAAAGGAGATGATTTTTGAGGATGCCGGAGAGCAGTATGACTTGGAACATCTCCTTCCATATGTCACAAGCATGAAGGGGTGTGAGATGTCATGAAAAACAAATCTTTGGCAGAATCAGATTTTACGGTTGTCATGATTCCGTATTTTGCAGAGGTAATAGCATGTGATATTCCTGATTCTATCAGGGCTCTGCGCTTTGAGGCAATGAAACGGGTGCAAAATTATCTGCGCCATTATGAGAAGCTTAGCTATATGTCCAAGCTCTTATGTGCCATTGCGGAAAAGAAATGCGAACATATTATGGCAGTCACTACGAAAGCGGATGTGGAGCAGATTGTTAAGCCCTGCTGTCCACATTACGATGGCAGCAAGTTTATTCCGGGTCCATACAGCGTTCCTGAAGAGGAAATGATCTGCTGGAGCGAAGCATCTCTGAAGGCACCGTTAAATTCGGAAGCCTGTAAGCGGTATTTGGAACTCTTTCAGCAGGTCCTTCCTGAGGAGAGCAAGCTTTTGCCCTTCTGAAAGGAGTTGCGATATGAGTCTGACACAAAAACCAAAAATGAAAGGAAGACTTAAAAATGGGTTATTGCATTGAAATGAGGGGCAGTAAATTTTTTGTGCCGACACAGCATACCGGGCGCGTTTTTGCCATGACACAGCGGCAGCCTTATGATTTTAAGCTGGATACGGATGGGAACATTACGGAGCTGACATTTATAGGCGAAAAGCTTGGCAATGATTTTGAGATGTTTCAGTTGATTGCACCGTATGTGCAGGACGGCAGCTATATCTGGATGATGGGTGAGGACGGCAGCCAGTGGCGCTGGGTGTTCCAGTCGGGGGTATGCAAGGAAATTACAGCAAAAGTGGAATGGCCGGATGAATAGACGGCAGAAAATTTCAGGAAAGGAGCTTATGTATGAGTGTAAATGAGCAAAAAACGAAAATTGAACAAATGAAAGGATTGATTGCCAAACTCAAAGAGGCGGACATTGCCTATTATAGAGATGACCGTCCCATTATGTCAGATAGGGACTATGATGCAGCAATGGATCTTCTCAAGAAATTGGAACACGATACCGGTTTGACTCTTTCCGGTTCACCGACACAAACGGTATCCGGTGAAATTCTGGAAGAGCTGACACCGGTACGCCATACCAGACCGATGTTGTCTGCGGATAAAACGAAGTCCATTGATGATTTGGTCAAGTTTGCAGGTACACGGGATGTTGTGCTGTCCTGGAAACTGGACGGTCTGACGCTGGTGCTGCGCTATGATAACGGCAAACTGCAGCAGGCACTTACCCGCGGTCGGGAAGGAATTATCGGAGAGGATGTTACGCATACCGTCCGAACTTTTTGAATGTACCGCTGACAGTGCCCGTCAGAGAGCCGCTTGAGGTTCGTGGAGAAGGCGTCATTTCTTGGGCTAATTTTGAAAAAATCAACCTGAGTCTGGAGGAACCGTACAGTCATCCAAGGAATCTGGCGGCCGGCAGCGTGCGGAAGCTGGATGCAACTGAGTCTGGGAAAAGATTCCTGGAATTCTTCGCGTTCGACCTGGTAACAGACCTGAAGATACCAACGAAATGTCTGCAGATGGATTTCATGGAGTCAAATAGTTTCTCAGTCGTGCCACATGCAGAGCTGTCAGGTATGGATGCCTCTTATATCAAGGCAACGGTGGAACTGATGGATCCGAAGCACTATTCACAGATGTTTGATCTGGTCGGTTTACCTGACAGTGAACTGACAGAACTTGATGTATGCGGTACAGAAAACGAAGGAAGATGGCACGATATGGAGCCAACGCCGTTCATTGCAATTATAAAAGCGGAGACCGAAAATGAATCCCTATCCTCTTTGTGTTGGAAACGACACAGAAAAATGCAGGGATTGCTGCCTTTGGGCTGATTTACAGCCTGACATGGAGTAGGAGGATAATTGTATGAGTTATACATCTTGGCATACCTATGGTTATGGTATATGCGTTTCAGATATAACAGAACCCTCTGTAGAGCGTCTCCAAAAACTGCTGGCAATGGCACCGGTATTGCAGAAGAATATCCGGGAATGGCTGGATGAATGCGGCATTTCTGAGCCGGATTATGAGGACTATATGGAGTATGATCAGGATTTCAGGCTTGGATTGGCTACCATCCTGAAAGACGTTATTCTGGAGGCGGAAAATGTCCGGCTTGAGGCTTGTGACAGCTTTGAAGGAAAGGACTATTTGTTGTTCTGTCCGGATTATCCATGGAATCGGAACAATCAGAAGCAATTAATGACGGAAGAGGCTGTTGATGAACTTTTCCGAAAATACATTCCCGTTTTAACAGATATACCGATAGAGATAGATTATCAGTCTGTTGAAAACGGAGGATAAGGAGGTGGCATTATGCCTGAAAAGAGCGAATCAAGACCGCTTACCAGTATCGTGTCCTACCCGGAACGTGGGGAGGGCGGCAATAACCGCTACCGTGGGAATTGTTCCCCCAAGCTGGTTGAGGATCTGATTGGATTCTTCCGCCCGCAGGAAATCTGCGACTATATGTGTGGGAGCGGGACAACGAAAGCTGCGGCGGACAAGCTCGGTATCGGCTGCCATCTGTACGATCTGCACAGCGGATTTGACCTGATGAACTGCGAAATACCGGAGCGGCCGGAGTTTATCTTCTGGCATCCGCCATACTGGGATATTGTGACCTATTCAGATGTTATGTACAGTGCATCGGAGGTCCAGAGCCAGTATGGGTATGATCCAAAGCAATTTGATTTGTCCCGTATACCAGACTGGGAAAACTTTGCCCGCGCAATGAACTATGCAATGATGAAGCAGTACGCTTCACTGGAGAAAGGCGGACGGATGGCAGTCCTGATGGGTGACATCAAGAAAAAAGGCCGGCTTTACAGTATGCTGTCTGAGATAGTGAAACCAGGGACGCTGGAGAACATTATTATCAAGGCGCAGCACAATTGCTTTTCAGACAAAACCAGGTATAGCGGTTCCTTCATACCGATTCTACACGAATATGTGATGATAGTACGAAAAGACAATGCACTTCTCTGCCCGGTTTTGTTTTCAGAAAAAAAGCAGGTTGATATCCGCGACATTCCGGGAGCGACCTGGCGTGATGTGGTAGCAGCCGTTCTGGAGCAATGTAATGAGGCGGTTCCGCTGACTTATATATATGAGCAGATTGAATCACATCAGAGGGCGAAAACGCATAAGTGGTGGAAAGAAAAAATCCGCCAGACACTGCAGTACCATCCGGAACACTTTCTGCATGTAAGCAGAGGGCTCTGGAGTCTGCGAAAAAAAACAGCCTAAGGAGATGATGAGTATGGAGGTAAAGCGCGTTTATTTTAATGATGACGATATTCTTGTTCCCGGACATCTCATTAAGCGGAGATTCAGGAAACCTGTGTTTTATCCGTTTGAGAGAAGATGTGGCTTCGATTATGAAATCATAAGCAATAAAGAGCTGATTGTTGAATACAGCACAGAATCATATAGAAAATTTTATAAGGATACATATCCGGAAGGGACACGGATTGTGCTCGTTGAAATGAAAAACGATCCACGTCCGATTCCTGCCATGACGGAAGGAACAGTAGACACTGTTGATGATGCCCCAACAATCCATTGCAGGTTTGACAATGGAAGATATCTTGGAATCATTCCCGGCGTGGATGCGTTCCGAAAAATTTCAGAGGGTATTTGATTATCATAGTTTTAAGATAGGGGGGATGTCGCTTTTGCGGCATCCTTTTTGTCGTTGTGGAATAGAAACAATTGTATTTTTCTGTGAATGCGGACAGACTAATGCCAAAAGCTCTTTACATTCGTTCGTCAATAAGATATAATTGAAGAAGGAATGTAGAGTGCGTGGAGGTGATTTCTGTGGATGAGGTTTATAATAAGATTCAGGCGATGGCTGAAGACGGAAATGGATTTGTAAAAACATCGCAAATTGAAGCGGCGGGAATCAACAGGGCAGTCTTAAAGAAATATGTAGACAGTGGCTTGCTTGAAAGGATCCGGAAAGGGATTTATGCTCCTGCTGACTGTGATATTGATGAGTTTGCTTTGCTTCAGGTGCAATGCTCCAGCCTCATTTTTTCTTATGGGACAGCGCTGTATATCTGGGGACTGACGGACATCATACCACATACATTTGATATTTCAGTCCCTCATGGCGAAAATATTTCAAGACTGCTTCGAGATAATCAAAAAATCAGGGCTCATTATATTATGAAGGAATTCTATAGTCTTGGCATAACGGAAGCACGTTCGCCGCAGGGCGCTATGATTCGTTTATATGACAGAGAGAGATGTCTTTGTGATCTGATTAAAGATAAAGACCAGATAGAAAAGCAGCTGTATGTTCAGTCAATCAAGGATTATTTTAAAAACCGGCCGGATGTCCGCAAATTGCTGAAGTATGGAAAAGCCTTCGGAATTGAAGAAAAAATAAGGACTTACATGGAGGTATTGTAATGAAAACACCGGAACAGCTAAAGGGCGCGATCCGAAATTTTGCGTCAAAGAACAATCTGAGGGCTTTGGATGTGCAGCATATGTTTATGTTTGAACGCATTTTAGAGAGGCTTGCCGTATCGCTTTATGCAAAGAATTTTATCCTCAAAGGCGGTCTGCTGATTTCCTCAATGATTGGAATTGAAGCCAGAACTACAATGGACATGGACACTACCGTAAGAGGGATACAACTGGAGGAAGAGGAAATCGTCAAAATCTTTAAGGAGATTCTTGCGATTGATACAGACGATGGGATAACCTTTGAATATCAGCGTATAGAGCCAATCCGTGAAGAGGATGCCTATAATAATTTCCGCATTCATATAGCTGCAAAATATGGGAAGATAAACAGCCCGATGAAGGTGGATGTCACAACTGGAGATAAGATTACTCCGGCAGCCATCCAATATGATTATCCGTTCATATTTGAGGATAAAACAGTTCCGATTATGGCGTACACCATAGAGACGGTGCTGGCTGAAAAGTATGAAACCATTATTCGCCGGAACATAGGAAATGCAAGAGCCAGGGATTTTTAGGATCTGCATGTTCTCTATCATGAGCGTAAAGACAGCGTCAGACCGGATATCTTAAAAATGGCGATAGAGCATACTGCTGTCAAAAGAGAATCAATGGATATGCTGAAAGACTGGAAGGATATCATGAGGGATATGCGTGAGGAAACTGCACTTTACAGCCTGTGGCGGAATTACGCAGCGGAAAACAGTTATGCAGAAGGGCTGGAGTTCCATGTGCTTTTGGATACAGTCGAGGAGATTGCAAAACTGATTGATATAGAATAAAGGAGCGTATAATGAGTGATATTCTATAGTAGTGACTGAAGAACAGATTGCTCAGCTGTCTGCCCTGCTCAAAGAATATGAGCTTGCCAGCACTAATTTTGAGGCTATGTCCCCATCTGTAAAGAAAACCTACACGCGGGCATATTTGGATGCAAAGACAGATGACGGACGGGAAAAGCGGATTGCCTGGATGGTGGACAGGTTCAATAAAAATTTAAAACCGATGTAAGGGTCAGTGCCCATTGTTGGGATTACATCCAATTATAAATTGAGAAATAGCGTATGGAGGTATCATGAAAGGATTTAACCGACAAAATCAATTGTTTTCACTCTGTGGGCTGAATTGCGGTCTTTGCCCCATGTTTTTAAATAAATATTGCCCCGGCTGCGGTGGGGGAGAGGGCAATCAATCGTGCAGAATTGCAAAGTGCAGCATGGAACATGCCGACATAGAATACTGCTTTCAGTGCAGTGAATACCCATGCTCCAAATTTGAACATATTGACGATTTTGATTCCTTTATAACACATCTCCACAGAAGGGCTGATCTGGAGAAAGCCAAAGAGTCGGGAATTGAAGCCTACAATGCGGAACAGATAGAAAAGGCAGCAATCTTGAACATTCTCCTGTCGGAGTATAATGCCGGTCGCCAAAAGACCATGTTTTGTGTTGCGGTCAACCTGTTGGACATGCAGGAGCTTCGCGAAGTGATAAAGGAAATTAAAAAGAAGAAGGACGATATGGAAACATGGACGCTCAAAGAAAAAAGTGCTTTTGTAGTGGGATTGCTTCAGGAAGCAGCGGCAAAGAAAAACATTGATTTGAAGCTGCGTAAGAAAAAGAGAAGCTAAGAAAAGCTGGACGAGATAAGGGGTACTAAAAAGTTGGATAGGAGTAATGGTATGAAGTATGTATGTACAGTGATATCGGTAGCGGATATAAAAGCTGCAAGAAAGTTCTATGAAGATTTATTTAGCCTGGAGGTTTATCAGGATTACGGAAGAAACATTGCTTTTACCTGCGGCTTGGCATTGCAGCAGGATTTTGACTGGCTTGTGAATCTGCCGAAGGAAAAGATGCTAAAAAAATCCAACAATGCAGAAATTGTTTTTGAAGAACAGGATTTTGATGGTTTTCTGAGTAAGCTGAAAGAGTATTCAAACATTGAATGTTTGGGAGAAGTAATTGAGCATAGCTGGGGACAGAGGGTAATCCGGTTCTACGATTTGGACGGACATATCATTGAGGTTGGCGAGGATATGAAAATGGTGATAAAGCGTTTTCTTGCTACCGGCATGACGATGGAGGAAGTCTCTGTGAAGATGGATGCTTCCGTGGAGGACTTGACAAGTCTTTTGAATAGTTAATGTGCGGTAGGCGAATAAACAAATAGGGGGTTGTAGAAGGGAAATTACAGCATGGAAATAATAGCATATGAAATGAAATATGTAAAAGATGATATTGAAAAAAGCAATATCTTGTGTATTCCTTTTGAGCAAAAGTATTTTCAACAATACATGAAAATATATAATACTTGCTTTTATGAAATGCGAAAATCTCTTGCTATTGAGCCGTATAATTTTTTGAATGATTATAAACAAGTTCGTGAAAAAAGTAAGGATATTTTCTTGCTTGTAAGTGGGGAAGAAATGATTGGTTCTATTGCCTGTTATGGAAACGAAATAGACGATTTGATTGTCAATAAGGAATTTCAAAATAGGGGATATGGAAAACAACTTTTATTATGGGGAATGAACCATATTCGCCAAACCAGTAATGAGCCTATTTGGTTACATGTTGCTAAATGGAATGATAAAGCTTTCATACTGTACAAAAAAAAGGATTTGTTCTCACAAATACCGTGAAAGTACGTTAAATTACAGTTTGTGGAGGAGATAGTATGCTTGAAAATAAACCATCTCAATCAATTATGACTGAATTACTTGGACAATCCTTGTATGAAGTTTGGCAAGCATTATGTACGGCTATAAATAAAAAATATGATATGGAACAGTTATGCATGGTCCCAAAGGAGATATTCCCTACACAGTTGGTGGAAGTGATGTGGCGGCTATATTTGGTGTTTCCCCATGGACAACACCTATGGAACTATGGCTGATTAAGAAAGGCCGTATGAAACCGGCAGCCAAAAGTAATTCTAATCAGCTGATGATGGGCCATCTACTGGAGCCGATTGCCGCATACTGGTATGGGCAGAAAACAGGAAATACCGTGACAGAAGACACACATCTTTACCAACACGCAGATCATCCGTATGCACTTGCAAACTTTGACCGCAGGTTTACCCGAAAGTCAGATGTTGGCCGGGAATTTTGGAGTGCAAAAGCTGTACCTATCATAAGGCAGATGAATGGGCAGACGATGCGATTCCGCTGTATTATGAATTTCAGCTCCGTTTTTATCTCGCAGTGGCAGATGTCAATATCGGTGCTTTTTCAGCAGTCTGGGGCAATAACCCGGACAATGATTTGGCGATTCCGGATATTGTCCGCGACAAGGCGAAAGAGGATATGATCTTTGAACGCCTGGAGGAATGGATTTGGAGCCTGGAGCATGATAAGCCGCCTACCATGGCAGAAGTAGCGCTTAAACTTGCTCTGCAGTCACTTGCCCGAATCTATGGTTCAAGCAAAGTGGGATTACCGACAGTGGAATTCTCACATAAGTATGAGCCTGCGCTTCGTAAGATTGCGCAACTTCAGGGTAAAATTACAGACTGCAACAGAGAAATTGAAACATATGAAAAGGAGATTGAGGCACATAGTGTGCGAATTGCTGAAGTTATGAAGGAGCATGAGCATGGGGTTCTGGAAACTACCACGGATAAGCTCCTGATTGATTTTATCACAAAAACAACCCGCCGACCGGATTCAAAAGCCTTGAAGGAAAAATATCCGACAGTATATGCGGATGTCCTAAAGGCTTCGGAAAGCAGGAAAGTTAAAGTATCGGTACAGCCGATTTAATGGAGGAAATGCTTATGAATACTATTTTTACTGATAACTGGGAGCAGCGTTTGGAAATGCAGTTCTTGAAAAATGACAGATGCAAAAAGCGTGCCTATATCTGCTCTCCATTGAGTGCAGAAGACGATACGGATTTTCTTCGTAATATGCACGCAGCAAGAGCGTATATGTATTATGCCTCTGAAAAGATGGAGATGTATGCCAGGGCGCCGCATGCTTATCTGCCTATGTTGCTTTGTGACAAACTCCCTTCGGAGCGGGCGTTAGCGCTCAGCTTTGGCCTTTCCCTATTGGAAAACAGTGAGGTTATCCTTATCTGTGGAAACCGTCTCAGCAGTGGAATGAAGGGAGAAATCGCATATGCGGTCCTGTTCCAGATGCCAATGATGGTTTTTGACGAGGGACTGTATCATGAAGTGCAGAAGGAAATTACAAAACATGGCGGCAATAAACGCTTTGTGCAGCTTGACCGTGAAAACTTTGTCATGGGATTTTCTTCGCCGGCATCCTATCTGGAAAAGGCGGTGATGTTCCGTGATTAGCTTTTATCGAGAGGTAGATTTACGCTCCCGGTCAGCTATGACAGACTTTCTTACCCTGCATTTTCGCTATTTTACAATGAACTCCTGGAACCGTTCACAATCGTATGCCTGTAATCTCAAGCTTTATAACCTCGGTTTGAAGCAAGAGATAGAGAATAAACTGTACGATTTGATGGACACCCAGGAGTTTTTTTATGCCCGTAATGAATTGCTGGATGAGTTTGGACAGCGACACCAGTATCAGTGGCAGGCAGCTATGAATGGCCGAAGCGGCGGATATCTTGTGCTGTATCAGGGCGAGTTGAAACCCAGCGGCTATAAATCATACTGTATACATTGCGGTCAGAAAAATTATAGCTCTGTAAAAGAAACAGGAAATATCTGTGGAGTCTGCCAACTGAGTTGATTATTATTGATTTATATGGAGGAAGAGGTAAATGGGACATAAATGCCAGGACGTTGAGGCTACAAAAAGATACGTTAAAAAATTTGTACGATATAAAGAGGGCGCTGAAAAATATAGTCTCGGATTAACAAAATTTCAGGAATTGGCTAAAGAAGCGAAAGCTGTATATAAAATTGATGGCATAGCATTAGTTAACTGTGAGATTTTCGAGAAATTTTTAGAGACCTTTCGAGAATATTGAAGAGGTGAAAAGTTTATGAAACTTAGTTGGGACAGACGCTTGGGACTTGACTTTCTGTCTTACAATATGTATAATATTAAATATGTGGAGGTAACTATGTTATGAAAATGGGTAGACCGAAAGAGGATAGCGCAAAGCGGAAATCCATTACTATCCGGTTGTCAGATGACACCCACAGGAAGTTGACAGAGTATGCTGCTGAACACAAGATGACAATGACAGAAGTTGCCCTGCGAAGTTTGGAGGAGTATTTATCCAAACATAGTTGAGTGCTGTTAGTCCCTTCTTTCATTTTTTGAAGGAGGAAAGGATTATGGCTAAAGCACGAAAAGACGAGCGTGGCAGAGCGCTCAGGAAAGGAGAGGTACAGAGAGCGTCGGACAAGCGTTATATGTATACCTACATAGACCCACAAGGTCGGAGAAAATTTATATATGCGCAGGATTTAGCGACGTTAAGGGAAAAAGAAAAGCAGTTAATGAAGGATCAGTTGGATGGGCTGGATTTGTATGTTGCAGGGAAAGCCACACTGAACACCACATTTGACCGCTATATGTCTACAAAACATGATTTAAGAGCGACTACGAGAAGTAACTATGTTTATATGTATGATCGCTTTGTCAGAGAGACATTTGGCAAAAAGAAAATTGCAGACATTAAGTTTTCAGATGTACTTCAGTTTTATCTCTACTTGCTTGACGATGGAAGTTTGTCGATAAGTACTTTGGATTCTATTCACACATTGTTGCATCCGACATTTCAACTTGCGGTGAGAGATGAAATTATCCGCAACAATCCGTCGGATGGAGTTATAAAGGAAGTAAGCAAAGGTAAAACGAGGGGAATTCGACATGCATTGACACTTGAACAGCAGAGGGCCTTTATGGATTACATCGCCAATCATCCTGTGTATTATCATTGGTGGCCGTTATTTGCTGTGTTGCTTGGAACGGGATGCCGAATCGGAGAGGCACTTGGGATTCGATGGGAAGATTTGGATTTTGAAAATAGGATTATCAATGTGAACCATAGCATCGTTTATTATCCGATTGGAAAGTCAAGAACATCGGTTCAGAGGATTTCCAAGCCGAAAACGGAAGCTGGAATCAGAACGATTCCTATGCTTGATACTGTGTATGATGCTTTTCAAATGGAACGGGAGGAGCAGGCAGAGACAGGATTCAATGAAACTGAGATTGATGGGATGAAGGGATTTGTCTTTGTCACACGATTTGGTTCTGTTCCGAATCCACAATCCGTTAATCGTACAATCAAGCGGATTACTAGCAATTACAATGCAGAGGAAACTGTGAATGCAAAGAAAGAGCGGCGTGAACCGGTTATACTGCCGGATTTTTCCTGTCATCATTTAAGGCATACCTTCTGTACCAGGTTATGCGAAAATGAAACAAACTTGAAAGTGATTCAGGCGGTTATGGGACATCGGAACATTGAAACTACGATGGACATATATGCTGAAGCTACGGATCGCAAGAAGCAGGAATCTTTTGATAGACTGTCAAAATTGGATATCTTTTAAGAAGGGTTTTTGCGTAATAAAGCTGACAACAAAACCCCTGCGATGACAACAGTTTGACAACAAATTTGCGTTTTTTCTGATGTAATATGAAGTGATACAAATTAGTGAAAAACCAGTAAACGAAAGGATTTGAAGTAATATGAATAAGGTTGAATTTGGTGCGGAACTATTCCCGACGATGAAGCCCCTCTCGGACTGATAGACAGAAAATAACGAGGTTTTGACAGCTTTTGCCGGGTTTCGTTAATCCAAATTTACCCCGAAAAAAGGGGTTTACGACAAATTTACGACAAATGACTTCAAGGGCAAAGGCGGATTTTTACGACAAATCGCTGTCGTAAACACCGTGAATCGAAAATCGTTAATCCAGTGGCTACATTGGATTAATGGTAAAAAAGCCTTGTAGAATGGGCAGTTATAGCCGTTTACGACAGAAAAAACAGAGATATTTACGACAACGAAAACAGAGCTTCAATCTTATGGTTGAGGCTCTATTTTTTTGCCTATAAGCCGTATCCTTTTCTTTTTGCCCTTTTTCCGTATAATAAGGGTATCAGGAGGTGCAGCAGATGAAGCAAAAGAATTTCCATATATATTTAACCGAGCAGGAACGCACGCAGGTCATTAGCGCTTTGATTGAACTCCAAAACAGCCTTATAGCACAACGGTGTTGTTTACACCGTTGAAGGCAACTCCGGCGATAGCTGCCGAATCAATCAGTATTCCGTAGGAAATTATCAGATATTTGGGTTCGGTGTGCCACAGTATTAAGGCAACCCCGCAGAATTCTAAGCACCGTCTTGCTTGCAGATTTTCCGTGATAGCGTACAGCTTTCGCTTGTCAATGGTGAGATGGACGGCGCTCAATCTGTACACTCTGAAGAAAAATCTGACTGCGCAATACGGTACTTAGAATTGTGCGGTATTGCCTTAAAAAATCAGCCGCCTGAAATGAAGGCGGCTGATACATAGAAATCACGAACAATTCAAATTCACACACTTGTATTCTTCGAGAAAACGAAATGTAATATAGACATAAGTTTATTCGGAGGTGCGGCGTGGATTGTATGACCTTAAAGGAAGCCAGGGAAAAATGGAATATCTCTGCTCGTATGATTAACTATTACTGTGCGGCCGGTCGCATTCCCGGTGCAGAAAAGAAAGGTACAGTTTGGCTTATACCGATAAGTGCTAAGAAGCCCATTGATAGAAGACGAAAAAAAGAAATTAACATTCAATAAACATTCTGTTTGCTATACTGGTTGTGAATATCTATGAAATGGAGAAAAAATATGCGGTTGCTTATTATTGAAGATAATAAAAGTCTTGCCAATTCCATGAAAACAGGGTTGGAAAAGGCAGGGTTCTATGTTGATCTTTCATATACTGGAACTGAGGGTGAAGAACAAGCATTTGTAAATGGATATGATGCCATATTGCTTGATCTTAATCTGCCTGATAAAGATGGAATCGACATACTGAAATTTCTACGGTCGGAACATATAGAAACCCCGGTTATTATAGTAACTGCACGAGATGAAATAGAAGAGCGGGCATTAGGATTGGATTTAGGTGCAGATGATTATTTGACAAAGCCATCTCAGTTGCTGGAGCTGCGGGCACGAGTGCAGGCTGTTATTCGTAGATTTTATGGGCGGACAAATCCCATTATAGAAGTGGGAGCGTTGACAATTCACCCCGCTTCTCGAAAAGTCATGTGGAACAATAAGGAAATTTTACTTGCGACCAAGGAGTATGATATTTTGGAGTACATTGCTGAAAGGCACCCAGCTATTGTATCAAGTGAAGAAATTGTTGAGCATGTTTATGATGAAAGCTTCGACCCGTTCTCTGCGGTTTTGAGGGTACATTTAAGCAAATTGCGTAAAAAATTGACAATCGTGACAGGTAAGGACATTTTGATGAACACACGAGGAAAGGGGTATTCCTTATGGATAAACGAATGAGTGCCCGTATCAAAATCAATGGTATTATTCTGTTATTTTCCGCTATGGTAACAGGTCTATTTATTCTTTCCTTGCTTTGGTTTGGAAAAACGGTTCAGAATATGAAGCCTTCTCAAAGCAGTATTTATCTTGTTACAACAGAGGACTATGTGAATATTTTGGAAGGGAACTACTTTATGCCCGCCGGTACAGGAAATATTATGGGGATAGAGGATTATAATAACCGCCTGCAAAATGAAATTCTACAAAAACTGTTGCCTGTTGCGGGTGGTTTTCTGATATTGTTTGCGTTTCTTTCTCTTTGTCTTTGGAAAGTATTACAACGATTTCAAAACAAACAGATGTTAGATGTTGCAAAGTCTCTTGTTGCAGAAAAGAGCAATGATAAGGTTATAAGCAACACTGCTATTATGTCTGTATATCAGACTTTACAGCAACAATTTAACAATCTACTGGAGGACAACAAACGGCTCTATGCCTATTTATCTCATGAGCAGAAAAATGCTATTGCTGTCTTGCGTACCAATTTGGAACTCTCAGGTCAAAATGACTATTTAGAGGCGATGGATGAACTCTCTAATGGCATTGATGATATTCTTACCCTTAGTGAAACAGCATCCACTGCTATATTAGTTCCTATTGATGTTTCTCTTATTTGCGCAGAACTTTATGATCGTTACCAAAAGATTTACAGCAAGCTTCCTTTTGATTTTGACGGTAATGAGGACACGGAAATCATGGCAAAAAGCCGCTGGATTTACCGTGCAGTTTCAAATTTACTGGATAATGCTATAAAGTATGGCTGCGGTAAACCAATTTCTCTTTCGGTTGAGGTAAGAAAAGGTAGCGTTATTGTAAAAGTACAGGATCAAGGGATCGGCATAGAAAAAAGTCATCTGGATAAAATTTTTCAGAACCGTTATCGTATAAATGAACTGAATAAAAATGGATATGGCATTGGACTTTCCTTGGTTTCCTATGTGTGTGATTTGTGCGGCGGCTTTATTATGGCAGAGAGTGAACCCGCACATGGAACAACATTTTATCTTTCTTTTCCGCAGGCAAGAAAGGATTAGCATTCAGTTAACATTTGATGTGTTATACTCGGAGTGTCAATCAAACAAAGGAAAGGAACAAACTATGTATATCATTCAAAATGCACTTAAAAATTTAGCAAGGAATAAAGGACGGAATCTGTTAGTAGGAATCATTACATTTTTCCTTATCTTATCCACCACGGTCGCTTTGACCATAAACTCAACCACTAATGAGATTATCCAAGATTACAAAACTCGTTTTGGATCAAAGATTTCGTTTCAAGTTGATTTTGATAAGCTGATGGCAGAAAATTCTAATAATCAAAATGGAAATATGAGCTTTCCCACAGCACCAAACATCACTTCTGAACAATATATCCAATTTGCGGATTCAGAATATCTGAAAACATATCAAATGGATATACTTGCCCGGATTGGCATCCCCAAACTTGAACCGATAGGCGGTCGCAAAGGTGGTGCAACATTTTATGGGGAACATGGCGAAGAACAGGCGGCCTTATCGTATGACGCAAAACTTTTGGCTTATTCTGATACAAACAGCCTTCCTGACTTTGCAGATGGGCTAAGAAAGATCATAGAAGGTAAAATGTTTGCAAAGGCTAACGAATGCCTTATTAGTACAGACTTTGCCAACTTAAATTCACTCACAGTTGGAGACTCTTTCTCTGTTACGGAAGTCATGGGTCGTCAAGAAGTAACATTAACTGTATCCGGTATTTATGCAGACGCTACACAGGCAACGCCTGAAGCAGTAGAAGGCGTGATTTCCTTAGATGGAGCTTCGGCAAACCGACGCAACGAAATATTAGCACACATGGACACGATGGAACAATGCTTTGATGTGAAAAATCTTGCAGTCCATGCAGAATATGAATTGAAGTCACCGGAATATCTGAGGGCTTTTACAAAAGAAGTAAGAGAAAAAGGACTTCCTGATGTATATACGGTCGTTACAGATGAAGAAAGCTACAATAAAATTGTTACTCCGGTAGAAGGTCTTGCAAAAATTACAATGACTTTTATGATTGTTGTCTTACTGATTGGTGGAGCAATTCTGTTGTTAGTCACTGCAATGGCAATTCGGGAACGCAAATATGAAATAGGCGTACTGCGTGCAATGGGGATGAAAAAGGCAAAGGCTGCACGAATGCTGGTGATTGAGATGGTGACAATTACAGCTATTTGTTTAGTCGTAGGGCTGGGAATCGGAAGCGTGCTTGCACAACCTGTTGCTGATGTGTTGATTGCCGGACAAGCAGAAACAGCTCAAAATTTGCAGGCGATTCAGGTTCATTTAATGCCCGCAACATCACTTCAGATTGCGTTGATTGCTTTGTTGCTGGCTTTGCTGTCTTCAATAGCTGGTGTGATTTTTATTACGAAATATGAGCCAATGAAAATTCTTTCGGAAAGGAACTAAGGTGAATTATCATGAGTATTTTAGCTTTAGATAAGGTATCTTATCAGTATGAAGGTGCCAAAAAGAATGTTTTGAAAAGTATTGCAATGCAGTTTGAACATGGAAAATTATATGTAATCATGGGAAAATCTGGAGCCGGAAAAAGCACACTTCTTTCTCTTATATCCGGGCTTGATCTATCAACGAGCGGTAATGTTCTTTTTAATGAGAAGTGCCTTCGCCAAGTTGACCGTGATGATTACCGTGCAAAGAGTATTGGCGTTATTTTTCAAGGGTACAATTTACTTGTAGATGCAACCGCATTAAAAAATATTATTCTTTCCATGAATATTAGTGGAAGTCATCTCAAAAATAAAAAGCAGTTTGCAATGAATCTTTTAGAGAAAGTCGGAATTGATGAAGAAACTGCAAATCGAAAAGTTCTGAAATTGTCCGGTGGTGAGCAGCAAAGAGTGGGGATTGCACGGGCGCTTTCACACGATCCGGAAATCGTGATTGCAGATGAACCAACCGGAAATTTGGATGGCGATACGGAAGAAAACATTGTGCGTATCTTGCAAAGTTTGGCCCATAAAGAAAATAAGTGTGTGATTGTTGTTACTCATTCTAAGCAGGTTTCAAAATATGCAGATGAGCTTTGGGGGCTTAATCAGGGGAATTTGGTTTTTGTTAAATGAGTGATATAAAGAGAAAACAAAAATGGATTTTATGCCCTGTATGCGGCAGTAAAACTCGTGACAGAGTTAGAGAGGATACCGTATTGAAAGATTATCCTCTCTACGGTCCGAAGTGTAAACAGGAAACATAGATCGAAGTTAAGAATTCACAAATAACATTTATCAAAGAGCCGGACGCATAGACGCAGAGCCGATGAATGAGTGAGCAATCACCGTTTGTCGGCTCTGTTCTTCATATAGAGTAAAAAGCAGTCTTACGGCTACTTTTTAGGGCAGTATCAATTAAGGCTTTTGCAGTTGCTTTAACGATTTCCAACGACCGTTCATCGCAAGCTGAAAGCATACGGAGGAGATTTTCTACCTCGGAATCTTTGGACGGCTTCTCAGGGTAGAAAATCGAATCCGCAGAAATGTTCAATTCCCGGACGAGCTTATGTAAAACATGGAAACTCGTTTTTTGGCCCTCGTTTTCGATTCGGTATAGGTATCGCTCGGTAATATCTACTTTGTTTGCTAACGCTTCTATGGTGATCCCGGCGTTTTCACGAGCTGCCTTAATGATATGCCCAAGCATTTCAGGTTTATTATGAACTTACAGTCCACCTCCATATATAATTATACTGATTTATGCCATCTTTATAATGGCAAAGCAATTCAATTATAAGTAGACTGAAAGTTCGTAAATAACTGAACTATAAAGAAATATGAGCCCTGCCAAATAAAAAAACGAGGTTTTGACAGGGCGATTCAATATGCCTACACCCTCCAATTCTGAGTTTTTTTGATCGGAGGTTTTTTAATGCGCTGGATTATTCTGGCGTTTCGCTGCTTGTGATGAACAGCGAATATTGAACTGTTACAAAGGCATTATCAGAAAGCATTTCATTGAAAAAAGCATTTACCCCACAAAGGGGCAATGCGGCTCGCATACTGAACTGATATGTCATAAATATAATGAAACAGACGCACTTGCACGGCAAAATTTGTCGCTATGCAGGTGCGTTTTTATATTTTGTGATATTTTGAGCTTTTATAGCGTTGGTTGCCGTTCACCACCTTTCGGTCTAAATTTTTACATTTTTGAAAATTCAGACCGGAGGTAAAGAAAATGGCAAAAAGCCAATTAGATGTTCTGAAAGAGCATTTTCAGAGCGAGTGCAAGGTTATCAATTTGAAGTACGAGTATGAGGGATACACAGGCGAAGAACAATGGGCAATCATTACAGAACTATCCGAAAAAGAACTGTTTGAAAAATACCCTGATATTATATCCCGTTGCATACCGTTTGTGCTGTTGTCTGTTGAACAGGGAAAATGCGATAAGTGCGACAATATGGGTTGGGACTATATCATTTATGAAAGACGCACTTCCACCGGAGACAAGGGGTATAGGAATAATGAATGATGATGATAAAAAGGCAAAGCAGCTCAAGTATGAAGTCCCGTTGTGGCATAAAGCGAATTTATCAATCGATGAAGCAGTTGCCTATTCCGGCATAGTCAGGGCAAAACTCTATGAAATGACGAATAGAGAGGATTGTCCATTTGTCTTGTGGATAGGAAACCGCAGAGTCATTAAACGAAAGGCATTTGATGAGTATATTGAAAAAGCGTATTCCGTTTAGGAGGTATCAGAATGGATGATGAGGTAATCAGATATAAAAAAATATTGGAAGCAAGAAGCGCTGACAAACCGATATGGGAGAAAAAATGTCTTTCTATTGAGGAGGCGGCAGCGTATTCCGGTATCGGGATAACAAAGCTCAGGCAATTATCACGGCAAAAGAAATGCCCGTTTGTAATGCCGCTTGGCAATCAGGTCTTTATTGTTCGGGAAAAATTTGACAGATATATTAAGGACAGGGACAGAATTTAAGGAGGTTCAGTTATGGCGAAAGAAAAACGAAAAGACAAATCAAGAGTTGGCTTCATGTTGGAGAACTCCAGTGAAATGATGGCACTTATCAATATTCTTGGATGGACGCAGATCATAAACGGCGTTATGTATATGCAAGGTCTTTGGATGATCTTCGTGCTAAGGAGGCACAGATTGAAAAAGATAAAAGCGACGGCATTAAGACAGAAGCCCGGTACACCACAGTAAATGAACTTTATGAGCCATGGAAGGTTCTCAAGCGAGGTTTGAAGGCAATACCTTTGAAAACTATCAATATATGTATGATACCTTTGTTCGTCCCAAAATCGGGCAGCATCGCTTTTCCACCAGATATGAAAAACGCGCTTACTTATTTTTTGCTGTTGCTCTTCTTGCCTCCATCCTCCTTTGGGTTACTTGACACCCTCTCTAGGGCTTGTTTAAAACATTGAAAACGCCTTCTTTTTGCCCAAAAGAGGCCTCTTTCCGCGTGGAAGATCCTCGTCAACCGCTCGGTTGACTTGCGGGACTCTCCTTGAAATGAACCTCCCTTGGTCAAAATTCGTCTTTCGCTCTATGTTCAAACAAGCCCTAGTTACGGAATAATCGTACCATAGGCATCAGAATATGCCGCGCGATGCACAAGCCACTGAAACCGCCCGCTCTTATGGAAAATAAAGCGAAAGCTCACGGCACAGAATTCGGCAAAAAATCCCACTTGCAAATTGGGTGAAAACTGTGTATAATAGTAAAGAATACAAATGTATTCCTCAAAAGTGATCGTGAGCCCTTACCTCTTAAGCTGTGGCAGTGTTTATAAAGCCTCTTTCTGCGCAGGGAACAGATGATAGGAAGAGTGGTGTATATGATCACACCGCATCATAAGGCGGGCTCAACTTTCTATTGGGGGATGTAAAGGTTTCGACGGGGGAGGGGGACCCTGGTAAGCGGGCAGTGGAGCTGGACCACTATAAAACCGGCAACTTTTAAAATTAAACGACAACGACTTTGTTGCTGTTGCTGCTTAAATAAGCAGCCGTTCTTGCCTGGAATACCGCGGCCGGGACAGGAGCGTTGATGAGCGGTGAACGTGAGCCCGGGGGCCGCCTTTGACCCGAGCCATGACCTAGAGGGCTACTAAAAGCCGGAGCGTGCTTTTGCGCGTCGGCCGGAGGGAATGTAAAAACAAAAGCTACGCCCGTAGAAAGCCCCGGCGACTCTTTTTCGGACGCGGGTTCGAATCCCGCCATCTCCACCACACAGAAAAGCGCACTCCTAAGCGGAAAACCGCCGGAGGGCGCTTTTTTACTGGGTTTTTCAAACCATGATTCTATTTTGCCGATTAAGGTTTTCGAGTTTCAAACGCCCTTTTCAACTCAAAAGTGTTCAAGAAAGTGTTCAATTTTTCGGCTGGATTTCGCCCAGCATCCGACCAAAGAAATCCGTCACCTTCTGGCTCTCGGTATCCGTATAGTCGGCCTGGGCCTGCTGGTAGATCTTTGTCAGGGTGGACTTGTCGCTCCACCCGCCGTAGAGCATGATGTACTGGTCCGGCACGCCCAACAGGTGGGCCATGCTTGCGTAATAATGGCGGAGGTCGTGGAACCGGCAGCGCTCCATTCCGCACTGGCCCCGGAGGTTGGCGTAGTGTTTGTAAATCATAGCCGGGGTCATATCGCAGAGCCGGTCGCCCGATTCCTTGTCCTTGACCGCCTCCCGTATCTTGGCAATCACTTCTTTGGGCAAGGGCGCGACCCGCTCCCCAGCCTGGGTCTTTGGCGCCGGCTTGATTTCCCATTGCTCGTTCTGGTTCCGCACCATCGACTTGTTGACCCGCACCCCGCTGTCCAGAATATCCTCCACCAGCAGCGGCGCGATTTCTCCCTCCCGCAGGGAACCCATCGCCGCCAGGATAATGGGTATCTCCACGTCGGTGCCAGCGGCCAGGGCCAGCAGGTCCTTTATCTGTTTGTCTACCGGCACCACCGCCTCATATCGCTTTTTCTGGGGCAGGGTTGCCGCCGGGCGAAACTCCGGCAGGAACATCCCCAGCGCGGCGGTCAGCAGGCCGTAGATATTGGAAACCGTTTTCGGCTTGTGCCCCACCGTCTCCACATTGATTGCCCTCTGGATAACTTCGTTTGTCAGGTCGCACAGCCTGACCTTTTGCAGCTCGGTCAGACTGTTGCGGCAGATGGTCCGGTAGCTGCGGATGGTGGAGGGCGACAGCACGTTCTCTTTGCTGTCCGTGTAGCGTTTCAGGGCCTCCCCCACCGTCATGCGGTTCTCCTTGTGGGCGTCCTTTTGATTGGCCAGGAAATCCGCTGCCAGGAACTTCACCGTGTTCTTGTCCTCATGGGTGAATGACTTCCGGCAGCGCTTGCCGTTCTCGTCCATGTAGAACACCAGCGTTCGGTATTTGCCGGACTTCGTTTTCGTGATTTTCGCCATAGAAAAACCTCCTGGGTATGGGTTGCAAAGCCTACTCGGAGGTGGTATAATCTACTTGTTTCATAGCAGTTTATCCGCTTCGGGTAAGCCTGTTTCTTTGCCGCTCTCGGTGTCGACTTGGTGCCAGCCAAGTCGTGAGTACACGGGGGCGGCTTTTTATTGTCCAAAATAACTGTCAACATCCAAGTTCCCAAATTTGTACCAGCAAACAGCTTTTTTCATGAAATCCTCACTAACATCAAAATAATCAGCGAGTTCCCATAGCTCTGTAAATCCAGAGCTCACCGCATTGTCCAGCTCGTCCTTCGGGACGAGCATTTTTATTGCCTGTTTATCTGCATGGCGCTCATGCTTCCCACGGACATCAAGCCCGGAATGGATGTTATAGAAACTACCGGTTTCAATATGCCCCATTTCATGCGCAAGAAAAACTTTTTCCTCCTGAGAGTTTTTCATCTTGTCAACGTCCATAGCAATCAAGCCCTCGGGCAGTGAAAAAGAAACAACCTCTCGCATAGGGAAATAATCAACGTCTATGCCCTCCTGCTCTGCCCGCCGGTACAGGTCAAGCAGGGTCATTTGTCACCGCCACCTCTCTGGCTTTTCTTGAATCTGATATAGTCGAGGATATCCTGCTTTTCATTGTCGGTCAGGTCGTGGATTTCGCCGGAGAGGGCAAAGTCGATGCCGGAGAGTTGCTGATCCAAGCTGGGTTCATCTTCATAGCTGTTGATGTCGCGGAGGATTTTATCGTTGTCTAAACGGAAGAAAGGATCGCTGACATTGCCTAAGAGATAATCTGTACTTACAGAAAAATAATCTGCGATAGCTTTCAAGTTCTTGGCCGATAGGGTTTTTGTTCTACCAGCCTTTAAGTCGCCAATAATACCTCGACTAATTTTTAAATCAGCACATACCTTTCCAGGCTTGATTCCACGTTCATCACACAACATTTCAATAACGTTATACATTTTGCACATTTTGGACACCTCAAAATTGTGCGGATTGCCGATTGTTCCGAAAATCCGTACTTTCTCTTGACTTGTACGGAACTCCGTGTTATCATATACTTGCGAGTTCGGAATACCGTACATACCCTACCTTCATTAAGTATAATATAGTACAATGTTCCGTACTTGTCAACGCTATTTTTATTAAAAGGAGGTGATTTGGTGAACTCGTCCAAATTTACCCCATTTGGTTTGTGCGTAAAGATAGAACTCGTGCAGCAAGGCAAAAGCCAAAAGTGGTTAGGGGATGAAATCAAAACACGGACGGGCTTATATGTTGACAGTGGGTATATGTATAAGGTACTCACTGGGCAGAGGCCAGCCCCAAAAATCGTTAAGGCGATTTGTGAGATTCTTGGTTTGCCCGAACAGAACATGAAATCTGCTTGAAAGGAGCAAAACATGACAGTCAAGAACATCCACGGCCGGCGGGCTATCGACAGCCGCGAAGTAGCGGAGATGGTGGAAAAGAACCACAAGGAGTTGCTTCGTGACATTCGCAAGTACGTTGAGATTATGGAAAAGTCCGCAGAAGTTTCGCAGCGCAAAATTGCGCCGTCAGATTTCTTCATTGAAAGCTCGTTTGAAAATCGTGGGAAAGAGTACCCCTGCTACCTCATCACCAAAAAAGGCTGCGACATGATTGCCAACAAACTCACCGGCGAGAAAGGCGTCCTCTTCACCGCCGCCTATGTGACGGCCTTTGAGGAGATGCAGGAGGCGCTTTCCGCAAGCCGCCGCCCGCCAGAAATTTCACCCGCAGCGCTGGCAAAGCTGATCACTGCTAACTCAAAGGCGCTTTATAACACCGGAGCAACGCCGTTCGAGGTGACGGAGATGATTTGCGACACCTATACCACCTGGAACGTCCCCGTTCCCCGTGTCTTGCGGAATAGAACATCTACGCAAATGTCTTTTGCCGATTTTCCATCACTACAACCAGGTGCAGAGAGGCCCTTGCCAGGCTGATAGCTAGGCAAGAGAAAGACAGCGCATAGCGCGGAAGGGAACAAACAAAATGAACGACATCATCACCATCAAAGGCGTCAGGGGGTACCTAGATGCCACCGGCACGGCCCCAGCTGAATCTGGAGGATGTTTCCAGGGGGCTGGGGTTCACGCAGGAAAAGAGCGGCATTGAGTATGTAAAGTGGGAACGCGTTGAAAGCTATTTAACGGAACTCGGTTTTCCCCACAAGTGGGGAAAGGGTGATTTTATTCCTGAGAACATCTTCTACCGCCTAGCCATGAAGGCCAAGAACGAGGCCGCGCAGGTATTCCAGGGCCTAATAGCCGATGAGATACTCCCCAGCATACGCAAGACCGGTGGGTACATAGCTGGTCAGCAAGATATGACCCCGGAAGAGTTGATGGCAAAGGCCATGAAAGTAGCTGATCAAATTCTAGCCGCACGAGATGCCCGGATTGCCAACTTGACAGTGCAAAACCAGATAATGGCTCCGAAAGCCGACTATTTCGATGAACTGGTGGAGCGCAACACCCTGACCAATTTCCGTGAGACCGCCAATCAACTGGGCGTTCCGCAAAAGAAGTTCATCGACTTCTTGTTAGAACGCAAGTATCTCTACCGGGACAAGCGGGGCAAGCTGATGCCTTACGCTGACAAAAACGACGGCCTGTTCGAGATGAAAGAGTGCTTTAACGATAAAACCAAGTGGGCAGGGACCCAGACACTGGTCACCCCGAAAGGCCGTGAGACGTTCCGGCTACTTTATCTTGGCGGGGGTAAGAAAGGAGTTACCGCATGAATAGTAGAAAATCTGAGATTGAGCACGAAAAGCACGTGGTCGGGGTAGCCAAGCTAATAGACGAATTGGGAAAGACAATGTTGGATGCAGGCCAACCGCCGAGAGTGATTGCCTTGCAGGCGCAGATCACTTGCAATCAATACGGCGTGTCTTTAGAGGAAGTCGCCAAAGCCCAGATCATTCCCTGGACATTGAACGCTCCCTCAGCTATGGACGACTTACAGAAACAAGACCCGCGCCTTTATGCCTACTGCCTCCAAAATAAATATGAGGTGCAGAAAACCAGACATGGGCTGTTTGTTACTGGTGGTCCTGACCCAAACGACCCTCTTGATTTTATGTCGCTTGACCTTTTCCGGGCCATTGTCTATGCAGTTTGGGAAGGGCGAGAAAGCTCTCTTGATGGCCCCGCATTACTTAGAGAGTTAGGAAAGAATCCCTTCGACGAAAAATAAAGCGCCCCAGTGAGTGCCGCAAACACTCACCAGGGCTTGCAGACCTACAACACTTAAACAGAAGCTAGGCCCGCAGGAATATTTTACCATACCTCCTGCTGGCTGGCAAGGAGGAAAACATGAAACAGGCAAAAATCATCAAAAAGCTATCCCTCGCCTACTGGGAGGTCTACTCCCGAAAGCTGAACCTTGTCGCCGCCGCCAAGGATTGGCGGGAAGCGGGCGGCAAGAAAGCTGCCCGGCCCATAGAGCGGCAGGTCAGGAAGGCAAAGCACACGCTGGACGGAATTGTGCTCTCTGCCCAAGCACTGGGTATCAGCTTGAACGAACTGCAAACCGCCAAGAACGAGACGAGCGAAAGGAGGTGACCCTAATGCCCCGAATCAAGCCCCTGACCCCAGAGGCCCGCATGGATCAGCAGCTGCTTGCCACCATCGACAAATACAAGCGCCTGGCCGGGATCCAGCGCTATGGCGACCTGGGGCCGCGCATGGGCCGCTGCGCCGCCACAGCGAACAGTCGGCTGAAAGCCCCCGGCACCTTTACCCTGGAAGAACTGCGGCGGCTGGTTCGTGCCCTGCACATTCCGCCGGATGACTTGCTGCTGGCATTCTACGAGAACCCGGAAAGGAAGTGACTCCAATGTACACCCCACAAGACTATCTCCTGTTCTTCCTGGCCATTGCCCTTTTTCTGGGCGGTCTGGCCCTGCTGGGAACCATCATTGAGTGGCGAGAGAACAGGAAAGCCCAACGGCGGGAACACCAGCTACATAATCTCAACCGCCGGGAGGAATTTCACCGCAGGCACGCCAGCTACCTGGCACAGATGCAGGAAGTGCTGGAGAGCGTGGAGGGGAGGAAAGGCGCGTGAAACACAACCTCACTCCTACCCTTTCCCGCCTGGGCGGCTACTTGGCCCAGCTGGAACAGCAGCACGCCCCCAGCGCCTATACCCAACCTTTTCGAGAGGCGCTGGGGGCATTGGAAAGGCTGCGGGCGCTCCAAGAGGAGACCCAAGCAAAGCAAAAGGCCCTATTCGCACACGCCGCCAAGCCAAGCGAATAGAGGCCGAAAACCACCCCGGAGGGCTACATCTAGTATAGCACATTCCTCCGGGAAACACAAGGAGGAATTTTCGTGAAAACACAGCTTCGCCCCCTGTCCCCGATTGAGCGGGAGGTGGCCGAGCAGAACGCCTACATGATTTCCCGGTTCCTTGCGGCCAACCGGCTCCCAGCAGATGACTGGTGGGACGTGGTAGTATTCCGCTACCTGCTGACCGTAAAAAACTGGTTTTCCCGCCCGGAGTTGTACAAGTACGAATTCAGCACACTTGCCTGGCAGGGAATGCGGTCGGCGGTAGATAATGAGCGGCGAAAGCAGAGCCGCCGCATTCAGACCATCAGCCTGGATGAAGTCATACCCGGTACAGAGGGCCTCACCTGGGCCGACATGGTGACAGAGGACAACTTGGACTACACCCCATACTTGGAGGTGAGCTGAGTGAAAACCAGTTTTGATGTGGAGTATCTGCCTGAGCGCCGTAAAAATGGGGCCAAAGAAGCGCCGGAAATTACGGAAATCAAAGGTTTCCTGGCTTGTAAGCACCAGAATATGCGCTTTGAATATGACGATGAACGGCAGGCATACAACCGCCTGAGAATCATTCAGCGTTTTCGCAGGAATAACGAACTGCGGGAGGTGTTCGACTGCTATCGGTCGGATAGGTGCGTGTACGTGATACGGACCAAGAAGAAAAGCCACCCGGAAAAAGGAAAGGAGACAGCTATATGCTGAAAATCAACCAGTTAGAGATAGAGAACGTCAAGCGCATCCGCGCGGTGAAGATTGAGCCCAACCAGAGCGGCCTGACCATCATCGGCGGGAACAACAACCAGGGCAAGACCTCGGTGCTGGACTCCATCGCCTGGGCCCTGGGCGGCGACCGCTACCGGCCCAGCGCGGCCACCCGGGATGGCTCCAACATCCCGCCCCGGCTGCATATCGTCATGAGCAACGGTCTGGTGGTGGAGCGCAAGGGCAAAAACAGCGACCTGAAGGTGACCGACCCGGCGGGTAACAAAGGCGGTCAGCAGCTTCTCAACGAGTTCGTCTCACAGCTGGCCCTGGACCTGCCCAGGTTCATGCAGGCCAGCGACAAGGAGAAGGGCGACACCCTCCTGCAGATCATCGGCGTGGGAGACAAGCTGGCGGAGCTGGAACGCCAGGAGAGCGACACCTACAACCGCCGCCGGGCTATCGGACAGATCGCGGACCAGAAAGCGAAGTTCGCCAAAGAGATGACCTACTACCCCGACGCGCCCAAAGAGCCGGTCTCCATCAGCGAACTGCTCAGCCAGCAGCAGGCCATCCTCGCCCAGAACGGCGAGAACCAGCGCAAGCGGCAGCTTGCCGCCCAGCTGGAACAGCAGAAACAGGCCCTGCGCCGCCAGCTTGATGAAATTCAAGAGCGGTACGACGCTGTGTGCAAGGACTGCGACATCGCCGCCCGGTCGGCCCAGGACTTGCAGGACCAGTCCACCGCTGAGCTGGAGCGGAACATCGCCGATATCGAGGCCATCAACGTGAAGGTCCGGGCCAACCTGGACAAGGAAAAGGCTGAAATGGATGCCAACGACTACAGCCAGCAGTACGCCGCCCTCACCGCCCAGCTGGACAAGACCCGGCAGGAAAAGGCCGACCTGCTGAACCACGCCGAGCTGCCCCTGCCCGGGCTCTCGGTGGAGGAGGGGGCCCTCACCTACAACGGCAAGCGCTGGGACAGCATGAGCGGCAGTGACCAACTCAAAGTCAGCACAGCCATTGTGCGCAGGCTCAACCCCAAGTGCGGTTTTGTGCTGGTCGATAAGTTAGAACAATTCGACCTGGACACGCTGAACGACTTTGGCGCATGGGCCGAGGCGGAAGGTTTGCAGATTATTGCAACGAGAGTTTCTACCGGCGAGGAATGCACGATTGTGATTTCCGATGGCTATGTGGCCGGAGGGGAAAAGCCAGCTGAAACCAGGCCCACGTGGCAGGAGGGAGAGTTCTAAATGCAGATTACGAGAGGAAAACAGCCCGGGGCCCAGAAGGTGGTTCTGTATGGCCCGGAGGGCATTGGCAAGAGCACCTTTGCCAGCAGGTTCCCGGAGCCCGTGTTCATCGACACCGAGGGCAGCACCCGGCACCTGGACGTGGCCCGGCTCCCCAAACCCAGCAGCTGGACCATGTTGCTGGATGATGTGAAATATATCCGGGACACCCCCGGTGTGTGCAAGACCCTGATCATCGACACCCTGGACTGGGCCGAGGCCCTTTGCACCCAGCACGTCTGCGACACGGCCCAGAAGAAGGGCGTGGAGGATTTCGGGTACGGGAAGGGCTACGTCTACGTGGCCGAGGAGTTCGGCAAGCTGCTGAACCTGCTGGACGAGGTAATCGACCGGGGCATCAACGTGCTGGGCACCGCCCACGCCAAGATGCGCAAGTTCGAGCAGCCCGAGGAGACCGGGGCCTACGACCGCTGGGAGATGAAGATGAGCAAAAACGTGGCCCCCCTGGTGAAGGAATGGTCGGACGCGCTGCTTTTTGCCAACTACAAGATACTGACGGTGCGCTCCGGGGAGGACAAAAAGACCGTCAAGGCCCAGGGCGGGCGGCGGACTATGTACACGGCTCATCACCCTTGCTGGGACGCAAAGAACCGCTGGGGCCTGCCGGAGGAAGTGGAGTTCGATTACAGCGCCATTACACCCCACATCTACATAAACGGCGGGGCGGTGAGCACGACCGCACCTGCCCCGATACCTGCCCCGCCGCCGGTCAACACCCCCGCCGTGCCTGCCGCCGAACCTCCCGAGCCTGACCCGGCTCCGGCAAAGGCTGAGCCGACACCTGCCCCGGCAGATCATCAAGAGCAGTTGACTATTGATGTCAACCCCAACCTGCCAAAGGCCCTCCGCGATCTGATGGTACAGAACCAGGTTACAGAGGATGAGATTCGCCTGGCGGTGAGCCAGAAGGGCTACTACCCCGAGGATACCCCTATTGAGAATTATGACCCGGAGTTCATTCGCGGGGTGCTGGTGGGGGCATGGAACCAGGTGTTCGCTATGATTATGAGTAACCGCGATTTGCCGTTCTAAAGGCAGAAGGAGGAATTATCTATGGGAATTGTGGACTATGACCGCGAGCTGGACTGGGAGGACGTAATCGAGAACGACGGCCCGGAATTTACCCTGCTGCCCCCGGGGGACTACGACTTTACCGTTACCGATTTTGAACGGGAGCACTACTCTGGCGGGGCCAAACTACCCCCCTGCAACAAGGCCGTGCTCTCCATTACCATCGACGCGCCGGAGGGCCGGGCGGTGATCAAGCACAACCTGTTCCTGCACTCCAAGTGCGAGGGCCTGCTCTGCGCGTTCTTCAGCAGTATCGGCCAGCGCAAGCATGGGGAAAAGCTGAAAATGAACTGGAGTAAGGTGGTGGGCTCCAAAGGCCGGTGCAAGGTAGGCGTCCGGGAGTGGGTCAGCGACCGGGACGGGGAGAAAAAGCAGAGCAATGAAATCAAACGATTTTACGAGCCTGTGGAGAAACCCGCCCAGGGCTTTAAGGCGGGTGAGTTCTGATGGAACTGCGTCCATATCAGCAGGAGGCCCGGGCCGCCGTGGAAGGCCAATGGGACGAGGGAGTCCGGCGCACATTGCTGGTGCTGCCAACGGGGTGCGGCAAGACCATCGTCTTCGCCAAAATCACCGAGGACTGCGTAAAGGCCGGCCAGCGGGTGCTCATTCTGGCCCACCGGGGCGAGCTCTTAGACCAAGCGGCGGACAAAATCAAGAAGTCCACCGGCCTGGGCTGTGCGGTGGAAAAGGCCGAGCAAACCAGCCTGGACAGTTGGTTCCGGGTGACGGTGGGCTCCGTCCAGACCCTCATGCGGGAGAAGCGGCTGAGCCAGTTTGACCCCGGCCACTTCGGCACCATCATCATCGACGAGGCCCATCACTGCATTTCCGACAGCTACCAGCGGGTGCTCCAATATTTCGAGGACAGCAACGTGCTTGGCGTTACCGCCACCCCTGACCGGGGAGATATGCGAAACCTGGGCAGCTATTTCGAGAGCCTGGCCTACGAGTACACCTTGCCCAAAGCCATCCGGGAGGGCTACCTCAGCCCCATCAAGGCCCTGACCGTGCCCCTTAAGCTGGACCTGTCCGGGGTAGGGGTAAACGCCGGAGACTTCAAGGCGGGCGACCTGGGGGACGCCCTGGCCCCCTATCTGCACCAGATTGCGGAGGAGATGGGCAAGTACTGCCGGGACCGTAAGACGGTGGTGTTCCTGCCCCTGGTGAAGACCTCCCAGAAGTTCCGGGACATCCTCTGCGAAAAGGGTTTCCGGGCGGCGGAGGTCAACGGGGAGAGCCAGGACCGGGCACAGGTGCTGGCCGACTTCGACAGCGGTAAGTATAATGTGCTGTGCAACTCCATGCTGCTGACCGAGGGCTGGGACTGCCCCTCCGTGGACTGTGTGGTGGTGCTGCGGCCCACAAAGGTGCGGTCGCTCTATAGTCAGATGGTGGGGCGGGGTACGCGTTTATATCCCGGCAAAGACCACCTTTTACTGCTGGACTTCCTCTGGCATACCGAGCGCCACGAACTCTGTCACCCCGCCTCGCTTATCTGCGAGAACGAGGAAGTGGCCCGGAAGATGACCGAGAACATCGAGGAGGCAGGGGTGCCGGTTGATTTGGAGCAGGCCGAAAAGACCGCCAGTGAGGATGTGGTCGCTCAGCGAGAGGAGGCTCTGGCCAAGCAGCTGCGGGAGATGCGAAACCGCAAGCGCAAGCTGGTGGACCCCTTGCAGTTCGAGATGTCCATCCAGGCCGAGGACCTGACCGGCTACACGCCCTCCTTCGGCTGGGAGATGGCCCCGCCCTCTGAAAAGCAGGTGCGGGCCCTGGAAAAGCTGGGCATCTTCCCGGACCAGATCGACAACGCGGGCAAGGCGGCAAAGCTCCTGGACCGGCTGGACGCCCGACGGCAAAAGGGCTTGACTACCCCCAAACAGATCCGCTTTTTGGAGCAGAAGGACTTCCGGCACGTGGGCACCTGGGACTTCCAGGCGGCGAGAAATCTCATTGACCGTATCGCGGCCAACGGCTGGAGGGTTCCCTATGACATCAACCCCAGCGCATATGTACCCCAATATGCCCCGAAGCCGATAGACTTTGGCTTTGATATTTTTGACTGAGAGGCCCCATAATGGATTACCCCAAGACAAAATTAACTGAAATGCTGCCCTACATAGACCCGGCAACTCTGAACTATCAGGACTGGGTCAACGTGGGCATGGGCCTGAAGGAGGCCGGGTATACCGCCCTGGACTGGGAGCAATGGAGCGCCCGAGACAGCAAGCGGTATCACCCTGGCGAGTGTGAGCGCAAGTGGGAGACTTTTAACGGCTCGGCCAATCCAGTCACCGGCGGGACCATCGTACAGATGGCCCTTGACCGGGGCTGGAAACCTCCGGCCCGGGAGGGCCGCGAATTGGCGTGGGACGACGTTATCAGTGCGGATGATGACCTGGTAGTGGTAAATCAGGACTGGGTAGAGGCTCGCGAGGTGGAAGAACCTCAAGTCTGGGACGCAGTCAAAGAGTTGATTTCCTACCTGGAGGTCTTGTTCGACGCGGATGACTGCGTGGGCTACGTGACCAAGAGCTACGAAAAGGACGGCAAGCACATCCCCTCCAAAGGCTGCTACGACCGCACGGCGGGCAAGCTCATTCAAGAGTTGAGCCGGTGCAATGGCGATATAGGCCGGGTGCTGGGGGACTACTCCCCCGAGGCCGGGGCCTGGATACGCTTCAATCCCCTGGACGGTAAAGGGGTCAAGAACGAGAACGTGACCGACTTCCGCTATGCTCTAGTGGAAAGCGACAGTATACCGGTGGAAAAGCAGAACGCCATCATCAGAGAACTGGAACTCCCGGTGGCCGCGCTGGTACATTCGGGCGGCAAGAGTATTCACGCTATCGTCCGCGTTGAGGCGGGCAGCTATGAGGAATACCGCACACGGGTAGACTACCTCTATGAGGTCTGCAAAAAGAACGGCCTGGAGCCCGACCGGCAGAATCGCAACCCCTCCCGGCTTAGCCGGATGCCTGGGGTGATGCGCAAGGAGAATAAGCAGTTCCTGGTGGCTACCAATATAGGCAAGGCCAGCTGGAACGAGTGGAAAGAATGGGTCGAGAGCGTCAACGATGACCTCCCCGACCTGGAGGAGGAGCTCTCAGACAACCTGCCCGAACTGGCCCCAGAGCTCATCGGAGGCATACTCCGGCAGGGACACAAGATGCTGCTGGCAGGCCCTAGTAAGGCCGGCAAGAGCTACGCGCTGATTGAGCTGGCGGTGTGTATCGCCGAGGGCAGACCCTGGCTGGGGTTTCCCTGCGCCCAGGGAAAGGTGATGTACGTGAACCTGGAACTGGACCGGGCCTCGTGCCTGCACCGGTTCTGGGACGTGCGGCAGGCCATGAAAATGCCCTTCTCTCACAGCGTGGACATCTGGAACCTGAGAGGGCACTCCATCCCCATGGACAAGCTGGCCCCCAAGCTCATCCGCCGGGCCGCGAAGAAGAATTACATCGCCATCATCATCGACCCCATCTACAAGGTCATCACCGGCGACGAGAACAGCGCCGACCAGATGGCCAACTTCTGCAACCAGTTCGACAAGGTGTGCACCGAGCTGGGTACGGCGGTGATCTACTGCCACCATCACAGCAAGGGGGCCCAGGGGGGCAAGCGGTCGATGGACAGGGCCTCTGGCTCGGGAGTGTTCGCCCGGGACCCGGACGCGCTCTTAGACCTGATCGAGCTGGATCTGACTGAGGAACTGCTCAAGCAGGAGGAAAACAAGGCCGTGTGCGCTGTGTGCCTGGACTGGCTGGAACGCTATGGATTTGCCGACGAGGCAAGCCAGGACGACGCCTGCAGCGCGGCTGTTATGCTGGAGATATGCAGAAGCAAATTGCAACTCAACTCTCAGGCGCACCTAATGGAGGACATTTCAGCCGCCAGAAAGGCCGTACAGAGCCGCACCGCCTGGCGTATCGAAGGCACCCTGCGTGAGTTCCCTAAGTTCCCGCCCGTGAACCTTTGGTTCGATTACCCCATTCACCGGCAGGATATGGTGGGGGTGCTCAAGGATATTGCGCTGGAGGTGGAAGTGCAAAGCCGCAAGCGCTGGCCCAAAAAGGGCGGCGGTTCAAAAGAGAAGACCCCGAAGGAACGAATCGATCAGCTGGGGAGCGCTTTTGAGTGGTGCGACGAGGCTGGCAGCGGCGAGGTCAGCATTGCAAAGCTGATGGAGCACACCAATAAAAGTCGTGGAACAATCAAAGGCTGGGTTGATAAGCACCCGGATTTTGAGCGGGAGAACGGCATGGTGCGCCGGGTGTCAAAGGTGTCAGAAGTGTCAAATTGATACCCTTTGATATGGGTGTCAAAGTATCAAAAAATGTATTTTTGACACCCTTGGCAGGGGTATCAAAGTGTCAAAAAGTAGTAAATTGACACCCTATCAAAACAGGACAGGGGGGTGTCAAAAAAGGGGGTGTCAAAAGCCCCCTCTATAGAGGGGGGCTTTTGACACACACCCCATTTTGACAGCCACCCCATAGCGCAAGCGAGCAAGCGAGCAAGCAGAGGGGTGTCAATACCAAAAGGAGGACTGACAGTTGGAAACCCAATTTTTTCTGGCTATAAATCCGCCCACCGTGACCCATCAGGAAAAGCGGGCGGGAGTGCGAAACGGCAAGCCCTTTTTCTACGAGGCCCCGGAGCTGAAAGCCGCCCGCGCCAAGCTGACCGCTCACCTGAGCCGCCACCGGCCCAAAAAGCCATACCGGGGCGGGGTACGGCTGGTGGTGAAGTGGTGCTTCCCCAGGGGGCGGCACCGGGACGGGGAATACCGCGTCACAAAGCCCGATACCGATAACCTGCAGAAGCTGCTCAAGGACTGCATGACCGCCACGGGGTTTTGGACAGACGATGCGCTGGTGGCCTCTGAAATCGTGGAGAAGTTCTGGGCCGAGAGGCCGGGGATCTTCATCCGCGTGGAGGAATTGTGATGGAGCCCCACGAGATCAAGCGGCACCTGAACAAGACCGTGACCGCCCCGGACGGCGTCAGGTACAAGCTCACGGGGGCCACGATACGCTTGAACGAGAACACCGGGGCTTGAACGAGAACACCGGGGAGTATTGGTATCAGGCTGAATTGCAGGACTTGACCGCGCTGCGGTCGGTGCGCATATGCAAGCTGGAGGACATAAAAATTTCTAAGGAGTAAAAACATGAACATAAATGCAATCACCACGACCCAAAAGGCCCAGAAGGGCTTCTACCCCACGCCGCCGGAGCTGGCGGAGCGGCTGCTGGCGGGCATCGACTGGCACTATGTCGCAACGGTGCTGGAGCCCTCCGCAGGGAAGGGCGACCTGGTAAAGGCTGTCGCGCAAAAGGCCCATAGCCTCCGATACGGCGAAACGCTGAGCGTGGACTGCGTGGAAATCGACCCCTACCTGCGCTCCATTTTGGAGTATGAGTTTGGGGGCAGACGGGAGGAGGAGATTTGGGAGCGCCGTAAGCAGCTGAACGACAAAGAGAGTTGGAACGCCGTGACCCGCACGAAAGGGGAATTGACCCCTATGGAGGCGGCAGAAAAGCGGCGCTTGGAGCGGGAGTACGACTGGCTGCACAAGCTCAGCGCCCCGGTTGTCCATGACGATTTCCTCACCTTCCAGAGCCGCAAGCATTATGACCTCATTGTGATGAACCCACCCTTTGCCGACGGGGATGCCCACCTGCTCAAGGCCATAGAGCTGCAAAGGCGCTGGGGCGGGCAGATTCGGTGCTTATTAAACGCTGATACCCTGCTGAATCCCTGCACCAACCGGCGCAAGGTCCTGGAAAGCCAACTCGCAGAGTTGGGGGCAGAGATGGAGTACATAGAGGGTGGTTTCGCCAACGGGGAGCGGGCCACGGGCGTGACCGTGGCGCTTATCAAAATCGCTATTCCCCAGGTGAATGAGGACAGCGACATCTTCCAGCGGCTCAGCGAGGCCGCCCACCTGGACGAAGAATCCGCCCGGGATGTTACCGATATGGCAGTGACGGACTTCATGGAGCAGATCGTCAGCCGGTTCAACGTGGAGGTTGACGCGGGCCTGGAGCTCATCCGGGAGTACCGCAATATGAGACCGTATTTGCTGGACAGCTTCGACAAGGAGGACAAGTTCGGGTTCACCACCCTGACCCTCTGCGCCGGGGATCCATCCAAATCAGGCGGGCGCGGAAGCGTGCCCAGCGTCAATAAATTTTTGGGGCTGGTGCGCAAGAAGTATTGGTCGGCGCTGTTCAGCAACAAGGAGTTCGTGGGCAAGCTGACCTCGAACCTCCGGGAGAAGTACCGGGGGATGGTGGACGAGATGGTGAAATATGACTTCACCCTGTTCAACATCCAGAAAATCGCGGCCCAGATGAATGCCGAGATGGGCAGGGGTATACAGGACACCATCGTGGAGCTTTTTGACAAGATGACCGAGAAGCACACCTGGTATCCCGAGATGGAGAGGAATATCCACTACTACAACGGCTGGAAAACTAACAAAGCCCATAAGCTGGGCATGAAGGTAATTTTGCCGGTCTACGGTATGTTTTCCTCATGGTCGCGCAAGGCTTTCGAGCTTTACGAGGCAGAGAAGACCATCTCCGATATCGAGAAAGTCTTTGATTACCTGGACGGAAATATGACCGCTCATGTTAACCTTCATGGCGTCCTGCAAACCGCCTGCAACGAGGGCCAGACCCGGAACATTCCCTGCAAGTTCTTTGACGTGACCTTGTACAAAAAGGGCACTATGCACATCAAGTTCCGCAACCCGGAGCTGGTGGACCGTTTTAACATTTACTGCTGCAAGCATAAGGGATGGTTACCGCCAAGTTACGGTAAGGCCCGGTACAGCAACATGCAGGCCGGGGAGAAGGCCGTGGTAGATTCCTTCCACGGGGACGGTAAGGAGGGCTCCGGCGAGAAGGGCTATAACCTGGTGATGGCCCGGGCGGATTATTTCCTCAGCGAGCCGGTCAATGGGGTGCCGCTGCTGATGGCTGGGGCGTGAGGAGGATATGAGCATGGAAAACATCGAAAACATCAAAGACCCCCAGGGGCCCGACTACCCGGCCCTGGCGGCGGAGAAGATAGCCGCCGAGCTAAAGAGCTTCACCGGCGGCAGCAAGGAGAAAGCGATCTCCAAGTTCGCGGCTGAGACCCTGACCCATTTTTGCGAGGAATCCCCGCAGTTCGCCCAGGTGGTCTACAAGACCCGGCGCACGCTCTCTGATTGCTGTGCAGAGGTGATGAAGGGCACGGGCAATTATGTGTCGGACATCGACGTGTACCGGGGTATCGTGCGGTCCTACTTCCCCAACGCGGACGTGAAGTTCTTGATGAACATCGAAATCAACGGCGCGGCCCCCTCCGAGGAGGAGATGGCAAAGCTCCCCGAGAAACCAAAGTCCAAGCCTAGACCGGCCCCCCAAAAGCCGGCTGAAAAAGCGGCGACTCCCGCGAAACCCGCCCCAGCCAAACCCGAAGCCAAGAAAAAGCCTGCCCAGCCCGAAATGATACAACTGACGCTGTTTTAGGGGGTGGAGGTATGCTGATAAAAAAGCTATTGGAAGACCTACCCCTTACTCCTGGCCCCAAGCCACCGAAGAAGGTGGAGTTCACCGCCGGGGCCGCTGTGCACGACCTGCCCCGCTGCGGGGAGGTGCTGGCGGTGGATGTCTATAACCGCAAGGGGGAGCCGCTCCACCGGTTCTTCTCGGATGGACATGGCTACATCACCCAGGTGGTGCAGGCATTCATCGACTTCACCCCCGGCTGGACGGAGCGCAACCCTGCCGGAGGGGGCACATGGGGTTCACCAAATGATATTGCCGCCAGCGCGGAAAGCCTCGCGGCTGTGGACAAGGTGCTGAAGAACGTCAGGAACTGGGGCAGTGACCTGAATAAGACCGGCAGCGCCATCCGTGATTTCATCTACCATGTGAATCAGAAGCGCCGCTGGCGGACAGAGGACAACCGTCAGGCGCTGATGAAGCGCCACTTCGGCTTGTTCCCGGACTACCCGGCAGACCTGGCGGCGTTCTGTGAGGAAAATGTGTTCCATGAGTCGGTGTTGTACGTCTCCAAACTCGAGAAGGGCAAGCGCCGGGCCATGTGCCGCCATTGCGGGAAATCCTTCCAGGTGGGCCGGGAGGCAAAACCCGGAGGCTCGGGGGTGTGCCCCAAGTGCGGCTGGCCGGTGAATTTCCGGGCCGACTGGGTCAAGGCCGAGGTCACCCACAAGGCAAAAATCTGTATCGCCTGCAAGGTGGAGGGCCAACTGCTCCTTCGCTATACGGACGTGGAGCGCACCATCTTCCCAGACCGCAAGAAACCCGATTACCGCTTTTACGACTATTTCAGGACGCTGTTTCTGGTCAGCAAGGGAAAGGGCACAGAGTACGCCTACACCTGGTGCCAAGCCCCCTATCAGGGCTACGCCTGGCGGCGGCTGCGAAACGGCTCGGAGTGCTTTGACGAGAGCTATGTGTATACCCCGAATCTCAGGGGCGTGTTCGGGGAGAAGTATTACAACGTGAACCTACAGGCTGGGCTTGAGGGGCTGCGCCGCCCCATCTCTTTCCGGAGGCTGCTGGATAACTTGAAGAACGTGCCTCAGGCTGAGTACCTGATGAAAGCCGGCCTGCCGGTGCTGGCGGCGAGCAATCTGCCTGACACCAACGCAAAGACATTGCCGGAGCTGACGGGGCTGGGAAAGCACTTCCTCCCCGCCATGCGGGAGAGCCAGGCCAGCTTTTGGGAGATACAGGCGGTCGCGGCACAGAAGAACCCAAAGCCCGAGGACCTACGCCAGCTATGTGCTCTGCGCCTGAACAGGTGGTGTCTGGAGTTACTGGAAGAGATTGCCCGCTATAGCCCCTTGGGGCGTGCTCTGGGGTATGTACGGGCCCAGCGAGAGTTATTCCCCTCACAGGCAAAACGCCGTAAATTATCCTATTTCTTGGGGCTCTACCGGGACTACCTTCATATGGCCCAAGACCTGAAAAGCGACATGAGCCAGCGGGCTATCTTGGAGCCCCGAGACCTCAAGGAGCGCCACGACCTGCTGGCGGCGAGGGTCAATGAGGTAAAGTCCGAGCGCGAAAACGCCCGGATGCAGAAAATGATCGAAAAGGGCCTGTACTGGTGGGCTCATGCGTACGCCAACGAGGATTTTTGCGTGGTCTACCCTCAGAAACACAGCGATTTTGTCACCGAGGGTCAACGGCTGAATCACTGCGTGGGCAGCGCCGGGTACTACGAGCGGCATATGGAGGGCAAGCGGATGGTGTTCTTTATCCGCAGGGCCAGCGAGCCGGAGAAAGCATATTTCACCGCTGAGATCGACATGAACGCGGGGCGCATTTTGCAGCTATACGGCTTTGGGGACTGCTCCGCGCCCAGAGAGGTCAGGACATTTACAGAGGGTTTTGCCAGAGCTGTTCTGCGCTGGCAGGACCAGGAGCAGGAAAGGAGGGCCAGTTGATGGAGCGCGGCTGTATCAACTTCAGGTGCGTAAGGCGGCGGGGGTATTTTTGCTGCGCGGACTGCCGGGAGCGGGAGCTATGCCCGGTTCCCTGCCAGAACAGCCCGGAACGGTGCGGGCTGGCAAGGGAGAACGTGCCAAAGAACAAGGAGGTCAAGGAGTATGCCGGGAGCAGGAAAGATGGCAGAACTTAAACCGTGCCCCTTTTGCGGGGGAAAAGTTGAGTTAAAGACACAGCCTGACGGGCGCTGGAGCTGGTATTTCGTCAAATGCCCTAATTGTCTTGTGGGAACAGAGAAATATAATTCGCGAGAGGCAGCAGCGCGGGTTTGGAACCGCCGGGCGGAGCCGCCCAACCCGCCGTTGACGGTGGAGGAATTGAGGACACTTCCAGCAAGGGAATGGGTGTGGATAGAAAGCACAGAACCCTCCCCATACACGAACGGCTCCGCGTATTACTGCAAAATTGACGCCATCAGACCGGAGGTCATGTTTGAATGTGGTTACCCTGGATGGGGCACGGCTTTCAGGTATGAAGCCTATGGTAAGACCTGGCGGGCATATCGCCGCAGGCCGGAGGAGGAGATAACGTGAAACCCAATAACGCCTACCTGGCACGCCAGCAGGCCAAAGAAAAGATCCTGCAGCAGGCCACGGCCGAGACCTACCAGCAGTTCATGGCCGACACCCTCATGCTCACTCTCAACGACCCGGACATCATGGGCAAGGACACCTTCGGCTATGAGCGGCTAAAAAAGATAGCTGGCGGGTGGAGCCGGTACATAGACCGTTTTCACCCCGCGCTGACCGGTTCGCCCGAGGCCGATTACCTGCAAATAAAGCTGGACGAGAAGATTCGCCGGATTATGGGCAAGAGCGAGGACTTTTCGCCCTTTGATGAGCGGTACGAGTGGATTGCTAAGGTCAAATATGGGAGGTGACAGCATTGACCAAAGAGCTATTGGAGGATTACCCCCATATTTGCGGGGAGTTGCGGGACCTAGACCGACTGGTAACAGATACGGTGTCAGGCAGTACGCCTGAGCCGCCCTTCATTCAGCACACGGTATCTGTACGAGGCATCCCTTATACGGAACGCCGCACCCGGCTAGAAAAGCAGAAAGCTGAGATTGAGGCCTTTGTAGAAAGCCTGCCAGAGGCGGGGCTACGGCGAATTATGACCTATCGGGCTATGGAAGGTTTACCCTGGGCCCAGGTGGCTGCAAAAATGGGAGGGCGTTGGTCAGAAGAAGCCGTAAAGAAACGCTACCAAAGATTTTTTCAAAAAAATTGAAAATGTCCCCAATGTCCCGAATGTCCTGATATAATGAATAATAGGCAAGCTAGGTAAAACAACGAGCTTGGGATTGTCCAATGTTTATACTCCTATTCGGGAATCGCGCCTCCTTTGCGGGGGCGCGGTTTTCGTCTGATTACACAAGGGAGGAGGCGGCAGGATGGAAAACAAAATGCAGATAGAATACCTCTCGCCGGGGGCTCTCATTCCCAGCCCGCATAACGCCCGGATTCACCCACCCGAGCAGATACAAGCTATTGCGGACAACATCCGGGAGAACGGTTTCCTGCGGCCTGTGCTCATTGACGGGGAGAACGGTATCATTGGTGGGCACGGCGGCGTGGAGGCTGCAAAGTTGCTGGAACTGCCGGAAATACCCTGTGTGCGGGCGGACCACCTGACTGAGGCACAGGTGCGGGCCTATATGCTGGCAGACAACCGGCTGGCGGAGATGTCCTACTACGACATGGAGGCGGTCAGCAAAGAGCTGGAGGCCCTTTCGGAGATGGGCTTTGACCTGGCCCTGACTGGCTTTGACCTCACCGAGGTACAGGAGGAGGCCGAGCGCCTGGAGCGGGAGCTCCGGCGCAAAGAATGCCCCACCAGCTTGAAAGACGTGTTCGTGGTGCCGCCATTCTCTGTGCTGGATACTCGCCAGGGCTACTGGCAGGACAGAAAAAAGCAATGGCTGGATTACGGTATCAAGTCCGAGGTGGGCCGGGGCGATAACCTGACCTTTGCCAAATCCCTGCAGATGGGGAAGAACGACAACGGCACCAGTGTATTCGACCCGGTACTGTGCGAGATCATGTACCGCTGGTTCAACGTGCCGGACGGTTCGATTTTCGACCCCTTCGCGGGGGGCTCCGTGCGGGGCGTGGTTGCCAAGTGCACCGGCCACTCCTACAAGGGTATCGACCTGCGGGCTGAACAGGTGGAGAGCAACAGGCAGAACGCCGTGGAGCTGGGCCTGGATGGTTCCGGCCTGGAGTGGATATGCGACGATAGCCGGAACATGGACCAGTACATAGCTGACAGCTCTACCGACATGGTGTTCACCTGCCCGCCCTATTTTGACCTGGAGGTCTATAGCGATGACCCAAGAGACATCAGCGGCATGGACTACGAGGGGTTTACCGCCGTATTTCACGAGATCATGACGAAAGCGGCGGGCAAACTTAAGCAAGACCGTTTCATGGTGGTGGTGCTCTCGGACGTGCGGGGGCCGGACGGGAACTACCGGGGGATCGTGGACCGGCTGACCGGGACCTTGCGGGAACAGGGCCTGCGGTTATACAACGACATGATCCTCTTCAACGTGGTGGGCTCCTCCTCCCTGCGGGCCCGGCGCAATATGCACAACCGCAAGGTGGTGCGCACCCATCAAAACGTGCTGGTGTACTACAAGGGCGACACCGGGAACATTCAAAAGAATTTCCCGGCGCTTGAAGAAATAACGGAAGAAAATCTCCCGAATGGACTGGACATTTCCGGGTGAATCCTTTATGCTGTCAGCGCTGGGAGGCAAAGCCCCCCAAGTTAAGCATAAACGGAGGATAACAGTATGAACCCGGAAATCAAAGCCCTGAAAGACACCGCCGAGTATGCCCGCATGATGTACCGCTTGGGGGCTATCACCCGAGAGGAGGCGGTGGAGCGTATCAAGCCCTATGCGGACGCATTCAACGCCAAGTCCAAAGAGATCGCAAAGAAGTACCATCAGAAACCGGGCCGTTTCTCGTTGGCGGCTTATCTGAGGTAAAAAACAAGGGCTAAGGTGCGGGAACACCTCGGCCCTCTCGCCTGAGAAACACACTCTCAGGGTTAGATAGTAGTACGTCGCGCGACACTATCATTGTCAGTATAGCACAAAGAGTTCAACTTTTCAACCTCTTGCGTGCTGGCTGTGCAAAACCCAAGGAGAAATCAATGGCGAAAGAAACAGAAAAGGCCATAAAGGACGCGCTGCTGAAACGCGCTCTAGGCTATGAGTACGAAGAAAAGATTGTAGAGGCCCGCAAGGACGGTTCCCAGAGGGTGCGCATTGTGAAGAAACACGTGCCGCCTGACCCAAAAGCCGCCGAGCGGGTCTTCCTGTTGATGCGGACGGGGAGATGGTAGCAAGGGAAAGGAGGCCCGCAAGGTGTGGCGAAGGGAAAGCTTACGGAAAAGCAGAAGCGCTTTGTGCAGGAATATCTTGTGGACCTTAACGCCACGGCGGCGGCCCAGCGGGCGGGGTACAAGGACCCGAACATCGGGCGGCAGCTCATAACGAAAAATAACGTTTCCGCCGCCATCCAAGAGGCGATAGAAAAGCGCCAGAACCGGGTGGAAATCACCCAGGACCGGGTGCTGCAGGAGCTAGCCTCTATCGCCTTTGCGAAGGGCACGGACTACGCCAGCATCATCTCCGGGATCGTCATGATGAACGACACCGGGGAACTGACCGAAGAGCAAAAGGCCGCTATTGTCTCTATCAAGCAGACCAAAGAGGGGGTAGAGGTGAAGCTGGCTGACAAGATGAAGGCCCTGGAACTGCTGGCCAGGCACCTGGGGCTCCTGCAGGCCCAGGAGAAGCAGGAGGACGGGATGCTGCCAAAACTGATAGAGGAGTTGAAGGGATGATCTACACGCTAAAGCAAAGAGAACTGCTGCGGCTCTGGCAGAAGGGCGGGCTCCGGCGGATGAACCTCTTGGAGGGCTCGGTGTCCTCGGGCAAGACCTGGGTTTCCCTGGTGCTGTGGGCCTTTTGGGTGGCCTCCATGCCGGAGGACAAGCCCTACCTCATGTGCGGCAAGTCCCTGACCACCCTAAAGCGCAACTGCCTGGTCCTCTTGGAAGAGCTGGTGGGCAAAAGCCATTTCAGCTTCTCCCTGGCGGCGAAGGAGGGGCGGCTTTTCGGGCGGCGGATGTACCTTGAGGGGGCCAACGACGCCAGAAGCGAGAGCAAGATTCGGGGCATGACCTTGCAGGGGGCCTACTGCGACGAGCTGACCCAGTTCCCGGAGGACTTCTTTACCATGCTCCTCTCCCGCCTGCGGCTGCCGGAGGCCAAGCTGATGGCCACCACCAACCCCGACAACCCCCTGCACTGGCTAAAGACCCGCTACATCAACCGGGCGGGAGAGCTGGACTTCTTGGACGCGGTCTTCTCCATAGAGGACAACACCACCCTGCCCGAAGACTACGTGGAGAACCTTAAGAAGGAATACACGGGGGTGTTCTATGAGAGGTTCATCTTGGGCAGGTGGGTGGCGGCCCAGGGGGCGGTGTACGATATGCTGGACCAAAGGGCCAACGTCTACCGGCCGGAGGACCGCCCGGTGGATATGGCCTGGAACGCTACCCGTACCATCGCGGTGGACTACGGCACCAGCAACCCCACGGTCTTTTTGGACGTGTACGACGATGGGCGGACCATCCGCTTTGACCGGGAATACCGCTGGGACAGCCAAGAGCAATACCGCCAGAAAACCGGCGGGGAGTACGCGGAGGATTTGGTGGCCTTTATGGGAGAATCCCCCTGCGCGGTGCTGGTGGACCCAGCGGCGGCCAGTTTTATTGTGGAGCTGCAGAGCCGGGGGGTGTATGTGATTCCGGCGGATAATGAGGTGCTGGACGGCATCCGAAAGGTGTCTACGCTGCTAAAGAACCGGGTGCTGCTGATCTGCTCGGACTGTGCGGGGCTTCTCACGGAGATGGCCGCGTACCGCTGGGACGAGAAGGCCGGGGCCCGGGGGGAGGAAAAGCCCCTAAAGCAGCAGGACCACGGCCCGGACGCGGTGCGGTACTATGTGAACTCTCTGCCGGACTGGCGGTTTCAGTAAGGAGGCGTGGCTATGGAAAAGGTCCGGGTAAAGGTAAAGCAGGGCGTCCCCACGGCGGACGCCTTTTCTAATCCCCTGTTCCGGCTGGGGTATGGGTCCCAGTCTCCCCTAGAGGCCACCCAGTACCCCCTCACCCGGATGACGGGCAACTACCAGCTGCTCAGCTCCCTATATAGGGGCAACTGGATTGTGGGCCACCTGACGGAGATTGTGCCGGACGATATGACCCGGGAGTGGTTCCAGGCCACGGGGGCCACGCCCAAAGCCCTGGAAGAGCTGGACCAGGTGCAGCGGGCGGTGCGGCTGCGGGAGAAGGTGAGCGAGGGCCTTAAGTGGGGGCGGCTGTACGGGGGCGCGGTGGGGCTCATTCTGCTGCGGGGGCAGGAGGGGGTCCTGGACCAGCCCTTGGACCTGGAAAGCGTGCTGCCCGGGGCCTTTGCGGGGCTGTACGTGCTGGACCGCTGGAGCGGCGTAGAGCCCGAGGCGGGCCTGGTGGGAGACATGAGCGACCCGGACTTTGGCCTGCCGGAGTACTACAGCATTCAGGGGCCGGAGGGGGGCCTGGCGGCCCGGGTGCACCACTCCCGAGTGGTGCGCTTTACCGGGCGGGAGCTGCCCCTTTTGGAGCGCCAGGCGGAGCTCTACTGGGGCGGGTCGGAGATCGAGGCCATCTACCAGGACGTGGTGAAGCACGACAACGTGGCCCACAATATGGCGGCCCTGACCTTTCGGGCCAACGTGGACGTGATGGAGGTGCAGAACCTGGACCAGCTGTTCTCCCTCTCGGCGGTGGAGCAGCAGCGGCGGTTCTGGAACACCATGCAGGCCCAAAGCGTGATGAAGTCCAACTTCGGCACCCAGCTGGTGAACAAGGGCGACCAGGTGAAGAACACCCAGTACGCCTTTACCGGGCTGCAGGAGGTGTACGATAGCATGTGCCAGGACCTTTCGGGGGCTTCCCGCATCCCCATGACAAAGCTCTTTGGCCGGTCCCCGGCGGGGATGAACGCCACGGGGGAGAGCGACCTGCAAAACTACTACGATTTCATCGACACCCTGCGGGAGAGCAAGTTGCGCCCTGTGCTGGAAAAGCTGCTGCCTGTCATGGCCATGTCCACCTGGGGAGCCGTGCCAAAGGGGCTGGGGGTCAGCTTCCCGCCCCTGTGGACGCCTACGGCGGCGGAGCTGGCGGACATCGCTCTAAAGAAGGCCCAGGCGGTGCGGGAGAGCTTCCAGGCGGGGCTGCTGCGGGCGGACACCGCCCAGCGGGAGCTAAAGAAGCTGGCGGTGGAGACGGGGATGTTCGACAGCATTACCGATGAGGAGATCGCCGCCAATGAGGGGAAGACCTTCCAGGACCTCACCGCCCTGCGGGACCCGCTGATGGGGCTGGGGGGCGGCGGGGAGGAATCCGATGAAGAGGAGGCGTAGGCCCCATGCCAAGCCTTGCGCGCGCCCCCAGGCGGGAGGAGCTGGAGCGGCTTATCCGGCTGTTTTTGCAGGCGGAGACAGATATCGTCAACGAGATTGGGCGGCTGCGGTCTCTTGGGCTGGCGGACTACCATGCGGCTGCTGCCCTGGACCGGGTACAGCGCATCCTCCGGCAGCTGGAGAGCGATTGCTGGCAGTACGTGCCCAAAATGGTAGAGCGGGAGTTTTACCTACATAAGCCGGAGGCCAGAAAAAAACCAGAGCCGGCGGAAAAGCACCGGGCCGCTTACCAGAACGCTGCCGCGCTGACCGCAGAGCAGGCGGACATCGCCCAGCGGCTGGTGGTGAACCTGATGGGGGAGCTCACAGAGGCTACGAGAACGGTGGGCTCTATTTTAGAGGCGCAGTTTTTGGGGCGGCTGGAAGGGGATCTGTTCCGGCGGATTGGCTTGGCCCAGGCGGCGGCGATGGAGGCGGCGGGGCGAGGGCCCTACCGGCAGCTGAACCGTTTTGTCGGGGAACTGGCCCAAAATGGTGTTACGGCCTTTGTGGACAAGGCGGGGCGGCGCTGGAGCCTGCACAGCTACGGGGCTATGGCCCTGCGCACCACCAGCCGCCAGGCGGAGGTACTCTCCCTCTTGACTGAGGACCCGGAGCAAGACCTGTATCAAATCAGCAGTCACGGGACCGTCTGCGCCCTGTGCGCCCCCTACGAGGGCCGGGTGTACAGCCGCAGCGGCAAAGACCCGGACTTTCCGCCACTGGCGGACGCCTTTGGGCGTATCGACCCCAAGGGCGGGGACGGCCTGAGCAACACTTACCTAAACATTCACCCCTGCTGCCTGCACGTGCTGCTGCCCTGGACCCCCTACGGACTGAGCCCGGAGGAGCTGCAAAAGATCAAGGACTTTTCCAGCCCGGAAAAGAACCCGTATACCGTCGACCCCCGTACCCAGGCCCAGCGGGAGGCCTACCGCAAAAAGGAGGCGGGGCGGCGCAGGTGGCTGGCGGACTACCGGCAGTGGGAGCGCTACCGGGCGCTGCTGGGAGAGGGGTGCCCCAAGACCTTTCAGACCTTCCAGAAGCATAAGCTGGCGGGGGACGAGAAGTATAAGCTGTGGCGGCTGGACTACCGGCGGAGGAATGAGCTTTTGCTCCACCCAGAGCGGGCTCTTCCCGGGGCAGCCCAGGCCCAGGTGGCTGAGGCGAAGTTTACCAGGTACTTTTTTAACCCGGAGAGCAAAGATGGATTTCCTAAGGGGGTGGCGTTTAACTCTCGTTTGGGGTATAATATAGACAACTGGGAGAAAATGCAGACGGAAATCCTTAATGCGGCCAGAAAATATCCAGCAACCTTTAAGTCAGAAATCCCCTACGGGAAAAAATATGAGCAAATGGTTGTGCTGCAAGGGGTGAAGCAGAAACCCGCAAACGTGCTGCTTGCCTGGTTAGTTCACCCCGATGGGACCGCGCATTTTGTTACAGCACATATGGAGGAGTTGAAACGAGATGTATGAAGAGTTTGAATGCGTCCTTTTGAAGGACGGTCGCTATGCCACGTTGGACAACATAGACGGCCCGGGGTGGTATAGCGCTACTGTAGGAGACGGGCCCAGAGATTGGAAAGTAATTACGGTACGGGATAAAGACATTGAGCGCCGGCTTTCAGAAGAGGAAAGAAAAAAGTGGTTTCAAAAGGGCTATAAGCAATTAAGAGAGTGCGGAATTATGTAGACGAGGAGCAATTTAAAAAGCAGCTGCCAGCGGGCGGCTGCTTTTCTTTTGCCCAAAGGAGGGGGTCTGTTTGCTTGCGTATTACGGGCACAGGATCAGCCCGAACCAGATAGAGACCAGCGAGGGGTATCTGGTCTGCCGCAACGTGCCCATCGCCCGCACCGGGGAGCAGCTTTACCTGGCAGGGGAGCTGGGGCTTGCGGGGGACCCGGACCGGCTGGTGCGGGTGTACAGGCCGCCGGAGGAGGTGTTCGCCCCCCAGGCCGTGGCCTCCTTCGAGGGCAAGCCGGTAACGGACGGGCATCCGCCAGAGGAGGTGGGGCCGGAGAACTATGGGGCCTACGCCCGGGGGCACCTGCAAAACGTCCGCCGGGAGGGGGCGCTGCTGGTGGCGGACCTGTACATCACCGACCCCGCGCTGGCCAGCGACATCCGCCACAAGGTGAAGCGGGAGATTTCCTGCGGCTACACCTGTACCTACCAGGCGGAAGGGGAGGGCTTTTGGCAGAGGGACATCCGAGGCAATCACGCGGCGGTGGTGCCAAAGGGCCGCGCCGGACGCGAGGTAGCGATAAAAGACGCCGCCCAGGAGGCGGAGAAAGGAACGCTTATGAGCAAATTTGTGAAGAACATCCTGACGGTATTCGGCAGGGCGGCCAAGGACGCGGCCCCGGAGGAGCTGGGAGAGCTGGTAGACACCGCCGCCACCGCCCTAGAGGCGGAGCCCCCGACCCCATCCCCCGGGGAGAGGGAGGAGGCTAAGACCCTGGACGCCCTGGGGGAAAAGCTGGACCAGCTGCTGGAGCTGCTAAAGGCCAAGGACCAGCAGCCGGAGCTCCCTGCCGAAGAGGAGCCCCAGGGGCTGGCGGCCCTGGACCAGCTGGCGGGAGAGCTAGAAGAGAAGGACGGGGAAGAGCCCCAGGAGGAAGCGGAGGACCAGCCCCCCTGCAGCCCGGAGACCCGGGACGCGGCCCTGCGCATCATCAAGCGGCTGCGCCCGGCTGTGGCGGCCCTCTCGGACCAGGAGGAGCGGGAGAGGGTGGCAAACGCCCTTATCGGGGCCGTAGGGGAGCCGGACGCCATGACCGGCGTCCTCCACGCCGCCAGAGACAGCGCCCGGGCCCGGGCCGGGGAGAAACCCAGCTTTGAGGAGACCTGCGCCCGGCAGGAGGCGGCCTACGCCGCCCGCAACCCTCACATCAGCCAGAAGGAGGACAAGTAATATGGGACTTCATCCACAGAACATCGGCAAAACCATGACCCACGGCTTCGCCGGGTGCTACGCCCGCCAGCCGGACATGATCGTCAACACCCGCCCCGCCGGGGGCGGCGCGGCCTTTCCGTTCGGCACGGCCCTGGGGTATGACGCCCAGGGGGCGGTGGTCCCTATGGGGGCTGGCTCTACGGCGGAGCAGTTTGTGGGCGTGGCGGGGTTTGAGATCAAAAGCAGCTTGAGCTACCTAGACCAGTCCCGGGGCGAGTACAGCCCGGGGGACGCGGTGAGCGTGTTCCAGCGGGGGGGCATTAACGTGGTCTGCCAAAAAGGGACCCCCGCCCTGGGCAAGCCCGTATATCTGCGGGTAGCCCAGAACGCCGCCGCGCCCAGCGCCGCCCTTGGGGGCTTTGAGGCCGAGGCGGACGGCGAAAACACCGTACAGCTTGCCAACTGCCAGTGGGCGGGCCCGGCGGACCCCAACGGGGTGGCGGAGCTGCGCATTCTGTCCATGATTAACGCGTAAGGAGGGAGAACTATGCCAATCAAAAATATGGGCACTACCAACGCCGGGGTCTTTTCCCCGGCTTTTTCCAGCACGCCGGGGGCGGCGGGGGTTCCCACCCTGGACCAGGCCGCTGTGGCCTCTGGCCAGGCTTTTCTTGTCTCCGAGCTGGAGAAGCGGGACAACCTGCTGCGCCAGCCCCTGACCAGCTTTACCTACCCCCGGGACATCGTGATTCAGACCGGCGGGGGCTGGGTAGACTACGTCTCCGCCATGAGCGTGGCCTACGGCATCACCGGCGGGTCGGGGGGCGGCCTGGTGGGCAGCGCCGGGGCCAACGGCCTGCCCATCGTACAGGCCAGCTTGGACAAGGGCCTGTACAAGGCCCACGTGTTCGCGGCGGCCCTGCGGGTGATGTTCCTGGATATGCAGCGCTCGGCCCAGCTGGGGCGCTCTTTGGACCAGCTGCTGCAAAACGGCATCCGCCTGGCCTATGACAAGCACGTAGACCAGCACGTCTACCTGGGCCTGGAGGAGTACGGTACCACAGGCATCCTCAACTGCCCCGACGCCACCGAGACCACCGTGCCCGCCAGCGGGGCCTCCGGCTCCACCAAGTGGAAGGACAAGACCCCCCGGCAGATTTTGGAGGACGTAAACCAGGCGATCCTGGCGGTGTGGGAGGCTGGCGAACACGACGAGAGCGCCATGCCCAACCACATTCTGTTGCCCTATGAGCAGTACACCTACCTCTTGAACACGATGGTCACGGACCTGGCCACAGAGACCATCCTGGACTACCTGCAAAAGAACAACGTAGCCGCCAAGAACGGCAAGAACCTGTTCATTGGGGCCACCCGCTGGTGCAAGGGGGCCGGTACCGGCGGCAGCGACCGCATGGCGGTGTACATCAACGACGCCAGGTTCCTAAAAATGGACGAGCTGGTGCCCATGAGCCGGATCATGAGCGGCCCTAACGCCGCCAACGCCTGCTATGACACCGCCTACATGGCCAACATCACCGAGCCCCAGGTGTTCTACCCCCAGTGTATGGCCTACTTTGACGGGATATAGGAGGGAATGCAATGTTTATCACAGCTAACAGAAATATCGTCCTGCCCAGTGCGGACGGGACCCGGCGCTTTAAGGTAGAGCGGGTCTTTGTGGGCAATATCCCGGACTGGGCCGCGAAGACGGCCTACTTCGCGGCTCTGGTGAAGGACGGCAAGATCATCGCGCCCAAGTCCAAAAAAGACAAGGACCTGGAGGGCGCGAAAAAGCCAAAATCCCCCGCGAAACCGGGAGACCTCAAAGAAACTGAGGCAAAAGAAGGGCCAAAGGAAGAGGCCGGGGTCCCGCCCCCGGAGGAAGAGCCTCCCGCCCCGGAGGAGCCCTAGCCATGCCGGGGAGGGGACAGCAGTTCGCCGGGGTGCGGGAGACTGCCGCCAACCTGGGCAGAGAGCCGGGGGAGTACACGCCGGAGATGTTCCTGGAGGATTTCCCCCAGTTTTACGGGGCGGGGCAGGGGTCTTGGGTGCCCTACCACATTCTGGAGGACTTTGCCCGGCAGGCGGGGGCGGTGATTCAGCGGGATAAGTGGCTCACCGGCTGGCGGTACGCGGCGGGGCTGTACGTGGCCCACAACGCCACCCTGTACCTGCGGGCCTACGCCCCCTCCACCGAGAGCCAGGCCCAGGCGGCGTCCACGGGGGCGCTGGTGGGGGTGGTGAAGTCCGCCTCCCTGGGGGATGGGGCTGTCACCTACGACACCGGGGCGCTGACCCAGGCCACGGAGGGCTGGGGAGACCTAAACGCCACCCAGTACGGCCAGCTGCTGGCCACCCGGGCCCGGCTGGCGGGGATGGGAGGAGCGTATGTACTATGAACTTTGAGGATTGGTACACAGACCGCATGGACGTCTACCGTGCGGTGGACGTAAGAGAGGGCTCCCTGACCCGAAAAGAGCGGCGGCGGGTGCTGGTGGGCGTGCCCTGCCGGGTCTACCGGCCTGGGGCCCCGGCTCCCGGCATGAGCCAGACGGCGGCAAGCCTTGTGGGAGAGAGCAAGCTGGCCTGCGCCCTTGGGGTAGACCTGCGGGCGGGGGACGAGCTGCTCATCACCCGGGGCGGGGGGCTTGGCCAAAAGGGCCCGGCCCTGCGGTTCTTCGCCGGGCGGCCGGAGAAGTACTACGAGCCCTTCGGCGCGGTGACGCCGGGGCTTGCCCACCAGGAGGCAGCCTTGCGGGAGGAGGAGAGAATCAAATGACCCTGGAGGAGCGGGCAAAAGAGCTAAAGGCCAAGCAGAAAGCCATCGACAAGGCCCTTCGCCAGGCGGCCCGGGAGGCCACCATCCGGGCCATCGACGCGGCGGCGGAGCGCACGCCCCCCAGCGGGGGCCTGGCCGGCACCCACACCCGCACGGGAGAGCTACAGCAGCACTGGGCAAAGGACAGCCGCAAAAGGCCCAAAAAGCAGGGGGAAGAGTACATCACTCTTTTGGCCAACAGCAAAGAGTATGCCTCCTATGTGAACAACGGCCACGATATGGACCGGCACTTTGTGCCCGGGCTCTATGTGAACCCCTCCTCCGGCCTGCTGGAATACGACCCGGAGAGGAGAAAAGAGGTGGGCCTTATGGTGGGCACAAGGACCCAGTATGTGTCCGGCCTGTACATGACGGACGCGGCCAAGGACGCCTACGAGGAGGCCCTAAGCGGCCTGCCCCAGCGCCTAAAGGAGCTGATAGAATGACCTTTACCCTAACAGAGCTGGCCAAGTCCCTGGCGGACTACCTGGCCCCCTACTTTCCCCAGACGGCCTTTTATGAGGACCCGTCCCAGCAGGGCGGCGCTTTTCCCTGCGCGTTTTTGCAGCAGCGCTCCGGGGGCGTCCAGGGGCGGCTCAACGGCTGCCGCCAGCGGCGGGTCAGGCTGGACCTGGTGTACCTGGAGGACTACAACCTGCCGGACCTGCACCGGCGGTATCTCTCCGCCGCCGAAAGGCTGGACGGGCTGATGGACAAAATCCCCTACATTAGCGGCGGAGAGACCGCCCTGCTGCACACCTATGAGCGGGAGTGGAGCGTTGACGCGGACGCCCTGCACTACAAGTTCGAGCTGCGCCCCCGGGACGTGGCGGCTGGCGGGGGAACGCCCATGATGAAAATGAACATGGAGGAGCGGATAAAGGATGGAGAAGGAAAAGGCGAAAAGCCGGACTGAGCCCAAGCGGTACACCCGGGAGGCCCTGCTGGAGAGCAAGGCCTTCTCCCAGTACCAGAGGGACTTTTTAGCGGCGCTGCTCACAGAGGAGAGCTACACCCTGGAGGAAGCGCGAGGCATTGTGGACGGGTTCTTCGGGCCCGAGAAGAAAGGAGCGTGACAGTATGGCAGGAGGCACTTGGGAGACGCAGAACAAGCCCCTTCCCGGGGTATACCTGCGCTTTCGCACAAAGGCGGGGCTGGGCCTTTCCGTGGGCCAGCGGGGCGCCGTTACCATCTGTAAGGCCATGAGCTGGGGCCCCGTAGGGGTGATGGAGGAGGTGGAGCCCTCCACCGACCCCACCCCCTTCTGCGGGTACGGGGCGGGCCGCCCGGAGGCCAGGTTTATCCGGGAGATCTTCAAGGGCAGCAGCCGCACCCCCGCCCCCAGAAAGCTGCTCTTATACCGGCCCCCCGCCGCCGGGTCCGCCCCGGCCAGCGCCAAACTGGCCGGGCTGACCGTCACCGCCCGGTATCCGGGGGAGCGGGGCAACGACATCACCATCGCCATTGCGGAGAGCCCGGACCAGGAGGGCCTCTGCACGGTGACCACCCTGGTGGACGGAGAACTACAGGACCGCCAGCAGGGCAGGACCCCGGAGGACCTAAAGGAGAACGGCTGGGTGAGGTTTACAGGAACCGGGGCCCTGGCCTCCACCACGGGGACCCAGCTCACTGGGGGGCTGAACGGGGAGATAGCGGCCTCCGCCTACGCCGGGTACTTGACCCAGGTGGAGAAGAGCGGGGCCAGCGTGATGATCTACGACGGAGAGGACCCGGTGGTGAAGTCCGCCATGCGGGCCTTTGTGGTCCGTATGGCCCAGGAGGCCGGCCGGTACTGCCAGCTGGTGGCCAGCGGCATGGAACAGCCGGACAGCCAGTTTGTCATTAACGTGGCCAGCGGGGTGGTCCTGGAGGACGGAACCCGGCTGACTCCCGCCGAGACCTGCTGGTGGGTGGGCGGGGCCCAGGCCGGGGCCTCCTTTCACCAGGCCCTCACCTACGCCAGCTACCCCGGGGCCCTGGCGGCGGAAACCCCCGAAACGGTGAAGCTGGACCAGGGGGCCCGGGGGCGGTTCATCCTCTTCAACGAGGACGGGGCGGTAAAGGTGCTGCAGGACGTAAACAGCCTGGTGAGCTTTACCCCAAATAACGGCCGGGCCTTCTGCAAAAACCGCACCATGCGGCTGTGCGCGGCCATAGCCAGCGACGTATACGCCCAGTTTTCCCAGCACTACCTGGGAGTGGTGGACAACGACGCTCAGGGCCGCAAGCTGTTCCAGGGGGCGGTGGTCAGCTATATGCTGTCTCTGGAGCGCCAGCACGGGGTAAAGGACTTCCAGCCCGAGGACGCGCAGGTGCTGGCGGGGGAGGAAAGCGACGCCATTGTGGTGCTGCTGGGCTTTACGCCGGTGGACTCGGTGGAGAAAATCTATGTGGCCGTGGAAGTGGCTTAAGGAGGGAAGGACATGGCATATTTGCTGGCGAAGGACACGGTAAACGGCGCGGAGGGCTCCGTTGTCATCACCGTGGACGGAAAAAACCAGGTGATCGCCGGGATGAAGAAGATACAGACCACCGCCGGGCTGCAGAGCCAGGACATGCGCTGCGTGGGCACCCGCAAGATACAGCAGAAGCCCAGCGGCGTAAAGCAGACCGGCAAGGGGACCCTGTACTATGGGTCCAACGTGTTTACGGATATGGTGCTGGAGTACATCAACACCGGCAAGGTGAGGTACTTCGACATCCAGATCACCAACAACGACCCCACCACCTCCATCGGCCAGCAGGTGGTGGCCTACTACGGCTGCGCCCTGACCGGGGATATCCCCATCTCCATCCTGGACGACGAGGAGGCCATGCTGAACTATGAGTTCGAGTTCAGCTACACGGACGTGAAGAGGCTGGAGGCTTTTCGGGAACCGGACCAGCTGGGAAATTAACGAGAGGGAGGAATCAGCATGAACGCGTTAGCGGCATTTTTAAAGCCCACGGTAAGCAACCTGGAGAAGGAGGTGGTGGTCTCTCAGCGCTTTGTGGACGAGGCGGGCAGGCCCGTGCCCTTTAGGATTAAGGCCCTGACCCAGGAGGAGAACGAGGCCCTCTTGAAAAAGGCCAAGCGCCAGAAGAAGGTGAACGGCCAGATACAGGAGACCCACGACAACGTGGCCTACTCCCGCAGCCTGGTGCTGGCGGCCACCCTCTCGCCGGACTTCTCCAACCGGGAGCTGTGCGAGGCCTACGGGGTGGTGGACCCCAGCCTGCTGCCGGGGAAGATGCTCTTTACCGGCGAGTACGCCGCGCTGGTGCAGGCCATTCAAGAGCTCTCGGGCTTTCAGGATGAGGACCTGGAGGGCGAGGCAAAAAACTGCTAGAGGGCGACCCGGAGACCCTGGTCGCCTACTATTGCTTTGTAAATTTTGGCTGGCCGCCCTCCCAGTATCTGGAGCTGCCCCTGCGGGAGCGGGTGCTGGTGGCGGAGATGGTCTCTAAGGAGATTCGCTCCCGGCCAAAAAGTTAAGGAAGGAGGGGGAGAGCCGTGGCCGCTATTCGGGAGACCTTGACCCTGGAGGACAAGTTTTCTAAGACGTTTCTCAGCTTTATCACCCTGGCGGAGCGTTCCAGCCAAGGGGTGCGGGGGATGGAGCAGGCCAACCTCTCTGCCCAAGAGAGCGCCGCCGGGTACGCCCAGACCACCCAGGCGGCCGGGGAAGCCCTGGGCCAGCAGGCGGTCCACGCGGACCGGGCCAAGGAGGGCACCCGGGCCCTGGACCAGGCGGCCCGCTCCGGCGGACAGGCCCTAAAGGGGCTGGGAAATGAGGCGGCCCGGCAGGGGCGGCAGGCGGGGGCGGCGGCGCAGAAGTCCCAGCGCCACGCCAGGGCCATGAAGGAGGCCTCCCGGGCGGCGGACCAGCTCTCGGGCAAGCTGCGGTCTCTGGTGGGGGCCTACCTGGGCCTGCGGGGGCTAAAGGGAGTACTGGAGCTCTCCGACACCCTCTCCCAGACCGACGCCAGGCTGAACATGATGAACGACGGCCTGCAGACCACCGCCCAGCTGAACGACATGATCTACCGCTCGGCCCAGCGGGCCCGGGGCTCTTACCTGGCCACCGCCGACCTGGTGGGGAAGCTGGGCAACCTGGCCGGGGAGGCCTTTGGCTCCACCCGGGAGATTGTGGCCTTTGCCGAGCAGATCAACAAGCAGATCGCCCTCTCCGGGGCCTCGGCGGCGGGGGCCCAGGGGGCCCTTTTGCAGCTGACCCAGGCCCTCTCCTCCGGCGTGCTGCGAGGGGAGGAGCTCAACTCCATCCTGGAGCAGACCCCCACTATCGCCAAGACCATCGCGGACTACCTAGGCCTCTCCACGGGAGAGATGCGGGAGCTGGCCTCAGAGGGAGCCATTACCGCCCAGGTGGTGAAGGACGCCATGTTCGCGGCGGCGGAGGAGACCGACCGGAAGTTCGCCCAAATGCCCATGACCTGGAGCCAAATTTGGACCCAGTTCCAGAATATGGCCATACAGGCGTTCCGGCCGGTGACGGACAGCATATTGCCGGCTTTGGACCGGTTGAACCAAAAGCTCAACAGCCCCGTAGGTCTAAAATTTATGGCGGGCATTGCGCAGGTCGCTTCTGTGGTGGGCGCTTCTATTGGGTATGTGATCGACGCAATGGGGATGCTGATAGGGTTTATCGGAAATAATTTTGCAACGGTGATGTCAGTAGCGGGGGTTTTGCTGGGCATTTACGCGGCAAAAATGCTTTTGGCCGCCGTCGCGACACTGATGGCGCATTGGCCCCTTTTGCTGCTGGTTGCCGTTATCGCGGTGGTAATTACGGCTCTTGTGGCGTGTGGAGCTACAGCGGAGGACATTTTCGGCGCTATTGGAGAGGCGGCGGCTTGGCTATACGTTTTGGTCTATAATTTGGTCGCGGATGTTTGGAATATTATAGCGGCATTTGCTGAGTTTTTTGCCAATGTCTTTGATGACCCGGTGGGAGCTGTGGCCCGTCTGTTTTTCTCGGTGTTCGACTCCATCATGGGGATCGTGGAAAATGTGGCGGGAGCCATTGACGCGCTGCTCCATACGAATATGGCGGGCGCTGTCGCGGGATTCCGCTCCAGTATGCAGTCTTGGGTAGACAGCACCTTTGGGGAGAATAAGATTAAGGTGGCGCGGATGGAGCATATCTCTTATAGCGATACAATGGCACAATGGGGCCAGGCAGGCCGGGAATTTGGCAAGGGCCTGGAGGACTTTAATTTAGATCAATTTGGCAGCGGACTTACCGGCGGAGGAAACGAATTTTCAAACATCTACCAAGCCGCGAACCTGGGCGGCCTGGGCGGTACTGTAGGGGACATCGGCGACTCCGTAGGCGGGGGGCTGGGGTCCGACGTGGCGGACATCAAGAAAGAGGTGAGCCTGGCCCAGGAGGACCTGAAATCCCTGGTGGATATGGCCGCCCGGCGGTATGTGAACAACGTAAACCTGACGGTGCAGAGCCCGGTTATCCAGGTGGCCGGGCAGAACACCGGTGACACAGAGCTGGACCGGCAGGCCCTGGCCAACGCCATGCGGGACATTATCGTGGAGCAGGCGGCCTCGGCCTCTCTGCGGAGCACGGCCCAGGTGAGATAAGGAGGACGCTATGCCCAACGACTACGGCCTGTTTTTCACCCGGGACAACACGGTGCTCCGGCTGCCGGTGAACCCGGAGAAATTCCCCATCGAGCGGGAAAACGCCAACACGGAGTATAACGTTTTGGGCTTGGGGCCCATCACGATTCCCCGCACCCCCAAGCAGAAGCAGGTGAAGATATCCAGCTTCTTCCCCGGCCGGGCGGCTCCCTACGTGCTCACCGGCGGGGACTTTAAGGAGCCGGAGTTCTACATCGACTTCTTCGAGGCCGCTATGGGGGACAAGGTCCCCATCCTGTTCACCCCGGTCCGCTGCTACGAGGACGGGGAGAAGTTCATGACCGCCGACCCGGGGTTCCGGGTGCTGGTGACCAGCTTTAAGACCGAGGAGAAGGCCAGCGAGACCGGGGACTTCTACTACGACCTGACCCTGCAGGAGTACAGGGACTACTCCCCCATGTCCGTGCGGGTGGAGAAGCCCAAGACCCCCCAGCAGGAGCCCAAAGCCAAGCCGGAGCCCACCCGGGAGATCCCTCCCGCCCAGCTGTACGTGGGGGCGGTTGTAATCGCCAACGGGCCCTATTACTATTCCAGCTACGGGGACGAGCCCCACGGCACGGCCAGCGGCAGGCGCTGCAAGGTCTCCCATATGGTGGCCTCAGACCCCACCAGGGCCTACCCCATCCACTTGGCGGACGAAAATGGGGGCTGGCTGGGCTGGACCAAGAGAGAATCCCTGCAAGTGGTAAAATGAGGAGGCTCTATGAAAGTAGAACTGCTAATCGCCAACAACGCCACCGGGGCGGTGGTGGACGCCGCCCCCTGTGTGCAGTCGGCCACCTACACCACCAACCGCACCGGCAGCCCCGGGACCTTGGAGTTTACCCTAAATAAGGCGGGGAATATCTCCTTTGTGGAGGGGGACACCGTGCGCTTTACGGTGGACGGGACCCTGGTCTTTTACGGCTGGGTGTTCACCAAGTCCAAGGACCGCTGGGGGGTGGTGAGCGTCACCTGCTACGACCGGCTGCGGTATCTAAAGGCCAGCGCTTCCTACGCCTTTTACGGGCGGACCGCCGGGGAGATCATCCGGGAGATCGCCGGGGACTTTCAGCTGGACCTGGGGGAAATCGCGGACACCGGCTACCGGCTGCCCTCTCTTATAGAGGAGGAGCAGACCTGTCTGGACATTATCGACGGGGCCATTCAGCAGACTTTACTGAACACCGGCGCTGTCTACGTGTTTTTCGACAACGGCCGGGGGCTCTCCCTAAAAAAGGCGGGGGACATGAAAGCGGAGGTGATGGTGGGGGACCGCTCCCTGCTGACCAACTACACCTACAAGACGGACATTGACAGCCAGACCTACAACAGCGTCAAGCTGGCGCGGCCCAACGAGAAAACTGGCCGGGCAGACGTGTTCATCGCCCAGGATTCGGCTCATATCGGGCGCTGGGGGCTTTTGCAGCTATACCAGTCCATTGATGGAGACCTAAACGACGCCCAAGCAAAAGCCCAGGCGGCGGCCACCCTGGGGTACTACAACCAGCGGATGCGCACCCTCTCGGTAAGCTCCTTGGGGGTGCTGGGGCTTCGGGCGGGAATGATGCTGTACATGCGGGTAAAGGGTCTGGGGGATATCAACCTGGACCAGTATGTGCTGCTGGAGAAGGTGACTCACACCTTTAAGAACGACGAACACACCATGGATTTTGACACCCTGGCCCTATAGGAGGCGGCAATGGAGCTGATAGACGTTTTACATCAGGTAGCCCAGCAGAGCCAGCAGGCCAGCGCCCCCACGGACCTGACCACCGGCACGGTGGTAGGGACGGACCCGCTGGAAATCTCCATCAACCCTCAAATGCGGCCCATCCGGCGGCAGCTGTTGTATCTGACCAGCGCCGTGATCGAGAAGAAACTGCCTCTCTTGGAACACACCCACCCGGCCCCCGGCGGAACCACCGGCCCCGCCCAGGACCATAGCCACACTCTGGAGGACGGCGGCTCCACCAAGCCGGCCGGGGGGCACAGCCATTCCGTCTCAGGGGGAGAGACGGGTCCCGCGCTGAGGGGATGGGCCTGTGTGGAGGACGGAAAGGAGCTTCCCATCGAGGACGGCTACCTTATCCTAAACCGTGGGCTGCGAGAAGGAGACAAGGTGCTTTTGCTGCGGGTACGGCACGGACAGCGGTTTGTGGTGCTGTCCAGAATTTATGAGGAATAGGCGGGTGATTGTATGGCGGTAACGCCGGAAACAAGCTTCGACCTGGCAGGGCTGGGGTGGGAGGAGCAGCCCTCCCTCACCTTTTGGCGCAACCCGAACACCAGGCGTATAGAGGGCACGGCGGACGGACGAAAGGCCGTGGCCCAGGCCGTAGAAGCGGCGCTCTCTATCGAGCGGTTCCGCTGGCCCATTACGGGCCCCTACTACGGCATGGAGTGGAGCGGTCTCATAGGCCAGGACCCGGGCTATGTGGCGGCGGAGCTGCTGCGGCGGGTGCGGGAGGCCCTCTCGGCAGACAGCCGGGTCAAGGCGGTGGACCAGTTCACCTGCACTGCCAGCGGCGAGAGCCTAACGGCCTCTCTGCGGGTGCGCACGGTGTTCGGAGACCTGTACCGGCGGGAGGAGGTGCGCTTAGCATGATGGACTTTACCGGCAACAGCTACCAGAATCTGCTGCGCTCTATGCTGGACCGGGTGCCGGATACCTACGACAAACGAGACGGCAGCTTCTTCCAGATAGCCCTGGGGGCGGCCGCCTACGCCTTGGAGGAGTTCTACATCGGGCTCTCCCAGGTGCAGGAGATGGCCTTTATCCAGACGGCGGTGGGCCAGGCCCTGGACTACCTGGCGGTGATCGGGGGCGTCCGCCGCAAGCGGGCCACCCCGGCGGTGCGGCTGGGGGAGTTCGACGCGCCGGTCCCCTTGGGGGCGCGGTTTTCCACTATAGGGGATGGTCTGAACTTCACCGTCACCGCCGCTGGCGGCCAGCCCGGAGAGTACCAGCTCACCGCCGAGACCCCCGGATCGGTGGGGAACCAGTACAGCGGCGCGGTTTTGCCCATCACCTTTATTGAGGGCTTGAGTTCCGCCCGGCTTACGGACATTCTGGTACCCGGGGACGACGCGGAAACGGATGAGGAGCTGCGCCAGCGGCTGATCGCCGCCATGACGGACCGGCCCTTTGGGGGGAATATCGCGGCGTACCGGGAGAGTATTCTGGCAGTGGACGGGGTGGGGCAGGTGCAGGTTTATCCTACCTGGAACGGCGGGGGGACCGTGAAGTGTTCCATCCTGGGAGCGGACCTGCTGCCCGCCTCCGCCACCCTGGTGGAGAATGTGCAGGCCATGATCGACCCGCCTCTGGGCAGCGGCCAGGGCCTGGGAATGGCTCCCATTGGGGCGAAGGTGACCATCACCTCCCCCCAGACCGTGACAGTGAACATGCGGGCGGGAGTCACCCTGCGCCCCGGCATGACCCTGGGGCAGGTCCGGCCCCTGGTCCAGGCGGCGGTGGAGGGTTACCTGACCGATATCCGCAAAAACTGGGGCAAGCCCGTGGCGGGCACATCCCAGGAGTACGCCTGTACCGTATACGCCTCCCGGGTGCTGGCGGCCATTCTCAGCTGCCAGGGCCTGGTGAACGCCTCTGGGGTGCTGCTCAACGAGAACCCGGCGGATATCCTCCTGGAGGAGAGCGGCCAGCTCCAGCAGATCCCCGTGGCCGGGGAGGTGACGCTGTATGAGGTTTGATACGGATCTGCTGGCCCTGCTCCCGGACTGGTACAAGGAGATTCTGGACTACCAGGAGCTCTGCCTGACCGAGGAGGAGCGCTTTGAGGCCTTAGCCCGGGAGATCAACGGGGTAGCGGACAACTTTTTCTTTCAGACCATGGACCAGGCCACGGCGGCCCAGTGGGAGGCGCTTTTCGGCATCATCCCGGACCCCGGGGCGGAGTCCCTGGAGTTTCGCCGCAGCCGGCTGATCAACCGGGTCTCCAGCAAGCCCCCCTACACCCTGGGCTTTCTCTATGAAAAGCTGGACGAGCTTATCGGTCCGGGCAAGTGGACGGCCCACATGGACTATCCCCACTACACCCTGACCATCGAGGCCTCCTCCCAGGACCAGGCCTACGCCGGGGAGGTGGCCTTTACCATTGGCCGCATAAAGCCTGCCCATGTGGCCTACATCAACTCCCCGTTTTTGCACACCGGCCTGCAAATGGGAGAGACCGTAGCTCTGGGTCAAGCCCAGTACCATTACCGGCTGGGGTTCTGGGCCCTGGGGGCCAAGCCCTTTGCGGAGGAAACAGAAAAGGAAGTGGTGAAGATGGCGGCCTCGCCCTCGATTCAAGAAAAATTCCTGGCGGCCACGGCCCGGCTGGCGGCGGAAAGCATCGCGGCGGCCCGGGTTAACGGCAGCTATGTGGTGGAGGGCCTGGTGAAATCCTACAGCGGGAACACCGCCACGGTTCGCTATCCCCTGCCGGAGGAGGCCGGTCCGGCGGCGGTGAAACTGGAGCTGCTGGACAGCGCCGGGGAGGTGCTGACTAGCTCGGCGGTGTACATCCCTATCACGGGGAACGTGCAGATTAAGCACAGCATCCCCATCACGGAGGCGGTTTAAATGGCGGAAAAATTCACGCCCCTACCGGCGGACCTCCCCACCGACTGGCAGGACGGGCAGACCGTGGCCCCCACCGGCCGGGAGGTGGGGCTTACCGAGCAGCACGGCTACAACTACTTAATGGAGCAGGTCAACAGGGCCCAGCGAGCTCTCAATGCCGCTATGGCCGCCCTGGAGGCCCACTTTTCCGGGGAGAATCCCCACAGGCTGACAGCGGCGGACGTGGGAGCCAGGCCCGATAACTGGACCCCTACGGCGGCGGACGTGGGAGCGATGCCCGCCGGGGAGGCGGCTGCAGCGGCAGAGAAGCTCAGCACCCCCCGGAGCATCCAAACGGACCTGGCCAGCGCCAACGGGGCCAGCTTTGACGGCACGGAGGATATCACCCCGGGGGTGACGGGTGTCCTGCCCATCGCCAACGGGGGAACCGGCGCGGCCACCGCCGCCCAGGCCCTGCAGAAGCTGGGAATCACCTTCGGCACGGCGGACCTGACGGCGGGGACCTCGCCCCTGGCCACGGGGGCGCTGTATTTTGTGTATAAGTAGGGGGGCGGGGGTATAAGCACGCGGTATGTTTGGGAGAAGTTCGGCACGGCAAAAAGCTATCAGGAGACGCAAAAAACCGTGACCAGCGTGGAGGGCAGCCGCGCCGACGGGGATACCTACTGGGCCGCGGTGGGCAACGAGTACAGCTTTGACAAAAACCGGGGCGTTTTCAAATTGGAGGGGGAGCTTCGTTGGCTAAACTATGTCTATGACAAGACGGCCGGCGCCTATCAGAATCTGTATCTTTTGATCAGGAACTCCGCCTCCCAAACCGCCACGCCTGAGTCGGGGACTATTTTAGAGTACACAGGCTGGGACAACGACGATTTGTGGTATCTAAAGCCCCGCACGGCCACCCAGGGCCGGGTGCCCTATACCATCACCGTGACTCCCTCCGGCACCTGGGACGGCTCGGCCAACCGCAGCTTTGTGGAGCACGGCTACCAGGCGGTCTATCTCTCCAACGGGGTAAGCCAGGGCAAGGCCTCCGCCGCCAGCGCGGGCTCTTACCCCCAGAACAGCGCCAACGCAGCGGGCACGGTCTGGTACGGCTACCTGGGCTCGGACAGCATCGACCCTCTGGGCCTGTCCTGCTCCGCCCAGGAACTTCGCCCCGGCGATACCCTTACCGTCTCGGTGGAAGCGGCCACCCCCGCCTTTGGGGGCGAGATATACTACCAATACTCCTACCGGGTGAACGGCGGCTCCTGGGTGAACCTGGGAGTCAAGACCACCAGTGCTTCCAAGATCCTGACGGTGCCAGCCAACGCGGAGAGCATCCAGGTCCGGGTGCTGACCTCTGATGGGTGGGGATTTACCTCGGCGGATTATGTGCAGGGCCCGGTCTTGAAGGTGGTGAAAATGGCGGCATACGCCGGGGTATCGGGCAAGGCCCGGGCCCTGGGAAAGCTGTATGTGGGCGTAAACGGCAAGGCACGGGAGATCACCGCGGCATACGTGGGCGTGGGCGGTAAGGCCCGAAAAATCCTTTAGGGGGCGAGGTTGTGTTTCTATTAAAAGTGCGTAAAAACCAGCTGCTCTTAATCGACCGGGAGCCAATTACCAGCGGGTCCCTCCATGTAAACCAGGTGTGTTTTCAGTTTTCCTCCCATTGGGACGGGCTGGAAAAAACCGCTATGTTCCGGGCGGGAGAGCGGGTGGTCTCCCTGCTGCTGGATGAGTCCGACAGCTGCTTCATCCCCTGGGAAGTCTTAGAAAACGCCGGGGGTTCCCTGGGTGTTGGGGTCTGCGGCAGGCTGGGGGAAGAGGTCGTTCTGCCCACCGTGTGGTGCAGCCTGGGGCCGGTCTGGGAGGGAGCCGCCCCGGGAGAAACTGCCCGGCCTCCCACCCCCGACCTGTGGCGGCAGGAGCTGGCCCGGCGGGCTAACCGTATGGCTTACACCCCGAAGGGGGAGCTGGGCCTGTACGCGGACCACACCCTGCTAGCCTCCGTCCCCCTCACCGGCGGCGGGGGCGGCCAGGGGCCGGACTACGTGTTCGGCCACGGGTTTTTGGTCAAAGGCGGCGTGGTTACTGTGCACACCGCCCAGGACTTCGCCGGGGACAATACCTTACCCATCACGGCGGCGGCGGTAGAGTCCACCCTGGGCAACATCGCCGCCTTACTGGAAACCATCTGACAGAGGAGGTCATCAGCATGAATATCGCGGAGCAGATCGCCCGCATTACCACCGACAAGAACACCATCCGGGCTAAGGCCACCGAGCTGGGTTTGGCCCAGAGCACCGCCAACTTAGACCAGCTGGCCGCCGCCATTGAAGGCATCGAGAACCAGGGGGCCGTGTCCGCCACGGTCCAGGAGGGGGACACCTACACCATCCCCAAGGGCTACCACAACGGCAGCGGCACGGTCTCCGGGGTGGCGGGAGGCGGCAACTACAGCCTGCAGTCTAAAAGCGTTACGCCTACCAAGCTTCAGCAGAACGTGACCCCGGATTCCGGCTACTACGGCCTTTCCGACGTGACGGTGGCCCCCATCCCGGAGGTGTACCAGAACGTCAGCGCCGTGACGGCGGGGCCGGGGGACGTGTTGACGGGCAAGGTGCTTGTGGATTCCACCGGCAAGGTGGCGGCGGGAACCATGCCGAACCACGGCGCCGCCGCCAAGACCCTGACGGCGGAGACCCCCAGCTTCGCCATTCCGGAGGGCTATCACAACGGCCAGGGGCTGGTGAAGCTCGTTCCCGAGAACAAGAGCGCGGTCCCGGCCAAAGCGGCCCAGGTGGTGCAGGCCACGGAGGGGAAGGTTCTTGGCACGGTGACAGTGGAGAGCATTCCCAAGGAGTACGCGGACACGGCGGACGCCACGGCCCTGGCGGGGCACATTCTGGCGGAAAGGACCGCCTACGCGGGCGGAGAGAAGCTCACCGGGACCATGCCCGACAACGGCGACGCCACCGCCAGCCTGGACGGCCTGACGGTGACCAGCGTGGTTATCCCAGCGGGGTACACCCGGGGCGGCACGGTGAGCCTGACGGATGATATCGCAAAAGCCCTGGCGGCGGTGTGAGGCAGCGGCATGAGCATCCAGTCGGAGATCGGGCGAATCACGGCGAACATTGCCAGGGCCTACGCGGCCTGCGGGGAGCTGGGGGCCCAGCTGCCGGAGCTGCGGGACTCGGCGCATTTGGAAGAGGCCATTCGGGCGATTAAGACGGGCGGGGAGTTTGCGGTGCCGCTGAGGGTGACAGCCGATGTTGGCGCAACCATTACCGCCACTCTCGGTGACGAGACGATAAGCGGCCTTGTTAGCGACACGGGGAACGTGGTTTTGACGCTTCCAAGTCCGGGAATTTGGACCATCAGTGGCACGCTGAATGGGGTGGAAAAGAGCTCTGAATTGGAGGTGATTACGGGGTATGAAAAGGCGTTTAGCCTCACTTCCCGAGTGCCCGAGGAATATGTTGAATTGGAATATGTGGAGCTGTCAAAAACCACAACCGGCATTACTGGCATCAGCGCAACAACAGGAGCCACACGAGTTGTAATGGAAATGATGCCCCTTGAAAAAGGGTCCCAAACCACATATATGATTTTTCAAGGTCATGTCAAAAACGCGACAGGTTATTCTTTTGAAGTGCAGTTGCGGCAGTTTTTCAATTCCAGCCAATTCAACACAATCGGGCTATGGTGGCGCTCGGGAAGGACAAGCGGAGACAGTGCTGCTTCCAACAAATTTGCATACACATTTGAGGCAAACAAGAAAGTTCAGATCGATTTTGCGCCGCAAAACGGAAAAATCATTGTGGGAGACACGGTGGTTGACACATCATCCTACAGCACGGGATATAGCCAAAACGTCATGTTATATATTGGCGAATATGTGAATCATTCATCGGGTTATTACACCTATCCCATGCGGCTATACTCCATGCAAATCTATGTGAAGGACGAATTGAAGGGTGATTTTATCCCGTGCAAACGGCTGGCAGATAACAAAATTGGGCTATTTAATACGGTGAATCACCAGTTTGTATCCGCGATTTATGGAACATATATCGCCGGGCCAGAAGTATAGCCACAAAAGAACAAATCCCTCCAATTTCTTGATTCAAAAGAATTGACAAATTTCCCCAGAATGGTATAATAAAAGCGCCCCCAGCCGGGGGCGGAGGACGTTGTCGCATAAAAGGCGGTTAGCTCATCCCCGATAGAGAGGGGGTGATACACTTTCCCGACTTTCACAAGGAGGGAGGTGGCGCTTTATGGGAAGAATACGCTGGACGCGAGTCCTGCGGTTCGTGCTGATACTGTTAGCGGTAGCAATACTGCTCTCGTACTTAGCACCTATGAAAGCGTGTTAGCCGCCCGGTTCACCCCCGGACGGCTAACTTTTTAGCTAGAAGGTAAGGGTTGACCGCCATGTGGCAGAGCCCTCTTTATGCTTATTATACCACAAGCTCCAGCGTTGTCAAGAGGCAAGGCTGGGGTTTTATTTTTTGCAAAGGCGGTGTTTTTATGAATGACGCGGTTCTTGTGGCGCTGATTGGCCTGTTGGGGTCCGGCGTCGGCTCTCTTTGCGGCGTGCTGGCCTCTTCCCGGCTGACGCAGTACCGCTTGGAGCAGCTGGAAAAGAAGGTCCAGGCCCACAATAACCTGATCGAACGCACCTATCAGCTGGAAGAACGCACAGAATTACAGGAGGAAAAAATCCGGGTTGCCAACCATCGCATCGACGATTTGGAGGATTTTCACAAGGGAGGAAAGTAGGATGAGCAACAGCAATCTCAGCTGTATGAGGCTGATTAGCCCCAATCGCAACAGTCCCAGGAACCACAAAATCGACACAATTACCATCCATTGTGTGGTCGGTCAGATGGGCGTGGAAGCACTTTGCAATGAGTTCAGCAGGGAGTCCAAGGGCGCAAGCTGCAACTACGGCATCGGCTTTGATGGGCGCATTTGCACCGTTGTTGACGAGGCTGACCGCTCCTGGTGCAGCTCCAGCTGGGAGAACGATAACCGTGCAATTACCATAGAGTGTGCCAGTGATGGGTTTTATCCTTACGCCATTAACGCCAACGTTTGGAAGTCTTTAATTGCGCTGTGTGCGGACATTTGCAGGCGCAATGGCATTCAAAAACTGGTGTGGTCCACGGACAAAATCACCCGCGTGAACCATCTGAACGGCTGCAATTTGACGGTGCATAGGGACTACGAAAACAAGTCCTGTCCCGGCGATTATATCTATAACCGGCTGGGGCAGATCGCCAAAGAGGTGAACCAGAAACTCAGCGGCGCTCCCGCAGGGCCCTTCAAGGCATATCAGGGGCAGGTCAATGCCGATGTTGGCCTCAACTGCCGCACGGCCCCGGTTAGCGGCTCGGTAATTAAGGCTTTTGAGGACGGCACGGTGCTGACTATCACCAAAGAAGATGGAAACTGGGGCTACTGCGGCGAGGGCTGGGTGTGCCTCGACTACATCAATAAAATTGCGTCGGCGAAAGACCCGGCGGCAAAGGAGGAAAGCATCATGACCGGCAAAGAATTTAAGAAGATGTACGATGAGATAAACCCCACCTACAACACCATCGAAGAAGTACCCTCCTACTGGCGTGAGGACATCCGCGAGTTGGTGGAAAAGGGTGTCATTAACGGTACGGGAGACGGCAAATTGAGCCTCACAAAAAGCGAATGTAAGGCCGCTGTGATGGTCAAGCGGGCTATGGGAAAACTGTGAAATGGCCGCGCATATGAGGGCAAAAGTTGTAAAAATAAAGTCCCGCCCGGACTTTTCTAAGCAGCTGATTTCCGATATTCGCTGGCTGCTTTGGGCCGTGACAATTGGCGGATTATTGCTGGCGGCCTACTGCATCCACAACGGCTATGTGGGCTCTTTACCGTGGCTTTCCGCTATGGTTGGCCTGCCGTGGACGGCCCACGGCGTGGTGTGCAGTTTCTATCTTAATATGGCGAAATCTGACCATAAAGAGGGCGGGATTACCTTTGAAAGCGCGAAATCAAACGGGTTTTTGGCCGATGAAAACGGCGGCCCGATGGGCTAAAACTTGACATGAAAAACATTAAAATAACTGTAAACGATGAAGAATTAATGAGGATAGCCTGCGAACTTGCGGAGGAAATGGGCATCCCTTTGTCGGATGAACCGGACTCTTTCTGCGGTAAACCAGTCTTTCCAGAACTCAAGGAGGAAGCATAATGAATGAATTTTTGACCACTTTATTGCAAGCCGTTCTGGTGGCCGCCGTGCCTGTTTTGGCGGCTTTTGTTGGCAAAGGCATCAAAGCTTTGAGCAATTATTTGGGCCAGAAGTCCGAAAACGAGACGGCGAAAAAGGTCCTGGAGGCCGTGGCTGATGCGGTGGCTAACGCCGTGACTTTCACCAGTCAAAAGTACGTGGACGAGCTGAAAAAGTCCGGGCAATTCACAAAAGAGAACCAGGAATGGGCTCTCAAAGTGGCCATTGCCCAGGCAAAGGTTCTGCTGACTCAGGAAGCTAAGGACTTTTTAGAGGCCGCTTATGGGCCATTAGACCGCTATTTGGAGGGTTTGATTGAGGCCGAAGTTCGCAACCAGAAGATGGGTGTGGGCACCTTGACACTGAGCGCATAATCAAACACAAAAGCCCCTGGCTTTCCCCAATTGGGAGGGCCGGGGGCTTTTTTTATTTAAGAGACATGATATTAGGCAATGACTCTTTTGCATGGAAAAATCCCGATGGCAAAAAACATATTTCTTCTAAATCCGGCTCAGACCACCCGGAACGATTTGAAATATCATACTAAGATTTCACACAACATTCTATTATGTTTGGTTTTGTGCCTCGCAACGCCGTGTTAATATTATACGAAAAAGGCCAAGATTTGTCAACAGAAAATTTTCCCCTAACGCTCTCTTTGATTTTGTGTTCCCGGATGGCAAGGAAATATAGGCAAAAAGAAAAGGCCCTGACGCTATGCGCCGGGGCCTCATCACGGTAAAAGTGTTCAATAAAGTGTTCAATCAATCCAAAGAACCGCATAAATACTGGGGTTTTGGCTGATTGAAAAGGGGGTTCGAATCCCGCCATCTCCACCAAACGCTAGGTATACGAACACCACGTCAAGGATTAGTTTGGCGGTGTATCGTAACGTGTTCGCCCTTATAGTCGAGATAGACGGCTATGAGGGCGAAACGCGTTTACAGACGAAACGCGCCACCTACAAGGACATCCAGGCATGGGTCAAGGAGCGGTATGGCATCCATGTCAGCAATCTTGCCATATCCCAGACCAAGGAACTCTGCGGCCTTGCCAAGACGAAGTATAAGGGGTATGGAGATGCCGAAGGGCAGCCTGCCCCAAAGCTGGCCCCAAAGAAAGAGGCGGCTATCCGCGAGGCGTTCATTTGGTTCGGGTTGATAGAAAAGGAATAGTGGAAAGAGGCCATCCTGGACTTGCTGCCGGGGTGGCTTTTTTGCATCTCCCGATGCCAAGGGTGGCGGGAAATGCCGCTGGCCCCGGCCAGCGAAAGGAGATGAGCAGCATGTTCTACCAGAAAGTCAACCGACGCAGCCGGGCAGCCATGACCGGATTCCTGACCCAGCATTACCGCTACAACACCATGAACTCCTGGAACCGCTCCACGTCCTATGCCAACGACGTCAAGGTGCCGAACCTGGATATCCCCAGCGAGCTGCAAGACCTGGCCTATGACGTGGCTAGCGGCGAGGTGGAGGCTCCCGATTGGGACATATTCTTTGCCCGTACTGTCTCGGACTTTTACCAGCGCACCGGCTACCATATCGGCTTCAACGGTCGCAGCAGCGGCTACCTGGTGCTGTACGAGGCGGAGGCAAACGAGGACGGCACTTACTCACTTTATCCCGGCCGCTCCATCGACATGTACGAGGACTTTGCCGGCTGGGATATGCAGGACCTGCGCGGCCGGGTGGAGCTGGTCCAGGATTTTGACAAGACCTGCGACCGGCTGCGGGAGGGCTTTGTCTTCATGCTGGAGCACTATGCCCCCGGCCAGTACACGGAAGTGAAGAAGATACCCCACCGCGTTATGGAGCCAGCGGGCAAGGGCCTGCTGGCCTGATGAAAGGAGGAAAATCTTTGCAACCTACCCCACAGATTATCGTCCGCAACTTCGAGCAGTGTGAGCGCATACTTTGTACTGAGACCGGAACCCTGGACAATTTAAACCTGTCCAACATTATCACGCGTCTTATCCAAGACGTGGGCCGCTTCTGTGAGCGCTTCGCCAGCGATTTCATTATCAGCTGGGATATGGTTCGCAAGCAGCTGGAACCCCGTCCTGTCACAGAGCCTTACTATACCGTGGAGATTTTCGGCATCCGCCGCGCTGGGGTGGACCACAATAACTTCTTCCTGTCCCACTTGAGAAACGACAGCCGGGGCAGATACTTCTGCTGTGAGAATGTCTACCGAAAGGTGCTGGCGCTGGGCATTGAAATCCTGCCCGCCGAGTCTCCAGAGAGGTGCCCCCGCGTGGCCTGCACGCTGAAAGACCTAACAGACGAGCTTTGGCGTGTTGAGCCCGGCGACCTGGAGGAAAATGCAGCCTGATACAGCCAAAGCCCTTGCAAATCCCTGAAAAAAAGAATATACTATTTGTAAAGACCTGCTAATAAAAGTCAAGAGCCAAATTGAAGGTAAGCGGGATTTTATAGTCGCCGCAAAAAGGGTACAGAAAACCAAGCCACCGCCATTGAAAAATT
>CAJTCU010000015.1 GCA_910574935.1 Oscillospiraceae bacterium
CACCAGACCAGCCTTCATGGCCGCGATTACCTCGGCGCGCACGCTCTCGGACAGCTTATCCAGGTCAGCATACTTGCTGGCGTCGAAGTCCGGCGTCGGGCTCGGGCTCGGCTCCTCGCTGGGCGTCGGGCTCGGCGTGGGCTCGGTGGCCTCGCCAATCACCAGGTTGTAAACCTTGCTGGTGTCATCTTCCGCGGTTACCTTAATAGTAGCGCCCTCGGTCAGGTTCCAGCGCTTGGTCAGGTAGTTGTTGGCGTCGTAGGTCTCGGTGCCGTCAACGGTAGTGATCTCTACAGCAGCCAAAGCGGAAGCAGTGGTAATCTCCATCAGGATGGAAGCCTGGTCCTCGTCGGTCAGCTTCACGTTATAGGTCTTGCCATCCTCGGCCAGCTCGGCAAAGGTCTCGCCCACCTTCAGGGTCTTGATGTCGGCGATGCCCTCGGAGGCCTTGATGTTGACGCGCAGCTTGTAGGTGTTGATGTTCTTCTTGTCCTGGTCGTAGATACGCAGCTCGGTGTCCTTGCTGGTGATCACGCCGTGGGCATAGTTGCGGTACTCGTCCTTGTTGCCCTGAATACCGGTAATCTGCAGCTCATCGCCGGTGTCGGGGTCAAAGGTGTACAGCATACCGTTACGTACAAAGAACTGGGTGGCAGGCTTGTCGGTGCGGCTGGAAGAAACCCACTCGAACACGTTCTGGCGCTTGCCCTCGTACTCGGAAACGTTAACGGAGGTAGAGCGGTCCACCTTCATGGGAACTTCGGTGGTGTCGTGCATTACGTCAATAAGAGTCGCGTTCTTGTCGATGTTAAAGTTAAAGGTAAAGTCGTGGCTGTCGTCCTCACGGTAGGCGCCCCAGTTCCAGCTGTAGGGGATGGAAACGTCAATGATCTTCTGAGACCAGTTCACATTCACATCTACCTGGCCGGGCTTGTCGGAATTGAAGCTGCTAAGGGAGGTGTTCTTGCTTACAGGGGCGCGCTTGGCCACCACGTAGTAGATCATGGTGGGCATGGTGTCCTTGGCTTCAACGGTTGTATTACCGTCCGCAGCAGTACCATTTGTACCAGGAACTACAGTGTTGAAGTCGGTCGCGCCGCTTACACCGGTGGTAGCATAGCCAGCAGCCTTGCCCTCGTCGGACTTGCTGTACAGGTACAGCACGTTGGCCTTGCTCATCACGTCGCGGTTAATTACAGTACCATTCCAGGCCTTGGCAATCTCGTCCTCGGTAAAGACAAAGGACATGGTGCTCTGCTTATCCTGAATGTTCTTGTTCAGGGAGAGCGCATTGGCATCGACCTTGTATCCGGTAGCAACAGTACCCTGATAACGCACCAGAGTAGAGTCCTTGGAAGCTGTAACGCCGGAGAAGTACACCTTCTGGCCGTCGTTCAGCAGGGGATTACTATTGGTGGGAATATCCTGGGGCTTGGTCTGGGCCTTGTAGTTGTAAGGTACGGTGACTTCCAGAACCTTAGCACCTGCAACGCCGGGAATGTCCTTAATTTCGATGGGGAAGTTGTTCTCGTCGTCCTTGATAGCGCCCACATACGCGGCGGCATCGTTCAGACGGGCAGCGGTAGCCTCGTTGGACTCGTCCTTCTCGGCAGGAGTCGGAGTGCCAGCAGGAGCAGCAGCATTCAGCGCTACCTCGAACTTCCGCTGGTCCTGTAGATTCTCACGCTGGTCTTTGTCAGCAGGCTCATAAGGAGCAGTGGTCACGACAGGAGCGGTAGTGTTAGCAGGCGTAGAACCGCCAAAGTATGAAACCGCACGGCCGGCAATCATAGAAATGGTATTGCCGCCATAAACCAGGTCATTGTCCAGGGCAGTGGTGGCGGAGCCCACGGTGATTTCAGCCTTGGTGTTCACACCGTCAGAAACATCGTCGTTCACGCTGTCCTGGGGACGCAGCTCAATGGTGTAGTCCCGGAAGTCCTGGTTGTTCTCGCTGTTGGTCACGCGCAGCACCAGGTAGTCGCTCATCTTGCCGTGGCCAGTTTCCTTGCCGCTCTTGTCAACGGTGTAGTTGGGCGTCCAGATCTTCTTCACAGTAGTGATGTGGTTCTCGATCTCCTCGTACTCAAAGGAATCCTTACGGCCGTTTCCGTTGGCGTCTCCGTTCATGCCGAAGGCATTCGTGGTCACGCCAAAGCCCTTGCCGCCGGGGGTGGCATAGGTGCCGTTCCCGATCTCGGCATACACGCGCAGGCCCTCCAGCCAAGCACCCAGATCTACGTTGTCATAGGTGTAGCCAATGGAACAGCTATAGGTCAGGCCAGTGGGTGTAGCGGTAGTGTAGTCGGCAACATTAGCCTTCAAAGTGGCCGTTGCAGAACCACCTTTCCAATTCTCACCAATACCACCACTCACAAAGTATGTCCATGCTCCACCGGTGGTACCGGTCACAGCAGGCGAGGCAGGAATGGACACATGTGCGCCCGGGCCCGTATAATTCTTTACCTTGCCATTACCGGTAACCTTCACGGTGCCCAGGGTCTTGGCGCTAACATCCAGCGTCTTAACGGGAAGGTTAGCGGCATCGTTAGTAGAATTGGTGAAGTCCACATAGCCAATTTCTTCCCCAGAGTCAAGATTACCATCGTTGTTCTTGTCAACAAAAAGTTGAAGCTTACTGTTGGTATAAATGGCTTCGATTTCAATTTCAGCAGCCGTTGCACCACGTACATCAGCCACTGCCTTAATGAAATCCTGCTCAGAAGTTAGGCCACTAAAGTCAATGGTCCACTTTGCATCATTATTCTCACTGCCGTCAGTCAAGAAAACTCTATTAGCGTTAGAGGGCGAAACACCTAAGTGCATGTTTCTGCCTTCACCGCGAATGCGAGAGGCCACAGGAACCTTGGTACCCAGGTTAGCGGGCAAAGTTACCACAAAGTGGTCGCCACGGTAACTGGTCTGAACACCCTCATACCAAGCGTCGTTCTTCGCGTCATACAGCCGGAAGCCGGTCATCTCGGGCACATAGTGGGCCGCTTTTTTGATGTTTACAGTGATAATCGCGGTTTTGCCGCCAGAAGAAATCTGAAGATTAAACTTGTGGCCAGCAATGTTCACGTTATCAATCTCCCGTTTCTCCAAACGGCCAACGTCATTGGTAGCGGTGGGGATGACTTGCCAGTAGGGGCCATGCACCACGGTGCTCTGCTCGGGAATGCTTACGGTGGCGCCAGCGGTGGTCAGGGCGCTAATGCGTTTGCCCTGGTAGGTGTCCCAGCCAGAGGTAATGTAGTCGTCGTTGCTCACATAGATGTCGATCTTATCGCCATCTTCCCAGCCATCGCGGTTCACTTTGGCCTGGTAGCCTTCCAGCTGCAGCTCATACAGCTTGGGGTCGTCCCCAGTGCTGCCAGAGCCACCGCCCGCTTTGGCGGACAGAACCACCTTCACATTGGCATACACGTCCTCACGGTCAGGAGAGCCGCCAGTGGTACGGTTGTTCAGGGTGCTGTCGTCCTCGTCCCAGTTGGCCTTGGTAATTACGGTCAGCCAGGCAGTGTAGACGTTACCGACCTTAACAAAACGGATGGTATTGTTGTGGCTTACGATGGGTTCATCCTCGCCACTGGTATTAGCCGCCCAGGCAACGTTGGACAGGTCTGCCGGGGGAGCTGTGGGTTGGGGATCTTCCACGCGCACCAGACCAGTGCTGGTCTTGAAGTTGGCATAGAAGTGGCTGGTAGTGGTGTGATGAGTAGCATCGTTCACCCAAGTGTTGTTTCCAACCGGAATGTAGATCACCGCGTCGCCATTAGCGTCCATGCTAATGCCCTGGGCAGTTCCTACACTGCCGCCGATATGCGGATCCTTAGTCTCTTCACGGTCTACAATCTCGATGTCAGTTAGCACCTGCTCGTAGCTAAAGGTCACGTTAAAGGTCTTGGTCTTGCCATCGCGGGCAGTAACCTTTACAGTAGCCTTTGTCTGGTCAGTAGTAGGCGCAAGGTACTCTACCGTGGCGCTGGGAGACTCGGGCACAAAGATGCGCCGGGCCTGCTCGTCGTCCATGTTCTGGCCCAGGCCCACCTTGCCAGCGGTCAGGCCCAGAGGCAGCACGATAGAGATGGTTTCCGCAGCGTTGTCATGTTCGCCGGAGATGGCGGAGACAGTGGTCTCATTAGCGCCCTCTTTCCAGCTCTGGTTCACGCGCACGGTGCGCAGGTCGGCAGAGTCAAAGGCCACGGTACGGTCCTCGGTTACCACCAAGGTGTACTCGCCTTTCAGCTCATGCTTGCCGTCGGTGTCGTCGTACATCTTCACTGGAAGGCTGTACGTCCCGTCCTCATTCTTTTCGGCCTGTTTGGTCAGGTCCAGGTAGTACGTGGGCAGTTTCAGCTCCACCTTCTGCTGGGTCTCGGGGTTCACGGTCTTGGTGACCACGTAAACCTCCCAACCGGCACGGTCGCCGGTCAGAGCGCCACGGGTGATGTCCACGGACGCGGTATCCTCGACCTTTACGCTGAGCGTCTTTGTCTCGGCGTCATAGTCGGCATACTGCGAGTTCACCGTGATCACCGGAGGATCTACCGGTGCGGGAGCATCCTCCGCCGCAGCACTGAGCGGAATCATTGCGACGACCATCATGATGGCCAGAAGCATCGCAAGTGATTTCTTCAGAAACTTGCTTTTGTTCATGATTTCAACCCTCTTAAATTTTAGATTCTCAGCCGGCCTTTTTCGCCGCTGAGTGGAAGTTAACTATATATTGTAATTTGCATAATAAGCCGTATCCGCTATAATTAGAATAGAAATCTGAAATAAGCTGTAACCAACCGCCATTTTTTACGCTTATTAGTTTGAGGGCCCTCGAAATGGAGTGAAGAGCATGGAAGATGAAAAAATAGTGGAGCTATTTATCAGCCGCGACGAGACCGCGCTCTCTTACACGGCGAACAAATACGGAGCGCAGCTGAGGGGCTTGGCAAATAGTCTGCTGGCGGACATGCCCGCCGCCGAGGAGTGCGAGAACGATACTTATTTGCAGGCTTGGGGCTCCATCCCTCCCCACGAGCCCCGCCAGTACCTGTTCCCTTTTTTGGCAAAGATCACCCGGCACCTGGCACTGGACATGTGCCGCCGCCGCGACGCTAAAAAGCGCCGGGCTCCCCTAGTGGAGCTCACCAAGGAAATGGAACAGTGTATTCCTGCCCCTGGCGATACCCAGGGACAAGTGGACAGTGTATTGCTTAGCCAGACAGTCAGCGCATGGTTGCGCACCCTGGAACCGGAAAAACGCTATATATTCCTGCGGCGGTACTGGTATTTAGATTCTATCGCCGAAATAGCCGGGCGCTGCGGGGTGGGAAAAAGCAAGGTGAAGGTCACCCTGTTCCGATGCCGGGACAGCCTGCGAGAATATTTAAAAAAGGAGGGATACGACCTATGAACGGAAAGGAGATGCTGGAGATTATGGCAAATATCGATGTTGATCTGATACAGTCCGCAGCCGGAGAACCCCCTGAGAAAGAAACGAAAAGGAGCAAGGGCGCAAGGCTGCTGGGCCTGCTGCCCAAAGTTGAAAAAGGAAACCATAAGGAAGAGGACCAGGTAATGATCGAGCTGGTCTCCACCGGCCGCCCCTGGGGCCGCTGGCTGGCGGTCAGCCTGGGAGTGGTGGTGCTGTGTGGTATCCTAGTCGCTAGCCAGGTGATACAGTACATGGCCCGCAGCGGCAACCGGGTAACCCCGTCGGCCAGCAGTGGCTCTTATACCACAGAGCACATTCCCGCCGAAACCTACTTTCAACACAACATGGACGATGGAGACTGGGAGTTTCTCCATCATATGATGGCGGATGTTACAGAAAAGGATGTTCTGGTAGAGGCACTCTTTGGCGGCCAGCGGCTTCTGCTGGAAAGCCAGCAGGTACTGCCCCTGCGGCCTAGGGACCAGTGGCTGACCATTGGCGCGGACTATGACGACGAATCCGGCGCGGTGAAGGCCCTAACCATCCGCTGGCAGCGCACCGCCCTAGGAGATGGAGTGGGCAGCTACTTCTCGGACGATATCATCCTGCGCACCGCACCTCAACCCTTTGAAGGCTACCAGGGGGAGAAGTACCTGGCCCAAATGGCCAACAAGACTGTGGTAGAGCGGGACGGCGTAAAAATTACGGTAGTCGGGGGCGAAGGGAATGAGAAATGCCTGACCTACCAGCGCCAGGACGGCTGGTACCAGCTGTACGGAAGCCACAATATCTCCTGTGAAGAGCTCATTGAGGTGCTGGACTGGTTCTGGCTGCACCCGGTGGACTATGGGCGGTTTACCAAGGAGCAGGGCGATGAGTACACAGGTTGGATTGAAAACCGCGACTACGGGGAAATAACCGCCGAAATGGGGCCCAGCGTCGGTCAGCAGGAAGAGTTCGCTTTCACTGAGTTCTGTCCCGGTCCTGAAGAAGCGGTATGGTGCCCGCCGGAGCAGCTAGTCACAGAACATCGAAAAGGCCAAGAACCCGCCAGCATTGAGATAGAGTACGCCCATGCCTATGAGAACCCCAAACCCATCGCGGGCTGGGCCGTGTACCGCCGGGACCTGGACGCCCGCCAGGGCATTGACCCCATTGACGCCATGTACTCTATGGGCGACCTGGACGTGGACGTGACCCCGGAGGTGCTGGAGGACACACTGCGCAGGCACCACGCAATGGTAAATAATAAGCTGGTGTTCACCTGGAAGGGCCTGTACGTGGTGGCTACCCTGGACGACTGCGCCAACGCGGAGAACCTTTGGCCCTTCCTGGAGCAAATGCGGGAGACCAGGGGCCAGCTGGAAGTTGTGCGCCTGGACCAGTATGAGGACCCCGATATTTTTGAGGGCTATTACCCCCCGGGCAACACCCAGTACACAGACAAGATAGGTGAACCGGAACTGACGATTCGTTCCGGCCAGGTGGTAGAGTTGAACTGCGAATACGACTGGATGGACCAGGGCAAGCTGGTGCAGAGCTGGTCTGTGCTGACGGATTTTACCAGCGATGCCTACCAGGAGTGGTTTGCCAGGGAGTATGCGGGAGACCTAAATACTCTGACCAAAGAGGCCCTGGCCGAAAACTGGAATCAGGAGAAAGTGCCCAACGACTATAACCTGATGTTCACTTGGGACGGCCATTATATCATGGCGCAGCTGGACCCGGAGGCCGGTGCCGATCAGATTTGGGACCTGCTGCAAAGCCTAAAGGCCGCCAAGTATCCCCAGGATGCGGCAAAGCCTGCGGACCCGGCGGAGCCAGCCAGCTCGGCGGTAGCCACCCCCGAGCCCAGCCAGGTGGAGGTGTACAGCGACCTTTCCCAGTACCCGGAGGCCTTCCACAACGCCTACATCCAGGACGGCCCGGTGGAGATGGACGGGGTAACCATGAGCGGGAAGTTGTACGACCTTACCCTGGAAGCGGCGGGAGGCCAGCCCCTGCGCCTAGAGACCCGCTACGAGCCCGGCGGGCTGATCGGCGGCATGACCCTTGTGGACCGGGCCCACCCGGCCCTGGGCAGCCTAGAGGGCTGGGACGAAGCGTTGGCGGACTTTGCCAGCCGCTCCTCCGGCCCCCTAAAGGCCCTGACCCGGGAGGACACGGAGCGGATTGTCCAAGAGATGGAGAAGCAAGCCATACCGGTGGAACAGTTCCCTGGTCCAGGATACCGATTTGTCTACGAGTGGGACAGCTACTATGTGGAGATGTCCTTCCCCGTCGTGCCCACAGCGGCGGAGTTTTATAAATTGGTCAACGAGATGCAAATCGCCTGGATCTGTGGGCAGACCGCGGAAATCGATGAACTATGGGGCAATGCCCTGAACGCCCTGGGCTGGCAGGACAGCGAGGACAGCCCGGTCTATGGGATGCAAGCGAGCTATTATGCTATCCCCACGGAGGGCACGGCGGGGGACCTGCGCACCATGACCAAGGCCGGTGTGGAGGAATACCTTCAGAGAGCGGGCGGCGACAGCTTCTTCTTCACCTGGGACCACGCCGTGGTGGTGCAGTTCCGCTATCGGAGCGACGTGACGGCGGAGGACCTGTGGGAATTTTTCTCCCAGCTGAAAAAGACCGCCACAGAGGAGGAGCGCCAGGACATGTGGGCCAAGGCACTAGAGCTGAACGGCTACACCTGCGCCACCGCGCCCCTGGGCTGGGTAAGCAGCATCAACAGCTATGTGCCCGACCCGGACAATCCAGACCCAGATACCGGCCTGACCCAGAACAACCAGCTGCGGGCCCGGTTTGTGGGGGACGTGGCCACCGTCACCCGGGAGGAACTGGAGCGCTACCGGGAGAACTACCCAGACCAGCTGCTGAGCTTCACTTGGCTGGGCGAGGGCTGCGTGTGCCGGCAGGCAGAGGGCGCGGACCTGGACAGCATCTGGAGCTTCCTCTTGACCCTGCGGGCTCTTTCCGCCGGTGAACCAGCAGTGGAGGTGGACAACAGCGTATATGCGGCATTTCCAGACCTGCACGGGGTCCCGGCCCAGTGGGCCCAAGCCGTGAAGGAGACGGCGGCGGAGTGGATGGCCCAGAGGTACGGGGTACAGGGAATTGGTTTTGAAGATTGGCGCTGCGAGGAGCTGAGCATCCAGGAGGCGTCGAAGAATAGGGACGAGTTGATATTCAACGCCAAGTTCCTCTTTAAGATTGAGGAAGGAAAGAGTTATGAAGGCTGGTGGGATGACATTCATGGCGGATTGGATGACGTTCTTGAGCAAGAAGGGTGGAGACAGACATATGTGCAGGGCATTCAGATTAAGAAAGTAAATGGCCGCTGGCGGCGGGTAGATGGAGATTCCCAGCCGTATGGGGACTAAGGCCAGGCCATCACGCCCATAGAAGCATAAGATAAAGCGAAAAGCCGCGCGGCCCATGAGAGCCACGCGGCTTTTCCTATAATTTTCATGGTTAGACAAATAGAACGCGGCCCAGGGGCGGGGAAGATTGCCGGTTACCTGGCGAAGCCAAGTCCGTTCTGCCCTGACCGAGTCGATAGACGAGACTTAAAGCTCCAAGGCCCTTGTCCAAAGGATTAGACATCTCAGCGTCCGCCTTATGAACTTTGGAGCGCACCATGTTTTCCTCCATGGGGTATGGAGAAAGTAGGACCGGTCATTTCAGTCTATACTTCTCCTTGATGGACTCGTCACAGAGCACCCGGCCCCGGACCTTGCATAAACAGCTGGTCCGGCGCTACCTCCTGCTGATGCAAAGCACACCGTAACCGCTGATGGTGACCACTTGGCCCCGGCCGAGGAGGCCAGCCCCGTCCTGGGGCATAAGGACCAGGACGCCCAAGAACCACTGGCCCCGTGGGTACAGCGGGCAATGTTTGGTTCATTGCATTGCAAGGTCTCCCGCAGGGCCTGGTTGATAAAGTCACTGCGGTTAGAGTAGTAGCCATTGTTTACCAGCATATCGATAGCGGCCAGGGTGGAGGAGTTGATGTGGACCGATACTTTTTCGGTCAGGCTGAGGCTGGCGTTGTTTTACAAATCTGTTTTTCCTTAAGAATCTCACTTGAAAGCGCTTGGAGAAGCTCTGTGGCCCGGCCCTGTCCCAAAATGTAGCGTTTAAGGATGAGACTCTAAAATGTCCTCATAAGCTCTTCACGTCCCCCGTGGTTCCAGTCTCTTGACAGTATGCCCCCTGCGTGGTAAAATTTAGATCCATTATTCATCATAAGGAGGCAGTACTATGCAATGGATTTTTGAGGATGACCACTCCCGTCCTGTATTTACCCCAGAGGAACATATCAGCGGCAAGTTCCCCGATGGCAAAGTCCCTGGCCTGCCCCGCCGGGCCGTGTTGTTCTGCCTAAGCCGGGGCCTGCCCCTTTTGCGGGAGCGCTTTGGGGCAGAGGTCCTTCTGGAGGAGCTGCCGGGGTTCATCACCCCTACGCCGGTGCTGGTAGTTCCTGGCTATGGGGATGTCTGCTTTGTGGATGGTGGCCGGGGTGCGCCCCAGGCAGCCTCTGTAACAGAAACCCTCCACGCCATGGGTGTAGAGGAGATGCTGGTGGTGGGCCTGTGCGGGGCCTTTGGCCAACAGGTGCAGGTGGGCGACCTGCTGATGCCGGAGAAAATCCTTAGTGAAGAGGGGGCCTCCCGGCACTATTTCGCCCGCCGGGAGATCGCCGTGCCCAGGGGGATTTGGACCCGGGAGCAGGCGGCGGAGGCCCTGGGGCAGGAAATAAAAGGGGAAAACACTGTCACCACCGACGCGGTGTACAGGCAGACTTTCTATAAGGAGGCCCAGTGGCGGGCCCAGGGGTATGTGGGGGTCGATATGGAAGCCTCCGCCATTGTGAACGTCTGCGAATACTACGGGCTGAAAAGCACCGTGCTCTTTATGGCCTCGGACAAGCACCCCCTAACCCCGGAGGGCCCCCGGTGGCGCTGGGGCGGAGAGGACTACGCCCTGTATAAGCGGAAGCAGGAGCGCTTTTTAACCGGCTGTGTAGAGCTGGCGCTGAAATAAACCCCTGAAATTTGACAGTGGGACGCGGTCTAGGGGCGGGGAAAGCCGCCTGCTGAGACCGCGTCCTTATATCCCAGAGGCCCCTATCCCTCCGTCAGCGCCCGGTATATCTCCGACTTCCTCTGCCCGCTCTCCTGGGCGGCCTGCCGGGCCGCCTGGCTGGCAGAGCAGCCCTGCTGCAGATATTCCCTGGCCAGCCCCACCGCGTCCTCCAGGGAACAGGCCTCCGCTGGCGCCGGGACCTCTCCCCCGGCCACTACCAGTACAAACTCCCCCCGGGGCTCCTGCTCCCGGTAATGGGCGGCGGCCTCTCCCAGGGTGGTGCGCCACACCTCCTCATGGAGCTTGGTCAGCTCCCGAACCACGGCAATTTTCCGCTGTGGCCCAAAGAGCTTTTCCAGGTCCCCCAGGGTGCGGCGCAGTTTGTGGGGGGCCTCGTAGAAGATCATGGTCCTGGTTTCCCCGCTGATTTGGGACAGGTGTTCCCGGCGGCTGTGCTTATTCATAGAGAGAAAACCCTCGAAGGTAAAGCGCCCGGTAGGCAGGCCGCTGACCGCCAAGGCTGAAATGGCGGCGGTAGGGCCCGGCACCACATAGACAGGGATGTCCTCCTGGGCGCAGGCGCTGACCAGGCTCTCGCCCGGGTCAGAAACAGCGGGCATTCCTGCGTCAGATACAAGGGCGCAGGTATCTCCTGCTCGAAGCCGGGCCAGGATGGTCTCGCCCCGGCTGAGCTTGTTGTGCTCAAAATAGCTAAGCAGGGGTTTGCGCAGGCCAAAATGGTTCAATAAAGCCCTAGTAACCCGGGTGTCCTCAGCGGCAATAAAATCCGCCTGAGCTAGGGTCTCCCTCGCCCGGGGAGAGAAGTCTCCCAGGTTTCCAATGGGAGTACCCACAACATAAAGCGCGCCTTTTTCAAGCATTTGCGCCGCCTCCTTCTAAGTAATCTCCATAGATACGGACCATTTCGGCAGAAAGATCCCCTGCTTCTGTCTCAAGCACCAGCGGAGTTTCTACTTCCAGCCCGGGCCCGCCGCCCCGGCGGCATTCCATTAGGAATAGATAAGGGGCCTTCTCTGGGCGGGCCTGTACCAGCCGCAGGCGTTTTGGCTCCAGTTCATGTTGGTGGAGAACCACCACCGCTTCGGCCAAGCGGCGGGCAGGTAGACAAAGGCAGATCCGCCCCCCGGTTTTTAGGGAATAACGGGCAGCCTGGGCCAATTCTGCCAGTGAGAGGGTCCCGCCGTGGCGGGCCAGGCCACGCTCGGCCTCCTGGGGAATCAGACCGCTGCCAGGGGAAAAATAGGGCGGATTGCAGGCGGCCAGGTCCAGGGCCTGATGGGGTAGACAGTTTTTATAATTTCGCAAATCCCCCTGCTGGACTGTGATAATTTCAGCAAGGCTGTTTTCGCTTGCGGAGTCCTCTGCCAGCCGCACGGCTTCTGGTTGCAGTTCCACTGCCAGAACGCTGGCTGGACGGCCTCTAGCACACCACAAGAGGGGGATTACCCCGCAGCCAGTGCCCAGGTCGGCGCAGCGCCAGCCGGGACGGGGCAGGGAGAAATCGGCCAAAAGCAGCGTGTCGGTATTAAAGCGGTGGGTCTCGTTGACCAAGACCCGCAGGTCCCGGCCTAAAGGCTCCCAGTGAGTAGGCATAGCGCGCCTCCCTTCTCTCATAGTGAAAAATAGGGCAACCCTGCGTTCCGCGGGGTTCTATCTTTTTTTAGAACCCTTTGCGCAACAGAAAAAGCGGAACCCGCTACAGCCAGGCTCCGCTTCTTTCTCTTTGCCGTTTGGCTTAGCCCTCCTGGGGCGCACCCACAGGGCAAACACCAGCGCAAGCGCCGCAGTCCAGGCACTTGTCAGGATCGATTACGTACTTTCCGTCGCCCTCAGAGATAGCGTCGGCAGGGCACTCGCCGGCGCAGGCGCCGCAGGCAATGCACTCATCGTTAATGGTATATGGCATAAGAAACACCTCCATGGTTTTTATAAGCCTATTTTAACATATTTTTCGGAAAATGCAACAGTTTTCCGGCTTATTTTTGCCGGTGGGGAATAATTCTTTATAAAGAAAACTTTGGACTACTCCAAGTCCTTCAGCTGTTCCAGCTCTTGCTTTTCCACTTTTACCCGGCCGTCCCGCAGCAGCTTTACCTGGTCCACAGTGTATACTTTAGGCGCGGCGTCGGGGTCCTTATCCAGACGGACCGTAAGCTTATGGGTCAAAAGATTTTGGTCAATGACCACGCCCTTGCCATCTGGGGTAGAAACAATGGCGTTTACCTTGGGCGTGGTTTTCAGCAGGTCCTGGTAGGCCTCCTGCTCATATTTTAGGCAGCACATCAGCCGTCCGCAGGCTCCGGAAATCTTCACCGGGTTTAGGGAAAGTCCCTGCTCTTTAGCCATTTTAATGGAGACTGGCTGGAATCCACCTAAAAAGGAACCACAGCAAAAGGGCCGGCCGCATATGCCAATGCCCCCCAGCATTTTAGCCTCGTCCCGCACGCCAATCTGCCGCAGCTCTATGCGGGTACGGAACATTCCAGCCAGGTCTTTCACCAGCTCCCGGAAATCCACCCGGCCGTCGGCGGTGAAGTAGAAAAGGATTTTGCTGTTATCAAACGTATACTCTACCTCTACCAGCTTCATCTCCAGGCCCCGGGCGGCAATGCGCTTTTCACAAGCTTTAAAGGCGGATTTCTCTTTTTTATGGTTCTCCTCCACCCGGTGCAGGTCCTCGGAAGTGGCCCGGCGAATCAGCCGCCGCAGAGGCTGCACAATAGAGGAGTCCCGTACCTGGCGGTTTTCCATGGCCACCTCGCCGCACTCCACACCTCGGGCGGTCTCCACAATCGCCATGTCGCCCTTGGAAAGTTTTTCTTCGCCGGGGTCGAAATAGTAGACCTTGCCGGTGCTTTTAAATCGTACGCCAATTACTTCTGCCATGGTTCATCTCCTATGGGATTTAAAAATAGAGCTGGCACATCCATTGTTCTGGTTCTTTGAATGATGCGGGTTTTGCGGCGCCGGATCCTGGGCAGGACGCATCGTGGTTCCAGGCCGTTTTTGTGTGATACGGTCCCTAGGTCTCGCGGCCTTAACCAGAGAGCAGGTCAGCGCACAGGCAGGTGACAAGTAGAGAGCCGTTGGCATTGCGTTCCAACTTCTCCCGGTACTGGTCCGCCAGGGTGGGCAGATGGGCCAGGCGCTTCATGGGCAAAGCGCACAAGCGGTCCGCGGCCTGGGGCGCGCCGCCCAGCAGGGTCTCTCCGCCGCTTCGCAGCACACAGGCGTCCCGAAAGATCAGTGCCAGCCGGGCTAGTACATCCCGGAATAGGGCCCGGTCCTTTTGCAGCGGCGCGGCGGTTTTTAGCAGGACATGCCCCCCAGGAGAGAGCATCCCATCCACCATGCCCACAGCCACTTCAAAAGCCCGGCGGGCCCCGCCGTTTTCCAGCTCCTCCAGCATTCGGCCCAGATTTCCCCCGCACAGGCGGGCCAGCTCCTGGGCCCGGGAAGAGTCCACCTGCTTTTCCCGTTCCAGCCACTGGGCGGCTTCAGCTTCCTCTAGAGGCAAAAGGGTGAAGATTTGTGCCCGGGAACGGATGGTGGGCAGCACGGAGTCCGCGCTGGGGCAGATCAAAATAAAAACCGCACCCTGGGGGGGCTCTTCAATCAGTTTTAGCAGCTTGTTCTGGGCAGCGTCCAGGGTACGAGTCCCCATGTTAAGGATGTATACATTATAAAGCGACTCATCGGGCATCCGATAGGCGTCCTCTAAAACAGCCCGTATGGTGTCCACATTTAGGGCTTTGGAAACACCGCTGCCCTCTACCACCCGCAGATCCGGGTGGCTGCCCGCCGCCGCCCGTACGCAGCTGGGGCACACGCCGCAGGGAGCCTGGTCCCTGTTGCGGCAGACCAAAGCTTTGCCCAGTAGAGCGGCCAGGGTGCGTTTACCGGTGCCAGGCTCTCCCTGTAAAATCACCGCATGGGGAAAACGCCCTGCCGAAAAAGCGGCGCTTAAGGCCTGCTTAACACCATCATTGCCCGCAAAGCTGGAGAAATTCATAAGCTCTTCTTATACCTTTTCAAAGCGGTCCACGTTTAGCACAAAGATGGTGGAACCGCCCACAGTGACCTCTACTGGGAAGGAAGAGTACATGCCCACCTCCATGGTAGAGGAGTGGGGTACGATCTGGGTGCGGCGGCTGCTGTATTTTGAGATAATCCCAATGACCTCGTCCACCTTGCCGTCCTCTACGCCGGAAATAAAGGTAGTGTTGCCGGCCATAAGAAAGCCGCCGGTGGTGGCCAGTTTGGTTACAGAGAAGCCCTCGCGGGTCAGCGCGGAGGACACGGCTCCGCTGTCGTCGTTGCTCACTATGGCAAGAATCAGTTTCATAATAGGGAATCGTCCTTTCTCAGGAAGTCTAGGCCCTACGGCCAAAGGCCGGCCTTCTGGTACTATTGTAGCATAAAACCAGAAGAAAAGCCAGCGTTTTTTGCGGTATTTCCAGAAGACTGGCAAATAGGAAGGGGCGCTCCGCAAAAAGGAGCGCCCCGGGGAAAGACTTTGTGCGGGCTTCTACCGTCCCTCTGGCTTTTTACGGGGAATGGCCATAGAAGACAGCTGCTGGTAGCTCTCCCATTCTTCCGGGTCTTTAGGGGACTTATACATCAGGCCCGTACATTCGTTCACAGAGGCTACGTTGGAAATATCAGGAAAAAATTCCTGAGAGGGCTCCTGGTGTTCGCGGTAGTCGATTTTGCGCTTTGGGTTTGGCATCTTAAAGGACCTCCTAAGAAATGATTTTGGGAGTAGTATGCCCGGGCAGGAGAACATTACGCAAAGCCTATCGGAACAGGTTTTGGTACAAGGAATCGTATCCATGGTTTCACAGGTTTGCCAAGTTTTTACAACAGGGGTTCCAGTCTAGGGCTTGTTTGAAAATAGAGGAAATGACGGATTTTTGCCCAGAAGCGGCCAGCTTTAAGGAAAAAACCGCAAGGAATCCTTGCGTATTACGAGGATTTTCGACGCAGAAGAGGACCCCTTCTGGGCAAAATGACGGTGTTTTCGATGTTTCAAACAAGCCCTAATTTACCGAAAAGATAGGTGCTATACCCTGGGCGCCCCGCATATATATAACTGTAAATCCTCCGAAAGCTGGTGACCATATTGATCAATAGTTTTACTCCCGCCTTTGCCCAGCGCCTGGCCCGCCGGCCCAACGCTTGGGCGGCCATGCGGGGGCAAGAGAATTCCCGGCTGGTGGGCACCCTAAAGCTGTACCAGACCACAGCGGGGGTGGTGGCCGCGGCGGAGTTTTGGGGCCTGCCACAAAACGAAGGGAACCCAAAGGGCCTGTTTAAGCTGTGTATTTATAGCGAGAGCCAGGGCGAAGGGGTTTTGGCGGCGGAACTTCCCACTTTGCTGGGAAACCGGGGCTATGCCTGGGGAGCGGCGCTTAGCAGCCGGTTTACCATACGGGACGTGATGGGGTGTACAGCGGCCCTGCTCGTTGGCCCGGGGAGCGAAGCCGCCCAACCCTCTGGCGGCGCGGGCGAAATTATAGCGCGCGGGACAATTAAATAGAGAAGCGGGGGAGCTTTTGCCTCCCCCGCTTTGTTTTCCACTGGAATTGTGCGGTATTGCCTTAAAAATGGAACACCGTGACCGGCCGGTGGTAACGCGGACAGTTCTCAATGATAAACTTTGTCCCCTGGGAAGCGCCATCCCAAAAAGCCAGTACTTGATCCGCATATTGGATAATTTGAAGATTGCGTTTTAGGGGCGCAAAACGTCCGTAACGCTGGTATTCAGGCAGGAACTCTGTGAGCTTTAGATTGTGAGACAGCGCGTATTCACGGGCGCAAATATCCACACCTTTTGCGCCGCCGGAAACAATTTCACTGGTACCCTGAGGCAGATAGATTTCCAGATCTGGTATTTGCAGGCCTCTAGAACCAACAACAGCCACTTTCAAAACCATATGCCCCCTCAAAAAATATACGTCACTATTATGTCATAATACCACTATTTTCGGGTTTTTGGCAAATTTTTCACTATAATTAAGTCAAAAAAACTCAAATATGACGTAAAAGAGATGGCATGATGGAGGAAAAAATTTTACGCTATACCTTACGGGTAGACCGTTCCATGTTCCAAAAATTTAAATACATAGCAGAATCCAATGGCCGTTCCGCCAACCGAGAGATCGAGCAGTACCTGAAAAAGCGAGTGGCTGCCTATGAAAAGGAAAACGGGCCGATTCCTTCTGGGGAAGAGTAGGGCCTTGTATCATTTGTCTGTTTTTAGGGTTTTATGTAGATAGGGCTGCTGTGCTGGCCCAGCCTGGCTCTTGTACATATGGGCCGGGCTTTTTGCTTTGGAGACTGGCCTTTGCCGCTACTTGACCTCTCCCCCCTTTTGTAGTAAAATGGCTTCATAAGGAGGGACCAATATGAACATTGACCTGAATCTGGAAATCAGCCGCTTGCTCCACTATGCCATACAGAAAAGCTTGATCACTCCCGATGACCGGGCCTACGCGGCCAACCGCCTCTTGGTCTGTCTAAAAGCCCGGGAGTTTACCCCGGTTTCTGTAGAGGAGGCCCTGCCCTACCCTGTGGAACCCCTGGAAAATCTTTGTCAATGGGCTGTGTCCCAGGGAATGATTGACCCGGACACCCAGGATGCCCGGGATCAATTTGATACCGAGCTTATGGCCTGCCTAACCCCTCGTCCCTCGGAGATCATTGGCAGATTCCGTGGGCTTTATCAGCAGAGCCCCCAGGCGGCCACAGACTATTATTATGATTTGAGCCGCGCTACCAACTATATCCGGGTGGACCGGGTGGAAAAAGACCGCATGTGGACCGCCCCCACGCCCTATGGGGATCTGGTGATTACCATTAACCTGTCAAAGCCCGAAAAAGATCCGAAAGCCATTGCCGCGGCGAAAAATGCCCCCAAGTCCGGCTACCCGGCCTGCGCCCTCTGCCGGGAGAACGAGGGCTACCTGGGCAGCGCCAACCAGGCGCCCCGAGGGAACCACCGGCTGATCCCTCTGGAGCTTTGCGGAGAAAAGTGGTTTTTACAGTACTCTCCTTATGTGTATTATAACGAACACTGTATTGTGCTCAGCGAAGAGCACAGGCCCATGAAGGTGAGCAAGGACAGCTTCTGGCGCCTGCTGGAATTCGTCTCCCTTTTGCCCCACTATTTTATTGGTTCAAACGCAGACTTGCCGATTGTGGGAGGATCTATCCTGACCCATGACCACTTCCAGGGGGGACGGTATGAGTTTCCCATGGCCAAGGCCCCGGTGCGGGAAGAGGTCCGCTTTTCCAGCTGCCCAGAGGTCCAGGCGGGCATGGTAAACTGGCCCATGTCTGTACTCCGCCTGCGAAGCGGAAATAAAGCCCTATTAGTAGAGCTTGCGGAAAAGGTCCTCGCTGCCTGGCGGGGTTATTCTGATAAAGCGGCGGGGGTGCTGGCTTTTTCTGGGGACACGCCCCACAATACCATTACCCCCATTGCCCGCCGCCGGGGAGAGGACTATGAGCTGGATCTGGTGCTGCGCAACAACCGTACCACAGAAGAGCATCCCCTGGGCCTGTTCCATCCCCACGCAGAATACCATCATATTAAGAAGGAAAATATCGGCCTTATTGAAGTGATGGGACTGGCGATCCTGCCCCCCCGGCTGCTAACAGAAACCGCCCTTTTAGGCCAGGCCCTGGCTGACCCGGCCCAGGCGGAGACGATTATGGCCCGCCCGGAAATGAAGAAGCACCAGCCCTGGTACCAAGAACTGAGGGCCCGCAATATCCCGGCTGAGGAGATCAGCCAGGCTATACGGGAGAGCATTGGCGAGATCTTTGGTAAAATTTTGGGCAATGCCGGGGTCTTTAAGGATGATGAGGCAGGCCGCCAGGCTTTCCGGCGTTTTTGCGAAGGAGTCCGATGAAACTGCCCGAGCGGATGCCCGTGACTTTGCTGGAGCGTGTACTAAGTTGGGCGGCTCCCCTGGGCTGCCTGTTGTGCGGAAAGGCAGTGGGCGCGGGCGAGCTGTTCTGCCCCCTGTGCCAGGGCGTGGGGAAAAAGCCTGTCACCCGGATTCTGAACATAAGCGGCGGCAGAAAGCTGCCAGTGGCTTCGCCGTATTATTACAAGAGCGGCTATAGAAAGACGGTTTTAGAGTATAAGTTTCAAGGCATCAGCGCCTACGCCAAACCCATAGGGTGGTTTATGGCTGGAGCGGCGAGAACTCTGCCCGGCTCTTTTGACCTAGTGACCTATGTGCCCATGGCCAGAAGGGCCCGCTGGATTCGGGGCTATAACCAGAGCCAGCTTTTGGCCAGGACCGTAGGGATGGCCTTGAATTTGCCGGTGGTTACGGCCTTAAAAAAGCGGCGGAAAACCAAGGTCCAGCATGAGCTGAACGCGGAAGAAAGGGCAGGAAATGTGCGCGGGGCCTATGGCGTGAGAAAGGGCGCGCCACCCCTGGCGGGCAAGGCTGTGCTGCTGGTGGACGACATTGTGACTACTGGGAATACCCTGGCAGACTGCGCTCGAGCTCTGTATGAGGCCGGGGCGGCCCAGGTGTGCGCCCTGTGCGCGGCAGACGCGGATAGGCCGGAAAAAAATATGGACCGAGGTGAAAAGCGTTGGATCAGGAAAAAATCAAGCGGGCAGTCCGGGACATCCTGGAGGCTGTGGGAGAGGACCCCAACCGGGAGGGGCTGGCGGAGACCCCGGAAAGGGTAGCTAGGATGTATAAAGAGATATTCTCTGGTCTTTACAGCGATCCCAGAGAGCACCTGAAAATTTTTCATGAGGAGAGCAAGCACGGCGAGCTGGTGATAGTCCGGGACATCCCCCTGTACTCAGTATGCGAGCACCACCTGCTGCCCTTTATCGGTAGGGCACATATTGCCTATATCCCTAAGAATGGCAGGATCATTGGCCTTTCCAAGTTCGCTAGGATTGTGGACTGCTTTGCCCGCAGGCCCCAGGTGCAGGAGCGGCTAACCGGACAGATCGCGGACTTTTTATACCAGAACATGCAGCCCCTGGGGGCAGCGGTGTTCATCGAGGCAGAGCATTTGTGCATGACCATGCGTGGGGCCCGGGCAGCGGGAGCGACCACCCGGACCTCGGCGCTGCGGGGCTGTATGCAGACAGACGCAAAAACCCGGGCGGAGGTTATGGCGCTGCTAAAGTAAGAGGAAGGGACGGTCGCGCCCTGTCTGCGTAATAATCTGCATTTTCAAGACCATCCCACAAAAGATACCCAGAAAAGGAGTCCTTCTATGGCAGAAAACACAAACCGCTTTCAAGCGAAAGCCCGCGTCCTTCCCCTAACCAGAACCTATGTTATGGGAATTTTAAACGTTACGCCCGACTCCTTCTCAGATGGAGGCCGTTTTCTGGACCCAGAGCATGCCTTGGCCCGGGCCTGGGAAATGGTCCAGGAAGGGGTGGACATTATCGACGTGGGCGGACAGTCCACCCGGCCGGGGTATACGTGCGTTTCTCCAGCAGAGGAGTGGGCGCGCATCAAGGATGTGCTGCCCAGGCTAAAAGACATGGCCGGGCCCCTGATCTCGGTGGATACCTTCTATCCCCAGGTGGCACAGTGGGCTCTAGAGGCCGGGGCGGACGTGATTAATGACGTGAGCGGCTTTGGGGACGAGATGCTTCGGGCAGTGGCGGGCTCGGGCTGTGGCTGCGTGGTGATGCACCCCCGGGGGGCCCTGGAGGGTGATATTTTAGGGGAGGTGCGGGCCTTTTTTGAGGAGCGCCTAAACGCGGCCCATAGACTGGGGATTTCCCAGGAAAGAGTTTGTCTGGACCCGGGCATTGGCTTTGGTAAGACCCTGGAGGACAACCTGCGGCTGATTGCCAACGTGGGGGCCACCCGAATTCCTGGAGTGGCCTACCTGATGGCCGCCTCCCGAAAGCGGGTGACCGGCGCGCCCTGCGGCAACCCGCCTTTTGAGGAGCGCCTGCCCGCCACGTTGGCGGCACATACAGCGGCAATCTTAGGAGGCGCGGACTTGGTGCGGGTCCACGATGTGAAGGAGGCCGTGCAGGCCGCCCGCATGGCCGACGCTTTACAGGGGCGCTGCGCCTTGCCCCCCACCTAGGAGCATCGATCTTGGGTTGGGCCGCTGGCTTCTGCCGCGAAGCGGTAGATTGGGTAAGGCCTGTTGGTTTGCGGGCGTAGTCTTGCAAAGAGAGGAGAAATGGGCATGGACAAGATCATGATAAAGGGCCTGGAAATTTTTGCCTACCACGGGGTAAACCCAGAGGAGAAAACCGACGGGCAGACCTTTATACTGGATATTACTCTGTGGGCCGACCTGGCCCGAGCCCGGCGCTCGGACCGCCTGGAGGATACGGTGAATTATGCCGCTGTGCGCAAAACGGTACAGAGAGCTTTTACACAGCAAAAATATGATCTGATCGAGCGGGCGGCTCAGGTGGTCTGCGAAGCGGTACTGGCGGGTTTTCCCCAGGTAGAGAAAGTGACGGTGCTGCTGAAGAAACCCCAGGCGCCCATGAACGCCAAGTTCGACTATGTGGCCGTAGAGGTGGAATCCGCCCGGCCGCAGGAAAGGAGGCCGCTGCCATGCAGGCCGTGCTAGGATTAGGCTCGAACCTGGGAGACAGGGAGGAAAACCTGGCCGGAGCCATGAGTCTTTTAGAGAAGCTGCCGGGCACCCAGGTGTTGGCCCTCTCTAATATTTATGAGACAGAGCCCTTTGACGTAGGCTCGCCCCAACAGGACTATTTAAACTGTTGCGTGCTGCTAGAGACCAGCCTGGACCCAGAGCAGCTGCTGGACCGCTGCCTGGAGATTGAGACTAAGCTGGGCCGGGTGCGCTCCGAGTACCATGGGGCCAGGACCCTGGACATCGACCTGCTTTTGGCCCAGGGCTTTACCAGCACTGCCGAAAAGCTGACGGTGCCCCATCCAGGTATTTTGCAGCGGGCCTTTGTAATGGTGCCCCTTTCGGACTTGTTCCCCCTGCACACAGCCCTAGGCCTGGACTTTTCTGGGGCGTATGAGGCTGTGGACAAGTCTGGGGTACGGTTGTATAAATAATTTTCCCCATAAGAAAGGACGTAAAGGTATGGAATACATTATTGGCATTGATCTGGGCACCAGCGGCACCAAGACTGTTTTATTTGACCGGGAGGGCAGCGTGGTGGCCAGTGCCACCATAGAGTACCCCATGTATCAGCCCCAGAACGGCTGGGCCGAGCAGAATCCGGAGGACTGGTGGCAGGCCGCTGCCGGAACCCTCTCTCAGGTGATCTCAAAAGTGGACCCCAAAGATGTAAAGGCCGTGGGCCTTTCCGGCCAGATGCACGGCCTGGTGATGCTGGATAAAGAGGGCCGGGTGCTGCGCCCCTCTATCATCTGGTGCGACCAGCGCAGCGGTAAACAGTGTGAGGAAATCACCCAGCGGGTGGGGCGGGAGCGGCTTATTGAGATCACCGCAAACCCCGCCCTGACGGGCTTTACCGCCTCAAAGCTGCTGTGGGTGCGGGAGAACCAGCCGGAAATTTACGCCCAATGCGCCCACATCCTGCTGCCAAAGGACTATGTGCGCTATATGTTGACAGGAGAGTTTGCCACCGAGGTCTCCGATGCCTCCGGTATGCAGCTTTTGGATGTGCCGGGCCGCTGCTGGAGCCAAGAAGTGCTGGACAAGCTGGACCTGGACCCAGCCCTGCTGGCCAAAGTGTACGAGTCCCCAGAGATCACCGGCGAGGTTACCAACGAGGCCGCCAAGACTACCGGTCTGCGCCCAGGCACCCCAGTGGTGGGCGGCGCGGGAGACAATGCGGCTGCGGCGGTGGGTACTGGCGTGGTGGTGGATGGCAAAGCGTTTACCACCATTGGCACCTCGGGGGTGGTGTTTGCCCACACAGACCAACTTTCCATCGACCCCCAGGGCCGGGTGCATACCTTCTGCTGTGCGGTGCCCGGGGCCTGGCACGTGATGGGCGTCACCCAGGGGGCCGGCCTCTCCTTAAAGTGGTTCCGGGACAACTTCTGCTCTCCGGAGATGACCGCTGCCCAGGGCCTGGGGGTGGACCCCTATGTGGTGATGGACAAGCAGGCCGCTCTTTCGCCAGTGGGGTGTAATAAACTCTTCTATCTGCCCTACCTAATGGGTGAGCGGACCCCCCACCTAGACCCAGATTGCCGTGGGGTATTCTTTGGACTTTCCGCGATGCACCAGCGCCGGGACCTGCTGCGGGCCGTAATGGAGGGTGTGGCCTATTCCCAGCGGGACAGCATGGAGGTACTGCGGGGCATGGGAGTTACCGCAGGAACGATGCTGGCCTGTGGCGGCGGCGGGACCTCCCCCCTGTGGCGGCAGATGCTGGCTGATGTGTACAACTGCCCGGTACAGACGGTTCAGTCTAAAGAGGGCCCGGCCTTGGGCGTAGCGATTTTAGCGGGCGTGGGCGCGGGGCTGTACCCCTCGGTGCAAGAAGCCTGTGCCCAGCTGATTAAGCTGAATCCGCCTCAGGCCCCTGTTAGGGAGAATGTGGAGAAATACGAAAGGCTTTACCAGGTCTACACCAGCATTTATCCAGCACTGAAGGAAAACTACCAGCAGCTGGCCCGGCTGGAGATATAAGCCGTGTCCAGGCTGATTATTCTGCGGGGCAATTCCGGCAGCGGAAAGACCAGCTTGGCCAAGCTTTTGCAGCGGCGGCTGGGCCGGGGAGTCATGCGTATTTCCCACGATATGGTACGCATGGAGATCCTGAATATCAAGGCCCCGGGGGACCTGCCCCTGCTGATGGAGATGCTGCGCTATGGCCATGCCCATGCCGGGACTACCGTGCTGGAGGGAATTCTGGGCAGTGACGCGTATGCACCTCTGTTCCAGTTGGCAAAGGCGCTGTACGGGGAAGAGATTTTCGCCTATTATTACGACCTGCCCTTTGAGGAGACCCTGCGCCGCCACGCCAGCAAGCCCAACCGCGACGACTTTGGCGAGGAGGACATGCGCCGCTGGTGGCGGGAGCGGGACCTGCTGGCAGACATTAAAGAGAAAGTCTTTGGGCCGGAGATAAGCCTTACAGCGGCAGAGGAGCAGGTGCTTTCTGACCTGGAGGGGAGGAAATTGCCATGAGGGTTTCTATTCTATCTTTCAGCGGCCGTTCCGGGGGAAACTGCGGCCGCATTGCCCAGGAAATCCGCCGGTTTTGGAGAGATCGGGGCGAAGCGGAGGTCTATGACTTTTCCACCTTCACGGTTACGCCCTGCGGAGGCTGTGGATATGTGTGTTTCCAGGAAAGGGAATGCTGTCCCTATATGGACGACCCGGTGGCTGGACTTTTCCAGGCGGTGACAGATAGCGGCCTAGCCTATTATGTTGTGCCGAACTACTGCGACTACCCATGCGCCAATTATTTTATTTTTAATGAGCGGAGCCAGTGCTATTTTCAGGGGCGGCCCCGGCTGCTGGAACAATATTTGGCGGTAAGGAAGAAGTTCATTGTGGTAAGTAACACGGGCCGGGACAACTTTACCGCTGCCTTTCGCTATCAGCTGGAGGAAAATGTAGAGCCAGAGGTTCTGTTCCTTAGCGCAAAGCAGTTTCATAAAGTCAGCGTCCGTGGCGACATCATGGACTCTTCCAAGGCGCGGGAAGCCCTGCAAAGCTTCATCCATCAGGAGGAAAAATATGACAGACAAGATCATTCTTAGCGCGGACAGTACCTGCGACCTGGGTGACCAGCTGAAGGCCCGGTACGACGTACACTATTATCCGTTTCACATTATTCTGGAAGAGAAAGATTACCAGGATAATGTGGACATCACAGTAAAAGAGATTTTTGACGCGTATTATGACCACAAGGCCCTGCCCCGCACCGCCGCCATTAATATAAGCGAATATGTGGACTATTTTAAAGGCTGGGTAGAGTCAGGCTTTGACGTGATCCATCTAAACCTGGGCGGGGCTATCTCCAGCGCTCACAAAAACTGTGTGCTGGCTGCCAAAGAGCTGGCCGGGTCCGGCGCTCCCGGGCGGGTGTATCCCATTGACAGCTACAGTCTCTCCACAGGGATTGCCCTACAGGTCATGGATGCTGGAGAGATGATCCAGCGGGGAATGTCCGCTGGGGAGATTGCCAAGCGGCTGGAGGAGAACCGGAGCAATGTGCACGCCAGCTTTATTCTGGACACCCTGGACTTTATGCGGGCCGGGGGACGCTGCTCCACAGTGGCGGCGGTGGGGGCCAACCTGCTGAGCCTGAAACCTTGTATTGAGGTGGACAATACGGACGGCAGTATGCACGTGGGTAAAAAGTATCGGGGAAACCTGAAAAAGGTGCTGGTCCAGTACGTGAAGGAAAAGCTGACCCAGTACCCAAACCTGAAAAGGGACCATATTTTCATTACTTATTCCACTATTTCTCCTGAGCTGGAACAAACCGTGCGAGAGGCGATTCAGTCTGTAGAGGTGTTCCAGGAAATTCACACCACCTGTGCCAGCTGCACCATAGCCTGCCACTGTGGGCCAAACACCCTGGGCATTTTGTTTGAGACGGAGGACTAAGCCCATGGAGCAGTTAAGGCAAAAATTTGCCGGACAGCATTTGGTAAAACGTACCCTTGTGATGCTGGTGGCAGTGATCTTTATGGGCATGGGCGTAGGATTCTTTATGCTGGGGACCATGGGCAGCGACCCCTTTTCCACCCTAAATTTGGGGGTCTCTTCCAAGCTTGGGCTCAGCTTTGGGTCCTGGCAGGCGGTTTTTAATATTCTCCTGCTGGTCATTATCGTGATATTCGACCGCTCGAAGTTGGGACTGGGCACCATAGGAAATATGTTCCTGGTAGGCTTTTCGGCGGATGTTACCGGGGGGCTGCTGGGTCAGGTACTGGTGGCGGACCAGCTGGGCATTCCCGCCCGGGTGGGCTTAACCCTTTTAGGCGTGTCCATGCAGCTGGTGGGGTGCTCCTTTTATGTCACCTGCAATCTGGGGATGGCCCCCTATGATGCTATTAGCTATCTTGTGCCAGAGCGGACAAAGATTCCTTTTCGGTGGTGGCGTATTTTTTTAGATGTGGTATGTGTGTCGGTGGGCTTTGCCTGCGGGGCCTCCATTGGCATTGGCACGCTGATTATGGCCTTTGGAACGGGGCCCATACTGCCGCTGCTAAATCAATACGTAGCAAAGCCCCTGCTGAAAACGAAAGAGAGTTCGTAAGAAAAAGCACATAAGCCCCCAGGGACGCCTGAGAGAAGGGAGTCCAGGGGGTGAGCGTCTGCCAGTGGCCGACAAGCTGTGAACCGGACGAGGCGGCAGCTGAAATTCGGAGCCCCACGGTCTTGCCCATAAAGACGTGAAAGCGCATTGCGGGAAGAGTTGACAAAAGCCAAAAGGAGATTGGCTTTGCCAACTCTTGGGTCCCGCATAGCGAGGGAAGGGTGCTTGCAAGAAAAAGCACCCTTCCCAATTTTCCCCATGTTCCCCGCGAAGCGAACACACCAAATCCGCCTAAAAAGAAAAAGACAAAAAGGGCAACTGGCTTTTGAGGCCAGCAGCCCTTTTTTATTCAGACTTATACAATAAATTTATACGAACTCAATTTTACCTCAAAAATATCATTCCGGCCTTATCTCTGCTTGGCGGCATAACCGTGCCCGCCGCCCACAGAGTAGGTCTGCGCCAGCATGTTGGCGGTACTCAGCCCATTGTCGCGCAGGGCCTTTTTCTCCGCCAGCTTTTTGGCCTGTTCCTTTACCAGCTTCTTCTCGTACCGGGCTTGCAGCCACTGGGATATTTTCCATTTCTTTTTCATGACTCTCTGCCTCCTTATTAGGCCGATGGGGTGGATTCTTACCAGCTATATTTTAGCATAATTTGGGGGGGAGTCAAGAGACTTTAGTCAATTTGGAAAAAGGCCTACAGTGGTGGGGCGGCTTCTTGTGGGCCGCTGTTTCGGCGTTGCTTTGCAACGGCGAAAAGCGCTGGGTTTTTGCGGCGCTGGCCTGGTGCTCCCGCTTTTCTTAGGGGGCCGGGGTGGGTTAGTGGCCCCACTTTGTTTTGGTTCGCGCCGCTAGGGTCAAGGGTGTGGGACTCTGTCCCACACCCTGCCAGGGCTTCTCGCCCTGGACCTCGGAAGGGGCCTAACGCCCCTTCACCGCGCAATGTTCCCCAAGTGCGGGGCTCTTCGCTATTTAAATCCCCAGCAGCCCGGGCACTGCGTCCTTCATCTTCTGGATGATTGCCTCGGCCCCGGCTTTGGTGGCGTCCTTGCCGGAAAGGTAGATCTTGATCTTCGGCTCCGTGCCCGAGGGGCGTACAATCAGCTTGCAGCCGTTCTCCATGCGGTACTCCAGCACGTTGGACTTGGGCAGGTCGATCCTGCCCTCTTTGTCGCCATAGGACACGGACTCCTTGTAGTCGCTACGGCCCACCACCTTGGCCCCGGCGATTTCGGCGGGCGGATTCTGGCGCAGGTTTTCCATAATGCCGTTCATGGTATTCATGCCGTCCTCGCCTTCAAAGCCAAAGTTGCACAGGTCGTTTTTATAGAACCCGTACTTCTCGTACAGGGCGTTCATGGCGTCCACCAGGGTCATGCCCTTTTCTTTGTAGTAAGCGGCCATCTGGCAGATGAGCATACTGCCGTCCACAGCGTCCTTGTCCCGTACGTAGCCGCCGGACAGGTAGCCGTAGCTCTCCTCAAAGCCCAGCAGGTAGCTGTCGGCATTGCCCTCTTTCTCTTCCAGCTCGGCAATGATGTCGCCGATATACTTAAAGCCGGTGAGGCAGCGGCGCAGCTCCACGCCATACTCTTTGGCGATTGGGTCCACCATGTCGGTGCTGACGATGGTGGTCACCGCCACAGGGTGGGCGGGCAGACGGCCCTGCTCCTTCTTCACCCGGGCGATGAAGTCCAGCAGCAGAATGCCCACCTCGTTGCCGGTCATCAGCACGTACTCGCCCTTCTGGTTTACAGCGATGCCCACCCGGTCGCTGTCCGGGTCCGTGGCCAGCAGCAGGTCGGGTTCTACCTTTTTGCACAGCTCCAGGCCCTTTTCCAGGGCCTCCCGGAACTCGGGGTTGGGGTAGGGGCAGGTGGGAAAGTTGCCGTCGGGCTCGCTCTGCTCGGGCACCACGGTCACGTCTTTCACGCCAATTTTATCCAGGATGCGCAGCACGCACATTTTGCCCGCGCCGTTAAGGGGCGTGTACACCAGCTTCAAGGAACTGGCATCCACATGCAGACTTTCGCCGTAGACGGCCGCAATAAAGGCGTCCACGGTCTCGTCGCCAATATACTGAATCAGGCCCTTGTCCACGCCCTCTTGGAAATCCATTTTTTTCACGTCCGCAAAGATGTCTAGCGAGTTGATCTCGTTCATAATGCCGTCGGCCATGTCCGCAGTCACCTGGCAGCCGTCGCTGCCATAGGCCTTATAGCCGTTATACTTGGCGGGATTATGGCTGGCGGTTACGCAAATGCCCGCGTCGCACTTTAGGTGGCGCACCGCAAAGGACAGGGCCGGGGTGGGCATCAACTGGGGATACAGATAGGCTTTAATGCCGTTGGCAGCCAGCACAGCGGCAGACTGCTGGGCAAAGGCAATGCCCTTATTACGGCTGTCGTGGGCAATAGCCACGCTTTGGGGCTTACCATCCGCGTGTTTCAGCAGGTAATTAGCCATACCCTGGGTGGCCTTGCGCACAGTATAGACATTCATGCGGTTGGTACCCGCACCGATCACGCCCCGCAGGCCGCCGGTGCCAAACTCCAGGTCGCGGTAGAAGCGGTCATTGATCTCCTCGGGTTGGGCTTTTACAGACTCCAGTTCCTGGGTCAAGTCCTTATCGTCCAGGTCTTGCTGAAGCCATCTTTCAAATTCTGACATAAGCATCGTCCCTTTCTCCCGGCCAGCCGTATCGAGAAAGGGCCTCGTGGCATTTGCCGGATATATTATGATAATTTTACCATTTTTTGTTAGAAAAGTCAACTGCATTTGTGGGCAGGGAGGAGGTAAATGGAGAAAAGGGCGTTTTTTAAAAATACTTGCGCACCCGTTTGCGATACGCTTGGTATTCTTCGCCGAACCGGGCGGCACACCAGCGCTCTTCCGCCCGAATAATCCAGTGGCCTGATAGGATAAAACACGCGGTTAGCCCCAGCAGCAGCCAAGACTTAGCCAGCGTGGCACAGCCCAGAAAGATGAGGTCATAGGCCACATACATGGGGTTCCGGGAAAAACGGTAGATTCCTTTGGTACTAGGGCTTGTTTGAAAAATCGAAAACGTCGTCTTTTTTGCCAGAAGAGGCCACTTTCTACGTCGAAAATCCTCGTCAATCGCGAGATTGCCTTGCGGTTTTCTCCTTGAAATTGTCCCCTTCTGGCCCAAAATTCGTCATTTCCTCTATTTTCAAACAAGCCCTAATCCCTGTCTGGCAGGGAGAACAGAACGCCGCGACAGCGGCCGCCAGAAGTCCAAGACCCAGAAGGTACAGCCCAAGCCCGGCCCCAAACCCCAGGAGCTGAGTGTGGATATTTTCAAAAAACATTCCCACAAACAGCCCCGCGCTAGAAAGCTGGTAGACCCAAAAAGCGCCTCGGGTCCCTCTCTCCATAGGAGCAAAGTGAGAGGCCCGGTCCAGGCTGCTGCGGCATAAATGCCCATTAGGCCAAAGCGGAGCACAAGAAAAGGAATGAGTAGAACGGCGGCGCTCATGGGACCAGCAGGTCTTTCAGGTACTGGCCGGTGTAGCTGGCCTCAACCTTGGCCACCTCCTCCGGCGTGCCCTTTGCCACAATGGTCCCGCCCCGGTTGCCTCCCTCGGGACCCAGGTCAATAATATAGTCCGCCGTCTTAATCAGGTCCAAATTATGCTCAATAACCACCACGGTATTGCCCGTATCCACCAGTCTTTGCAGTACCTGAATCAGCTTGTGTACGTCGGCGATATGCAGGCCCGTGGTGGGCTCGTCCAGAATATAAATAGTCTTGCCAGTGGGCCGCCGGGAGAGCTCGGTGGCCAGCTTTACCCGCTGGGCTTCGCCGCCGGAAAGGGTGGTGGCCGGCTGGCCGATCTTTACATACCCCAGGCCTACGTCGTTGATGGTTTGCAGCTTCCTTGCCAGCTTGGGCAGATCCTTAAAGAACTCCAGGCCCTCCTCGGCGGTCATTTCCAGCACATCATAGATGCTCTTGCCCTTGTACTTTACCTCCAGGGTCTCCCGGTTGTAGCGGTGGCCCTTGCACACTTCGCAGGGCACGTACACGTCGGGGAGAAAATGCATTTCAATGCGTATAATGCCGTCACCCTGGCAGGCCTCGCAGCGGCCGCCCTTTACGTTAAAGCTGAAGCGCCCGGGGCCAAAGCCCCGCAGCTTTGCCTCTTGGGTGCTGGCGAAAAGATCCCGGATGTCGTTAAACAGCCCGGTGTAGGTAGCGGGATTGGACCGGGGAGTGCGGCCAATGGGGGACTGGTCGATTTGAATGACCTTATCGAGAAATTCCAGGCCCCGTATTTCCTTGTGGGCCCCAGGGAAAGTGTGGGCCCGGTTCAGTTCGGCGGCCAGCTTCTTATAGAGAATCTCGTTAATCAGGGACGACTTGCCTGACCCGGATACCCCGGTGACGCAGACGAACTCTCCCAGGGGAATTTTCACGTTGACGTTTTGCAGATTATTCTGGCTGGCCCCCCGGATCTCTAAAAAGTTCCCGTTTCCGGTGCGGCGGGTCTCGGGTATCTCCACCTTGCGCCGGCCGCTTAGGTACAGGCCAGTCATGGACTGCTTGCATTTTTCAATTCCCTTTACTGGACCCGAGTAGATGACATTTCCCCCGTGGACCCCGGCCCCGGGGCCAATGTCCACAATATAGTCCGCCTCCCGCATGGTCTCCTCGTCGTGTTCCACCACAATCACCGTGTTGCCCAGGTCCCGCAGGTGCTTTAGGGTGCCCAGCAGTTTGCTATTATCCCGCTGGTGCAGGCCAATGGACGGCTCGTCCAGAATATACAGCACGCCCATCAGGGACGAGCCGATCTGGGTGGCCAGACGGATGCGCTGGCTCTCGCCACCCGAGAGAGTGCCCGAGGACCGGGACAGGGTCAGGTACTCCAGACCCACGCTCTGCAAAAAGCCCAGCCGGGACTTGACCTCCTTGATAATGGGCGCTGCGATCAGCTTTTCCCGGTCGGTAAGCTCCAGGGCGGCCAGAAACTCCAGGGCTTCTGTAACGGACTTGTCGCAGAAATCCGCGATGTTTACGTCTCCCACCGTCACCGCCAGGCTCTCGGCAGAAAGCCGCTTGCCGTGGCACTGGTCACAGGGCACGGCGGTCATGTAGGTCTCGATCTCCGCCTTAATCCAGTTGGAATTGGTATCTCGGTAGCGGCGCTCCAGGTTGTTGATAATACCCTCGAAGGCGGAGGTATAGCTGCTGCCGTGGCCGTACTCGCCCATGCGGGTCAGCTTGATTTTCTCCCCCTTGGTGCCATATAGCAGAATGTCCACGATCTCCGGGGGCAGTTCCCCAATGGGGGTGTCCAGGGAGAAATGGTAGTGCTTTGCCAGACCCTCCATATACATGGTGGCAATGGTGCTCCCTTCCATAGCCCAGCCGCTGGCCTTTAGGCCCCCCTTGCGGATGGAGAGCTTTTTGTCCGGGATGATGTTCGCGGGGTCGATGCGCATAAACACCCCCAGGCCCGTGCACTTTTTGCAGGCCCCAAATGGGTTGTTAAAGGAGAACATCCGGGGGGTCAGCTCGTCCACGCTGACGCCGTGCTCGGGGCAGGCGTAGTTCTGGGAAAAGGTGATGTCCTCGCCGTCGATGACGTTGACCACCACCAGACCCCCGGTGAGGCCCGAGGCCACCTCAATAGAGTCTGCCAGCCGGGAGCGGATGTCCGCCTTTACTACCAGCCGGTCCACCACGATTTCAATATTATGCTTTTGGTTTTTGTTCAGGGAGATGGGCTCGTTCAGGTCATAGAGAATGCCGTCCACCCGGGCCCGGACAAAGCCGCCCCGTCGGGCCGCGTCGAATTCCTTTTGGTGTTCGCCCTTGCGCCCCCGCACCACTGGGGCCAACACCTGGAGCTTGGCGTTTTCCGGCAGGGCCAGCACCTGGTCCACAATCTGGTCAATGGTCTGCTGCTTAATCTCCCGGCCGCAGATGGGGCAGTGCGGCACGCCGATGCGGGCGTACAGCAGCCGCAGGTAGTCATAGATCTCGGTAACAGTTCCCACCGTGGATCGGGGGTTTTTGGAAGTGGTTTTCTGGTCGATGGAGATGGCCGGGGATAGGCCGTCTATTTTGTCCACGTCGGGCTTTTCCATCTGGCCTAAGAACATCCGGGCATAGGAGGAGAGGCTCTCCACATACCGGCGCTGGCCCTCGGCGTAGATGGTGTCAAAGGCCAGGGACGACTTGCCCGAGCCAGAAAGGCCGGTAAGCACCACCAGCTTGTCCCGGGGGATGGTGACGTCGATATTTTTCAGGTTGTGTTCGCGGGCGCCGTGCACTTCGATTTTGTCTAGGCTCATGTTGCGTTTTTCTCCTTGTAATCTGTGGCTTGGGTTGTGGGGCATAAAGGGGGATATGTTAGCAGACTTCCTGCAAAGTGGCAGAAAGTCAACCAGAGAGCGCGGTCCAGGCGCATTAGGCACCTGGCAGGGTGTGGGACAGAGTCCCACGGTCTTGCCGTAGGGCGCGCTTCTTTGCGCCCTTCGGGCTTTTACGTACTCAAACGCCCAAAGGGCGTATGGGCATTTTCAGAGAAAATGCCCATAAAGTGCTTGATGCACTAGAAGGCCTCCGGCGGCTGGGGCTCTGCCCCCTTCCCCGCAACCTTTGAAAAGGTTGACGAAACTTTTTCTGTTCCGCCGCCGGAAGATTCTGCGTTATTATATCATGTATTTGTGCCTATAACCAGAAATTTCCTTTAGGTTTTCCTTCCGGCTCCCTGCCAGCCGGACCACCCCGGGCAGATGGTAAAAGGCCACGGTATCTTCCGGGGCGAAGGCCTCCGCATTCCCAGCGCAGAGAAATACTTTTTTGCCCAAGGCCAAGGCCATTCCCAGCTCCACATGGGTCCCCCGGCCGCCGGGCAGCAGAAGAATCACCAGGTCCGAGCGTTCAATGGCCTCCCGCTCCCGGGCGGCGTATTCCGCCAGGTCCGCCGCCGTCAGGCCCCGGCGGGGGAGCATGGTCCAGTCATAGGTGTGCACCCAGCCCTCTGCAAGGCGGCCTTGGCCCGGTCCCGTTCCGCCGGGGAAGGGGCCTCTATCAAAATGTCGACGATGGGCTTGGCCCAGATGCCCTCTATGGCCGTGCTGCCCACATGGCTTACCTGAACAGAAGGTCCCAGCAGGCCGCGCAGAAGGGCCTCTTCCTCCCGATACCAGTCCGCCCAACTATCTTGATGCTCTGTCAAAAAAATGGGGAACAGCTGCCACAGCTCTTCCAGGGTCATTTCGCTAAGGTTTTTACCCATGCCGTCTTTCCACCTTCTTGGCCGAAACCATCACCCAGGCCGGACGGAAGCCGCATTTCCAGGCAATGTTCTGGGAGTGGACATTAGAAAGGCTGGTGCCGTAAAAGGGCAGGGCCCCCCGGCGCTCTACCTCATAGGCCAGGCCCTCCACCAGCAGCATGCCTAAGCCCCGGCTCCGGTACGCTGGCAGCACGTCAATGCCGATCTGCCACATCTCTGGCGCGTCCGCGCTGGCCCCGGCCATAGCGGCGGGCCTGTCCCCGTCCAGAGCCAGCAGGGCCAGCATATCGGGCCGGGCGGGGTTCTCCTCTGCTTGCAGGGCGTTGGGCCAGTCCCGGTTGGGGTAATAAGCGGCGATGTCCTCCTTTTCCAGCCATTGCAGGCCCAGGTCCGCTGGCGCCTGAACGGGGGCGAAGTCCCGGATGGGCAGGTACTGGTGGAAGGTCTGGGTCAGCCTATAGCCGTAGGGGGTCAGAAGCTCTGCCAGTCTTTGCATCCGGGGAAATTCCAGCAGCCAGTGGGGCTGCTCCGCGTCTTTTGCCCAGTCCCGCAGCTGGGGCCAAAGCCGTTCGTCGGCCATTATAACAGCGGCTGTGCCGGTGGTAGCCAGCTCGAAAAAAGGTGTTTTGTCCCAATAGGCCCTCCGCCCCGGGTTCAGGACCGGAGGGGTAAAAATCAGGCCCCCGGCCCCAAGGGCCCCTGGAGTGGTGTTGTAGTCCACAGCCAGCTGGGCAAGGCCAATGGCCCAGGCTTTTTGTTTATCCATTTCCTTTTCTCCTTCTGGGCACCGGCGCGTGTCCGGCCCCCTGGCCCTCTAATTCCTTTATCTTATCCCGCAGGTACGCCGCGTGCTCGAATTCCAGGAGCTTTGCCGCGGCTTTCATCTCTTTTGTGTACTTCTCTATCAGCTCCCGGCGTTCCGCGGGGGTATAGTGTTTCTTCTTTTTCTTGCCGTCCTCTTTATGGGTAGAGATCTCCAGTACCTCGGCCACGTCTTTCATAATGGTCTTTGGCACAATGCCGTGGTCTGCGTTATACTTTTCCTGAATGGCCCGGCGGCGCTCGGTCTCGGTAATAGCATACTCCATAGAGGGCGTCACCGTATCGGCATACATAATCACCTGGCCCCCGGCGTTTCGGGCGGCGCGGCCAATGGTCTGCACCAGGCTGCGGCCACTGCGCAGAAACCCCTCTTTATCCGCGTCCAGAATAGCCACCAGGGAGACCTCTGGCAGGTCCAGGCCCTCTCGCAAGAGGTTGATGCCTACCAGCACGTCGAACTCGCCCAAGCGCAGGTCCCGTATAATCTCCATACGCTCCACGGTGTCAATGTCATGGTGCATATACCGCACCTTAATGCCATAGTTTTCCAGGTAAGCGGTCAGGTCCTCGGCCATCTTTTTGGTCAATGTAGTGATAAGAACCCGTTCCTTTTTCTCTATACGCAGATTAATCTCGCTAATCAGGTCGTCAATCTGCCCATCAGTGGGTTTCACAGTGATTAGGGGATCCAAAAGCCCTGTGGGACGGATAACCTGCTCCACCACCTGGGCGGACTTTTCCAGCTCCAGGTCCCCAGGGGTGGCGCTGACGAATACTGCCTGGTTGATGTGAGAATAGAATTCATCGAAGTCCAGGGGACGGTTGTCATAGGCCGAGGGCAGCCGAAATCCGTAGTCCACCAGCATCTGCTTGCGGGCGTGGTCCCCGCCGTACATGCCCCGCACCTGGGGCAGGGTCACGTGGCTCTCGTCTACAAAGAGCAGGTAGTCCTCTGGGAAATAGTCCAAAAGGGTAAAAGGCGCGCTGCCCGCCTCCCGGCCGGAGAGCACCCGGGAATAGTTTTCGATTCCCTTGCAGAAGCCGATCTCCGAGAGCATCTCAATGTCGTGGCGGGTGCGCTGCTCAATGCGCTGAGCCTCGATAAGCTTGCCTTCCGCCTTGAAAATTGCGGCCTGTTTTTCCATCTCGTCAAAGATGTTGGCAAGGGCCACTTCCATTTTGGCCCCGGGTACAATGTAGTGGGAGGCTGGGTAAATACCCACGTGTTTCAGCTCGGCGGTGACCTCCCCGGTGAGAGGGATAAACTCCCGGATGCGCTCGATCTCGTCCCCAAAGAACTCTACCCGTACCGCCTTTTCGCTGCTCTCGGCGGGAAAGATCTCCACCACATCCCCCCGCACCCGGAACTTGTTGCGGATAAAGTTCACATCATTGCGCTCGTATTGCAGCTCTACCAGCTTGCGCAGCAGATCGTCCCGGTTCTTCTCCATGCCTGGGCGCAGGGAGATGACCATAGTTCTGTAGTCAATGGGATCGCCCAGGCTGTAGATACAGGAAACCGACGCCACGATAATCACGTCCCGGCGCTCCGAGAGGGCGCAGGTGGCGCTGTGGCGCAGCTTGTCTATTTCATCGTTAATGGCCGAGTCCTTTTCAATATAGGTGTCTGTCTGCACAATGTAGGCTTCAGGTTGGTAATAATCGTAATAGGACACAAAATATTCCACCGCGTTTTCAGGAAAAAATTCCCGGAACTCGCTGCAAAGCTGGGCGGCCAGAGTCTTGTTGTGGGCCAAAATCAGGGTGGGGCGGTTTACCTGGGCAATGACGTTGGCCATTGTAAAGGTCTTGCCAGAGCCAGTCACGCCCAGCAGGGTTTGTTCCGCCATGCCAGACTGGATGCCCTGGACCAGGCGGGAAATAGCTTCCGGCTGGTCGCCGGTGGGCTGGAACTTAGACGAGAGCTTAAAATCCATAGGAAAGGCCCTTTCTGTAAGATAAAATTGACGGGTATAATTCTGGAAATGAAATAGACGCGGGCAGGCGCCATAGGCAGTCCGCTACCCGCGCAGTAGCCCCTCTGCCTCCATCTGTTCCGCCCAGCAAAGATCATTGGCCAGCTCGTCCCGCCGTTGGTCAACAATCTGGGTAACGGTCTGCTGAAGAATTCCGCTGGCAGAAAAGGAGAAGGTCCCATCTGCCGCAAAAATAATATGGTCCCGCAGCCGGGCATCTATGCTCATCAGTGCAGCGGCCAGCTGCCGGGTGATCATTGCATCCTCCTTTGAGGGCAGGCAAACGCCGCTGGGGTGGTTGTGGGCCAGCAGAACCGTTTGGGCATCGTACTCAATACACAGTTTGATCAGCCTGCGGATGTACAGCGGCACACCGCCCAGAGAGCCTTCTGTAAGAATATCATTATAAATTAGCTGTTGGTGGCCGTTCAGCAGCATAACGCAGACCACCTCGGTTTTCCGGCCCAGGAATTTAGGCCGGAAAAGCTCCACAGCGGAAGGAGAATCCGCCACCCGGAACAGTTGTCCAGCCTGCTCCTCCATGTAGAACCGGGCCAGGTCTGCTGAAAGGAATAAAAGCCGGGCGGCATGGGCGTGCATGCCAGGCATAGCAGCCACTCGCTCCTGGGGAGCGGTAAGGATGGCAGAAATGCTGCCCATGGAGTCTAGCAGACTCTGTGCGGCGGTCTGTGCCTGGTCCGGCATCAGCGTATAGCTAAGGATCTCTGTCAAAAGCTTTAGCCGCTGGGCGGGGTCTCCGCCGTAGTGTGGCTTATGGTTTTTTCTGCTTGCCGCCATAGGGGGCCTCCTTCAAGAATAGGTTTATCATATCAAACATTTGTTTTTATGTCAATACCCTGCTTAGAGCGGGGTGTGTCCAAACGAAGAGTTTATGACGTTGTTTTGGGGTCTCTCCCGCCGATGAAATCGGCTGGGCCCGGTGGGGCCAGGGCGTTCCCATTACTTGGGCTGCGCCAAGCAACCGGGGCGCTTTCTTCTCCGGCGGTGGAGAGTTGGCTATGCCAATTCTCCAAACCCCGCAACCTTTGAAAAGGGCGAGGGCCGCCATGTGACAAAGGGTTGACGCAAAGCGTCCGCTCCCGTCATGAGCCGGCCGAGACGACGAAACTTTTACCCTTTGTTCGCCGGAGCCTCGCCTTTAAACGCTTCCTTTTGGATGCGCCCCTTAGAGCAGATGGTTCTGCCAATGTACAGCTTGTGTACCGCATTATAAGTCCGCTGGGAGAAGGCCGGCACTTTAGGGCTTCTCCGTGGGTTCAAAAGCTTGCTTGCGAACCTATTATATCATAAAACCAGGTGGTTAGGGAAAGAAATCTTATTTAAGGCAACCCCGCACCATTCGCGGCTGGAGCCTTAAGCACCGTCTTGCTTGCAGATTTTCCGTGATAGCGCACAGCTTTCGCTTGTCAATGGTGAGATGGACGGCGCTCAATCTGTACCCTCTCACGAAAAAGCTGACTGCCCAATACGGTACTTAGAATTCTGCGGTATTGCCTTAAAAAATCTCATAAATTATGGTTTACCATCTTCCATTTTCTGCACACATATAGTATAATGTCTACGAGGACATTCAAAATCTGCCGTAAGGAGTTAAAAAATTATGAAGCTGCCCAATCCATCCAAAGTTTTCCCCAAAAATTTCCGCAGGCTGCTGTCTCTTTTGCTGTGCTGCGTACTGGTCGCGTCCTGTTTCACTTTGCCGGCCTCCAGCTCGGACTTGGAGAGCACACCTGGGCCCGCTGTGTCCCAGCCGGAGAACCCGGATGACGAGCCCGTGGACTCTGAGTCCGAGGACCCGGACCTTTCCAAACCAGAGGAACCTGGCGCCCCCAGCCAACCCGATGACCCCGACGCCCCCCAGCCCGAGGAGCCCAGCGAGCCAGGCGAGGAGGACCCTGACCAGCCGGAAGAGACAGAGTGTACCGTGTGCTTTCAGCTGGACCAGGAGAACGTGGTGGAGCTCTCGGTAGAAAAAGGCCATACCCTGACCCAAGAGGAGCTGCCCGCTGAGGAAAGCACTCAGTTTGGAGCCCTGCGCATTCTGGGCTGGAAAACCCTGGAGGGCCAGGAAATAGACCCCACTGCGGCGCCTATTACAGAGGACACGATGTTTGTGGCGGTTTGGGGGCGCAGGGTGGAGGACCTCTTTGACACCAAGAACCACAAGGCCTATGTGAACGGCTATTCCAACGGCATGTTTAAGCCCGCTGGAAAGGTGACCCGGGCTGAAGCTGTCAAGCTGTTCTGTAACCTGCTGAAGGAAATGCCAGAGACCACCGTGTCCTTCCCGGACGTGGAGGAGAAAGCCTGGTACTATGAGTCGGTCAGCGCCATTGCCAGCCTGGGCCTGGTGGGCGGCTACAAGGACGGCAGCTTTGCCCCCAAGCGGGAGATTACCCGGGCGGAGTTTATTAAGCTGGCGGCCTCCTGCGATGTGCTGGTAGAGGCCGAAAATCCTTTTCCGGATGTAAAGGACGGTTCTTGGGCCGAACCCTATATCACCACCGCTTATGAGAAGGGCTGGATCACTGGAGACAAGGATGGGAACTTCCGCCCGAACGAAACCATTAGCCGGGCCGAGGCCGTGACAGTGCTGAACCGGATGTTGGGCCGGGAGGCTGACGCGAATATTAAAAATCTGAAGAAGATCACCAATTTTTACGACCTGCTTCCCAGCCACTGGGCCTATGGACACATTGCAGAGGCCTCTACAGACCACACCTACTATGTGGACGACGAAGAGGAGTATTGGATTGACTACAAAGAGGACAATACTGTGGTCAGCCCCCACTGGGTGAAGGAGGACGGAAAGTCCTATTATGTAGATGCCAGCGGAAAGTTTGTACGGGGCGAGCAGAAAATAGGGGGCAAGGCGTACCTCTTCGGCAGCGATGGCGCCGCGGTGACAGGCTTTTTCAAGAAGGGCCAGTGGACCCGCTACTATAAGGAAGGCCTCATTGTAGATGACATCGCGGACCTGGGTGTGACAAAGGGCCCCTACTTCATCAAGGTCTACAAGCCGGCCAACTATGTGATTGTGTTTGCCAAGGACGAGAAGGGGGAGTACACTATTCCCGTGCGGGCTATGCTGGCCTCTTGCGGCGAACCCACGCCCACAGGCACCTACTATTCTCCGGGCAAGTACCGGTGGCTGGAAATGGTGGGCGGCAGCTGGGCCCAGTGGTGTACCCAGATTTTGGGCAGTTACCTGTTCCACTCCGTGCCCAATGACCAGAGGAACAACTGGACCATGTGGTCCGGCGAGTACAATAACCTGGGCACCACCCGGTCTTTGGGGTGCATCCGGCTGACCTGCAAGGACGCCAAGTGGGTGTATGACAACTGCGCCCTGGGCACCAAGATCTACATCTCCCCCACCGAGACCAGCGGCCCCCTGCCCAAACCTGTAGGCATCAAGCTGCCGGGCTGGCACACCTGGGACCCCACAGACCCCACCGCCCAGTATCTGTGCCGCCAGAATGGGTGCCATTAACAGCAAAATAGAGAGCTCTCTTTCCTAACTAAATGAAGCCAAGGGGCGGGACAGACGAAGATGGTCTGTCCCGCCCCTTATATTATGGATCACGCAATAAGTGCCTTGTGGGCAAAGCCCTAGAGTCTGTTTTAAAACAGGAGAAATGCCAGTATTTTTGTTCAGGGGGCGGGCAGTTTCAAGACGAAAACCGCAAGAAATACTTTCGTATTTCGAGGATTTTTAACACAGAAACCGTTTGCCACTGGTCAAAAAGACGGTTTTTCGGAGTTTTAAGACAGACTCTAGAGCCTGTTTTATAGTAAAGGCACTTGAAAATTCGGATTTACTGATTTTCAAGCAGGGCGGCGCGGGCGTGCCCGTGCCGCCAGGTTCAAAAGAGGTATCGCCTCTTTTGAACTGCGTTAACTATAACCGGAAACGGCTATCTTTTTGGGGCGGGAATTCTCGAAACACGCAAGCGGCCCTTGAGATTTTTCCCTGCATCTGGTCAAACATCCTGTATTCCTCTTGCTTTTAAACAGACTCCTTGGACTTTAGATGATTTAGAATCCGAAAGGTAATAGGCTTAAAAATGAGATAAAGACTATACCCCAGCATTCCCCCAAGTACGTTTGTCATTAAATCCGTGATATCGGAAGAGCGGGAGCCGCTGATCAAGGGCTGCAATAACTCAATTCCTAGGCTCATCAAAAAGCAGGAAAAAACGGCTTTAAGAAATCCAGCGGGTTTATTCTGGGTTAAAGGAAATAGAAAGCCGAATGGCATGGTCATTACAATATTTAATAGGATTTGCCTTAAAAAGTCTCCTCTGCCCATGAAAACGTCTATAAAGGGCACCAAATTCATGGGGGTATAGGGGTGATTCAGAACAAATGGGATAGAAGCTATCACCGGCATTAGCGTAAAATAAAGCACCAAAGAAAGATATAGATACATCAGGGTGTTCACAAGCAGCCGGTCTTTGCCCCGGCTTTTCCACTTAGGGAAAAACACGAGTACATATAAGAGCGCCAAAGCTGTAAAATCTATTAAATATTTCATGGCAATCTCCCCTCTACTTCCTCTCCTGGGACGTAATCATCTTGGTCAGCAGGGCCAGCAGTGTGGCCTTTTCCTCCTCTGTCAGGCCGGCGGTGGCCTTTTCGCCCCACTGGCCCAAATAGTTTCGGATAATAGGGGCTAGGGCCTGTCCCTTTTCGGTCAGGTACAGGTTGTTCTGCCGCCGGTCCGCCTGGTCGGTTTCCCGGTACAAAAAGCCCAGGTCCTCCAGCTTTTTGGTGCGGCGGGCCACATTACACTTGTCCAGGAACAGGTGGGTGGCAATGCCGTCCTGGCTGACGCCAGGGTGGCGGTCCACATGAAGGAGGATGAGGTACATGGCCCCGGCAAACTCATAGGACCGCAGGCTCTCGGTCATAAAGCGCTTGCGGCTGCGGTACAGGCAGGTAAGGGCCCGGCCCAGCTGGCGGGTAAAACGGGCCTGTTCTTGGGCAAAGGAATTTTCACGGTTTGGCATGGGCGCCTCCTGAAAAAAGGATTAGGGCTTGTTTGAAAATAGAGGAAATGACGAATTTTTACCCAGAAGGGGTTCATTTCAAGGAAAAAACCGCAAAGCAATCTTCCGATTGGCGAGGATTATTGACGCAGAAAGGGGCCCCTTCTGGGTAAAAAGACGGCGTTTCCGATTTTTCAAACAAGCCCTAGATGGAACCATTAGGTGATGCGGAATGGGGGGCTCTTACACCTACCAAGGGGACCGTTTCTTCACGTTTCCCTCCAGGGAGAATTTATTCCCCGTTTGGCAGAAAAACCCGGCTTACGTCTCCCAGAGAGAGCCCAGGCTCCGGGGTCTCTGTCAGGGCGGTTAAGTAAAGAGCCTCCAGCTGAGCTTTGACCAGGGCGCTGGTGGGGGCAGGGTTTTGCCCCTGGGCGGGGAGCAGCATAATATGGTAGTCTACCCCGTACAGCCAGGAGTCTACCCCTGTGGGGCGGGCTCCGCCCCGCAGATAGAACCGGACTCGCCGCTGGCGGGTCTCCAGTTCTTGAGAATTGAGGGCGCTTTCCGGGGCCTCCACCTCAAACAGAATATAGGGCAGGTCCAGTCTGGCAGCGGCGCGGCGCAGAAGCTCCAGAGCTTGTCCACCCACGCCCTGTCCTCGACAGCCGGGTTCCACGGCAAAGTAATTTAGCAAAGCGGCGGGCCTTGACGCCTGATGTAGGATGAGCACCGCGTAGGCGGCCAGAGAAGTCCCGTCAAAGAGCCCAAGGGTTTGCTGATGCCCCAGGCGGGTCAAGGCAAGCATCCGTTTTAGGGGCATTCGTTCCTCTGGGGGAAAGTCCCGGGCCAGGCTGGATGTATATAGGACTTCCAGCTCTTGGCTGGATAAAGGCTTAATTTCCATAGAAGGTCCTTTTAGATAGATATTTAGAGCCTAGGGCTTGGTTGAAAACCGGAGAAACAGAGGGTTCAAGGAAAAAACCAAAAGAAAGGCTTGCCGCCCTTCCAGGTTAAAAGAAAAATGATAACACCTATATTTTAGCAAAAAAAACTGCAAAGGGCAAGGTGGAAAATCAGGGAAAATGGCCGCAAGTGTTGCCTTTTCGACAAAATTCATGTATAATAAAACAGAATAGACCTTTTCTAAGCAAAAAATACAGAGAAAGGCAGCTTCCATGAAAACTAACAAAACCCTATTTTTGGGCGTTACTGTCCTTTTAGTGGCAGCGATCATTGCCACGTCCGCCATGATTTTGGCCAAAGGCCCGCGCACCAGCCTGGTGGAGGTGGTCAGCAGAGAGGACTCCACCTTGGTGGTGGACGACCTGTACAGCGGACATATGACCATTCCCTATTATGATATTCCCACCAGCAGCTATGAGGTGAAAGATTTTGCTGAAGAGGAAAACGTGGTCAGTTACCTGGGGGGAGAGAGCACCCTGGGGGTAAACCTTTACGCCGGCACCGGCGAAGTGGACTGGCAGATGCTTAAAGAGAGCGGCATTGACTTTGTAATGATTCGAGTGGGATACCGGCAGAACAACACTGGAAATATTGTAGTGGACAAGCAGTTTGAGGCAAACTTGGCCGGGGCCGAGTCCGTGGGCATGCCGGTGGGCGTGTATTTCTACTCAAAGGCTATTACAGACGCCGAGGCCGAGGAGGAGGCGGAAAGGGTGATTGATCTGGTTCGGGGCCATTCCATCACGTACCCGGTCGCCTTTCACTGGGAATACGATCTGAAGGACGACGGCAGCCAGGATGAGAGCGCCCGCACCACCCGCTGCAACGGCGAACAGGTGACCGGCTTTATTGACACCTTTTGCAATATTATCCGCCGGGCGGGGTTTACCCCTTGCTACTACGCCACCAAAACCCATGCCTACAACCGGCTGAACCTTTCCCGGCTTTCCGGCTATGATATGTGGTATGCCGAGTATCAGCCGAAGCCTAGCTTTTACTATGATTTTAAAATGTGGCAGTATACGGACGCGGGTTCGGTGCCTGGGGTGTATCCTGTGAAGGATGAAAATGGAAACGTCACCGGCAAGGTACGGGTGACCCTGTGCCTGAAAAAATATCCATAAGGGGAGGACAGAATGATAGACTTTTTTTCCAATAAACAACAGGTCCGGCGGCTGGCGCTAGTCTGCGCGGGCGTAGCTTTACTTGTGGTACTGATTACCCTGCTGATTGTGTTCTTCTCTGGAAACGAGCCCCCAGAGGACCAGCGCCCGTCCTCTGGAACCAGCTTTAACGTGATCCCCGAGGGGATGCGTTTGTATGATGACTTGTACGAGGGCCAGGTGATTATTCCAGACTTTGATGTGCCGGATAACAAATATGATATGAATGCCTTTAAGACCGGCGGCGACGGCTTTCTGGAATATAAAGACGCGGCCCTTGGCATAGATGTTTCGGAGTTCCAGGGGAATATCGACTGGTATGCGGTGAAAGCCGCGGGGGTAGAGTTCGCCATCATCCGCCTTGGCTACCGGGGCATGACCCAGGGAGTGCTGAACCTGGACCAGAATTTTGCCGAAAATTTGGCCGGGGCCAGCGACGCGGGCCTACAGCTGGGGGTGTACTTTTTCTCCCAGGCTGTGACAGCCAAAGAGGGCGAGGCGGAGGCCAAGTTTGTGCTGGAGCAGCTGGAGGGCAAAAAGCTGGACTTTCCGGTGGTGTTCGACTGGGAGGACCCAGTGCCCAGCGAGGACCTGCCCGCCGAGACCCTGCGGGCCCTGAACTGCCCGGGAGAAACCGTGACAGCAGCGGCCAAGTCCTTTTGTGAAACCATAAAAGAAGGGGGCTACACCCCCTGTGTGTACTTTAATAAGCACCAGGCCTACTACTTTTATGACCTGGACGTACTGAAAGACTATGAGTTCTGGTATGCAGAGTACAACCCCCGGCCCGCGGTGTGCTATCATTTCCGGACCTGGCAGTACAGCGACCAGGGCACAGTGCCAGGCATAGAGACCACGGTGGATATGAATTTGTGCTTTGAGCCCAGGAAGTAGGAGCCAGGCCATACAGCTGGAGGCGGACGTGGAAAAAAATGAAGCGCGTAAAAGCGAAGCTCCGGGGAAGGGACAGTAAAAGTTTCGGCATCTCGTCCGCGGATAAAATCGGCGGGGCTTGGTGGGCTCGGGAGGGGAGTGGATGCTTTGCGTCAACCCGCTGCCACATGGCGGCCCTCGCCCGGTTCAAAGGCTGCAAAGGTTTGGAGACTTGGCCAGGTCAAGCCTTTAGAGGGGGCGTCTGCCGGCAAGCCGCGGACCGACCAAGGCGGCAGCCGAGACTCAGAGCCCAAGAGCTGGCTTTGGCAACTCTCCCGGGTTGCTTGGCGAAGCCAAATAATGGGGGCGTCCTGGCCCCACCGGGCCCAGCCGGTTTCGCCGGCGGGTGAGACTCCACGTTATCGTCACTTCTTTTGGACACTCCCGCTGGCGGCCGCTCTATTGCTTTTATGTGTATTTTCCTGTATAATGATAACCGCGGTTCAAAAGAGAGAAAGCAGGGAAAAGTTTTATCTCTTTATCATCAGCGGAAAAAATACATGGTTACTTATAATGCCCATCACCGAATCATAGACCCGTAAGCGGCCCATTTTGAAGGAGGAAATGATACTATGGCGGAAAAAAAACAGCCCCCCATCAGCACCCGTGCCAACGGAAAGCCGGAGGACAAGGCGAAAGCCCTGGAAACCGCTCTTGGGCAAATAAAGAAGCAGTTTGGCGAGGGGGCTGTGATGATTTTGGGGCAGAACTCTGTTCTCAACCTAGAGGCCATTCCCACTGGCTCCCTTTCCCTAGATCTGGCCCTTGGCATTGGCGGGCTGCCCAGGGGGAGAATTGTGGAGATATACGGCCCGGAATCCTCTGGCAAAACCACCCTGGCCCTGCACTGTGTGGCTGAAGGGCAAAAGCTGGGGGGCAACGCCGCTTTTATTGATGTGGAGCACGCCCTGGACCCGGTTTATGCCGGAAACCTGGGGGTGGATGTGGAAAACCTGCTGGTCTCCCAGCCGGACACCGGCGAGCAGGCCCTGGAGATTACAGAGGCCCTGGTGCGGTCCAACGCCATTGACGTGATTGTAGTAGACTCCGTGGCCGCCTTGGTGCCCCGGGCTGAGATTGAGGGGGAGATGGGCGATACCCACGTAGGCCTGCAGGCCCGCCTGATGAGCCAGGCCCTGCGCAAGCTGGCAGGGGCCATTTCCAAGTCCAACTGTGTGGCCATTTTTATCAATCAGCTGCGGGAAAAGGTGGGCATTGTCTATGGCAACCCCGAGGTGACCCCTGGCGGCCGGGCCCTGAAGTTCTATTCCTCGGTGCGCATTGACGTGCGCAAGGGCGAGGTTCTGAAAAGCGGCACGGATATTATTGGCTCTCACACCAAGGCCCGGGTGGTGAAGAATAAAGTGGCCCCGCCTTTCCGCACAGCGGAGTTTGACGTGCTGTATGGGCAGGGGATTTCCCGCACCGGCGAGCTGGTGGATATTGCTGTTCAGCTGGATATTGTCCAGAAAAGCGGCTCCTGGTTTTCTTACGATGGCCAGCGCATTGGCCAGGGCAGGGACAAGGTGAAGGACTTTCTGACAGCCAATACCGATGTGGCCGGGCAGATTGAGGCAAAGGTGCGGGAGAATGTGGACAAGCTTTTTGCCAAAAGCGGCCCCAAAACCAAACCGGTAGCAGCCCCAGTAGCGCAGCCGGCTGCCCCGGCCGAGGAAGGCCCTGCTCGGCGGGTGGTAGACGAGTCTGTAATCGACATTGAAGTGGATGACGACGAATGATGGAGCTAACCGCCGCCGAGCCCAGACGAAAGGGCCTGACCCAGCTGTACATAGACGGAGAGGCCGCCGTAAAGGTGGACGCAGAGATTTTTTTGTTGTCCAAGCTGAAGCCAGGAGACCAGCTGACCGATGAAGAGCTGCACGAGCTGATACAAGCCTCTGACGCCCGCCGGGCCAAGGAAAAGGCCCTGTACCTGCTGGAGCATCGAAACCACTCAAAAAAAGAGCTGACAGAGAAGATTGCCCGCACGGCGGCTTCTCGAGAAGCTGCCCAGGCCGCGGCCGACCATATGGAGGAGCTGGGCCTGGTAGACGACCAGGCCTTTGCCAGAAGCTATGCCAAGGACTTGTTCACCCGCAAGCGCTGGGGGCCTCTGCGGGTAAAGCAGGAGCTTCGGCAAAAGGGGATTGACCCAGAGCTGATCCAGGAGCTACTGGAGGAATATGGGGACGAGGAGCAGCAGCTAGAGAGTCTGAGGGCTGTGCTGGAGAAAAAGTATCCAGGCTGGCAGGAGGATGAAAAGATCCATCGCCGGGCCTATGCTGGGTTGCAGCGGCTGGGGTACAGTTACCAGCAGATTCGAGAGGGCATGAGCGGCCAGTGGGAGGACTGAGGCAGGCTGCCGCTGGGACTTATGCAGGGGAATAAAAAATTAGCGGGAAAGGCCCTTTTGGGTGCCTCTCCCGCTTTTTCGCGTAGAGCGTTTATTTTAGTTTAGGACGTGAAGGGCGCCTTCTTTTGGGAAGGGGCTCGGTTTGCCCGCTCTTTTTTAGTTCGCGCCGCCTTGGCTTTTTATCTGTTCACGCAATTCAAAAGAGGGGGTTCACCACCTTTGAACCAGGCAGCTTTACTGCTTTTTAAGTGCGTTTACCTTATAGGGCAAGGCCGTGGGATCTCTGCCCCATACCCTGAAAGGGGGGAAGTTCGCCCTTCTCTCTGGCGGCTTCGCCTGGCGCTTTTGTTAGGGCGAACTAAAGAACCAGCTCTTCATCAGCTCCAGAGCATTGGCGTAGTCGTGGGTGGTGGGCTTGCCGGAAATCACCGGGAAATATACCATGAACAGCACCAGGCACAGGACCGAGAACGCGCCCATACACAGGGGCGCCAGCTGCACCTGGATTTTTCCGCCCAAAACCACCTGGCTGCCCAGCCGGGTCTGGTTGGTCAACCATTCCACACAGGCGGCTAAGGCCACTACCAAGAAGGGTACAGCAGTGAAATAGTGGTAGATAAAGGTCAGCCGGGGCACCAGTACCCAGGGCATGTATACTGCCAAAAAGCCCGTCAGGGCCACAGCGCATGCCATACGGCGCTGCTTGAACCAGAGCAGGGCCGCGAACAGTGCGGCGGGGATGCAGCTCCACCACAGCAGAGGGTTGCCTACAGCAGAGATGGTGCTGTACTGTCCCTGGGCGTTGCAGGGGTCGCTGCTAAAGTACCAGATGGGCCGGAAATCCACCGGCCACTCGTACCAGGGCGAAGCGAAGTCGTGGGTTGCCACCAGTTTGGAGTGGTAGTTGAACATGCTGGTCTGGTAGTTTACAAAGGCGTCAAACATATGGTCCACATTGTGGGCCAGGGTGGTCATGGGCAGATAGGCGGCAAAGTAAATGCCAAAGGGAATGGCGATAAACAACAGGCAGCACCAAGCGCACAGCTGGCCGCAGCGCCGCAGCACCGGCTGGGTGGAGCGGTGGCCCCGGCTCTCGTAACGGTAGGTCTCTATCAGCTTGCCAAAGAACAGCACAGCCAGGCCCACGGCCCCGTAGGCGGCGGTCCACTTGCTGGCCACACCCAGGCCCATAAAGATGCCGCTAAGGGCCAGGGGGATCAGCAGCGAGGACAGTTTGGCTTTCAAAATATCCTGGCGGATAAAAGCCACCATGGCGTCGTACATCAGAAGCAGGAAGAATACCGCATAGGTATCAATGGTGGCAATGCGGGTCTGGGTAAAGTGCATGAAGTCAAAGGCAAAGAGAAGCGTGGCCATGCCGCAAAGCCAGGTGCGGCCAAAGAGCTGCTTGCACAGATGGTAGAGAACGGGCAGCATTAAAACCCCAAACAGCGTGCCCATAAACCGCCAGCCAAAGGGGTTCATGCCAAACATGCGGATGCCCAGGGAGATGATGTGCTTGCCCAGAGGCGGGTGGGTGCTCTCGTAGGGCTCTAGGCCCAGGATATGTTCATAGGCCGTGCGGCCGTGGTAGATCTCGTCGAAGTAGCTGGAATTCTCGTAGGTCTTATAGGCTGGCACTGTGTCCTGCTCGTCCACCAGAGCCTGGGCCCCGGCTTCGCCCTGAATCGTAACAGCGGGGACCTTCTCCGCGCCAGTGGGCCGGATGGAGGCCTCGAACAGAGCCACCGAGCCATCCAGGGCCGTTAGCCGCACAAAGCGGCCGGGCACAGTCAGGACCTTCGTTTTCCAGGCGAACACATAGTCCTTGCTGGCTTCGCCGCAGTCTTCCCAGTAGACCCCGTCTTGGCTGGACTCAATACGCATGGAGGAGCCCACCCGGGCGGCATAATGGTTGGCGTCGGGAACCAGGCCCGGCAGGTAGACCAGCTCATAGCAGGTCACGTCCGCCTCCAGCACCACGCTCTCGCCTTCCTCTGGGGTCCAGGCAGTTTGGGGCATTACGGTGCCTCCCAGCCGCCAAAAGGCCACCAGGGCATAGACCAGGGTTACAGCCGCCATGACAATCCAGTCCGGCAGTTTCATGCGTTTATCAATGTCTGGCTCTGGCCGGCGGTTTTCTAGCCAGGACTGGGGAGCAGGAGCCCGCTTGGCTTGGCTGCTTTTACCCTTGCCGCCCTTCTTTCCTTTTTTTCCCATTTTGGCAGACTCCTTCTTTTGCGGGGCCCCGGCCTCCACAATTTTTTCTTTAATATAGATTTGGTAATCCACCCACAGCAGGTAGCCCAGGGCAACCATCTGCAAGGCGGAAATGGCCACGCTGGCCGCGGCGTTGGGGTCATAAGAAGAGGGGCCGAACTCTCGGAACATCCACAGCACATAGTCCACATTTAGATAGTTGGCGCCTGCCATTAGCCCAAAGGCCCACAGCTGCCGGCGGTCCCGGGTGAACACAAAGCACAGCAGCACAAAGAGGAAAGCTGGGAACAGGTAGCGCTCGTGCATTTTTACCCCGAAAATATACATAATGCCCATGAGCACCCCCGGTGCGGCAAAGAGCACGTCCTTGCGCTTAGAGAGGAACATCAGCGCGCCGCAGACCCCGGTGGCGGCAATGGGCGCGGCCACGGTAAGCAGGGCGCCGGTCAGGCCGTGGGGCAGGCTCCGCCAGTTCCACTTGATCAGGGACCAGAAGTTACAGGCATTGATGCTATAGTAGTCGTAGTAGTTCAGGGTGGACTGGTACTTGGCAATCAGCCAGGCGTAGTCAAAGTTTTTGGTAAAGGGCGTGGCCACCAACAAAATGGCCGCCAGGGCACAGACCACCCCAAGGCCCAGGCCCAGCCAACGCTTCCGCTTGATGGCGAAGAACAGGTATAGGGGGGCAAACACCAGCATTTGGGGCTTAAAGATGACAGCCACCCCATATAGAAGCCCAGAGCAGACATAGCGCTCGGCGTAGAGCAGGAGCACAGAGGCCAGCAGGATCATGGTGCAAAAGGAGTCTGCCTGGCCCCACATGGCGGAGTTCACAAATACCCCTGGGCAGAACAGGTATGCCGCCGCGGCGAACAGGCCCATAAGGTCCCCCAGCTTTTTCCGGCCCAGGTACAGCACCGCGCCGCCGCAGAGCAGGTCGGCCAGAATAGAGGGCAGTTTCATTACCATGGTATAGGTCTGGCCCTCTATGGCAAAGCAGAAAAACTGACGGATCTTTTCCAGCAGAGCCAGCACGTACAGATAGCCGGGGGGATAGTCCAGGAAGATGTCCTGCTGGTAGATCTCTCCAAAGCCCACCCGGGCGGTGATTTCGCCCCAAGACTTAAAGGTGCCGATGTCCACCGAGAAGCCGTCCGAGGTATAGGCCAAAATCAGCCGCATGGTAAGGGCCGCCAAAAAGAGCAGTCCCGTCCAAATTCCAAAAACCGGCAGGCGTTCCTCTTTTTTGGTTTTGGCAAAGGATATGGCCAAAACCCCCATGCCAAACCCCGCGCAAAGCATAACAGAACTTAACATTTCATTTCCCCTTTCAAAGATCGTGGGGTTCCACCCCACACCCCGCAAACTTTTTGAAAAAAGTTTGATCAAAAACTTTTACTCCGGCTTATTCAGTTTCCAGCCCGTTAGCTCCTGCCACGAGCTGATAGGGAGGCTTTGGTTCCCGTGCCCAGCCAGAGCCGCATAGGTCAAAATCGTCCCCAATAAAAACCGGCCGGCCAACGGCGGAGGCCGGTGCTGCCAAGGAAAAGAACCCCAGTGGCATGAATGAAAATTTCAAAACATATTGACTATTTTCTTCGTTCCGTGTAATCTATGGGTATAAGGCCCCAAACCCCGGCGGCGGTAAGTTTGCCGGAAAAAGGCCTACTGCTAAAGTATAGTGCTTTTTGTCCTGAAAGTCAAATCAAACCGTTATTTCACAGTATTTTTTATGAAAGGGAGATTCTTATGAACCTTACCGCCCGCTATCACCAGGACCCTGCCGCCCTGCATGTGGGAACCTGCCCGCCCCGCAGCTACTACACCCCCTGCGCCCCCAGCGGCCAGCCCCGGACGCTCTCTCTAAACGGAACCTGGAGCTTCCGGTACTTTCCATCCTTTCTAGACGCAGTGGGACCCAACGGGGGGGTGGCCTTTGAGGAGGAGGCCATGGGAGGCCTCCCGGTGCCTTCCTGCTGGCAGAACCACGGCTATGGCCGGCATATGTACACCAATATCCGCTACCCCTTCCCCGTGGACCCACCTTATGTGCCGGATGAGAATCCCTGCGGCCTGTACCACCGTCACTTTAGCTTGGAAAAGGATGCCGCCCGCCGCTATTACCTGAACTTTGAGGGAGTGGACTCCTGCTTTTACCTGTGGGTGAACGGCCAGTTCGTTGGGTACAGCCAGGTCTCTCACAGTACCTCGGAGTTTGAGGTTACCGCCCTTTTGACCCAAGGGGATAATACGGTTACTGTCCTGGTGCTGCAATGGTGCGACGGCAGCTATCTGGAGGACCAGGACAAGCTGCGCATGAGCGGCATCTTCCGGGATGTGTATCTCTTAGAGCGCCCCGCCGCTTTCCTCTGGGACTTCTTTGTGAAGGAGGACTTCTCCCCAGACTTCTCCCAGGCCATAGTGGACGTGGAACTGGAAGCGGCGGGCCAGGTGGAGCTGACCGCCCGCCTGTACGGCCCGGACGGGACCCTGGCAGGGGAAAGCGCCTTTGCCGGGGAGAAGGGCGCCCTGCGCTTTACGCTGGAGAAGCCCACCCTGTGGAACGCCGAAAGCCCCAGCCTCTACCGGCTGGAGCTGGCCGCCGGGGAGGAGACCATCACCCAGGCGGTGGGATTACGGAAGATAGAGGTACAGGACGGCGTGGTGCTGCTTAACGGCACGGCCATTAAGTTCCGGGGGGTCAACCGCCACGACAGCGACCCGGTGACTGGATATACCATCAGCCGAGAACAGGCGGAAAAGGATCTGCTGCTGATGAAGCGCCACAACGTCAACGCTATTCGTACCAGCCACTATCCCAACGCCCCCTGGTTCCTGGAGCTTTGTTCGGAAATGGGCTTTTATGTGATTGGCGAGGCGGACCTGGAAAGCCACGGCATGGCCCTGAAACTGGGAGCCTACAGCATGGAAAACTATCCGGACGCCGCCGACGACCCCCAGTTTAAGGAGGCCATTGTGGACAGGACCCAGCGCAATGTGCTGCGGGACAAAAACCAGGCCGCGGTGGTGGTGTGGTCTCTGGGCAACGAGAGCGGCTGGGGCCAAAACCTGGAGGCGGCAGGCCGCTGGGCCAAGGAGTATGATCCCAGCCGCCTGCTGCACTACGAGAATTTCCTCACCTACCACAAGGACACCCACCCGGATTTCTCCATGCTGGACCTGTACAGCCGCATGTATGCCCCCACCCGGCCGGTGCAGCTGCCCTGGCCGGGGAAGGAGCTGGCCATTAACGAATACTTTGAGGGGGAGGAGCTAGATCCCCATCTAAACGGCCGGCGGATGCCCTTTATGCTGTGCGAGTACATCCACGCCATGGGCAACGGCCCTGGAGACGCGGAGGACTATCAGCGGCTGATTATGAAGTATGATGGCTTCTGCGGCGGCTTTGTTTGGGAGTGGTGTGACCATGCGGTGTACGGGGGCCAGACCCCGGACAACCGGCCCATTTACCGCTATGGCGGGGATTTTGGGGAATTCCCCCACGACGGGAACTTTTGCATGGACGGCCTGGTATACCCAGACCGCACCCCCCATACCGGGCTTTTGGAGTATAAGAACGTAATTCGTCCCATCCGCGCCCGCAGGGGGGAGGATGGAGGATTTATCCTCCACAACTACCAGGACTTTACCAACGCAAAAGACTTTGCCGCCCTGCGCTATGAGGTGATGGAGAACGGAAAAATTATCCGCCAGGGCACCCTGGACATGCCCTCCATTGCCCCCCATGAGGAGGCCGCTGTCATGGTGGAGGACCTGCCCACTAGGGGAACCAGCGCCATTACCTTCTTCTATGAGGCCAAAGAGGACGGCCCCTTCTTCCCCCAAGGGCACCGGCTGGGTTTTGACCAGATTGTGCTCAGCGAGGAACCCTGGCCCCTAGCCCCGGCAGCCCCTGGTCCTGTGGCAGTGCGGGATGGCGGCCGGAGCGTTGCGGTAGAGGGGGAGAGCTTCCGGTACGAGTTTGACAAGAGCATGGGGCTTTTTAGCCAGCTCTGCTATAAAAACAGGGTCCTGTTCACCCAGCCTATGGAGTGGAACGTTTACCGGGCGCCCACAGACAACGACCAGTATATTGACCCCAAATGGACCGAAGCCGGCTACCACCGGCCTATGGTGAAGGTATACAGTATTGAGGCAGAACAGAACGAGGGTGGCTGCGCCCAGATTCGCTGCCATCTAGGCATTGCGGCGCTGACCGTGACCCGGTTTTTGGACGTAACCGCCACCTGGACCGTGGATGCCGCTGGGTGCATTGACTGTAAACTAACAGCCCAGCGAGATACCCGTTTTCCCTTCCTGCCCCGGTTCGGGGTGCGAATGTTCCTGCCAAAGGGCTTTGAGCAGGCGGAGTACTTTGGCTTTGGCCCCTACGAGAGCTATATGGACAAGCACTGGGCCAGCCGCCTGGGGGTGTACAGCGCCCGGGTGGAGGACATGACCGAGCGCTACCTGAAGCCCCAGGAGAACGGCTCCCACTTTGGGTGCCGGTGGGGATCAGTCTCGGACGGGGAATGTGCCCTAACGGCCGCGGCGCCCCAGGGCTTTTCGCTGAATCTCTCCCGCTATACGCAGGAAGAACTGGCGGGCAAAAAGCACGACTATGAGCTGGAGGAAAGCGGCGGCACGGTGTTCTGTGTGGACTATAAGATGAGCGGCGTGGGGTCCAATAGCTGCGGGCCTTCGCTGCTGGAGGAATACCGGCTGGAGGAGGAGAAATTTTCTTTCCGGTTCCAGCTGGAGCCCACTTGCAAGCGAGGGGAAATTTCGGTATAATAGAGAAAGCGTAAAAGAGGCGGACCTGTTGCGCGACAAAGGGGCCTAGCGCCCCTTGACCGCGTTCGCCCTTCGCGTTCCCCTCTTTACCCGCGTACTCTAACCAAGAAAGGAAGTATGAGCCATGACAAGCACAAAAGAGAGTGTGGCAAACCGGGAGGTCGGCCACAAATAAACTTCATCACGGTGGCAAGGACCTCCCATAGAAGGCATTTTATGGAGGAGACCACTTGAACCGAGAAAACAAACGAAGAAAGTATGAAAACGGCTATTTCCAGAACCATCCCTGTAACGACAGCTTTACCTGTAAAGTATGTGGACGGCTGGTGACCCCCGAGGCCGCCGGTACCCAGCACCGCAACCACTGTCCTAACTGCCTTTCCAGCCTGCATGTAGATAACGAGCCCGGAGACCGGGCCGCGGACTGCGGCAGCGTGATGGAGCCCGTAGGCGTGTGGGTGCGTAAAAATGGCGAGTGGGCCATTATCCACCGGTGCAGGCGCTGCGGGCACTTTAGCTCCAACCGGGTGGCAGCGGACGACAATCCTATGAAGCTGATGTCCATTGCCATGAAGCCCCTGGCCCAGCCGCCTTTTCCCCTGGAACGCGTGGAGGAAATGACCCGGCTGATGGGTGGAGAGGGGGAATTGCCGAAAAAATAGAAGGAGGAAGCCTTTATGAAACTTGGAATCATTATGCCCCCTGCCCCGGAAAGCTTTGAAAAGGCCAAGGAAATGGGACTGGACTTTATAGAGTTTGACTGCAATCCGCCCGAGTTTTTCGGCCAGCCGGCCAGCGCCCTGCTGGAGAAAAAGGAGGCCCTAAAGGCCGCCAGCGAGAGCACGGGCGTAGAGGTGGGGGCGGTGGGCCGCTGGGCCAGCCATATTCTGGATGAAACGGGAGAAGTGATTCCCCAGGAGTGGGAAGAGGTCAAAAACGTCATCGATTTCGGCGGGTACTTGGGCGCCAAGCACTATCTGTGCAGCGTAGCCTATGTGAAGGAGCTCTCCTACTATAAGAACATCACCGCAGCCATTAAGGTGCTGCGGCAGATTGTGGCCTATGCCAAAGAGCGGGGCATGCAGACCGCCATTGTCAACTGCTTGATGGGTGACAACTACATCCGCACCCCCGAGCAGTGGAAGTTGGTGCTGGACGAGGTACCCGGCCTGGGCATTAAGTATGACCCCTCCCACAGCTTTGTCCACGGGGGCCAAAAGGGCCTGTACCTGGAAGAGGGCCTGGAGTGGGGCGCACACTTTACCTACTGCCACATTAAAGGCGTCATTCAGCGGGGAGACTCGGACGAGGTCCAGATGTGGAAAACCATGGGCTTTTTAAAGGCTCATCCGGAACTGAAGGACGAGCTGCTGCCAAAGATTTTTGGTGGGAATAATCACTACGATAACCCTCCGGCTGGCATTGATGTAATAAACTGGCGGGCGTTCTTTGCCATTCTCTATAAGTACGGCTACGACGGATACTTGGCCATAGAGCCCCACTCTGCCACCTGGCAGGGGGAAAAGGGGGATAAGGGTGTAAAGTATACCATTAAATATATTCGGGATCTGATGATTCTGGATTAAAGGCAATACCGCACAATTCTAAGTACCGTATTGCGCAGTCAGATTTTTCGTGAGAGTGTACAGACTGAGCGCCGTCAGTCTCACCATTGACAAGCGAAAGCTGTGCGCTATCACGGAAAATGTGCAAGCAAGACGGTGCTTAAGGCGCCAGCCGCGAATGGTGCGGTGTTGCCTAAAAAGTAAGAGCGCGAAAGGCCTCCGGTTTTATGCCGGAGGCCTTGTTATTTGAAAAATTTACATTGCCGCGTATTTTTTGCGGACAAAGGGGCAAAGCTAAGGGAAGAAAAAATTTGGGCCACGAAAAATATTGTGCCCAAAGCGGAAAGAAGGAGAATATTCATGCTAAAGAAGCGTTTCATTCTGTTTGCCCTGTGTGCTGGGCTGGCGGTTCTGCTTACAGGCTGCGGAAACGGGAGAGTAGAGAGTACGGTTTCTGACGTGATTTCTAAGGCAGGCGAAGAGCTGGACGATGCCGTTAGCCGGGTGGAGTCCGCAGTGGACTCCATGTTTGAGGACGACTCCCGGACCGAGGACAGCCGCCTAGACAGTGGCCTGGAAAGCGGCGGGAACCTGGACTCTGACCTGGCCGACGACGGCATTGTAGACGATGAGGGGTCGGACCCTTCGCTGCCAGAGAGCAGTGAGGACGACAACGGAATTCAGCCCAGGACCCGATAAGAAAAAAGGTCAAAGCAAAACCGCTCCCAGGAAATGGGGGCGGTTTTTTTAGTATAGGCAATACCGCACCATTCTAAGCACCGTATTGCGCAGTCAGATTTTTCGTGAGAGTGTACAGATTGAGCGCCATCAATCTCACCATTGACCAGCGAAAGCTGTGCGCTATCACGGAAAATGTGCAAGCAAGACGGCGCTTAGAATGGTGCGGGGTTGCCTATATATTTTTGTTGGGCGGATAGGTCCCAAAAGTTTTAGGCTGGTGAACCTAGGATGTGTGGGGGAAAGCGGGCGGAAAGGCTTTTTTTGGGGGGCTAAGAAATTTTTTTAAAAACATTCCTTAACCCGCCGGAGGCGTCTCCCCGCAACGAGAAGTAGAACAGTGCCGCCAGGTTTGGCAGAGCCATGAGGCCGTTAAAAGCGTCGCCCAGCTGGAACACCGTCCCCAGGGGCAGCAGGCAGCCCAGAGCCGCCGCCAAAGCCGCCGCCGGGGCGTAGGACTGGCGCAGCAGCCGGCCCTTTACCAAATAAAAGAGCCCCTCCCGGCCATAACAACACCAAGCGGTGACCGTGGCCAGGGCGAACAGCGCCGTGCAGGCGGACACCGCCCAGCCGCCCCATTTCCCCAGGGCTGCCTGGTAGGCAGCAAAGGTTATCTCGGCTCCCTGGCGGTCTGCCGTACCCGCGCATAAAATACACAGGCCGGTTACAGTGCACATAACAATGGTATCCGCGAACACCTGGAAAATGCCCATGCACCCCGCTTCGCCAGGGCTGTGGCCCCGTAGGTCCTGGTAGGCAAAAGCTGAGCTGCCCAGCCCGGCCTCGTTGGTAAACACGCCCCGGGACACCCCGGCTTTCATGGCCAATAGCATTCCCGCGGTTCCGCCGGCACCGGCCTTCCATTGGAAGGCTCCGGAAAAAATGGCCTCTAAGGCTTTGGGCAGATTACTCCTGAATACCCATAAAACCCCCAGCGAGGCGGCAAAAAACAGCAGGGTCATGGCAGGCACCAGCTTTTCTGTGACTTTCATGGCTCGGGCAAGACCCCCTTTGGCCACAAAAAAGACCAACCCGCCTACCGCGGCGGCCGTGGCCAGCGGCGGCACGCCCAGCCCCCGGCAAGCGGCGGAGAGGGCGTTGGTTTGCACCATATTCCCCATGCCAAGGGAGGATAGACAGCACCCCGCCGCGTAGATAGCGGCCAGGGGCCGGCCCACTTTTTCTATGTAGGATAAGGGCCCGGGCCCGCTGTTTACTTTCCGGTGTTTGGCGGCCAAATAGTTTTCGGCGCAAATGGTCATCATGCCCAGCAGCGCTGAAATCCACATCCAAAACAGCGCGCCTGGCCCGCCCACATGGATGGCGGCCGCCACCCCCACGATGTTTCCCGTGCCGATGGAACCAGCCAGGGCCGTAGAAATAGCCTGAAAGCGGGTGGAGCCCTCCTGGGTCTGCTGGGCAGTACCGCCCACTGAAGCCCGCATCCACCGGGCAGCACAGCGCAGCTGAAAGAAACCGCTGATCAAGGAAAAGTGCAGCCCAGCTGCCACAATAAGACTGAGAACAGGCCAGCCCCACAGGACCCGGCTGAAAATTTCCAGTAGATCAATCCTCATCGCCGACCCCCAGAAAATCCGCCGCCGCTTTGGAAAGGCTTTCCGCAATCTTCCCCACATTGTTTACCAGCCAAGCCTCGTCCTGGGGATTGTCGTGGTAGCCAAGCTTGATCATAACCGTGGGCACCCGGGCGGCGCTAAGTTCTGTGGGAACAGGGGTGGGGGCGGCGTCTACCAGCTCTGGCTGGGGATAAGCCTCTTTTATATGCTGGGTAAAGATCTGTGCCGCCCGGCGGCTGGCAGGGCTGTACTCGTAAAAATACACATGGGCTCCTTTAACCGTGCCCTCCACCTCTGCTGGGGCAGCGTGGCTGCGAAGGATGACCCGCAGGCCGCAGTCTGTGGGTTGGGGAGCATCCTGAGTCGCTAAGGACAGCTCTACCCCGAGAGCGGAGAGGAATGGCCCGGCCGCCTTGGCAATCTGACTCATCCAATAGTCCTCGCCGCCGCCGTTCGGGTACTGGTCCTGGCGATTGGAGGGTACGATGCAGACTTTCGGCATGGTTTCGCCTCCTTTTTGCTGCACATATTGATTGGTTTCCGGAGACTCTGGCTGTGGCGTAGAGAGACAATCTATCCCTCGGCCTGAAGTTTTTGGAAGAAGGTTTCAGAGCTGATTCCGGAAACCCGCAGGTAGCGGCCCAGGCCATAGAGGGACTCTGGGTCCCGGGTAATCTGGTTCAGCTTTTCCCGGCAGGTCAGGGTGGCAGAAAAGCCCAGATCCCGGACAATTTCCGGGGTGGAGGCGCTTGTGGCCCCAAAGGGATATACAAAGGTAGAGGGCGCTTTTCCCAGGTGCTCTTTAAACAGCGACTGGGCCTTTTCCAGGTCTGCCGACAGCATGGACCGGTAGGCTGTTTCACTTTCCCCCGGCAGCTTTTGAACCCCCAGCCGTCCGCCATTGCTTTTATGCAGGTTATAGCTGTGGTTTTGCACCTCCACCAGGCCAGAGTCCACCATCTCTGTCAGGTGGTCCCAGGTGACATGGGTATAGTAGGCATTGGTTTCTCCGGTGGCGGAAAAGTCTTCGGTACATTTGCAGATGGGGGAGATCACAAATTTACACTGCTGGCGCTGGGCAATTTCAAAGGCATAAAAATAATTATTATAATATCCGTCGTCAAAAGTGATCAATATGGGCTTTTCCGGGAGCGCGCCGCCCTGGGTATAGTCAATAAGGTCCTGCATCAGGATGGTGGTGTAGCCCTGCTGCTTTAAATAGAGCAAGTCGCTTTCAAACTCTGCTGGGGAGATTACATATTTTCCGTGGCGGGCCGGATCTTTTAGCACAGAGTGGTACATAACCACCGGCAGTTCTACTGGCTGCTGCGCCTGGGCCGCTCCGGCGGAGATCACCGCCGCCCCCAGCAGTACCGCGAATAACCCCAAGCCCAGGGCCCGCAGGTTTATTTTGAACAGGGCAAAAAGCCCGCTTCGCTTGTTTTTTGTCATGCCGCCGCCTCCTGCTGTTTGCTGCATTAGTAAAGTATAGTCCTGGCAAGCGAAAATTATTCCTCATTTGCCAGGAAGGGGGAATGAGAGGGCCGCCGTTTGGCATGATGGCTAGAAATACCGTTAAGAAAGAGAGTATTTAAAAATATTTTGAAATACCATTGACAACTTTTCGCGCTTGTGATAAACTGTACTTAAAGAAATTTTGAAATAGAAAGGGGGTGGGGCTTTTGCCGGTGGGAGCAATCTTGTCCGCGCTGGCGGACGAGAACAGAAGAAACATCTTACGAACGCTTAAGAAGGGGAAGATCAGCTCTGGCCAGCTGGCCCAGGCCCTGGGCATAACGCCCCAGGCGCTGTCTTATCATTTGGCCAAGCTGAAAAAGGCGGACTTGATCTACGAGACCCGCCAGAGAAACTTCATTTTTTATGAGGTGAACTTCTCCGTTTTGGACGAGGCAATTCTTTGGCTGGACCAATTGCGAGATTGCGAGGAAAAGTCTTATGAAAAAGCATAAAATCATTTTGCGAGATTGCGAGGAAAAGTCTTATGAAAAAGCATAAAATCATTCTGTTGGTTACCATGTTTCTGCCCCTGGCGGCGGTGTTGATTGCCCTGCCCGTTCTGCCAGAGGAGATTCCAGCCCACTATGGCTTTACCGGACAAGTGGACCGCTGGGGTAGCAAGTATGAAACCCTAGTTTTTCCTGCGTTCAGCGTGCTGTTTGGACTCTTTATGCTAGGTATGGCAAAGTATGCCGGCAAACAGGAGGAAAACGGGCGGAATAACGAAAGGATCTGCTTGATTACAGGGAATTGCTGTAACATTCTTTTTGTGGCAATGACCGGGTTCTTTCTCTATACCGACTTCCAGAAGGTGGAAAACCTAAACCAGGCTGCGGTGGAGATCAACCAAATTATTTTCGGCCTTCTGGGTGTGGGGATGGTGGTCATTGGCAATCTTCTGCCCAAGACAAAGCGCAACTCCATGCTGGGGCTGCGCACTTCTTGGAGCATGAAAAATGATGTGACCTGGCAAAAGAGCCAATGGTTTGCGGGTGTTTCTTGTATGATTGCCGGCGGGGCCACGGTGGTATTCTGCCTGCTGGTAAAGGGACTGGCCTGCCTGCTTTGGTGGCTGGGGATCAGTACAGCGGTAATGATTGTGGACGTTGTTTATACTTACCGGGTTTATAAAAGATTTGGCGGGGAGTAGAATGTGGAACGACATACCTTTTTCTCTTTTCCACTTCTTTTTAACAGCGCCTTTGGACACTCCCCTAGAAAAGGGAGTGCCCAAAACGAGGAGATAAAAAACAAGCTCCCGGCGAGCGCCATGAAAAGTTTCGTTGTCTCCGCTGCCGCTTCGGTCGGCTCGGGACGAGAGTTGATGCAAAGCATCCACTCTTTGCCACATGGCGCCCCTCGTCCTTTTCAAAGGTTGCGGGGTTTGGAGACTTGGCTTTGCCAACTCTCCACCGCCGGAGGGGGAAGCTCCCCAGGGGGGAGCGCCCTGACCCCACCGAACCCAGCCGATTTCATCGGCAGGTGAGACTCCACTCTTTCGTCATAAACGCTTCTTTTCGGATACTCCCCTAGAAAACGCCGCCTTGACAAATCGTGGCGAATGGTATAAAATAGGAAAGCCCCCCTTTTGGGACTTTCCCTGCCTCTTGCGTTAAATGGATATAATATGCCCCTCCTAAGGTTACGAAAGACCGCTCGCTTTTTACTCAAAGGCGAGCGATAGGAGACCTAAAAATTTTATAAATGTCCCGGTAGCGTAGTGGATAACGCAACCGCCTCTTAAGAGAACCGAGAGTGTTCCCCAAATCGCCCACACAGGCGATAAAGATTAAATATGCGTCCGTAGCTCAGCAGGATAGAGCGTCCGCCTCCTAAGAAAGTGTTCCAACACTCGCCTTGGGAGGGCAAGGGAAATGTTGCAAGTCCCACAATTTCATAGTTTTTATAAATGTTTCCGTAGCTCAGTTGGATAGAGCGACCGCCTCCTAAGCGGTAGGTCGGGTGTTCGAGTCACCTCGGGAACGCCAAAAACCCCGCCGAAAACCCTGTAAAATCAAATGTTTACGGTTAGAGGGAAGTAATTTCAGATTAGGCGGTATAGCCCCAATTACAAGGGCTGTACCGTTTTTTCTTGCGCTCAACGAGCGCATTTTCCTTATGCACCTTGCCGTTTCGGTTGCGTGGCAGAAAGGAAATTGATTTCCCCTACAAAGTTGAAAACAATATCTACTTTCTGTACCCGTTTCCCGTTCACCTTTTCCGGCGCATGGACTATGATTTTCTTGATAAATTCATTGACGATTGCAGGGGTGAGTTCCTTTATCCCCACATACTTGCGGATAATCGCGGCGAAGCTGTCAAAATCGCTTTTGTTCTGTTCGTAGGTATCGACTTCCTGCTGGTCTGCCTTGACCTTTTCTTCCAGTTCCCGCTGTTCCGCTTCATACTCTGCGGACAGCTTCAAAAATCTGTCGTGGCTGATTGCGCCGCTTATGTCGTCCTCATAAATCCGCTTGAAAATACGGTCAAGTTCCGCTATCCGCTTCCTCGCCTGTTCAACTTCACGCTTCCTGCGTTTCATTTCCTTTTCCGTTTCAGCGGAGCGTTGCTGATACATCATTTCATGGAAAGCCATGATGTCATCAAAGAAAAGGGCGGTCACATCAAATATCCTGCTCCATACGATTTGCTTCAACACTTCTTCGCGGATAAAGTGAGCCGTACAGCTTCCCGTATTGCTCTTGTACTTTGCACAGCGGTAATGGTCTTGTGAGCCGTTAAAACTCTTACAGGTAACAAAGTGTAATTTACTCCCGCAGTCTGCACAGTATACCAAGCCGGAGAACAGGGCTTGCCGTTCTGCTTTTGTGGGGCGGCGTTTGTTCGCCCTAAGTTCCTGCACCCGTTCAAAAACAGCGTCCTCTACGATCGCTTCATGGGTATTATAGAAAATTGCCTGCTGTTCCTTTGTGGTTGGAATCCGCTTTTTCAGTTTGTGGGATTTGGAATAGCTTTTGAAGTTTACCGTATGCCCGCAGTAGTCCATGCGCTCCAAAATGCCGACAATGGTACTATCTCTCCAGTCATAAGGGCTGTCGGGGAGTGCTTTCCCCTTTTTCTTTGCGTAATACGCTTTTGCTATCAGCACATTATCCGCTTTGAGGATTTTTGCTATCTGCGCAGGTCCTTTCCCACCGATACATAAATCAAAAATGCGTTTCACCACAGCGGCGGCTTCCTCGTCTACAATCCATTGCTTTTTGTCCGTAGGGCTTACTATGTAGCCATAGGGCGGCTTTGTCAGGTGTTCCCCCGCCTGTCCTTGCGCCCGTTTGATTGCCCGTACCTTTTTGCTTGTATCTTTGGCATAAAAATCGTTAGTAAACCTTGCATAAAGAATGATATCACAGCAATGCGTTGGCGGTCGATTACCTCCGGCGAGATGGTGTGGCACATTATCGGTAGCGGCTACCGATCATCATACCAGACTATCATATTTGGAGGTAGACACCATGAATGAATTAAAACCGAAAATCCATGACGCAGACACTGGCATCGACTATATCCTTGTCGGAGACTACTACATCCCGACTATCGAACTGCCGGAGGACGATGACCGGCCCATTGGGAAGTGGGGACGGATGCACCGAACATATCTGGAAGAAACAAATCCGCTTCTGCTCAATCACCTGATTTTGACGGGCAAGCTGCACACCCGTCTGTTGGAAATCGAGGATGCCGCTCATAGTCTGTTGGACAGCATGATGCCGAACATGGCAAAAGAAGCCGGGGCTACCAAAGAACTGAAAGCCCGCAATCCCCTGCGCTGGGTGGGATTGATGAATAACTGCAAAGCCAGAGCGGAAGAAATCATTCTTACAGAACTGATTTATATCTGAACAACGAAAGCGGAGGGGATACCTCCGCTTTTGTTATGTGCTAAAAAGCCCCAGCATCTATGTGGCGGTAAAGATCGGTCTGATAACAGCCTCAAAGTATGATGTCAGCTGTTCTGGCGATTGCTTCCTTCCGCCTTTCAGCCACCACTGTACCATATCAACAAAACTGCTGGAGATGTGGTTTGTAAGAAAGTCTTTGGGTACGGAAATGCCTTCTTGCTTTGCCCAATCAGGAACCTGTGCGATCAACAACCAGTTCAGACTGTCCTTGAAATAGCGAAGAAACAATTCGCTGCTTTCGCAGGACAGCAATTCCAAAATATTGTTGTCATTCTTCTGTAAATGTTGCAGTAGATGGCAGAACACCGATTCCGGCGCACCATCATCGGAGTATAGTCCGTGAGTGTGGGGGCTGTCCGCAGCACTCTGGATAATATGGTCGAATAATTCTGCACATAACTCCTTTAACAAATCATCCTTGGTCTCAAAATGAGCGTAGAAAGTTGTCCGTCCAATGTCAGCGATGTCAATGATCTCTTGGACGGTGATCTTATTATAGTTTTTTTGCGCCAATAAATCGCCGAACGCTGCGAAAATAGCGGCTCTTGTTTTTTTCTGCCGTCTATCCATAAAGTTGCCTCCGTACAAATTTCTGAAAATGTTCTGTAACATACATTGACGGGCATTTGATTATTGCATTTTGAATCGAAACAGATACAATGAATAGTGTACAAAGTATTCGGTATCATACAAATTATACCCCACCTTTGTATCTGTGTCAATCGAGAAATGGAGGCTTGTATATGTTAAAGAAACTAAACGATTTCCTGGCTGGACTTCCCATGACTATTGTGGCTGGTGTGTTTCTGCTGCTCGATCTGGTTCCCCATCTGATGGAGGAATTTGGCGGCGAGGCGGTACAGCTCTCTTTCCTTCCATTTGACCCCGCATGGGTGACGATCATCATCAGTGGGATTCCGCTGCTCTATCTGGCAATCTGGCGGGTGATCTACAATCCCGGCATCAGCAAGATTTCCTCCGCCCTTTTGATCTGTATTGCCATGTTTGCGGCGATTGGGATCGGTGACCTGTTCGCGGCGGGCGAGGTGGCGTTCATCATGGCGATTGGCGCAATTGTGGAAGATATGACCACGGAGCGGGCCAAGAAAGGACTGAAAAAGCTGATTAGTCTTGCTCCCACCCAGGGACGGAGGGTAGCAAACGGTAAGGAGGAGATGATCTCTGCCGACGCAATCCGGCTGGATGACATTCTCCGTGTACTTCCCGGAGAAACAATCCCTGTGGACGGTGTGATCGTCAGTGGGGAAACTTCGGTGGATCAGTCCATCATGACGGGAGAATCCCTGCCAGTGGATAAGACTGTGGGGGAATCTGTGTTCTGCGGCACCATCAACCGTTTTGGCTCGGTGGACATTTGCGCCTCTAAGGTGGGTGAGGACTCGTCCCTGCAAAAGTTGATCCGCATGGTGCAGGAGGCTGAGGACAAGAAAGCGCCTATGGCCCGTATCGCAGACAAAGCCGCAAGCTGGTTAGTGCCTGTGGCGCTTGGCATCGCCATCATTGCAGGATTGGCCACGCAGGATATTGTTCGCGCTGTCACAGTCCTGGTGGTATTTTGCCCCTGCGCTCTGGTGCTGGCCACGCCTACCGCGATTATGGCGGCTATCGGTCAGGCCACGAAACATGGCGTGATCATCAAATCCGGCGAAGCGCTGGAGAAGATGGGCAAGGTAGACACCATCGCCTTTGACAAAACTGGCACCCTTACTTATGGCCGTCTGGAGGTCAGCGACATCATCCCCTTTGGCAGCGGCCTTGACGAACAGGCATTGCTTTCCATGACCGCTTCTGCCGAAGTAAAAAGCGAGCATCCCTTGGGGAAAGCCATCGTAGCCTGCGCCAGAGAGCGGGCTGTCCCTGTCCTCGACCCCAATGAGTTCCACATGACTGCCGGCAAAGGTGTCCAGGCACAGGTGGATGGAAAAAATCTGCTGTGCGGCAATGAGACATTCCTTTCCGACTATGGCATTACGATCAGCGGAGAAGTTTCCTCTACATTGGAGCAGCTGCGTTCCCAGGGAAAGGCGTCTATCCTGGCAGCGGACGGAGAGCGCTGCATCGGCGTTGTGGCAATGTCGGATGTGCTGCGTCCCGAAGCCGGGGAGATCGTCAAGCGGCTCCACGATATGAATACTGGCATCGTCCTGCTCACAGGTGACAATCAAAAAACAGCAGACCACTTTGCCACTCAGGTAGGCATCCGGCAAGTACGCGCTCAGCTTCTGCCAGAGGAAAAAGTGAGCAGTATCAACGAACTCCAGGATGCAGGACATAAGGTGTGCATGGTGGGGGACGGCGTAAACGATGCCCCTGCGCTGAAAACAGCCAGCGTCGGTGTCGCTATGGGGAGCATGGGCAGCGACATCGCGGTGGAGGCCGCAGACATTGCCCTGATGAGCGATGATATTTCCAAGCTGCCCTATTTGAAAAAGCTGTCCAACGCGACTGTCAAGACCATCAAATTCAGCATTTCTTTATCTATGTGCATCAACTTCCTGGCTGTGACCCTCTCTGTGCTGGGTAAGCTGAATCCCACCACCGGGGCGCTGGTACATAATGCTGGCTCTTGCTTTGTTGTTCTGATTGCCGCGCTGCTCTATGATCGGAAATTTGAGTAAGGCTGTGATGACATAGTTTTCCAATAATCCCATAAGTTCAGAAAAAAGCAATTTGGTAGATGCTTCCTCTTCGTTAGCGTTCGGTTTCCGAGCACATAGCCAGCCCCGGCAAGGGGCTGTTCAAAGGGTCTGGGGTGCTACCCCAGCAAGCAAGAACGGACTTCCGGCGGCAACGCTGGAAGTCCGTTTTGAGCGTTTGTATATACAAACGCCCTGCTTGCCCAGTAGCGCATCTTCGACCAGAGGTTTATTTCAGTCACTATATCTTCATCCGAATAAAGTGGCCTGGGTCAATTTGACCCAGGCCAAAACAGATTGAATAGTGGCAACGGTTCACCTTGAACCGTTGATGGAAATTCGCTACTTTGCAAGCAGTGTCTTTGTTCCCACAAAGACTCGAAACATCGATTTCCGGCGGAGCCGGGAACCGCTGTTTCTGCTTGTTGGGAAGCGTCCCAAACCCTTTGAACAACCTCGTTACCGAGGTTGGCTGCGCGGCGTTCCGCCGCTTCTGGCTACCGCCCACTGTTGATTTTCCGTTCCCGTCTCCGCTTCGGGGACTGCGGTTTTTCAGAAGAGACGGGAGCATCGCCATCAAAGTTTTCTTCTTCTGTCTGCCCTGCCTGTTTCCGAAATTCGTAGAAGTCGCTCAGGAACGCCGGGAACTTGCTTTTCCAGAGGGCGTACTCCTCATCGGTCAGTTCCCCAGCATCGTGCTGGGCGCAGGCTTTCATAAATCCCAGAATGCGGTATTGGAGCAATGCGCCTGGGTTTCTTGTAATGGCGTCTATGTCCGGCTTGAAATCATCCATTGCCACACTGTCCCTGAACACAAAATGGATATGCCCATCCACCTCTGTCGGGTACAATCCGTAAATCTCCTCCAGCTTATATAACGCCTGCAGCGCCCCTTCCATATCCGAGATTTTTTCACCGCTGATGGCGGCGTAGTTGACCCGGAGTTTTCCGGCGATCTCATGGAGCGTCATAAAATCCGGCACACGGTTTTCCAGCTCATAATTCCTGATGGCGGACTCGCTGACCTCGCATAGGGCGGCGAGTTCTTTTTGCGTCAGCCCCGCCTGCTGGCGGTAAAACCTTATTCGCTCTCCCAATGTCGAGTTAATTGACAGCAGTTCCATGCCGCGCCCTCCCTGTTCTGGTGTTGATTTGAGTATAGCCGTCCTGCCGCCTATTATATCATGATCCGTTCAAAAATGAAAGGAATTTTTGCAAATCTCTTGACAGCACACTTCTGAACGGATATAATGATAGGCACAGTTCAGAAGTGAACTTTACAAACTTCCGTATATAAAACAACCCGGCATACATGCCAAATCAGCGGCCAGCCCGGACAGGAAGGAGGTTAGCCGGGCCGCCCCGCCGCTCCACCCACTGTCTCCGCCAGCGTTATGGTGTTCGCTGGCGGATGCCGTGAAAGGAACTGTGAATGACGGAAGAAAAAAGCAAAATCCCTGAACTGAAAGTGATCCCGGCAGAGGAACTGCTGGACACGACCTACGCCCCGTCTGGCACATTAGTCGATGGGCTGATGGGCCAGGGCATCTACATCCTCGCCGGAGCGCCCAAGGTGGGCAAGTCCTGGCTGGTGCTGTGGCTGGCGAACCAGGTCAGCAAAGGCGAGCCGGTCTGGGGACTGAAAGCCGAAAAATGCGGTGTCCTCTACATCAGCCTGGAGGACACCTTCCAGAGGATGCAGCAGAGGCTGAACGATGTCAGCGGCGGCAGTCCCGGCAGTCTCTGGCTGGCGACCGAGGCTCTGTATATCGGCGAGGGCTTCGAGGAACAGCTTGTGAATTTCCTCACTGCCCATTCCAATGTAAAGCTGGTGATCATCGACACCCTCCAGCGTGTCCGCAAGGCCGGGCAGGAGCAGTACAACTACGCCAGCGACTACGAGACGGTCTGCGCCCTGAAGAAGATCGCCGACCGTTTCCTGGTGACAGTGCTGGTAGTCCACCACACCCGCAAGGCCGGGTCTGCCGATTCCTTCAACATGATTTCCGGCACGACCGGGCTTCTGGGATGCGCTGACGGCGCTCTTGTCCTGCAAAAGTCCTCCCGGATGGAGACCACCGCCACGCTGGATGTGACCGGGCGGGAGGTGGCTGACACGCAACTGAACCTCCGCTTCGACAAGCAGAGGAAGGTATGGGACTTTGTATCCTTCGGCGGCGATGTGCAGGAAAAAGAACCGCACCCCGTCCTGACCGCTGTTCAGAACTTTATCCGTGAACAGCATGAGTGGCTGGGGTATGCGGCGGAGCTGCTGAAAGAACTGAAAGCCCGACATGAACTGGATGCGGAACCGCACACGCTGACTCGGCTGATGAACGCCCATATTACGGAACTGGCAAACGAGTACGGCGTTCTGTACCGCTCCGGCAAGCGAACTGGGAAAGGTCGCCGAGTCTACCTCAAGGATATTCATGAGGACAGTGTATCTAATGTAGGTAATGACGGTATTTCCGACAGCGTGGCCGATGGTGAAAATACCTACAATAGCTACATTACCGTCACTGACGGTCCGGAAGGGGCGTGACGGAATGGAGAAGCTGAACATGAACCAGCCCCCGATAGAGTTGGCAGATAAGAAAGTCAGCCGTCTGAACGATTACACCGAAGTCAAAATCGGCGGCGTGGTCTACCGGGTCAAAAGTGTATTCTCTGACAAAGGACAGTTGGGTGATCTGCTCGACTTGGCGGCAATGGAGAAAATTGGTCGTATCGCGTAAAGGGCCTTTGCATCAGAGCGTGAGCGTGCTATAATGGCGGTAGGTAATCGACCGCCATTCGCACTGCTCTTTGGGAGGTAAAATCAAAGATGCAGGAAACCTACAATGTTGGAATTTATTGCAGGCTCAGCCGGGAGGACGAACGAACCGGCGAGTCCGTGTCCGTGGAGAACCAGAGGGAGATGCTCAGCCGGTATGTGCAGGAGCAGGGCTGGAGCCTCTACGCCGCCTACTGTGACGATGGGGTCTCAGGTACGACCTTCGACCGTCCCATGTTCAACCAGATGATTGCCGACGCCAGAGCCGGGAAAATCAACCTGATACTCTGTAAAGACCTCAGTCGTCTCGGCAGAGATTATATCGAAAGCGGGAAGTATACGGACATCGTTTTTCCGAGCCTCGGCTGCCGGTTCATCGCCCTCAATGATGGGGTGGACACCGCTCACAAAAACAATGAGATGCTGGTGATTCTGAAAAATGTCATGAACGACCTCTACGCCAGGGACACCAGTTCCAAAATCCGGGCGGTCAAACGCTCCCCGTTTCAAGCCGGAAAGTATGTTGGCTGCTACGCCCCCATCGGCTACCTGAAAAGCCCTGATGACAAGCACACCCTCATTCCCGACCCGGCAACAGCGCCCCTTGTGCGGTGTGTTTTCGATATGCGCTGTCAGGGACTCAGTTACCGTAAAATCGCCACAACGCTGAATGAGGAGAAGGTGTCCACGCCCCGCGACCTCTACTACTTGCAGAAAGGCATGGTCAATCCCCGGCAGGACGGAGGCTACTGGCAAGCCCAGACCGTGAAGGCCATCCTTCGCAATGAGGTCTATATCGGTCATACGGTGCAGAACAAAACCGGCAATATCTCCTACAAGGTTCACAAGCAGGTGGGCAAGCCGGAGGCCGAGTGGATTCGTGTCGAGGGTACGCATGAGCCGCCGATTTCGATGGAGGTCTGGGAACTGGTACGGACAATCGAGCAGCAGAACGCCCGGAGCCGGACACAGGCAAATGGGGAGACCGCTCTGTTTGCCGGACTGCTTTACTGTATGGATTGCGGCTCGACCATGCGCCATCATGGGGATTACCACAAGTGCAAGGACGGGACCCCGGTCAGGTCCACCTATGAAAGTTACCTGTGCAATCGGTACTGCTGCGGTGGAAAAGACATTTGTACGGCCCACACGATGAATCAAAAGGTGCTGATACAGGTTGTCCTGACCGACATCCGCATGAAAGCGAAACAGGCGAGGAACGACCCATCCGGGTTGATTGAGCAAATCCAGACCCAGCGCAGGGCATCGTCCGCCGAACAGATGAAGCAGACCAGACTTCTTCTGACGGCTATTGAGAAACGGCTTGCGGAACTCTCCAGGCTGACCCAGGCCATCTATGAGGACAAGGTGATGGGGCGCATCCCGGAGGCCGTCTGCGTCCAGCTGATGAACCGGTACGAAGCCGAACGCGCCGACAAGCTGGAGCAGAGGGCGCATTTGTCGAGCGAGTTGGAGGCGTACCAGCAGGAGACGGATGATGTCCAGCAGTGGATGCGCCTGATCCGGGAATACACGAAGCTGGAGGAGCTTGACCGTCCCACCCTCCTGCGGCTCATCCGGCGAATCGAAGTCGGGGAGCGGAAGAAGGAGGACGGACGCGAGGTCAGGGACATCCGAATCCACTACAATTTCGTGGGCTATATCGAAGCCTGACACGAAAAATCCCCGGTTTTATACCGGGGTACATACCAGCCACAACCGTTTCGCCGGTTGCCAATGTTCACATCTTTTTTTATGCAAGGTTCTCATTGAACAGGTTACGGAACGGGGTAAAATCGTTGTCGCCTTTTGCGCTGTCTACACCGTCATTGATTGCAATGAAGCGAACGCCGTTCTGTGGGAAAATCATTTCCGTGTACATTCCCACTTGTAAGTAGTTCCGCCCTAACCTTGACATATCCTTGACAATGACTGTCGCCACGTTTCCGGCTTCAATCTCCGCAATCATGCGGTTAAATTGAGGTCTGTCGAAAGCTGACGTTAGATAACGATACTTTTGAAAACACTGGAAAATCAAGGTTTTTCGAGCGACGGACAAGCAGGGTATTGTACTAAAAACTGAATACGACGCAGAAGCGGCGTTTCTTACTCTCTACATGGGAGAACAGGAACGCCGCTTTTTTCATGCCCTTTGTTACGCAGTAGGGGCAGAAAAAGCCTTGCTACAAGCGGTTTTCCGGGCGCGTATCTGGCGCGGAAAGGGATTTATACCTTATCCCCCGAAACCGCGCTTCTACTGCGTAACAAATCCAAAGCAAAGGAGCTATGAACTATGGCAGTTTTCAGAGTGGAACGGAACAAGGGCTACACCGTAATGAGCAACCACCACCTACGCAACAAGGAGCTTTCCCTAAAGGCAAAGGGGCTGTTGTCGCAAATGCTGTCACTCCCCGAAGATTGGGACTACACCTTGAAAGGCTTATCCCTTATCAACCGGGAGAAGATAGACGCTATCCGCGAAGCCATTAAGGAGCTTGAACGCGCCGGGTATATCGTCCGGTCAAGGGAGCGCGACGAGAAAGGACGCTTGCGGGGCGCGGACTATGTGATATTCGAGCAGCCGCAGCCGCCTACGCCGGATTTACCAACATTGGAAAATCCAACATTGGATAATCCAACACAGGAAAAACCAACATTGGAAAAACCTACGTTGGAAAATCCAACGCAATTAAATAAAGATATACAAAGAACTGACTTACCAAAAAAAGAAAAAATAATTACTGATGAACAAAGTACCCATTCCATTCCTATCCTTTCCCCTAACCCCTCTCCTTGCAGAGAAGCGGCTACGCCGCCGGAACGGAAAGGAACGGAAGCGACAGCACAGAGCGCAGTTGATATATACCGGGAAATCATCAAGGACAATATCGACTACCACATTCTCAAACAGGACATGAAGTTTGACAGTGACAGGCTTGACGAGATTGTAGACCTCATGCTTGAAACGGTATGCACCGCAAGGAAGCGGGTACGGATTGCGGGGGACGACTACCCGGCAGAGCTTGTAAAGTCAAAGTTTATGAAACTGGACGGCGAGCATATCCGCTTTGTGCTTGACTGTATGCGGGAGAACACAACCAAAATCCGCAACATCAAGCAATATCTGAAAGCAGCCCTTTTCAATGCCCCGTCCACAATCGGCAACTACTACCCTTCCCTTGTCGCCCACGACATGGCAAGCGGCGCACTGGCACCGAAGAAGCCGCAGTATGGCGACCCGGACTATTATTCATTCAAACCGGGCGAAAGCCTGTAACCACCCACAACCACAAAAGGAGGATTTTATTATGGCACAGAAAATGACAGGAGCATTGGTATTTGACGAGCGCACCGACCGTTACGACATCCGCTTTGACTTAAACAGCTACTACGGGGGCTTGCATTGCGGCGAGTGCTTTGACGTATTCGTGCGGGGCAAGTGGAAGCCGACCCGGATTGAGTATGGCGACAACTGGTATCTTGTGGGTATCAGAGCCGAGGACTTGAACGGGCTGCGGGTGCGTATCTGACCGCCGCCCCATAAAAAAACGCGAAAGGAGGACGCGAGGAATTGCAGGACGAAGTAAACGAAAAGACCATAGCCCTTTACATCAAGACCGGGAAGCTGACCGCGCAGACGCTCCAAAAGGCAATGAAAGCCATATTGTCAAAGGGCAAGAAAGAGCTTTCCAAACCGCCACAGGGCAAGCAGAGCTTGAAGCAGCTTATGAAGCAGAACGCGGGTGTTTCCAACATTGAGATTACAAAAGACAATATCAAAGCCTTTGAGAGTACCGCAAAAAAATACGGTATCGACTTTGCGCTGAAAAAGGACACGACGGAAAGCCCGCCCCGTTACCTTGTTTTCTTCAAGGGGCGGGACGCGGACGCGCTGACCGCAGCCTTTAAGGAATTTTCCGCAAAGAAGCTGACACAGGACAGGAAGCCCTCAATCCCAAAGCTGCTCTCAACCCTCAAAGAAGCTGCACAGGGCAGAAACGCGGAACGGGCAAAAGTCAAGAACAAGGACAGGGAGGTATCGCTATGAAGCCGGAAATCAAGAAGCTGCTTATCCTAAATCTCCCGTATCTGCTCTTTGTCTGGCTCTTTGATAAAGTGGGCGCGGCTGTCCGGCTCTCCCCCGGCGCGGACGCAAGCGCAAAGCTGCTACATCTTGGGGACGGTTTTACCGCCGCCTTTTCCAGTATCGCGCCGAGCTTCCACCCGGCAGATTTACTTATCGGCATTGCGGGGGCGGTCATTGTCCGGCTGATTATCTACGCCAAAGGCAAGAACGCGAAGAAATACCGCAAAGGGATTGAGTACGGTTCCGCACGTTGGGGAACGGCAGAGGACATAAAGCCGTACACAGACCCGGTATTTGAGAACAATATCCCATTGACACAGACGGAACGGCTCACCATGAACAGCCGCCCGAAGCAGCCGAAATATGCAAAAAACAAAAATATCCTTGTGATCGGCGGTTCCGGCAGCGGCAAGACAAGGTTTTTTGTCAAACCGTCGCTTATGCAAATGCACAGCAGCTATGTTGTCACAGACCCGAACAGATAAGTATAATAAGGTTATAGGGAAGCGCGCACCCTCAAAGAAAGGAGGTTACACACCATGAAGAAGCAGACAGAGAAAGACAAACTCACCGCCCTATA
>CAJTCU010000016.1 GCA_910574935.1 Oscillospiraceae bacterium
TAAAGGTCAAAAATCCGGCGAATCACAGCCGCCTCATCCTCTTTGACGACCATCTTCCCATCTACCATCTCGAAGCCATAGGCAGGAGCATTACAGTTGAACTCGCCAGACTCCATACGCATCTGATAGCTCCTTCGCAGGTGGTCGGAAATGTTTACACTCTCCTGCTGTGCAGCCATGCCGGGGAAGGTCACCAGCATTTCCATATTCATCTTTTCGCTGTCGATGCCCTGTTCCTCGAAGTAGATGCTCACGCCCAATTCCTTGAGGGTACGCAGGGCTACAAGTAACTCTTGCGTGTTTCTCGCAAATCGTGATACGGACTTGGTAATGACCCGGTCGATTTTGCCCAACTTGCAGTCACGGATAAGCCGATTCTGCTCATCACGCTTTTTCATGTCCGTGCCGCTCAAGCCCTCGTCAGCGTACACATCCACCAACTTGTACTGCGGATTCTTGCGCTCGTAATCCTTATAGTAGCGAATCTGAGCGGCAAAAGAGTGCAACTGGTCAGCGGATTTGCTGGACACCCGGCAGTAGGCTGCAAGCCGGATTATCTCAGGCTTTTGCGGTTCCCGGCTGATGTCGGTTACAGTCATTTGCACCATTCCTTTCTGTGAAAATTTCGCCTTTCGGCACCACTAACAATACCACAAGAGTTCAGATACATCCAGCGCAAACGACCAGAGTTTTCACTTCAGACATATATTTTTTCTCCATTCTGCAATGCTGATCTAACAAATTGAACTTTTATATAATGAAGTGGCCGCCCAAAAACGGACGGCCACGTTATCCTATCAATCGTTTTGCTTGTCAATATTTGTTCTCAACTTCCCTGGACAGGGAACACACCTCCCGGCCTATGCCTACGAGATGCTTTGCATCTCGGCCTCATTGGAATCTCACCACCTGCGGGATCTCCGCAGGGTGCCCTCCTTTGCTGCGACGGGTCACGCTCGGCTTTAGGACGGGACGCAAGTATCATTATGCTTTCTGCTGGTCATCGCCATCGGCAGGTGTGCATCCTGCCGTCTGAGCCTGGAGGCGTATAGTTAACGCCACCGCGTTAACTATTGGCGTCCGCTCATGTAGCTGCCGCTCCTCACGGCAGCAAAAGGAAAGTAAAAGGTGCGCTGAATATTCAATTTTCAAAGAGTAACAGAGGGCAGAAAAAAGCCCTCTCGTTTTCCATACCGAAAAACGAAAGGGCTGACAACCAAATTATTTCAAATTTTTTGCTTTCCGTAGTTTTGCCAGAATCTGGACTTTGCGCCTGTGGATGGCATTCTGAGACACATGAAAGCGCTCCGCGACAGCCCGTTCACTAAGCCGTTGACCATAGATGAGATACAAAATTTTCTGCTCATCTTCAGACAGTTTGGCGAATTCAAGCCGGAGGTTGTCCAACATGATTTTCTTTTCTATATCACCAGCCGTATCGGATGCCATGTCAACCAGAATATCCTCACCATTGAACTCATCCGTGGTGAGCATATCGTAGGAAAAATCGCCGTTCTTTGCAGAGCGCTCGTCCAGATATTTCTGGCGGCGTTTGTCCTTGTAGAACGCTTTATAGTCACTCTCAGACACTTCCATCAACATACCGTGCAGGGGTATGAACCGCCTGCCTGCATAGCACTCTTTTTTCTGACTGAACTGAGCATAACTGAGTTCCACATACATTCCATCTTCCAAAACGAACACTTTCCTTGGTGGGTATTTCACCGTTGATTCCTCCAATCAATCTGTTTTGGGTTTGGCAAAACGATTGATTGGGGTGGGCTGCGACAGCCTACAAAAGAACAAAAAGTAAGATTAAAAACGGCGTTCTTGCGGGAGATCAAGCCCGTAAGAACGCCGTTGGTGTACTGTGGTGCATATTCAGATGCGTGAAACCTTACAGCAAGGAGACGAAATGTACTTCAATAGCACAAATATGCAAGGGTGATTTTCCTTCCTTTGTAGTGAATTAAAATACACTATTAAGCGTATTTGCGAACATTCCATCTGAGCACAGTGTATTGTAAAATGCATATGAGGTGAATTTTAATGCCAGAGTATGCAAAATCATTGGGCAATGCCATCAGAGAGGCCCGCATCCGCAATGGCTTTACCCAGCGCGGGTTGGCGGAACAGCTCACTATGGATTCCCGCACGATTCTGAACATAGAGAACTATAACGGAAATCCTAAGATGACGATTCTCTATCCCTTAGTTCGGGAGTTGGGGATAGATCCATGGGACATCTTTTATCCCGAACTAAAGCAGGACGAGTCAGCTTTCCGGCAGATACAAATTCTGCTGAAAGAGTGCAGCGATGACGAGATCGCCGCACTGATTCCAGTTGTTGAGGCCGCGCTCAACATTGTAAAGGCCAAGCGAGGTCAAAAGGTCTAATCCACGTTCTTGCCCGGTTCGTCATTTACAACCATTTTAAGGTTGATTACGCCAATTCGGATACTTCTCTTGCATTTCGGGCAGTAGAGCGGAAAGTTCAGCAGAACTGTATCCGGGTCAACTTTGGTGTGCGTTTTTGCTCTACAGATGGGGCAATAAATCCAATGCTCCTCTTTCTTTTTGTCCATATTTACACCTCCTGCGGCGCTGGCTCTGTATCTGGTAACTGGCTCGGGCCGCTTTTTTCTAAAATATAGCGGGTAAAAGTGGAGTACAGGTGGAGTTGAGGGGGAGTTTTGATAGAGTTTTTTAACGGTAGTGCGCGCCGCAGGAATAAGAAAAACAAAAAAGGAGTACAACCATCTTCGAACCGGTTGTACTCCTTCATTTTCCTTTTTTAAGAAAGGTGAACTATAAAACGCACCCCACCCTCTATATTGTTAATGTCATATACCATTCCATGCTGATCTAAAATCGCTTTAACAATATACAGCCCCAGCCCGCTGCCACCGGTCTTTCTGTTGTGGGAGGACTCAACCCGATAAAACGGCTCGAAAATGCGCTCCAACTCACCCTCTGGTATGCGTCCGGTGTTGAGGACTTCCAATACGTTCTCTTTCAGCGACACCCTGATGACAGAATTATTTTCCGAATGGATGACCGCATTCCCAATAATATTCGACACAGCTTTTTCCAGTAAATCGCGGTCACCCATGCAGGTGCATTCTTCGAGGTCAGCTATCAGCTGCTGCCCCTTATCCTCTGCCAGCCCCTGCCATTTCCGGCAGCAGGACTGGACGAGGGCGGTCATGTTTACTTCAGCCTTGTTCAAACTGAAATCACTGCCTGCCATCCGGGAAATGGACAGGATTTCTTTGACCAAATTTTCCATTTCTTTTACAGTCCGCATGGAGCCGCGAAGGTGCTTATCCCTGTCCTTATACTCGCCAACCATGTAAATCATCCCCTCCAACTCGCCTTTCAACACAGTGATAGGGGTTTTCAACTCGTGGGACACAGCCCGGAAGAAATCCATTCGCACTTTCTCCTGCCTATGTTCCTGCTCAATATCCTCCTGCAATTTTGCGTTGGCGGTGGTTAACTCCCGGAGCGCGATATCCAAGCGTTCCGCCATAGTGTTGAGATTCCTCGCCAGTATGCCCACCTCGTCCGTGCGGGTAGTATCGCATCGCCAAGTCATGTCCAGCTCGGCAAGGCGCTTGGAAATATCACTGATTTTCAAAATCGGTTTTGCAAGAAAATGTGTGTACGCGCTGGCGGCGATGATGGAGATAGACAGGATCAGAAGGCTGATAATGGGTAGCAGATTCCAGAACGCTTTGGTAAGCCGATTTACCAGCCTGCCGGATATGGTAACGGAAAGCTGATAGGTTTCTTCGCCAATTTTCAAATTTGCGGTAGCGGTCTGAGCAGGCTGCTTTTCATCCGATGTGGATCCTTCTCCAAAGGTGACAGTATTTAGCTTTCCGTTCAGCGTGGCGACAGCATTGTGGTTCAGGCAAAATTCATAGATATGGTTTATGGCGTCATCCACAGTACCGTTTTCCAATTCCGTGACCAATCGGCCCATCTGTTCCGTGTAGCCCAGAGTCTGCTGTGAACGGTAGCTGGCTGGCATGACCGCCGTGACAATTCCATAGAGGAGGAAAGTGACAGCAAATAGCAGAATGGTCAGTGAGAGGAATGTTTTCATCCATAGGCTGTTCTTAATGGTTTTTATCAATGCGATATCCCACCCCTCTTATAGTTTCGATACAGTCTACCCCCAGCTTTTTGCGGATATTTTTGATGTGGGTGTTGATGATTTTATCATCTCCCAGATAGTCATAATTCCAGATAATATCCAGCAGCTGCTCCCTGGTGAATACCCGGCCCTGGTTCTCCATCAGCAGGCGCAGGATGTCAAACTCCCGGGCGGTCAAAGTTACCTCCTTGCCCTCAACAAAAACCTTATAGTTTTCTGTGTCCAGCTGGACGTTTTGATAAACCAGCAGGCTGCTTTTCTCTCCAGACCGGGTTCTTCGAAGCACGGCCTCTATCCGTTTCAAAACCAGCGGCATAGAAAATGGCTTTGTGATGTAATCGTCCGCCAGCAAATTAAAGCCTTTCATCTGGTTATCCTCGTCATCCAGAGCGGTCAGCAGGATAACAGGCGTACTGCTCTCGTTGCGGATCATCTCGCAGACCGAATAACCGTCCAGCCGGGGCATCATGATATCCAGCAGCACAAGGTCGAAGCTGTCCTTGTGAAAGGCGGCAATACCGTCCATACCATCATCTGCCAGCGTGACTTGATACCCGGCGTCCTCCAAAAATATCCGTAGGATGTTTTGGATGGACGCTTCATCTTCTATGACTAAAATGCGCTTTCCCATCTGATTCGCCTCCCATATCTCTCACCTTATTATAAAACATGATTGTGAAGTTGAGGTGGAGAAATCCTATATTTTTCTCTCGGGCACAAGGGATTGTACCCTTATTTTATGGGCAAATCAAGCTATCAAATGTTAAGAATCAAAAACTCTATCGAATCTACCTCTTAACTCCACCGCAACTCCATCTTCACGGCGTATGATTGGGTCATTCCACTCAAGGAGGTCGATAAAATGAATTTGTGGAAACGGGCCTGCCTATATTCCATACGGAAAAAGGGCAAGGCAATCACGCTTCTGGCGTTTCTGCTGGTCATGGCAACCATGATGCTGACCTGCCTCTCCATTCAGTCCGCCACAGAGACCGCAAACGCCAACATCAAAAAGGCCCTGCTGGGGTATTTTACCATCAACGCAAAGCATCTGGAAAGCGGTATCCCGGAGGATGCGGTGAGCAGCATTCTCGCCATAGACGGCTTGAGCGGCAGGTACACCCTGCGCTCCTATTCCCATGCAAATTATTATGACGCGGGTGGAAAGCTGCTGGAGATCAGCACCTGTAAGTTGTAATATTAAATGCGAAAGGACACGAACCCGCCCGAAGGGGCGCGGAACGATCCGGACGCATTTATTTTTTTACCATAAACAGGCCGGAAAATCAAGGGAGGGCGCAAAAATGAAACACGTTACTTTTGAAGAATACGAAGCCGCAAAAGCCGAAGTTCTCTATGGCGTGCAGTACAAAGAGAATTCCACGCTTGAAGGCAATGTGATCCGCAAGACCTACGCCACGGAAGAAAACGGCGTTTTCTATGAAGTGAACGACGGCGGGCGCGTGGAGTTTTGGAGCGACAAGCACCCGGAAAGCCGGATTTATGACGAAAACGAGCGGGCGACGGAAACCGCCGCGGAAGAGCCGCCGCATTATGGGGACTTGCTGGCGCAGAAGATCAGAAGCGAAACAACGGATTACAGCAAATTGAACGAGTTTGAAAAATTCGTGCTTGATCGCGGGTACAACTACCAGACCGAAGCAGAATTGAAAGCCGGGTATGATCGGTTGTGGAAAACCCGCCGGGGCATTCTTCTTTCGGAAGAAGAATTTTTGACGGAAGCAGAGCCGAAGGACAAGGGCGCGGCGGCAGACGTTTACAGCGTGCTTGTTGCGCTGGTAGACAAAAAGGCCATTACTGCAAGCGACGTTTACCAATACGCCCGTTACAAGTGGTGCTTGCGTGATCCTCTTGCGATCGTCGCATATCAGGAAAGCCGCGAAAAGTGGATCGTGAATAATTGCGCCGAAGCAATCACGGAAGAGGCCGCCCGCGTGAAGGTGTGTGAAGAATTCGGCTTTGAGGCAAGCCGCGTTAAGATTATCGGCACGCCGTATTATGACGCTACGGACTGGAATTTTATTCGGTTCGATTGTGCGGGCTGGCATTGGCTGATGAACAACGGCGGCATTTGCAAAGTGTACGACTAAAAAGAAGATCGGGCGCGGTGGAAGGCCGCCGCGCCCGCCCTGAAAGGGGGTGCGGTAGTGAAACTGGATAGCGCTTTTTCGCGTGAGATCAAGAAAATTGCAAACGGTGACGGAAGCCGTGAAGCAAAGTTTGTATTTAGAAAAAAGGTAGAGGCGGCAAAGAAGGAGCTTTCAACGCCCGAAGTGCGACGTGCATTTGGGGAGTGCTTGCAAAAGTACGGGCGCGTTCCGGTTGCAATCTGTACTGCCGTTACAATTATTGAGCGGCGGGACAGGCTGGAAGCCTGCACAATACGCTGGGCAACGGAAGTTTTGAAGCTATGGACAAACAGAAGTTTTAGCAATCTTCTGTTTGCTTACATCGACGACGGTTTACACCCGTCAAGAATAGAAGAATATGCAGGGGCGTTCATGCGGCTTACAACGGAAGAATGGTGGTGAAAATATGGCGGGAAAGTATAAATATCTGACGTTTGAAGATCGGCAGAAAATCGAGGCGTGGCACGCCCGCGGGGATCGCCCGGTTGAAATCGCCGCGCGGCTGGGCGTGCATACGGCGACAATCTACAACGAATTGAAGCGCGGCTATACGGGGAAGTTTGACGACGCGCAATGCGAGAAGTATAGCGCAGAGCAGGCACAGCGGATCGTGCAAGGCAACTTCAAGCGGCGAGGCCGGAAGGCCGCCGCGGTGGTGAAGGGAGGTTAAAGCGGTGACAGAATTTGAAAAGCTGACCGCAAGCCCGCAGGCGTTGGCGGCCTTCCTTCGGGGGTTGTCCGTGATAGAAGCACCGTGGGACGCGGCCTTTCAAAAGCGGTATTGCGCGGAGTGCGCCGCCACGGATTGCGACGCTTGCCCGAATGAGGCATACCGGAATAATCCGGCGTGGTGGTTGGCACAGGAGGCCACAGAGGAACGGGGGCGTTTAGAATGAGCTTTTGCCGGGGGTGTGGCCGCCCTATTGAGTGGGTACGCACAACGGGCGGGCGCAATATGCCCGTTGATCCCGAAGCTATTTTTGTGATTGAGGGCGGAGGCAATGACCACTTTGTAACGGACGAAGGGGCGGTGATCGCCGGACGTGTTGCCCATCCGAAAGAGGAAAGCCCCGATCTTCCGGTTGCATTCGTGCCGCATTGGAAAACTTGCCCGAACGCCGGGGACTTCCGGCACAAGCGGCGGGCATAATGGAAGGAAAGGAGCTATTCAAACTATGTCCAACAAAGAAGAGCTTTTGAAGAAAATAAAAGCCCTTGCGGATCGCGGCGTTGATGGGGAGCGGGAAAACGCACAAGCCATTTTATACCGTCTTATGGAGCAATACGGGATCAGCGAAGCGGAAATCGAAGAAGACCGCCGCGAAACGGCGTGGTTCTCTTACAGTCAAGAAACCGAACGCCGCTTGCTTAATCAGATCATTTACATGGTTACGGGGAAATCGGCCTTTGGGTGCGTTGGAGCATACACAAACCGAAAGCGAAAGAAAATGGGGGCAGATTGCACCGCCGCGGAACGCATGGAAATAGAAGCAAACTATGAGTTTTTCAAGGCGGCTATGGAAAAGGAGCTTGAAATATTCTATGCGGCCTTCGCAAATAAAAACCGCCTCTTCCCTTCGCCGGACAAGCTGGAAGACGTGGAAGACGGCGAAGAGGAAACGCCGGAAAAACTTGCCCGCGCAATGAAGATCGGCGCAATGATGGACGGCATGGAGCGGCATACGTTACGAAAGGCAATCACGGCGGGCGGTGATCCGCAGGAAGGAGGCGGCGGCGCATGAAGATCAAGAGCATTGCCGCGATCTGCAAGAAAGGGAAACAGGTTGTTTTATACAACCGCTACGAAAGCGGCGGGACGTTGCAACAGTACATAGGCGATGGAATGACCGCATATCCCGTTTCTGGCCTTCCAAAGCTGGACGAAGAAAGCATTTTGACGATCTTTGACGTGCCGGAAAAACAGCGCGAAGACTGGTTTGTGCGGGTGCGGGACGTTCCGGAAGGGATTAACTTTGAAGACACGGACGCAAACGAAAAGATGATCGAGCGAGACAACCTTTCAATCATTTTCAGCGGCCACACCTTGAAGCCGTTGCAGACGCGGCGGGGGCTGGTATTCATTCAAAGCCGCTATTTGTCGCCCGTGTCGGACGTGCTGGACGTGTTGGAGCTATACGAACGCTTCACGCCGAACGGGACACCGTACATTGTGGCAAAGGCGGGCTTCCTGCTTCAAGCGGTGATTATGCCTTATGACGTTATCAACGCGGGATTTGTGGAACGCCTGCAACGGCTGGCGCGTGATTGTGCCTTTGCCCTTGATCTTCGGCGGCAGGAAGAGGAACAGGCCGCCGCCCGCGAAGTGTTAGGCGATCCGGCGCAATGCACCTTCAACGTGGACACGTCCACAGGGGAATTGCTGGAAGAAAGCGAGGCGGGCGAAGAATGAACAAGGCTTTGTTGTCCTCTAAAAATATGTGCTGGTGTACGCCGCAAGACTTCTTCGACAAGCTGAACGAAGAATTTTCCTTCACACTGGACGCGGCGGCCACGGACAAGACGGCGAAATGCTCACAGTATTTCACGCCGGAAACGGACGGGCTTACTTCCTCTTGGAAAGAAGCGGCGAGGGGGGGCGCGGTTTTCTGCAATCCACCGTATGGGCGCGAAATTGGAAAATGGGTTTGTAAAGCATACGAAGAGGCGCAGGCCGGAACGTCGATCGTGCTTCTTATTCCGGCGCGAACAGATACAAGCTATTTCCACGAATTCATTTACGGAAAAGCGGAAGTGCGCTTTATCCGCGGGCGGCTTCGCTTCACGGACGAAGACGGCAACACCGCCGATCCCGCGCCCTTCCCTTCTATGCTGGTAATTTACAATGGGGAGGCGGTGCGAAATGAGCGAAGAGAAAAAGCCGCCGTTTAACTGCCTGCTTGGGATTGATCCGGACGCTTCGCAGAAGCGCAAGCCTTCGGAATGCCCGGAATGCGGATGGAACAAGCCCGTTGCAGACCGCCGCCGCGCTTACCAGAGGGAACACGGCTTGACGTTGTGCGCGGACGGGTTGCGGCGGCTGGTAATGCGAAAGGCGGTGAAAAAGTGAAATTCAAGGTTTGCCCGTGGTGCGGAAGTCACCTTGACTATGGCGAAAGGTGCGATTGCACAGACGCGGCCGCAACGAAAGGGGATGCGCAGGGTGCTAAAGCGGATCAGGCCGGAAAGCGGAAGCCCCGCCTTCTGGATCAGAAAGCGGGGTAACACGTTCATAGCATACATGACGTTCATAAACGCCGTTTTGGGTATTGCTTCCCCTTCGCTTATGTGTATGTATGCCGGGGGACTGAAACAGGCGTATGAAGAAGGCAAGATTTGAAGGGAGGAAAGCGGGCTATGAGTGAACAGGAACGGCAAGCCGTTTTAGAAGCGGCTTTGCAGAAATGGGGCGAAGCGGCGCAAACCGATATGTGCATTGAAGAAATGTCGGAGCTTACAAAAGCCTTGTTGAAGGTGCGCCGCCTTCACGTGTCCATGATCGGGAGCGAGGAACACCGAAGCCGCATTGAAGCGGTGCGCGAAGAGATAGCAGACGTTCAAATAATGCTGGATCAAATGCGCATTCTGTACGGTGATCCGGTCGAGGCTGAAAACGGAAAGTTGGAACGCCTACAAAAGCGGCTGAAAGGCGGCGGGGCATGAAGGACGAATTGACCGCGGGAGCGGGGCGGCTTCAATCCCCCTTCGGCAATGATCCCTTCGCGCTGGTTGCACAAGCCTTCGGCAATCTGTTTCCGGGGCGGGAATACACCGCGTACATAGTGCCGGAAGTGACAGACGAAGACGGGAACAGCGCGTGCGGGGCGACAACCTTTCCGGAAGACGGTTTGCCGCCCGTGGTGGAGGTATCGGGGGAAATCCCCATTGCGGCGGGGGTGGAAGTACTGGCGCATGAGCTGGCACACATTGCCGCGCCGGAAGACCAGACGCACGGCGAAGAATGGCGGGCCGCCTTCGATCAGATTTTTGAGGAATATAACCGGATCGCGCCGGAAGTTTTGGGGGAGGCATTCACCGTTGACGAAGAGTGAAGCAAAGGCCGCCTTCCTTGCACAACAGCCGATCACGCACAACGGGATCGAATACCGTTGCATTTCCGGCTTGATTTATCGGTTGCAGGGCGGCAAGACAGTTCTAAAACTGGAATTAGAAGACAAGTGCTTGCACAGCGTCACGATTGCCGATCCGGAGCGGGTAACGCTGGCGGGGAATGCGCGCTTGCAGGAAGGGGGCGAAGAGTGAACGAGCGGGACAAGCCGGACATACCGGAATTGAAGCCTTGCCGCTATTGCGGCGGGCGGGCTGAAATCGTAAAAAAGCGGTTTACCTACTTTGAGCCGCGCCCGCTGATTTTGTGCCACGAATGCGGGCTTACCACAAGGGAGTTTGAAACGGTGGAAGAAGCCGTTTCATATTGGAATAACTGAAAGGAGCTATTCAGACATGGAAAAAGCATTGAAAACCGGAGAGATCGGCAAGCTGGCCGCGGAAAGCCGCTTCACCTATGGCGGCATTGAATGGGTGGTGCTGGCGCATAACCCGCAGAAGAAGGCCGTGCTTGTGCTGGCCGCGGACGTGTTGAAGACGGAAAGCGGCGAAACGCGGTATATGCCCTTCGACGAAGAGAACAAGAACGATTTTGCCGCGTCTTCCGTCCGGGCGTTCCTGAACAGGGACTTTATGGAAGAGCTGGCCGCCGCAGGCGCAGACAAGGAAGCCTTCTTGCCGCTTGCCCTTGATCTTACGTCCGATGATGGGTTGAAGGACTACGGCATAGACAGGGTAACGATCGGCATTTACACGGATCAGATTTACCGCGAGTTCCGCAACATCATTCCCCCCGCGTCCGATTGGCATTGGACGGCAACGCCGTTTTCCACCGCCCGCAATGGTTACGAACATTTAGTGCGCTCTGTCAATTCTTCGGGCGCGCTGAACCACTACAGCGCGTACCACGGCAGCAGGGGCGTGCGCCCGCTTTGCGTCCTGAAATCTGATATTTTGGTATCTTTCAAGGAAGGCGAAGCAAGAACGCGTGCAACGGCGATCAGCGTAGAAATCACAAAAGCTGTTGTAGAGGGTCTAAAAAGAGGGATTTTCGGAGCGGATAACGAAGAGCAGGAAGAGGCCGCCCCCGCCGAAGAGCCGCAGGCCGCCACGGATCAGCCGGACGGCGACGGCGAAGCAAGCGCGCTTTATGCCCGCTTCGCCGCCTTGAAAAGAGCGGGCTTCACAGAGGCGCAGGCGTTGGAGCTTATTTCCGGCAAGGGAAAGTAACCGCAGGCCACGGGACGGGGTGGCGGCCACGCGCCGCCCGCCCTACATTATACATATAGGAAAGGACGGGTTCACAAGTGACAGCATTTGAATTCATGGTTGCCGCCTTCTATTCCCTTGTGGGGGTTGTGTGCCTTTCGGCGGCGGTGGTGATCGTGTACGGCGTGGCCGTAGGCATTCGCAACGGATTGAAGGGCGGTGGAAAAGATGGACGAAAGCAGAAATAGCACCTTCGACGAAGAATTGCTTGCGCGGTGCGCCTATGCTTTGGGGTACGATCTGGCGCGCGCTTTGGCCGTTATGGGTGACGCGTTCGCCCGCGGGCTGGCGGGCGGCTTCGCAGACATGGCCGCCCCCGCAGGCGGCGGCGTGGAGCTGGTGCAGGAAGACACCGACGAAGAAACCTATACCAAAACAGAAATAAAGGATTGCCGCGCGTGCTGGTGCGACGCGTGCGCGAAGCTGGAAGACTGCCAACAGCGCAGGGACGGCGCAAAGCCGGACGGCATACGCCCCTTTCCCTGCATTGGCTGTTTGAACGGTATGCGGTTCAAGCCGCGGGAAGAAGCACCATGCGAAGAATACGAAGAGGCCGCAGGCTGTAACAACGGATAAAAGAAGAAGGCGGCTTGCGTTGCCTGCAAGCCGCCTTTCCCCCTTCACGTCGCCGCGAAGAAGAGCTATTCAAACTAAAGATAGTATACCACCACGGCGGCAGAATGTCAACTATGCGCCTGAAACACGGCGTATTTACGGGCTTGTAATGGGTATTAAGAAATGGACGGTAACAGAGGGAACGCGCTTGCGTTCAAGCTGATAGCGTTTGATTTGATTTTAATTCCCCGTCGCCTGCTTTTGGATAATCACGAAGGCGGCGCGTTGTCAAGGGTGCGAAGCACGGCGAAGCCGCTTGCCCTTGATGGCGTGTTGCCGGAGTGATAAAAGCAGGATCGGCGGCGGGGGATAAAATCAAACAATGCGCGGGGCTGGTTTGGCAGATCAGGAAGCCCGCCCGCAGGCGCATTTTAATTCCTTAGAGCCTGCTTCCCCCTTTAGGGGGACGGGAGGGGGTAAAAGACCTAACGGCAAGCAGGGAGGGAACGGGAATGCCTTACAGCAGTTCAAAATATGAATTCCTTTTTGACCGTTCGGAGGAAATCACAGAAAGCGCATTTGAGCGGTTGAAGCATAGCAATGTTTTCCGATACCGCGCCCGCACGATCAAGGCCGGGGACATTCTTGAAGTTGAGATTTTCCCCATTTGGAACACGCAAAACGAAGTTCGGAAGGCGAAGAAGGCGGCCACGAAGGAAGCACAGCAAAATTTGAATGACCGGAACGCGAAAAAGAAGTTGATCCGGAAAATCAATGCGAATTTCACGGGCGAAGACCTTTGCATAACGCTTACATACAAGGCCGGGTTCGTGCCGGACGAAGAACAGGCGCGCCGCGATATTCGCAACTATCTTCGGAGGGTGCGGCAATGGCGCAGGAAGAACGGCCTTCCGGAATTGAAGTATGTGTATGTGATCGAGTACGGCGGCGGGGACGGCAGGCGCAAGCGGGTTCACCATCACGTCATAATGTCCGGCATGGATCGGGACCTTGCCGAAGCCTTGTGGCAGGGCCGGGGCTGGGCAAATACCCGCCGCCTGCAACCGGACGATTACGGCCTTGAAGCCCTTGCCCGCTATATGACGAAGGAGCCGAACGGCGGCAAACGCTGGGCGGCAAGCAAAAACCTTGTTGATCCGAAAATCACGGAAGCCGATACTAAGATCAGCAAAAGGAAGGTTGAACAGATGGCGGCAGATTTTGAGGCCGCGCCCGCGGCGATCTTCGGCAAGCTGTTTCCGGATTACGCTTTCAACGATTGCGAAGTGAAATATTCGGCATACGTGGCCGGGGCGTATATCTACGCGAGAATGTGCCGCCGTCCAGAGCCGCCGAAGAAGGCCGCGAAGGGAAAGAAGGTGAAGCGGAATGAAAATCGGCCTTGTTGATATGGACAACATGGGGAAAAAGCGGGTATCTTTCCCTAACCTTCCGTTGATGAAGCTATCCGCATATCACAAGGCGCGCGGGGACGAAGTGGCGTGGTGGGTTGCGCTGGAAAAGTACGATCTTGTGTATAAAAGCAAAGTGTTTGACTTCACGCCGGAAATTGAATACCCGATATACGCGGATCGCGTGGTTGAAGGCGGTTCGGGGTATGGGCTGGACAATCATTTGCCGGACGAAGTGGAACATATCATGCCGGACTATTCCCTATATCCGCAGTTCAACGCGGCGTATGGCTTCCTGACGCGGGGTTGCCCGCGCGCTTGCCCGTTCTGCATAGTTGCGCCGAAGGAAGGGGCGCGATCCATCAAGGTGGCCGATCTTTCGGAATTCTGGAACGGACAGAAGCAAATAAAACTTCTTGATCCGAATTTGCTTGCCTGCAAGGCTCACGAAGACCTTTTGCAACAGCTTATCGAAAGCGGCGCATGGGTGGACTTCACACAAGGGCTTGATATTCGCCTTGTGACCGAACGGAACACGGAATTGTTGCGGCGGGTGAAGGTGAAAAATATTCATTTTGCGTGGGACAATCCGAAGCAAGACCTTTCGGGACATTTCCAGAGGTTCAAAGAGCTTTCGGGGATTGATTACCGGAAATTGGGCGTTTACGTGCTTACGAATTTTGACAGCACGCACGAAGAGGATTTGCACCGCATTTACACGTTGCGGGATTTGGGGTATTCGCCCTATGTGATGATATACGACAAAGCGAACGCGCCGCGGGAAACGCGGTTGCTTCAACGCTGGGTTAATAATCGAATTATCTTCAAGACCGTTCCGCGGTTTGAAGACTACGACGCAAGGAGGGGCTAAACGTGATTATAATTTGCCGGGAAGTGGACAAAAACACCGGGAAAATAGCAGTTTATCCGCTGGACGCAGAGGTAACAGATCGGTTGCTTTTTGTGCTGGGCTTGCGCGCAAAGTTAAATCCGGAATTGACCTACTACGCAACAACGAAGGCGCATTATGAAGGGTTCGCGGACATTATCACGGGGACTTTGAAGCAAAGGAACGTAACGCCCGCGGCGGTTGCCCGCATTGGCGGGATCGTTCAAATTTGAGGGGGTGCGAACATGATTGACAATCCGCAGATCGGCAGGCAATGCTGGATCATAACGGACATTTGGGAAACGCTATGCGCCGTTCCCGTGGAGATCGTGGCCGTGGAGCCGGACGGCGGCGGGATCGTGTGCCGCTGGCATATCACGGAAGAGTATTCGGAGGATTACGACGGCTTGAAGCCGGAAGACCTCTTTTCCACGGAAGCGGCGGCGCGGGCGGCGATCCTCGAAGGGCGCGGCGGCGTTGAACCGTGGGTGAAATGGAAGGGCGGTGAAGACCATGCGCGCAAATAACGCCCCTTCCCTTCCTGTTCCAACAGAGAGCGCGGAACAGCAATGCCTTTTCCGCTGGGCCGTCTTTCAAAGCGGGCGTTTTCCGGAATTGGCCTTGCTTTACCACGTGCCGAACGGCGGGAGCCGGAAGAAGGCAGAGGCCGGACGCTTCCGCGCCGAAGGGGTGAAGGCGGGCGTGCCGGATTTGTGCTTACCCGTCGCCCGCGGCGGCTTTCATGGGCTTTACATAGAACTAAAGCGGCAGAAGGGCAGTAAAACAAGCGGCGATCAAAAGCGGTGGCTGTCGGAGCTGAAAAAGCAGGGCTATTTTACGGCCTTGTGCAAGGGCTGGGAGGCCGCCGCAAAGGTTATCACGGACTATTTGAGCATGGGAGGGAAGCAGGCTTGAAAAGAAAGCGGTTTGTAAAGCTGGCTATGTCTTACGGGGTACAGCGAAATGAAGCGGAACGGTTGGCGAAGCTGGTTTGCGTCTTGGGTTCGTATGAAGCCGTTTTTGCGCATTATCGCCATTATCTGGAAGGCAAGCGCGCAATTGCGGTGTTCCAGAGAATTTATAAATCTGTCTTGCGCGCGGTTCGCCCTATGGTGAAGACCCTACAGGAATTATTTTGCGGCATAGATTGGGCGACGGCGGCAGAAGACGAAGACGGCGAAAGCGGCGGGAAGGAGTTTTGACAATGGCAAAAATATCTATGCGGGTGATCCTGAAAAGCGGCGTTGAGTTTACGACGAAGTGCGATAAATTCACGCTGACAAGAAACGGGCTGGATCAGGTGACGGGCTACAATATCAGCGGGATCACAGAAAACAAGCCCGTTTATCTGGACTTTGAACAGGTGGCGGCAATCGTCCGCGTGCTTTCGGACGAAGACGGCGAAGAGGCCGCCGAAACGGAAGAATAACGGAAAGAAGGTGCAGAACATGGGCAAGAAACAGGCGGGCATAATCACAGACGAAGTGCGGGAGCTGATAAACGAGGTTGCGCGGGCAACGGCTTCTATGGCCTATATTGACGGCATGGGCGGCAACGTCAATTACTTCCGCGCAATGGAAAGTCTGCTTTTCAACTACAAGAAGTTGCAAGCGTTGGTTGCCGATTATGAAGGCTATACGCGCGTGGAGCTTCAGGGGAAAAGCAAGAGCATAGGGAGCTTTTCACCTTCGAGCGGCGGCAACGCATACTGGACGGAAGATGATATTTTGGAAGAGTTGGAGCGGGACAAGGTGAAGGCATACCACAGGACGCGGGCGCGGTTTGAAGAGATAGACCGCGTTATATCGCTGTTTGCGGATCGGAAGGAATTTCACGTTGTCCGGCTGTACTACTTCGGGGAGGACGCACAGGGGGAGCCGCGCCCCGCAGACGCGCCGCCGTACACGTGGGACGATATAGCGGAAGAGCTGGGGGGCATGGGCCTTGTGCGGGACGCGAAAAGCGCGCGCCGCTGGCGCAACAAGATAGTAAACGATATGGCCGTGTGTATGTTCGGCAAGCCCGCGGCGGTGGCCGCTGGCACATTCAGGAAGGAGCGGGCAAGCGGCAGGGAGTAAAACAGGGCCGAAAAATGCCCGTTTCGCGCCCGTTTCATGCCCTTGCATTGCCCGTCTATATGTGCTATAATTATTACGCTGATTGATTGCGAATGAAACAGCACACTTCACAAGCCTTCACGGGTTCGCCCGTGGGGGCTTTTTCTTTTGCCCGGAAGGAGGCGGCAGGCGTGAAACCGTGGGCAGAAAGGTTTTATAATTCGGACGCGTGGCGCGCGTGCCGGGAAGGGTTCTTGCAGTCAAAGGGTTATCTTTGCGAACGTTGTTCAACGCCTGACAATCCGATCGTGGCAAAGATAGCACACCACAAGAAATATTTAACGCGGCAGAATATCGACGATCCGCGGGTTGCGCTTTCGTGGGATAACTTGGAGGCCCTTTGTCAAGATTGCCACAACAAGGAACACCACAGAAGCGGCAGGCCGAAGCGGTACGCCTTCGACGCAAACGGCAATCTTGTATATCCCCCCCATTCGCCGCAGAATTAGGGAGGGGGAAACACCGAGGGCGGGAGGATAAAAAAACTCCGCAGGCGCGCGCATAACGGGTGTACGCGGTGGGGGGTGTGGTAGAGGCTGGAAGAAAGGGGGCGTTTTTTATGGCGGCAAAGAAGGACTTGACGAAGGATCAGCGGATCAAGCGGGAGATCGCGCGGCTTAAAAGGGTTTTCCGTGACTTGGACAAAAACAAGTTGCAGACCGTAGAAAGCCTGATAAAAAATGCCGCGTTCATGGCCGTTTCGCTGGAAGAGCTACAAGAAATTATCAACGCCGAAGGCTACACCGTCGAATACCAGAACGGCGAAAATCAGAAGGGGACGAAGCAGAGCGACGCAGTAAAAACCCATATTGCAATGACGAAAAATCATGCTTCGATTATAAAACAGTTAACCGATCTTGTGCCGCCTGAAAAGAAAAAGGAAAGCCGCTTGCAGGCGTTACGGGACGAATAAATGCCGTTTGCAAACTACATTTACGAATATTTTTCGGGCATTCAGACGGGAAAATATACGGTTGGCAAGTGGGTTCGGCTGATTTATGAAATTGTCATTGCAGGGCTTGAACGCGGGGAATATTTCTTCAACGCGAAGAAGGCAAACAAGGCAATTCGCTTCATAGAGAATTTTTGTCACCATTGCGAAGGCCGGGACGATCTTTTGAAACTGGAAGTGTGGCAAAAGGCTTGTGTTTCCGTGATCTTCGGGATTGTGGACGCAGACGGCTTGCGCGTGTTCCGCGAAGTCTTCATTGTCATAGGCCGGAAGAACGGCAAGACGCTTTTTGCTTCGGCGGTGATTGCGTACATGGCCTATTTAGATGGCGAATACGGAGCGAAAATATATTGCCTTGCGCCGAAGCTGGAACAAGCAAACATTGTCTATGATAACTTCTTTCAGATGATAAAGAAGGAACCGGAGCTTTCGGAGCTATCCAAAAAGCGGCGTTCCGATATTTACATTGAAGAGGCAAACACGGTTATAAAGCCGCTGGCCTTCAACGCGAAGAAATCAGACGGCTTTAACCCGCATTTGGTTGTCAATGACGAAGTGGCAAGCTGGCGCGGCGACGGCGGGTTGAAGCAGTACGAAGTTATGAAATCCGCGCTTGGCGCGCGGCGGCAACCCTTGATCCTATCAATCAGCACGGCGGGATATGAAAACGACGGGATTTTTGATGAATTGACGAAGCGATCCACGGCCTTCTTGAAGGGCAACAGCAAGGAACGCCGCCTTTTGCCGTTCCTATACATGATTGACGATGTGGAACGCTGGAACGATATTGAAGAGCTGAAAAAGGCAAACCCGAATATGGGCGTTTCCGTGTCGGAAGACTTCTTCCGCGAGGAAATAGCGGTTGCGGAAATGTCCGCAAGCAAAAAGGCCGAATTCCTGACGAAGTATTGCAATATCAAGCAGAATTCTTCTATTGCATGGCTTGACGCGCACGTTGTAGAAGGTTCGGCGGCAGAAATCACACTTGCAGACTTCCGGAAAACCTATGCCGTGGGCGGCATTGACCTTTCGCAAACAACGGACTTGACGGCGGCAACGGTGATCGTGGAGCGGGGCGGGAAGCTGTATGCGTTTACACAGTTCTTCATGCCCGCAAACCGCGTCGAGCGGGCAACGGCAATCGACGGCGTGCCGTATGCCCTTTTTGTGCAGAAGGGTATTATAACGCTTTCCGGCGAAAATTACGTTGACTATAAGGACGTGTATAATTGGTTCGTCATGCTGAAAGAAAAATACGAAATATACGTGCTTAAAGTGGGCTATGACCGTTATAGCGCGCAATACCTGGTTGACGATATGCGCGCCTATGGCTTCCACATGGACGACGTTTTTCAAGGGGAAAATCTGGCGGGCGTGATCCGTGAATTTGAAGGGATTTTGCTTGATGGCAATTTCAAGATCGCGGATAACAGCTTGCTAAAGGCGCATTTCCTGAACGTGGCCTTAAAACACAACATGGAAACGCGGAAGTTCCGTCCGGTTAAAATCGAACAGCGGGCGCGCATTGACGGCTTTGTGTCGGTGATCGACGCAATGACCGTCCGGCAGAAATACTATAACGAAATCGGCGTAATGCTAAAAAATGCGGGGTGATTTGTCAAATGGGAGTGTTTGAAACTATTTTCCGGAGGCCGAAGAGCGATCTTGTGCCAACAGGCTATTTCAAAATGCTGAACGGGTACACGCCCGTTTTCACAAACGCGCCGGAAAGCGTCTACGAAATGGAGATCACGCGGGCGGCTATTCATTCGTTCGCGTCCTTTTGCAGTAAATTGAAGCCGGAAATATCGGGGAGCGCGAAGAAGCACCTTGAACGCACGTTGCAGTTTAAGCCTAACCCGTTTCAGGACACAACGAAGTTTATTTACCGCGTGGCGACGATCCTTGCGGTGAACAATACCGCCTTCATTGTGCCAATAGAAGACGAATTCGGCGGCCTTGTGGGGTATTATCCCCTATTGCCGCAGAATTGCGAAGTGTTAGACGTGGACGGCGTGCCATACTTGCGCTATACGTTCTCAAACGGACAGCGGGCGGCGATCGAGTTTGACCGCGTGGGCGTGCTGACACAATTTCAGTATTCAGATGATTTTTTCGGCGAAACAAACGCGGCCTTGCGCCCCACAATGCAGTTGATCCACACGCAAAATCAGGGGATCATAAACGGTGTGAAGAATTCGGCTTCTATTCGCTTTCTGGCGAAAATTGCGAATATGCTTGCGCCGGAAGACATAGCGAAGGAGCGCAAACGCTTCACCGAAGACAACCTTTCCGCAGACAATCAAAGCGGCATGATTATCTACGATCAGAAATTTGCAGACGTGAAACAGGTTGATAGCAAGCCTTTCACGGTGAACGCCCTTCAAATGCAACAGATCAACGAAAACGTGTTTAACTACTTCGGGACTTGTCTTGAAATCCTGCAAAACAGGTATACCGAAGACCAATGGAACGCGTACTATGAAGGTAAAATTGAGCCGTTCGCCCTGCAACTTTCACTTGTTATGTCGAATATGACCTTTACGCCGCGGGAGATCGCCCACGGCAACGCAATCACGTTCACGGCGAACAGGCTTCAATACGCAAGCAATCAAACGAAGCTGAATATTTCCACACAGCTTTTTGACCGCGGGTTGCTGAACCGAAACGGCGTTATGGACATTTGGAACATGGCGCACGTAGAGGGCGGCGAAAAATACTATATCCGCAAAGAGTACACAGAAATTTCACAGCTTGGAAAGGAGGGGGCCACAAGTGCCGATAGTGAAGGATCGGGAATACCGACAGATGGCGTTACCGCTGGCGACGGCGGCGACGGGGACGGCGAAGAGGTTTGACACGGATTTTTACGTTGAAGGCTTCGCAACAACCTTTGACACGCCGTATTTGCTGTATGAATACGACGGGGTGCAATACTTTGAAGTGGTAGACCGGAACGCCCTTGCGGGCGCGGATTTGTCCGACGTGATTATGCAGTACGATCACGCGGGCATGGTGTACGCACGAAACAAGATGGCAAAAAGCAAGCCGCCTTCCCTGCTGGTTGAACCGCAGGAAAGCGGCCTTTTTATTGCCGCAAATTTGGGCCTTACCGAAGAGGCCCGGAAACTTTACAGCACGATCGACGCGGGGTTGATTTATAAAATGTCGTGGGCGTTCAGGGTTGCGGAAGACGCATACAACAAAGACACGCACACGCGAACAATCTTGCGGATCAAGAAGGTTTACGACGTTTCCGCGGTATCTTATCCCGCAAACGTCGATACCGATATTGCCGCGCGTTCCTACTTCGACGGAGTGATCGAAGCAGAGAGGCGGGAGGCGTTAGCGCGGCAGGCACAGCTATTGAAACTAAAAATTTTATTGGAGGTATGACAACATGAGATTGCAGGAAATCGAAGCCCGCCTTGCGGCGATCAAGAAGGAGATCGAAGAGAGGGGCGCGGAGCTGACCGCGGAGCAGTTGGCCGCGCTCACGAAGGAGGTTGACGATCTGAAAACCGAGAGGGCGGGTCTGCTGGCCGCCGCCGAACAGCGTTCTTCCCTTCTGGCTTCCATTGCGGAAGGCACAAGCGGCGGCGCGGTGGTTCGTTCCTTCCCTTCCCCCGCCGCCCCTGCTGGCGGTGAACAGCGCGGGGAAGCTGACCCGCTGGACAGTATGGAATACCGCCGCGCGTTCATGGACTACGCTTTGCGCGGCACGCCCATTCCGGCAGAGTTCCGCGCAAACGCCGTTTCTACAACCGCGGACAACGGCGCGGCAATCCCCACAACGACCTTGAACAAGATCATTGAGAAAATGGAAGCCGTGGGCATGATCCTTCCGCTGGTGACGCGCACGGCCTACAAGGGCGGCGTTTCTATCCCGACTTCCAGCGCGAAGCCTGTTGCGACGTGGGTTGCAGAGGGCGCGGGGAGCGACAAGCAGAAGAAGGCCACGGGAAGCATTACCTTTGCTTACCACAAGTTGCGGTGCGCCGTGGCCGTGTCGCTGGAAGTGGACGTTATGGCCTTGTCCGCGTTTGAAGCGACGCTTACCAATAACGTTGTGGAGGCTATGACGAAGGCCACGGAACAGGCCATTGTTTCCGGCGATGGGAGCGGGAAGCCGAAGGGCATTCTTTCCGAAACCGCCCCCGAAGGGCAGGCGTTGACTTCCAGCGCGCCCGCGTATGCTGACCTTGTGGCCGCCGAAGGCGCGTTGCCGCAGGCATACGAAAACGGCGCGGTGTGGTGCATGAGCAAAAAAACCTTCATGCAGTACGCGGGCATGGTGGACGAAGTGGGACAGCCGATCGGCAAGACCAATTACGGGATTGCGGGCAGGCCGGAAAGAATGCTGTTGGGCCGCCCCGTGGTATGTTGCGATTATGTGCCGTCCTTCACTTCCGGCATGGCCGCGGCAACCGTCTTCGCCTTCCTCTTCAACTTCAAGGACTACGTGCTGAACACCAACTACACTATGACCGTGAAGAAGTATGAGGACAACGAAACCGACGATCAGGTGACAAAGGCGATTATGCTTGTTGACGGCAAGGTTGTTGACAAGAATTCCCTTGTTACTATTGCGTCCGGCGCGGCTTCTGGCGGCGGTGGTGGGCAGTAATGACGCGGAAGGGGTGAACGGGCAATGCTGGACAAGGTGAAGGCCGCCTTGCGTGTGAAAACAACCGCCTTCGACGATGAAGTGCAAGGGCTGATTGACGCTTGCAAGGCCGATTTGCGCCTTGTCGGTGTGAACGTTCCAGAGGATCAGCCGCCCGCCGAAGGCGGTTCACCTTCGGCGGGTGATCCTCTTATCACGCGGGCGATTATCCTATACGCAAAGGCAAACTTCGGGTATAGCGACGATAGCGAGAAATACCGCGCCGCCTATGATTACTTGAAGTGTTCTTTGAGTTTGGCAGGGGGTTATCATGCGGTGGATTGATGAAATTACCTTGATCAACCTGGAAGCCCCCGAAGAGCGGGTGAACGCAAACGGCTTCCCGAATGAACCGAAGGAAACGCGCACGGTGCTTTTCGGCAACAAGAAATCCGTGGGCTTTTCGGAGTTCTACAAAGCCGCGGTTGCGGGTTACGCCGCGGAATTGAAGGTTGACGTATACACGGAAGAGTACGGCGGGCAAAAGCTGGCCGAAGTGGACGGCGTGCGATACCGGATATTGCGGACATACCGCGATCCGAAGAATACGGACATAACGGAATTGACGCTTTCCGATCTTCCGGAAGTGCAGGAAGACGAAGAGCCGGATAGCGGCGAACAGGAAGGAGGCGGGGACGGTGGCGCGGTTTGAAGTTAGCGGCATTGAGGCGGCAGAAGCCGCGCTTATGCGGCAGAGTGAACGGGCGGCAAGAGCTGTTCCGAAAATGCTGAAAGCTGGCGCGGCGGTGCTGGTGAGGGTACAGCAAGAGGAAATCCGCAGCACTTTCCGGGGCGAAAGGGCAACGGGTGATCTTGCAAATTCCATTAAACAAACAAGGATAAGGCAGAAGGACAGCGCGCAATGCGTGGAGGTATATCCACACGGGACAAACCGCCGCGGGGAGCGTAACGCCACGGTGGGATTTGTCCACCAATACGGGCGATCCAATATGCCCGCGCGCCCGTGGTTTACCCGTTCTAATCAAAAGGCAACGCCGGAAGTTCGAGACGCAATGCGGAAAGCGTGGGAGGAGGAGCAAGGATGATTGACACCGTGGACGCGCTGGTAAAATCCACGCTTGCCGCCCTTTGCCCGAATGTGGCGCGCCTGCTTTACCGCGGGAAGGCTGGCACATTCTTCACGTATCAGCTTGTTTCTTCGGAAGATAGGGACGCGGCAGAAGACGAAATGCAGGGGACGGAATACACATACCGCGTTGACCTTTATTCAAAGCGGGATTATATAGCCTTGTTGCGCCGGACGAAGCGGGCGTTGAAGGCCGCGGGCTTCTATGGGATCGTGATTGATCCGGAAGCCTACGAAACGGACACGGGCTTTTATCACGTCCCCATTGAATGCAGATACTACGAAAAAACGGAGGTATAAAAACTATGGCAACTATTGGTTTGCGTGATCTTTACCGTGCGCCGATCACGGTTGACGAAAGCGGCAAGGAAACATACGGAACGCCCGTGCGCATGGCGAAGGCCATTAGCGCGGAAATGTCCGTAGAGGTAGCCGAAGCGATCCTTTACGCCGACGATGGCGCGGACGAAGTGGTAAAGGAATTTGTTTCCGGCGAATTGACGTTGAACGTAAACGACCTTATGCCCGCTGACCTTGCGGCCATTTTGGGCCAGACGCAGGACGAAGACGGCGTCGTATACGCGGGCGAAGAGGACGAACCGCCCTATATGGCGATCGGCTTCCGGGCAAAGAAGGCCAATGGAATGTATAAATACATTTGGCTTTACAAGGTGAAATTCGCTATTCCTTCTGAAAGCTATAACACGAAGGGCGACAGTATAGAATTCACCACACCGGAGATCACGGGGCAGTTTATCAAACGGCCTGATGGCAAGTGGAAGGCCGAACACGTGGCCGTTCCTACGGAGCAGGCGGCGGCAAGCTGGTTCAGCGCAGTTCGGGAGCCGAAAGAAGAAACGGCGTAAAAAATTGAAAAGGAGGTACGGGGAAGCCCCTTCGCGGGGGCTTCCCTTATTTTATTATGAGCGCAATTAAAGACGGGCGTTTGCCCATTGAGCTGAACGGCAAGGAATTCCACTTGCTGTTTTCCCTGAATGTCCTTGACGAAATGCAAGACCGCTTCGGCGGCTTTGACACGCTGGCCGAAGTGCTTTCCGGCAAGGAAAGCATTAAAAATCTTCGGTGGCTTCTTACCCTGCTTCTGAATGAGGGTGCGGGGGACGATGAAGAGCCGTTGACCGAAAAACAGGTAGGCCACATGATCCACACGGGCAACTTCGACGAAGTGCGCACGGCGATTTTCCGCGCCTTCGCTATGGGCAACAGCGGCACGGCAGAGCCGCCCGCCGTGGAAGACGAAGAAGACGAAGACGGCGAAGAGGAAAAAAACGCGGCGGCGGGCAAGGCTTAATTGACCTTGCCCGCCTGCTTTATATCGGGGTTACGCTTCTACGCTGGCCGGAAGCCGACGTTTGGAAAATGACACCGTACAAAATTCTGACGCTTTTTCGCATTCACAAAGAATTTAATCCGGATCGCTTCAAGCCGGAAGAAAAGGAAGCGGACATTGACGACGTGTTAGGGGGGTTATAAGTGGCAGGCAAGGAAGATCAGATCAAAACAGAAATAGCCGTTGAAGGTGAAAAAGAATATAAGGCGGCTTGCAAAGATATTAGTTCTTCTTTGAAGGCCATTGCGTCCGAAATGAAGGTTGTTTCTGCAACCTTTGAGGGCAACACCGACAGCATAGAAGCAATGACGGCAAAACAGGACGTTTTGAACAAGCGGCTTGAAGAGCAAAAAAGGGCGGTTGCGGCGGCAGAAGAACAGTTGCAGAAATACCGGGACGCAAATATGGGAAGTTCGGACGCGGCCCAAAAGCTGGAAATATCCCTGAATTACGCAAAGGCGGCCATGATAAAAACCCAAAACGAGATAAACAGCCTTGACGGGCAGATCAGCGAAGCAAATAACGCTTCTAATGATTTTTCGGATGGGTTGGAGGAAGTGGCCGGGGAAGCGGAAAAGACGGGCGGCGCGCTGGAAGGGCTGGGCGGCAAAGTGTCTTCCGTAGCGGGTGCGCTGGGAACGGGGCTAAAGGCTATCGGCGTAGGCGTTGCCGCAATCGGAACGGCTATGGTTGCGGGGATCGGATATGCAACGGGCTTCGCTGATGAAGTCAAAAGCGCAATGAACGATTTTGAAGCGTCAACAGGCATTGCGGAAGCGGCGGCAAAAGGTTTTGACGAAGCCATGTTGAACATCTACAACAACAACTTCGGGGAAAACATGGAGGACATAGCCGCCGCAATGTCCACGGTGGCGCAGACCGCAAAAGACCTTGATCCGGCGAACATTGAAGCAATGACGCAAAACGCCCTTATGTTGCGTGATACCTTCGGATATGACATACAAGAGCAAATGCGCGCCGTCAATATGCTTATGGATCAGTTCGGAATGTCCGGCGAAGACGCGTTTAACCTGATTGCGCAGGGCGCGCAAAACGGCCTTGATAAAAACGGGGACTTGCTGGACAGTATCAACGAATATTCCGTGCATTTCAAAACGCTTGGACTTGACGCGGAAGATATGTTTAACAGCTTCGCAAACGGCGCAAGTGCTGGCACGTTTTCCGTTGACAAGCTGGGCGACGCTGTAAAGGAATTCGGGATCAGGGTTAAAGACGGTTCGGACGGCACAATGCAGGCGTTCGCAGACATTGGAGTAAATGCAGAAGAAACCGCGGCGGCCTTTGCCGCTGGCGGGGATCAGGCGGCGAAAGCGTTTGAAGACGTGACAGCCGCCCTTTTTGCTATGGACGATCCTTTAGCACAGAACGCGGCGGGCGTTGCCTTGTTCGGGACAATGTGGGAAGATTTAGGCGTTGAGGGCATGAAGGCTTTAACAAACCTGAACGGCGAAATTAGCACCACAACGGACGCGCTTTCCGCGATAAACGCGGTGAAATATGATGATTTTGGATCGGCAATGTCCGGCTTGGGGCGCGTCCTGAAAACAAATTTTGTTCATCCCATAGGGCAAGAGGCGTTACCCGCCCTTTCGGATTTTGTCAATGAGCTTTCGGCGGGTGCGGCTTCCGCAAACGGCGATATTTCTAAAATGGCTGACACATTCGGGACAGCCCTTGCCGGATTGGTGGAAGACTTTTCGACGATCCTTCCACAGATTACAGAGTTTGCAACCGAAATTGTGTTAGGGCTGGTTGACGGGCTTGTAACAAGCCTTCCGACAATCAGCACAGCGGCGGTAGAAATGATAAACGCGATTGTGCAAGGGCTGATTGGGGCCTTGCCCGCGATTGCAGAAGCCGCAACGCAAATTATCCTTTCTTTGATCGACGGGCTTATAAGCGTTCTTCCCCTTCTTCTGGAAGGGGCGGTGCAGATTGTTCTTGCGCTGGCAAACGGGATCGGGGAAGCGTTGCCGCAGTTGTTACCGAAGATCGTTGAAGTCGTGGTTGCAATGGTGCAAACGCTGGTTGAAAATATCCCTATGTTGATCGACGCGGCATTACAGCTTATAACAGGGCTTGCGCAAGGGATTATAAACGCGGTTCCCGTTTTGGTGGCCGCGCTTCCTTCTCTGATAACGGAGTTGATTGACGGGCTTCTTTCGGCAATCCCGCAGATCATTCAAGCGGGTATTTCCTTTTTCACTTCTCTTGTACAAGCCTTGCCGCAGATTATTGAAACAATCGTTGCGGCGATCCCGCAGATTATAGAGGGGCTTATAACTGCCTTAACTGGCAGTATACCGCAGATTATTCAAGCAGGCATTGAATTATTTGTGTCGCTGATTCAGGCATTGCCGGAAATCATTGCAACGATTGTCGGGGCAATCCCGCAGATTTTGGCCGGACTGCTGACCGCCTTAACAAACAGTATACCGCAGATCATTCAAGCGGGCATTGAATTGTTTGTGTCGCTGATTCAGGCATTGCCGGAAATCATTACAACCGTTGTTACCGCAATACCGCAAATTGTTTCTTCGCTGGTGACAGCCCTAACAAACAGCATACCGCAGATTATTCAAGCGGGCATTGAATTATTTGTGTCGCTGATTCAGGCATTGCCGGAAATCATTACAACCGTTGTCGCGGCTATACCGCAAATAATCACTTCTCTTGTAACGGCTTTGGTTGGAAGTATACCGCAGATCGTACAAGCAGGCGTGCAACTGTTCGTTTCGCTGATAAAAAATCTTCCGACAATCATTGTTGAAATCGTGAAGGCCGTGCCGCAGATTGTAACGGGCATTGTGCAGGCATTTTCTAACCTACGCGGGGAGCTTATCAACGCGGGCGGCAATCTGCTTCGCGGGTTGTGGGAAGGTATCAGCGGGGCGGCGGGCTGGTTGTGGCAACAGGTGTCCGGCTGGGCTTCTAACCTTGTATCGAACATAAAGGGGTTTTTTGGCATTCACTCCCCTTCCACCGTATTTGCGGAAATCGGTTCGTATATGGGCGAAGGCGTAGGCGTGGGCTTTGGTGACAGCATGGGCGGCGTTTCTTCTGAAATGACCGCCGCAATGGGTGGCGCGGGGGAAATGACCGCCGCCGAAGCGGTGCGTTCGGTGAACGACGGCATTATATCCAACGTGGCCGCGCTGGACGGCGCGGTAACGGCCATTGTGCAACAGGTAGTAGCCGGAATGACGGCGCAGGCTGGACAATTCGGGCAAATAGGCGTAGATATGGCCGCCCGCATTTCCGAAGGCATAATAAACGGGCTGGGCAGTATAACGGGCAAGATGGCCGAAGTAATACAATCCGTTATTACGGCCTTCACCGCACAGCACGGAAGGCTGACAACGGAAGGCGTAGAAATGGACAAGGCCATAGCGTCCGGCATGGTGAACGGCATTCCGCAGATCACAGGCAAGGCCGCACAGATCGTTCAATCCATCATTACCGCCTTCACCGCACAGCATGGAAAGCTGACAACCGAGGGCGTGAACATGGACAAGGCCATAGCGTCTGGCATGGTGCAGGGTATACCGCAGATCACGGGCAAGGCCGCGCAGGTGGTTCAATCCATTATTACCGCCTTTACCGCACAGCATAGCAAGCTAACAACGGAAGGCGTGGACATGGACAAGGCCATAGCGTCCGGCATGGTGCAGGGTATACCGGAAATCACGGGCAAAATGTCGCAGATCGTTCAATCCATTGTCACAACATTAAACGGCTTCACGTCGCAGTTTACGGCGGCGGGGGAAAACATGGTGCGCGGCATTTGGCAGGGCTTTCAAAATATGTCCGGCTGGCTGGAAAGCAATGTGCGTTCTATGATGAGGCGTATTGTTGCCGCCGTGGAAGCAGAAATGCAGATCAATTCCCCGTCGAAGGTATTTGCAGGAATTGGCGCATACATGGCCGAAGGTTTAGGGCAAGGCTTTGCCCGCGAAATGCGGGACGTTGAAAAGACGATCCGCACGGCCACGGCTTCCAGCGTGCCGGAAGTGAAACAGCCTTCCGGCAGGGTGAACCGCAATGAGCGGGGCGGCGGCGTTCAGGTGGTGCAAAACATCTATGCCAATGAAACGAGCTATGCACAGCAACAGCGGGAGGCCGCAAAGCAATTCCGCATGATCGCGCGGGAGGTAATGGCGTAATGGCAAGGAAGATCGAAATACTGACATATACGAATGAGCGTGGGGAAAGCGTAGCCTTTTCCCACGCTTCCGTTTACCACACGAACAGCGTTAGCGGCCTTTCTGACGTTCGCAACGCAATTTACAGCATAAACAGCATGGGGCAGGACGGCGACACCTATTTAGGCAACCGCATAGAAAGCCGCGAAATTGAGATTGTGGGCAGTATCAAGGAGCGGAACAAGGATCAAATGCGGGAATACCGCCGCAGGCTGAACCGCGTTCTAAACCCGCAGTACGCCGCCACGCTGACATATCAGTACGGCGATTTTGTGCGGGTGATTGATTGCAAGGTTGACAACGCGCCCGTGTTCACGCGCAAGGCCATTTTTCAGGACTTCACAATACAGCTTCTTTGCCTTAATCCGTTTTGGAGGAAGGAGAGCAAGACGCGGGACGATATAGCAACGTGGATCGGCGGGCTGGAATTCCCCGTTGAGATCGTGCCGGGGTGGGAAATTGGGTATAGGCAACCTTCCTTGATCGTGAACGTGTATAACGACGGGGACGTGCAGGCCGGAATACGCGTGGAGTTCCGCGCGCTGGGCATGGTGACAAACCCCGCCCTTTTGAACGTGGACACGCAAGAATTCATCAAGCTAAATTACACGATGGAAGCAGGCGACACGCTGACCGTTTCCACGGGCTACGGGGAAAAAGAAGTAACCTTGAAGCACGGCGGCATTGTAACGGACGCGTTCCGCTATCTGGACGTGGACAGTTCATATTTGCAACTTTCTGTTGGGGATAACCTTTTCAGATATTCCGCAGAAGGAAACCTTGAAAATCTGGAAGTGTCCATATACCACGATGATCTATATTTGGGGGTGTGAGGCGTGGAGCTTTACATATATGACCGAAACATGATCCTTCAAGGGGTGATTGACGAAATTTCTTCCCTTATCTGGACGCGGCGGTATTGGGCGGCAGGGGAATTCAAGTTGCTTGTGCCGTTCACAGATCGGCACGTTGCCCTTCTGGTAAAAAACCGCCTGATTATGAAGCGCGGGGACATGGAGGCCGCAGAAATACGCTATGTGAACATAAGCAAGAATTCGCAGGGCCTTGAAGAAATCGAAGTGCAGGGCAAATTTATCACGCAATGGATCGGAAAACGCATTGTGCGCGATCAGATCACGGCAACGAGCGGGACGCAGGATATTCTATACCGGATCGTCCGTGAAAATATCATTTCCCCGCGGGTTGCCGCCCGCCGCATTCCGAATATTCTTCTTGACCCGCTGGACGTGGACACAGGAAGCGGCAGGATCAACTACACGTCCGAAGCCTTCATAAATGCGCTTCTGGCCGTGGAAACGGCGGCGAAAGCGGCAAAGCTGGGCTTCCGTTCCCGTTCTGATGTGCGCACGGGCAAGCACTATTTCAGCGTCTACGCTGGCCGCAACCTGACCGCGGATCAGACGGAAAACCCGCCTTGTATCTTTTCGCAGGAATTCGACAACATCACAGAGCAGGAATACACAAACAGCGTTGAAAACCTGAAAACAACCGCCTATGTAGGCGGCGAAGAGGTAGAACCGCGGGTTGTGGCCGAAGTAGGCGGCGGCGCGTCCGGCCTTGACCGTGAAGAAATCTTTGTGAATGCAACGGACATTACGAAGGTTTACACGGACAGCGCGCAAACGGAGATCACGCGCACGGACGCGGAATATTTGGCGTGCCTCTTGGAGCGGGGCGCGTCGGAGCTGGAACAATACGCCGAAACATTGAGCTTTTCCAGCAAGATCAACACGCACGCAAACCTGAAATACCGCGAAGATTACGACTTAGGCGACAGGGTGACGTGCGTAAATAAACGCTGGGGTATCAAGATCAACGTTCGTATTACCGAAGTGTCCGAAACATACCAACAGAACATTGAGGAAATCGACATTACTTTTGGTGAGAGCTTGCCCGCCCTGCTTACACAGATACGGCAAATTGCAAAGTAAAGGGGTGAAAACATGGAAAAATCAAGTTTTTTCAATTCCGTTTCCCATGATCGTGTATACCGCGCGGAAGAGTGGGCCGAATACTTCGCTTCATTTATCGGCAACGGCGTGTTCCCCGTTCCGTCAAACAATCTTCAAGTGGTGGCGGGTTCTGGAATGGTTGTGACCGTGAAGGCGGGCAAAGCGTGGATCAACGGTTATTTCTATTACAACACGGGCGATCTTTCCCTTACGCTTCCGGTTGCGGACGGCGTGTTGAACCGGATTGACCGAATTGTTGTGCGCTGGGACTTAACGGAACGGCTGATTTCCGTTGTGGTGAAGTCTTCCACGCCTTCCGCGTCGCCCACGCCGCCCGCGTTGCAGAGGGACGCGGACGCATACGAATTGTGCCTTGCGGACATTACCACGGGCGCAGGCGTTACGGCCATATCGCAGGCCGTCATAACGGATCGCCGCCTTGATACTTCCCTTTGTGGCGTGGTGGCGGGCGTGGTGGATCAGATAGACACCGCCGCGTTTAATGCACAGCTTGAAGCGTGGTTTTCAGACTACAAGGGGCAGAGCCTTCAAGAGTTCAACGATCTTGTGTCCTATATGGAAAGTTTGGAGCTTTTGGGGGATCAGCAGTACAACGCCCTGCAAGCCTACATGAACGCGTTTAAGCTGGAAGCGGAAAACGACTTCAACGCATGGTTCGCTTCGGTGAAGAACGTGCTTGACGAAGACACCGCAGGCCATTTGGTGAACATGATACAGAGCAACACCGCGCGAATTGAGTTGATCGAAGCCGTGCTTTTTAATGACATAACGGCAAACCCGTTCTTGATCCTCTTTGACGATCTGGACGGCGTGGTATCAACGGGCGTATGGAACGCGGCGTTGCGCCGGATCGAATGTTGACGCGGTGCGCTTGCACGGGCGCGGAATTATCGTGCATAATCGGCAACATCTTCACAGAGCTTCGCCCACCGTGTGAAAAGTGCGGTGGTTCGGCGGCGGTGGTGCTTTGCGGCGTTACACCGTCTGGCAACGCGGCCACGCTGACAATCACGGCGGCGGGCTTCGATTTTGAGGGGTGCGCCGAAGATACCGCGCTTTTGGAGCGGATCAGGAAAGGATGGTGCTTGAATGCAGGGACAGGAACGGGAGCGCAAGGAGCCTTCCGAATTCAACGTGATTGTGAAGGCGAAAGACCTTGTAAAGCACACCTTCACGATCACAAACAGCACGGAGCGTTACCCGAAGAAATACCGCTTTACGCTGGTGAACCGCATTCAGGATAAAGCGGTTAATATTTACGAAATGACGCTTGAAGCGAACGAATTAGATTTGCGGCAAGCGGACGAATTCAGACAACGGCAGAGGCTTCAAGCGAAAGCAATGACTTATTGCAAGGAGCTTCTATTTTTTATTGAGCTTTCGCAGGAAATGGGCTTTATTTCAATGAAAAGTTGCAACTTCTGGTCGAAACTGGTTCTTGATGTAAAGTACATGGTGGCCGCGTGGAAGAAGCGGGACAAAACGAGAGCTTAGAAAACCGTTCGGGGAACACTTTGTAGGTTCTTCTTTTCCTTTTGCACGCCCCGCCGCCGAATTCCGGCAATTCGTACAACGTGCGCAATGTCAATTCTTCGGGCGCGCTGAACAACAACAACGCGTACAACGGCAACAGGGGCGTGCGCCCGCTTCGGTGGATCATTCGACAGAGTAGGCCGCAGGCCGAAAACACAATACCACCATCAAAGGAAAGTGTTTCCCTTCCCTGCTATCCACAGCAGGGATAAATACAAGATTGCCGATACCGGAGCATAGCCGCAAGGCTTGGCCGAGGTTATACACGGCAAGGAGCTTTTTATAAATGACGGACTTTGAAAAAGTATGGAATTTTGAAAATCTATACCGCGCATACCGGAAGGCACGGCGCGGCAAACGCTGGAAGGGAGCGGCGGCGAAGTTTGAAGTAAACTTGCTGGAAGCCTTGCACCTTTTGAGCGTGCAGTTACGGGCGAAAACTTACCGCCTTTCCCCATACAACACGTTCAAGGTGTATGAGCCGAAAGAACGCATTGTAATGTCGAACAGCTACAAAGACAAGGTTGTGCAACACGCCCTATGCGACAACGTGTTAGGGCCGCGGGTTTTGCCGTCCTTCATCAAGGATAATTACGCGTCGCAGGAAGGCAAAGGAACACACTTCGGGCTTGAACGTCTGGAAGAGTTCATGCGGCGGTTTTACCGGAAGAAGGGCGTTGACGGCTGGGTGCTGAAAGGCGACATTCGCAAATACTTCTATTCGATCCGGCACGACGTTTTGAAGGAGCTTGTGCGGAAGTATGTTGACGATCCCGAATGCTTGTGGTTGCTGGATATGATTATAGACAGCACCGAAGGCAACGTAGGAATTCCGATCGGCAATCAGTCTTCACAGCTTTTCGCCTTGCTTTACCTTTCGCCGCTGGATCACTTCATCAAGGAAAAATTGGGCGTGAAATTCTATGGCCGCTATATGGACGATTTTTATTTGATCCATGAAGACAAGGAATATTTGCGCTATTGCTGGAAGGAGATTGAAAGACGTGTAAACGAAATAGGGCTTTCGCTGAATGAGAAAACGGCCATATACCCGTTGAAAAACGGGATTGATTTTTTAGGCTTCCATACATATTTGACGGAAACGGGCGCGGTGATCCGCAAGGTGCGCCGGAAGTCAAAGAGCAACGCCCGCCGCAAGGTGAAGAAATTGTGCGGGCTGATGGAGGCCGGGAAGATCGAGCCGGACACCGTGAAGCAATCATACCAGAGTTGGCGTGGCCACGCGGCGAAGGGGAATTGCTATCACTTGATCCGCAACATGGATCAGCATTTCAACAAATACTTCAACAAGGCCGCCGCCGCGCTGAAAGAGCGTGACGGCGGTTCAATTTCAGAAAAGGGGGAATGAAGGAATGTCAAAGGCTTTAAGTTCGCTTGCCGTGGGCGCAACGATCGAAGTTCCCGTAAAGGCGGCGTTTCAATCCTATTTAGGGAAAACGGTTGTTTTCAAGGTAGCGGACAAAAATCATTCAGGCTATCCGGCAAATTCGGTAACGCTGATAACTGACAAAATCCCGTTTTTGCTTGCCTTTGACGCGATCGAGGCAAGCAACAGTGACAGCAACCGCAGAAGCTACGGCAACAACCGCTATTCGCTTGCAAACCTTCTTCAATGGCTGAACAGCAATGCGGCGGCGGGAAAGTGGTACAGCGCGAAGCACAGCGCGGACGCGCCGCCCACGGCGGCAAACGTGTGGAGTAGTCACAACCCATATTCCGACAAGGCGGGATTCCTTGCAATGCTTGATGAACGCTTTGTTGCCGCCCTGCTGGAAACGACGGTAACGGTGGCAAAAAACACCGTTACAGACGGCGGGAGCTACGAAACCGTAAAGGCGAAAATGCACCTTCCGTCAACTACGGAAGTAGGGCTTGCAAACGAAAACAACATTGCCGAAGGCGTGAAGCTGGCCTTGTTTTCTGACAACACAAGCCGCCTTGCATACCCGACAGCGGAATGCGTGTCAAACAGCACCTACAAAGACAGCAATTTGAAGACTTCGGCGGCGTGGTATTACTGGCTTCGCACGCCGTATTCCGGCAATTCGTACTACGTGCGCAATGTCCATTCTTCGGGCGCGCTGAACTACTACTTCGCGTACTACGGCATCGGGGGCGTGCGCCCGCTTTGTAATCTTAATTCTTCAATCTTGGTATCTGACAGCACCAACGCAAAGGGGAATTATGAATTTCAATGGAACGCCGCGCCGTCTACGCCGTCCGGCATTTCCGTTCCGGCGAATTGTTACAGCGGGCAAAAAATCGCGGTATCGTGGGGAGCTTCCACCGATCCGGAGGGCGACGCGATCACCTATATTTTGGAGCGCGCCATAAACAACGGGAGCTATACACAGGTGGCGGCGACAGCCGCCCGCACATTTGAAGAAAATGTGCTGACAAGCTGGAACACGGTAAAATACCGCGTGAAGGCGCGGGACAGCGTGGGCAACGAAAGCGCATATATCACTTCCAGCACGTCTGCGGTGATCCACAATCAGCCGCCCACAATATCCGGACAGAACGCCGATCTTGGAGTGAAGCGGGAGGGCTTTTCTTACGCCTACACCGTGGACGATCCGGACGGCGACATAGTGACCGTAGTTGAAAAGGTGGACGAAAAGACCTTGAAGACGCACACGCCCACGCTTGGGCAGTCTGTAAACCTGACGTTGGCCGGAAACGATTTTACATCGCTGACAAATGGGTTGCATACAATCACGATCACGGCCACAGACAGTGCAGGAAATGAGACGGCGCGCACACTGACCTTCACAAAGGCGATCAATAGTTTTGTAATCTACCTTTCCGCGCCGCTGGAAGCGGTGCAACAGCCGCGGCGGGCGAATGTGGTTGTTACGCGGAACATTCCAGCGGGCGGCACGTTCAAAGTGGAAGTGACGAACAATCCCTTTGATCCTTCCCCCGCGTGGGAGGATTGCACGAACGCGGTTTTGCAGGGCGTGGCGCACGTCTTCGAGAACACGGAAAATGCGGCGGTGCAGTACGGCCTAAACGTCCGCGTGACCGTGGGCCGCGGCGAAGCCCTTTCCGAATGCTGGGTATCTTCGATTGGGGGTAATTTTGAATGAGCGTGACACACAGGCCGGACAAGCCGGACGGCACGGCAGAATTGAAGAAGGAACTTCGGGAAGTGAAGGCGGCGGGCGACAGCACCGCCGCCCTTCTTTCCCTTTCCTTCAAGGCGCAGATCGTGGGGGATCGCGCCGCAGGCACGGGGGCCATTTCTGACGAAATGATCCTTGCTTCGGCGGCAGTGGTGGATTATCCGGAATTCATAGATAATCACGCCTATAACACCATAGGCGAGATTATAAAGGCGGGTGGCCTCTTGTATGAGATCGTCGCCCCGCACACGTCCAATGCCGCCGCCTTCCCCGTGGCAACTACCTTCGCGTACTACCGCCTTGTGGAGTTGGCGCACACGGGCGCGGCAGATGATCCGATCCCATATCCGGAAACCGCGGGCGTGCTGGTGGACGTGAAGAGCGGCCTATATTACATCTACAAAGGCGCGGTTTACAAGGCGGCGGGGGATATGCCGAATTGCGTATACCCGCCTGACACGCCGGGTATGTGGCAATGGGAGCGGGTGGAAAGGGGGTGAAATCGTGGAACAGCTTTTAACGGTGCTTTCGGTGGTTAGTACGGTTTGCGCGATCGTCTTCGGCTATGCCGCCTTCGCCCGCAACAAGAAGAGCGACACGGAGAACGAAGCAAAGAGCGACGCGACGGTATTAACCGAAATCGGCTATATCAAAGGCGGCATTGATGATATTAAGGCTGAACAGCGGGAACAGCGCAAGACCAACACGGAGTTTATGGAACGGCTTGTTGCCGTGGAAGCGTCCGCGAAGCAGGCGCACAAGCGGCTTGACACGCTGGAAAATCACGTAAACGGAGGCTAAAGCAAAATGAGCAACAGCAATTTGATTTGTTATACCAAAATTTCACCGAACAAGACAAGCCCGCGTAATCACAAGATCGACACCATTTCTATTCATTGCATGGCGGGCGATCTTTCCGTTGAAACGTGCGGGAACGTCTTTGCGCCGTCTTCCCGGCAGGCTTCCAGCAACTACGGGATCGGGAGCGACGGGCGCATAGCAATGTATGTTGAGGAAAAGGATCGTTCGTGGTGTACGTCTTCCGCGTCCAATGACAACCGCGCCGTTACGATCGAGGTTGCAAACGACGGCGGCGCGGAAACAGGGTGGCACGTGTCCGACAAGGCATATAAAGCCCTGCTTGACCTTGTGACGGATATTTGCCGCCGCAACGGGATCAAGCGGCTTCTTTGGAAGGGCGACAAGGCGTTGATCGGACAGGTGGACAAGCAGAACATGACCGTTCACCGCTGGTTTGCGGCGAAGGCGTGTCCTGGCGATTATCTGTATAACCTTCACGGGCAGATTGCCGCAGAGGTAAACAAGCGGTTAGGCGCGCAGGAGGAAACGCCCGCCCCCGCGCCGGAACCGAAGACGCTTTACCACGTCCAGATCGGCGCGTACAGCGTCAAGGCCAACGCCGAAGCCTGCTTGCAGAAGGCAAAGGCCGCAGGCTTCGCGGACGCGTTCATAGTGGAGGAAACCAAGGGGCAGGCCGCCGCGCCCGCCCCCGCCCCGCAGATTACCGCGGGAAGCACCGTGCGAGTGAAGGAGGGCGCGAAAACCTACACGGGCGGCGGGCTTGCCTCTTTCGTCTATGGCCGCGATCATACCGTGAAAGAAATTTCCGGCGATCGGGCCGTTATCACCTTCGGCGGCGTGGTGGTGGCCGCCGTCAAGCTGGCCGATCTTACGCTTGTATGAGCGTATGCGGATAAATAAAAGAAAGTGAGGAAACGAAAACATGAACAACGCAATTATTCTTCTGGTGGTGCTGGCCGCGGTGCTGGCGGTATTCGGCGGGCTGGCCGTGGTGATCCCGCGGTTGGTAAAGAAGGGTATTGACCTTTCCGGCGTGCTGGCAGGCACGGGGACGGTGCTTGACACCGCGGATTGTGTGGTTGACACCTTAAAGACCTTCCTTCCCGGCAATGAGGCAATCGCTTTTATTGACCGCGTGATCGGGTGGGCGCAGAAGGCGGCAGAGGCCGCGGAACAGCTTTATAAAACAAGCAAGATCGAAGAGGCACAGCGGAAGGACGAAGCAACGCGGCTTGTGTATGAGTTTATCGCCGCGGCGGGGGTGGAGCTTGACGGCGACATGAAGAAAATTGTTGATGGCGCGATTGAAGCCGCCGTTTTCGCCCTTCCGAAGACGCACACGGAACAGCGTACATAAAGCCCGCGCCCCCGCTGGCCGTTCGCTTCGGCGGCGGGGGCATATTCTTTAAGGGAGGTTGCACACAATGAGCGAAAAGCAGACCACAGCGAAGAAGAAGCCGGGACGGAAGCCGAAGGCAGACAAAACCGCCGAAGCCGATAACAGAAACGGCGGGGCCGTGGGCGAAAGCGGCGCGCCGGATAACGGATCGGGCGGAAGCGGCGAAAATACGGAACAAGCCGCCCATGCGCCGGATCAGAACGGCGATATTCCGGAACAGAGCGAAGAGGGAGCGGCGCAGGCCGCCCCCAAAGCTGGCGGCGGTGGAGCCGCGGAAGAGGAAAAAGCCCCCGCTGCGGAAGGCTGGGCGGTTGCCCGCGTCCTGAAAATTACAAAACCGCTTATGAAGGGCGAAGACGTGAAGGCCCTGCAAGACGCCTTGATCGCCCGCGGGTATCATTGCGGCGCGTCCGGCGCAAGTGGTGTGTATGAGCGCAACACGGCCTATGCCGTGCGGTGCTTTCAGGCCGCAAACCGTCTTATTGTGGACGGCAGGGCCGGACGCTTCACCGTGGCCGCGTTGGGCGGCACATGGAACGGGTAACACCCGCCCCATTTACTGAACGCATAGAGAAGCCCCCGTGCTGGCCGTTATCGGCTGGCACGGGGGCTTTTTTCGTTTGTGTGCGGGGTTATCCTTCTGTTGGGAAAAGTGCTACATAAACAGTGTACTTGTCTTTTTCGCTATCGTAGTCAATGCGATCAATGAAGGCTTTTGCGCCTGCTTCAAGCAGTGCTTCGGCTGATTTTGGGAAATAGCCTATATCCCCGCCGATAGTGGCTAAATACTTGCCCTTCGTGTAATCGAATTCATATTCTACGCCGTCGCCCTTTTCGTATATTGATAGGCTGGATAACATATCGTCGCTAACGCGCCCGGAAAGTCGGAAGACCTTTGCTTTTTTGTTGTCCTGCAAAAGTGTTTTACCTTCCGTCGCGGGCTTTTTTGTTTTCACATAAAAACCCAAAAGCATTTGAAGGCTTCCAGAGCCAAGGCGCGTAATAATGCCTATCGCGTCGCCCCCACGGGCGCGGAAGTCGTGATACATGGCTTGAAGCTGGTTTGCTGGAAGATAGCCGCGCTTGATACCATCATAGAAAATTGCAACGGCTTTCGGGTCGTGTTCGTTGTCGGGTTCTGGTACAAAGTCAATCATTTTTCCGATCGAAAGCCCGTCACATTCATAATGTGCGCTTCCGGCTATGTTGACTTCGGAATACTTATACTTCAACTCATATCCGGAAACCGCGGGGAGAACTGGCACGGCGGGGGTTGCCGCGGGCGGGGCTTCCGGTTGCTTCGGCGCAGGCGGGGCAATGGTAGCCGCGGGGATATTCGGCCTTGCTGGTTCAGGCGGCGCGACGGGAGCGGAATTTGACAAAGGCGAGCTTTCTGGCTTCATTGCGGGCGGCGTTTTCTTCTTCCGCAATCCGAAAAAGATCAGCACAGCGGCAAGCGCAAGGCCGCAAACGCCGGAAGCTATGTCGCCTTCGGCAAAAAGGATTATTGCCGCGGCCAGACAGAGAGGCGAACAGGACAGAAGAACAATTCGGATCAGTTTGCTTTTTTTCATAGTTTGAATAGCCCCTTTCATATTTTGGCAACAGGCCGGAACGCGGTTTGTGTTCTGACCTTTAACACGATTATACCGCAAAAATGCGCTAAAGTAAAGAATAGCGCTGATGATTAACACAGAAAGGGGCGAAGGCAGGTGAAAATATACGATTACCACGGAAAGAAAAACGTTTCAGGCGACAGAATACGAGAAGCGCAGCTAAAACGGCGGCTTACGCAAGAAGACCTTGCGGCAAAATTGCAGATCGAAGGCGTGATTATGGAGCGGGACAGCGTTTCCAGAATGGAGATCGGCACGCGCTTTGTGACCGATTATGAATTGATGGTGCTTTCAAAGGTGCTGGGCGTGTCTATGCAATGGCTTGTCGGGTTGGAAGAATGAAAAAGCGGCGGGAAATCCCGCCGTTTCTGCATTTTTTCGCATTTATTTTTCTGAAAGCTATTGACAAACTACACCTATAGGTGTATAATATAATCACAGGCAAGGGGAAGCCGAGTAATGAAGGAAGGAGGAAACACCCGGAAGAAAGGGGGTGTACCAATGAGCGAAGAGCAGATAAAAAAACTGCTTGAAGTTTTTGAGAAGGCTTTACAGAGTGAAGCGGTGGAACGAATCACAATTACCATAAAGCCTAATCAAAAACCCAAACAGTAAATAGGCTGGGCGGTGGGCTTCCCCACCTACCGCCCCTTTATTATAACCGATAAAACGCGAAAATGTCAAGGGGGCGGCGCGAAATGACGATTGACGTTAAAGTGACCTACAAAAACGATAGATTGAAGACGCTTCGGCGGGCCGCAGGAATTTCACAAACACAGCTTGCGGCGGCGGCGGGGTTAAATGCCCGCATGGTGCAGTATTACGAACAGGGCGTGAAGGACTTAAACGCGGCGAAACTGCAAACCCTTTTGAAGTTGTGCAACGCCCTGAATTGCACATTGTCCGATCTAATCACCGATCCGGACGTGTTGGAGCTTTTAACGGTGTACGAAGGGAGAACAAAAAATGATCCGCTTTGAATCTGGGGAAAAATACGGATTGATATATTCAGCTTATCCGCGCGCAGGGACTGTTGCCGGATATGTTGAAATTATATCAGTTGAAAGAAAGCCGGAAGAAGAAGTAATTTTCAAGAATACTTCAATAAGGGACTGCTTTATAGCAGAGGTAGGAACAATAACATTTGTCGTTTATAGCGACACCACAAACACGAAGAAAAAGAAAGCCGTGGTATTTTGTTCACGAAATAGCGAAAGCTATGCGGAAGAATTTTCCGGAGGCGTGCGGGAATACGAATGGTTTTCACCAACAAAAAGAAGCTATTACCCTATTAGTTCAAGGGAAGGGAAGATTGAGTAAAAGGCGCAGGGGGCGGGAAACCGCCCCCGTTTTTCTGCTTTATGGAGGTTTACAAGATGGGACACTATTTCAGCCATTTATCAAAAACAGACCGCTACAAGCTGGAAGCCGCATTGCTGGCCGGGGAAAAGCCGCAGGCGATCGCGGATAGATTGCACGTACACGTTAGCACCATTTATCGGGAAAAGAAGCGCGCCCGCATGGTGCAGTTGACAACCGATCTTGTAGAAGTGGATCGCTACAATCCGGACGAAGCACACAGGCGTTACCGCGAAAACCTATCAAAGAAGGGCGCAGACCTGAAAATAGGGAACGATCGCGCCCTTGCGGACTATCTGGAAAAGAAGGTAGTGGAAGAAGGGTATTCCCCCGCCGCCGCTCTTGCGTCCATTGAGATTGAAGGCAAAGAATTTTCAACTTCTATTTGTGTAGGCACATTCTACAACTACATAACAAAGGGCGTATTCCTTCGCCTGACAAACGCGGACTTGCCGGAGAAGCCGAAGCGCAAGCGGCCATATCGCACGGTTAAAACCGTGAAGCGCGCCCCGAAGGGCGAAAGCATAGAGAAACGCCCCGCCGAAGTGGACGCGCGGAAAGACGTGGGACATTGGGAAATGGACACCGTATATTCAAAAAAGAAGAGTTCCAAGAAAACCCTTCTTGTGCTGACCGAACGGAAAAGCCGTCTTCCCATTATGGAGCTAATGCCGGATCGGACGGCTGAAAGCGTGGTTGCCGCCCTTGACCGCATAGAAAGGCGTTTCGGTTCGCGCCTCTTCCGGTTGATCTTCCGCACGATCACCGTTGACAACGGCGGGGAATTTGCGGACGTGGAACGGCTGGAACGTTCCGTGCTGACAAAGGGCAAGCGCACGAAGGTTTACTATTGTCACCCATACAGCAGTTACGAGCGGGGAAGCAATGAAAACGAAAACAAAATAATACGGCGGCACTTCCCGAAAGGAACGGACTTCGGGAAAGTGACCGCCGCAGAAGTAAAGCGCGCGGAAAGCTGGATTGCCAACTATCCACGCAAAATTTTAGGTTGGAAAACGTCTGAAATGCTCTTCCGTGAAGCCGTCGCCGCCCTCTGAAAAAAATATTTCAATTTTTTTCGCATTTACTCTTGACATTTCCGCTGGAGATCAGCACCGAGGGCGCGGCCCAGGTGCCGGAGGGGTACGAAAATGCCGGTAAGATCGTGGCGAACTCCAATTCGCAGGAGGACAGCTATTTCACAGATGGGGGCTTCGTGCTGACCGGCGGCAGCGCCATCACCGCCGGAAGCAGGAATGAGGTGCTGATTCATGAGAAATTTGCCCAGCGCAATGGGCTGGCTGTGGGCGATACCATGCTGCTGGGGGATGTATCTGAGAACGCCCATACAATCCCGGTGACGGTGGCTGGAATCTTTACCAACACAAAGGAACAGGATTCTATTGGAATCGCGCCATCCTACGATCTCTATGACAACATCGTGTTTACCGACCTCTCCACCGCTTCTTTCCTGCTCTATGGTGATGGCGCGGCCAGCAGCCAGTACGGAGACTTCTATGTGAACGACCCGGATGATCTTGACCGCATCATGACTGAGGTGCAGGAACTTCCAGGAATGGATTGGGAAAGCAGTACGATAACCCGTTACGACAACGATTATCAGAACGCAAAGGAATCCCTGGAGGGCCTGCGGGACATCGTCTTTATTGCAATCGCCGTGGTATCGGTAATCTGCCTTTTGGTGCTGGCGCTGTTTCTGACCCTGCGGCTTCGCGGGCGCGTCCACGAAACCGGCGTCTATCTGGCAATGGGCATTTCAAAAGGTTCCGTGTTGCTGCAATATCTGCTGGAGGTCATTTTGGCGGCGGCTATCGCCTTGCTTCTTTCCTATGGCGTCAGTTCGGCTATATCCAATCAGATCGGGAGCCGTCTGCTGTCCCAAGTGACTACAGAAACCTATGAAGCAGTAGATTTGACCGGGAACTCTGAAAGTGGCGGAGGACCTGCCGAGGATTTGGGACTGTCAGAGATCATAGTGGCGGTTTCGGCAAAGGACTACCTGACCGTGTGGGCCTTCGGCATGATACTTTGCACGGCATCCACCGCCTTGGCCGCTTACCCAATTATGAAGATGAAGCCCAAGAGCATTTTGTCGCAGATGAGTTAAGGAGGCGCACAATGAATTTCATCACACGAGCGGTCTTGTATACCGCAAGAAAATGGAAAAGGACCCTGCTGCTGTTCTGCCTGTTGCTGGCAATCACCACTCTGGTTCTGTCCGGGCTTGCCATAGCAGATGTTCAGGAGGAACAGGCCGAGGAGGTCAGGGGAACGACAGGAGCAAGTTTTACCGTCAGCCGTAATACTGCGACAGGTGGCTGGAGCAGTGATAGAGGCGGCTCATACAGCACACAGGAATACCTTACGGCTGACAAAATGGAAAGCATCGCTGCTATCAATGGAATAGAGGGTTACAACGCTTCGATCCGCACCATTCTATGCCTGTCTGATCGTCGGGGGCAATGGCTGGAGCAAATGGAACCCACAGGCCATGCGATTGTTGACTGCCAGTTTTACTCTTATAGCTGCATCAATTCAAAATACCATTCTCTTTTCCTGTCCGGGGCTTTGGTTATGTGCGAGGGGAGGACGATCGATTCCTCTGTTAAGAATGGGATCGTTATCAGTAAAGATATTGCGGATAAACATGATCTTAAAGCAGGCGATACCATCCAGGCAGTCAATAACCCTCTATCCGATGACAAAACAATGGATTTGGAAATTGTTGGTTTATTTGAAGTCGTGGCTGATAAAACAGACGAGCGCAACCATTACAACGAATCTTCTTACTACGAGTATACGAACAATGCCTTTGTCAGTGAAGCCGCCATGAAGAAGCTGTTGGAAAATTACACAGATGTGGGCTATGCCTCCGCAGATTTCTTTGTTTCCGACCCGGAACGGCTTGAAAGTATCCTCCATGAGGTGCAAAAAATCAATACAATCAACTGGAACAACTTTTTTATTACAGCCAACGATGAAGTGTACCAAAATATCTCCAGCGCCCTTTCTGACACAGGTACTCTGATTACTACCTTAATTATTGTCATTACCGCCGTGAGCATGGTGCTGATGATTCTTATTCTATCCATGTCCGTTCGCAGCCGGAAAAGAGAAGCCGGAATCTTGCTGGCGGTTGGTATCGCCAAACCTGTGGTTGTTCTCCAATATCTGCTGGAAGTCCTGTTGATTGCAGCGGCAGCGTTTCCTCTGGCCTATCTGTCCAGCAAACAGGCAGCTGGAACCTTGGGAACACTGTTCGGCAGAACGGCTGAACACATCATCGTTACATCGGAGCACTTTATGCTGGTTGTTGTTGTGGGCAGCGTCCTATTGGTGACAGCAGTGTTAGCCTCCTGCATCCCCGCCATGCGGTTGAAGCCGAAAACAATCCTGTCACAAATGGAATGATTTTACGAAGAAATGAGGTAGCCTTATGAATATCATGGAAATCCAAAATGTGCAATATGCCTATGACGGCAAAAAGAAAGTCCTGAAGGGCATCAACGCTCAAATGGAGCTGGGCAAGATGTACGCAATCCTCGGCCCCTCCGGGTGCGGCAAGACCACGCTGCTGTCCCTGCTGGGTGGTCTGGACAGCCCCACCAGCGGTCAGATTTTGTACCAGGGGGAGGACATTGCAAAGACTGGCCTTGCCAATCATCGGCGCAGCCATGTGGCGTTCATCTTCCAGAGTTACAACTTGATCGACTATCTGACCCCGATGGAGAACGTGGCTTTGACCTCCAAACTGCCGCCACTTCCCATTTTAGAGCAGTTAGGGCTGACCGCAGAAGAAGCGAAGCGAAATGTGCTGAAGCTGTCCGGGGGCCAGCAGCAGCGTGTAGCCATTGCCCGCGCTCTGGCCAGTGACGCACAGGTTATCCTGGCCGATGAACCGACCGGGAATCTGGACGAGGATACGGCTGCTGAGATTACAGCTATTCTGAAAGACAGCGCCCATAAATCCGGCAAATGTGTGGTGATCGTGACGCACTCCAATGAGTTGGCGAAAGAGGCTGATGCAGTCTTTCGGCTAACAAAAGGGGGATTGAAGTTAAGTAAGCTTTAATCACTATTTTCTATCTGCTTGTATTTCTTTTTCACTTGGGTAGTTCACTAGACCTGCCATGGTGACAGGTACCACCTTCCACCGAGAGGGCGCACTCCACTCTTGGCGGGAGGTGTTTTTTTCACAATTTATATAGCAACCCCTGGATTTTTGCCGTTACACAGCGATTTATTGGGATTGCAACCCTGCTTTCAGGGAACTGTGGAATTAGCAACCCTATTTTATCTTGCGCTCTTGAAAGCCCGGAATCCCTTGAAACGACCGGCATTGCCGGGCGTCGTGACCCGGAGGTGGGGTGTATAGCAACCCCACCTCCTTTCTCCTGCTTGCTTTTCGACCTTGCCCATACCGCCCCAAAACCTGTGATTCTGAGGCTTGCCCAAACTGGCCCCACGCTGGCCCGACACGGCCTGCGCCGGTATTGGCCGAGTGTTTAGACCCAGCCATGCAAGTCCCGACACAGAGCCGCACAGGGGCCGGCAGGCGGCAATGAATGGCAAAGAAAAAGCGCACCGCGATATGCGATGCGCTCAGGGCTGGTATTCTTTTTTCAATTAAGCGTACCCGATATAGATTTCGTAGCAGTTCCCGCCGGTAGACTCATACAGAGAAAATCTTCGATTTGCTCTTATCCATAACATCGGTGATGTCCGGATCGTTCGCGTACCGGCTCAGCCTGCTGGCGATGTCCCTCTCCAGGCAGGTGCTGTGCGGCCCAGCCCCGATGGGGTTGTCCCAGCAATCTACCGCGCTGCTCTCCAGCCGCAGGCCCAGGCCCTGGGCATAGCTTTGTGCGTAGCCTATCCAGTAGCCAATGTCGAAGGAGGGCTCCTCTATGGCCGGTTCCAGGGTCGGCGCGGGAAGTATAAGTGTGGGCGCAGGAGTTGGTGTAGCCGCTGGCGGAGGAGTGGGAGTTGCTTTCATGGTAACTGTCATGGTGGCGTTAGGGTCGGTGTCAGACTGCTTTGGCGCAGGCGTGGGATCTGCTGCCGTTGGCGGTTCAGAAGGTTCCGTGCCTTGCGTATCGGTATCTTCTACGCTGGAGGTGGATGCCTATGAACTTTCTTGTATCTCGTGGGGAGAGGCGGTTTGATTATTGTTTCCATTTTTGCTGACGGATTTTCTGAGTATGGATACCGTCGGTTTGTAATTTATTCCAGTGATGATCTGCTCAAGGGTGACAGTTATATTGGTGGCAGCTTGGTCAGTTGCCGGGGTTGATTCAGCCTTTACCATGAGGGTCTGCTGTGCAGGCTCAGAGTCTGGAGGTGCTGTCTGGCACCCATTAACGCTCGCTAAGAGGGCTGTGGTCAGGAGGGCTGTTAGGGTTTTCTTCATGGATATCATCCTTTCTTGGAGTTTTTCTTGAGCACAAGGATACCACAAGATTTTGATAAGTCCAGACCAAATCCAAAGAAATACCCACTAAAGATGCTTTTGAAACTCTTGTCTGAATTGGGCAGAGCACGGGAATGGAACAGGCAATGGCTTTGGGGATATCTTGATTATTATCAAGATATTACTCTTGAGAATGAAAAAGCTGGTCGCTTGTTTGTGAGGGCTAACCTCCAGCGACCGGCTATGCATTTCTCGCCCTATTCTGTCATTGTGAGGGTTCGAATCTATTTTTCGCTTGCTTATATCCGTGTTTCGGCACTTTAGAAATCCAGCCTTCTGGGCATCAAAAAACCGCGCCACAGCGCGGTTTTTTGAGCGAATATCTTTTTTATATCCACAGGATGGTGCGGGCGACAGGACTTGAACCTGCACAGTCTCCTACCAGAACCTAAATCTGGCGCGTCTGCCAATTCCGCCACGCCCGCTCGTTTTCTCTATTATACCCCATTTCATCCAAAAGTGCAAGGTTTTTCTTTTACGGCTCTTGCTTTTTTTCGCATTTTGGCGTATCCTTAATACTGGCAAATGCCCGGAGATGCCCTTTCAGGCATAGGCGGGGCTGCCCGTCCCCGCTATTCCGGCCCCCTTTCTGGGCACGGCCGGGCCTTTGGGAAGCTATTTTGGCTTCCGGTCAGTCGAAAAATCCTGACCTTAAACAAAACTAAGGCTGCCCTGGGTCTACAGGCCTGGGTGACAGCCTCTCATTAGGAGGAAAAAATTATGCAAAGCCGTCAAAATTTCCGCTCTGCCATTGTCTATCTGGCCCTGGGCGCAGTCATTGCCGCCCTGTACGTAATCCTCACCTATGTGTCCGCTGCCTTGAACCTGGCCTACGGGCCAGTGCAGTTCCGGATCTCCGAGGCCCTTACCGTACTGCCCGCTTTTACGCCTGCCGCCGTGCCCGGCCTGGCCCTGGGATGCTTTATCTCCAATCTGGCCAGCCCCTTGGGGATCGTAGATTGGGTTTTCGGCACTGCCGCCACCTTGCTGGCTGCTTTGGGCACAGCGGCGCTGGGTCATATTCGCTATAAGGACCTGCCCCTGCTGGCCCCCCTGCCTCCGGTTTTAGTCAACGCCCTGGTGGTGGGCCTTGAACTGGCCTGCCTTTCCAGCACGGGGGCCTTTGCCTGGGGGAATTTCTCCCTGACCGCCTTTGGGGCTGGGGCCCTGTCGGTGGGGTTGGGCGAGCTGGTTGTGTGCTATGCCCTGGGCTTGCCTCTGATGATTGCCCTTCAGCGCGCCGGCTTGGCGGATCTTCTGGCCCGGGCCGGGGGCCGGGAGAGTCTTTAAAAGAACCGCCGCCCCTGCGCGGCGCTTGAATTCTACCCCAAGCTTTTTCTTTCGAGGTGATTTCCCCCCATGTCTCGTTTTACCCATAAACCCCGCCGCACTACCGCGCCTGTGCGCCTTATCGTGGTCAGTTTTGTGCTGCTCATCGCCCTGGGGACCCTGCTGCTTAGCTTGCCGGTCTCCTCGACCACGGGCGATTTTACCAACCCCGTCTCCGCCCTGTTCACCGCCACCTCTGCCACCTGTGTTACGGGCCTGGCGGTGGAGGACACCACGGCCCATTGGTCGGTGTTTGGTCAGGTGGTGCTTCTTCTGCTTATCCAGCTGGGGGGGCTGGGGCTTTCCACCTTTGCCACGGGCTTTTCGCTTTTGGTGCACCGGCGGCTGGGCATCCGGCAGATGGTGCTTACCGGAGAGGCCTCGGGGGGAGACATGCCCGGCGCGGCTGGACTTTTGCGGCTGATGCTGGGTTTTACCTTTACCTGCGAGCTCCTGGGGGCTGGGCTTTTGGCTCTGCGGTTTGTGCCCAGCTACGGGGCCCGGGGGGCCTGGGCCGCGGTGTTTGTGGCTGTTTCCGCCTATTGCAACGCCGGGTTTGACATCTTGGGCTTTGTGCCGGGAAACTCCAGCCTTACGGCCTTTTCCGGCGACCCCCTGGTTTGCCTGACCATCTCGGGGCTCATCATTACCGGGGGCCTGGGTTTTGTGGTGGTGCGGGACATTTTTCAGTGCAAGCTGCTTTTGCCCCTCCGCCACCAGGGGGCCAAGCGGCTGAATTTTCACTCGCAGGTCTGTCTACGGGCCACCCTGATCCTGCTGGCGGCTGGAACCCTGGGGTTTCTTTTGCTAGAGAGCAACCAGACCCTAAAGGGCATGGGCTTTGGCCAGCGGCTGAACACCGCCTTTTTCCAGGCTGCAAACACCCGCACCGCAGGGTTTGCCTCTGTGGACATTCAAGCCCAGGGGGGCTTTACTAAGCTGCTCTCTGTGGCCCTCATGTTTATTGGCGGCTGCCCGGGTTCCACAGCGGGCGGGGTAAAGACCACCACTCTGGTGGTGCTTATCATGACAGTAGCCTCCACCCTGCGGGGCAGGGACCAGGCTTCGGCTCTTGGTCACCGGTTTACCCCAGGGGTAGTATACAAGTCCCTCACCGTGGTGCTTTTGGGTCTAGGGGTGGTGTTTGCCGGGACCTGCGCCCTCATTCTGCTAAATCCCCGGCTGGCCCCCATCGACCTGTTGTACGAGGCGGCTTCTGCTTTTGGCACAGCGGGGCTTAGCGCCAGCGTAACCCCCCAGCTGGGGGTGGCCTCCCGGCTGCTCTTGTGCCTCATGATGTTCATTGGCAGGGTAGGCCCCGTGTCCTTTGGGCTATCCATCCTCATGCACGCCAAGGCCTCCCCAGCCATCCTCCCCGAAGGCCGCATGCTCATCGGCTAGGCAACGCAAGCGTTGCATCATTAGTCGCGGAGTCGTTCGCTCCGGCTCACTGGCCGGTGGTAGCTTTTAGCCGAGCCAGCGCGGCAACGCAAGCGTTGCATCATTAGTCGCAGGGGCGTTCGCTTGGGCTCACTGGCCGGTGGTAGCTTTTAGCCGAGCCAGCGCGGCAACGCAAGCGTTGCGTCATTAGTCGCGGGGGCGTTCGCTTGGCCTCGCTTGCCGGTGGTAGTTTCTAGCCGAGCCAGCGCAGACAGGGTTCGACAGGGGCGGGCCCGTATTGACTCAAGCAAAAAAGGGAATCGCGCCGGAAGCGCCCAAAGAAACGTGCTGGCTCGGCTCATGGTTACCGCCCAGGTAGCGCGCAGCTTTGCGCGACTCCGCGACTAATGGTCCAGCGCTTGCGCTGGGCGCTGGGTGTTGTCTACGTGCCGCTGAATGGCCCGGAAGGTCTCTTCGCTCACCACGTGCTCCATGCGGCAGGCATCCTCGGCAGCCATTTCTGGCGGTACCCCCAGGGAGGTGAGCCACCGAGTAAATAGCAGATGCCGCTCGTACACCCCCTCGGCAATACGCCGCCCCTCCCCGGTCAGGGTAATGAACCCGTCTCCATCCACTATAACGCAGCCTTTTTCCCGCAGGTTTTTCATGGCCACGCTAACGCTGGGCTTGCTGAACTCCAGCTCGGCGGCAATGTCAATGGACCGCACCGCACCGTTTCGCTGCTGCAAAATCAGGATGGTCTCCAGATAGTTCTCGGCGGATTCATGTATTTTTTTCATGTCGCTGTCACGTCCTTTTGTGTTTGTGAGGTAAATTGCCTATTTTATACCTGGATATGCCCGGGCTTTTCTGTTCATATTATATCGCTTGTAATAAAAAAATTCAAGAGGAAAGGGGTAGCCATGCGGTATTTTGGCACATTCATTCCCGGCGCGGAGGATATTGTGGCTGGCATTTTGGCCCAGCGGCTAAAGGACCTGCGGCTGGTGGACCTGCAAAGCGGCGCGGTAGAGTTTGAGACCGCCCTGGCCTACAGCGGCCTAAACCTGTTTTGCTTTAACAACCTGTTTCAAGTGCTGTACAGCGCCCCGGCCCGGGCCGAGAAAGCCGGGCTGGAAAAATTCGCCCGGGGGCTGCCCACCGCGCCCGTTGACTGGAAAGCCGCTGGGGAGCACCCGGCCCGCTGCCGGAGCTTTCGGTTGATGACCAGCTGCCAAAACCAGCTGACCGCCCTGAGCGCTGGCGCCAAGACCGCCCTGGAAAAGCGCCTGGCCGAAGCCACGGGCCTGCGGGTGGACCGCGGCCTGCCGGACAGCGAGTTTTGGGTTCTCACCCGCCGGGAGGGAAAGGGCTACTTATTAAAGCGCCTCTCCCGGCACCGGGCCTATGATAAGCTTCTGCACCCTGGGGAACTCCACCCAGAGCTGGCCTATATGCTGTGCTGGCTCTCTGCTCCCCAGCCCACAGACCGGGTGCTGGACCCTTTTTGCGGCTATGGGGCCATTCCGGTCCAGCGGTGCAAACGCTTCCCCTATGCCAAAATGCTGGCCTTTGACCAGGACCCTGTGCCCCTGGCGCTGGCCCAGAAAAAGCTGGGCCAGCGGCCCGGCCTGGTTTTTGCCCAAGGGGACGCGCTGCGCCTGGGGGAGTCTCTGCCGCCAGAGAGCGTGGACGCTATTATCACAGACCCGCCCTGGGGGCTGTACAGGGACACAGCACAGCCCCTGGGGGCCTTTTACACGGCCATGCTGGGGGCGTTTTGCCAGGTGTTGAAACCCGGGGGACGGGTAGTGGTGCTTACCGCGGGAAAAAGAGAGCTGGCCGAAGCCCTGGCAGACTGCCCCCAGCTGGGGCTAAAGGAGGAGTACCACCTGTTGGTCTCCGGCAAAAAATGCGGAGTATTCGTGCTACTAGGCAACGCAAGCGTTGCATCTTTAGTCGCGGAGTCGGGCAAAGCCGCGCCCTCCCTGGGTGGTAACGGTTAGCCGAGCCAGCGCGGCAGCGTGACGCTGCACCTTCTTCGCGGAGTCGGGCAAAGCCGCGCCCTCCCTGGGTGGTAACGGTTAGCCGAGCCAGCGCGGCAGCGTGACGCTGCACCTTCTTCGCGGAGTCGGGCAAAGCTGCGCCCTCCCTAGGTGGTAATGATTATCCGAGCCAGCGCGGCAGCGTGGCGCTGCACCTTCTTCGCGGAGTCGGGCAAAGCTGCGCCCTCCCTAGGTGGTAATGATTATCCGAGCCAGCGCGGCAGCGTGGCGCTGCACCTTCTTCGCGGAGTCGGGCAAAGCCGCGCCCTCCCTAGGTGGTAACGGTTAGCCGAGCCAGCGCGGCAGCGTGGCGCTGCACCTTCTTCGCGGAGTCGGGCAAAGCTGCGCCCTCCCTAGGTGGTAATGATTATCCGAGCCAGCGCGGCAGCGTGGCGCTGCACCTTCTTCGCGGAGTCGGGCAAAGCTGCGCCCTCCCTAGGTGGTAACGGTTAGCCGAGCCAGCGCGGCAGCGTGACGCTGCACCTTCTTCGCGGAGTCGGGCAAAGCTGCGCCCTCCCTAGGTGGTAACGGTTAGCCGAGCCAGCGCGGTTCTCTGGGCGCTTCCGATCCTGTCCGCGCTGGCTCGGCTAATGGTTTACGCTGGCGAGTGAGCCGGAGCGAACGCCCCCGCGATGAATGGTCCAGCGCCTGCGCTGGCGAACGCCCCCGCGACTAATGATGCAATGCTTGCGTTGCTTGCACTGCTTTATGCCAACGGTCTAGGTCCTGCTGGCGGCGGGCGGGATCGTAGTGGGGAGAAAAGGCGGCGTCCTCCCGCCAAAGGGCCTGCAATTCCTCTTGGCTGTCCCACACGCCTACGGTCAGCCCCGCCATCATGGCCGAGCCCAGGGCAGTGGTCTCCAGGCATTGGGGACGTAGCACCCGGCTGCCGAGAATGTCCGCCTGGTACTGCATCAAAAACTTGCTTCGAGAGGCCCCGCCGTCTACCCGCAGCTCCCTTAGGCACACACCGCTCTCTTCCTCCATAACCTTTACCAGGTCCCAGCTCTCCAGGGCAATGCTCTCTAGCACCGCCCGGCATAGGTGGGCCCGGGTCGCACCCCTGGTTACCCCCAGCAGGGCCCCCCGGGCATACATGTCCCAGTAGGGCGCGCCCAGGCCTGTAAAGGCGGGTACAAAGCTAAGGCCCCCGGCGTCCTCTACGGTCTCGGCCAGCCGGTCGGCCTCTTGGGGCGTTTTAATGATTTCCAGCTCGTCCCGCAGCCACTGTATGGCCGAGCCAGCATTAAAGGCGCTGCCCTCTAGGGCGTAGACGGTTTTTCCCCCCAGTTTCCAGGCAATGGTGGTTAGCAGGTCCTGGGCGGCCACCGGCGCTTCCCCTGTGTTCATGAGAACAAAGCAGCCGGTGCCGTAGGTGTTCTTGGCCATACCTTTTTCAAAGCAACACTGGCCAAACAGGGCCGCGTGCTGGTCGCCTGCCATACCGGCAATGGGAATCTCTCGTCCCAGCACGTCCGCGCCGCACATTCCCACCACCTGGCCGCACTCCACCACCTGGGGCAGGGCGGTTTCTGGAATGCCCAGCTCTTTGAGCAGGGTGGGGTCCCAGCACTGGCGGTGGATGTCAAAGAGCATGGTACGGGAGGCGTTGGACACGTCGGTGACAAAAGACCGCCCCTCGGTAAGGGAATAGGCCAGCCAGCAGTCAATGGTGCCAAAGCGCAGCCGGCCTTTTGCGGCCAGGTCCCGGGCGGCGGGGACGTTGTCCAAAATCCACTTCATTTTGGTGCCGGAAAAATAGGGGTCAATCAGCAGCCCGGTCACGTCCTTTATGTAACCGCCCAGCCCAGCCGCACTCAGCTGTTCACACTGGCGGGCCGTGCGGCGGCACTGCCAGACAATGGCGTTGCATATAGGGATGCCGGTGGCGCTGTCCCAGGCCACGGTGGTCTCCCGCTGGTTTGTAATGCTAATGGCGGCCACGTCGCCGGGGTTTGTGCCTGCGCTGGCCATGGCCTGGCGCATGGCATAAAGGGTGGTTTGCAAAATTTGCACTGCGTCGTGCTCCACATATCCTGGTTGGGGGTAGATTTGCCGGAACTCTCGCTGGCCCATGCCAGCCACGCCCCCAAAGGCGTCGAATAAAACAGCCCGAGAGCTGGTGGTGCCCTGGTCGACGGAGAGAATATATTTTCCCACAGTCATGGTAAACGCTCCTTTACGAGGGTTTGCCCCTAGTATATCAGATTTTTTCTGGGACTTCAATGGGCAAGCATTAGAATTAAGGCAATACCGCAGAATTCTAAGTACCGTATTGGGCAGTCAGATTTTTCGTGAGAGTGTACAGATTGAGCGCCGTCCATCTCACCATTGACCAGCGAACGCTGTGCTCTATCACGGAAAATCTGCAAGCAAGACGGTGCTTTGAATGGTGCGGTGTTGCCTTATAAAAACATCTACGAAGAAGAGAGGATACAGACTGATTGTATTGGTTAGAGAAAATAGCGAAGGCCTCCTGCGCACAGATGCCCATACACCCCAAAGCCCATTTCAAGATTATAAACCAGCAAACGGAAAAAGGCACAAGCGGTTTTCACCACCCATACCTTTTCACCTGATCTCGCAAATTTGAAGCTTCAGTGACAGCCGCGGCAATTTCCGCAATCACCATTGCAGCCTTTTCCAGACTTATGGGACTTTCGCAGGGAACGGACTGCCAGAGCAGCAGCTGCTGCTAATATCGCTATCACAATAAGATTTCCCAATATAGCAGGCATGGTAAGAGGCCTCCCTTCTGTTTATTTTGAGGCCGCAGCCACAGAACTCAGCCTTTGCAACGGTCCTTCGCCCTGATACCCCTTGCGAACCAACAGATAGATAATGGCGGCCAGGGCAGCCAGGGCAACCACCGTCCACAGGCCAAAGCCCACCGTGCCGGTAAGCAGTCCGCCAACCTGGTAGACAATCAGGGAGATTACATAGGCAAAGCCGCACATATAGCCGATCGCGGCACAGGTCCATTTCGCGTTGTTCATTTCCCGCTTGATAGCGCCCATAGCCGCGAAGCAGGGGGCGCACAGCAGGTTGAACACCATAAAGGAGTATGCGGACGCTGCGGTGAACGCCAGGGCGACATTGGCAGCCAGGTTGCCGGGGTAAAGCACCTGCATGGTGCTGACCACTTCTTCTTTGGCAATCAGCCCTGTGATGGTGGCCACAGCCGCCTGCCATGTGCCAAAGCCCAGGGGGGCAAAAATCACAGCGATTACACGGCCCACTGCGGCCAGCAGAGAGGTGTCGCTGTCCTCTACCCAGCCAAAGCCGCCGTCCGTAAATCCAAAGTTGCTTAGGAACCAAAGGATGATGGTGGATAGGAGGATGACGGTGCCAGCCCGCTTGATGAAGGACCAGCCCCGCTCCCATGTGGAACGCAGGACGTTGCTGGCAGAGGGCGCGTGATAGGAGGGCAGTTCCATAACGAAAGGGGCGGGCTCCCCGGCAAAGGCTTTGAATTTTTTCAGCATAATGCCGGAAACCACCACGGCGGCTATGCCGATAAAGTAGGCGGAGGTGTAGACCAGGGCAGAGCCGCCAAACAAAGCCCCGGCAAACAGGGCAATAATGGGCATCTTCGCCCCGCAGGGAATGAAGCCGGTAGTCATGATGGTCATTTTGCGGTCCCGGTCCTGCTCAATAGTGCGGGAGGCCATAATGCCAGGAACGCCGCAGCCAGTGGCTACCAGCATGGGAATGAAGCTTTTGCCGCTGAGTCCAAAACGGCGGAAAACGCGGTCCATGATGAAAGCGATCCGGGCCATGTAGCCCACATCCTCCAGAATGGCAAGCAGCAGGAACAGCACCAGCATCTGGGGCACAAAGCCCAGAACAGCGCCTACGCCGCCCACAATACCATCCAGAATCAGAGAGGCCAGCACCCCGCTGACTCCCATGGCGTTCAGCAGGTTTTCTGCCAAGACGGGCAGGCCAGGGACATAGGTTCCATAGCTGGCGGGGTCGGGCTCCTCCACCGTAAGGGCCCCGGCATAGCTTTCCTCTGTTACTTCCAGGGTACTGACTTCACCGGCGTCGGCGTCATAGAGGTATGCCACAGGCTCCCCGCCCTCATATGCCTCTATGATAGCGGAAGCCTCCTCAAACGCACCGGCAGCCTCGTCATAGCCATCTACATCCGAGCCAGAAAAGGGCAGGAACCAGCCATCCCCGAACAGGCCGTCGTTAGCCCAATCGGTGGCGGCAGTACCGATGGAGACACCCCAGCCGCCCATGGCAAGGGCGTACACAAGGAACATGACGGCCACAAAGATGGGCAAGGCCAGGACGCGGTTGGTAACAACCTGGTCAATTTTGTCCGAAACGGACAGGCTGTGCTTCGCGGTCTTTTTTCGCACGGCCTTAGACACCACGCCGTTGATGTAAGAATACCGCTGGTTGGTGACGATGCTCTCCGCGTCGTCGTCCATCTCCCGTTCGCAGTCCGCGATATGTTCTTCCAGATGGGATTTCAAATCGGCGGGAAGGCTCAATTCCTCCATAACCTTCTCGTCCCGTTCAAAAATTTTGATGGCGTACCAGCGCAGATATCCGTCGGCCACCCTGCCCTGAATAGACTCCTCAATATGGGCCAGGGCATGTTCTACACTGCCGGTGAACACATGGGGCAGCTCCCCAGCCTGCTTCTTCTGCGCCAGAGCCACGGCCTTTTCCGCGGCGGCCATGCCTCCCTCACCCTTGAGCGCGCTCATCTCCACCACTTCACAGCCCAAGGCATTCCCCAGCTTGGCAAGGTCAATGGCGTCGCCATTCTTCCGCACCAGGTCTATCATGTTTACCGCCACCACCACGGGCAGGCCCAGTTCAATCAATTGAGTGGTGAGGTAAAGGTTGCGCTCAATATTGGTGCCGTCCACGATATTGAGGATGGCATCTGGCTTCTCCTTTACAAGATATGACCGGGCTACTACCTCTTCAAGGGTGTATGGGGACAGGGAGTAGATGCCGGGCAGGTCCTGGATTATGGTATCCTTATGGCCCTTCAGCCGGCCCTCCTTCTTCTCTACCGTTACCCCAGGCCAGTTTCCCACATACTGGCTGGAACCGGTGAGGGCATTGAACAGGGTTGTCTTGCCGCAGTTTGGGTTGCCCGCCAACGCAATTTTGATATCCATTTGATGATCTCCTTCTGTGTATTAGTCGCATCTAACTCAAGGCGCAAATAATAGCGGCTTTCCGCCGCGCTGGCTTACTGGACTTCGACCATCTCCGCGTCGCCCTTGCGGACAGACAACTCATAGCCTCGGACGTTCAACTCCATCGGGTCCCCCAGGGGAGCCACCTTTCGCACGAAAATTTCTACCCCTTTGGTGATGCCCATGTCCATAATGCGGCGTTTCACCGGGCCTTCTCCATGGAGCCGCGCCACAACCACAGTTTCGCCCACCTTAACATCTTTCAGCGTTTTCATATCCCTCTTCCTCCTTTCTATGAAAAATAATTCTTAGACCATAATTCGATTTGCCATCGTTTTATCCAGCGCAATCCGGCTGTCCTTCACCTGCACGATAATGTTTCCTCCCATCTCGCTGACTACCGTTACATCGCTGTCCACCACAAAGCCCAGCTCTGCCAAATGCTGGCGCACTTCGTCCTTCCCGGAAATTTTATGGATGGTAATGGTCTCTCCGACCTTTGCCATTGTAAGCGGCATCATTTCTTCACCTCCTCAACAAAGCGGTTAACCGGCGCTAACCTTTGTGACGACCTCAGTTTACCACCACTAACCGCCATTGTCAAGCCCGCGTGAAGAAAAAAACACCTTTTGATTAGAAAACGCTAACTTATTGCCCGGCACAGACCCGAAGAATTGCCAGGTAGCACAAAAATTATTGGCTAACAAAGCCTTTGAGGAGGACCGATGATTGCCGGAGGGGTATGGTGGAGTGGATTTTGAGAAAGAGGTTCAAGCAGTGGTTGTGTTCGAATCCCGCTAAAAGCCGTACCCTTTGGGGAGGAAAATTGAGCGGTAGCCTAGCTTCTGCTCTGCCGCCTTGCTTGAAGCTGCCCGCGTCGGCGGCAGTGAGGAAGGTTTGCCGCCGGGGGTTATCCATGGAGAGACCTACTTTCCATGAAGCTTATACCTTGAAGTATACACGATCTAAGCTCGGTTGGTAAGGTGGATTTCCCGGTTTTGCCCTGCCCGGATTTCCCAAGACTCTGCTGCCCGGCCCAAAGCCGTGGGGCAGGCCCTTAAAGGCTTCGATTTCAGCGTCTGTGCCATTGCGCTTAATTTGTTCAATGCTCCGCTCCATGGCGCTGTAGCAGGCAATCCAGTCGCTGGGCCCATGCGGGCGTAGGTGGGCGGCTTGGCGCCCAGCACCTCCCAGTACCCGGTTACTGCGACCGGATGCGGTTATTTTGTCAAAGGCCGTGTCACTGATGACTTCCTCAATGGCAGTAACACAAAAAAGAACGACTCCGTATAAGGGGAATCGCTCTTTTGCTGCTCCATGGGACTACTTATCAAACTCTTTGGATACATCTTCCAGCAGCTTGCGGATCTCCAGATGCTCGGGGGCATATCTTCCCGCACTTGCCGCACTTCACGCAATCCTTGGCCTTGGTGCCCTTACCGGTATGGATGTTGTTATAGTAGTAATCGGCATTCCAGTTTCCGAAAGCTTTTTTGCGTTGAGTACAGAGAACAAGCCGGGGATATGGATGCCCTTGGGGCATTCCTCCATGCAGTAACGGCAGGCTGCGCAGGGGATGTGGGTGTTTGGCCGTGGAAGATTTCGGTGACCTTCCGCACGGCCTCCAACTCCACCGAGGAGAGGGGCTCTTCGAGGGTCACCTGGAGTACGGGGACGAAAAGTGGAAGAAGCTGTACGGCTTTCTTGTGATCTCTGGATACTCTAAAGATACGGTACAATGAATTTATAACGGGAACGAGTACAAATACACGGATACGGTGCCATCAGAACGCGTTCCGGTACTTTGGCGGGGATCCGGAGGAGATTCTGTACGGCAACATGAAGCAAGTGGTGACCAAGCGGATTTTGAAGCAGGAGCCCCCCACGCTGAACCGGCGTTTGAGGATTTTGCGGGGTTCTCCGGATTCAAGCCCATCCTTTGCCGGCCCTACCCGAGGCCAGACGAAGGGGAAAGCGGAGCGGACGGTGCGGTTTGTGAGAGATAATCCCATGGTGGGGATCAGGTACAGCCCCCTGGCAGATTCAAATGGACAGGCCAGTACCAAGGAGATCCCCTTTGAGCGGCTGAACATGGAGGGACTGGGCGCCCTCTCCGGGAGCACATCATCGACAAAATCAACCGGATGCGGGTACAAAAAGACCGCCTCATCTCTTACGCCGGCAATCCGTACGCTGTTCCCGGAATACGTCGGCAAAGATGTGGCGGTGGGGGCCAGTATGTTAGCGGTATATTACGAGGGAAAGCAGATCAAGGACATGGTTGTCGTTCCCCAGCACGATAGAATGCTTAAGGCAACACCGCACCATTCTAAGCACCGTCTTGCTTGCAGATTTTCCGTGATAGCGCACAGCTTTCGCTGGTCAATGGTGAGATGGACGGCGCTCAATCTGTACCCTCTGAAGAAAAATCTGACTGCGCAATACGGTGCTTAGAATTGTGCGGTATTGCCTTATCTTTATTGAATTGATTTTCCTAAACCGTAGGCTTCTTGCAGTTCGGGTTTTCCGGCAATGTCCCCCATAGCCATTACACCGCCGCAAAGCACTTTTCCAATGCTTTTCCACCCTAAATGTTTTTCAAGACGGTCATACCAATAAAGAGTTTCTTCAAAGCCGTGGCCCTCGGCTGCCATAATGAGAACACTTTCCTTTTTAGGGTTTCGATCATTAGGGTCACATTCCGCAACAGCAAATAAGCGGTCAAAGGCAGTTTTTAATTGACCGCTGATCGTCCAATAGTAAAGCGGTGTTGCAAGAACAACGATGTCCGCTGCCTTGTAAACAGGATAAATTTTATCCATATCGTCTTTTTGGACACAAGGGCTATCCGGGTTTTTACCGCCGCCTAAACAGCCTTTACAACCATTTATGTTCATACCGTCAAGAAAGAACTCTGTCACGGTGTTTCCGGCTTCTTCTGCGCCTTTTCTAAATTCCGCTGTTAATGCCGTCGTATTTCCGGTTTTTCTTGGACTTCCATTGAGAATAATTATTTTTTTGCTCATAATTACCTCCTCAAATTGCATTGGCTAAATCAGCCGCTTTTTTGCAGCCTTCGGTTTTGTCTATATCTCCAACATTTAATACGCCCGGAATTAAAACCTTGCCTACCATTTTCCATTTATTCAATGCCGCCATACGCTCAATAGGAATAAGAACGCCGTCCATGACGGACATATCATCTTCTTCACAACAGGTAATCAGCGCACATTCCTTTCCGGCAATATCTTTGCCGCCGACAACCATAGAAAAAATACGGTCAATGACACCTTTAATCTGCGCCGGGATAGAATACCAGTAGACAGGCATGGTAAATACGATAACGTCCGCTTCAAGAATTGCCGGTGCAATCGTGTTGAAATCATCATCAAAAGTGCAGGCTTTTCCCGTCGAAAAACAGGTTTCACACGCCTGACACCCACCTACTTTTCTTAATGCAGCGTCAAACCTTGTGATTGTGTGCCCCTTTGCTTCGGCGGCCTTGATGAAAGCGTCTGTCATAGCAAAGCTATTCCCGTTTTTCCGGGGGCTTCCCGTTATTACAACTATTTTTTTGCTCATAAAATATGTCCTCCTAATTCTGCGAGATTGACTTTCTCTGCTTTTGATATTATAATCTTAGCAAGAATTGAAACAAAATCAAGTACGCACATATAAGTGCGATACTTACAGTAAAGTTATATACTTACTTAAAGGAGACTATAAAATGAGTGAACACTGCATTTCCAATGAATGTCTTGAAACAACCGGTTTCAGCTATACCTTGTCATTAATCAATGGCAAATATAAAATGACTATTTTGTATACTTTAATGGAGTTCGGAGTCGTTCGTTTTAACGAAATGAAGAAATATATCAGTGGAATTTCGTATAAGACTTTAAGCTCCACCTTAAAAGAATTAGAAGCAGACCAATTAGTGTATAGAAAAGAATATCCACAAATCCCGCCAAAGGTAGAATATAGTTTAACAGAGCGCGGAAAATCCTTAATTCCTATTTTAGACGGAATGTGTGAATGGGGTGACAAAAACAGGTTATAAAATGGAATGAGAAGGATTTCATAGCCTGTTATGCACATTTCCACAATGCTTGGCTTTTGGCCTTCGGTTTTTTGTTCGCAATAGTGTGGTGCTGGCGGTCTATCCGCTGTTTTCGGTTGCTTGCTTCTTTACCGTACGCGAGTGTTCCTTCAAGGGATGTCACGAAATTTTCATTCACGACCATTCACAACTTTGTAAGGAACGATCACTGCCACAAGCAAAAGGCCCGCTTTCGCCGCAATATAGCTTTGACCGTCCGGCGGGGGCAGCGGAAGCTGTCCCGTGGGTGCTGGGCAGATTGTTGGTGGGGCACGGGCGGGCATTGCCCAAAAGCCGGAACGCCCCGTTGGTTCCGCTGGTGGCTACCACCGTAGAGTAGCACGCGGGTAATGATGAAAAAAGCCCCATCCTCGTAATAGGCTGTTACATTTGGCTATTGATGAAAAAACGATATGGAACGGGTATGGAATGCCGGTGGGAAAAATGGGCTTACGAGTACAAGTATTGCAGAGGTGGAAAGACTCTTTGTAGTTTAATACGCAAAGAGTCTTTGTGTTGGTTCCATGATTATTTGGGGGAAAGATACAGCGCTATGCTGATAGTCGTGCATAAGGTTGGTAGTCCCGTCAACCAGGTCTAAAATCCAAAAGCTCTCCGCCTTCATTTCCTGCAAACCGGTTTCTTTACCAAGAAACTGAATATCCGGCGCAAGGGCAGACAGCTCCTTCTTTAAAAAATTCTGCACGGCAATATCTACCTGTGTTACATAATCCGCAAGACCTTTCTCTTTCACATGAGCGGCCGTTTCACGGTTTTTCATGAAGCTCTGCGTATTTGTTGCGGAACTGATATTTTTTTGAATACCCATATTCGTTTCCTCCATTGGCTACGACTACTGGTTATCAATCGACTCATCAAATCACTCTTTAAGATTTCATAAAGATGATAATCCCACCAAGTCGAAGCCATTTTACCCTGACGGGTGGTTCCTTCTCTCGTAAACCCATATTTTTCCAGCACCTTACAGGACCCAATATTATTCACGGTCCGTCCAAATCCGTTTAAGCTCAGTATTATCAAAACAAAATCTCACCATTGTATCCATGGCTTCTGTCGCATCCCCCTTATTTCCCCATAATCTTATGAATCGCATTAAGTTCAATTCTGAGATGAAAGCTCTTTGATGGCTTTTCTGTTTTTTCAAAAAGCAATTCTGGATTCTTATCCCCGTCTTGCCAGGGCCATTTCCCCAATATGTATGGATTGCTTTATCAGGCATCCACTCTTTCAAGGCTGGAATATCATCTGCACACATCATTCTCAATGAAAGCCTTTCGGTATGAATGATTGGTTTCTTTTCAATACAATCTGCTAATGCCATATACCTCTCCCAAAAGTTCAAAACAGTAGATCAATCAAAATCCTGTTGCAGTGCCAGTCCACAGGTAAAAGCGACATTCCATCCACAGTCCTAAAACCGTTCTAACCCCAATAGATCCTCATAAAACTTTCGTGCGACACTTATGTCCGCCACAGAAATAACCATACAAGTGAATTTCATAGTATCAGCTCCTTGGAAATTTTATGCCTTTATTTCGGCGAGACAGCGGTTTGTTTTTCTTCTTCACCATCCTTTGTCCGCCAACGTTTTAAGATTGGTAAGAATTTTTTGCAGTTCAGATATTTTCGTAACTCTAAAATTGTATTTCTTGTTTCCATTGATACAAATCTCCGCATCTATTTTATACGCAGATCGGGGAACGCACAAGCAACTTGCTGTTGCCCCCTGTCTATGAGTAAAGGCTACAATGTTTCTTTTATGATGATATGCGTTTCCAAAGATTAATGCGGCTAAATACATCCTCTCCGGTTTCCTCATCTCGCACATCCAGCATTAACCACTTCTATCCGTTTCCGCTTTTGTGCTTTAAATACCGTCTGTACATAGCCGGAGCATAGCGGTATGAGAACTGCAAGTTCATGACTTCCTATGACCACGGGGGCGATAAAATAGCCTTTCATTGGATCGAGCGTACAAAGAAACCTTCCGCTCTTTTTGTACTTAATATTTCAGCCAGCCTGCATGGAACAACGGTTGTGTTCCATGCAGGGCTTGTCTGGTACCGTAGAGGAATGGCAGCAGATTGCCGAACCCCTGGGGGCAAAGGCCCTGGTGGGATTCATATTCCCGGATGGCAAGGAGATATAGGCAAAAAGAAAAAGCCCTGACGCCTATGCGTCCGGGCCTAAATCCATGTCTGATTTTGTCTTGCGTTTCGTTTTGCATTTTAAAGCAAAACGCCATTTTTGAGGTCAAAAAATCCATTTTACGAACGCTATCACGTTTCAGAAAAGTACGAAAAGCGGCCATATACCAGGAGTTCCCCAATATATGGCCGTTTTCGTTATGACCTTACCACGCTTAAAAGATGCCTTCAGCCTTTGAGCCAGCCTCCAGTTATTGTCTGAGCATTTAAGGCAACACCGCACAATTCGCGGCTGGCGCCTTAAGCACCGTATTGCCTTAAGCTTCACTTTATGTCTGTTCCTTCTGTCTATGAAGTCTGCATCGGCCCCCCTAAATCAGAAAAATCATGAGGAAAAACTCTTATCATCAAGCATGGACAAATACATGAACATTTGCTCCTCTTGCTTATGAATGAGTTTTAATAGGAACACTGTAATATCAAGGCTTTTCGGAGCCAGCATCCACAAAAAAATATTATTTGAGCTATCACATTACGTAGAAAGCCGTCCGGCATGAAAAAACGGGCGGCTTTTTTGCGTGGATAGCTGGGAGGGAGGCGAAAAAATAGTAACAAAGTTTTAGCGTAAGATTTGTGCAATATTCACGAAATTGAAAAAGGAGGTAACGAATGGCAGACGAAAAATTAAACGTGAGCCCGGAGGAAAATCCCCAGCCCAGCTTGTTCGATGCCGGCCCGGCGGGTGCTCCTGCCCAGGACGCTCCCACCCCGGAGCCCCCGGCCCCGGAGAACATTCCCGAGCAGGCCGCCGTGGATGCGCCCGCCCAGGATGCCCCGGCGGGTGCTCCCGGCGAGGTGAGTGTCTCCGCTGACCAGATTGAAAAGCTGATGGCGGAGCGCCGGGCGGCGGGACGTGCGGAGGTGGAAAAGAACGAGCCGCCCGAACCGGAACAGCCGCCCACCCCGGCCCCGGAGGAAAAGGCCGCCGGGGAAAAGGAGCCCGAGAAAAAGGGAAAGGCCGCCAAGGAAAAAGCGCCCGAGCCGGATAAGCCCAAGGGCAGGCGGGGCCGCAAGCCCAAGGAAGAAAAGGCGGGGCCCGGTGAACCGGGAGGGATGCGGGCCCGCCGTGGCCGCCCGGCCAAGGCTGACAAGGCGGCCACGGACAAGCCCCCGGCCCAACCTCGAGACAAAATGGAGCTGTTGACAAAGTGCCCCCAAATCGCTCGAAATATGGTATAATTAGAGCAGGGGGCAAGGAAATGCAGTTAAAATATCACATGGTAACGATAGAGGATTTGGTACCGGAAAATCATTTTCTGCGGAAATTGGAAGCGGCGCTGGATTTATCGTTTGTGTATGAGGAGACGGCTCACTTGTACAGCCGGAGGTATGGCCGTGCGCCCATTGACCCGGTAGTAATAGTAAAATACCTGTTGCTGG
>CAJTCU010000017.1 GCA_910574935.1 Oscillospiraceae bacterium
ATGAACCCCAAGGCGTTGCAGTATATCATGGGACACGCCAACATCACGATGACGCTGAACTATTACGCCCATGCGACCTACGATTCCGCAAAGGCAGAAATGGAACGTCTGGCGGCATAGCCGAATGGTTGGTTTTACTACCGCCGTACTACTTTTGGATTCAAAATTATGCCGAGAAGCACAAAGATATGCCAAGTATCTCCCGATATGACAAATGGCGAAAAAGCCTTAAAATCCAAGACTTATCGCCATTTGCCGAGATATGAAAAGATAGGTTGAAAATTTGCTTGAGGTTTCGTTTAAGAAAAATGGAATAGTGATGGGGGAAACTGTTCCCTTTGATACTGCCTTGAAATATGTCAGTGATAACAATTTATTAGAGGCATTGAAGTGGTTTGACAATCAAATTGCTTTTATTATATCTATTTTAGAACGCAATAAAGAAAGCAGCATTGGACAGAAGAAAAAAGTTTCCTCTATACTAGATGAATTATAAGTGTCTCAGATAAGAAGGACTTTCCATGCTAAAGTATCGGTTTTCCTCAGTAGCACGTCTGTGAGTTCAGGTACACTCACCAGTTTGGCAAAAATATCTTTTTGGTCGTGCATTCACAAAAGGAGACAAAAGCATTTTAGAGGCTTTTGTCTCCCTTTTTATGCTCTAAAATTCTATTGCAGAAACAAAAAAGCGTGGATAGCGTCATAATCCACTAATAATCATGTTCAACAGAAGAAAAAGCTGAAGCCAATTCCACTAATTTGTAAGTTCTACTTGAAAACATTTGAGCGACCCATTATAATGTAGGAAAGGAAGATAACCGTGAAGCTATCCCTGTTGGAATCAAAAATTTTTGGTAAGGTATGTTATGGCTTTCGACGCGACAAGAACAAGAGAGTAGAAACAGTCGAGCCGGAGGCCGAAATTGTGCGGGAGATATTTGGCCTATACCTGTCAGGAAACAGTTTGGAGAAGATTCAGGAGCATTTGCGAAAGCAAGGTATTCCGTCTCCATCCGGGAGAACTGTGTGGAGCCGTGATGTACTGAATAAGCTACTGAACAACTATAAGTACACGTTTGGCATTATCGACCACGCCACTTACTTTGCTGTGGAAGAAATGAAGTCAAATCGGTGCAGAAATCCCAATCGGCATATTGAGGATGATGAAGAATGGAACGAGCAAGTCAATCTGAATTACTATGGGCCTACGCTATAACGAGAGATGAGTACGCCAAGAGGCTAAGTGAAAAATCGCTGCTCAAAGCGGAAGACCTGGAGTTTATACGAGACCGTGTGTTTGAACTTATCAACCGTGGGGAGGCTAACATTCATGACCCGAAGGAGGAGCAAAGACTTCAAGCGGTTGTAGAAAAGTATTTATATCATGAAGTTGACTATATCTCGCTAACAGATATCGCAAAGCGTTTTGATTCAGAGAACCCAAGCTATGTGATTCAAAGCTGGCTTCGCAGTAGGAACACGATTGCATTCTTAGGCCAGTGGGAAAGAGAAAATAATCGCAACTTTGACGAGCAGGCATTTCAGCAGTTGCTTTTTGATGTTCGCTCCCCTTCATATACCTTGACTCCTGCCAGATGGATTGAAAGAGTAAGTGCTATTGGAATTATCTCCAAGCGAGGGAAAAACGGTGGCACTACGGCTCACCCCTTTATTGCGTGTGATTTCGAGATGTGGAACGACATATCGTTTAGATATGATGTTATTAAACATTTTATCAAATCGAATCTTTAGTATTAGGAGATTTTCATATGAGAAATTTCTCAATTAATTTGCGCGGCCGGGTAAATAACTTTAATCTTCCCAAAAACCAACCATTGATTCCTCTATTTGAAGCAATTGTGAATTCAATTCATGCTATTGCTGATCGCAAGAAAGAAGAAGAAAGTTTTGATGGAAGAATAGTGATTCGGATTCTCCGGGATGACCAAATAGTTTTAAACAGTAGTGATGAATTGCCTAGAATTCAGTCCTTTGAAATCATAGATAATGGGATAGGATTTATTGACGAAAATCTGGTCTCTTTCATGGAGTCTGATTCTACCTATAAAGCTTCCATTGGGGGAAAAGGGGTGGGTCGCTTTTCCTGGCTTATTGCTTTTGAAAAAGCGGAGATAAATAGTAATTATAAAGAAAATGGACGCTTTTATAATAGGGAATTCAGCTTCTCTTTGGAACAAAATGAGATAAATGATACCCCTTTGGAAATTGAAAATCAAGACGATAATTGCACTGTTGTGCGATTGGAAAATTGCATTGGCCCCTATTCTGCCAGTATGCCTAAACGTGCTCGTACTATTGCGATGCGTATTGTTGAACACTGTTTAGTATACTTTTTAGCGGATGATTGTCCACAAATTGATTTGTTTGATGATATTGATGGCTATAATTTAAACCATTTCTTTCATAGAAAAATTCAAGCTGATTCAACCAGTTCTACATTCACTATAGAGAATGTAGAATTTGACTTACTCCATGTAAAGGCTAAAGAGTCTACGATTAATGGGAACAAGCTATATCTTTGCGCTCATAATCGTTTAGTTGAAACTCGAGATTTAGACAAATATATTGTGGATTTGGACAGAGCTATATATGAAAAAGGCGGTTTCTGGTATGTGGGAGTTTTGAGGAGCAGATATTTGGATGACTCTGTTGAGATGAACCGACTTTCTTTCAGCATTCCAGATAGAAGGTCTTCAAATGAAACGTCCGTCTTTTTAACCATGGACAAAATTATGGGTTCTGTTGTCAGCGCTGTCAGTGAATTCCTAAAGGACTACCTTCAGCCTATTGCGACAAGTAAAAAAGAAAGAGTAAAAGAATATGTTATCCATAAAGCTCCGCAGTTTAGACACCTATTGAAGTATATGCCAAAAGAAATTGATGCGATTAAGCCTAATTTAAGTGACGATGGGCTGGATGATGAACTGTACCGGATAAAAAGACAATTTGACCGGCAAATTTCAAGTGAAAATGAACAACTATTAACTGATCTAAATAAAGGGATTCTCAGCACGGAAGAGTATATTTCTAAGTTTGGTGACCAAGTTGAAAAGGTGACAAGTGCTAATGGATCTGCCCTTGCAGAATATGTTGCTCATAGAAAGGTAATATTAGATTTGATGGAATTTGCCATAAAGAAAAAAGAGGATGGCAAATTCCAAAGAGAAAGCTTTTTGCATAATCTCATTTACCCGATGCGTTCAACCTCTGAGGAACTACCATATAACAATCACAATTTATGGCTCATAGATGAAAAAATAGCTTATTGTAGCTATATTTCTTCTGATATCGCTTTTAATAATAGTACAAATCAGGAGAGAACAGATATATTAATATTGGATCGGCCAGTGGCTGTTTCTGATGAAGAAAACCGTGGGAGAGAATATGAATGTATAACAATTTTTGAACTTAAGCGACCTATGCGCGATGACTATAATGGGAGCACTAATCCTATAGATCAGTTGTATGGATATGTTACGAAATTAAAAACTAATCAGATGAGAGATAAAGACGGGAGAATTATCCGAGTAGGCGCTAATACAAAGTTCTACCTTTATGCAGTCTGTGACATAACAAGGTCTTTAGAACAGATCCTTGACTTTAGAGATTTTTCCCAAACCCCAGATAAAATGGGATATTATCTGTATAATGGCAAGTTGAATTCCTATATAGAGGTTTTGTCATATGATAAAATTATTTCTGATGCACAGAAACGAAACCAAATTTTATTTGATAAATTGGGAATTTAGTTTCTCCCGATTTGAGAGTTCAGATACACACTCTGGTTTGGCAAAAATATCTTTTTTGTCGTAGCTTCACAATGGGGAGGCAACAACATTTTGGGTGTTTTGCCTCCTTTTCGTATAATTGTTAAAATGTCTTTCAGGAGGGTCACGGATGTCAAAAACTCTTTTTACGCCTGTCCCCCGCACGGTGCGGGAGCTTATTATGGAGGTGGAAACCGGAAAACTGGGCCTGCCTGACCTTCAGCGGGGCTATGTCTGGAGAGCCGCTAAGGTCCGCGACTTGCTGGACTCTATGCTGAAAGGCTACCCAATCGGCTATCTGATGATTTGGGATGCGGCGGACAACACAGAGATAAGTAAAACGATAGGCATCGACAGCAAACCTTTTGGGACTCCCAAGAGTCTTGTGATAGATGGTCAACAGCGCCTGACCTCTTTATATGCTGTTATGTGTGGCAAAAAAATCGTTGACGATAAGTTCAACGAGAAACAGATCATCATTTCCTTTAACCCGCTGACCCGCACTTTTGCGGTGGGAGATAACGCAACAAAACGCGGCACGGAATGGATCTACGATATCAGCGAGGTATTCCGCAATGAGTCCAAAAGCTTTGCCTACATTTCGGAAAAAGTCCAAACCATCTCAGACGCCCGTGAGAAAACTGGCGGCACGCTGACGGATGACGAAAAGCAGCGTATCCAGCAAAACATTATGGACCTGCTTTCACTTTCCGGGTTCAGTATCCCTACGCTGGAAATCAGTGGCAACTCTGATGAAGAGAGCGTTGCTGACATTTTTGTGCGGGTCAACTCCGGTGGAGAAAAGCTGGGCGAGGATGATTTTATCCTCACGCTTATCTCTGTCTACTGGCCTGAGGGCCGTCAGAAAATCGTAGATTTCTGCCGTAGCGCGAAAACACCGAAACCGGGAACGGCATACAACTTCCTGTTCCAGCCCTCTCCCACCCACATTGTGCGGGTTGCTATGAGCTATGGCTTTCAGCGGGCGAGGCTGCACTATGCCTATATGCTCCTGCGCGGCCGGGACTTTGAAAATGGTGTTTACACGGATAGCTTTCGTATTCAGAATTTTGAAAAGCTAAAACAAGTGTTGGAACAGGTGCTGGATGTGCAGATATGGAAAAACTTTCTCAAGTGCGTGGAGGCGGCTGGGTTCGTATCCAAATCGCTGATTTCCTCAGAAAATGCCCTGGTCTATTCTTATGTGATGTACCTTTTCGGAAAGTTTTACTATGGCATGAGCGAGTCAGCCCTGCGAAAGCTGATCGCAAAGTGGTTCTTTATGACCGCTGTTACGGGGTATTACACCGGCTCTCCGGAAACGGATATGGAATCGGATTTGGCAGATCTGCGCAATGTGAAAACAGAGGAAACTTTTGTTGCGCTGTTGGAAAAGAAAATAGCCTCTGTGTTCACAGGGGACTATTTTGCCATCACTCTGCCCAACAGCCTGGCAAATTCCGCGCCGCGCAACCCGTCCTGGTTCGGTTATTGTGCCGCCTTGAATGTGCTGGACGCAAAGGTGCTGTTCTCGACGCTCCATACTCGGGAACTCTTTGATCCCACCGCTGATGGGAAGAAGAAAGCGCTGGAGAAACACCATCTGTTTCCAAAAGCATATTTGGCCAGGACTGGGATTGCAGATGACAGAGATCGAAACCAGATGGCCAACTTTGCTTTCATTGAGTGGAGCGATAACATTGAGGTGTTGGACACAAGTCCTGCTGAATATATGAAAGACCAGCTTGCAAAGATCGCTCCTTCTGAGAAAGACAGCATTTATGCTGACCACGCTCTGCCAGAAAATTGGGAGCATATGGATTACTTTGACTTCTTGTCCAAGCGCCGGGTATTAATGGCGGAAGTGGTTAAGCGGGGGTATGAGCGGCTGCGGTAGTTTTACCGATGCTTACACAAAAACTCCTTGATAAGTTCCCGATACCTTGCCGCCCCCGGCCTTTTCAGCACCTCCGGCGAGGCACAGTAAGCAATAAACTCCATCTTACTACAGTACCGCACCCCGCCGACACTGACGCTGCTGATTACCCCTTTCCGCATCCAGTCTCCCACTCTCTGGGTTGCACAGCCGATTAACTCAGCGGCAAGCTTGTTACGTCCTGGCTGGAAAAGCACAAAGAGAAAATCGAGGCGTTTTTCCTGCCTCCCTATGCTCCGGAATATAATCCGGATGAATACTTGAATCATGCCCTGAAGATTTCCGTACATTCAGGCCAATTGCCCGTTACTACGGAAGATATTTCCCATAAAATTCAGTCTTTTATGCGCAAATTGCAGCATCATCCATCTCGCGTATCCAGCTTCTTCCGCCATCCAGCGAGTTTCTATCTTTGCCTGCCGCATGTCACGGGTATGCTCCATCAGGCCGACTTCAAAGATTTTTTCACCAGCGGCTGTCAAACGATTACCGACCTCTGGGGCGTGGAGCATAACGTGCGTATTTGGAGAGATTACTGGATCGCGTTTTGGAAGTACCGCCATGTGCTTTACATCACGCAGGCCGGTAAGGAAAAACCTGATAGGTTCACTACCTTGAACTACCAGTTTTTGAACACGGTTTCCATGACTGCCGATGAGTTTCGTCCCCAGGATTTGCCACTGGGATGGAGGGATTCTCCTGTGTTTGCCAAAGAATGGGATTCAAAGGCGGAGCAGATTCTCAAGCAGTACGCACTGGGGCCGCTCATTGTTGCGGGTGATAACCGCTATTTGTCCGGTGATTTGCTTGAACTTTTGACGCTACTTATCCCTCGCGGCAAATGGTACGAGCCTACCTTTCAGCAAAAACGCAAGGCGTTCTTTGAAAATGTTCTCAAGGAGGAGGAACCGTGCTGAATGAGTTTCGGGCTTACACAGAGCCGCCAATTTACAAAGCAGATCGTAAGCGTGACACGACTTATATGGAACGGTTCACCATGGACAGGATCCTTGATTTCAATGGCCGGGCTCGGGGATTGACAATTCTTGCTCGGGGATATCTGTTTGCAGATGCAGAGGAAAATCCCCGAAACAGGATTGACAATGCCCGCCGGGCGCTCTGTGCCTGGTGCAGTGTCCCGGACAAAAAGAAAGCCAGCCCTAAAGAGGACTGGCAGTTCAAAAGTGATTTTAGGGAGCTGCAAGGAGAGTTTCCTTGAGTTGGTGGACGAAAATGGGGCAGGTTGGTTTTAAGGATTATGCTGTAGTGGGTGCTGCCAGAGCGGCGGGGATGGAATCGGCAGAGTAATATGCTCCCTGCTGACTCGCGCCCGTCCCGTTAAAATCAAGCTGATATTTCTTTTCAAAGCGCTTGACAAACCTCTTGGCTTATGATATAGTTTAATCGCTGGTTAGTTGCATATAACTGCTCGAGCCGGCAATTTGTTTGCTATCTGATTAGTTACAACTAACTCAAAGGAGGTCATGTAATGTCGGCTGATTCCCTGGCACGCTATTGCTCCCCCACCCTGGCGGGGCTGAAAACCGGCAGCATCCTCTCCTGTCCCTACTCCAGCCGGGAGGAAATGCACGGACAGCTTCGGCAATGGAACCTCCTGCTTGGACGGAAAGGGCTGCGGGTGCTGCCCCTTCGGTTCAGCAGGGGCCGGGGGCTGGTCTACGTCTACCGTCCCAGCCGCTTGTGCCGGGATTTGGATTGCGGCGCGGCCCAGGAGCTCCTTCTGGGCCGGGGATACCCTGCCGGGCACCCAAGCCGGTGTATCGCGCATCTGACAGCGCGTCTTGGGGAGGGAGATGCTTTCCCCCATGAGATTGGCTTATTTATCGGCTACCCGCCGGAGGATGTGCGGGGGTTCATCGAGCAGGGAGCGGGGGCCTGCAAATACTGCGGCAGTTGGAAAGTCTACGGCGATGTGGAGGCGGCCCAGAAAGTGTTTGCCAAGCACAGGAAGTGCACCTCAACTTATTGCCGCCTTTTGGCACAGGGAAGGTCTATCGAACAGCTTACGGTGGCTGATTTGATATAAGATTTTCAATATTTTATAGGAAAGGTCGTGTTGATATGAGTAAAATCGCAGTAGTTTATTGGAGCGGCACCGGCAACACCGAGGCTATGGCCCAGGCTGTTGTTGAGGGAGTGCAGGTCCAGGGTGGCCAGGCCGCGCTGTTCACCGCCGGGGAGTTTGACAGCGGCTTGGTCGGCTCTTTTGGCGCCATCGCTTTCGGCTGCCCCTCCATGGGCTCGGAGGAGTTGGAAGAGAGCGAGTTCGCGCCCATGTTCGCCGCCTGTGAGCCGGAGCTGAAGGACAAACCCATCGCCCTGTTCGGCTCTTACGGCTGGGGAGACGGCCAGTGGATGCGCACCTGGGAGGAAACCTGCAAGTCCGATGGTGCGGTGCTGGCCTGCGAGCCGGTCATCTGCAACGAAGCGCCAGACGAAGATGCCTGGCCCAGTGCAAAGCGCTGGGCGGAGCGCTGGTCTTTGCGGGGAAATAGGGGAGCAATTATAGATGGAGCCGGCCTTGAAGCTGTTCACGCGGCAGGCCGGTTCCGTTTTTGATGTGGGTGCGTTTTGCAAGCCCAGAATGTCCAAGATTCAAAACCTACAAATCAAAAAAAGCCATCTTCTGCTGGATCAGCTCCGATGACCTGAGCACCTTCTCCATCTATCTTCCCGGTGATTCCCGGGCGGACTGCCTGACTGATTTTGGCTTGGAGCTGCCGGACAGCGTCCGTGAGTTAGCCAAAACTACCGATGATTTCTATATCAATGTCAGCCGGGAAAACGCCGACCAGCTTCGTGATGTGGAGATGATCGTGGTCTACGGCGACGCCGCCAGTCTGGAGACAAGCCAGACCGACCCCCTTATGAGCCAGATCCCCGCAATCAAAAACGGCGCGGTGGGCCTTTATTGACGACACCTCCGCTCTGGCGGGAGTGGCTTCCCCCAGCGTGCTGTCCATTCCCTACAACATCGACACCTATCTGAAGCTGCTGAACGATGCGGCCGAGGCAGTGAAATGATCCGCAGGCGCACATTATGCCTGCTGTTCCTGCTGGTTTTCCTGGTCCTGTGCGCTGCGGCCTCCGTGTCATATGGAGCCAAACCCATCAGCCTCCACAGTATATTTGCGGCGTTGGGGCTGGGTAGCGGCCCAGAGTTTGAGGTCAGCGTGGTGCAGGCCCGCATCCCCCGCACGCTCTTCGGGGTGATCGCCGGGGCGGCCCTGGGCATCTCCGGCGCACTGATGCAGGCCCTTACCCGCAGCCCCATTGCAGACCCCAGTATTTTGGGTATTGACACCGGGGCCTCTCTGTTTGTGGTCAGCGGCATGGCGTTTTTCCACATCAGCAGCAACAGTCAATACATCTGGCCGGCCTTTGCCGGGGCGGCGGCCAGCACGGCACTTCAGTCCCTAGTGAACACGGTCATGCTTCCTGACACCCAGGTGATGGACCGTTTCTGTTTCTGGCAGACGGGCAGTATAGGCGGGGTGACCTGGGCGGATATTGGCGCCCTTTGGCCCTACCTGGCCGTAGGCTTCATAGCCAGCCTGCTATTGGCCCCAGCGCTGAACACCCTGGCCCTGGGGGACGAGGTCGCCACAGGCCTGGGCCTGAATGTGGCTCTGGTGCGGGGGTACAAGCGCTTTGGCCGGTGTGCTGTTGCGCGCGTCCGTCACGGCGCTGGCAGGGCCGATGGGCTTTGTTGGGCTGATGGTGCCCCACTTTATGCGGCTGCTCCTTGGGCCGGATATGCGCTGGGTAATGCCTATGTCAGCCTTGGGCGACAGAGGCCTGCTGCTGGCCGCGCCAACAAGAAAAAGGATTTTGTGCGGTGATTCCCCGCCAGTTTCACCGCGGCGCTGTCCCCTTTCAGTCCCAGGGTTATCTGCCGCCAGGAAACCGCTCTGACATGGCGCACAATAAGCCGAGAAACGGTTCTGTGTCAAAACAAATTTCAGTCAGCATATTTGGGGAATGTTATCTGTATTCTCAGTCTCCCTCCGCCAAGGTCCTGACCCCAAAGCAAAAATACAAAATATGGAACACCCACACGCACCCTAGCACAACCCGCCCCACCGGCACAGCGTGCATCATGATAAACCCAATGGACATGAGAAGGGTCACTGTCACCATAATGCGCACCTTTGTCTTTTTCGTCATGCCCTTGCCCTGGACAAAGCTCTCCAAATTATCCTTATAGAGCTTCGTTCCCTTGAACCATCTGTCCAGTTTTTCCGAGCTGCGGGCAAAGCAGAACGCCGCCAGCAGCAGGAAGGGGAATGCGGGCATGAAGGGCAGCACGGCTCCCACCGCGCCCAATCCTACGCCAACGCACCCCAAAATGATGTACCCGATTTTTCGAATTCTCATGCCTGTTCCTCCATTCTCCGCTTCTCTTTTTTGGTTTCTGTCACGTGCCGTACCGCCTGCACCGGGCAGACAAGGAGCATCCTGGGCCCGGAAAAGCGCATCACCGCCCGTATCTTTTCCCGCATTTCCGGCTTATAGCAATGCACCTTACAGTTGGAGCAGAAGGTCTTTGTCTCCATAAAGGGGCAGTGGTCACTGCGCTGGCGGGCGTATTCAGCCAGGGCCGCGCATTCGGGGCAGAGCCTTTTTACACGGTGATTCTTCCGGCAGTACAGGGCAATCATCTTGGTAACCATGGCCTTTTCCCGCTCCCGCTTTGTGTTCGCGTCCATCAGCTCCGCCTCCCGTTCTCTACCGAATATACCCGGTCCGCGATACGCATGGTGCTCTGCCGGTGGGACACCAGCACCACGGTCTTGCCGCCCCGCTCCTGGCCCAGGGACTTCAAGATTACCGCCTCGTTCAAACTGTCCAGATTGCTGGTGGGCTCGTCCAGGAGCATCAGCGGCGCATTGTGGAGAAAGGCTCTGGCCAGCCCCAGCCGCTGGCGCTCCCCGCCAGAGAGAGTTCCGCCCAGCTCACCCACGGGGGTGTCGTAGCCTTTCGGCAGGGTCATGATGAAGTCATGGACAGAGGCTTTCTCGCAGGCGGCAATGATTTCCTCGTCTGTAGCGTCCAGCTTTGAAATGCGCAGGTTATTTCGGATGCTGTCGTGAAACAGATGGGTCTCCTGGGTGACAAAGCTCTCCATGTCCCGGAGATTTTGGGTGTTGATCTGCCCCACGTCCCTGCCCGAAACCTGCACCTGCCCCGCCCCGGCCTGCCAGAAGCGCATGAGCAGCTTTAAGAAAGTGGACTTGCCGCTGCCGCTTCTACCCACGATACCGACAACCTGACCTTTGGGAATGTATAGGCTCAGTCCGCTGAGTACCTGTTCGCCGCCATAGGAAAAGCTGAGATTTTCCGCCGCCGCGCCGGTGAACTCTGTCTGGGTCTGACCGCTGACCTCCTCCACCAAAGGCGCTTCGTCCAGGATATCCAGCACCCGGTTGCCGGCGGCAAAGGTGCTCTGCAAGGTGCTGCCCAGGTTCGCCAGGGCCACGCAAGGGCCGAAGCTGCTCATCAGGGCGATGGTTGGGAGGAGCACCCCGGCAAAGTCCACCTTCCCTCTACTGTAGAGCGCCGCCGAGAGGAACAGCATCGCCAAATCCAGCAGCAAAATTACTGTATTGGTGGCCGCCATGCTGTACCCCGCCTTACGCTTCATTTTGGACTGGCTCTCTGAGAGGGCCTCGGTGCGGACGTTCATTTGGGCAAGCCGGGCCTCCCCCTGGCCGTACTGAATGGTCTCGTTCAGCCCCCGCAGGCTGTCCAGTACAAAGGCGCTCAGCTCCCCGGACTCCCGGCGGAACACCATGCCCACCTCCCCGCTGAGCCGGGAGGTAAAAATGGGCACGGCCACCCCCACCACGGCATAAGCGAACAGGGCCAGCAGCCCCAGCGCCCAGTGGTAGCTGCCGATAAACAGGCACATCACCACCGTGAACAGCCCGGCAATTGCCGCCGGGGAGATGGTGTGGGCGTAGAACACCTCCAAAAGCTCAATGTCCGAGGTGATGACTGAGATTAGGTCTCCCCGGTCCCTGCCCTCCAGCTTGGCGGGGCACAGGCGGCGCAGGGCGCGGAACACCCGGTCCCGGATGAGCGCCAGCAGCTTGAAGGCGATAAAGTGGTTGCACGCCTGCTCGGCATAGCGCAGCACGCTTCGCAGAAGGGCGAATGCTCCTGCGCAGAGGAAAATGGCTGTCAGGGTGAATGGTACGTCAAAGTGCAGCAAACCCAGCACCGCGTACCCGCCAAAGATCGTGATGAACGCCGCGCACAGGTGCCCGGCCAGGCCCATCAGGATGGCCAGCGCCATGAACCCGGCCAAGGGCCCCACCAGCCCCACCAGTTTCAGCATGACCTTGAATCCGCTCCGTTTCATTTAGACGGCCTCCTTTCCGTAGTTCTCCAAAGACTGCTGGGCGTTCCAAAGGGCGGCGTAAGCCCCCCGCTTTTCCAGGAGCTGTTGATGCGTACCACGTTCCAGAATTCCCCCTTTTTCCATCACATAGATGCTGTCCGCAGCCGTTACATTGGCCAGCCGGTGGGAGATGAGGATTACGGTCTTTTCTCTCGCCAGCCGGTGTACTTCCTCCATGATGTCGTTTTCGCTCTCCACATCGATATTGGAGGTGGCCTCGTCAAAGATGTACACCGGGCTGTCATGGAGCAGCGCCCGGGCCAGGGCCAGCCGCTGCCGCTGGCCGCCAGAGAGGTTTGCGCCCTGCTCCGTGAGGGGCATATCCAGGCCCGTCTCCTGCAAGAGGAAGCCGTCCAGCTTCACCTTTTTTAGTGCTGTCCATAGTTCGTCGTCTGTGGCATTGGGCCTGCCCAATTGCAGGTTTTCCCGCACCGTGCCCTTGAACAGATAGCTCTGGTGGCTGATATATGTGATGTTTTTCATGAGACTTGATTCGGCAATGTCCGTGAGCTCCACGCCGCCGATTTGGATGGAGCCGGTATAGCCCCGGTTCCGTCCCATGAGCAGCCCGGCAACAGTACTTTTGCCACAGCCGGACTCCCCCACGATAGCGGCAAAGCCTCCTTTAGGCACAGCTAACTCGATGCCATGAAGAATGGGCCGTTCAGGCTCGTAAGCAAAGCCTAGGCCAGTACAGGTCATGGAGCAGTCGTTTGGGAAAGGCGCTGTGCCCTGCTCCGGCTCGGGCAAGTCCAGCAGGCGGAAAATCTTCTCGCTGGCGGCCATGCCGTTCATGGCAATGTGGAAAAAGCTGCCCAGCTGCCGCATAGGGATGAAAAAGTCGGCGGACAGCAAAATGATGAGCAGGCACCCGGCCAAATCCACCTGTCCGGTCCGGTACTGGGTCACGGAAAGCACCATCCCCAGGGCCGCGCCGCCGTAGGCAATCAGGTCCATGATGGTGATGGAGTTCAGCTGCATGGTCAGCACTTTCATGGTGATGCGCCGGAAGCTCTCCGCCTCCCGGTTCATCTCCTTCTGCTTGAACCCGTCCGACTGGTAGATTTTCAGGGTGGTCAGGCCCTGTAGGTTCTCCAGGAAGGTGTCGCCCAAAGCGGTGTACTGGCCCCAGTATTTGGCGAGCAGTTTTTTCGCCCAGGTCTGCACGGCGGCGATGGCAATGGGAATAAGAGGTACGCACACCAGGAGCACCACCGCCGAGGGCACATTCACCGTACACAGGTAGGCGAACAGGGTCAGCGGGGCCAGCATGGCGTAGAAAAATTGGGGCAGGTACGCGCCGAAGTAGGTCTCCAGCTGGTCAACGCCCTCCACGGCTACCTGGACCACCTCGGCGGTGCTGGCGCTCTGGCGGTAGCCAGCCCCCAGCCGGAGGAGCTTGCGGTAGATAAGCTCCCGCAGGGTGCGCTTGACAGCCTTGGAGGACAGGTACCCCATGCGGGAAGCCCCCACCGTGCAGGCAAAGCGGACAGCAACAGCTCCTGCCGCCACCGCTGCCGTCAGGCCGATCTGCCCGGTCTTGCCCAGAGCCAAACACGCCAAAAAGGTGGTTATGGCGGTCATCATGGCCATGTTTACCAGCAGGGAGAGCCATTGCAAGACTACGTTCCCGGCCACGTACTTTTTGCTTTCACGGACTGTACCGATCAGCCGCTTGTTGATCATCATGAGGATCTTCCTCTCACCGGTTTGTTAGCGGGCAATAACTATGTGCCAAGGGAAAGCGCACGCCAATTAGCGTGCGCTAACTCACCTATATTCTACTAGGAGAAGAAGAATTTGTCAAGAGGGGTTTTATCCCAGCGACCATTGTTGGCTCTCCGTTTGCAACTTGACCATCCGGGCAAAGGCGCCATTTTCCCTCATCAGCTTCTCCGGACTCCCCATTTCAGCCACCGTGCCGCCAGCCAGCACCACAATTTTGTCGGCATTCTCCACCGTCCTCATACGGTGGGCAATGATCAGCACCGTCTTTCGCTCCACCAGCCGGGAGATAGCCTGCTGGATCTCCGTCTCGTTCTCCGCGTCCAGGGAGGCGGTAGCCTCATCCAGCAGAATGATGGGCGCGTCTTTCAAAAGCGCCCGGGCGATGGAGATACGCTGCCGCTCACCCCCGGAGAGACTGGAGCCGTTTTCCCCAATCATGGTCTGATACCCTTGGGGGAGCTTGGCAATAAAGTCCTCGCACATAGCCTCCTGTGCCGCCCGCATGACCTCCGCGTCTGTTGCATCTTTCCGGCCAATGCGGATATTCTCCAGGACCGTGTTGTTGAACAGGGTCACGTCTTGGAACACGATGGAGTAGGCGGTCAGGAGCTTTTCGGGGTCAACCCGGCTCACATCCACGCCGCCGACGGTGATCCTGCCCCGGTCAATATCCCAGAACCGCGCCGCCAGCTTTGCGGCGGTGGACTTGCCGCCCCCGGAAGGGCCAATCAGGGCTGTGACCTCGCCCTGCCTGGCGGTAAAGGAGACGTCTTTCAGCACTGTCTCGCCAGTGTTGTAAGCAAAACCCACGTGGTCAAATTTGATGTCATAGCCTTTGGGGGCAAAGGCCGCTTCGCCGCCCTGAGAGGGGCTCTGGTTTATCTCGTTCATGCGGTCGATGTTCACTTGCAGGGAGTTCATAGCAGCCAGATTTTGCAGGGAGAAGTTCATGGGCTCGTAGATGCGGGAGACCACCAGCAGGAACAGGAAGAAGGTCACCAGGGACAGCTCGCCGCTCATCAGGCGCATACTGCCCACCAGCGCCACCGAGACGATTCCCAGCTTGAGAATCATTTGTGCCGGGACCACAAACATGGCCGAACCCAATTCGCTTTTGATGTGCCGTACCTCCAGTACGTCGATTTTCCGGCCCAGGCCGTCCAGGTATTTTCCCTCGGCTTTACAGCTTTTCAAGTCGCGGAGGGTTTCCAAGCACTCCTGCACCCCCTCTGCCACGGCAAGGTTTGCGGCGGTCTGCTTGCGTGTAAAGTGGTTTTGCGCTTTCTTGGAGAAACCTACAATTACCAGCGCAACCGGCAGTACCCAAAGGGCCGCAAGGGCCATCTGCCAGTCGTAGAACAGCAGGCTGGCGGCCACCAGGCAGGTGGAAATCACCGAACCGTAGAACTGTGGCACATAGTGTGAGAACATCTGCTCCGTTACCTGCACATCCCCCATAATGGTGTTTGTCAGGTCGGACAGGTCTTTCTTTCCGAAGAAAGAGAGCGGAAGCTGCCGCAGCTTCTCCGCCAGCCGGATGCGGCAGGCCCCGGATTCCCGGTAAGTAGAGAAGTAGGTGGCGTTGTATTTCCAGAACTCGGTGAGCCAGACCAGCACCAGCGCCCCGGCAATCCCCAGAACGTAAAGCATATATTGAGGTTGATCCTGGTTCAGAAAACTGCTCACCAGCAGATACAGCAGCCCCACCGGGAACATCAGTGCCAAGTCAGCCACGGCGCAGGCGGCGGTAGCTTTTACCAGCCCCTTCGCGCCCTCCCGGGAGAGGGCGAAACGTTTCATCAGTCGTTCAACCATGATTTACACCTACCTTCCAGTTTATTGAGGTCTGATAATCCCGCCACATCCTGGCGTAAAGCCCATCCTTTGCCAGGAGAGCGTCATGGGTTCCGCTCTCCTCCACCCGGCCGTCTCTCAGCGCAAAGACGCGGTCTGCGTTCCTAATCGTGGTCAGCCGGTGGGCAATCAGAATGACGGTCTTGCCCCTGGAGAGCCGCTCAAAGGCTTTCTGCACCAGCGCCTCGTTTTCCGGGTCTGCAAAGGCGGTGGCCTCGTCCAGAATGAGGATGGGCGCGTTTTTCAGCATGACCCGGGCAATGGCAATCCGCTGCTGCTCGCCGCCGGAGAGGTACACGCCCTTGGTTCCAACCACTGTGTCGATACCCTGGGGCAGCTTCTGGATGATGTCGTCGCATTGGGCCTCATGGAGTACCCGCTCTACCTCCTGCCGGGTGGCGTTGGGCTTAGACAGCCGCACATTTTCCAGAATGGAAGTTTTGAGCAATTTACTGTCCTGGAACACATAGGCAATCGCATCCGACAAGGCTTCCTGGGAGATGTCCCGCACGTTCCTCCCGCCGATTTTGACCGCCCCGCCGGTCACATCCCAAAACCGGGAGATAAGCCCCGCCACCGTGGTCTTGCCGCCGCCGGACGGTCCTACCAAGGCCATCGTTTCACCAGCCTCAACTTTGATAGATATATTCCTGATTGCATCCTCTGCACTGCCACTGTAACGGAAAGTCACGTTTTCCAGGGTAACAGAATTGTCCGCCAGTCGTTTACTGGCATGGGGGTCGGGCAGGGGCTCCGCGTCCAAAATGGAGTGAATGCGGCCCAGCGCGTCGGCCACGATCATGCCGTTCTCGCTCATATACATGACCTTGGACATGGCGGTGGAGATAATTGGCGTGAAAATCACGTAGAAGATAAAATTCAAGAGGATCGGCGCCACCGGCCCGCTGCCTGTCAGAATCAGCGCCAGCGCAATCAGGAACGCAAAGGCGCTGTTGATGAACACGGTGTACATCAGCATGGGGCCCCGGCACTTCTTGCAGTAGGCAATGCAGTATTTGTAGTACTTGTCGATGGTGCCCTTGAACCGGGCGAAGGAGTGGACGGTCTGCCCGAAAGTCTTGACCACCGGCACGCCCCGCACATACTCCACTGCCTCGTTGTTCATGTCCGCCAGGGCGTTTTGGTACTCCTTGATGTCCTTTGCCATCTGGGGGCCCACCATCTTAAACATGGCGGAAAATCCCAGCACAATGGGCAAAAGGCTGACCAGCCCGAACCGCCAGTCGAACAGGAACAGCAAAATGACCATGCAGATAGGCGTGGTGATCGCCGCCGACATATCGGGAAGCTGGTGGGCCAGATAGGTCTCGGTGGCGGCGCTGCTGTCGCCCACAATGCGGCGTATTTTGCCGCTGCCCATCTCGCCGATGAAGCCCAGGGGCAGCTTTGCGATATGGTCCATCAGCGCCTTGCGGATGTTCCCGGCGATACGGAAGGCCGAGAGATGGGAGCTCATCAGGGCGCAGAGGTAGACCAGGATGGACAGCAGGGCAAAGCCCACCGCCAGCCAGCCGTTCTGGACAACGTGCCCGGCCCGGGAAAAATCCGGGGCCACCGCAATGACCTCCCGGATAATGCGGAACAGGAACACGAAGGGGAACAGGGCCAGCACCGCGCTGACGGCGGACAGCAGCAGGGACAGGTAGGTCAGAAACCTGTGCCGCCCCGCGTAGCGCATGAGTTCCTTTAGATTGCTTTCTTTCTTCACATGGATACCTCCTTAGATGATTAGTTATAACTAACTATATGGCAAAAATAATAGGACCTAGTTAGCGTGCTAACTATTCTGTCCCATTATTTTTATCCAACCAGCAGTATAGAACTCCCTCAGCTTGGTGACAAACCGGACCGCCCGCTCCTTTGGCATATCATGCCGCAAAACCTCAAACATTCCCTCGAACATCCCGCTGGCGATCATATGGCACAGCTCCCGGTCCAGTTCGGGGACAGTATGCCCCAGGTCCTTCAGTACGTCGATATACCGGAAAGTGTATTCCACCTCGATGTCCACCATATTATGAATAAACTGCTCATAGGGGGTGCCGCTGCTACAACAGATCAGCAGCTTGAACGCGTCCCAGTGCTCATACATATAGTCGATCATCCAGTCCACGCAGGCCCCGGACTCCTGCCCCATATGAGCGGGCTGCTCCTCCTTGGGGAGCTGGGCAAAGTCCGTCTGGGCGGTCATGAACCGGCCCATGACCGCCGCCGCGCAGGGCTCCACCAGGGCGGCGAACAGGGCCTCCTTGCTGGAGTAGTAGCCGTAAAAGGCCCCAGTGGTCACTCCAGCGGACTTGACGATATTCCGCAGGGAGGCTCCCAGAAAGCCCTTTTCCAGGAACTCGGCCTGGGCGGCCTCATGGATTTTTTCAAGCGTAGAGTTGTCGTCCATTTCGCCCTCCTTATAACAGCGTGATATAACGGTGTTATAATAGCACAAACAGGCGGCTCTGTCAAGTGTAAATGACAGAACTATCTTCCGGGCATACAATGGGCTGAGGGGTGTTCTCTGCCAGGGCCTCGGCCTTCGGCTAGCCGTAGATGCCGCTGGAAATCAGAGCGGCGCTTTTTTGCCAGTTTCAGCGACTCTGTATAGGCCCCAGGTGCAGCAGATCCCGACAGCGCTCCGGATTCCCGGGGTGATCGGCCGGCCCTGCCGCGTGAATGACATACTTTGCGGGCGGCGCAAATCCTGGAGTTATGACCGCCTCTCCCGTGCGAATGGGCGCAAAGAATACAGGCGGCATGGAAGATAGCCCCGCACACCCCGCCGCCCATGAGCAGGCCGGTGTTTGCGACGTTAATAATGGCGTCCACCTGCACTTTTGTGATGTCCTGCCGAACGATCTGAAACGGCATAGATCACTTCTCCCCGCGCAAATACGCCAGAATTTCCGCCGCGTTGGTATCCGGCTTCACCTTGGGCATGACCTTCTCGATTACGCCGTTTTCGTCAATGACAAACGTGGAGCGCACCACCCCCATGCTCACCTTTCCGTAATTTTTCTTTTCCTGCCACACGCCGTAGGCCTCGATTGCAAGGCGCTCCGGGTCGGAAAGAAGGATGAAGGGCAGGCTGTTTTTCTCCGCGAATTTCTGGTGAGAACGCACCGAATCCTTGCTCACGCCAATCACCACGGCATGGATGCTTTTGAACTCCTCATACGCCCCCGCGAAAGCGCAAGCCTGCCGGGTGCAACCAGGAGTGTTGTCCCGGGGGTAGAAGTAGAGCACCACTTTTTTGCCCGCGAAATCCGCCAGCGATACCATGTTTCCGTCCTTGTCAAGCAGGGTGAACTCAGGGGCTTTCATTCCAACTTCCAGCATTTTAGCGTCCTCCTTTGATGAATACATATACATTTTCTTTGGATAATTCTGGGTCAAAACAGTAGTCCAGATCCGCGAAATTGCGTATCTCTTTCGGATCCTCAATATCGTTTTCGGCAAGCCAACGTACCATCTGGCCCCGGGCTATTTTGCACATGGTTCCCTTTTCGAGGATCTTTCCGTCCAGCCACTCGCCGAATAAACAGGTTAACACGGAGCCCTCCGGGAGGTAGGGCATGACGGCCCGGCTGTACTCCTTTGACGCGAGATTCAGCACCCAGTCCCCTGCCAGCTCTTTTGCCAGACTGCCGCCCCAAAAGGCGTAGAGGTCTTTCGCGCCGTCCACTGACAATTTTGCCTGCATTTCTAATCGGTAAGGCGTCACGCCGTCGAAGGGACCTAGAACGCCATAAAAGCCAGATAAAATTCGCAAATGCTCCCGCAGGTACTCCAGCTGCCTGGAGGTCATCACGCCGGGCGCCATATAGCGATACTGTATGCCCTCATAAGAGAGGATTGCCGGGGTCAGGTTTTGGCGCAAGTCCATGAATTTCAGGCGCGCGATGTTTAGCTGGGCAATACTGTCGTTGCACTTCCAAACGGTCTGCAATTCCTGGCTGGACATTGCTTGGAGCGCAGCCAGAAGCCGCTCGGTTTGGGGCAGGAATCTGGGCAGCCCCTCCACGGGGATGTTGTCCGTATCTACATTCATTTTCTTGGCGGGGGCGATGATGATTTTCATGGGAAAGTCCTTTTGGGTTTTCTATAATTATAGCACAGTTCGCCCGAGAAGAAAAGGACGATTGCCATTTTCGGGCGGTTGATGTATGCTGGATGCAAAGAGTGTTTCTGGGGACAATTTGCCAGGAAACGCCATAAACTCAACCTGCGCAATACGGTACTTAGAATTGTGCGGTATTGCCTTAACCGTTCCAACCGGGGGGAACCGCCGGATTTCGCGTAATTTGGATCGCGACAATCAGCGGATAAAATGTCTTTTTTGTATGCTTGAGTTCTTGCGTTGGAGACCCGGTGGCTTTGACATTCTTTGGGGTTTCGCACATGATTTTTGCGGCATTGGCGCTCCAAAATCCGCTCTGCCGTGGCCCCAAGCCGGCTGGTATTGGGAATTACAGTCCATAAACACAACCTATGAAAGGTACTGCCTGGCAGCTGGAAGCCATACCTGCCACCACTCTTTTGTGGAATTGGTCCACGGGCTTTGCGGGCGGGTTCCTGGGGTTTATTCTGTATAATCTCCCGCTGAATACCGCCGCTCTGCGGCGTGATGGAAATCATATCCCTCTCCATCGTGTTATCTGCGTAGACATCAGCCCCGTGGTCCTGGCAGGGCTGCTCTCGTTTAAGGGCAATGAGCTGGCGATGCCTGCATCTGTAGGGCGCCGCGTCTTGAATTGCACCGGAAAATATGGTAAAATCATGGATAAAATATAATCCAAATCCAAGAAAGGAACCTGACCCATGAGAAAATACATAAACATATCATTTATATACGCTATAGCCGCCATTGTCTGCGGCGTTTTCTACCGCGAGTTCACAAAGCTAACCGGCTTTTCCGGAAAAACATCCCTCGCCTTTGCCCACACGCATATGTTTGTGCTTGGAATGGCTGTTTTCCTGATAATCGCGGGTTTCAGCGCCATAACGGACCTGACCGGGCAAAAGCAGTTCAAGCCCTTTATGCTGCTGTACAATACTGGTCTGCCTTTTATGGTTGCCATGCTCTTTGCCAGGGGCATCCCCCAGGCGCTGGAGATAGAGCTCTCCCCCGGGGCCTCCGCCGCTATATCCGGCATGGCGGGAATCGCCCATATCATTATGACTATCGCAGTCGTACTGCTTTTCATGGCGCTTCGGAACAGTCATGTCACCGCGCGGCCCTCTAAGTAAACGATTTTTATATCTCTTATCTTAGGCAAAACCTTCTTCAAGCAAGGTCCACTGAAAGTCCTCCCACAGCAGTCTGCTGCCCACATCCGTTCCTTCCGGCAGCAAGAACATCGCCACCTGATTTTCTATGCCGCCGCTGCTGGTCATATAGGCGTAGTCGCCGTTAATGGAATTCACCGTATAGTAAACCGGTTCCATTGATTCACACCTCCCCAATCTGCTCTCTGGTCAAATCCTTAACCCACTTAAACTTTCTAAACCTAAACATGACCCATGGTATCTTCCCCACCTCGTCTAGGCAGGTGCAGGCATAAACCGCCAGGGGGGACCAGTGGAACACGAAAGCCCCGGTGAACGCCAGGGGCACGGCAATGCACCACATGCAGACGATGAGGCTGTACATATCGAAAAGGGTGTCTCCGCCGCCATCCAGCACACCGTTGATCGTCACGGTGTTCACGCAGCGGCCTATCATGTAAATGGCCATAATGACCATCATGCCCCAAAGATACTCCCGGGCCTTGTCGGTAAGGGTGACCATGCCCACTGTAAGGGGGGTAACCGCCAGCACCAAAACGGTTGAGAGCAGGCCGATCACATAGGAAAGGTTCTTCAGGCGTATGCCGTAGGCTTTCCCTCTCTCAAGATTCCCGGCGCCCAGCTCATTGCCCACCATGATGCCCGCGGCGCTGCCGATACCGTTACACAGGCAGCAGATCAAATCCCTTACCACCGCCGATATGGAGTTAGCCGCAGCGGCATCGCTGCCCATATGCCCGATGATAGCGGTATAGGAGGTAAAGCCTACGCCCCAGCACAGGGAGCCGCCTATCAGTGGCAGAGCCTGGCGGGCAAAGTCGGCGTTAAGCTGCCTGGGAAGCCTGAAAAACCGCCCCAGCGCGGGCCGCACAAAACCGGGCTTTAGGGTTAGGAGCAGGCAAAGCAGCAGCTCCACAGCCCGGGAAATCGTGGTGGCCAGGGCGGCGCCCCTAGCCTGCATCCTGGGCAGGCCAAAAAGCCCAAAGATAAAGACAGCGTTCAAAATCACATTCATCATAACGGCGCTGGAACTGATCAGCGCCCCCAGCTTAACGTGGTCCGTAACCTTCATGGCAGTGAGATAGCACTGGGATATGCCTGTGAGAAGATAAGACCAGCCGGCAATTTGAAGGTATGTGCTGCCAATGGCAACAAGCTCTGGGTCAGCGGTAAAAATCCCCATAAGCATTTCCGGAACCAGCTCGCAGGCCAGGAAAAACAGCACCGACACCAGCCCCGAGTACCGAAGCATCATATTAAACAGGTCCTCAAGGGTGTACCTGTCTCCCTTCCCCCAGTATTGCGCACCCAAAATGGCGCCAGCCCCCGCGATAGCCCCAATGAACATGTTCTGGATAAACTGTATCTGTGTTGCCAGTGACACCGCCGTCATCTCCGCCTGGGCCACCGTACCCAGCATTAAAGCGTCGGCAGCGGCCACCAGTGCCAGCATCAGGCTCTGCATGGCGATTGGCAGGGTGAGGCGAAAAAGGTCCTTATTGAATTTTCTTTTGTCTATCATTGGTTTTACTTCCCCTTTTTGTTACTGACTCCATATTATAGAGACAAACATAGGGTTTGTCAATGATGACGTTTTGCCTTGTGGTACTCTTTTTACCACGCCTTCCGGCATGCGTTGCCGCAAAACCGCCGCTTTGCAAGGTGAGCTTTCTAAAACGCTGGAAGCCACGGCAAACGCTGAAAAGTTTATGAAAGTGGTAGGCAGGTACACCGTCTTTGAGGAACGCATCCCTACCCTGTTGCGGGAGTTTGTGGAGAAAATCGTAATCCACGAATCGGAAGCCCTTGATGGGAAACGCCGGGGGAAGCTCCGCAGACAGGAAATCGAAATCTATGATTCTTTTGCCGGCAAGGTAGAGCTGCCCGACTAAAGCCGTTCCCTGTCCGGCAGTCAGCCGGGACAGGGAACGGTAAATTTTATCAAAAAAGCGCGCCGCAGATTTCACGTCTGCGGCGCGCCTTTTGAAGATAAGCGGATGCTCCGATGTTTCAGGAGTTAGGGCTTGTTTGAAAAATCGAAAACGTCGTCTTTTTTGCCAGAAGAGGCCACTTTCTACGTCGAAAATCCTCGTCAATCGCCAGAGTGACGTAGTTAGCGCAGCTAACTACAGCGGTTCTTCTCCTTGAAATTGTCCCCTTCTGGCCCAAAAATTCGTCATTTCCTCTATTTTCAAACAAGCCCTAGATTGGAGCAGAAGAATATTGCCAGGACAACACGGTTTTCATGGACTAAAACCGTCGAGAACTTGAATCATAACCTTTCTCGCCTCCTTAACACCGTTGGGGGACACTGTAGTTATACCGGTACGTATACCATTCAGGGAAACCGTTGTGAGGCACTCGCCCTTCTCGTCGTCAACCTTCACAATCAGTGCCTCAAGTCCATTGGGGGCAACGTAGGTCTCCTTCTCTATCTCTACACCTCTTTTAAAGTCTCCACTCAAATCATAATAATAAGCGCGTTTTACGCGACTTCTCGAGCTCTGTTGTGCCGATGCGGCCGGTATACATTACTTGGTCCACATGAATTTCAACTTCTCCGATCTGATAGTCCCCATATACACCGATTTCCCGCAAGCCCGTTTCAACCAGAATCGCAAACCGACGAATATTGTACGGATTGTCAAGCTCAGAGTAAGGAATCTCAGCGGCGGAGGCATCAAGCACCGGGGTGTTCATCAGCTCCAGCCCCACGAATTCCTCTACCTTTTCCCATGAATCAAAGGTTGGGCGTTCTGGATTAAAGGTGAAGTATTCGGAACTCGGGCCTTCCAGAGCCTTGAGTTCATCAGACAGACTGTCCACGGGATAATAGGTGATTTCCCCCCTAGACAGCGAAAACACTCCATTGGGCTCTTTCGTAACCTCTATTGTCTCTGTTTGGAAGAACGATCCAACCGCCGCTACCGCGCCTACTGTACATACCATCAACAGTGCGACCACTGCCACACCTACAGCGATTCGTTTCCAATTTTTCACGGGCGTTCCCCTCCTTATGTCATTCTGGAGGAGTTCTTCCAGAAGTGCCTTCTCCCAGAAGTGCCTTCTCCCTCTCTGGACCAGGGGTCAGCGCATGGAACATTCTGTTCAACGCATGTCGCTTCATAACCATCTTCCTCCAGTTTCAATTTCAGTTTCTTTCTTGCCTGGACCAGCCTGGAACGCACGGTAGAGGGATTCTCCTCTAAAAATCCCGGCGATCTCTCCGGTGGTGTAGCCCTGGTAGTAATGCAGGTAGAGCACCAACCGGTGGGGTTTCGAGAGCGCCGCTACCGGATCCCACACCTGCCGGTCTTCCGGCTGTTCCTAGGGGAGAGATTCCAGTGCCTCACTGTCTGCCCTCCGGCTACGCCACCAGTGCTTTTTTGTTTACGCACTTTCGTGTAAACTCATGGGAAAGGGAGTGTGAAAAAATGAACATCTATGGCTACATCCGTGTTTCCAGTACAGACCAGAATGAGGACAGACAGCGGATCGCGATGGACACAAAAAATGTACCGCGAAAAAACCTCTTCATGGACAAGCAGTCCGGAAAAGATTTCGAGCGCCAACAGTACAAGAAGCTTGTAAAAAAATTGCGGCAGGGAGATTTGCTTTACATAAAAAGCATCGACCGGCTGGGGCGCAATTACAAAGAAGTCCAAGAGCAGTGGCGCGTCCTCACCAAAGAAAAAGGCGTGGACATCTGTGTCATCGACATGCCCCTGCTGGATACCCGCACGGCAAAAGACCTGATGGGCACGTTTATCGCCGACCTGGTGCTGCAAATTTTGTCCTTTGTGGCGGAAAGCGAACGGGACAACATCCGCCAGCGGCAGGCCGAGGGAATCGCTGCCGCCAAAGCCAGAGGAGTACGCTTTGGCAGGCCGCCCCGCCCTCTGCCAGAGAATTTCTGGGCCATTCGCCACGCTTGGAAACGGAAGGAGCTCACCCTGCACCAAGCCGCACAAGCCTGCGGGATGCCTGACACAACTTTCTATGACACGGTGAAAAGAGTCGATATGGATGAAGCTAATTCACAAGAATAAAGGCACTTCGGAAAGGTGCAGATCATCGGAACGCATCATAAAATACTCACCCTGCACGGTGGTGTCCAGCATCTCCATGCCGTGGACAGACCAGCCAAATTCTGGGGAAATCACGTCGCACCCCCGCATTTTGATGTTCGCGCACTCCCGCAGAGCCTTGATGCCGTGGAGCTTCGAGTGGGCAATCTCCATGTTCCGGGAGTACCAGATAGCGGCGCGGCACATTTCGGTCATTTCAGCATCGGTGATCTTCACACTGTCATCGTGCCAGAAGGGGTAGCGCAGGTTGAAGAAGCAGTTCTCCAGCTCCACATTGCGGCTCTCCTTAAGGGTGCTTTCCCCGTCAGCAGGGCCGTCAAAGCGGCAGTTTTTCAGCAGCAGGCCGTCAGAATTGTAAAGGGCGCGCTCTATATCAAAAGTTTTGTTTTCAATGATTTCTTTCATGGAAGGTTTTTCCTTTCTGAATCAAATATTGTTCTTCCTGATTTGATAGAGCAGATAGTCCAGGCAGTCCTTATTTTTGTGGATGAGTTCCGCCAGGTGCGTGGCCATTTTGGGGCGGAGTTCCTCTGTCCCATGTGCAGGGCGATAACGTAGATGCCCTGGAAGTCCGCGTCCATCGTGCCGTCCTCATGAACGTATTCCTCGATGAACGCCCGGCGCACATTCTCATACACTTCCCGGTAGTGGGCGGCATCGTCCTCTTTGCCGAGAATACGTGCGATCTCCACCATGTTCCTGGCACTGAACGCATAGTAGGCCGGGGCCACCACGCCCATAGTCGCCAGGGCTGTGTTGCCCATTGCCATGCCGTCCTTGTCCAGCACCTCGAAGTGCTCCAGGGTGATTTTCAGTCCCGCCGGGACGGTGACAGTCTGCTCGGTAAAGCCTGCCAGAGTTTGGCCCGCGTCTGCGATGATATCGCTATTGGGGGCGGTAAACACACGCTCCGGGTGGAATATCCTGACAGGGCGTACCGGGGGCATGGGCTGGCCCATGAGATGGCTTTTGTCGTAAGCTTTTTTGATAACAGGAGTCCAGCCGCTGTCGTCAAAGCCGGGGCAGTCCCAGCCGGCCTGCTCCAAATCGGCGTCGTACTTTTCCCCCACAAACAGGTCGGAGAACACGATAGGCCCGGTGATGGTCTCCCTTGTCCCGTCCATGTACGCGATGTCCATATCCAACAGCAGGGCCGTGGCGTCGCCGTGCTGGCAGCAGTCGCCAGTAGTGCCCACCCGGCCTGCCCACCAGCCGTCTGCCAGCACCACGCCCAGGGCGTTTTCACCGCTCTGGAGCAAAGCCGTCACGTCATAGGTCTGGTAGTAGAGCAGCTTGTGGTAAGCCGTGTTTTCCGGGGCCAGCTCCCGGTGGTCCGGGCGCTGGCCGTTGACGGTCAGCCTGTAGAGCCCATGGGCTGTGGCGTAGACACGCGCCCGCTTGACAGCCTTGCCAATCGTGAAGGGGACGCGCACATACTGGGCGGGGCGGAATTCTTCAAAGGTGCGGCTGCCGTCTGCGTTCCGCGGCGTAATATCTCCCGCCTCCGCGCCCTCCCGGTTTGTGACCATGCTGGATGGAGTGGGCTCCTGCACCGGCTCCACCCAGGAGGAGGCGAAGGGCACACCCATGCGCCCGGTCTCAAAATGGCTCTCGATTTGAGCCGTGCGGCCATAATTATCGGTAACTTCCACTCTCATCGATAGCGGGTCACGGGCTGGGCTGTAAATCCGGGTACGGTGGCTTCAACGCTCTGGGCACTTTCCACCCTGCCGGTGTCGGCCGCTTTTTCACCTTCCGCCGCAAGGGTAAGCCGGTAAGCGGTCTGTACCGTGCTGTTTCTGTCGCTGTGGAGCTTTCAGCCAAAGCGGGGCTGGGGCACGTCCATGCCTGAAGGCTCGGGCTGATGTTCTACCACCAGGTCAGTGAGCCATAGGCGGTCTGCTTTATACATATTGGGGCCTCCTTTGTTGAAAAATCCTTGTATTTGCTAAAAGTATAGCATGGGAAGAAACCTATGTCAAATGCCAAATAAGCAGAGAAATATATGCTTTTTGGGTATATCATGCTATGCCTACAAAGTCTTTGATTTCTCCTTCGCCACCTGCTACAATAGAGAAAACAGAAGGAGGAAAGCCTATAAAAATTTTGATACTGAACGGCAGCCCGCGGCCCAAGGGCAACACCGCGGCTATGGCTGCCGCCTACGCCGAGGGTGCACGGGAGGCAGGGCATGAAGTCAACATTGTAGACGTGTGCAAAAAGAAAATCGCCGGATGTCTGGCCTGCGAATACTGCCACACGAAAGGCAAAGGCAAGTGCGTCCAGCAGGATGATATGCAGGAGGTCTACCCGATTATGGAGGAGACTGAGATGATCGTGCTGGCCTCGCCCATCTATTACCATAGCTTTACTGGGCAGCTCCAGTGTGCCATTAACCGCATTTACGCGCTGGATAAGCCCAAGAGCCTCAAAAAGGCGGCGTTGATTCTCAGCTCCGGCAGCAACCATGTGTACTGCGGCGCGTTCTATGAGTACCAAAGCTCATTCCTCAACGATCTGCACCTGGAGGATATGGGAATCTTTACCGCCTATGGCACAGAGAACAAGTCGGAAGAAAAGCTGGCAGAACTCCGGGAAGCCGGACGGAAATTACAATAAACAGGAGGTTTTTCACATGGATTACAGAAAATTGCCCCACGGAAACCAGCAGATCAGCGTCATCGGCCTGGGCGGCGGCAGTCTGCCCGAGGACATTGAAAAGGCAGCGGAAATCGTCAGCGCTGCCATTGACAACGGGATCAACTTCTTTGATTTGGCCCCGTCCTATCAGCCGCCATTCTACGCTTTTGCCAAAGCTTTCGCCGGGCGGCGGGACAAGGTGCTCACGCAGATGCACTTCGGTGCGGTCTACAAGGACGGCAAGTACGGATGGACCCAGGACTTAGACAAAATCAAAGAGCAGATCGCCTGGAACTTCGGGACCATCGGCACGGATTACACGGATTTCGGCTTTCTGCACTGCATCGACACCCACGAGGATTTGGACAAGGCCCTGGCCCCCGGGCGGGGTGTGGGAGTACATGAAGTCGCTGAAGGCAGAGGGGAAAATCCGGCATTTGGGATTTTCCTCCCACGAGCCGGGCATCGCCCGCCGCCTGCTGGAAACAGGTTTGGTTGACCTGTTCATGTTCAGCATCAACCCGGCCTATGACTACCAGAAGGGCGAGTATGCCAAGGGGGAGGTTGCCGAGCGGCTGGAGCTTTACCGGGACTGTGAGAAGGCTGGCGTGGGTATCTCTGTGATGAAGCCCTTTGCGGGCGGCCAGCTGCTGGACGAAAAGACTTCCCTCTTTGGCCGGACGCTCACCCATACCCAGTGCATCCAGTACGCCCTGGACCGCCCCGCCGTGCTGACGGTGCTGCCCGGTGTGCGCAGCTTGGAGGACTTGCAGACAGCCTTACATTATGTGGACTCCACCCCCGAGGAGCGGGATTACTCCGTCATCGGCGAGTTCACGCCCAAGAGTGCGGAGGGCATCTGCGTGTACTGCAACCACTGCCAGCCCTGCCCCAAGGGCTTGAATGTGGGGCTTATCAACAAGTATTACGACCTGGCTATGGCCGGGGACGAGCTGGCAAAAGGCCACTATGAAAAGCTGTCCCTCCACGCTGGCGACTGCGTGAAGTGCGGGCACTGTGAGAGCCGGTGCCCCTTCCATGTGAAGCAGGAGGCGAGGATGGAGGGAATTGCCGGATATTTTGGGAAATAAGCCTTGACATGGAGTAGGCTCTAATTTGTATAATTGAGAAAATTTGGAAAGGAAGTACACACTATGAAAAATTTCGGTTTTGGCCTGATGCGCCTGCCCACCACAGACCCGGCAAACGCGGGCGCCATCGACGTGGAGCAGGTCAAGAAGATGGTAGACCTGTTCATTGAGAAGGGCTTTACTTACTTCGACACCGCCTGGATGTACTGCGGTTTCCAGAGCGAGCCTACGGTGAAGGAGGTGCTTACCAGCCGCTATCCGCGGGACAAGTTCACCCTGGCAACAAAGCTGAACGCCGCCTTTTTTGATTCCCTGGAGGGCAGGGATGAGATTTTCAACCAGCAGTTGGAAAAGACCGGTGCGGGCTATTTCGACTATTACCTGCTCCACGGCATCGACGGAAATTCCTATCCCAAATTCGAGAAGTTCGACTGCTTTCACTGGATGATGGAGAAAAAGGCCCAGGGCCTGATAAAAAGCCCCGGCTTCTCCTTCCATGGCGACGCCCCGCTGCTGGACGAGATTCTGACCAAGCACCCGGAGATGGAGTTTGTCCAGCTTCAAATCAACTATCTGGACTGGGACAGCCAGTGGATACAGTCCAAGGCTTGCTATGAGACAGCGGTGAAACACAACAAGCCCGTCATTGTTATGGAGCCGGTCAAGGGCGGCACGTTGGCAAGGGTGCCGGAGGATGTGGAGAAGCTCTTTAAGGAGCACGCGCCCAATGCCTCGCCCGCCTCTTGGGCCGTGCGGTTCGCCGCCAGCCTGCCCGGCGTGATGATGGTGCTTTCCGGGATGAGCAATCTTGCACAAATGGAGGACAATCTCAGCTTTATGGAGAACTTCCAGCCGCTGACTGGGGAAGAAAAAGCGGTGGTGTTCAAGGCGGCGGAGATTATCAACAGCCAAATCGCCGTGCCCTGCACCGGCTGCTCTTACTGCACCGAGGGCTGCCCTCAAAAAATCGCCATCCCACAATACTTCTCCATGTACAATGAGGATATGCGGGAGCATCTGGAGGAGAAAGGCTGGACGGTGAACTTCAACAATTACGCCCAGCTGGCCCAAAAGTTTGGCAAGGCAAAGGACTGCGTTGCCTGCGGCCAGTGCGAAGAGATGTGCCCCCAGCATTTGCCCATCATTGAGAAGCTGAAAGAGGTTTCTGCGCATTTTGACCGCTAAATTTCTATAAATTCAGCAGAAAGAGAACATACAGGCCATGCGCATTCCGCTCAACCTATCAAGATAAGGAGATTACACTATGAGCAACCCCACCGCCCCAAAAGAAAACCCCATGGGATACGCCCCCATGGCCAAACTTATCCTGACCACGGGCATCCCGCTGATGCTCAGCCTGCTCATCAATTCCCTCTACAATTTTGTGGATTCCGTTTTCGTTTCTCGAGTATCTGAGGAGGCTCTGACCGCCCTCTCCCTGGCGGCGCCGATCCAGACGCTGGTGTCGGCCCTGGGGCTGGGGAACGCGGTGGGGCTGAACGCCGTCATCTCGAAAGCCCTGGGCGAACGCCGCCCGGAAAGGGTGCGCAAGGCCGCGGACGCCGCTATCTTCATCGCGCTATGCTCCTGGGGCCTGATTGTGGTGATGTGTCTGGCGCTGGTGGGGCCATACTTCAACTGGCAGTCCGGCGGCAACGAGGCCATTGCGAAATATGGGCGGGACTACCTGACCATCTGTATGCTGTTTTCCTTCGGTCAGATGGGCCAGTGGGTATTTGACCGGTTTGTCATTGCCAGCGGACGTTCCAGCCTGTTCCTGTTCACCCTTTCGGCGGCGTCCGTCACCAACCTGATCCTGGACCCCATCTTTATCTTTGGTTATTTCGGCCTGCCCCGAATGGAGACCATGGGCGCGGCCATCGCCACGGTGATAGGCCAGTGCATGGGGATGCTGGCGGGGATTTTCATCAACCGCCGGTGGAACCCGGAAATACCCTTTGGATTCACCCTGCGCCCGGATTTCGGCAGCGTGAAAGCCATCTTGAAGGTGGGGGTACCATCTACCTTGGTGCAGGTACTGACCTCCTTCGTCAGCATGGTGATGAACACGATCCTGTTGGGGTTTTCCTCCACAGCGGTGGCAGTATACGGCGTGTGCATTCGCATTTTCGGCATATCCACCGTAGGTGTGCATGGCATTGACAACGGCCTGATCCCCATCGTGGCCTACAATTATGGCGCGGGGAAAAAAGAGCGCATCTCCCAGGCGGTAAAGTGGGCGATGATCTACTCCGCGTTATTCTTTCTGTTGTTCTTTGCGGTGCTGGAAATTGCCCCCGCGCTGGTACTGCAAATTTTTGAAACCTCTGAGCATATGCGCCAGATTGCCGTGCCTGCCCTGCGCATTCTGACCGTGTCCTGGCTGGTATCGATCCCAAGCCTGGTGCTGGCGGCGTCCTTCCAGGGATTCTCCCTGGGGACTTACAGCATGGTGCTGACCATGACCCGGCAGGCCATACTGCCAGTAGCTTTCGCGCTGATTTTACAGCTTTTCGGCAGCTTGAATCTGATCTGGCTTGGGTTCATTCTGGCGGAATTAGCGGGGATTCCCTTGGCGCTGATTTTGTGGAAAAAGGCTTGGCGCAGAGTCTTTTAGGTGAGAAGAGAAAGAAGCTGGCGGTTAAAAGATTTCATAACCGCCAGCTTCTTTCTTTTTGCCTCTTTAATCCCCGTTTCTTCCAGTACACCCCATGGAACAAGCACCCCATCAAAGTGGACGCCCCAGCCAGCGCGTAGGTCAGCACATATTACTTTCGAAAGAAAAGCTAGGAAAGCGGGGGCAGGTGTGGTAAAATGGAAGGTATGGAATACATCGACTTGAGGAAAGTAGGGAGAGAGGGACTCAAGGAGATACGCAGGCAGGTAGTACGGCTCAAGGAAATGGGGAAAACGGGAAAAGAAATTGAGGAATTAACCGGTGTACGCCAGAATCGCGCGAGCGAAATATGGACAGCGTATCAACGAGAAGGATCGGCCTCCCTGGAACGGAAAAAATACGGGCGAAAGCCCGGGAGCCATATGGTTCTAACCCCGGAAGAGCAAGAGAATGTCCGGAAGACAATTGAGGAGAGAGTGCCGGAAGAATTCGGAATCACCGGCAGGTTGTGGACATTGGGACGGACGCGGGAATATATCCAGAAGGAATTCCACAAAACGATCAGCGAGCGTACGCTGTCGGATTACATGAAGCGCTGGGGCATGAGCTGCCAGCGCCCGGTGAAGCGTGGGCGGAGACAGAACCCTCAGGGCATCTAAAGGTGGAAAAGCGAGGAATATCCTGCTGTTTTGAAGCGTGCGAAAGCAGAAAACGCCATCATCTATTGGGCAGATGAGACTGGGGTAAGCAACTGCGAAATAGTAGAACGCGGCTTCTCACCTAAGGGTCGTCCTCCCGTGCTGCCAGTGGAGACGAAACGGCAGAGGGTCAATATGATCTCTGCCATCAGCAGCCAGGGCAGCGTCCGTTTCATGGTTTATCAGGACACCATGAACCAACAGCGGCTGATCCGTTTCATGCAGCGGCTGATTCGCACATCAGAGCAGAAAGTGTTCTTGATTCTGGACAATCTGAAGGTACACCACGGCAAGCTTGCTGCGGCCTGGCTGGAGAAGAATAAGGAGAAGATAGAGGTGTTCTTCCTGCCACCCTACGCGCCGGAATACAACACTGATGAATATTTGAATCACGCTTTGAAAATTTCCGTTCACTCGGGACAGCTGCCCTATACTGTGGAAGATATTTCCCACAAAATCCAGTCATTTATGCGCAGATTACAGCATCATCCCTCTGCCGGTTCCAGTTTCTTCCTTCATCCTTCACTTTCCTATCTTTGCACGCAGAAGTAATACCCCGCCCCGGCGGAGACCGCGCCCCAAATGGCCGCGCCTGCGCCATTGCCGATGTCGCCCATGAGCATAAAGGCAGTGCTGGCCAGGCCCCGGCGCTCGTTGGGCACGGCAAGCATGACTTCCACCTGCAAAAGCTGGGTGACAGCCGTGATGCCCACACCCACTAGCACGGCGGAAAGCTTCATCAACGCCAGGTTATAGGCGAAGGCGATGAGCCCGGTGCCAAGCCCGCACAGGATAATGCCGAACAGGATGCAGGTGCGCTTGGGCACATTGGCAATCACCCGGCCCACGGTCAGGCGGGCAGCGATGACCGCCAGGTTGTTCACCAGAAAATAGAGACTGATTTGTTCAATGCCTCTCTCCAGGCCGCAGGGGGTGAGGAAGCTCATGATGGAGGAGTTGCCAATGTAGATGAACAGGCTTATCATGGAGGGCAGCAGCACCAAGGTCAGGAAAACCTTGTCTAAGCGCAGGCCGGTTTTGGGCTTGGATTCGCCCTTTTCCGGCTGGGCGGGCCGCTGGTAGTGTTCTTTGATGGGCAGGGCTAGGGCAAAGGCGATAAAGCCCATAATCACCGCCGACCAGAACATGGCCTCTGGGCCGAGGTTGTTGTAGATGGCAAGGCCGATAGCTGGTGTCGCCGCAAACACCAGCGAGCTGCTGATGCCGAAGAAGCCCATGGCGTCCACCAGCAGGTCCTCTGGGGAGATGTCGGCCACCATGGTGGGCGGCACTGGGAAGAAGATGCCCTGGGTAAAGCCGTGGATCACCCGCAGGGCAACAGGACGTTCAAGTCCTTGGTGAAACAGAAGGCCAGGGCGTTCAGGGCATAGAGCCCGCTGCCGATGACCAGCAGTTTTTTGCGGCCTATCCGGTCGATCAGCGGCGCAACGATGATACGGGTGGCCATGCCCAGCAGGGTCAGGCCGGTCATCATCATGCCGGTGAGGGCGTTGGTGCCGCCCAGGTCCAGCACATAGACCGGCAGAAGCGAAATGAAGATGCTGTTGGTGTAGGACGCAATGGAACAGACCAGCAGCACCAGGATAAAGTCCCGGTTCCACAAGCGCCGGGAAAACATTTTTGAAAACATAGAGTGTATCCATCCTTTCCCGTCCTCTGTTTTCCTCATTATAACAGCGTGAGTGGAAAGAATCGAATACTTAGTTTCTGTGGCATGGTATGCCTCAAAAGCATATAAAGATTTTGAAGAAACCCTTGACATGGAGTGCGCTTCATGTGTTATGATGCAGGCGGAACACATCTACTCAAAAAGGAGCCGCTTATGAAAGTGTTATTTATCGGCAACAGCCACACCTTTGTCCACTATGTGCCCGCCCGGGTCAAGGCGTTTTGTGAAAGCCACGGAAGCCCCATCGAGCCGGTGATGCTCACCCACCCTGGCATGGGCCTGGACTGGCACCTGGGGCAGTCCCAGACCTACTTTAACCTCATGTGCGGCGGGTATGACGCTGTTATTTTGCAGCACAACGCCCATCCGTTTCCCGGAAAAGATTCCCTGCTGGAAGCCGGGGAGAAAATGGCGGCGTTGGTGCCAAAAGGTACAAAAATTTACCTGTACATGACCTGGAGTGAGAAGAACAATCCCCAGGGCCAAGCAGTTATGAGCGAGGCTTACGAGGCCCTGGCAGAGAAGACCGGCGCGGCTGTCTGCCCAGTTGGGTGTGTCTGGTGGCAGGTGGCAAGCACCCATCCGGACGAGGAACTTTACTTTGCCGATGGCGAACACAGCTCTGTATTAGGAGCTTGCCTCTCGGCAGCGGTGATCGGGCGCACGCTGTTAGGGCTGGAGACCACGCCTGAAAACTGCTATGCAGACGCGAAGGAGTTAGAACGGCTGGAGTTGGATTCCCGAATGATTGATCTGGTCATGCGAGATGGAGGGTTGGAGATGGCATGAGCACAGTCATCTTGTGAGCTTTCCTATTCTTTCTGCTGTATTCCATTCTTCAATTGGATAGTTCCCTATACCCGCCATGATGACAGGAGGCGCCTGCCACCGATAGGGCACAAAGGCTCCCTGGCGGCAGGTGTTTTCTGTCACATTTTCTTCAGGTGAAAAAGTAAACTGCTTTTACCGCCCTTGGCGCGGCAGCGCTGCTCCGTGTCTAACAGTTCTGCTTTCCTCAGATCCTGTAAGGCCCTGCGCACCGTAGACTGCGACAATTTCAATTCTCTGGCGATAGTAGGAATGGCAGGCCAACACTCACCATCCCGATTTGCCCTGTCTGCCAGATAGATATAAACGGCCACGGCTCTGTGCTGCAAATCCATCTTATAGAGAAAATCAAACCGGCCCATCTTGGACTACCTCTGATTCTCGGTTATGGGGAGCAACCTCTTTTAGTGGCCTGTTTTGCCTGTTGGCGGAGCCTTTATGCTTTGAGGTGCGCTTGCGCTGTTTTTGCGCAGGTGCATCCTGGCTCTGCCCACCAGTAGGTGCATCCTCTGGCGGCGTATCATTATCCTTAAGCCAGTCAGGATGGTACTTCAGCACAATGGCCTGTGGGAGCTCATTCTTCTCCGCATAGGCCACCTTCCGGTTACCGTTCTCCGGGACAGCGTATTGCTCATCGAACTGAATACCCCCAATCAAATAGAGCTTGAGCCTGACCTTCATGGGATAAAAGCCGGTTTTCATCACGATGAACTGGCCCTTTGGCATGGACTTCAACTCGTCCGGCGTCATGAGTGGGCGCTCTATCATTTGCAGGGATTGGCTGGGGTCGTTCTTGCTTCTTGACACCGAGCCTGACATCACCGTTCGGCTGCCCAGGGCCTTGGACAGCACTTCGGCAGAGCCGCTGTTGGGCGCGAAAGCTTTCAAGCGAACTGATGACCGCTGGGGCGGGATCGTGTGGTACATAGATGAGAAGGGGAAGCGTAAATCGTTTTCAAATACTACGGTCATAAACTTCAACCACTGGTTGAGCGCAGTCAAAATCTCTTCGCTTGCCTTGTGTCCATATCTGGCTTATAATAATTCCAGCAGGTAACCAGTTGAAGGAGGCGCATCATGGAATTTCATTTAGGCAAAGCAATACAGTGCTTGCGCAAAAAGCGGAGTATCAGCCAGGGAGAAGTTGCCCAGCAACTTCATGTCAGCATGCAGGCGGTCAGCAAATGGGAAACGGGAAAGGCAAATCCGGATTTATCACTTTTACCTGGGCTGGCAGAACTATTTGGCGTGTCTATTGACGAACTGTTTTTTGAAGGGACACAAACGCCGGTAGAGGGGGAAATTCTGGAACAAAATAGCAGCGGCTGGAATCAGATAGCGCAGACAGAGTGGGCCGGGACACATTTGCCGTCATACGGGCCTTATTCGCCTTCAGAGGAAAACCTCTGCCTATTCGGCGATGTAAGTGAGAAGAGTGTGTTGGAGCTGGCCTGCGGCAGTGGGAAGTCCTTGTTATGGATGGCCGAACGGGGGGCAAAGGAGCTATGGGGATTGGATATTTCTGAAACCAGAATTGGTCAGGCAAAAAGCCTGCTGGGAATGGCTGGCAAAAAAGCGAACCTGTTTTCTGCGGCAATGGAAACGAATCCGGGAATTCCCCGCAGCCGTTTCGATATAGTCTACTCCATTTATGGTCTTGGATGGACAACAAATTTGAATGCCACGATTGCCCGCGTTCAGGAGTATCTCAGACCCGGCGGATTGTTTATATTTTCCTGGGACAACCCATTGATGCAATGTGTGGATGCCATAGATGGACAGTATATTCTCTCCAGCTCTTATGTAGAGGAAAGAGAAATCGAAATCCAAAAAATGGGGGTAAGCGGCCTGCACCTCAAAAACTGGAAACTCAGTTCTTATCTTAACTGCTTGTCAGAGCATGGATTTCTTATCCAACGAGTTGTAGAGGAATCCACTTATGAGCAAGCTGAGGCGAATCTCTTCCGAGAGGGAAAGTACTATTCGGGCGGCAAAGCGCGGCTTATCAACCCGGTGATAATCGTGAAATCAAAAAAATTATGAAAAGAAAAGCCCGCCTGCAAGGAATCACAGACGGGTTCAATTTTTGAAGTCAGAAAGAAGGAACAGGGGAGCACACCCCAGTTTTTTGATGATTTATTGATGATGTGCCAGACGGAAAGGTTAGAAACGAATGGCACCGGATACGAAAAAAGCGCAAATTACACACCATAGAGAGCGGCTCCATAGACCGCATACCACCACCCAAAACGCAAAAAACCCCGGAATTCCAAGGAATTCCGGGGTTTTTCTTTGGCACGCACGACCAAAAAGATATTTTCGCCCAATCGGTGTGCGTATCCGAACCCTCACATCAAACTGGTATCGTCTGCTCAACTTCTAATCCTCCTGCAAAAATCACCTTTAATTTATCTTTGGACTCCACCACCACGCACTCCAGCACCTGCCGTACCAGTCTGTCATCATACATCATTGGATGATTCTCCAGCCCATCCAGGATAGTAAAAATTTCATCCAGCCGGGACTCTGCATTCTCCTTTTCCTGCTGTGCATTGTCAAGTTGAGCCAACTGTTGCTCCAAGCTGTTTTTCTCAGCCATGAGCGCTGTGGCCTGATGCTCATCGAATTCCTCAACTGTGTCGGTAGCTATAGCCTGGAGCATAGCCTTGAACTTGGCATCGATTTCCGCTATCCTTATCTGGATATCCAGGCTGTTGTCCTCACTACTATCGTTTTTCAGGCCCATACCGATATGCAGTTTCAACGTACCCAGCACATCGGCACCCTGCTTTGCCGTGCGCATGATTGCTGCCATGACGGCCTCCTGCAACACACTTTCCTCCATCGTGGGCGAGTGGTGGCAGTATTTCTTGCCGAAGTCCAACCGGTTGATGCACCGCCAGACGGGCTTCTTTTCGCCCTTGACCGTCCAGGTGCATCGGCGGTAAGGGGTGCCGCACTCACCACAGACCAGCAGTTCTGTCAAGGCATATTTACTGGAGTATCGGCCCTGCTCGGTCTTGGTGCCCTTTTGTTTGACCTTACGCTTGCCGGTGCGCCGCGCCAGTTCTTCCTGCGCCCGGCCAAAGGTGGCAGGGTCGATAATCGCCGGATGATTGTTCTCTACATAATACTTGGGGCGCGCCTGCCCATCGTTGCGCTTGACCTTCTTGCTCAGGCAGTCCACATTTGAACATATCCATCGTTGCTGGCACTTCTTGAATCGGCTGTCATGCCGTCGAACCATCTCGCCGCCGCACTCTGGACAGGTTACCGACACATCTATATGGAAAATTTCACAGGTGCGGTCGGTACCGTGCTGGGTGTTCTTTTGGGCTTTCATCTCGACCATGACCTGGTGCGTTCCCTTATCAATAATTGCTGGAAAATTGTCCTTGCCGGTATATCGCTTATCCTCAATCAGGCGCATAATGCGGGACTTATTCCAGCCGGTAATGCCGGGCTGGTACTCTATATTTTCATCGTTCAGGCGGTTGGCAATTTTCAGCAGGGAGCAGCCGTTTTGATACTCGCTAAAGATGCGATTCAACACAGCAGCCTCTTGCGGATGGGTGGTTATCACGCCGTTCTGATACTGATACCCGAACGGGATATTCCTCTTTTTCATTCCGTGTGACACCTCACATTCTCAGGGATTAGCTCCGTAAAGGCCAGCCCGCCAATGAGATGAAAGGTCATCCGGGAATTATCCATGACCGTGATGCTCTGGACAATTTCCTCGAATAACGCTTGGCTAAATGGTGTACCCGGCACATATCCGTCCAGGGTATCGTCCAGTGATTTCAGCGTATATATCAGCTCATCGTCCTCATCCTCTGCCAGTGCCTTTTTGCGGTCAAGCCGCAAGGCATTGATCTTGTTGCTGATTACCGAGGACTGAGCGGCGAAGTCGGTAGCATTTAGAACGCCGTTTGTATGGAGCCGGGCGACCACCAGATTCTGCACACTCAAATCGGCTATCTGCTTGTCGATCTGCCATATCTTTTCCTGGCTCTCGCTGCCATGATTCTGCATCACCTCCAGTTGTTGGATGAGCGTGCCCAGCAGGTCTTGCCGGTGGGAGGCCAACTTGTCCACCATCAAGCAGAAGGTGTCGAAGATGGCATTTTCTCGCACACGTCTGCTCTGACAATCTGTAGCCCCTGCAGCCTTGCCGCTGCATAGCCAGTAGGCGGTGCCGTTCAAAGAAAGCCTGCGGAATGTCCGGCCGCACTCAGGGCAATGGAGGACACCTGTTAAGGGGTAGTCACCCTCACGCTTATGACTGGCATTCCGGGAGTTTTGCAGTTCCTGCGCTGCCTGATACACCTCTTTGCTCACAATGGATGGGTTGCTATTTTCTACATAATATTGCGGTTTTTCGCCCCGGTTCTTTTTCTTTCTGAATGGCAGAGTGTCCGTCGTGAACTTCTTTTGCAGAAGCGCGTCGCCCATATACCGCTCGTTGTTGATCACATAATTTATGGTATTGTGGCACCATTTCTTCTGTGCGTACCTCCGTGGAACACCCTCTGCATTGAGGATGTTCGCAATATTTTGCTTGCCCACGCCTTGCAGATAAAGGTCAAAAATGCGGCGAATCACAGCCGCCTCATCCTCTTTCACCACAAGCTGGCCATCGATCAAATCATATCCATAAGCCGGAGCACAGCAGTTGAACTCGCCAGACTCCATGCGCATTTGATAACTCCTTCGCAGGTGGTCGGAAATGTTCACGCTCTCCTGCTGGGCCGCCATGCCGGGGAAAGTCACCAGCATTTCCATATTCATCTTTTCGCTGTCGATGCCCTGTTCCTCGAAGTAAATACTCACGCCCAACTCCTTGAGGGTACGCAGGGCTACAAGTAGTTCCTGCGTGTTTCTCGCAAATCGTGATACGGACTTGGTAATGACCCGGTCGATTTTGCCCAACTTGCAGTCACGGATAAGCCGATTCTGCTCATCACGCTTTTTCATGTCCGTGCCGCTCAAGCCCTCGTCAGCGTACACATCCACCAACTTGTACTGCGGGTTTTTGCGCTCGTAATCCTTATAGTAGCGAATCTGAGCGGCAAAAGAGTGCAACTGGTCAGCGGATTTGCTGGACACCCGGCAGTAGGCTGCAAGCCGGATTATCTCAGGCTTTTGCGGTTCCCGGCTGATGTCGGTTACAGTCATTTGCACCATTCCTTTCTTTGATTTTTGCCTTTTGGCACCACCAACAATACCACAAGAGTTCAGATACATCCAGCGCAAAACGCTAGAGTTTTCATTTCAGACATATCTTTTTGCTCCATCCTGCAACGCTGATCTGACAAATTAAACTTTTGTATAATGAAGTGGCCGCCCAAAACGGACGGCCACGTTATCCTATCAATCGTTTTGCTTGTCCATATTTGTTCTCAACTTCCCTGGACAGGGAACACACCTCCCGGCCTATGCACACGAGATGCTTTGCATCTCGACCTCATTGGAATCTCACCACCTCCAGGATCTCTGGAGGGCGCCCTCCTTTGCTGCGACGGGTCACGCTCGGCTTTAGGACGGGACGCAAGTATCATTATCCCTTCTGCCGGTCATCGCCGTCGATGGATGTGCGTTCCATCGTCTGAGCCTGGAGGCCAACATTCTGGCGTCCGCTCATGTAGCTGCCGCTCCTCACGGCGGCAGAAGGAAAGTAAAAGATGCGCTGAATATTCAATTTTCAAAGAGCAACGGAGGGCAGAAAAAAGCCCTCTCGCTTTCCATGCCGAAAAACGAAAGGGCTGACAACCAAATTATTTCAAATTTTTTGCTTTCCGTAGTTTTGCCAGAATCTGGACTTTGCGCCTGTGGATGGCATTCTGAGACACATGAAATCGCTCCGCGACGGCCCGTTCACTAAGCTGTTGACTGAAGATGAGATACAGAATTTTCTGCTCATCTTCAGACAACCTCTTGAACTCAAGCTGGAGGTTGTCCAACATGATTTCATTTTCTACGTCACCAGCCGTATCGGATGCCATGTCAACCAGAATATCCTCACCATTGAACTCATCCGTGGTGAGCATATCGTAGGAAAAATCGCCGTTCTTTGCAGAGCGCTCGTCCAGATATTTCTGGCGGCGTTTGTCTTTGTAGAACGCTTTATAGTCACTCTCAGACACTTCCATCAACATACCGTGCAGGGGTATGAACCGCCTGCTTGCATAGCACTCTTTTTTCTGACTGAACTGAGCATAACTGAGTTCCACATACATTCCATCTTCCAAAACGAACACTTTCCTTGGTGGGTATTTCACCGTTGATTCCTCCAATCAATCTGTTTTGGGTTTGGCAAAACGATTGATTGGGGGGCTTCGGCATCTTGCGAAAACAAGATTATAGAGTTTAAAAGATTTATGTTTTTCTTCCTTTGATGAGGTGTATTGTAATACATCACCAAAGGCATACAGACTTATCTCAAAACATTGAAATACAGTTTAATCCGTTGTATGCTTCCAATAAGTCCAAGCAGAGTGCTCAAAGGGTTATTTCACTCCTGACAGGAATCTCAATACACTAAATTGAGGTACTTCCGTGAATTTTGTCGAAGCGGCGTGTATTGTACAATATTTCTGAGGTGAAGTAGAATGCCACAATATACACGCCCACTGGGTGATGCTGTGAAACGAGCCAGAGGTGAACTGGGAGTCACACAACGGCAGGTCGCTGAGGCTGCTGATGTGGATGTCCGAACCGTACTGAACATAGAGAACTATAAGGGAAATCCTAAATTGGAAGTCTTATACCCCTTAATCCGTTCTCTAAAAATTGATTCACGGGAAGTTTTCTACCCCGAACTTCTCCGCGACAGCCCTGGCCTTCGCCGACTGCGATTCCTGGTAGAAGACTGCAGCGAAGAGGAGGCCGCTCTCTTTGGCTCCAATCATCGAGTCAATTATTGCTGCGATCCGGACAAATTCCGCTATCAAAATCCAGTAGAACAGAAAAGAGCCTGTACCCTCAGTAGAGGATGCAGGCTCTCCGTATAGTACGACTGGCTCATTTTTTAATTATCATTTTGAATTGTACAACATCTATCAGTGTTTCTTTTCTACATTTCGGACAGAATAGGGGGAAGTTGACAAGGACGGTGTCCTGGTACACTTTGTTGCGTGTCTTGCCTCCACATGAAGGACAGTGTATCCATCTTGATTTCTGTTGTTTCTTCTGCAACTGTACATCCCCACTTTCTCTTTGCGCAGCTCTGCGACTGAGCGGCTGGCTTTTGCGCAGTTAGTTCTTATTGTGTCTATGTTTATATAGCCAGGGCGGACTTTGTCAATTCCCGGTGAAGACGTATTGCCATCAGCACCGTAATTATGGCAGAAGCGCCATCAGCAATAGGCTGTGCGTAAAGTATCCCATTTAGTCCACACAGTGCGGGTAGCAGTAGGATGACCGGCACAAAGCAGATTCCTTGTCTGCAAGCGCCAAGGAAAAATCCTGCAGCTCCTTTTCCCAAGGCCAGGAGAAGGGACGAGTACACAGTGTAGAACCCGAATAGAATGAAAGATATGCCGTTTGCCCTTAAAGAGCTTGCGCCTACAGATATCATTTCAGCATTACCGTCTGTGAAGGCTGAGATGATCTGCGTTGAAAAAATTGCCATGAACAGCCCGGTGATCACACAGAAGATTGTCGACCATATCGTGGATGTTCTGATGGCTTCCTTGAGCCGGTCAAACTTTTTTGCTCCGTAGCTGAACCCAGCAATAGGCTGGAACCCTTTTAAGAATCCAAACACCACTAATGTTCCCATAGAAGTTACCCTTGTAACGGCTCCCATTCCGGCGATGACCGCATCACCATAATTGCTGGCGGCCCGGTTGATAAGAGCGATGGATACACTGGTGAGGACTTGAAATGTGAGTGTTGGAACACCAATTTTCAAAATTTCCGACATCATCTGCTTTGTGGGAGCAAACTCTCTTATACTGAAAGTAAAGGCAGATTTCTTTCTGAACACATATGTCAAGTACACCAGTGTGGACACAAATTGGGATATTGCCGTGGCAATGGCTGCTCCAGCAACTCCCATGTCAAGAGCATAAATGAACACAGGATCAAGGCCGATGTTAAGGACTGCCCCTAAGAGAAGGGCGCACATAGTGGTTTTTGCAGCCCCTTCACTTGACACAATATTGTTCATCGTGACGTTGAATACATTGAAGATGGAGGAGAGCACATAAATCCTTGCATATGTTACCGCATAGGACATAATGGTTTCCGTTGCCCCTAACATGGTCAGAATCGGTTCCAAAAATATACTGGCGCCGACGATAAGGGCAGCTCCAATAAGGACACTGCCATACAATGCGGTACTGGCAACTTTGTTGGCGGCCTCATTTTTCCCGCTTCCCAGCAGCCGGGATAGGTAGGAAGCCGCACCGTTGCCAAACATCAAGCCAAGTCCCACTACCACCTGCCCCAAGGGGAAAACAACGGAGATAGCTCCCATCTGGCTTTCACCCAACCCACCTACAAAGTAGGCATCTACCAGATTGTATAGGGCGTTGATGAGCATTCCGATCATGATAGGGATGCCCAGGGCCAGGAGTGCTTGGGGGATAGGTGCGCTGCCTAGCAGTTCCATTTTCTTGTTGCGTTCGTTCATTCATTTACTCCTTTCGGGCAACTAGTGAATTTGATAGTGACAGAAATTAGAGTAGTTGCCGCAAAAGGGATTATACTACTTTTTAGAGTGGTTGTCAAGATAGTAATTGCAGGGAGAATCTTTTCTTGACATCTGCTCTAAAATAGAGTATCATAATAACATAACGATGAATCTGATTTACAGGAAGGCGGCAGGAAATGGCTACGATTGATCTGATTGTGTTGGGAATGCTGAAAAAAGGCCCGATGGGTGCGTATGATATTCAAAAGCTAGTGGAATATCGGAATATATCGAAGTGGGTGAAAATCAGCACCCAATCGATTTACAAAAAGGCTCTCCAGCTAGAGGAAAAAGGGCTTATAACTGCTGAAATCGTAAAAGAGGGGAAGATGCCGGAAAAGGCTGTTTACACGCTGACTGAAAAGGGTGAACGGGAGTTTGAGCGGCTGATGATGGACATTTCCGCACAGCCGATCCGGCTGTTCCTGGATTTCAACGCTGTTATCGTGAATCTGGACAGCTTGCCGCCAGAAGCGCAGGCAGGCTGCATTTCTCAGATTGAAAAGAACATAAATGAACTTACTGAAAACCTGAAGGAAAACTACCGCCAGAAAGAGGATGCGCCTGAAGTGCCGGAGACCGGAATGGCTGTGTTACGGCAGCAGTTGGTACTGGCTCAGGCGCTAGAGGGGTGGATCGCCGCATTGAAGGAGCATTTTTCTTCTCTGTAGTGTACTTCTTATATTGGTTAGTTCACTACACCTTCCATCATGACAGGTACCACCTTCCACCGAGAGCATACAGTTTTCTCTTGGCGGAAGGAGTGTTTTTATCAAAGCGACCTCAAATTCTGTCGATACTCTAACATCTCATCCTCATCGGTTCCATCCAGAATATCCTGTAGTTCATTGATTGCCTTATCCCGTTCATATGGCAATCGAGCCACAAAGGGGAAGTAATTGGACACGGAGTTTGCAAAAAGATGGGTTCGTATGTGCAAATTTTCAATCAGTGTTTGTAATTCCTCAATACGCTCTTTTTCATCTGCGGGTGTGAATTTGCCTTGCTTTGCCATATGATATAACTGTGTGTCAGGGAAAAGCGTCAGAGAATCTACCGAGATAAAATATGGATTGAGCTGGCTAAACACCTTTGCAGAGTTGATAGCATTGCGCTGCCCATTTCCTTTCCCAGCCAGCCCGGTCATATAGACAAAGTAATACTCGATTCCGGCCTTATCCAGCTTGCGGCACTGCTCCAAAATATCAGCAGAAGTATAGCCCTTATTCGCCAGCGCAAGGGTGGCGTCATCGCCGCTTTCTGTGCCGATACTCAGTCCGTTGATGCCCATGGCCCGGAGCTTTTTGAGTTGCCAGACTTCCTTGTTCTTGATGTCCCGGATACTTGCAAACATGGCGATGGACTGACACTTAATGAGATACTCGCGAACGGTCAGGGCGCGCAGCTTAAGGTTCTCATAACTCATAGCGAATGGGTTTGCGCCGGTTAGGAAAATGCGCCGGGCATTAGGCTGGTAGCTTTTGATTTCCGCCAAATCTTCCTCAAATTCATCCATGGGAGACATCCGAAACTTCTCGTCTTTGTAGAGGCTGCAAAAGGTGCATTTGTTGTGGGTACAGCCGGAGGTTGCCTGCAAAATGACGGACTGTGATTCATACGGCGGCCGCCATGTTCTTCCTGTGAAATGCACGAGAATCCCCCCTTATAGGTGACGAAGATTCTTGCGGTAATCCCGTAATTTTTCTTCGCCTACCGTGTCAATGATTTTGCCGATGGCCGTAATCAGCGCGTCCCTATCCTCCGGCAGACGACCGTGAAACTGGAACGCATTGGAGGCTCCCAGCGCGGCAAATTCTGTTGTAATATCCAAACTTTCAATCAACGTGCGGATTTCCCGATACTTCTCCACTTCGCTTTCCTCCCGCCAGTTTCCCTGCTGGATTTCCTGATATAGTTCAGAATCCGGGTAGATTGTCAGCATATTGGCCCCGATGAGTTGTGGGTGCAGTTGATTACACACAGCAGCGGTAGCTTTCGCTCCAATCTCGCCCCGGCCCGCGCCGGAAATACCTACCAGATAGAAAAAGTTATAGCGGATACCGGCACTATCCAGCCGGGCGCACTGCTCCACAATGTCAGCGGCCCTATAACCTTTGTTCATGAAGTCCAACGCGCCATTATCGCCGGTTTCAATGCCGATGGTCAAACTATCATACCCGGCCTGGGCCAGCGCGGTCAGGTCGCTATCAGATTTTAGCGTTACGTCGGTAACCCGCGCAAAGCAGCCTATGGTCTGCACTGTGGGTACATATTTGCGTATGAGTTCAGCGACACCCAGCAGGCGCTCGGTTTTCAGCACAAAGGGATTTGCGCCGGTGAGGAAGGCCCGGTCGAATTGAAAACCTTCCCACTGTTTCAAAGTGCCGGCTACTTCCTGCAAACCGCACTCGATATCTTCCATTGGCGACATTCTAAACTTGAATGGCAGGTCGTTGTAGAGTGTGCAGAATTTGCACTTGTGGTGTGTACAGCCCGCCGTGACTTCCAACAGCAGCGAGGACGCTTCATAGGGTGGACGCCAGATGGTTCCTGTGAATTTCATGGTGATAACCTCCTTCGTTTTCACCCATTATAACCCGATACAAAATAGATTCAAGTACGGTACTTTTTTGTAGTACCTTGATTCATGCGGCACTATGCGTTATAATGTTAGCAAAGAGGTGTTGCCCTATGAGAAAAACCGAGCAAGCGGTTGAACGCTGCAAGACCATGTCCACGCTGCAAAAAATTCTTGGCGGCAAGTGGAAGTTGGAGATTCTCTATTATATTGCCTTTCGTGATATCCGGCGCTTCGGCGCGTTGCGGCGGCAGTTGGGGGAGATTACGGAATCCTCGCTGACGAAGCAGCTGCGGGAGTTGGAGGCGGATGGGTTCCTTGTCCGCTATGACTTCCATGAGGTACCGCCGCGTGTGGAATACACATTGACGGAGTTGGGCAGGAGCTTTATGGATGTGATAGCCTATATGAAAACATGGGGCGATGAGAATTTGCCAGAGAACAAATGATAGGGGGATATTGTTGTGGAGGATAGGAGATTCACAAAACAGGACTGGAAACTTTTCAAGGAAAAATTACCTGGCTGGCAGGAAACCTACATGGATAAGCTCAACCGAGAGTACATGGAGATATTAAACGGTGAAGGCAATCCGTCTGATAAATTTTGGCGTTTGGAAAAGCGCATAAAAGAAGATAAGCGGAGTCCAGGTGTACAACTTCAGTTGACCCGGACTGATATGGTTTGGAATATTATTGCGCTGATAAATAATGAGGTTATTTCCTTGGAAGATTTGGATGGGTTTAGTGATACGCTCAAGGAAACCGTTGACCGAATTTTAGCGTGAGAGCGAATGCTTAATCAGGTTGATTGTATGTGGATTTTTCTTTTCTGCAGTATACTTTCTTCTATTGGGTAGTTCACTAGACCTATCATGGTGACAGATACCACCTTCCACCGAGAGGGCCTACTCCCCTCTTGGCGGGAGGCGGTTTCTTTTTCTCAACTTATAGCAACCCCACCTCCTTTCTCCTGCTTGCTTTTCGACCTTGCCCATACCGCCCCAAAACCTGTGATTCTGAGGCTTGCCCAAACTGGCCCCACGCTGGCCCGACACGGCCTGCGCCGGTATTGGCCGAGTGTTTCCAAGACCCAGCCATGCAAGTCCCGACACAGAGCCGCACAGGGGCCGGCAGGCGGCAATGAATGGCAAAGAAAAAGCGCACCGCGATTTGCGATGCACTCAGGGCTGGCATTCATTTTTCTGTCAAGCGTACCCGATATAGATGTCGTAGCAGTTCCCGCCGGTAGACTCATACAGAGAAAATCTTCGATTTGCTCTTATCCATAACATCGGTGATGTCCGGATCGTTCGCGTACCGGCTCAGCCTGCTGGCGATGTCCCTCTCCAGGCAGGTGCTGTGCGGCCCAGCCCCGATGGGGTTGTCCCAGCAATCTACCGCGCTGCTCTCCAGCCGCAGGCCAAGACCCTGGGCATAGCTTTGCGCGTAGCCTATCCAGTAGCCGATGTCTAAGGAGGGCTCCTCTATGACTGGCTCCGGGGTAGGCGCGGCAGGTATAGGTGTGGGTGCTGATGGCTCTGACGTGGGCGCAGGCGTTGGTGTAGCCGCTGGAGTGGGAGTTGCTTTCACGATAATTGCCATGGTGGCGTCAGGCTCGGTGTCTGGCTGCTTTGGCACAGGCGTTGGGTCTATTGTCTTTGGTTCTGTGCCCTGCGTATCGGTGTCTTCTACGCTGGAGGTGGATGCGTGTGAGCTTTCCTGTTTCACGTGTGGAGAGGTGATTTGACTATCACTTTCATTTTTGCTGACGGATTTTCTGAGTATGGATACCATCGGTTTGTAATTTATTCCGGCGATGATCTGCTCAAGGGTGACAGTTATATTGGTGGCAGCTTGGTCAGTTGCCGGGGTTGATTCAGCCTTTACCATGAGGGTCTGCTGTGCAGGCTCAGAGTCTGGAGGTGCTGTCTGGCACCCATTAACGCTCGCTAAGAGGGCTGTGGTCAGGAGGGCTGTTAGGGTTTTCTTCATGGATATCATCCTTTCTTGGAGTTTTTCTTGAGCACAAGGATACCACAAGATTTTGAGAAGTCCAGACCAAATCCAAAGAAATACCCACTAAAGATGCTTTTGAAACTCTTGTCTGAATTGGGCAGAGCACGGGAATGGAACAGGCAATGGCTTTGGGGATATCTTGATTATTATCAAGATATTACTCTTGAGAATGAAAAAGCCGGTCGCTTGTTTGTGAGGGCTAACCTCCAGCGACCGGCTATGCATTTCTCGCCCTATTCTGTCATTGTGAGGGTTCGAATCTATTTTTCGCTTGCTTATATCCGTGTTTCGGCACTTTAGAAATCCAGCCTTCTGGGCATCAAAAAACCGCGCCACAGCGCGGTTTTTTGAGCGAATATCTTTTTTATATCCACAGGATGGCACGCCAGAAGGGATTCGAACCCCCGACCTTTTGGTTCGTAGCCAAACACTCTATCCAGCTGAGCTACTGGCGCTTATTCCAACTCCATTATTATACCTTCTGGTTCGCCATTTGTCAAGGGTTTATTTCAATTTCTTTGTGAAATTTTAGCAGCGCACAGCTGTATGGCCGCAGTACGCTAACGCCGTCCAGGTTCTCGCCCATCACAGGCTGGCCGCCGGATAGATCCAGCTTTAGCCCCTTAATGCTCTGCGGTCGGTCGCTGCGGTTTACAATGAGCAACAGGCTGTCCCGCCGGGCAGCGTTCATGGCCTGGGCTGGGGTAAGCCGGTACCTCTCTAGCACCAGCAGGTTGCCCTCGGTCCGCAGGGTGCGGTACCCTCCCTGGGCTAAAATATCTTTATGCGCTAAACGCATAGCCCCCAGGGCTTTATACCATGAAAGCAGGCTTTGGTCCTCCTGCCCCCATGGATAACAAGCTCTGTTAAAGGGGTCGCGGTAGCCCTCCATACCGGCCTCGTCCCCATAGTAGACACAGGGTACTCCCGGCAGTAAATACTGCAACATGGCCGCCAGCCTTAGCCGGGCCAGCCCTGTCTCACGCTGAGCGGGGCTTAGCCGCTGTTGGCTCTGCCACTCTCGGCCCCGGCTGCCCGCAGGTTCCCCCCCCAGTACGGTCAGAATCCGCTCGGTGTCATGGGTACCAATGTGGTTCATCAGCAGGTGCAGGCACTGGGGCGGATAGTTTTCCACAATGTTTTCAATAGCCTCCGCAAAATCCTTGGCGTCGCCTCCCAGAAGAAAACCTAGGATCGCGTCTCGGAAGGGGTAGTTCATCACGCTGTCCAGCTGCCCGCCTAAAAGATACCGCCTGCGCACACCGTAGGCAGACTTGTTGGAGGCATCCTCCCACACCTCGCCCAGCACCAGGGCGTCGGGTTTTTCAGCCTTAGCGGCAGCGGAGAGCCGGTCAATAAACAGATCGGGCAGTTCGTCGGCCACATCCAGCCGCCAGCCAGCGGCTCCAGCCCGTAGCCAGCGGCGGACAATGCCGTTTTCGCCGTTGATAAACTCATTAAATGCCGGGTTGGTCTCATTCACGTTGGGTAAAGTGTCGAAACCCCACCAGCTTTCATAGCAGCTGGGCCACTGCTGAAAGTTATACCAGGGGTAATAGGGAGATTCCTGGGAATGATAGGCCCCGGGATCTGGGTAGCGGCTCTCCCGGTTAAAGTACACGCTATCGCTGCCAGTGTGGCTGAATACCCCGTCGATCATGACCCGAATGCCCAGCTCTTGGGCGGCAGCGCATAAATTACGAAAATCTTCCTCGTTTCCCAATAAGGGATCTATTTTAGAGTAGTCGGCGGTATCATACCGGTGGTTGGAGTGGCTTTCAAACACGGGGTTTAGGTACAGGCAGGTGACCCCCAGCTCTTTTAAATAGGGCAGCTTCTGCTGTACCCCCAAAAGGTCGCCGCCAAAGAAGTCGCTGTTGGTCACAATCCCCTTTTCATTGGGCTGCCAGTGGGGCTGCTCGGTCCAGCTTTCGTGGTAGCTGCGCCCAGTGGGCACGCCGGTCTTTTCTTGGCCAGAGCGGCAGAACCGGTCTGGGAACACCTGGTACATAATTCCCCCGGCCAGCCAGTCAGGGGTTTTAAAGTCCTTTTGGCATACAGTCAGCTGCCAGCGCCAGGTGCCGCCAAAGGTGCCCCGCCCGTTTTCTCCCCGAGAGACCCGCTGCACGCCCCGGCAGGTGCGGGCTTCGAACTGATAGAAATAAAGGCCGGGAGAATCGGGAATAAAGTCACATTCCCACCATTCGCGGTTATGGCCGTTCATGCCACACCAGAACATCTCGCAGATGCTGGCCTCGGCTCCCTCCTTTTCCACAATAAGCCGGGCGGCAGAGCAAGAGAGATCCCGGGGCAGGGTGATGCGGAAATGAACAGCCGTGCCGGCCTCTACCGCACCGGTGGGGGAGCGGTATTTGGGGTTTCGGGAATGAAACATGTTTTTAAGCAACTCCTTCACTTACAGATATACGCCGGCTGTGTTTACAGCTCTACCTTAGCGGTCAGGTTCTTCTCCGGCGGCACGGGGCTGGCGTGCCAGATGTTCCCGGCGTAGTCCCGGATAGCCCTGTCGGCGGCAAAGCGCCCCGCCCCGGCAATGTTAACCAGGGACATCTTATTCCAGCGGGCCTTGTCGTGGTACAGCTCCACCGCCCGGTCCTGGGCGGCCCGGTAGCTTTGGAAGTCCGCCAGGGCCATGTAGCGGTCCTGCTGGAGGATGGCGTTATAAATATCATGGAAGTTTTTGCCGCCAATGCCCTGGTTCAGGGTGTCCAGGGCCCGGCGCAGCTGCTGGTCGTGGTTATAGTGCTGGTAGGGGTGGTAGCCAGTGCGCTTCAGTTCCTCCACCTGGCTGGCGTTCATGCCAAAGAGCAGGATGTTCTCGCTGCCCACAGCCTCGTGAATCTCCACGTTGGCCCCGTCCAGGGTGCCCAGGGTAATAGCGCCGTTGATCATAAACTTCATGTTGCTGGTCCCGCTGGCCTCGGTACCGGCCAGGGAGATCTGCTCGCTGATCTCCGCAGCAGGGGTGAGAAGCTCGGCCCAAGTGACACAGTAGTTTTCTACAAAGACCACCTTCATCTTCTTGTTCACCCGCTCATCGTTGTTAATGACGTGGGCCAGGGCGGCAATGAACTGGATGATCTGCTTGGCAAAGTAATAGCCCGGCGCGGCCTTGGCCCCAAAGAACCAGGTGTGGGGGGTAAAGTCTGCCTGGGGGTTGTCCAGCAGCCACTGGTAGGTGGCCAGAATGGACAGGGCGTTCATGTGCTGGCGCTTGTACTCGTGCAGGCGCTTTACCTGTACGTCGAAGATAGAGCTGGGGTCTACCACGTCCCCCTGGCTATGCTTAACAAACTTGGCCAGCCGCTCCTTGTTGGCCTGCTTAATGGCTTGCAGCTTTTCCAGCACGGCGCCGTCGTTCTGGTATTTCAAAAGCTCGGAGAGACGGTTTGCGTCATAGATATAGTCGCTGCCAATGAGTTCGGTAAGAAGGGCCGAAAGCTGGGGGTTGGCCTGGCACAGCCAGCGCCGGTGGGCAATGCCGTTGGTAACGTTGATAAATTTCCGGGGCTCTTCTACATAGAAGTCATGGAACAGGTCGTCCTTGAGAATATCGCTGTGCAGGGCGGAAACGCCGTTTACATTGTGAGAGCCAATTACAGCCAAGTTGGCCATTTTCACATAGCCGTTCTGAATGGGGGCCATACGGGAGATTTTGCCGTGGTCCACGCCCTTATGCTTCATCACTTCCCAGAACCGGCGGTTAATCTCCTCAATGATCTGGTAGATACGGGGCAGGCGCATTTTCACCAGGTCGCACTTCCAGGTTTCCAGGGCCTCGCTCATCACCGTGTGGTTGGTATAGGCCACGGTGCTCGTTACAATCTCCCAGGCGGCCTCCCAGCTGTAGCCGCATTCGTCCAGCATCACCCGCATCATCTCGGGGATCGTAAGCACCGGGTGGGTGTCGTTTAGGTGGATGGCCGCCAGCTTCGGCAGCTCGTCCAGGTTGCTGTGGGCAAAAAGGTGCCGCCGGATGATGTCCTGGACAGAGGCGGACACCAAAAAGTACTGCTGCGAAAGCCGCAGCAGCTGGCCCTCGGTGTGGTCGTCCTCGGGGTACAGCACCTTGGTAATCACCTCGGCCATGGTCTGCTGCTCCATAGCGCGCATATAGTTTCCGCTGCCAAAGAGGTTCATATCAAACTGGTTGTTTTCAGCCTTCCACACCCGCAGCAGGCTGATGCCCCGGCCGTCTTTGCCAGAAACGTACAGGTCGAAGGGAATGGCCGTAACGGTGGTGTAGTCTTTGTGCTTTACCACATGGTACTGGTCGTTCCAGCGCTCCTCAATACGGCCGTCAAAGTGGACCTCCACCGCGCTTTCAGGCACCTGCTGCATCCAGACAGAGCCCCCCGGCAGCCAGAAGTCCGGCAGCTCGGTCTGCCAGCCGTCCACCAGCTTTTGGCGGAAAAGGCCGTACTCATACCGCAAAGAGTAGCCCATGGCCGGGTAGCCCTGGGTGGCCAAACCGTCCAAAAAACAGGCCGCCAGCCGCCCCAAACCGCCGTTGCCCAGGCCCGCGTCGGGCTCTTGCTCGTACAGGTGCTCCAGCTTAATGCCGTATTCGGAAAGGGCCTCCCGCACGTTTTCCTCCATGCCCAGGTTATACAGGTTGTTCCGCAAAGACCGGCCCAGCAGGAATTCCATACATAAATAATAGATATGCTTTGTCTTGGTACGTTCGGCGTTGGTATTGAACTCGGCGCGGCCTTTTGCCATCAGCTCCCGCACAATCAGGGCCACAGCCTTGTAATATTCCTCGTTGGTGGCGTTCTGCAAAGACACCCCGAAAGTATGGGACAGCTTGTCCCGAATCGCTTCTTTTATTTGTGATACAGACAGGGAATAGTTCATGAATAAGCCTCCTCCACAATATTAAGTGCACATCTCGCACAGAGTAACACAGCTGGAATCACATAGCGCAATATATGAATTATAAACTAAATTCCAGAAAAAAGCAAGGTCTATATTATTATAGGTTACATTATATAGCTTATAAGGATACTAGAATCCAGAAGATACTAGTATCCAGAAGCCCTGGGCAGCGGGGCATGAAAACCATGGTTCTCTCCAGAATTTCATAAAAACCTCTTTTCTATTCGCGGATTTTGTCATATAATAGAACCAGAACCATCAATCCGGAAAGGACGGGTCACTGTGGAAAAACGAAGGGTTCGACTGAATATAAACGGCGTGGTCTGCGGCGTGATTACCAATGAGAGCGGCGAGTACATGCAGACCCTGGCCGACGAGGTGGGCGGCCTGATGGGCCATGCCATGTCCGCTTCTCCGCTCATCACCCGGGAGGCGGCGGCTTTAACCGCGGCCCTAAGCCTTTGCGACGACTATCATAAGACCACCGACCGGGCCCAGGCCCTGGCCGAGCGGGTGGAGGAGCTGGAAGTGGAGGCCGAGCTGTGGCAAGAGGAGAAGGTGGAGTTGCTAAAGTCCGCTGTGGACACCCAGAAAGATGCCCAGCTGGCGGAAAAGGCCGCCCGGCTGGAGAGCGAAAACGGTATTTTAGAGGAGAACATCCAGCGCCTAAAGGTCTTTGAGGAAAAGGCCGCCCAGCTGGAAGAAGAAAACGCCGCCCTGCGCCAGGCTGCCGAAAACCCTGGCCCCACCCCCCGGGAGGGCCAGCTGGAAGGGGAAAACCAGGAACTGCGCCGCAAGCTGGAGCTGGTGATTGAAAAAGCCAAGCAGGGCCAGGAGGCCCTGCGCCAAGCCGAGGCACAGATAGAGGAGTCCCAAAGCCTGGAAGGGGAGCTGGAGGCCCTACAGGCCCGGCTGAATCATTTGGGGGACGCCGCCCAGGAGAATCAGGCGCTTAAGGAGAAGCTGGAAAAACTCACGGGAGAGGCCCAGGCCCAGGCGGAGAGCCTGCGCCAGGAGAACCAAGCCCTACAGGCCAAAGCCGCCCAGCTGGGGGACGCCGCCCAGGAAAATCAAGCGCTCAAGGAAAAGCTGGAAAAACTCACGGGAGAGGCCCAGGCCCAGGCGGAGAGCCTGCGCCAGGAGAACCAAGCCCTACAGGCCAAAGCCGCCCAGCTGGGGGACGCCGCCCAGGAGAATCAGGCGCTTAAGGAAAAGCTGGAGAAGCTCACGGGCGAGGCCCAGGCCCAGGCGGAGAGCCTGCGCCAGGAGAACCAAGCCCTACAGGCCAAAGCCGCCCAGCTGGGGGACACTGCCCAGGAGAACCGGGAACTGCGGGCCCGCCTGGAAGAGCTGGAAAAGCTGCTAAGCCACAAAGAGCCGCAAACGCCCACTCCCCGGCAAAAGGAAGAACTCAAACCAGAGCCCACGCCCCTGGTACCGGAGCCGCCGGCAAAGGCCCCCACCCAGGAAGAGCCGCCCCAGAAGCCCAAGCCCCCCAAACGCCGCCGTAATCCCCTGCGTTTTGAGGATGACCTACAGCAGGAGGGGCTGGTGAGTTTCTTTGAAAAAGATGAGTAAAGAGCGTTTGCGGGTTCTGGCCCCCGCCGGAGGCTGGGAGCAGCTGCGGGCCGCTGTGTTCGCCGGGGCGGACGAGGTCTACCTGGGGGGGCGGGCCTTTGGGGCCCGGGCCAATGCCCAAAACTTTTCCCAGGAGGAGCTGCGTGGGGCCGCTGCTTTTTGTCACGCCCGGGGGGTGCGCCTGCACGTGACGGTGAACACCCTGTTAAAAGACAGCGAGCTGCCTGCCGCCCTGGAATTTGTGGAGTTTCTCTGCTCTTTGCCTGTGGACGCGGTGCTGGTGCAGGATATGGGTCTGTTTGCTCTGCTGCGGCAGAGGGCTCCGGCGCTGCCCCTGCATGCCTCCACACAGATGAGCCTGCATAATCCAGCGGGGGTTCGGCTGGTGCATGCGCTGGGTGCCAGCCGGGTGGTGCTGGCCCGGGAGCTCTCTTTGGAAGAGATTGAGCAGATTGCCAAGAGCTGCCCCGTGGAGCTGGAAAGCTTTGTCCACGGGGCCTTGTGCATGTGCGTCTCCGGCCAGTGCTACCTTAGCGCCGCCCTGGGCGGGCGCAGCGGAAACCGGGGCCAGTGCGCCCAGCCCTGCCGCCTGCCCTTTGCCGCGCCAGGGGGCACAGGCCACGATTTATCCTTAAAAGACCTGTCCTTTATTGCCTTTATGGACCGGCTGGCCCAGGCGGGGGTATGCTCGGCGAAAATAGAGGGGCGCATGAAGCGGCCGGAATATGTGGCGGCGGCCACAGCGGCCTGCCGTTTGGCCGCGGATGGCAAGCCTGTGCCCCCAGAGCTTTTCCACAACCTGGAGGCAGTGTTTTCCCGCTCGGGCTTTACCAACGGGTACCTGACAGGGCATAGGGGCCGGGAAATGTTTGGAACCCGGCGTAAGGAGGACGTGACCGCTGCCACCCAGAAGGTGCTGGCAGGGCTGCGGGGGCTATATAGGGGCGAAGGGCAGAGGGTTTTGGTAAGCTTCAGCCTGGTCTCCACTGCCGGGGGCCTGTGCCTGACCGCCAGCGACCAAGAGGGCCGCTGTGCCGCTGCCCTGGCGCCGGTGGGGCTGAATACCGGGGCGCAGCCTGGCGTCCCGCTCCTAGATCCAGAGCGCTGCCGGGCCCAGCTGAGAAAGACCGGGGGCACGCCTTTCTTGGCGGAAAAGGTGGAGGTTCCAGAGGGGGGCGCGGCCATTTCCGTAAGCGGGCTGAACGCCCTGCGCCGCCAGGCCCTGGAAGCGCTGCTGGAAAAACGGACCCGGCGAGAGGCCGTTCCCTGGGAGAGAGGCGAAAACCGCCCCCTGTGGGCTCCTATTAAAGAGGCCGCTGGAGAGACAGAGGGCCGCTTGAGCGATAGTTTGACCCTTCTTGGAGCGGGCCGGGAGACCGGGACGGCCCCGCCTTGGCATAACAAAGCGGCGGGGACCAGGACACAGCGGCATGTATGGGCCGCCCCAGAGGCTGGAGCACCGTCCCTTTTGGCAAAAAAACAGTGTCCCGCCAAAACGAAGGAGGAGCGGCTAACCGGGAAAAGCGCCCCCGCCGCGCTGCGCGTTTGTTTTCGTTCCGTGGAACAGCTGCCGCCCAGGGAGGCCCTGAAGGACTGCGCCCAGCTGGCCTTGCCCCTGGAGACGCCTCTGCCTGTTTTAGAACGGCTGCAAGAGGCGGAGGGACCCCAGCTGGTGCTGGAGCTGCCCCGGGCTCTTTTTGGCCAAGAGGATCAGGTGCGCCGCCTTATAGAAGAGCGCATGCACCGGGGCTTTGGGCAGTTTACCTGCGGAAACCTGGGGGCCCTGGCCCTGTGCCGGGAGCTGGGGGCCAGGGCCCATGGCGCCTTTTCTTTAAATATTACTAATTCCGCGGCCCTAGAGGCTTTTGCCGCCCTGGGGCTGGAAAGCGCCGAGGCCAGCTTCGAACTTTCCGGCCGGGAATTTCGGGGTCTCAAGCGGGGAATCCTGCCTCTGGGGGCCATGGTCTACGGCCGCCAAGCCCTGATGCTGACCCGAAACTGCCCCCTGGCCAATTCCCCCAAAGGCTGCCTGGGATGCAAGACCCCCGGGGCCCTTACTGACCGCAAGGGGGTGAAATTTCCGGTGGTGTGCCGGGAGCAGGGCCGGTTTGGCAGCGAACTGCTGAACAGCGTGCCGCTGTGGCTGGGTGGAGAAGAGCTGGCGGCAGACTTTCTGCTGCTAAGATTTACCGTGGAAAGCCCCGTGGAATGTGGAAAGGTGCTGGAAGCGTTCCGGCAGGGCAAAAAGCCGGAAGGGCCCCATACCAGCGGGCTTTTCCGCCGTGGTGTGGAATGATCGGTGGAATGTGGAAAACTATGTGGAAATGGTGGATTATGTAGACCAAACGCCGCCACCCCAAAACCTTTGGCAAAAGGGCTGGCTGTTGGGGGTTGCTCTAAAAACTTTTTGTTCGGGCGGGCAATGGCGCTGCGGCCGAAAAAGCCCTTGACGGGGCTGCTATCATACGGTATGATATTTTTTGAGGGAGGGAAGCCGGATGGCGGAGGACTTTGGCAGTTTAAGCGATATCCAGTTGGTCCAGCTGGTGGGCCAGGGAGAACCAGAGGCCTTTGTGGAGCTAAGCGCCCGGTACCTGTGGCTGCTGCAGGAAAAGGCGCGGCAGTTTTCGGGCCTGGAGCATGAGGACCTGGTGCAAGAGGGCTTTTTAGCCCTGTACGCCGCCGCCCTTTCTTATCGGGAGGGGGGGGGAGCCAGCTTTTCCACATATGCGGGTGTGTGCGTGTTCAACCGTATGGCCAAGGCCGCCCGCCGCCATGGCAGCCCAGGCAACCGGACCCTCAATGAGTCTCTATCGTTAGACAGCGCGGGAAACCTTCCGGCTGGGGCTGGCCCCCAGGATCTGTTGGAGCTGCGCGAGGGCTTTGCCGCCACGCGCCAGCGGATCGACCAGGCTTTGACGCCCCTGGAACGCCAGGCGCTGGCCTTGTATCTAGGAGGCTACAAGCGGGAGGAAATTCCAGGGCGAAGCGGCATGACGCTAAAGGCCTTTGACAATGCTTTATACCGGGCGCGGGTAAAGCTAAGCCAGCTAAAAGGCCAGCGGTAAAACAGAAAAAAACAGGGATTGCAGAGAAAAATCATGACAGAAACGCATGGAAAACGAGGTGGGTTTTTATGTATCAGGAGAAAACGCTGATCTGTAAAGAATGCGGAAAAGAGTTCCCGTTTACTGCGGGAGAGCAGGAGTTTTATGAGGAAAAAGGGTTCAATAACCCGCCAAAACGGTGCAAGGACTGCCGCCGGATGGGGAAACGTCCGGTAGCCTATATAGGCGTGTGCGCCGCCTGTGGAAAAGAGGCGCGGCTGCCCTTTGAACCCAGGGAGGAGCGGCCGGTTTATTGTAGCGAGTGCTATGCGCAAATGCGGGCGGAATACGCGGAAAAACGGCGGTAAAGAGGAAAGAAAGCGGTGCAAAAGCGCCGCTTTTTTTGTTGAGAACCGGGCTTGCCCGGTATAAGCCGCTTATTTTCCCTTTTCCTGGCGCTTCCGCATGTTCCGCCAGCTGATGAAGCCGTAGAGGTCATTGACAAAAAATGCGGAAAAGCACACGGCTACCGGCAGGTAACGCAAGCTGGAAAAAGCGGCCAGCGTCCATAAAAGGATGAGGATCAGGTCATTGGACGCATAGGCTATGGCATAGTACGGGCTGCGGCGAAAGGTGAGGTATACGGCCGCAAAACTGGTGGTAACCGAGAGGGTGCTGGGCAGCAGGTTTGCTGTGTGAAAAGCCGCTAAAATGTAGTAAAATCCCCAGGTAACCGCCCCGGTAAGGGGGAGCATAAAGACTAGTTCGCGCGGGGATAGGCGGTTCACTTTTACCTGTGCCCGGTTGCCCTGATAGGGGTTTTTAAGCCAGGAAATGAGCGCAAAAATAGACATGGGGGCAGTCATGCCCAGGTAGGTGATCATTTCTCCATAGTAGGAAAACCCATAGGAAATGACCCCATAAAGAGCGCTGAAAACCACCATGAGCAGCTGGCCCATGGGGTTTCCTTTGGCGCAAAAGATTAAAGCGGTGACGCCCAGAATGGAGGCGGATAAGGAGAGAATGTTTTGCCCGTCAAAGAGAAGAAACGCGGCCGTAATGGCGAACACGGAGACAGCCCAAAGGGCGATTTCCCCTTTGCCAAAGTGGTGAAAAATCCATTTTAATTTCATAAAAAACCTCCATGACGCAAAAAAAGCATCCGCGCGCACATCTTCTAAGACCTAACGATGTGTACCGAATGCTTTCGCATTTTCTACCCGGTGGCAGTGAATTATTTGAATATAGGATAGCAGAACTCAGGGCGGTTGTCAAGCTTTATAAGGCCTAAGGCAACCCCGCACCATTCGCGGGTGGCGCCTTAAGCACCGTCTTGCTTGCAGATTTTCCGTGATAGGGCACAGCTTTCGCTGGTCAATGGTGAGATGGACGGCGCTCAATCTGTACCCTCTCACGAAAAATCTGACTGCGCAATACGGTACTTAGAATTGTGCGGTATTGCCCTAAAACAAATGGGATACCGCGGCGGTGCGGTGGGTGTCGGTGGGAAGAAGGGAATAGAGGGTTAGATCCACAATGCCCTTGTCGGGCCAGAAAAATCCCTCGCGGATGGTGCCCTCCCGGACAAAGCCGCAGCGCTCCAGCACCAGTACGCCCCGGTAGTTGGTGGGCAGCACATAGGCCTGAATCCTGTGCACCCCAATAGAGCCCATCAGGTAGTCCACAGCGGCCCGCACCGCGTCTGTGGCATAGCTGTGGCCTGTGAACTGGCGCCCCAGGGTGAAGCGGATGGTGGCGGACTGGATCTGGGGGTCAATATTGTAGATCTCAAAAATGCCCGCCAGGGGGTTGCCCCCGCCCTTTGGGTAGATGCCCAGCAAAATGGCGGCCCGGTCGCGAAACATGGCGTCCGCCTGAAGGAGCTTTCGGGCGCAGTGGGCCGGGCTGGGCAGGGGGCCGGTGGGGGCGTAGCGGAAGTTTTCCTCGTCCCCCAGCACGGCCCACAGGGCCTCCAGGTCCAGCTCGGTCATCCGGGCCAGGGTTACCTTTTGGCCGGAGAAAAAGGGAAAGCTGGAAAACAGCAGGCTGGTGTTCATGGGGCTACCTCGTCCAGCAGGGCGGGGAGCTCTTTAATACTGTTAATAGAGAGGGCCCCCGGCGCCTGCCCAAAGCCATAGGCCGCGTGGATAAAGGGCGTTCCGGCTTTTTGGGCGGCCTGCTGGTCCATGGCCGTGTCGCCCACATAAATGGGGTGAGAAAGCCTGTTGCGTTTGGCCACCAGACAGATGTTTTCCCACTTTTCCAGGCCGCTGCGGCCAATGCACTCCCAGTCGGTAAAAAGGTTTCCCAGCTTGTGGGCCTCTAAAAAGCAGGGAATATATTCCATATTACAGTTGCTGACAATAAAAAGGGGCAGCCGCCGCGCCAGGGCGCTTAGGGTTTCCTCCATGCCGGGGTAAAGGTCGCCGCCGTGGGTCCGCAGATAGTCGTTTTCCACAGCGCAACATTTTTCAAAGAGGACTTCTCCCCGCTGGGGAGAGAGATGGGGGAAAAGGGCGGCCATTAGCTGGGGCGCAGTCATACCCATCACGCTTTTCAGCTCTTGGCGGGTGGGGGGCCGGGGAATGTCCGGCTGACCAGAGAGAGCCAGCCGCCAGGTTTCAGTAAGGGCCCGGGTGGCGTCCCAAAGGGTGCCGTCCAGGTCAAAAATTACACCGTCGCAATTCATAAGCACAGGTCCTTTCTTAGAGATAAAACCAAAAGAGTTATAGAAAAGAGCGGGCTGTTTCCGCTAGAGAAAGGCCCAGGGCGCCTTATGCCTCCCCAATGAAATCATAGGGCACCTGCTGGTATACGTAATAATTCAGCCAATTGGCCACCAGCAGGTGGGCGTTGCTGCGCCAGGTAAAAGCCGGGGTGCGGCTGGGGTCGTCACCCGGGAAATAGTTATAGGGGATTTCCGGGTCCAGGCCTTTGTTTAGATCCCGGAAGTACTCTTTGGCCAAGGTGTCCCGGTCATACTCGGCGTGGCCGGTAACAAAGAACCGCCGGCCGCCCCGTTCGGCAATGATGTGCAGCCCGGCCCGGCGGGAAACCGCCAGGGGAATCAGCTCCCGGCAGCGCTGAACATCCTCCAGCAGCACCTGGGTGTAACGGGAATGGGGGGCAAAGTAGTTGTCGTCAAAGCCCCGCATCAGGGGATGATAGGGATTGAGCACCTGATGGTTGTAAATACCGCTAAGCTTTTTTTCTAAAGGGAACTTCTGGATGCCATAATGATAATACAGCCCCGCCTGGGCGCCCCAACAAATATATAGGGTAGAGTACACGTTCTGTTTGGCCCATTCCATAATGGCGCACATTTCGTCCCAGTAGTCCACCTGCTCAAAGGGCAGCTTTTCCAGCGGCGCGCCGGTCACAATGAGGCCGTCGAAGCGCTGGCCGCGAACATCGCGGAAGGTCTTATAAAACTTGTTAAGATGGGAGACGCTGGTGTTTTTGCTGATGTGAGTGGCGGGGTGCAGCAGTTCCACGTCCACTTGAAGAGGGGTGTTGCCCAGCAGGCGCAAAAGCTGGGTTTCGGTTTCAATCTTGGTGGGCATCAGGTTCAGAATGCCAATTTTCAGGGGGCGAATGTCCTGGCCCGCGGCCCGTTCATGGGTCATAACAAAGATATTCTCGGACTCCAGTACCTCAATGGCAGGCAGCTCGGCCTGGATGCGAATGGGCATGAAAACACGTCCTTTGTAAAAAAATGGAAAAATTTGAAAAAATTTGAAAAAAAGGGTTGACTTTTGGGATGAGTAGGGGTATAATACGTCTTGCTGCTCAACCAAACGACAAAATTCGGTAAGGCAGCAAGGTGATTATATCACATAAAAGCCTCGGTTGTATAGAGGCTGGAGAGAAAAAGTGAGTCAAAAAACTTTTTGAAAAAAATTGAAAAAAGTACTTGACAAACGAAAGCCGATGTGATATGATAGTCAAGCGCTCGAGGGAAACGAAAAAAAACGAAAGCGAAGTGAAGAGGCCGGAAGGCCAGGAGCGAAGCGGGTTTGAGAGGTTTCCAGAAGAGAGCGAAAAGCGGAAAAGCGTGCTAAGATAGAGTGGTAGCAAGCAGGACCGCAAAGAGAGATAGGACCTTGAAAATTAAACAACGAGAAGAAGAAAGAACCCGTGAATTCTTGAAAGAGTTGAGAGACTCCTTTAAGAAGGAAACAGGAAGCAGAACCTGAAGAAATCTGTAGAGAAGCCAAGTGCTTCGAATGAGCTAAGAAAGCTCTAAGATAGATTTAAAGGCCGAAAGGCGTTTAGATACCATGTTTTAGAGAGTTTGATCCTGGCTCAGGACGAACGCTGGCGGCGTGCCTAACACATGCAAGTCGAACGAAGTTAAACGCTGATGATTTAGCTTGCTATTGATTCT
>CAJTCU010000018.1 GCA_910574935.1 Oscillospiraceae bacterium
CTCTGTGCATACTGGGAATCTTCCTTATACGGCGCAGGATATCTCTCATAACATTCATTCATTTATGCGTCGGCTCCAGCATAATCCCTCTCGGGTTATTCGTTTTTTCCTCCATCCGCTTCTTTCCTATCTTTCGGCGGAGGAGTAATATCTGGCGGAGCAGAATGGAAAATGCAAAATCCTGTCGAATGGAAAAACCCCGCAATCCATCGCAGGATTACGGGGTTTGAATCTCTTTTATATGACCGGCTATGTCGAGGCCGGTATTCTGACCTCGGCAGCATTTTCCATGCCCTCCTTTAGTGAAGGAGAGCAGAGTTACCTATTATGTCCACCTCCCTTATTTTGGGGCATTATATAGGGAGAAGTGCTATAATTCTTCCAGAAGCGTCACGGATTTACTGAATTTAATCAACAATATATGACAAAATCAGGCGTTATCCACACAGAAGAAAAAGCGAAAATTTAAGAGTGCGGCAGGGAATACCGCACCCTTTCTATATTTCAAATTTATAGCCCGCGCCATAGACGCTTTTCACATAATCCGGCAAGTCAGGGGCAACCCGGAGCTTCTTTCGCAGGTTGCTTATATGATTGTTGATCGCTTTCCGGGAATAGTAGGTGTAATCCTCATGCCATACCAGATCCAGGAGCATTTCATAAGTGAACACCCGTTTTGGATTCAGTATGAGCAAAGCAAAGATTTCAAATTCCTTGACCGTCAGCGGAATTACCTGGCTCCGCACGGTAACAAGGCGCTGCTCCAAGCAGAAATATAAATCACCTTCCCGGACTTCTGTCAAGGGTTGATCGGCCTGCGGTGGGATAAAATACTGGCCTCGAAAGAGTGTTGTACAGGAGACATCAGCCGGAATATTGCCAGCCTCATAGTCACGAACAAACTGAGCCAGTTCCTTCTTTTGGATAGCAGAAAGCAGGGTAAACAGCTTTTCACCGATCTGCCTGCCGGAATCTTTTAAGTCCAAAACGGCTAATTTCTCATAATTATACCTTCTTTCCATATCATATATTTTTGCTTTGCTTTCTCTTTCACACTGAATAGCAAGAATAGCAGACTTGCCAAATATTATTATTACTTGTTATTACTATCTAATGACCTATACTTTCCCAAATTTCCCTTGCTCTGATAAAAAGCAACCAGGGAATAAACACACACAGTTATAATCCAAAGACCAATTCCCAACAAAAATACAAGATTATTGTTTTGCACAAACAAGACAAGTAAACACTGAATAATCCCAAAAGGAATTGCCGTGTATCCGGCAAACCGATGCGTTTTTTGCCAGCATAGTTTATCCTTTAAAATCCAAGGCAATTTGAGCCCAATACAGCTACGATAAGGCATTTGTGGTAACAAATTCCCGACCAATACCATTAAGCCTCCCACGATAAGCACTATGCCTTTCATGTAATTCATCTGCAAACCACAGTATTTAGCTACCGTGACAAAATAGAAAAGAAAAATTCCAAGCCCCAAGAGGTTAATCGCAGTCAGAGTAACATCATTTCTCACTTTGTTATCGCTTTTGGAGATTTTATGAGGGAAAAATGCCACAATAGCTAACGCCAACAAAAGAACGAAACAAATCCCGATAAAAACCCAGCGGGAAGAGCTTTGCATGAACAAAGGGATTTCACTGGGAAGGTACTTAAAGCACAGAACCGTCCCTATGATGAATATAATCAAGAATATCATATTCAGGCTTCTATATAGTTTCATTGTCATTTCCCTCTTTTCCTGTCGATTTATTCGTATCAAAAAAATCTAAAAATGCGCCTAAAGTTGTTTGCAATACAGAAGCATTCAGGGAATAAGTAACGGACATCCCCGTCCGTTCGCTTGTCACTAACCTTGCTTCTTTCAAAATGTCAAGATGCTTTGATATGGCAGGCTTTGAAATTGTAAAGTTTTCAGAAATTTCTTTCGCTGTCATATCACCATTCGCAAGCAACTTTAGGATTTGTCGTCTGGTATCATCAGATAGAGCTTTGAATACAGTAGTCATCTAAATGAATCTCCTTTCTCAATAATACTGTATTCATTTTTTCTTGCGCGTAAATTGATGGTAAATCAAATACGGAACCGGCGTAAGCAGCAGAATAAAATACTTGCTTGCATACTATCCTGCCTCACCATTTGCATCAAAATGGAAAGGTATCTTGTCTGGAAGAAAAAATGTTGCCACAAACAAAATGACAAAGGCTCCGATCAATAGCACCACAAGGATCAAGTTCTTCTTACTCATAGCTTCTTCCTCCTTTTGATTGATTGACATATTTTGAAAGGCAATTACTCTTGATATGAAGCAATTCCTTTACACACAAGTAAAATTAGAATACATACACTGCACAACAGAAAGGTTATAACGCCCCCGGCAGGGAATCCATTCTGAAGCATTTTTGCAACCGCAAATATATATCCTATTGAAATTGCGATGCAAAGCAAAATGGATAAAACCACATTAACATTCTGCTTAATCGCTTCTGTTTCATTTGTCCATTCCAATTTGGGCCGCTTCATGTCGATCCATACCCCGATCAAGTTCCATAATGCTGCAAATGATATGCCAACAAGAGCAATTACTCCAATCTGGATAAGGCCATAGTGAAAGTAAGCCTTAAATATGAAGCAATTTATGATAATCCCCATCATCGAGATACTTGTAGAAAACAGGGCTTTCACAAACGCTTGCTGCTTTAATGGATACGGAATAATCTTCGCTATCCAGAAACTTGCGCCCTCTCTGGAAAAACTGCTGGAAGCCACTACATTGATTGTGGATGTAAGGACTATGACCGCAATCGCAAATAATACCGCATAGAAGGAAAATTCCGGGGCAGATACCAAAAGTCTTATTTGTTCTATACTTTCTGCAGTTGCGCTGACCCGGAAAGACAGCGGCAGTAAAAAAGGGGTAATAAAAACCCAAAACAATCCATTTATGACATATACTGGATTACGGAAAAAAGTCTGATACTCTTTCTTAAAATAACTTCTCAGCTTTGGCAATGAGTTGAATTTCGTCGCCGTTAGGCGAATCCGTCCCTCTTTATCATAGATGGCATATTTCTTTCCGATTACAAGATAGCTCAAATAGTAATAGCCACCGATAAATACCGCAACAAGTATCATGCAGAGCAGTTCTAGTGCGGGGTGAAAACCGATATACTGATTATAGAATGGGAATGGTACAATGAAATCATTAACCCAGTTCAATAAGTCTCGTTTTTCATCTATTTGTCCATTGGATAATAGACTGCCAATCATGCCGCCCGCAAAATACACTATGATTCCTGCAACCACCAGCAGTGTCCTCATGCGTTTCAGAAGCATGGCAAATTTCAAGCATATTGTCACAAGAACCGCCAAAGGGAACACAACAACATGAGGAAGTATTGCTGCCGCAGAGATGTATGTGATTATTGCAGAAGTTTCTCCCATATATTGTGTTTGAATTATACACACGGGAAGCAGCAGTAAAATTTCAATCCCATAGCAAAACAAGATTACGGTAATGTACTTGCCTGTAAAAATGTCGCATGGCCTCACAGGAAATAGCAACAAGTGTTCTGTATCCTTTGAAAAGCAGAAAACATTGACCAGCAGGAAGGCGCTCGCGATTGAAAGTATCATTGCCACCACAAACAGTGCAAGCCGACAAAACAATGCTCCCAGCCCCAACTCGGAAAGTCCATCATAAAGCTGTCCCAGCATTTGGAAATAGTAGTAATAGAACACGCCTATAATACTTAAAACAAAGCAACTCAGCACAATAACGTAGGCGTCAGGGCGTTCTTTTAATTTGTATCGGAAGTTCAAAAAGCTAAAATTGATCTTACTGATTGCTTTGCTTAATTGAAAGATCTTTGCCCACCGGTACATCATTAACCACCTCCATATAAATATCCTCTAAAGAAGTTTCGGAAGGGTTATCTCGAAGTTTGATTGTTTTCTTAATCATGCCAGCTTGCATAATGACGATTTTATCACATAGGTTCTCACAAATTTTCAATATGTGAGAGGAAAACAGAACCGATTTTCCGTAGGACGCTCTGGATTGAATCAATTTCTTCAAGACCTGAACCGCTTCTACATCCAGTCCCGTCATCGGCTCATCTAACACCCAAAGAAGGGGATCGTTCACCAGTGAAGCTATAATAGCAATTTTCTGCTTTGTCCCATGAGATAATTTTTTGATAGGTCTGTTCAGATGTTTTTCAACCTGAAACGCCTCTATCAGCGGAGTATAAATTGTGCCTCTTGTTTTAGAAGGTACTTCGTACATATCCGCTATAAAATTCAAATACTCCTTTCCCGTAAGATTGTTGTATATATCGTGGCTGTCAGAAACATAGCTGATTTGTTTCTTGTATTGCATGGGGTTCAGCTCCAGAGAGTAATTACCAAGGCAGATAGAGCCTTTTTCAATCGGTAGTAATCCCAAAATCAGCTTTAAGGTTGTGGTTTTTCCAACTCCGTTTTTCCCCAACAGGCCAACGATTTCTCCATCCAGCACAGAAAAAGTGAGATCGGTCAGCACAGGGACTTGTGGTTGGTAATGAAAAGACAAGCTGGACACATTCAACAAGGAGAACACCTCCTTCATAGCTTTTAACCTTTTGGTTAATTGGTTGTTTTCAGTATAGCATCATATTTGAAAAATGTCAATACACGAAGTAGCCTCTGGCTAGGGCTTGTTTGAAAAATCGAAAACGTCGTCTTTTTTGCCATAAGAGGCCACTTTCTACGTCGAAAATCCTCGTCAATCGCCAGATTGCCTTGCGGTTTTCTCCTTGAAATTGTCCCCTTCTGGCCCAAAATTCGTCATTTCCTCTATTTTCAAACAAGCCCTATGAATTTATTTTGCAATTCTTTTTTCATATATAACAAGAGGCTATTTATGCAGTAAAACAAATACGAAAATTTAAGGGTGCGGCAGAGGATACCGCACCCTTCCTATACTTCAAATTTATAGCCCACGCCATAGACGCTTTTCACATAATCCTGCAGATCCGGGGCAATCCTGATTTTCTTTCGCAGGTTGCTTACATGGTTGTTGATTGCCTTTCGGGAATAGTAGGTGTAGTTCTCATGCTATACCAGATCCAGCAGCATTTCATAGGTGAACACCCGTTTTGGATTCTGTATAAGCAAAGCAAGAATGTCAAATTCCTTAACAGTTAGCGAAATCATCTGGCCTCGAACAGTAACAAGGCGCTGTTCCAAGCAGAAGTACAAATCGCCCTCCTGGATCTCTGTTAATGGCTGATCTGATTGCCTTGGAATGGAATACTGACCATAAAAGGCAGGATAGCATGGAGAAAGGACACTATCAGATTCAGAATTTTTACTTTCTGAAATAAAACGCTCCAATTCTTTTTGCTGTGTCTTTGTGAGAAGCGCAAAAAGTTTCCTGCCTATTTTTTCACCGGATTCTGTTAAATCAAATACTGCGAAATGCCCCATACTATCACCCCCTGTTCCTCAGTGTCAATCAAAAAGAATCTGAGCTATCCTTCTTTACAGTCGATTTTTATTCTTCCTTTTCCCGGAATCCCCAAGCCTCAAAATCCGTATCTTCATCCTCCGGCTTAACTTCCTCGGCATAATCGGGACCGATGGCCTCTGCCGAGGCGTTGAGCATATAGGGCGTGACCTGTACCGGCGCTTCGCTCTGGATTGCCAGCCCCCTGCGGGCAGCCTTGCCGCAAAACACCATGGCGGCGGCAAAGGCAAAATACTGCACACAGCTTGTTAAGTAGAGATTCACAATGGCCAGTTCATTTCCCTGCACAGGGACACCCTGCTCAAGCTGCCGGGAAATGTTTTGATGACAAGCCGCCAAGGAAATAAAGGCCGTAATCAACAGCAGCACAGCAAAAACGTAGCAGGCCACAGCGAGGATGCTGCCCTTTTTGGAGGGCTTAGAAAACTCGTCCATCATCTTGCCCTCCTCTCGTTGCGGGGAGCATTGTTTCTGCGGCATTGGGGTTGGGCGTTTCCATCCTGAGTACGCTCCAGCACCTGCAGCTCACCTTTTTTCAGCCGGAACACCACATCGGCCTGCTTCGCCAGCTCATTGGAGTGGGTAACGACCACCACACACTTGTTCATCTTGTGGGCGCTCTCTTTGAGAATTTCCGTGATGTCCTGGGCAGTGTCCTCGTCCAGATTGCCGGTAGGCTCATCGGCCAGGATCACCGGAGCCTCGCTTGCCAAGGCACGGGCGATGGCTACACGCTGCTGCTGGCCGCCGGAAAGTTTCAGCACATTTCGCTTGGATTCTTCTTTCGTCAGGCCCAGGCGCTCCAGAATGGGCAACGGCGGCAGCTTGGAGGTCAGCGATACATTCTCTGCGGGGGTCAGATAGTCGATCAGGTTATACGCCTGAAAGATAAATGCCACATGGTTTTTCCGATGATTAGACAAACCGGTTTTGGCAATATCTTGTCCTTCAAAACAAATTTGGCCGTTGCTGGGGCTATCCAGACCACCGATCAGGGAGAGCAGGGTGGTCTTACCGCAGCCGGAAGGACCCAGGATTGCGTAGAGTTTGCCCTGTTCCAGTTGTCCGCTCACGCCCCGAAGGACAGGCTGCTTGCCGTCATAACTATATTTCAAATTGGAAAATTCTAAAATGCTCATATCAACATACATCTCCTTACATCCAGTCATCAAAAAAATCGTTCATCCATTCTTCGGAATCTAAGCCCCCAGAAGCAGAATCCACGCTTACATTGTTTATATCGCTTAAAGTGATTTCACACGATCCGCTTGTGCCATCCTCAACAAGTATGATTCTTGCTGTACCCTTTTTCAAATCGACGGAAGTGCTTTGCGTATCATCACCTTCTAAAAGGGTGGTAATTTTATTGTCCTTGGAAACAAGCAGGACTTTGAATTTTCCGCTGGACAAATCTGCCGAAAGGTCAATAGAAATAGATGTATCTTCTGCTGCATTGAGCATCCAAATGGTGTCTTTTCCGTTGAACCCTTGAAATTCTCTTTTCAGAGAAGTGTCCGTACTTCCGGTGTCTACACATTTTTGGTAGGTATAACTATCCTCATTAGAAAGGATCAAGTTGCGATCATTATATGAGGAATTTCCACAGGCAGATAAGATCAATGTGAAAATCAGAGCCGAACAAATCAGCATAACTATTCTTCTTGTGCGCTTCATAGTAGTCTTTCCACATCCAGAAAGGCCGGAAACGGCATACCTTTTTCCCGCTCCGATTTGGGAGCTGCTTTTTTTATCAAATGAATTTGACAATTCTGGTAATTCCGAAATGCTCATAATCTTAAATCCTCCATTTAGCTCATTTTGCTTAATATCTCTTTGGGCTGTAAGCGAAACACTGGGATGTTAGACATTCCCACAGAGAAGGCTACAACTAAGGTTCCAATTCCACAAACAGCCGCAAAGTTACGAACAGTTATTTCCACTTCCAGAGAAGAGGCGGTATCGCTGGCGATTGTTTCGGTTTGCGCGGAGACATTTTGCAGGAGAAGATCACCCGTTACATCCGCAACGACTTGGCCAGCAAAGAAAGAAATGCCAAATGCCAGCGCAGCGATCATCATGACCTCTGCAAAATGTTGCAGAAATATCTGCGTCTTTCGGTATCCCATAGCCAGCAATATACCTGTTTCATGAATACGGCCCTTAATCCAAAGACTTAGAATTAAAGACAACACCAGGGCACTGCCAATAATTAAGCAGGTCAACAAGGACGATACCAGGGCAGACATATTTTCCAAAGGTGCCGCTGTTCGCTGATATTCTTCATCGGCAGTTTCTACCGCAAAATCATCCCATGCAATATTGGCGTTTTCTTTTGCAGATTCAATGGTATTACTAAGCTGAGCCGGATCTTTCACATAAAATTCCAGTCGTTGATATTCTCCTGATTCCCCATTGGAATCGTCAATGAAAATTCGGTTCTGATAAAGAGAGGGTGGCGGTACAAGCCCCGCATTAAGTTGTGGTTCCTTGATTTCGTAGATACCTACAATAGAGAAGGGGCTGGATGTTTTTTCTTGCGAAGATTGAAGCCAGATTTGATCTCCAACTTCTAAATTGTTAAGTCCTGCAAGTTCTTTACTTATGAGAACAACATTTTCATCTGTCGGCAGAATGTGACGCCCTTCAGTGATCTGAAAGGTTCCTTTTGAAAAAAACATGCTTTTTTCAGAGTCCGTATTCATTTCACTGGTAACAGTATGAAGTAATGTTTCATCATCATCGTATTGATTATTGGTCTCTACCAGTTCCAGATATTCTCCATTGGCATTGGTCAGTATTGCCTCTCCAATTTGAGAAGCATTGTAGCTTTCAATATTAGGAGTTTTTAAGACTTCTTCAATCACAGAATCATCTAACGGCGCACCGACATATTGAACACCACTGCTTTGATTTTCACTGGCTATAAAGTTTTCAGATTTAGATTTGTCCACCACTAACCCAAAACTACCACCAAGAGAGTGCCTTAGTTCTTGTGCTGCTGTATCGGCAGAATATTTAATCGAAAGCCCTACCAAAACAAAGGTTGAAACGACAAGCAGCACCATGAACAACACAATGCTTTTTCCCTTTTTACGGTGTACTGATAAAAAGGCTCTGCTTAAAGTGTTCATTATGTGACCTCCTAATCCATCTTTCCAAGCAGCTCTTTGGGCTTCAAACGGAAAATCGGAATAGAAGCTACCGTTACGGAGGCTATAATCAGCACCCCACCAATACCAAACACCCAAAACAGTGTTTGTGGCACAACTGTGACTGTCAATTCAGTGACAGATGTTGTGTTTGTAGGGATTTCAGGCAACGTATAACCAAAGGAACCATCCTCACCAATCTCCGGTTCTTGTGTAACAGAATTAGTGGTATCGGTGTCCAAGAGAGCATTTCCCATTCCTTGTGCAACTGCTGTACTGGCAAAAAAAGAAAGGCTGAACGCTAATACGGCAACAATAAGAACCTCGGCCAGATGTTGCATTAAAATCTTTGCCTTACTAATACCAATAGAAAGTAAGATTCCGGTTTCATGAGTACGGCTCTTTGTCCACATGGTCAGAAGCAAAACTAATATGGCAACGCTTATGACTGTAGTAATCACAATAAGCGTCGTAATCAAACCTCCCAGATTGTCCAGCGGCAAAGCTGCAGATTCGTAGGATTTATTTTCTTCGGCCAACGTAAAACAATCCCAATCTATGGAATCCAGATTTCTTACATCTTCCATAATACTGTCCAACTTAGCCGGATCATCTACCTGATAATGAACTTTGTAATAGCCCTCAGATGACCAGGATAACAGTTCTACGCTTGTTTCCACATCCATCAAAACTGTATTTTCCAGCAAATCTCCCGGTGTTGAAAACATGGAAACTTGTTGTGTTATCTTAGAATCAAAGATACCGACAATGGTAACTGTTTCTTGCAATTTTCCAGCTTCTTCATCTCCGCCTGTAATTTGTGGATTCATAGCGATTACAAATTGGTCGCCTAATTTCAGATTGTTTGATTCCGCCAACTCTTTATGGATCAGCACAGCGTTGTGATCCTCGCTGGTAATCTGGCGTCCTTCAATCAACTCAAGGCTGCCACCAGTAAACATATCAGCTTCCGCTGTATTGGTGTAGCCATAAATATTTGCCTGTTTACTCAGTACCGGCTCATTGGCAAACATACTTCCTTCAATACTCTTTAACTTCAAATACTCGCCATCCATCGTTTTCAGATTTGCGGGGCCAATATTCTCTGCATTATATCCGCTTACGCCGGGAACCTCTGCCACTTTATCCGCAATTTCTTTTGTCAGGGATTCTCCCACATACGCCATCGCATAGGAACCGTTCCCAAGATCACGGCGTTCATATTTGCTCTGGTCGCTGTGATCTTCTTTCATGACAAATCCACCGCCTAAAGACTGACGCACATTTGCAGCCGCCTGGTCAGCGGCCTTGCGAATAGATACCCCGGAAATTACAAGTATACCTACGACTAAGAAAATCATAAACAGCAAGAGCGTCTTGCTCCATTTTCGGACAAGATACAAAATTGTCCTTTTTCCCACATTCATAGAAGTGCCTCCTTTGCTTTGTTTTTCAGTATTTTAGCAGGCATATTTCTCATGGGTATGGAACATAGTTGTCATGGAGTTGTCAAAACACTGTCTGTATATTGATAAACAGATTTTTCGTTTTCTTGGTCTTTCGGCAAAAAAGGCGGCGGCTCTAAAAAGCCACCGCCAGATCAAATAAGCGTGTCAGTATAGCTGCTGTACGACAGCTTTTTTGCCATCGTGCGGTAGCTAATCACTTATAGCCTGATTGTCTCATGAATATTCAAATCAGGAAGTCAAAACACTCCATGGGTCTTTCTATTTTACGTCCAATCATTATAAAAATCATCCATCCATTCTTCGGAATCTAAGCCATCAGAGGGTGAATCCACACTTACATTGCTTATATCGCTTAAAGTGATTTCACACGATCCGCTTGTGCCATCCCCAACAAGTATGATTCTTGCCGTACCTTTCTCCAAATCAATGGATGTATTCTGTGTACCATCACCTTCTAAAAGAGTGGAAATTTCCTTCTCCTCGGAGACAAGCAGCACTTTGAATTTTCCGCTGGACAGATTTGTCGAAAGGGCAAGGGAAATAGAAGCATCTTCTTGAGCATCGAGCATCCAGATGGTATCTTTTCCATTGAACCCTTGAAATTCTCTTTTCAGAGAAGTGTCCGTACTTCCGGTGTCCACACATTTTTGATAGGTATAGCTGTCCTCGTTAGAAAGGATGGAATTGCGGTCATTATATGAGGAATTTCCACAGGCAGATAATACCAATGTAAAAACCAAAGTCAAACAGAATAGTTTAATGATGTTTTTTGTGTATCTCAATGTAATCTCTCCTTATTTTATATTAGAACTTCTGTATAGCGGATAAATACACCATACACCTCCATTTTATCAATGGGTCAACCCTATCTTGTTTAATGAAGTCCTCTTTGTATTGGTACGTTGAGATAACTTCATTTTACGAAGCGGTTATTTGTGGGGCAGTTTATTGTAAATCTCATTCCATGCTCATACGGCATAAAGGAGTAAGGGATTTTGTAAGTATCCAAAAGTTTATGGGTGATATATAATCCAAGGCCATTTCCACCAGTTTCCCTGCTGCGAGAATAATCAGGCCGGTAAAACGCTTCAAACAAATGATTTAGGTCTTTCTCTGAAATCGGGACGCATTCATTTTCTACTATGATCGTGCTTTCTGAACAGATAACAGAGACTTTTCCACCACTGTTTGCATAATTCACAGCATTAGAGATAACATTGGAGATTGCCCGCTTTACAGCTTTGACCGGAATATGAACCACCCCGGCTTTTTCTGTTTCAATATAAAATACAATTCCCTTTGAATCTGCAATCAAGCGGTAGGAATTACAGACCTCATGGAGCAACTCAGAAAGCTGGACTTTCTTGATAGGTTCTTCTGGCTGTCCAGTCAATTTAGAGGCGTCAAGCACCTCTTGGATCATAGAAGAAAGCTGCAGCATTTTTTCTTTGCATACAGGGAGATAAGTATCTGTATCTTCAAATTTCCCCACACCTAAGATCATGCTGTCCAGCATAGTGCAAACTGCCGATACAGGCGTTTTCAACTCATGCGAAGCAGCTCGCATGAAGTCTATTTTTGATTGCTCCACTTCGCTAACATGGGCGATTTCTGCGTGCAGATGATCTATTGATGTCAAAAGTTCCTTATAAAGTGCGTTGATATTTTGAGATAACTGTCCGATCTCATCCTTTGTGCGAATTTCACAGACAGCATTTCTCTTTAATAACCTCATTTGCTCTGTAGTTTCTGATATTTTCTTGATTGGTGTAGAAAGCCGTCTGGAATACAAAAACGCCACAATAGCAGAAATAATAAAGCAAATCAACAAGTTAATAGGAAGGATCTCAAGAACAATGCCTTTTGTTTCATTTACCGGCTGCAATGTAACAAGAATAAGCAACGTACAATCTTCGTTATCTGCATTTTGAAACGTAAATTCCCGCTTTACAAATTGTGCTGTTAAGTAGGGAGCCAGGCCATCAATCCCTTGTTCAGCGCCCGTAACATTAGACTGAGCATCATTCGCTTGATCTCCGGGAGAGGCTTGAAAAGAATAATCTTTCCCGTTTCCATTCAGGGCATCTTCAATATAAAAAGAACCATAGACATACTGTTTATCTCCGCAGGTCAAGTTCACAAATGCCTTATTCTTAGCATACCGCTCCAAAACCTTATCTTCCGATAATTCTGAGGATTGTTGAAGCTGCTGTATTATTTCCTCCCCTATGCTTTCCGCAAGACTTTCTTTTTGGTTTGTATAAAAAGCAGGTATCAGAAAATACATCAACCCATGCCCAATTAACGTAATGATAATCATTAACATAAGGGTATAACAAAAAGTTTTTGGAAATAGTTTCATCGCACAGCCTCAAATTTATAGCCGATTCCCTTTACTGTTACAATACAGTCCAATCCTAACTTTTTACGAAGTCTGCCGATATATGTGTCAATCGTCCTATCATTCAATGGAACATCTGTCCCCCAAATAGAATCGAGAATTTGATCTCTGGTCAACACAACTCCTGTATGATCCACCAGAATTTTCAGCAACTGCACTTCTTTGGGTGAAATATCAATCAGCTTTCCTGCCTTTTCTGCTGAAAAGCCGGAGAAGTCCACTATAATATCTTTATAACTCCAAATATTTGCTGGTTCCGTTTTTCCAATACGCCGAAGAAGCGCCGTAATCCTTTTTCCCAGTAAAACGATGGAAAACGGTTTCGTTACATAATCATCTGCCAGATTGTCAAAACTCATAATCTGTGTATCCATGTCGTCCATCGCTGTGAGCATAAGAATTGGTATGCTGCTTGCCTGACGAATCTTTTTCAAAACATTCAGACCGTTTATTTGGGGAAGCATGATGTCCAAAACAACCAGGTCTATCTCTTTGCTATTGAACAACTCTAAAGCCTGTTCTCCATCGTATGCTGAAAACACGATGTGGCCCATATCCTGCAAATACTGACAAACAGATTCGTTTGTCAGGACATCATCCTCTACTATCAATAAGTTTGCCATTTCATCACCCTTTTTTATTTAGATATTAGCATTCCAATGTGTCATGTATATGAATTTTCCATGGATAACGAGAAACTTTGTCAAGTAAGGCAGTAGACTCCACACAGACACGCCAATAAGTATATCAAATTTTCTGAATAATTTCCATATATGCTTATGAATGTTCTTTTTCCTGTGTCCTTTCCGCAGACGGTCCCAGCAGATAGTCAATATTGGCCTTCACATTCTGCAGCTCCTGCATTTCTTCCCGTACCTGCTTATATTCCGCATAGGCTTTTCTCTTGGCCTCCAGCACTTCGGCATATTCTTCCCGCAGAGTCTTTACGGTAGGCAGCTTCTCCACTCCCAGGCTGTCAAAATATTTCTTCGCTGCCTGGTGGATCAGGATGTCAGCCTCATGCTCGGCCCGAAATTTTTTGCTGTAACCGGCTTTTCGATACGCAATGTGGACAGATCTCGTCTTAGAGTAATTGACGATCTGTTTCTGCAATTCTCCATTTTGAGATAAACGGCTTTCCATATCCTTGATCTGCGTGGAAAGCTCATTAAACCGGGAAGTCGTAGCCTGGGCCTTTGCTTGAAGGTCCTCATAGCTCATATCCCCATGCTCTTTCAGGTAAGCCACAGCTTTCGCAAGCTGCTTCACATTGAACACTTTGGCACAACGCTCATAACCGGCACCTTTACCGGCCCGCATTGCGGCGTCAATATCAATCAGCATCCTCACCGAAGAATTGGACCGTTTGGGCTGAACAGAGGGAATATAGGTTCCGGCGATCCTTTCCCGTATTGCCTGTTCAGTATAATCTCCTTTTCCCATCCATGTGCCATAATGGTCCCGGCTGGGTTTCGGATTCTCTACAATGGAAAGCCCATGCTCCAGGCACAGCTCCCTCGCTGCCTGAATCTGCTCTTTGCTTACGCCGGGCATAGTGCCGGCACAGAATTTCTTTTCATCGTGCCCCGCCTCCTTTCTGTGATGAAAAAAGACACCCGAAGGCGCCTAACAGCCGTATAGGTCGTGATTGACCTCGGCACGGTAATAACTGTCCATTGTTGCCGGGGCATTATACAGCGCTGCCAGCAGGTATGCCTTGATATTTCCGACTTTTGTGGTGTTCTTGTCAATGCAGTCAAAGACATACTCCAGGTGGCCGGAATTGATCTTCAGGAAACGGCCCTTTACCACCTCCCTGGGAAAATCATCCCCGGCAATACGGATATATGGACGCTTGGACAAAACCACTTCAATCATAAGCTCCATAGTCTCGTCTAAGCGTTCTTTCCCATAACGGGAAACCATACAGTCATGTGGAGCTCGTTCAGGACTTTGTATTGATAGTCGCCCTCAACCTGAAAACAGCAGCCGTTTTTCCATTTCGTTTAATTCCATGTGGATCTCCTTTCTCTTGAAAATGGGTATAAAAAAAGGGCGCCCACCTATAAAAGTGAAACGCCCACGGCAACCAGCGGTCAGGCGATACACCGGACCGCTGGCACTATTAAATTTTGTCGTTAATGAAACAGCCTCCTTTTTTCGATATTTTTCTCGCCATGTTTCAACTTGGAAAAGGAATTGAATAAATGACGGCAAACGCTCAAACCCCTTGAAAATAAAGGCTTTTTCCGTTTGTCGTTATTATACCGTAACGGCACACGTTTTCGACCCTGGCACTCCAAAATGGAGTAGACATCAAAACGGTGTCGGGTATGCTGGGCCACTACAGTGCAGGGTTCACCCTGGACACCTACGCCCACGTCACCACCGCCGCGCAAAAAGAAGCAGCCAAGACGATGGGCAACCTCCTGGGGAGTAGTATCCGGTCGTTTCCGCTCCTATCCCCGTGATGGGTAGGAGAAACCGCAAGCGGTTTCTCCCGGAGTTTTTTGATTCTGCTGTCGCAGACCCCCGAAACGTCCGAGCGGGTTCTGGTATGGGTCAGTGGGTCAACGAAGGGAAAACGAAAAAAGAAATCCCCGGAAACCCTAAAGTTTCCGGGGATTTTCGGTTGCGGGGGCAGGATTCGAACCTGCGGCCTTCGGGTTATGGCTGTGGTGATTCGATTTTTTCCAGCAGCTTCCAGGCATTTCCGGCCCTTTTTGCTCGATTCTTCCGGCCAAAACCCGAAAGTCTGGCACTATATGCTTCCCTGAGCTTTTCCGGTTCTGGGTCAGAAAGTGGGTTGGGCGCTGAGAAAGCGAAAGGCCGAAAACGGAAGCGTCCGCAAAATCTGCGTTGCAAAAAAAGAAAGAGTCAAGCGATATTCATCCATTTCAATTTGAGCGGAGAGCCTATTTGACAATCTCCACGATGAATTGATTACGGTCCGCCGGATAGAAATTTTCAGAGTATTCAATGGGCCGCTCCGCGCTGTCATAGCCTGTGGAGGAGATGTAGTGGCAGGGGGAATTATCCGGCAACCCAAACAGAGAGGCCGTCTTTCCATAGAGCATCCGCACCTCCAGAAAGCGCCGGACCTTGTTGACATAAACGCCGTTTTCCTCCAACACATCGTAGAAGGAGCGCTGCTCAAAATCGAACTGCAGCGCTGTGGGAACCAGGGAGTGGGGGAAATAGACGGTGGTCAATATCATGGGCTTTGCTGTGTCGGCATCCTTGATAAAGCGCAGGCGGCGCAGCTTGATGACCCGTTCCTCCTCTGTAATAGACAGGCAGCTTTGAATGTGTTCGCTGGGGTAGATCATGCTTAGCTCCAGGACCTTTGTCAGGGGAGAGAACCCTTTTTTCTCCATCTCCTGGTTATAGCTCTCAATAAATTTTGTATATTCCTGCAAGACCTTTGGCTTTGTTACAAAGCTGCCCCGGCCCCGTACTCTGGTTAGATAGCCCTCGTTCACAAGGTCGTTCAGGGCGTGGCGCACCGTGGGGCGGCTGACGCTGAACTGCTCGCTAAGGTCCATTTCCTTGGGAATCAGGTCTCCCTCCAAAAACTCCCCGTTCTGGATTTTTTCCAGAATGTATTGATAGACTTTGGAATAATTATGCATGATTTTCGCCCTCCTCGGCAGACCGAAACAGCAGCGGCACCGCGCGCATGGCAGAAGCGGAGGAGTCTGCTGAGACGCGCAGGGCTGTCCCCAGGCGTTTTAGGGTCCGTTCCAGTCCTTCGCAGAACAGGGCGCTGCTCTTTGCCACCTGACCGCCTATCACCAGGCATTCCGCGCCAAAACACTCTGAAATAGGTGGGATCACTTCTTCCAGCCGGGCGCCGAATTCGGCAAAGATTTTCCTGGCCTGGGGGTCCCCCTGCCGGGCCAGATCCGCGGCCTCTCTGACCGTGATATCCGGGTGAAAAAGGCCGCTCTCCCGCAGCATACGGGCCAGCCCTGTGGCAGAAAGATACTGGTCCACAGTGCCGCCCTGGTATGGCAGGGAATAGACCCAACCGTTCTCAGGCACCCGGGGACCGGACTTCACCAGCCGGCCCTTTTCCACAAAGCCAGACCCGAGCCCTGTGCCAATACAGATCATCATGGACCGGTCAAATCCTCTGCCCTGGCCAAAAGCGGCTTCTCCCAGGCAGAACAGGTCCGCGTCGTTCTGAAAGGCGAAGCGCTCTCCGGCCAACCCGCAGATTTTGGCCAGCCGCGACCGCAGGTCCAGGCCGTAGATGGAGTCATACTTTCCGATGCCCCGCAGCAGGCTGATTCCTCTCGCATAGTCGAAGGGGCCCGGAAAAGCCAGCCCCACCCCGGCAAGAGTATGTCCCTGCGCGGTGAGCTCTGCCTGCCTGGCCGCGATAATTCCAGCCAGATTGCCGACAATGGTTTCTGCGTCCTCACGGGCCAGGGCAGCGTCCCTGGAAATGGACGAGAGACGGCCCTCTGCCAGTATGGCGGATTTGATCTGTGTACCTCCCACATCAAGAGCAATGAAGGCGTTCATAGGGAACCTCCGGGTAACTGAATTTTCTATCATTATAAAGTGCTTTCCGACAAATGTCAATATGTAAACACAAAGAAGTGCTTTTTGAAAAGGCACTTCCTTTTTTTCGCCAGATTGGCGCAGGTGTGAAGAAGTCATGTTAGATATTTTTTGGGATGCCTTGACATTTGTAATTACATATGCTAGACTGATAGCACCGTATAGAATGAGCATAACGGAGGGAGCACATGAATCAACACGGTTATCAGAATTATGACAAATGGCCTGAAAAGCGCTTGGAGGTTGTCTCTGGGGACGCGGTCAGTGGTTATGGAGCCATTTGTGAACGGATAAGGCAGGCGGCTGCGGGCCGCGGCCGCACCGTAATTGCGGTGGATTGCTACCCGGGTGTGGACCTTTTGGAAATAGAGGAGGGACTGCGAGGGCTGAACACTGCCGGCGTCTTTCTCAGCGACGCGGTTTTTGTGCCAGACAGCGAATATCAGCGCCGCAGCGCAGAATACCTGACAGACGACCGGGTGTTTGGAGTGATGACCTGCAAACGCCTGGAAGACTTTGTGGACCCGACCGCCATGAACAAAATGCGGGAGGCCGTTCAGGGGGTGGAGCAGGGGATTCTGCTTATTCTGGGCGTTGGCGCGTCGTTGGTCTGCCAGCCGGATATTCTGGTCTATGCGGACCTGGCCCGCTGGGAGATCCAGACTCGCATGAAAAGGGGCATGGGCAACTGGAAGGCCCACAATGAGGGAGAAAGCTTTACAAAGAAATTCAAGCAGGGCTTCTTTCTTGAGTGGCGGCTGGCGGACCGGCACAAAAAGCCCCTGCTGTCCACGCTGGACTTTCTACTGGATACCAACATCCCGGGAGAGCCCAGGATGGTTCGGGGGGAGTGCTTCCGCCAGGCCTTAAAGAAGCTCGCCAGCGAGCCTTTCCGGCTGGTCCCCTACTTTGACCCAGGGGTATGGGGGGGCCAGTGGATGAAGGAGGTCTGCGGCCTAGACCGGGAGCAGCCCAACTTTGCCTGGAGCTTTGACGGCGTTCCGGAGGAGAACAGCCTCTATGTCCGCTTCGGGGACCTGCGGGTGGAGTTTCCGGCCATGGACCTGGTGCTGTACCAGCCCATCGGTCTGTTGGGGGACAGGGTGCACGCCCGCTTTGGTGCGGAGTTCCCTATCCGGTTCGACTTTCTGGACACCATGGGCGGGCAGAATCTCTCCTTGCAGGTGCATCCTCTGACAGAGTACATCCAGCAGACCTTTGGCATGCATTACACCCAGGACGAGAGCTACTATATTCTGGATGCGGAGCCCGGGGCGCAGGTATACCTGGGGCTCAGGGAGGGCGTTGACCGGGAGGAAATGGTCCGGGAGCTCTATCGGGCCCAAGAGGAGGGGGGTAGCTTTCCGGCGGAGAAATATGTGAATACATTCCCCGCCAAAAAGCATGACCACTTCCTCATTCCCGCGGGTACTGTGCACTGCTCGGGCAAAGGGGCCATGGTTCTGGAAATCAGCGCAACGCCATATATCTTCACCTTTAAGCTGTGGGACTGGGACCGTCTGGGCCTGGACGGCAGACCCAGGCCCATCCACATTGGACATGGGGCAAAGAACATCGTTTGGGAGCGTACCACTCCCTGGGTGCGGGAGAACCTGATCAACCGCTTTCAATCCCTTCCCGCGCCGGAAGGAGTCAGCGCCCAGGTTACCGGCCTGCACCAGCGGGAGTTTATCCAAACAGAGCGCTATACCTCGGCGGGGCCGGTGCTTCATGAAACCAGGCACAGCGTCAACGTGTTGAACCTGGTGGAGGGGGCGGAGGCTGTTGTGGAAAGCCCAGAGGGGGCGTTTGCACCCTTTGTGGTACACTATGCGGAGACCTTCATGATCCCAGAACAGGTAAAGCGCTACAGGATCCGGCCATTTGGCAGGGCAGAGGGCCAGGCGGTAACAGTTGTCAAGGCATATGTTAGAACATAAGGAGGACGTTATGAAAGCGCCAGACAAAAAATGGACCATCTATGTGATACATCACAGCCATACGGACATCGGCTATACAGACGCCCAGGAGGAGATGGAGTTCCACCATGTCCAGTTCATACGCCAAGTGCTGGATATTCTCTGCCAGGAGGACAAGGGCAAAAGGGAGTGGAGCGGCTTCAAGTGGAACTGTGAGAGCGCCTGGTGTGTAGAGCGCTTTTTAGCGGACGCCCTGCCCGAGGAGAGGGAGCGCTTTTTCCAATATGTGAAGGCAGGGCGCATTGGTGTTTCCGGCAGCTACCTCAACTTGACCGAGTTGGCAAGCAGCCGGGTGCTGGGACAGAACCTTCAAAAGATACAAAGACTGATGGGGGAGAACGGCGTAAAGCTCCGCTCGGCTATGACGGCGGACATCAACGGCTACAGTTGGGGCTTTGCCGACGCGCTCCTGGACGCCGGGGTGGAGAGCCTGCTCTGCTGCCTGCACACCCACCATGGGTATCATCCCACCTTTCAAAAGCAGAACCCCTTTTGGTGGAGGGCCCCCTCAGGCAGAAAGCTGCTGGTCTGGAATGGAGAGCACTATCTTCTGGGCAACGAGCTGGGCCTGGCCCAGGAGTCTGAGTTCCAGTACACCATACAGGATGGGATGCCCGAAATGCGGGACCGCTTCCGCAAGGCGGAGCTGCGGCTGTATTCGTATATAAAAACCATGGAGGAGCAGGGCTATCCCTATGACTTTGTCCCGGTGACAGTCTCTGGCATGATGACCGACAACGCCCCGCCCAGCGTGAAGGTGATACGCTTTATCCACCAGTTCAATGAGAAGCACGAAGCGGAAATTCAGCTGAAGATGGTGACCCTCCAGGAGTTTTTTGATGCGGTAAAGAACCGGCTGGGTGATATCCCCACTTATTCCGGGGACTGGACCGACTGGTGGGCAGACGGGGTAGGCTCTACCCCCAATATTGTGGCCCACTACCGGGAGGCCAGCCGGCTATATGACATGGTCTGCGCCCTAGACCCGGACTGCGCTGTTGTTACAAAGGAGGAGAGGGAGGCCATTAGCTACAACCTGATTTTCTATGCTGAACACACCTGGGGTTATTCCTCCTCCATTACAGAGCCGTGGCACCCGAACGTGAACTATTTGGACCTGCGTAAGGCGCTTTTCGCCCAAAAGGCCAATGAGCTGGCCCATAAGGCTATGGATAAAATCGAGGAGTCAAAAGGCAAAACCGCTCTGTCCCTTTACCATGACTACCGCTTTAAGCTTATCAATCCCCACGATGTGCCTATCTGCGATATGTCCAGCATCAACATGGAGGTGCTGTATGGACATAAGCACTTTAGGGTGGTCGACGAGCAGTCTGGCTTGGAAACGCCCTATCAGCTGGGCTTTTATGCCCGGGGGCGGGCATTCCAGATTCTGGCCCAGCTTCAGCCAGGAGAAGAGCGCACCTTCCGGGTGGAGGAGACGGAAGCGCCCCCCTTGGTGTCCAGCGGGCGGTCGGCAGAGAGGGGCCATGACGGAATCTGCGACTTCCAGCGGGTATTTCAGAGACGGCTGGAAAGGGGCTCCTGCGCCACACCCTTCTCTATGGAGAACCATTTCCTCCGCATCCGCTATGAGGAGGGTGAGGGGATCGTCTCCATATACGACAAGCAGAGGGAGATGGAGATGGTCACGCCGGGCATTGGAACAGCGTTTCAGCCTATCTATGAGGTGACCCGGCTGGGGGAGAACCAGCAGCTGGGCCGCCGGGACATGGGACGCAACCGCAAAGCCATTGCCACCCGCCGGAGCTACGGTTGCATGTGTGGAGCAAACGTTTTGGAGGAGGGACCGCTATACTCACGCGTTGCGCTTTCCTATGAGCTGGAGGGCGCCGAAAACTGCGCGCTGATTCTTACTCTCTATCACCACAGCCCCCGCCTGGATGTGGATTTCCAGCTGCACAAGTCCAGCGTGTGGGACCCGGAAAACCTGTACCTGGCCCTGCCCTTCAACGCCCGCACCGGAGAGGATGTTTTGTGGATGGACAAGGCAGGCTGCCTCCTGCGGCCCAGAATAGACCAGATTCCCGGCACCTGCACGGACTTCTATCTGCTGCAAAATGGCGTTGTTGTGAACAAGAAGAACGTCAGTGTGCTGCTGGGAATGCGGGATACGCCTCTTGCGGCCATGGGAGATATCCAGGCTCATCCCATCCGGCTCTGTGGAGAGGAAGGGGTGCGCAATGACGATGCCCTCTATGCTTGGCTCATGAACAACTTCTGGGAGACTAACTTTAAGGCGTCGCTGGGAGGATTCCATCAGTACCGCTTTACATTTGCTCTTTCAGAGGAGAAGGAGCCGGAAGAGCTGTTCCGGCAGCTGCGGGCCATACATGGGGGCGTGACAGCCTTTTACCAGTTTGACTGCTGAATTTATGTATTTACAAATATGACTGCTCTTGGGATCTTTTCAAAAGGCAGAAGGTATGGCTACGCAATTTTTCCATCAAGTCTATATATGATATAGTTTGTCTGAATGATTTCAAAATTTGTTAGCATAAATCCCCTAGAACTGCTTGACTAATGTAATTACATATGCTAGAATGTACTCAATCAAATTGCTCACAAAGAGCACAATTAGGATATGGAGGGAATCTGAAATGAAGAAAAGACTACTTAGTATGCTGCTGGCAGCTTCTCTGCTTTTGTCTTTGGCCGCCTGCGGCGGCCAGGGCCAGAGCAGCTCCAGCGCCCAAAGCAGCGGGACCGGTTCCAGCTCTGCGGCAAGCCAGACAGAAGGCAGCTCCTCAGAGGCGCAGGAAGGAGAGACCGCAGACCCTGGCGCACCCCTGAGCGAGGAGGAAATTTTCGCCCCCTATGAGGAAACGGTGACGCTGAGCATTGCCCGCCAGGCTGTCAACGGCAACAATCTTCCCGATGGGGACGAGTTTGAGACCAACCAGTACATCCAGTGGCTGGAAAAGGAACTGAACATGAAGATCGAGTTCTCTTACCTTGCCACTGACAGCGATTCTTACAACACCCGCATCAACCTGATGACCACTACCGACGACCTGCCCGACGTGGCTTTTGTGAACCGCCAGCAGTATGAGGCAATGGTGGAGGCGGACCTTCTGGCGGATATGACGGATATTATCCCCCAGTATTCCTCCCAGCTGATTCACGACTATTACACCTCCTATGATAACCGGCCCATTGAGTATGCAAAAATAAACGGCAGGGCCTATGCCATTCCCAATGCAAAGCCCCAGGATTCCCAGCCGCTTTTGTGGGTGCGCAAGGACTGGCGCGAGAAGCTGAATCTGGACGTTCCGGAAACCCTGGACGATGTGGTGGCGTTGGCCGACGCCTTTGTAAATCAGGACCCTGACGGCAACGGCCAGAACGACACCGTGGGCCTGATCGCGGACAAATCCCTGAACGGCGTAGGCGGCGGCTTTACCCTGAATGCCATGTTCAATGTATTCGGCTCCTATCCCAGAGCTTTTGTCCGTAACGACGCGGGAGAGATTGTCTACGGCTCTACCCAGCCGGAGACCAAGGAAGCCCTGAAGCTTTTGGCAGATATGTATCAGAAGGGCACCCTTGAAAAGGAGCTGGCCTCCCGGGACTGGAACGCCAACGCGGGGCTGGTCTCCTCTGGCCAAGCGGGAATGTTCTTCTACCCCTGGCACGGCGCCTGGATGGCCAGCGACGCGGTACGGGCCAACCCCGAGGCCGAGTGGGAGATGCTGGCGGCGCCGGTGGGTGAAGACGGCAAGCTGAAAATTGTCTCTCCCGAGCCGGTAAGCCAGTACTTGGTGGTGAGCAAAAAGTGCAAGCACCCCGAGGCGGTCATGAAGCTGCTCTCAAAAGAGTATCAGGGCCTGCGGATGCTGGACGAGGAGGGCGCAAAGATCTACTACGGCCTGGGCGTTTCCTGGGAGAACTGGCCCATTCCCCTTGAGCTAAACTACCGTGACACAGTGTATGAGGACGCCCTCTCCATTAAAGAAGCGGTGGAGACCGGCAGCACCGACAAGCTGAAGCCCAGCATGGTCCCCAATTACGAGAACTATGTCACCTACCTGGAAGAGGGCGCCGGCGCTATGGACACCTATGGCAACGCCATCGCGTTTGTCATCTCTGCCGAGGCAACGGGAAACCCCGCCTATGAGATGATTGAGGAGGCCTACTACGGCATGACCGACACCAAGTCCATGAAGTTCTCTAACCTGACCAAGATGGAGGACGAGACCTTCCTGAAGATCATCACCGGCGACCAGCCCGTGGACGCTTTCGATGAGTTTGTGGAGAAGTGGAATAAAGAGGGTGGCCAGGAGATTCTGTCCGAGATGGAGGAGCTGGCCCAGTAATCAATCATCCCTGGGGTAAGAAGGTGAGACCATGTACTACAAGAAGAATCAGAAGTATTACCACTCTATGCTGCTGCCCGGAATGATTCTTTTGCTTCTGTTCGCATTTATTCCCATGGTTGGGATTATAATAGCGTTTCAAAAGTTTATCCCCACCAAAGGGATCTTTGGGTCAAAATTCGTGGGTCTATACAACTTTGAGTATATGTTCAGCATGTCCTCCAGCTGGCAGATGTTTGAGAACACTCTGGTCATCGCGGTGTCCAAAATCATCATCGGCCTGATCGTGCCCATTATCGTAGCCCTGCTTTTGAACGAGGTGCGCCATGCCCGCTTTAAAAAGGGCGTTCAGACCATCATCTATCTGCCTTACTTTATTTCCTGGGTGGTGCTGGGGGCGATCTTTTCCAATATCTTCTCTGGAAACGGCGCGGTGAATACGGTTCTGCAGGCTCTGGGAATCACCGACGAGTCCATCCTGTTCATGCAGAGCAACCAGTGGTTTCGTTCCATCATCGTGTGGACGGATGTGTGGAAGATGTTCGGCTATAATACGATCATCTATATATCCGCCCTGGCCGCCATCGACCCGGCCCAGTATGAGAGCGCGGCCATCGACGGGGCCAACCGCTGGGACATGGCGCTGCGGATCTCTCTGCCGTCTGTCAAGTCTACCATCGTCCTATTGGCGACGCTGAGCCTTGGAAATGTGCTGAACGCCGGATTTGAACAGATTCTAACCATGTACAATCCTGTGGTGTATGAGACGGCGGATATTATTGACACGGTGGTATACCGCATGGGCCTGCTGGACCAGCAGTATGGCGTGGCCACGGCCATGGGGCTGGTGAAGTCTGTCATCAGCTCAGTGCTGATCGTATGCTCCTACGGGCTGGCAAAGCGCTTTGCCAACTATGAGATTTTCTGACCAGGGGAGAGGAAGGAACTGCGGAAATGGTAACGAATAAAAGCGTTCTAAGCAAGCTGTGCGACATCATCATCTATTTTCTCCTGTCGGTCATCTGCCTGGCCTGCCTTGTGCCGCTGGTAAATACGCTGGCGCTGTCCTTTAGCGCCAGCAGCGCCGCCAACGCGGGAAAGGTGCTGCTTTGGCCAGTGGACCCGACCCTGGCCTCCTATGAGAAGATCATTACTGACTCGGCCTATATCCAGGCCATCGGGGTATCCTGCATGCGGGTTCTGGTGGGGACGGCGGTATCGTTTGTCATCATTGTGACCATGGCCTACCCGCTTTCAAAAAGCGCGAAGACCTTTCGCTTTCGCAATGTCTATATGTGGGCGGTGATCTCCACCATGCTTTTTAGCGGGGGCCTTATCCCACTGTACATGATGGTATACAACCTTAAGCTGATCAACAGCTTCTGGTCTTTGATCCTGCCCTGCGCGGTGCCGGTGTTCAATGTGATTTTGGTGATGAACTACATGAAGGGCCTGCCAAAATCCGTGGAGGAGTCGGCAGAGCTGGACGGAGCAAAGCCCTGGACCATCCTGCTGCGTATCGTAATGCCTATGTGCAAGCCGGTGCTTGCCACAGTGACGCTGTTCACCGCGGTGGGCCACTGGAACCAGTATTTTGACGGTATGATTTACCTGAACTCTCCGGCAAAATGGCCGGTGCAGACCTATATCCAGTCTCTACAGACCAACCTCAGCGAGCTGTCCACTATGACAGACCCTGAGGAGATTGCCAGGCTCCTACAGGTCTCCGGCATCACCTTCAATGCCGCAAAGGTATTTGTGGCCCTGCTGCCGGTGATGATTGTATTCCCCTTTGTGCAGAAATACTTTATCGGGGGAATTGTGCTGGGAGCGGTTAAAGAGTAAAAAAAGAGCGCATAAAAAGACCTCCCTGATCCGGCGGTAAGCCGGGGATGGAAGGTCTTTTATATTTACATGGGAGCAGCGTAAGGCGTTAGGTTTATCATAGAAGGGGTTGGCCAAACGGTTTGCATATGGTGTTGAACGTGAACTGAAAATCTGCGTTGTGCAACAAAGAATGCGGCGCTCAAAAATCAGCAGGGCCCAACCATTTTTTCAACGCATCAAATGAGATTTTCCCAGCAGTGGGCTCATCCCGCTTGCTTTTCGCCATAGCGCTCCAGGCATAAAACGCGCCAGGACGTATCTTTGCCCGCCCTGATCCAGTTGAGCCGTTTCTTGTACTCCTGCCGGGACTCCGCTCATCCGAATTCTTTTTCTCCGCCCAGCGCTTTACCCTGCCGGCCTCTCTGCCAGTATGTCCGTTCTCGTCAACCGTCAGATTGCAAAACGCCGCCGTGTTGCGCTGGGGAATCGCGAAATACTTGCCGCTTTATTAATGAACACTTTGCAGCGTGCTCTTCGCTGCTCAAGATTTGCGCCGCTCAATAAAGAAAACCTCTATCTGGGCCTAAGATTCGACTGCGGCCGCCTTATTAATGGATTTTTCAAATCACCTCCGGGTCCGGCTTCGGCTTGCGCCAATTTTCCAAAGCATGCTTCCCCTCATTTGCACCGCTCAGTCATAATGGATAATATCGTCTGGTCTGTCTGCCGCATTCCTTGCTGAGCTAAAAATCCCACGTTCGCAATGGTGTTATCCACGCCTTTGGTCACGATGCCGTCGCCGCTTTTAAACTCCTGATGGTTCTTATACATAGAGTACCCCAAGATCCCCGCATCCACGCTGGCGGCGATCTTGGCGGCGCAGGACGGCTTTGCCCCGTCGCAGATAGTTCCGCTGATAATCGCTACAGCGTTGACAATGGTGTGGGCAATGGCTTCGTAGCCGCCGTCCAGCAGATAGGCAATCCCTGCCCCAGCTCCGACCCCCGCGCTGACCGCGCCGCAGTAGGCCGAAAGGCGGCCTATGCCGCTTTTCTGGTGGATGGTCACCAGGTCGCTGACCAGCAGCGCCCGGTACAGCTTTTCCTGGCTTGCCCCCAGGAACCTTGCGTAACGAACCACCGGCACGGACGCGGTTATCCCCTGGTTGCCGGAGCCGGAGAGGATTACCACCGGCAGTTCGCACCCGCTCATCCGGGCGTCGCTCCCGGCGGCGGCCCAGGCTTTCGCCTCGGTCTTGATGTCCTCGGGGTACTCCGCCAGCAATACAGAGCCAATATTGGCGCCCCAGTTATTTTTCAGCCCCTCCTCCGCGATAGCCGTATTGCAGTCGATCTGCCGCTGTAGCAGCGGCGCGATCTCTTCCGGCTCTGCCGTATCAGCAAACTTCAGAATATCCGCGACGTTCAGCACGCTCTTGTCCGTAAGATTGTCCTCGGCGGAATCGGTAACCGGCTTTTCCAGCAGGACTTCGCCGTCCCTTTCTTCTCTAACGATATTGCTGTGGCTGTTGGCGATATGTACGCAGGCGGAATGCTCCCCCGCCCAGCCGGTGAGCCGTATGTCCAGCATCCGGGGCGTGTCGGCGCAGACGATCTCAATGGAGGTATCCCGGCAATAGGCCGCGATGGCCCTGTGCCGCTCCGCCGGAACAGAGGAGATGACCTGTAGAATCTTCTCAGCGTCCCCCGCCGCTATCCCCGCCGCAATGGCCGCGGAAATGCCCTTTAGCCCTCCGGTGTTGGGGACAACAACGCTTTTCACATTTTTGATGATATTGCCAGAGACCTCCGCCCGTATTCTTTCCGGCCAGAGCCCCAGAATATCCCGGAGCCGGGCGGCGGCATAGGCCAGGGCGATGGGCTCCGTACAGCCTGTGGCGGGGACCAGTTCTTCCCTTAAAATGGACAAATACGCCTTTTTTGTTTCAGCAGTCAACATAAATTTTACCTCCTTTTATCGGGTGGGGCTTTCAGGCGGCTCCACATAGACCCGTTCGCTGGAAAAGCCCTGCCCCCGAACCTCCTTGATCTGTGTGATGGTCAGGAATGCATGGGGGTCAACGGATTGGATCAGTGACTGTGCGGCATAAAGTTTCCGGGGCGGGATCACGCACAGCACGCCGCGCTGGGGCAGCCTTGTCCTGCCGGTTTCAATTTGAATCATTGTGATACCGGCCTGTAGCTTTGTCAGGCATTTCTGCCGTATCTCCTCATACCGGCTGGAAACCACAAAGAGCTGTATCTGTGACTGCCCTAAAAGCATCACTTTGTCCAGCACAATTGTCTCTACCACCAGCAGCACAACGCCGTATAGGATTTGTTCCGGGTCAGAGAACACGGCCTGCGCACCCATAATGACGATATCCGTCAGGTAGACCGCCACGGAGACCGGGATATGGGTCCACTGATGCAGCGCCAGATTGACTACATCCGTTCCGCCGGTAGAAGAACCCACCCGCATCACCAGCCCCACGGCAATGCCCACCAGCCCGCCGCCCAGCAGGGCCGACAGCAGCGGGTCGGCAGTCAGCCCATCAATATCCGGTACCCTCTGGGCCGCGCCCAGGAAGATGGGGTAGAGCAAGGAGCTGGCCACCGTAGCCAAAACGAACCTCCATCCCAGCACCGCCCAGCCCAGCGCCAGGGCCAGCAGGTTCACGCATAAAACGATTACAGCGGTGTCCAGTGGAATAAACCTGGCCAGAACGACCCCAACGCCGGTAGCGCCGCCCATAATGACGCCGCTGGGCAGGATGAATGCCGCCACGGCGAACCCCAGCAGCATATTTCCGGCTATGATGGCAAAACCGGCCTCAGACGCTTTTTTCAAGCGCTTCCAATCAAGCTTTCTCATATCAGAGCACCTCTATATGGTCCAGCCAACCGGCACAGGCGTTCACCTGTTGCCGGGAGCCAAGGACGCAGACGCTCCCGCGGGCTGTCAGGTCCTCCACAGGGCCCGCCAGGGCGGTAAGATCTTCCGGCACAGTGGCAAGCATCTCCCGGCGGACGCGGCGCCGGTCCTCGTGGCTGATCTGCCGCCAATAGAGGGCGTCGGCGATCTTGCCTTTCATGCGGGCAGTCAGGAGCGGGTCGGACTCCGCCGCCGCGCCGGTGATCATGCCGGTCAGGTCTATAGCAATGCCTCTTAGAAAATCCGAGGAGGCGCGGTAGCAGTCCAGCGTCCGGGCGGCGCTGGGGTCACGGAAGGAGTAGAATCCCGCGAAGCCTGTGTCACGCAAAACCATTCCCGTGCCGTAGGCCCCGCCCTGGACCCGCACCGTGTTCCAAAGGTGGGCAAGGGAGACGGTACGGCCCATGACCTTCGCCGCGCCGCTTCCGGCTCCTTGGAAAACGCCGCCCAGAGCCGCGTATGATACGCCGGAGGGAATCACAAACCCTTCCCGCCGGGGCTTCCAGGGCAGGAGGGCCCCCGCGCAGGGCAGGGCAAAGCTACCCGCTGGCAGGCTGGACGAAAGGAGGCGGGCAATGGGATTGGCAGAGGCGTCATTCCCGGCGGTGACGCTGACGGTCATGCGGGCGCGGCAGAAAATGCGGCGGGCCAGAGAGCTCAGGTCCTGCGCCAAAGCGGGAAAGCGGGCGGGGAAGTCCTGCTCCAGCTCCGTGAGCCACCGCAGGAAGGTGATGCCCGAAGCCTGCTCCTGCACGGCTCCCTCGGCGGTGGAGCAGGCCAGGACCCTGGCCATGGCGGCGCTGTGGCCCGCCGTGGCCATCTGCTCCGCCATGGCCGTCCGCCGCTGGCGCAGGAATGTGAGCGCCTGCTGGGAATTCTCCCACTGCTGCCCCACTAAAAGCTCTGTTAGGAAGGACAGGGCTTTTTCCAGCTTCGTGTCCAGAATACTACAGGAAACACACAGGAAGGTCCGGCAGCGCTCTGGGGCGTTTTTCCGCCCGTAGGCTTCTATAGTGAATTGGATGCTTCCGAACAGGGCGCGCATCTCCCGGTTCAGGTCCGCCAGCCCATACTTTTCCGTATCCAGGCTGCCGAATAACTGGGCCATAAAGGACGCCTTAGCCAGTTCCTCAGGGGATAGGTCATCTAGCGCGAAATAGAGGCTGCAATAGGTGATACCGTTGGTGGGCAGCCGGTGACGAAGGAGCGTTATGCTGCCGGCAGTTTCTTCCTCTATGGGCAGCTTTTCCGGCTCCGGCGGAATCTGGTCAAGGCGAAGCCTGGGAATGGACGCCAGCTGCTCCGGCGTGTCCAGCGTATTCTGCCAAGCGGCGATAGCTTCCTGGAAGCGGCGGGCGCCGGCGGCTTCCGTGGCTCCCCAGCCGGAGCGGACGGCGCTAAGCCAAGCGGTCTCCTGTGCCTGGCGCTCCTGTCCTATGGTGTGGGAGGGCAGTGCCAGAACCCGGCAGTGATGAGGATTCTCTAAAATGAGCCGCTTCAGCAGATCTTCAAAATAACCGATCCCGCACTTGTCCCGCAGGCCGTCAAAGAGCGTTCCAACGCTGAGATTTGCCGCCGGGTCGCCGCCGTAGAGCCAGCTCTCTAGAACCTGGAAGCAAAGCACAAGCCCCTGGGGCATCTGCCCATAGTCCCGCTGCCGGGACTCAAATTCCAGGTTGTCCAGCGCCGCTAGGACCCGCCGGTGATCCAGCCCCTTCCGAGACAGCCGCTTTAGCTCATCCCGGAGGGCGGCGGACGCCTCCTCGGCCTTGTCCTCGGCCATGTCCCGGGCCTCCAGCATAAGCCAGGGCTGCTGTATACCGTCGTGAAGCTCTAAGCGGACGTCCCGGGCTAGGCCGCTTTCCAGAAGACGCCGTTTCAGGGGGGCCTGATTGTCCCCACATAGTACATCCGATAAGGCTTGCAGCGCCATTAGCGTCTCCCTGTCCCGGAAGGTGCAGGCGGCGTACCCATCCGCCAGCCGGGCGCGTCCCTCCAAAGATTCCTGTGCGGACAGCTCATAGCGTATCACGGACAGGCCCGCTTCAATGGGCTTTTGCCAAGGTACCCCTTCCGGCACGGCAAGGCGCTCATAAGCACAGAGGTATTCATGGTCTAGAATCCCGAGAACCTGTGCGATATCTATGCTGCCGTCCAAAAATATATAGGAATTGGACGGGTGGTAGAGGCGGCTGTGGGCGGCGGCGAAGGCTTCGTAGGTCAGCTCCGGGATTTTCGCCGGGTCTCCCCCAAAAACATAGCGGTAGCAGGTATCCGGAAACAGGCGGCGGGCCGCCTCTCGCTCCAGAAGGGCGTCCGGCGAGGAGAAGGCCCCCTTCATCTCGTTGAATACCACGCCCTTGATGGAGAGCGCGCCGGCTTCGTCCAGCTCGTAGTGCCAGCCCTCTTGGCCGAAAATTTCCGGCTTGGAGTGGAGCAGCGGGTGCAGTACCGCGTCCATGTAGACCCGCAGGAGATTGAGAAAATCCTGGCGGTTCCGGCTGGATACCGGGTAGACGGTCTTGTCAGGGAAGGTCATGGCGTTGAGGAAGGTGTTCATGGAGCTTTTCATCAACTCCACAAAAGGCTCCTTTACCGGGTAGCGTTTTGAGCCGCACAGGACTGAGTGCTCCAGAATGTGGAACACGCCCGTGTCGTCCCAGGGCTGGGTCTGGAAAGCGATGGCAAAAGTCTTGTTTTCCTCCGCGCGTTCCAGCCATACCAGCCGGGCGCCGGACTTTTGGTGCTCCATCAGCCAGAGATTCGCCTCCAGTTCGTCAATACGCTGTTGGTTTAGGACAATAAAGCCTGAAAAGATACTGCTCTTTTCCATAAATGGCCGCCTCCTCGTAGTGAAATCTTTCTTGTTCGGCTTAGGGCTGGTTTGAAACATGGAAAACGCCGCCTTTTTACCCAGAAGCGGCCCTTTTCTGCGTCGAAAATCCTCGTAAAACAGCAAGGATTCCTTGCTGTTTTCTCCTGGGAACTGACCACTTCGGGTCAAAAATCCGTCATTTCCTCTATGTTCCAACAAGCCCTAGGTGCCAATATTATAGAAGCTTTTCGCTTCTGACGCAAGATGCTATGCTTATTCTGTTCATTTTCCCGACCATTCTGTCCCATTCGCAAATACTCCCTACCGTTTCATACCGGCTTTGGGCTGGAACAGAGCGTCCGCTATTTGTACAGAATAGACCGTTTCCGGGGCGGAATGAGCAAGCGGTATTGATTTTTTCGGAAAAAATGATATGGTTGCATTTAGAAAAAGCTGGGAGGGGTGCGTCAGATGTACGACCTGCTTATTATCGGCAGCGGGCCCGCCGGTGTTTCCGCCGCGCTAAGCGCAAAAGCACGGGGCCTGGATTTTCTATGGTTCGGCTCCAGACAGTTAAGCCCTAAAATCGTGAAAGCCCAGTGTGTGATGAACTATCCGGGGCTTCCGGCAGTTACCGGGCCAAAGATGCGGGATGCCTTTTTACATCAAGTGGACAGCTTGGGCATTTCTATTTTAGAGGAACGGGTCAATTCCATCTACGACATGGGCGGCTATTATACCGCCGTGGTCAATGACAAGATGTATGACGCCAGGGCGGTCATCCTGGCCCCGGGGGTATCTAACAGCCGGGAGATACCCGGCGAGAGCCGGCTGCTGGGGAAGGGGGTCAGCTATTGCGCCACCTGTGACGGTGAGCTGTACCGGGGCAAACGCCTGGCAGTGGTCTGCACAGACCCATCTTTGGAGGAGGAAGTCGAGTTCCTGGCCGGGCTGGCTTCAGAGCTGTTCCTGTGCACCAGCTATAAGGACTGCGGCGTCCACCGGGACAATGTGCGGCACACGGTGGGATATCCCACGGAAATTTTGGGAGGGGACAGGGCTTCCGGCCTGGTCTGCGGCAGCGAGACGGCAGCGGCGGACGGCGTATTCTGCCTGCGTTCCTGCGTGGCCCCGTCGGCGCTGCTGCCGGGACTGGCGGCAGAGGGCGGACACATCCGGGTGGACCGGGGACAGCGGACCAACCTGCCGGGCTGTTTTGCCGCCGGGGACTGCACGGGACGGCCCTATCAGTACGCAAAGGCGGTGGGCGAGGGCAACGTGGCCCTGCACAGCGCGGTGGAATACCTGAAAGAAATGGAGGCGCGGGAATGAGATCAAGAATATTAAAGATGAAGGACTACCGAGAGGTGGACGTGGGGCCGCTGCTTAAGCCTTTTGTGCCGGATGAGGCGGAGCTGGCTTCGGAGATAAGGCGGCTGACCAACCCGTATATCCGCTGGGAGCCCGGCGAGGTGGTCTCTGCCGGGGACCAGGTGGTGTGCCGGCTGGTTTCGGACTGCCCCAGGTACAATAAGGAGAAGGTTCGTTTTGTGGCAGGGAGCGGGATGTTTCAAAGGGAGCTGGAAAATCTCTCTATCGGCATGAGGGTGGGCGAGACCCGGGAGGCTGGCCTGCCAGAGTGCAAGGTGTCCCTTGCGCTGGCAGGGGTGATGAACCGCGTGGCCCCGGAACCTTGTGATGAGATGGTGGAGAAGCTGGAGCTGGACGGCGTGCATACTGTGGCGGAATACCGGGCCTACCTGATGGAGCGGCAGAAAGAGGCCGCTTTCGGGCAGGACTCTTTTGAAGCGCTGAAGGAGCTCACCCGGGAGGTGATAAGCGGCTCTGAGTTTGTGCTGTACCGGGAGGACTGGGCCGAAGCCATTAACCGGGAGCTGGACCGCTGCCGGACGCTGTGCCGCCAGGAGGGCATGGTCCTGGAGAAAATGACGCCGGAGCAGTTCCAGGGCCGCATCCCGGTGAAAAGCTACCATGAGCTGGTAGCTATGCTCCAGTACGACGGCTGGGACAATCTCTGCCGCTATCTGCTGGGCCGCCGGTACGCCGAAACGGACCACTTTCACTCTGGCGAGGCGGAGTACGAGGCGTTTATCGCAGACTATGCCAAAACCTGGCGCGTCTCTGAGGAAAGCGCCCGGGAGGCAAACCCATTTGAGAACTTCATTTTTAACGAATACGCCGGGCACGCCTATACGGTGCTGAAAAACTATATCAGAGAATTTTATTAAGGGAGGAACCCATCATGGCAATTCAAAACGCGGACAAGACCAATTTCAAAGAGCTGATCGGAGAGGACTTCGTCATTGTCGACTTCTACGGCACAACCTGTGTTCCCTGCAAGCTGTTTTCCAAGATACTGGAGGACATTGCGGCGGAGATACCATTCTTGAACATCGTCAAGCTGAATACCACCGAGAACCCGGAGCTGGCACAGGAGTACGGGATAACCGCCGTGCCCACTGTCCACTTCTATAAGGACGGACAGCTGCTCAAAAGCCATGTGGGCGTCATGCAGCCCCAGGTGGTGAAGGAGGTTATCGCCCAGTATATGTATGCGTAAAGCCGGACAGATTAAGCGGCTTTTCGGGCAAAATCGACATCTGCCCTTTTTTCAATATTTCCAATATGCTATAATCCATTCACCAATAAAAGGAGGCTCTGTCCCATGAAAAAGACTGTGAAACGTATCGTCTGCTCTCTGCTTGCACTGCTTTTAGTGTGCGGTCTTACCGCCTGCGGCGGCACAAAGGGCGTGGACCCGAAAACCTGCACATACGATGAGATGGTGGAATATCTTACCGCCAAGGGCTACATCTCCAAAGACGCCGCCCCGGTGGACATGCTCACTACCGAGGGCTATCTTACGGACAATACCGGCGGTGATATCCCCTATGCACCTTTTGCGGATCAAGCACAGGACTACGATGGGCTCTGGCTGATGTGGTGGGACGCCGCCACCCCCTCTGAGGCGTACACCAACTGCTTCCAGAACCTTGCTATGAACGAGGGCGTCATCGTCTACATGGGCGGCGCGGCTGTTCTGGAAACCGCCGCTTACAACGGCAGCTTTGCCATTGCCTTTGGGGAGGACTACGCCCAAAAGGACGCCGTTACAGCAGATTTCCAGGCGCTTTCCCAGAAATAAGGACATAGAAACGCCCCTACCCTATCCTAATATTGGGATAGGGCGGGGGCGTTTTGCTGAAAAGTACATAAGAGGAAGGAGAAAACCATGGAAACAAACGCGATTTTCCGAAAAAATTACGGCAGCTTCCGCCGCTTCTTCTCCATGCTGGGTAAGGCGGACCTGCCCTATCTGTGGATCGTAGGCTACCTTGTGGCAAGCGCCGTCATCGCCAATGCGGGCGTCAGCTCTACCGAATACAGCGCCGCTCTCTTCGCCGGGAATGTGGGACTGACCGCAGTGGTGCTGCCCTATCTTTTTTACCAGATTCTCTCCCTAATTCTCAGCTCTGTCTCCGGGCTCATCAATAACCTCTGCACAGCCCGCATGGACAGGAACCTGCGGCGGATGGTCTGGCGCAAGACGGTGAGCCTGCCCCTGCGGTTCTATGAGAACAACAACCCCAAGGAACTGCTCAGCCGTATTACCACCGACATCTCCAGCATCAGCAATCTGGTCATGAAGGTTTTTCTCCCCATCTTTACCACGGCCTATGCCAGTTTTGTGATCCTTCAGAAAGTCTCTAGCTATGACGGGGCGCTGATGTGGTCCCTGGTGGCGGCGCTGCCGGTGAATATCCTCATCAGCTTTATTCTGGGCCGCCTGCAATTTGGCGTACAGGATCTTATCAACCGGCGCAACGCCCAGCTGACCGCCACGGTGGCGGAGCGTACCAATAACCTTATGCTGATAAAATCCATGGGCGCCGAGGCGAAGGAGGCCGCCACCGGCGGGGAGCGGATGAAGGCCAGCTACCGGGCCGCCGGAATGAATATCTGGATCACAGGCACAGCGGTTCCCATCCGTGCCATTGCCAGCGTCTTACAGACCGTCGTCATTATCCTGGTGGGCCGGGGATACTACGCTTCCGGCGCACTGAGCCTGACGGAGTGGATCGCTTATTACGGCTTTGCTATTCAACTGACCAATATCCTCAGCGCATACTGCGGCTACTGGACCTCCTTCAAAAGCGCCCAGGGCGCGGTGGAGCGGGTGAGCGAGATCATGGCCGAGCCTTCAGAAAATTTGAACGCCGGAAGCACCATGGAGTCACCGGCGGGAGGCATTCACTTTGAGAAGGTGGATTTCTCCTTCGGGAGCGAGCCCCTTTTCACGGGCTTAGACCTGGATATCCCCGCGGGGCGCATCACCGCCGTGGTGGGTCCCTCCGGGTCGGGGAAGACCACCCTGCTGAACCTGGTCGACCGTCTATACCCACTGAACGGCGGGTCGATACAGATAGGAGGAAAGGATACCTCGGATTACTCTCTGTCCAGTTTCCGCCGCGCCCTGGGATATGTGACCCAGGAGAGCGTTATGTACGCCGGCACCATCCGGGAAAACCTGCTCCACGGCCTGGGGCGGACGCCGCCGGACGAGGAGCTGGACGAGGCCTGCGCCGCCGTGGGCATCCTTGATTATGTCCGCCGCCAGCCCTTGGGCTACGACGCCCCGGTAGGGGAGAGCGGGGCCAGTCTCTCCGGCGGGCAGCGGCAGCGTTTCTCTGTGGCCCGGGCCCTATTGAAAAAGCCGGACTGCCTGCTGCTGGACGAGGCCACCGCCGCCATGGACATAGGCGGAAAGGCGGGCGTGTGGGCCAGCATCCGGCAGGTCATGGCGGGGAAAACCGTGGTCTATGTGGCCCATGACGCCCAGACCATACGCAACGCGGACTATCTGATCGTCCTTAGGGACGGGCGGGTGGAGGCCGCCGGGGAGCGGGAAGATGTGATGGCTTCCAACCTGTACTGTCGGGAAATGATGGAAAATGGAGAGGAGGTCTGCTGATATGAAGCGCAACGGAACAGACAGCAGCCAGCAGAAGCAGAAATATTCTTTCCGCGCCTATATCTCGTTTTATACCCGGTTTCCCATCCCCTGGTGGCTGTTTATCGTGTCCCTGGCGTTCGGCCTTGTCAATACCGAGGTGGTGCTGGCTATCTCCAAGTATGTGATCCAGATCAACAAGGGCGAGCTCTACAACGGCGTCATTATCGGCTACTCCCTATTGACCGTGCTGAACGCCGTAATAGCCATGTTCAGCAACCTCTGCGGGGAGTATGGCATCCAGAAGGTCACCCTTAGGGCTAGGATGCTGCTGTGGAACAAGATACTCCACCTGCCCATGCGGGAAGTGGAGCGCCGCCAGCCCTCGTCCCTCATCTCCGGCGTTGTGAACGACATTACCCAGGCCAGCGCGGTGATACACATGATATTCTCCACGGTGGCCTCCATCTACGGCTTTATCCGCTGCTGTGTGGAGATGGCCCGGTTCAACGCAAAGCTCTCCGCATATATGCTGCTATTGGTCCCTCTGGCTATTGGCGTGTTCGTCCTGGTGGGACAGCTGCAGTACCGCATGATGCTGCGGCGGTATGAGAGCCTGAGCACCATGACGGAGTTCTTTTCCGAGCATATCTCCGCCGCCAAGCACGTGAAAGCCCAGGCCATAGAGGAGCTGGAAGCGGAGGAGGGTTTTCGGGCCATTGATGAGCGGTACAAAGCGGACATCTACTATGCCTTTATGGAGGTTCTGCAGGTGTTCTCCAATACGCTCTATACCTCCATCGGCAGCATTGCCATTGCCCTGTTCGGCTCTGACATGATCCGCAAGGGCCAGATGCCCGATACCGGCATCAATGACTTTACCACCTATAAGGGCCGGGTGGACCAGTACCAGGCTGAGGTGCTGACCCATTACCAGACCCTCAAGGGCACCCAGGGCGCCATGCGGTATGTGGGCGTCCTCCTGGATGGGCCGGAGGAGGACCCGGACGCCGGGTACGACCTGCCGAAGGACCGGACGAAGGAGGACATCCTGCTGGAACGGGTGAGCTTTGGTTACGACCCCCGCCAGCCGGTGCTCCACGACCTGAGCCTCACCATCCCCGCCGGGAGAACCACTGCCATTATTGGCAACAACGGCTGCGGCAAGTCCACCCTGCTCAAGCTGATCCAGGGCATCTATCTGCCGGACAGCGGCCGGGTATGGTTGGGGGACTCGGCGGTGGACAAGGTGAAGCTGGCCCAGCTGCGCCGGCGCTTTGGCTGCATCTTCCAGCATAACCCCTTGTTTTCCGGCTCCGTTCGTGATAACATAGCCTATGGAGAAACCGGTGAAGTGTCGGATGAGGCGGTGGCTGGGGCCGCAAGGCTTGCGGATGCGGACGGCTTTATCAGCCAGCTGCCAGAAGGGTATGACTCTGACGTAGGCATGGGCGGGGCGCTGCTCTCTGGCGGGCAGCGCCAGCGGGTGGCAATCGCCCGGACGCTGCTGTTCGACCCGGACTATCTGCTTATGGACGAGGCTGGGGCCAGCCTGGATCATAAGAGTGACAGGACCATCTTCCGCGCCGTTAGAGAACATATGAGGGGCAGAACGATTGTGGTGGTGGCCCATGATATGCGCACGGTGATGGAGGCGGATCATATCATCGTTCTCAACAGTGGCTCCCTGGAGGCGACGGGCACCCACGAGGAGCTGCTGAAAACCAGCCCTACCTATCGTAACTATCTGGAATTGCAGGGATATGCCCTGGCGGGAGAGGAGGCAGGACGATGAAACGCTTTACCATTGTTTTTTCCGTTCTTCTGGTGCTGGGCTTTGGTGGTGTGCTGGCCTATGTAGCGGCATCGCCGGAGTTTGTTCCACCCGCGGCACTGATTGGCGAGGGGGAAGACCCTGACGCTCCCATCTGGGACATGACCATGGACGAGGTTCTGGCCGAATTAGCGGCCCAGGGGCTGATTGACGACCCGGCCTCCGCCATTTCCCTGGCCAACGACGGCTTATGTACCGACGCCCGCAAGGTCAGCGGCGCGGAATTTTACTGGTGGGATCTGGAGAACCTGGAAGAGGGTAGCCAGGAAGAGACTGCCTATAAGAGCCTGAAATCGGATGGCGTCATTGATCTCTACGGCTCCGGGCACATTTTGAGTTATGTTCACAACGGCCCCTTTGCGCTGTGGCTGGATCTCTATGAGGGCGACCCCGGCGCATTAGAGCAGGCGTTCAAGAATGTCGGGCAGGCGGAGTAAAAACAGGGAGGAACCGGCAATGGAGATGAAAGCTCTACTGGTGGACAGTGACCAGCGTCTGCTGGGCGAGCTGACCGTGATGCTGCACGCGTTCCAGTGCTTCCGGGTGGTGGGGACGGCGCGGACATCAACGGAGGCTGTTGAATATGTCCAGCTCAATGACGTGGACGTGGTATTTGCCAACCACCAGCCCGCCGACCCCCGCATTACCAGCGTGGGAGAGCATTTGTCCGCCGTTTTAGGGCAGAGCCATCCACATATCCAGGTGGTGGTCTATTCCGACTCGGCGGAGTGGGCTTTCAATGCTTTCCGCTGTCAGTGCGCCGGGTACCTACTAACGCCTTTCGACCCCCTGGCGCTCCAATCGCTGGTCAACCGGCTAAGCTATGTGTTCGACCTACAGCAGGCCAAGCGGGAGGTGGCGAATCGCAGTATCATGATCAAAACCCGAAACGGGTATCAGCTCACCCGTCTCAGTGATATTCTCTTCGTTGAGCGGAGCAATCGGAAAAACAGTATTGTAACCACCGATGGGCAGGAAATCACGCTGCTGGGATATACCATGAACCAGCTGGAGGAAATGCTGGAGGGGTGTGGATTCTACCGCTGCTACCAGTCTTTCATCGTCAACCTCTCCCAGGTTGCGGCTGTCCGGGCGGACAATGAGGCAAAAAATTATACCATCCGTTTCAAAGGCTATGAGGGAGAGATCCTGCTTAGCCGGGAAAAATATGCGGAGCTAGTGAACCTTTTGAAGGGGCGGTACGCGAAGATCAATATCTGACGCCGCATCATAAAAGTGGTACGAAACGGGCTATGCGTACGCCGTTTTTTGGATCCAGATGCGGTTCATTGGCTTGAGTTTGTTGGGGTGATTTTTGCGCCGTAAAACAAAGAAAAACGGTTCCCAATTCTGCCCGCAGCGCACTCATGGCGCGTTCCTTTCGCGGTAGCGGCTCCATACATACTATCCCTCAGGCCGTAGCCCTGAGTCCGGCAAGGTGATTTATTAAGAATGTGCTTGGCAAGACCCAGACTGAGGTTAAAGAGAAACTTGCCCGGGCAATCGAGGACGGCAAAGGGTTGGACATCGTAAAGGCCGGTCCACTATACGGTAGGGCATTGGATAGACGGGTGGTATGAGAACTACGCCAAAATCAAGGTGCGGCCATCCTCGCGCAAAACCTACAAAGGTTATGTTGAAAATCCCATCAAACCGAGCATCAGCACGTTACCGCTTAGTAAGCGGACTAGGGCTTGTTTGAAAATAGAGGAAATGACGAATTTTTACCCAGAAGGGGTTCATTTCAAGGAAAAAACCGCAAAGCAATCTTCCGATTGGCGAGGATTATTGACGCAGAAAGGGGCCCCTTCTGGGTAAAAAGACGGCGTTTCCGATTTTTCAAACAAGCCCTACGCTGGAAGTACAAGCCCTTTACAGAAAGCCGCCGGCCAGCGGTAGGGCAGAGCGTACAGAGTCCAAACAGCAACCCAAAACCTTGAGCGCCAAGGCAGTATGCAATATAAACCAGGTGATTGCGTCTGCAATGTGGCTTGCCAAAAGCCAGAAACTCATTATAGTCAGTCCCCCAGGCGGTGGTGCCCTGTTAAAGGGAGAACATTAGGAAATCAAAACGCGGGCAGCAGACCAGTTGGCAACATTGTTCCAGCGGGGCAAAGAAACAGGCTGCTCGTGGATGATGTACTCGTTGCTGCTGAATTTGCCGCTTTCGTTCCTGGTCTGCTGGCGCTGGATGCACCCGGCCCGCTGCAATTCGTTGGCGGCGGAACGAATAGCCTCCTTGCTCTCCCGGTTGATGCAGCACCGGCCGGGCAGGGGATAGTCCCAATCTTCCGGGAGTGATAAAATCTGCGGCGTTGGCCGGAACGCAGAAACGGGCGGTGTCTTGCCGACATCGCCCGTTTTCTGTACGGTTGTTCACTTGTTTGCGCCGCCCGTTTTCCGCTGCCCTTAAAAAATATTGATTCGAGTGGGGGCATGTATTCTTAATGGTACGCCAAAAAAGGCGTGCGCTTTTTATTGGGAAGCTTTACTAGGGAAAGGTGCTAGTCCCGCAGAGGCGCACCGTTGCCGTCCACGTTAATAGATCCGGTAAGGATCATAATCCCTTCCACTAGGCCCCAAATGCTGATGCCAAGAGTAGCTATTCCGCAGGTAAACATACCTCCCAGCAGGCTGACCAATAGCTGGATGACCGCTTTTTTGGTGTAGCCCAAGTAAAAGTTATGAACCCCTAAACCGCCCAGGAAAATGCCCAAAAGGCCCGCGGCCAGTTTGGACTTGGCGCCCGCCATGCCAGGGGCGCCCATAGGAGCGGCCAGAGAGACGCCGCACTTAACGCATACAGCGGCCTGGGGGCCTGTGGGGTTGCCACAGTTGGGACAATAATTAAAGCCAGTGCCAGTCTTAACGCCACAGTTGGTACAAACAAAAGCGTTAGGGTCTACAGGGTTTCCACAGTGTCTGCAATACATACCATTTGCTCCTTACCTCATTTTTTACTATTTTAACATGAAGTTCACCATAATGCAACATAAAGCGGTAAATTTTACAAATGGAATTTTGTATCCAGCCTTTTAGGACTTGTTTGAAAATAGAGGAAATGACGAATTTTGGGCCAGAAGGGGACAATTTCAAGGAGAAGAACCGCTGTAGTTAGCTGCGCTAACTACGTCACTCTGGCGATTGACGAGGGTTTTCGACGTAGAAAGTGGCCTCTTCTGGCCAAAAAAGACGACGTTTTCGATTTTTCAAACAAGCCCTAGATGTGGACCCAAAAACCGCGCGGACCATCCATCTAAAATAAAGCCATGACGTAGTGGTTAAAAAATTCTTCTCCAGGTCTTGAAAGAGGGATAGGTTTGTGCCATAATTACCATAATGACCGGCTGCCCAATGAACACATAGGCAGTCATCCTGCTGAAAAAAGAAAATCCCCTGTGACGCAGAAAGGAATTGAAACTATGAAAGCACCCTTTACCCGTATTTTATACGGCGGAGACTATAACCCCAATCAGTGGCCCCGGGAGGTCTGGGAAGAGGATATGCGCCTGTTCCAAAAGGCTGGCATTAACTCCGCCACCGTGAATGTGTTCTCCTGGGCCAAGATCCAGCCCAGTGAGGAAACCTATGACTTTACCGAGCTGGACGCCGTGATTGATAGGCTTAGCAGAGAAAACATTGACATTGTCTTAGCCACTGCTACCGGGGCTATGCCCGCTTGGCTGGTAAAGCGCTATCCTGAAGTTACCCGGGTGGACTTTGATGGCCGCCGCCACAAGTTTGGCCAGCGGCACAATCACTGCCCCAATAGCCCGGTCTATCAAAAATTTTCCCGTAAGCTGGCTGGAGAGCTGGCCCGCCGTTACGGCGGCAACCCCCACGTGGTGTGCTGGCATATTTGCAATGAATACAATACTGGCTGCTACTGTGAAAACTGTGAAAAGGCTTTTCGGGTATGGCTGCGGGAGAAGTATGGAACCTTGGAAGCAGTGAATAAAGCCTGGAACACCGAGTTTTGGGGGCATACCTTTTATGACTGGGACGAGATCGTGGCTCCCAACAATCTCTCGGAGGGCATGGGTACAGAGTGGAGCCATAAGACTGCCTTTGCGGGCGTCTCTATTGACTATGACCGCTTTCTTTCAGACAGTCTGCTGGAAAACTATAAATTGGAGCGGGACGCTATCCGGGCGTTCGACCCAGAAACCCCCATTACCACGAACTTGATGGGTACTTATAAGGGCCTGGATTACTTCAAATGGGCCAAGGAGATGGACCTGGTCAGTTGGGACAACTACCCGGCCTATAATACTCCCTGGAGCCTGACAGCCATGCGCCATGACCTGATGCGGGGGCTAAAGGATCAGCCCTTTATGCTGATGGAACAGACCCCCAGCCAGCAAAACTGGCAGGCCTATAACTCTCTCAAGCGTCCGGGCCAGATGCGTGCCCAAAGCTATCAGACCATTGCCCATGGGGCAGATACCATCCAGTTCTTCCAGCTGCGGCGGTCTGTGGGGGGCTGTGAGAAGTTCCACGGAGCGGTGATTAGCCACTCTGGCAGTGAGGAGACCAGGGTGTTTCAGGAGGTTTCCCAGCTGGGGGCAGAGCTGAAAGCCCTGGGCAGCGAGATTCTGGGCGCGGCCAGCCCGGCCCAGGTGGGGATTCTCTTTGACTGGGACAACTACTGGGCCCTGGAATATACCAGCGGGCCCACTGTGGATCTGCGGTATGAGGACCAGATTCACCAGTATTACCGGTATTTTTATGAGCGGCACATCCCGGTGGATATGGTGCCTGTGGACGGGGATTTTTCTAAGTATAAGGTCATCGCCGCACCAGTACTGTATATGGTGAAAGAGGGGATGGCTGAAGCTTTGGAACAGTTTGTAAAGGGGGGCGGCGTGCTGGTTACAGGCTTTATGAGCGGCATTGTGGACCAAAGCGACAACGTACACCTGGGCGGCTACCCGGGGCCCCTGAGAAAGCTGTGCGGCGTGTGGGCTGAGGAGATTGACGCTTTGGCCCCAGAGCAGAGCAACACCCTGCGCTTTACCAATGGGGAAGAGGCCAAATGCGGCCTGCTGTGCGACATCCTCCATTTAGAGGGGGCCCAGGCCCTGGCTTATTATGGGGAAGACTTCTATGCGGGTACGCCCGCAGTCACCAAAAATCAATATGGTAAGGGCGCCGCCTATTATGTGGGGACCCAACCAGACCGGGCCGGTCTGTCCCTAGTGTTGGACCAGATGGTAAAAGACGCGGGGGTGGCGCCCCTGGTCCCAGACCAAACCCAGCTGGAGATTACCCGGCGGGTAAAGGAGGGCCGGGAATACTGGTTTATCCTGAATCTTACCGGCAGGACTCAGCCTGCTCCAGAAAGCTTTGCAGGAGAGACGGACCTGCTTACCGGTAAAGAAGTGGGTGGCCAGTTGAGTGGTTTTGGCGCCCTGCTGGTGCGGCGCAGGCCCAGGCCATGCTGGCCCGGTCGGCCGCCAGTTTTTGCGCCCAAACCGTGACGCCCTCGGTTACCCTGCCCTGCCATATGTCCCTGTTCCACAGCGTTACGCCTCAGCGCCACGGCACCACCACAAATACCTACGCTCCTCAAGCGCGGCCCGTGCGGGGGCTGTGTGAGGTGCTGGCCGCGGCCGGCAAGCGCTGCGCTTTCTTCTATAACTGGGAGCCTCTGCGGGATTTATCCCGGCCAGACTCTCTGCTGTTCTCCTATTTCTGCCAGGGCACGGCGCTGGGCTATGAAGAGGCCAACAACATGGTAACCGGCGCGGCAATGGAGTTTTTGGGCCGGCAGCAGGTGGACTTTGCCTTTGTCTATCTGGGCAATGTGGATGAGGCGGGCCATAAATACGGCTGGATGGGCACGGAATACCGGCAGGCCGTGGAGAAGAGTTGGAAGAACATTGCGGCGCTTGCCGCCGGGCTGCCAGAGTACACCGTGATGGTTACCGCTGACCACGGAGGCCACCAGCGCACCCACGGCTGCGACATCCCCGAGGATATGACCATTCCCCTGTTGATTCAGGGCAAGGACTTTGCTCCAGGCTCCCAGCTGGAAGAGGCTAGTATCCTGGACATTGCCCCTACAGTGGCTGCCCTGCTGGGCGTTCCGGCGGACAGAGACTGGGAAGGGAAAAGCTTGGTCTAGATGAGAGGGGGACCGTACCGGCAAAAACTGGCAAAACAGGCAAGAGTATAAATGGAAAAGAGCTTTTATAAAAATTTACAGAATAGGCTAGGAATCTTCACGGTTTTGCGTTATAATAATAGAAAACCACCCGAGATAACACCAGAAGAAAGAAGGAAACGTGATGGGGATTATCAATCAGTTGTGCCGTGCCGCCGGAGACTATGCGGAAATGTTGAAAGAGAAGAACAGCCGCGCCGCTGTAATCAATCGGCTGCGTATGGTAATCCGCTGTGAGGAAAAGGCGGCTGACCAGGAATATATGGCTCTGGGCCGTTACTATTATAATGCGCTGCGGGACAAGGATAACGCCTTGGCCGAGAGCCACTGTGCGCGTATTGACGAAATTAGCGCCCGCCGGGACAGCGCCCTGGAAGCCCTGGAGCGAATAACCCATGAGGCAAGCAGTATTGCCGTTATTTCTGGTTATGATTCGGAGTGTGACGGTTCCTTAGAGGAGCGCGCGGAAGAGAAAAAAACCCTTTTCCATTTTGAACAGGGCCCCTTAACCGTGACAGTAACCAAGGACGAGCCTGCCCAGCGGGAAGAGATCGACCTTTCCGATGTGGAAGTCTACGATCAGGATCCCACGTTGTCCGTAGAGACGGCGTCCGTCCAGCCAGCGGCAGAGGCCGGACCGGAGATTCAACCCGCCGAGCCCGACGAAAACGACGGCCTGCCCTTTGAGGGCTAGAATCTGCTGTTAAGGCAACACCACACCATTCGCGGCTGGCGCCTTAAGCACCGTCTTGCTTGCAGATTTTCCGTGATAGCGCACAGCGTTCGCTGGTCAATGGTGAGATGGACGGCGCTCAATCTGTAGCCTCTCACGAAAAATCTGACTGCGCAATACGGTGCTTAGAATTCTGCGGTATTGCCTTAAAACAAACGACGCCAAGAACGGGCCCGCCCAAAGAAAGGAACATGTGCCATGGAGATTGTGAAGGACATCATTTGCCCCCAGTGCGGGGAATCTCAAAAATATCGGTTGTATACCAGCATAGACGCCCAGGAGCATCCAGAACTAAAGGCCAGCATCCTGGATGAGACCCTGTTTGACTGGCGGTGCCAGCGCTGCAACTATTTTGCGGCCATGGCATATCCTTTTGTATACATAGACAAGCAGGTGGGATATGTGGTGTGCTTGGCCCCGGGGGGCAGCGGCAACGCCGTGGAGGTGACCGAGCCTTTGCGGAACTTTGTGAAACGGCGGGTAAAAAACCTGGCGGAAATGAAGGAAAAGATTTTAATTTTTGACACAGGCTGTGATGACGCGGCGGTAGAACTTATGAAAAACGCCCTATGCACCATTGTAAAGCGAGGCTATGGCAACGCGAATTTGCACGCCTATTTTAGCAGGGCGGAGGAGGAGAAAATGGAGTTTGCCATTTTTATGCCCAGAAAGCCGGAGCCGGTGTATCACTCCACCCGGGTGGAGGTGTACAGGCAGTCTCAAGAGGTACTGCGGGCCCTGAACTATATGGACCCCGAAGGTTTTGCCACAGTAGACGCCAAGCTGGCCAAGCGTATTATTGAGGACTACCAGAGCGCCTAAGGACGGGAAAGCCAACGGGAAAAACAACTTAAGAGCCTCCGTGGCGGCACGGGGGCTCTTGCTTTTGCTTGGCATGTTATTTCAGAAGTAGCGGGCCAATATGTCAACTTCCGTGAATCATTCGTGCCGGCCTGGGGCATAGGTTGGCGGAGGTTTATGACACGGACTCTGGCCCAGCGCTGGCGCTGGCCGGCAGGCTGTACTTTTCCAGGCATCGGTTGTAAGCCTGAGTAAAGGCCGGGCTGCCAGAGGTTTTCACCTGGTTCAAATACTCGTGGGCGTCCATAGAGGAGGATTCCTTAATCTGAATCACGGTCACCGCCACGTTGGAGCAGTGGTCAGAAACACGCTCGTAGTTGGTAAGCAGGTCTGTTAGCACAAAGCCCAGTTCAATGGTGCAGCGGCCCTCTTGCAAACGCCGAATATGTCGGGTTTTCAGTTCAATTTTCAGGTCGTCTACCACCTGCTCCAGGGGCTCTACCTGGCCGGCCAGAACACTGTCCTCTTTCTCAAAGGCCTCTACCGTCAAGTTTAGAATATCAATAATGGCCTGGGTGATAATGCCCACCTCCACTTGGGCCTTGTCAGAAAAGTGCAGCTGCTTGTCATGAATTTCCTCGGCCACCCGCAGAATATTTAGGGCGTGGTCACCAATCCGCTCGAAGTCGCCAATAGCATGCAACAGCTCGGCGGCCTCATTGCTATCACGGACCGAAAGATCCTTGCTGCTTAACTTTACTAAGAAAGTGCCCAGCGTGTCCTCGTATAGGTCAATCTCCTCTTCGGTGCTGGCAATCTCGGCGGCCACCTTGGAATCGAAGTCTTGAATCAGCCCAATGGCTGAAAGCATAGAGTCCCGGGCGGCGCGGGCCATTTTAACAGTTAAACGGCGGCACTCGGCAATGGCAAAGCCAGGGGAGAGCATCAGCCGCTCGTCCAGCAGGGCCTCTTTGGTACTGGTCTCGCGGATGGTGAGCTTGGAAAGCTTTTCCAGCTGCTTGGAAAAAGGCAACAATACAAAGGTATTGATGATATTAAACAGGGTATGTACCACCGCAATGCCCAGGGCGTCGATGGGGGCGTCTACTACGTCAAAATGAAAGACGCCGTTGAGAATATAGAAAGCGGAAAGACAGATAATGGTGCCAATGACCTTAAAGTATACGCTAACAGCTACCACCCGTTTAGCGTTTTTGTTGGCGCCTATGGCAGAAAGCAAACCGGTAACGCAGGTTCCAATGTTGGCCCCAGTAATAATGGGAAAGGCCATGCCCAAAGAGATGCTGCCGGTGAGAGAAAGAGACTGCAAAATGCCTACCGAAGCGGCGCTGCTCTGGATAATGCCGGTAAACACCGTGCCAATTAGCACCCCCAGCAGGGGATTCTGGAACATAATGAGAAGGTCGTGGAAAGCGGGGCTTTCTGCCAGGGGGCTAACCGACTGGCTCATAAAGGTCATACCGGTCATTAAAATCGCGAAGCCGATCAGCACATGTCCGGCGTCCTTCTTTTTTCCGTTCTTGCCGGTCATAACCATAACCACGCCGGCCAGGGCCAGCAGGGGAGAGAAGGACTCGGGCTTTAACATTTGCAGCCAGAAGCTGTCGGACTGAATGCCGGCCGCGCTTAAAATCCACGCGGTTAGGGTGGTGCCCATGCTGGAACCCATGATCACAGGCACGGTTTGGCTTAGCTCCATAATGCCGGAGTTCACCAGGCCCACCAGCATAACGGTCATGGCGGAAGAGGATTGGATGGCAATGGTGATCACGGCCCCCAGGGCCAGGCCTTTGAATTTGTTAGAGGTCATAGACTTCAGCACATGCTCCAGCTTGCCGCCCACCATTTTTTCCAGCCCGGCAGAGAGTACGTTCATGCCGTACAGGAAGAAGGCCAGTCCCCCCAAAAGCGTAAACACAGAAAAAATATCCAATTTTACAACCCCCGAATCAATTCCTCAGTGTCGGTTCCATTTTTACCCTATACAATTTTATGATAGCATAGTCCGGGGTAACAAATCAATGGCTTTTTGCAAAAAAGGGAAAATTATGCTGAAATGTCGGGGACAGAATCGCTGGCATACTTTTTCAAAAGGCCCTGTTCTGCCAAAAGGAAAGACTGGTTTATGGTTTTTTTTGTAATCTTTATGCCCAGGGCATGGATCAGCAGCAGGGGCCCGGCAAGCGTTCTATCAAAAAATGCGCCCAAACTGTTTTGCACCATAAGAAATGGGTAGAAAAACCACCGGAAATGTAGTATAATAATCTCAAAATACCGTTTTCTAAAGAAAAACGTACGGGGGGAACGCCATGAACGATCGTTTTGCCGCGGTGCTGGTGGCCGGGGGAAATTCCACCCGCATGGGCACAGGCCGCTGCAAGGTGCTGGAAGAACTGGGGGGCGTGCCGGCTATTTGCCATCCGCTAAAGGTGCTCTGCGGCTGTAAGAGAATTGACGAGGTCTGCGTGGTCTGCCGCCAAGAAGATATGGACCAGATTGCCCGGCTGGCAGCCCAGGCAGGCCAGAAAGCGGTGGGCAGAAAAAAGATCTGCTTTGCTAAGGGCGGTGCGGAGCGCCAAGAGTCCGTGCTGCGGGGCGTCCAGGCGCTGGAAGGAGACAGCGGCTTTTTGCTGGTACACGATGCGGCCCGGCCCCTGCTGAACCCAGAGACCTTAGAGGCAGTGTGCCAGGGGGCCCTGGCTTTTGGCGCGGCTACGGCGGCGGTGCCCAGCAAGGATACCTGCAAACTGGCGGATGAGGAGGGCTTTGTGGCCTCCACCCCAGAGCGGAGCAGGCTTATGGCAGTGCAGACGCCCCAGGCTTTCCGCCGGGACCTGTACCTGTATGCGGTGGGCAGGGCCCAGGCCACCGGGGTACGTTATACAGATGACTGCCAGCTCATTGAGGCCGCGGGAGGCAGGGTAAAGCTGACAGCCGGACACTATCACAATTTCAAGCTCACTACGCCCGAAGACCTGCTGCTGGCCCGGGCTCTAGTGGCAAAGAAGGAGGCGGGACCGATGAGAATTGGCCAGGGGTACGACGTTCACAAGCTGGTACAGGACCGGCGGCTGGTGCTGGGCGGGGTGGAGGTGCCCTACCGGCTGGGGCTGCTGGGCCACTCGGACGCGGATGTGCTGGCCCACGCCATAGCAGACAGCCTTTTGGGCGCGGCGGCGCTGGGAGATATTGGCCAGCATTTTCCCGACAACGACCCAGCTTTTGCCGGAGCGGACAGCCTGAAACTGCTGGAGCAGGTGTGCGGGCTGCTGCGAGACCGAGCGTATGAGATTGGCAATATTGATGCCACGGTGATAGCCCAGCGGCCCAAGTTGGCGGGATATATTCCGGCCATGCGGGAAAACCTGGCCCGGGCCTGTGGAATAGGGTTGGAGCAGGTCAGCGTAAAGGCCACCACAGAGGAGGGCCTGGGCTTTACGGGCCGGGGAGAGGGGATTGCGGCTAGCGCAATCTGCATGATATTTTAACAAAATATGCCCCCCAATCGCCCACAGGCGGCTTTCTCTGCCTCTTGGCCGCGCAAAGCCTTCGCTTTTTTAACGTATCATTTATAAAGGAGTGTTCCCAATGTCAATGGATCGACTGATGGAAGCTATTACCCAAAAACAAAACCCCACGGTGGCGGGCCTGGACCCCAAGCTGGAGTACATCCCAGCTCATATCAAAGAGGCCGCCTTTGCCCAATACGGCAAAAATCTAGAGGGCGCCGCCGCCGCGCTGCTGGCCTTTAACAAGGGCCTTATGGACAGCCTCTGCGATATAGTGCCAGCGGTTAAGCCGCAGGCGGCTTACTATGAGATGTACGGCTGGCCCGGTGTGCGCGCTTTGGCTGAAACCATCCAGTATGCCAAGGAGAAGGAGCTGTTCGTTATTGTGGACGGCAAGCGGAACGACATTGGGGCTACCATGGGGGCCTACGCCGCCGCGCATCTGGGGACCACCGACGTGGAGGGAGAGTCCGTTGAGGCCTTTGGCGCAGACGCCCTAACGGTGAACGGCTACCTGGGCAGCGACGGCATCGACCCGCTGCTGGCCGTGTGCGCGGCCCGGGATAAAGGGATTTTTGTACTGGCAAAGACCTCCAATCCCTCTTCCGGAGAGTTCCAGGATCAGATGCTCCATGCCATGTATGAACCCCTCTATCGGGCCATGGGCAATATGTGTCAGCAGTGGGGGCTAAAGCTGCCTGGAAAGTATGGCTACAGCGGCGTGGGGGCCGTGGTGGGAGCCACCTACCCCAAGCAGCTGAAGGAGCTGCGCCACGCTTTGCCCAACACCTTCTTCCTGGTGCCCGGATACGGAGCCCAGGGCGGTGCGGCCAAGGACGTGGCTATGGGCTTTGATAAGCACGGCGCCGGAGCTATTGTCAATTCCTCCCGGGCCATTCTCTGCGCCTGGCAGAAGGAGGGCTGCGACCCCGAGGACTACGCCGGAGCCGCCCGTCGGGAGGCCCTGCGGATGCGTGACCAGCTGATGGCGGAGCTGGGCGGCATCAGCCTGCCGGTGTAGCTATGGCTTCGCGAATTATGCATCTGGTCCTGGCCCAGGAGCTGCTAAAAGACCGGAAGCTTTCCCAGTCGGAGGCCTTTTTGTTTGGGGCCTTGCTGCCGGACGCTCCCCGGTCGCCGGCCGGGAAGGCGGGAAACCGTGCCAGTCATTTTCTGGCGGACCGGGGCCCGCTGAGAACCTATGATCTGGATGAATTCCGGCAGCTCTACGGAGAACGCCTCCGGGAGGAAGGGCTCTATCTGGGCTACTACCTCCACCTAATCCAGGACATCGTCTACCGGCGGTTTCAACATGGAAAATGGGCCTGGGGCAAGTTGAGCAAGGAGCAGTTTACTAGACTGTACCAGGACTACAGCCTGCTCAATGACCTGTTCATCTGCCAGTATAGGTTGGAAAATAATGTGAAAATCCCTAGGGAAGCGGAGGGAGAGGATATATGCCGGCGCTTCTCCCTGCGGCCTGGAGAGCTGTTGGAGCAGGTGGAGGAGGATTTCCGCCGGGAAAGGGCGGGAGAACCGGAAGAGCCCGTCTTTCTCACCTGGAATATGGCCCGGGAGTTTTTGGGGGCAGCGTTGGCCCTGTGCCAAAAGGAGCTCTATGCCCTTGGTAGAAGCGGGTCCCTGTTGGACCCCTGGGAGCTGGCTTGGGAGTCGCAGCGGCCGTATCACGCCGTATAATTCATATAAATTTGATGGGGAGAAACGCTATGAAACCTTATGATTCCGTCCTTTGCCCTATTGTCGCGGCCCAGGAGCTGGCCCCTGGCATTTTTGACTTCCGTCTTTCCTGCCCCGCCCTAGCGGAGCTGGCCCGGCCCGGGCAGTTTGCCCAGATCCGCCTGCCTGGCCACAGCCTGCGGCGGCCCATCTCTATCTGCGGTATCCACCGGGAAAAGGGGGAGCTGCGGTTTGTGTTTCAAGTGCGGGGCCAGGGCACGGCGGAGCTGGCAGAGTTTCGGGCAGGAGACTGCCTGGAAATTTTAGCTCCCCTGGGTCGGGGGTTCCCCATTGACAAGACAAAGAAGACGTTGCTCATCGGCGGAGGCATCGGTGTGCCGCCCCTGCTGGGCGCGGCGGAGGAACTGGGGGGCAGCGCGGTGGCTGTGCTGGGTTTCCGCAATCAAGAGGCCGTGATTCTGGAAGAGGACTTTTGCCGGGCCGGTGCCAAAGTCTTGGTGGCCACGGACGACGGCAGCTACGGCCACCACGGTCTGGTGACGGAATTGGCCGGGCAGGAGGACTTTCAGGTAGTGATGGCCTGCGGGCCCAGGCCCATGCTGAAAGCAGCGAAGGCGCTGGCGAAAAGCCGGGGCGCGGTGGGATTTCTCTCTTTAGAGGAGCGCATGGCCTGCGGCATTGGGGCTTGTCTGGGCTGCGCGGTGGCGCTGCTGGATGAGAAGGGGCAGGCGTATTATGGCCATGTGTGTAAGGACGGCCCGGTGATAGACATGGAGAGGGTAGAGCTGTAAAGAGGGGGAAACCGCTTTAGAGACCCCCGGTGCGCATGGCGGCCATTCCGTGTTATTACCCCGCCGCGAAACAACAGAAAGCCCGGTGTACATTTTGAAGAGGTTGAATGTCCCTGGAGCACATACTTTTTCCACGGTTAGGGCTTGTTTGGATTGACGAATTTTTCCATCCAGCCCCAGGTAATACTTTAGAAAAACGAATTCAGCGCCCTAAAAGCGCCCAGACCAACGCCAAGAGAGGAGCAATACCATGATTATCCTGTGTTCCAACGGCCTTTCCAGCCCGGGCCTGAAAAAAGCGGCGGGCCGGTATGTGCAGCCCGGGGAAAAAGCTGCCCTGGTGGTGACGGCGGACCCGGTGTATCGGGAAAAAAACCGTCACGTAGAGCGCTGCCGGGAGGAACTGGCCTCTTTAGGCCTGAGGGTAGAGCTGCTTGACCTGGACTTTCAGCCTGCGCAAGATTTGCTGCGCTATGATGTGGTGGCGCTGATGGGCGGTAATCCCTATTACTTGCTGGACTCTATCCGAAAACACCAGGCCGGGGAGATTCTGCGGAAGGTGGGGGAGAAGGGCCTGCTGATTGGCTGGAGCGCTGGAGCGTTGGTGCTGGGGCCCAGCCTGGGGCTGGTGGACCAGTATAGTCCAGAGCTAAATACCGTGGGCCTTGCCGACCTGCGGGGTTTGAAGCTGGCAGAGACGGAAGTTCTGCCCCACTACAGCCGCTTTCAGACCCGGTATGAACATCTAGAGGAGCGCTGCCAAGCCTATGAGGCAGAGCATGGCTGTAAAGTGCTCCGCCTGGACGATGGCGAGGGCGTATTGTTGGGGGACGCGGTGGAAGTAATCCGTTCGCCCCTAAAGGTAACCGTGGCCGGGGTGGAGTTCGCCAATCCGATCATCGCGGCCTCGGGTACCTTTGGCTTTGGCCGGGAGTATGGGGAAATGTACCCCCTGTGGCAGCTGGGCGGCATTAGCTGTAAAGGCATTACCCTTCACCCGCGCTCCGGTAATCCGCCTCCCCGAGTGACGGAGACCCCAGCTGGGATGCTGAATGCTGTGGGCCTGCAAAACCCCGGGGTAGACCATTTTGTGGAGAAGGACCTGCCCTGGCTTAGCCGGCAAGGGACAAGAATTATCGCCAACCTGGCAGGCAGCGCGGTAGAGGACTACTGCCAAACCGCCGAAAAGCTCAATGATACCCCCATAGATATGGTGGAGCTGAACATTTCCTGCCCCAACGTAAAGGAGGGCGGCGTACAGTTTGGCGTAACGGCCCAGGGGGTGGAGGGGATCACAAAGGCGGTACGCCGGGTGTGTAAAAAGCCTTTGATGGTGAAGCTCTCCCCCAATGTCACAGACATCAGCGAAATGGCACTGGCCGCCGAAAGCGCTGGGGCAGACGCGGTGTCCCTGATCAACACCCTGACCGGGATGCGTATCAATATCCACACCCGCCGGCCCATTATCCACAATAATACCGGCGGCCTCTCGGGTCCGGCGGTACTGCCGGTGGCCTTGCGCATGGTGTGGCAGACAGCCCAAAAGGTGAAGATCCCTATAGTGGGCCTGGGGGGCGTCTCCAGCCCCGAGGACGCCATAGAGATGCTGCTGGCCGGGGCCTCGGCCATCCAGGTGGGCACGGCCCTGTTTACCGACCCATATACGCCCCAAAAAATTTGTGCTGGCCTGGAAAATTATTTGGCCCAGCAGGGCCTGGCCTCGGTAACGGAATTGACAGGAGGGGTGCAGCCGTGGTGACGAAAATCTATCTCATCCGCCATTGCCAGTCCATGGGGAATTTGGACCGGCGTTTTCAGGGGCGGTTCGATGCGGACGTAAGCCCAGAGGGTGAAAAGCAGCTAGCCCTGCTTGGTCTGCGCTTTCGCAATGAACCGGTGGACGTGATCTATACCAGCCCCCTGATCCGGGCCAAAAAGACCGCCCTGGCTATTGCCCAGTACCATTCCCAGACCCCGGTCCGGGAGGAGCAGGATCTGATCGAGATGGACGTGGGGCAGATGGAGAACTTACGCCTGGAGGATATTCCCGCCCGCTGGCCCCAGTTGGCGGAGCATTGGGACCAGGCCCCAGACCTGTGCTGTTTCCCCGGGGGTGAAACTATGGAGCAGGTCTACCGGCGGGCCAGTGAGGCCCTGGACCGTATCATTGCCGAAAATCCCGGGAAAACAGTGATCGCGGCCACCCACGGCGGAGTGCTGAAATGTCTTTGCGCCCAGGTGGATTTTGGTGGCATCGGGGGGCTGCGGGACTGTCAGGTGTTCGGGAACACCAGCGTTAGTTTGCTATTGGCAGAGGAGGGCCGGATGAGCTGGCAGTATAAAAACAACATGGACCACCTGCCGGAGGAAATGCGTAAGCCCAAGCTCCTTTACCGGTTTGAGAGGCGGGGGGAGCTGGTATGATGATTCTTTCGGTAGATTTGGGCCGTGTCCGCACCGGCTTGGCGGTGTGCGACCCGGAAGAACGGCTGGCCTCGCCCCTAAAAGTTGTGGCCCAGCGGGACCCAGAGCGCCTGGCCCAAGAGATCGCCGCCGCCGCCCAGGCCGCCGGGGCCGGGCTGCTGGTGGTGGGCCTGCCCCGGAACATGGACGGCACCGAAGGGGACAGCGCCCGCTTTGCCCGGGAAATGGGGGAAAGGCTGGAAAAGGCCAGCGGCCTGCCTGTGGAATTCTGGGACGAACGGGGCACTACTATTACAGCCCACGGCTACTTAAACGAGACCAACACCCGGGGTAAAAAGCGCAAGGCCGTGGTAGACGCAGTGGCGGCGGTGATTATTTTGGAGGATTTCCTCCGGGCCCGGCGGAATGAGAGGAATCGCGCGTAAGAGATTTTTTGGGGGTTCTAGGGCTTGTTTTAAAATCGGAGAAATGCTGGATTTTTGACGCCGAAGCCGCCATTTCAGGGCAAAACAGACCGTGTTTTGGAGTTTCCAAACAAGCCCTAGCTTTATGGGCATTTTTCGATCGATACGCATGGACATTCAACAGAGGATCAAGAGAATAAACCATGTCCAGGTGGAAAAAGTAAATGGTACAAAACAGAAAGGCGTGAAGTTATGTATTTGAACAAGAGAAAAATCGTTCTGGTAGGTACCGGCATGGTGGGCATGAGCTTTGCCTATTCGGCCCTAAACCAATCCCTGTGCGACGAACTCGTGCTGGTGGATATTGACAAAGACCGGGCCCGGGGCGAGGCTATGGACCTGAACCACGGGGTAGCTTTTGCCAGCTCCAGCATGAAGATCTACGCGGGAGAGTACAGCGATTGCTCCGACGCGGATATTGTGCTGATTTCAGCGGGAGTCAGTCAAAAGCCCGGCGAGTCCCGGCTGGACCTGCTCAAACGTAACGCGGCGGTGTTTCAGTCCATCATCCGTCCCGTGGTACGCTCGGGGTTTGGGGGCATCTTCCTGGTGGCCACCAACCCGGTAGATATTATGACCCGGGTAACCTATGAGCTCTCGGGCTTTAACCCCAACCGGGTGTTCGGCAGCGGCACCACCCTGGATACCGCCCGGCTGCGGTACCTGCTGGGCGGATACTTTTCCGTAGACCCCCGGAATGTCCATGCGTATGTCATTGGCGAGCACGGCGACAGCGAATTCGTGCCCTGGAGCCAGGCCATGGTGGCCACCAAGTCGGCGGCGGATATATGCCAGCAGTCTGGGGGGCGGTATCGGCTGGAGGAGATGCAGCGGCTTAGCGTGGAGGTTCGGGACGCCGCCCAGAAGATCATCGAGGCGAAAAGCGCCACCTACTATGGCATTGGTATGGCCCTGGTGCGCATTGCCCGGGCAGTGCTGGGCAATGAAAATAGCGTGCTGACTGTCTCGGCCCGGCTAAGGGGAGAGTACGGCCAGCGAGGGGTCTATGCCGGGGTGCCCTGTATTGTTAATGGAAATGGGGTAGACCGGGTGCTGGAACTGCGGCTTACCCAGGAAGAGCAAGAACACTTTGACAGCTCCTGCGCCCTGCTGAACGAGGTCTATCAGGGACTGGAACTGGAGTTTTAGGGAAACGCCGTTGAATGGAGAAAACCCCTTTACCTGGAACCTGTTTATGGGGAGTACCAAAAGAAAAACCGGCCGGTTTGGGCAGGGGGGTCTTTGTCAAGAAGTTTTCCAAAATTTTCTCACATTCCCTGTTGCTGGAAGGTATTCCCAGTAGAGAGGGGGGCGCTAAAACCGCCGCGGCCGTCCTTGTCAACGGCCAGGAAATTCCCCAGATTCCAATGGAAGAACAAAAAGGCCAGGGTCTGTGTCCCCACAGGCCCTGGTTTTTTTAGTTTAGGCAATACTGCGCAATACGGTGCTTAAGGCGCCAGCCGCGAATTGTGCGGTGTTGCCTTTAATTCCGTTTGTCGCAGTAAATGGCAATGGCTTCTCCGGCAAATTCCGCCGTGCCCGGGCCTCCGGCCTGGTCGATATTCTCCCGGAATCGGGGGTCTGCGGTGTACATCTGTCCCAGCCCCCGCAGAATCTCCGGCGTACACTGGTAAAAGCTCTGGCTAATTTCCCGCCGCAGCTGTTCCACCAGATCCTGGGCTTTTTCACTGTCTGGGGGAAAGTCCTTTATGCCGCCCATCTGGGTGAAAAGGTCCATCACCCGGCGGCTAGCCTCTTCAAAGCCTGTGGGGGGCTTCCCCTGAAACTCCTCAAAAGCCGCCGTCTTACCCCATTTTTCCCGAACCTCCTGGGCGTAGCGGTCCCTTTCTTCTGTGCGAAACGCGTTGAAATCCATAGGATCTCCTCCTGTCTCTAAAATTTCACGGGCCATGTTGAGAAGGCCGTCCAGCTGCCTGCGCTCCAGCTCCAACAGGGTGATTTGCTGGCGGAGGGCCTCCGCCTGGTCGAAGCCGGGGCTGTGGACAATGGCCTTGATTTGGCTTAGGGGAAACCGCAGCCGCCGGAACAGCAGGATACTTTGCAGCTGGGCCAGGGCCCTTTCATCATAGAGCCGGTAGCCCGCCCCGGTTACCGCCGAGGGCTTTAAAAGACCGATTCGGTCATAATGGTGGAGCGTGCGCACGCTTATTCCGGTAAGCTGGCTAACCTCCTTTACCGTTCGCAGCATATTGCGGCCTCCTTTCCCGTGTGAGACAATGATAGACTATGACGCAGCGTGAGGGTCAATATCAAATAAAAAAAAGTCGGAGCGGAAGGGATCAATCAATGGGCCGGAGAAGGAACCCATAAAGCTTTTGCGCTCTCACCGGGTCTTGCCTGCCGGCCCGGCCGGACCGGAACGCTCCCTGCTGGAGAGCTTTCCTGATTTGAGGGGCTTAGAACGGCTGCGTGGCTGGAATACCGCAAGAAACGGGTCATCCGCGCCGTTGCCCAAAACGGGTGGGGTTCTTAGGGGGCCGTTTAGCGCCGGCTGAATCGGCAGATCCAAAGCCTTTCAGCGGCCAGCGGCCAAAATATCGGCGAACCCCAAATTTTTGTTGCTAGAAGTTCACTCCATATAGTATAATGATAGAAAATGGCAATAAGAAGGAGGAGTCTTATATGAAAGTACTGATGCTCAATGGCAGCCCCCACGCCAAGGGCAATACCTACACCGCCCTGCACCAGATGGAGCAGGTTTTTATCCAGTCCGGTGTAGAGGTGGAGCTGCTGCATATCGGCAGTCAAGACATTCGCGGCTGCATTGGCTGCCGCAAGTGCGCCCAGCTGGGCCGCTGCGTGTTCGATGACCTGGTGAACGAGACCGCGCCCAAGCTGGAGGCCTGTGACGGCCTGGTGGTGGGCAGCCCGGTGTACTATGCCGCGGCCAACGCCACCCTGACGGCCTTTTTGACCCGGCTGTTCTACAGCAGTTCTTTTGATAAGACCATGAAGGTGGGCGCGGCAGTGGCTGTGGCCCGGCGGGGCGGCCTAACCGCCACCTTTGACCAGCTGAACAAGTTTTTTACCATCAGCGGAATGCCGGTGGCCTCGGGCCAGTACTGGAACGGCATTCACGGCTCGGCCCCCGGCGAGGCGGAACAGGACGCCGAGGGCCTGCAAATGATGCGCACCTTGGCCAATAACATGGTGTTCTTGATGAAGAGCATTGCCTTGGGCAAGGAGCGGTTTGGCCTGCCCCAGCGGGAGCCGGTTCAGCGCACCAACTTTATTCGGTAAGGCCGGCCCACCCTTGGAATTCCAGGCGGTTCTCATTCTTTGGGTGGCGGTATGCGGCCTATCCTGCCGGGCTCTATGGCGTGTGCTTTGCACGTTTGCCGCATGGGGGCGTATCCGTTTGTAACCGTTCCGTGTGGCACATCATCCATCAATCATAAAAACTCGAACCCGTCTGTGATTCCTTGCAGGCGGGTTGCGTCTTTCTTGCCTGTTTCTGCATCGCTGCTCATGAGCTTCTCCAACATCATGATGAACAACCTGGCCAGCGGCTACGGCGACTATGTGATCTCCGCATACGGCGTGGCGGGCAAGCTTACTACAATGGTTTTCATGATTACCATTGGCTATATCTCTGGCTATATGCCCTTTGCCGGGTATAACTACGGCGCGGGAAAATATAGGCGGATGCTCTCTTCTATGAAGTTTAGCCTGATTTCCGGCACAGGGCTTTGTCTCGTCCTGCTCATACCATTTCTTTGGCTTGCCCCCGGCTTTTTACGGCTGTTCACCAGCGACCCGCAAATTATTGATGTGGGGGTGCGCTTTCTTAGGGCCTACGCCTGGGTCGTGCCCTTTATGGCGGTGCAGATGACGGTGATGTGCACCTTCCAGGCTGTGGGTGACGGCGTGCGCTCCATGCTCATAAACCTGGGGCGGCAGCTGCTGTTCTATATCCCGTTTTTGTACCTGTTTAACCATCTCTGGGGGCTGACAGGCCTGCTCTATGCCCAGACCGGCGCGGATATATGCGTCACTATTTTAGCGGTGCTGACGGGCCTGCCGCTGCTGCATAAGCTAAGCAAAACCCCGGAGAAAGACGAACCCCTGGAGCGCTCTCCGGCTGGTCAGATTCCAATCAATCATGCAGAAAGATAGGGAAATGTAAAGAAAGGAAATGTAAAAATGGGTAAATTAGAAAAAATCCAGAAGTTCGCGGCAAAGGGGAAGGCGGATAAGCTGCTGCCTTTCCTGCATGACACAGACCAACAGGCGGCCCTTGGGGCCATTCAGGCGCTGGGAGAATTCACCAGTCAGATAGACGTGCTGGGGGCCTTGGCTGAAGTGCTGGACAGTGGGGACGTGTTACAGCGCAAGGCCGTGGCAGAGGCTTTTGCCAATGCGGAGGGAAGCTATGCGGAGAGTGTCCTGATGCATCGGATGGAGCAGGAGACAGATGCCGGGGTGAAGGAGGCCATGCGGGAGTCGCTGGCGAGGATCAAGAAACGCTCGAAATAAAGAGCCGCGGCTGATCCGGATTTAGGGCGCGGAATGCTCCCTCGTTCCCAGCTTTTGCTCAAACCGGTCCTTGCGGGTGTCCTTCGGAATGGGGGTTGGGTACCGCCCGCTGAAACAGGCGGAGCAAATACCGGGGCTCCCCGCCAGCCGGTCAAGGGCGTCTACCGGCAGATAGCCCAGGGAGTCTGCCCCGATGATGGCGGCGGTCTCCTCCACTGTATGCTTGCACGCAATCAGGTGGTCTTGGGAGTCGATGTCCGTGCCATAGTAGCAGGGGTGCAGAAACGGCGGCGAGGACACCCGCAGGTGTATCTCTTTGGCGCCTGCCTCCCGCAGCAGCTTGACAATGCGCCCGCTGGTGGTCCCTCGCACGATGGAGTCGTCCACCAGCACCAGCCTCTGTCCCCTCACCGCGGACTCTATGGGGCTTAGCTTAATGCGCACCTGGTCCAGACGCTGGGCCTGGATTGGAGAGATGAATGTGCGGCCAATGTACTTGTTTTTAATCAGCCCCATGCCATAAGGGATTCCAGATGCCCTGCTGAAGCCCAGGGCCGCGTCCAGGCCCGAGTCCGGCACGCCAATAACCAGGTCGGCGCTGGCGGGGCGCCGCTCTGCCAGCAGTTCGCCGGCCCGCTGCCGTGCCAGGTGCACGGATACTCCGTCCAGCACAGAGTCGGGCCTTGCAAAATAGATATACTCAAAGACACAAAGCCTTTTCGGCTTCTGGCCGCAGTGCTCTCGGTATGACGCCATTCCGTCAGGACCGAACACCAAAATTTCCCCCGGCTCCAGGTCTCGCTGAAATTCCGCGCCAATGGCCGCCAGAGCGCAGCTTTCCGAGGCCACCGCGTACCCGCCGCCGGAAAGCCTGCCGTAGCATAAGGGCCGGAAACCAAAGGGGTCCCGGGCGGCAATGAGCTTTTGGGCGGACATAAGCGCCAGGGAGTAGGCTCCGTCCAGCTGGTCCATAGCCGCGCGCAGGGCGGCTTCAATGGAGGGGGTGGTCAGGCGCTGCTGGGTGACAATATAAGCGATAATCTCCGTGTCGCTGGTAGTGTGGAAAATAGCGCCGGAAAGCTCCAGCTTGTTTCGAAGCCCGGCGGCATTGCTAAGGTTGCCGTTGTGGGCCAGGGCCATTTTTCCTTTCTGATGGTTCACCTCTATGGGCTGGCAGTTTCTGCGCCCGCCGCCTCCGGTGGTGCCGTAGCGCACATGGCCCACCCCCATATTCCCTTTGGGCAGGCGGCCCAGCGCCTCGGGGGTGAATACCTCTCCCAGCAGGCCAACGTCCTTGTGGGACGCGAATACGCCGTCATCGTTTATCACAATCCCGCAGCTCTCCTGCCCCCGGTGCTGAAGGGCAAAAAGCCCGTAATAGCAGAGCTCGGCCGCCTCTGCGCGGTCTGGCAGCCACACACCGAAAATTCCGCATTCCTCATGGATACTCATACGCACCTCTCCTTTATTCTCCGCTGGCCCCATAGTTTGCCAGCATTCTTGCCGACGGGTCGTCTACTTTACAGCCCTCCCATTCCGGGCCGGGCAGCCAAAAACCGCCTGCGCGCGGTCCCAGGCTAGGGCTTGTTTGAAACATCGAAAACACCGTCTTTTTGCCCAGAAGGGGTCCTCTTCTGCGTCGAAAATCCTCGTAATACGCAAGGATTCCTTGCGGTTTTTTCCTTGAAGCTGGCCGATTCTGGACAAAAATCCGTCATTTCCTCTATTTTCAAACAAGCCCTAGTACCGTGTTTCTCGAACAACGCCCGATATAGCCGGGCTTCTTTCGTAAAAGGCCGGGCGTGGGGATAGGGCCTGCCGTTTGTTTTCAGCGCCCCGCCTGTGTAAAGCCCCCTCTGGGCATACGCCTTCAAATCGTCCGCCCTGTTTTTACCTTACGCTGAAAAGAATATCGCCGTAGCTGGGATAGGGCCAGAACTCCTTGGCCGTAATGGTCTCGGCCCGGTCGCATACCGCCCGCAGCCCCTT
>CAJTCU010000019.1 GCA_910574935.1 Oscillospiraceae bacterium
TGTCCGTTTTCAAGGGCGGCAAAGCGGATTCGTTTGCTGTAATGCCGTAAAACCTCGTCCACGGCTTCCGGCTCTCCGCTGGTCGCCCGGACAATGGTTTCATACGGTATAAGATTAGGATTCCCCACGCAAAAGCACCTCCATTTCCTCCTGCAACATCTGCAAGGCACTGTGGATATAATGCCATGCCGTACTTTTACAATGCCCGTATAAATCCCCGATTTCCTGCTGTGTGTAATTCCCGAAAAAGTAAAGGTAAATGATTTCCCTCTTTTTCTCCGGCAGGGATAACAGGGCTGCAGCAAGCTCACCATTGGTGAGTATAATTGTCTGACCGCAGATTGTAACGGGGTATTGTTCGTAGGGTGATTTGAGAGCTTCGTCTGATGTGCTTAGAGGATAGAATTTTTCTTCTGTGAGGTATTCAAAGGATATTTCTTTTTGCCGACTCCTGTTCCTGTCGCGCCATGCGTTGATAGCGGCATAGCGTATGACAACTTTGCAAAAGGCGTTGAAAGAATACATGATGTGTTCCCTATATGTTTCTGTGCAAGCCATAGAAATTTCCCCCTTTCTCCCACATGGGGTGCTGCATGGTTTACAGTTGCATTTATAAATCAGAGGGCGGCAGCATTGAACTGTCGCCACTTCTGTTGCATTATTTACTTTTTTCTTTTGTTGAATTTTTCTTTTGCAAAATCATAAGATTCTTGTATCATTGCCTTGAAATCCTCAAAGGTCTTATCAGAGGGATTTAAAACACATGCCCAGCTCATCCATGCGTAGACAGGGTGGGGAATAATGGTATCTAAAATGGTAAAATCATAATCCATTTTTACGATTTTTCCAGCAGGCGGACGCTCTGGAATATACCCAAATTTTTTAATAAAGGTCTGTTTCCTTAAACCGACATTCACACGATATACATTATCACGGTTCAACATAGAGCCTTTATCATTATCACCGTCTTTTTCTTTAACAGTTAAAACATATACTCCCCGTTTCAAAACTCCGTTTGGATTATAAAAAATCCCTCGTTCTCCCCAACTTTCTACCAATACAACATCTTTCAAATTAGACTGGCAGTAGGAAAGAATATCGTTTGGTGTCATGCCATTTCCTCCAAATGGAACATCATTGTTCCCTCGTCTGCTAAAGCAGAACAATACTCCTGAAATTCCGTAACCTGCGGCAACTTTTCCAAAGCACCCTGTGCTGCCTCCATTGATGCCCACCAAATCATTTCAACCCATTTATCCTGCTTTAAATCCTTTGTTAATGACCGTTTTACAAATCCGGCAATATCTTTTTCAAGCACCTCATTCAATTTGTGATACATTCGTAAAAAATGTTCCTCGGTCACTTCTTGGTTTGTCTGAAAAATAACCATTTCAATCACGTTTTTATTCATAACATCTTGTCCTTTCGTTTGAGTATCATATTGCATTTGGTACATAGATAGTCTATCATGGAATAGTGACAACGGCTGTCACCATTCGGAAAGGAGTTTTTAAAAATGTCAAAAGCAGAACGGCTTATTGAAATGATGATAACGATAAATGCCAAAAAGGATTTTACAGTAGGCGAATTAGCAAAAGAATTTTCTGTGTCAAAGCGAACAATACTCCGTGATTTGCAAGAATTAGAACAGGCTGGATTCCCCCTTTATTCCGAAGTCGGTGCTGCTGGCGGGTATCACATCTTGAAAGAGCGCATTTTGCCGCCTATCACTTTTTCAGAGAATGAAGCCAAAGCTATATTCTTTGCCTGTCAAGCCTTGAAATTCTATCACGATTTACCTTTTGAACAGGAAACAATATCTGTTTTGAAAAAATTTTTGAACTATCTGCCCTTAGATATACAAAGCAGTATTACACAAATTCAAAATAGTGTAGTATTTTGGATTCCAGACAGGCATTGCGATTCACCACTACTTAAACCAATGTTTCATATTGTCGTTAATCACCATTCAGCAACAATACAGTATTCATCAACACATTCTGAAAGTATACGCACAATTATACCGATTGGGCTATATGCTATGAATGGGCTTTGGTATTGCCCTGCATATTGCACCGTTGCTAATCAAATCAGAGAGTTCCGTATTGACCGTATAAAGGAAATAATAGAGGAAAAACCATATCCTAAAGGGAAATTTCCTGTTCCTGCGTCCATTCAAGAATATCTCGAAAGGTTAGAAATCGGAAATGATTACCACATAAAAATTAAGCTAACAGATATAGGTGTTAAACGCTGCGAAACTGAATTTTTACTGGCAAGGGGATTAAAAACATTCCCAACAGGCGGTGGTATAATCGACATGAAAATACGTCATGCAACTTTGGATTGGGTTGCCAATTACTTCCTGTCATTTGGAAACAACGCAACTGTCTTAGAACCACCAGAACTTGTGGCGCTAATAAAACAAAAGATATACGAATTACATCAGCATTATTGTAGGTAATATTGATGTATGAATGAGAGGGATTCCGTAGTAGTCGGCATTGCTGGTAATGTGTATAACTGGCTGTCTTATGGAATTGTGGGTAACTCTGTTTGCAGGACGTGGGAAAGCTGCTCTTTGCTTTTCCATGTGCTGTGAACAGAGTTATCCATGATTCCATAGCCTGTTATGCACATTTCCACAATGCGCCCTTGCTTTTCCGGCTCTTGATGTTCAGACGGGGAGGCTATGCGGTTCTCTCTGCTTCCTGTTTTTTCCTGTGGTATGCTTCCCTCCTTGCGGCAAGGTAATTCTCATAGCGTTCCACCGCTTCCGGGTTTCCAGTAGCGGCTTCCTCATACATTTTCTGCCGGGATTTCTTGGTGGCTTCGGAAGCATACGCCCGCTTTTTCGCAAGCTCTGCCGCCGCTGCCGGGTCGGTTTCGGCTTGCCGTACCAGCTTTTCCCTTGCTATCTTTTTCCGGCTCTTGTGGGCTTCCAGACGTTCCGATTCCTCCGGCGTTAAGGCTTCCCCCTCTTTTTGGGCGGCGGCAAGCTCTTTGAGCGTCCTTGTCTTTGGCTGTCCGGCTTTCTGCCTTTCGCGCCATGCCTTATGCTGTGCGGCTTTTTTCCGGCGGTATTCCGCAAGCCGTTCCGTTTCCTCCGGCGTAAGCTCTGCCCCGGTCTTTTCCAGTTCCATAAGCTCCTTTATGGATTTTTTCTTAGGCGGCTTGGGCGGCTCTGCGGCTTTTCGTTTCTCCCTCCATTCCTTTTGCCACTCCCGGTTATGTGCAAGCCGTTTTTCCTCCGCTTCCTGTTCCTCCGGCGTGAGAAGCCCCGCTTTTTTCCTTGCGGTAAATTCCCGTTTCTCTGCCTTGCGCTTCTCATACCGCGCCTTTTGAAGCTCCTTTGAACGGGCTTCCTTTGCCGCCTGTTCCTCCTGCTGGCGGCGTTGTTCCTCCACCTCTGCCGGGGTGACGATATGGGCGGGTACTTCAAATGCGCCGATAAAGTTTAAATAAATGTCTATCCGCTGGCGGCGGTCATTCCCCCGCCCCTCGCCCTCATGCACAATCACTTTCTCGATAAACTCATTGAGCATGGGCGTTGTCAATTCGGAGAAGTCGGTATAGCGTTTCACAAGCTGGATAAACTGGTCTGTTTTCAGCTTATCAGCGTTCCAGCTTTCAATCTGCCTTTGCCATTCCGCTATGGACGTTTCAAGCCCGGTCTGTTCCTCGTCATATTCATTCAATAGCCGGGTAAAATGCCTGTCGGGTATCTTGCCCGTGGCGTTGCCCTCAGATAAACTTTGTCAAGGGTGTTTTAGAAAAAATAGAATTATCACCAAAGGGCGAATGGTTCTAAAGCTGTTGTCAAGGGGGAATGGAGATTTTGGCCTTGTCCTCTTGTTTCAAATTTCAGTTGTGCATGAGAGGCCCCCCTCGAACTTGAATTCGACTTCAACCATAAAAATCTTGACGGTTTTTCCGGGATGGATTATACTTATCTTTAAGGAGTCCCTGAATTGGACGATTCCGAAATGAATGGATTTTGTACACATCAGAAACTGTGTAGAGGAGGTTTGCCTATGTCTCAGATCACAAAACGAGCCTTGGCCTCGTCGCTAAAGCTTCTGTTGCTTCAGAAGCCGCTAAATAAGATTACTATCAACGACATTGCCGAGAAATGCGGCGTCAGCCGCATGACCTTCTACTACCATTTCAAAGACGTCTATGACTTGGTGGAATGGACCTGTGAGGAGGATGTCGCCCGAGCACTGGATGGAAAAAAGACCTACGATACCTGGCAGGCAGGTTTCCTCAATATTTTCCGTGCGGTAGAGGACAACAAGCCCTTCGTCCTGAGTGTCTATCGTTCTGTGGGCCGGGAGCGGGTTGAGCAATACCTGAATCCGCTGGTTCACAATCTGATTTTGGACGTGGTGGAGGAAAAGTCATCTGGGATGGCAATCAGTGAGTCGGACAAGAAATTTATAGCAAAATTTTATGAGTACGCCTTTATCGGGATTATGCTGGAATGGATTGACAACGGCATGAAAGAGGATGCTGCGGCCATCGTGGAACGAACCAGTCAACTGGTTCACGGAAATGTGATTCGTGCGCTGAATACGTTCCGTGTTGACAAGCCCTTACATTCTGGGGGAAATGTCTAAAATATTATCGATTGAGCCACCATGATAAAAATTTTATCATGGTGGTTTTTTTGTGCATTGTGAAATGGCGCGATGTGCCTTATCATAAGCTCATCAAACAAATGAGCCGTAGAAAACGGCTCGGGAAAGGATGTTATATATGTATTATTCCAGTGGTAACTATGAGGCTTTCGCTCGGCCTCGCAAGCCCGAGGGTGTCGATCACAAGTCGGCCTACATCATTGGTACCGGCTTAGCGGCTCTAACCGCCGCTTGCTATCTGGTGCGGGATGGTCAGATGAAGGGCGAGCACATCCACATCTTCGAGAAGGACCCCATCCCTGGCGGTGCCTGCGACGGCTGGAAGTTCGAGAACGTGGGCTACGTCATGCGGGGCGGTCGGGAGATGGACAACCATTTCGAGGTCATGTGGGACCTGTACCGCTCTATCCCCTCTATTGAAACCGAGGGTGTCAGCGTTCTGGATGAGTATTACTGGCTGAACAAGGAAGACCCCAACTACTCCCTCTGTCGGGCCACCGTGAACCGGGGCCAGGATGCCCACACGGACGGCAAGTTTGATGTTTCTGATAAAGCGGCCATGCAGATTATGCGCCTGTTCTTTACCTCGGATGAGGAACTGTACGACAAACGCATCACCGACTACTTCGATGACGAAGTGCTGAACTCCAACTTCTGGCTCTACTGGCGCACCATGTTTGCCTTCGAGAATTGGCACAGTGCTCTGGAGATGAAGCGGTACATCAAGCGCTTCATCCACCATGTGGGCGGTCTGCCTGATTTCAAAGCGTTGCGCTTCACCCGCTATAACCAGTACGAGTCCATGATCCTGCCCATGGTAAGGTATCTGGAGGTCCACGGCGTTCAGTTCCATTACAACACCAAGGTTGTCAACGTAGAATTCGACATTCAGCCAAATAAAAAGCTGGCCAAACGTATTGAGTTGCTGCGAGAGGGCATCCAGGAGTTTGTAGACTTTACCGAGGACGATCTGGTGTTCATCACCAATGGCGGCTGTGTGGAGAACTCCACTATGGGTTCCCAGAACGAGCCTGCGGCCTACAACACCGAGATTAAACCCGGCGGCGGCTGGGATATGTGGCGGAGGATTGCTGCCCAGGACCCCGCTTTCGGTAACCCGGACAAGTTCTGCTATGACCCGGAGCAGACCAATTGGATGAGCGCCACAGTGGAGACGCTGGATCAGAGGATCATCCCTTATATCAAGAATATCTGTAAGCGGGACCCCTTCACCGGCAAGGTGGTCACCGGCGGCATCGTCACTGTAAAGGACTCCTCCTGGCTGCTCAGTTGGACCATCAACCGCCAGCCACAGTTCCGGGAGCAGCCCAAGGATCACTGCTTGGTGTGGGTATACTCCCTGTTCTCCAACGTGCCCGGCGACTATGTAAAGAAGCCCATGCGAGACTGTACCGGCAAGGAGATCTGTATGGAGTGGCTCTATCATCTGGGCGTGCCCGAGGATCAGATCGAGGAGCTGGCCGAGCACAGTGCCAACACAGTCCCCGTGATGATGCCTTACATTGACGCTTTCTTCATGCCCCGCAACGATACCGACCGGCCCAAGGTAGTGCCTGATGGCGCAGTAAATTTCGCCTTCCTGGGCCAGTTCGCTGAGACAGCCCGCGACACCATTTTTACCACCGAGTATTCTATGCGTACTGGCATGGAGGCGGTTTACACGCTGCTCAACGTGGACCGAGGTGTCCCCGAAGTGTGGGGCAGCACCTATGACATCCGTGACTTGCTGGACGCATCCGTCAAGCTCCGGGATGGAAAACCCCTGACAGATATGAGCCTGAACCTCATTGAAAAATTTGCCCTGCGCAAGGTCCTCGACAAGGCACAAGGTACGGACATCGAAAAGCTGCTGAAGGCTTACAATGTCATTTGATTTGCGAACCGGCGTCAGCAATGACTGGCGCCGGTTCCCATCTCAGCGTTCAGAAACAGAAAAATATTGACGATTCGTTCATGTAAAAAGGGAGGGAGTAAGCGTCATGAAACGATTTATTTGCGGCCTCTTCGCCACCATCGGACTGTTGTGTGTCCTGTTTTCCGGACCGATCACAACGGTTCTGCCCTACATCCTAGGTGGTACGATGACGGCGGTGGGAATTGCGTATGGGATTGTCTATTTCCGCAATAGCGAAAATCGGGCTGGGCGCGCTTCCGAACTATCCAGCGGACTGGTTTTGTTTGTGGTGGGTGCGCTCTGTATCGTCCATGGAGTGGATTCTATCGGCGCTATGGGTACTACCTGGGCGATTTTTGGACTGCTGAAAGCATCCAGTTCCCTGACCAGAGCGATTCAAAATAGCGGCAGGGGTTTAGCATTTTACACGGCGGTTATTGAATTTCTGGTTCGTCTCACGTTTTCTGTCATGCTACTGTTTTATCCTGTGGAGAAATTCCAGACACATATCGTTCTTCTTGGACTGGAGTTGATTGCGATTAGTTTTCGGCTCACAAAGCGGATTACTCCTGCGCTGGATGTTGAATTGTAGCCATCAAAGCGCATGTTTGCTCAGGCGAAACATATTTTTGATTATGGCTGTGTGCGGAGTAGCGGCAAGCAATGCCCCGGTATATACCCGGCGCGTGCTTGTTGGTGGCTGACCGCCCCCAAACCCCTGTAAAACCGGGCGCAAGTGCGCCCGGTTTTTTAAGCCGCCTTCGGCGTCTGCTGTTACCCGCAGGGAAAGGAAAAATCATCATCGCGCTCCCTGCTGGCGGTCACGATTTTTCTCTTTCTCCGTCACGCCCAAAATCCGCTCCACGTTGTTTTTGGCGGTGAGCAACTCTATCATTTTTGCCTTGGCCTGCTTGTACTCTGGATACCGCTTTCTGTTCTCAGTCTTCAACATGGCATACTCCTGTTTCAGCGATTGCATGGATGGCAGTTTCTTCAAACCGAGAGAATCAAAGTACCGCTTCGCCGCTTGACAGGCCGTGATTTCGCTGCTATGCTGTTCATAAAATTTCTCCCGTTTCCTGCCCGTCAATTTCCGATACTGCGCGTAAATTTCCCTCGTCTTTCCATAAGCGCCGATGTGCTTTTGCAGTTCGGAGATGTCCTTCATTCTTGCGCTGGCGGCTTTCGACTGGTCGGATAAATCGTTGAATTTTTGCACCGCCGCATCACAGACTTTCTCCAATTCGCCAAGGTCTGTCAGCCCTTTTTCCTGCAAGTAGATAACCGTCTTTGCCATCTCTTTGAGATTGAAAATTTTCGCCCACCGCTCGAATCCGGGAGAGTTGGCCTGCTGCATTTTCGCTTGAATATCAATCAGCAAATTGGGCCTGGATTGTACCGCAGCTTTCGCTTTGGGAACGATAATCCGCTTGCCGGAAATGCGCTCCATAATCGCCGTTTCAGAGTAATCCGCGCCGAGGGAATTACAGCGGACGAACCTCTTGCCATTTTGAATCTTGAACGCAAGGTGCTTGCCCCGCTTCACCTCCGCTCCTGCCGTTTTCATAGCGGCGAGGAAGCTGTCAAAATCTTTACAGCCTTGACCGAGGGCGGTGTCGATGATCTGCTCCAACTGGCCCCGGACGGTAGGCGGTTTATCCTCTCCCAGCCAGGTGCCGTAGCTGCCCCGGCTGGGCTTCGGCTCCGCAATCACCGACAGGCCATTTTCCAGACACAGCATATCAGAGATTTTACGAATTGCGAACGAGGACCGCCAGAAGTTTCGGAATTTCCTGGTGCAGTCTATGGCGGTCGAGTTGAACACAATATGCGAGTGAATGTGATGCTTGTCCACATGGGTGCAGACGATAAAAGCGTGTTTCCCCTTGGTCAGCGACATAGCCAGATCATAGCCGATCTTATTCGCCAGTTCCGGCGTGATTTCCCCAGGCTTGAACGATTGCCGCAGGTGGTAGGCAATCACATCATTGTCCTTCCGTTCCCTGCCGGTAGTGGCGGCATACTGCCGCTTGGAAAATAGAAACTCCTGGTCAACGATAGACGGGTTACACTGGTAGGCCGTGACCAGATCGCCGCCATTGGTTTTCTCTGGATTCTCTACATAGTCCGTCACCCGGCCCAGGGCTTCGGCCACGGTCCGGCCCTTGCCGCTGTGCAGGGGCATCAAGCGCGTTGCTGCCATTTTCAAAACCTCCCCTCAAAAGAAAATGGCGGTGAGCGAAAAATCTTCGCCCACCACCAGACCGTTATTTGATTTTCGATAGCTGCTCCAAAATGCTGCCGAACAGACCGCTGGCCTCTGTCAGCTTGCCGCAGATTTCGTCCACTTCGTCGGGATAGACCCCGCCGCCAGAATTGACCCGGTGGGCAATCTGATTCACATTGTTGGAGGTATACCGCAGGAGTTTTGCGCACTCGTCCAGTTCCTTGATTTGCAGTTGGACAATGTAGCCGTCAATGCACATCTTCCGAATGTAGGCACTCATGTTGTGAACGCCCATCAGCGCCATTCTCTGTTCGATTAGGCCCCGTTCCTCGTCTGTAACTTTGAAATAGATACCGCGGCTCTTTTCTTTTGCCATACTCCCCCTTATCTCCGCTTCTGCCATACGAGGTCATAGCCGAGAGCGTCAGCCAATTCCACCGCCTCTTTATATCGCAGGGATTCACGGCGCAGCTTGTCGGAGAGATTGGGGACGCTGGGACTCCATCCGTACTGCTCCGCCAGCTTCTCCACAAGTTCGCTCATGGTAAATCCCTCTCGGACAATATAGGCTTTGATTTCGTTCCTGATATTCATAAAAATTGTACTCCTTCTCACAATTTTGTTCGCCCTCCGGCGTAGAATTTGAAAACGCTCCCAGCAAACCGGGCAGACTGTTCACCATGCCCAGGTCACAGGAGCGCACATCGAATTTCAGCGTTTAGCGTGAAGTCATGCGAAATGATGAATACCAGCAGGGAAAAACGTATTGCGTTCGCCGCCCAGCATTGTATGTTTCCGCGAAAAAGCGCCATACTGATGCCGTTCTATTCGCTGATTTCACATAGATTAAAATTTAGTGTGCAAAACGGGCGGCTTACCGAAGCAAGCCGCCCATATCTCAGGTGCTTTCCGTATTCTGCTGGGCCTCCAAAGCCTTCTGCCGCCGTTTCGCCATGTACCGCCTGTTGTACTCGGCTTTCTTTGCCCGCTTCTTCCGAAGCTGCTCCTGTTCCTCCAATTCTTCCGCAGTCGGTTCCGGGATAGGCACATCAAATTTGCCGATAAACTTCAGGTAAATGTCAACTTCCTGCGTCCGTTCGCCGGTAGACCTGTCCGCTTCATGGACAACGATCTTGTCCACAAACTCGTTAATCATCGGCGTGGTCAACTCGGAAAAATCGGTGTACTTCCTGGCAAGGGCCATAAACTGATCGACCTTTGCCGTATCCGCTTCAAAACTCTCCAAGTCCGCCTGTGCTTTCTGGATGGACGCTTCCAGCGTTTCCTGTTCCTGCTCGTATTCGGCAGACAGCACATCAAACCGCTTTTCGCTGATTTTGCCAATCGCATAGGATTCGTAAAGTTTCTTGACGATACCACCCAACTCTGCCGCCCGCTTCTGCTCCCGCCGCACACGTTGTTTCAGCGCCTTAACGGTTTCAGCCTGCCGGACCTCTGACGCGCTGCGAACCTTCTGAATAAACTCGGCCTCGTTCTTGATGGCGTAAGTGCTGGCGGAACGGATTGCCTCCAAGACCAACTCGCGTACAGCGGCAGTCCGAATGTAATGCTGCGAACAAGCGGTCTGAAAGCGGTCTCTGGCATGGTCATAGGTCGAGCAATAGTATTCATCTCGGTTTGATCTGCGTTTTCCGTTGGGTCTGCCCTGCCAGTCCCGCGCCCAGCCGCCAGCCCCCCGGTGGTTATACATCTTTGCGCCGCAGTCAGCGCAGAACATCAAGCCCGTCAGCGGATTAGCCTCTCCCAGCGTATCCGTCCGGCGCACGATCTTCCGCAGCTCCTGCGCCAGCTGCCATGTTCTTTCGTCTACGATGGCATCATGTGTGTTCTCGAAAATCACCCAATCCTCTTTTGCCGCCTTTTTAGCCCGCTTATCTTTATAGGATTCTTTGTAAGTGCGGAAGTTGACAGTGTGCCCCATATACTCCGGTTTTGTGAGCATATCAGAAATTGTGGTTCCCCGCCAGGTATAGCGTTCATCCGAATAGTCCCGGCTCTGGCAAGTCCCTTGGTTTCGCTGTCCCAGGTAGTAGGCGGGCCGTTCTACCTTTTCCGCTGTCAAAATGCGGGCGATCTGGTGAGGGCCGTTTCCCTCAATCGTAAGCTGGAAAATCCGGCGCACAACCGCCGCTTCCTCGTCAATCAGCCAGTGTCCAGGGTCGTCCGGGTCCTTGCGGTAGCCGTAAATGACGTTGTTCGTGGTGTGCTTGCCGCTCATGCCCTTGGCCCGGAGTACGGCGGTCACTTTCCGGCTGCAATCCCGAATATACCATTCGTTTATGACATTCAAAAAGGGGGCGAACTCCCCGCTGCTTTGTACGCTGCTGTCTATACCGTTGGAGATGGCGATAAACCGGACGCCCTTTTCCCGAAACATAACCTCGGTATAGAAGCCAGTTTGGAGATAATCACGCCCAATCCGGCTCATATCCTTGGCAATCACACAGCCGACCTTTCCGGCCTCAATGTCCGCAATCAGGCGTTTCCAGTCCGGGCGGTCGAAGCTGCCGCCCGACCAGCCGTCGTCTGTGTAATGGGCACAGTTACTGAACCCATGCTGGGCAGCATACGTTTCGAGCATCAGTTTTTGATGAACGATCGAGTTACTATCGCCCGCCGACATTTCATCGTCACGCGATAACCTCTCATAGAGGGCCGTGATCTTCTCTGTGTCCAACCGCTTTGTGTTCATAGCGAACTCCCTTCAAGCGGCTGGGTCATTTGTGGTATGTTCATTGTACCACAGTCCGCCGCATTTGTCACGGCCTCATGCTGAATTAAATGCAGAATTTTGTCGTTCATGGTTTCCTGGGCAGTATCGCTGAAATGTACCCGGAGTTTGTAGGTAGTGGAACCGATACGCCGGTAGATAGTGGCAGTTTTCGCCTCTGCTGGTTGAATTGTAGCTATATTTGCCTTCCTTTCTTGCGGTAGGCCGCAACCCGTGGTATGATGTTGGTGGGCGTTCCAGGCAAACGGAAAGCCAGCCCTCAGTTGCGTAATGTCGTTTGCAACCGAAAGCTGGCTTGATGTGCCTATGTAGTTTTGTCGTGAAAGGACGATGGTTTTCACAGCGTCCAAAGCATCCTCTCACTAATAGGAGAAAAACCGTGGGTAAAGCGGAACCATTTTCAAAAGATTTTTGAAATTTCCTTGGAGCGCCCCGGTTTGTTCGCCTATTTCTATTATACGGTGAAAATCGCCTGGACCACAAAAATATGGCGATAATGCAAGATTTGTCCATGCCGCTCAGAAAAATTGCAAAAATGCAAGATGGAATCAAACTGCGCCAAGCATGGTCTGGTCAGTAGTAAAATGCTGTTGACCAGAACCAAGAGTGCAAAATGCACACTTGGTCCTGGGTACAACGCGGCCGACAATTTGTCGGTGACGTTACGGACAAATTGTCCGTTTGGTTTTGGCCTGCGTCATTTTGCTGCTGACCACAAAATCAGAACGCCATTTGTTGTTCTGATTGGTGGCGGTCAAAATGTCCGGCACCAGCAGAGAGAGGTGATGGCATATTTCGCTGCCACCTCAACGGCAACGTGACGGAAATTTTGACCACAACGTTGGCAAAAATCAGAATTACATTTCTGATTTTCAGCGGAATTATTGTATTGGGCGAGGCATTACCACCTTTCTGGCTATATTCATTCACCACAAATGACCAGCCGCTATGTTATATTTGGGTAGCTTTTCTAAACTACCCTTTATAACATACATCCTCATACAGCTTTTTCACAAGCCCGTCAAGCTCTTTGTGCCGCTTCTGTGCCTTATTGATTTTCTGCTTACATTCCTTGACGGTCTTTTCTTGGTTCTGGTCGGACGCTTCCCGGACACGCTCTGTAAACTCTTTTTCATTGTGCCGTACATACCAGCTTACCCGCTGGATAACGGCAAGGATAGCGGCTTCAATCTTTGCCGTAGGGATATGGTGCATGGTGCAGTCATGGATTAAATGGCGGTAGCCGGAGCAGATAAAAGCGTCCTCAATCCATTTCCCTTGTACAAGGTTGTAGCGGTGTGTGAGTTTTGAACCGCAGTCGGCACAGTAGAGAAGCCCGGTCAAGCGGTTAGGGACGTTCTGCCGTTTAGGTGCGCGGCGTACCGTTTCCCGTATCTTCTGTACGGTCTGCCACGTTTCCACGTCCACAATGGCGGGGATTGCGCCCTCAAAAATATATTGTTCCTCCGGCGCGGTCTTGCGGCTGCTCTTGGTCTTGTAGTTCTCGCATACAGTTTTCCCTAATACCTTGCGCCCTGTGTATTCCGGGCGTTTCAGTATGTAGCCGATAGTGGTCGCTGACCATGCGTAGGGGTCTGTGTATTTTGCCGCCCGGACTGGCTCGCCTGTCCGTTTCCAATGCTCGGACGGGATAGGGATTTTCTCGGCGCGGAGTGCCTTTGCTATGCTGGCTATGGTTTCCCCGGTAAGGACACTCTGGAAGATACGACGCACAACGGCGGCGGCTTCCTCGTCAATCACCCACTCGCATTTTTCCTCTTTGGAAGCGCGGTAGCCATAGCAGACACTCCCGGAACAGCGCAAGCCCTTTTCCATTCTGGACTTGAAAACAGCCTTGATTTTGCGGCTGGTGTCGGCAACGTACCACTCGTTTATCACGTCACGGAAGATAGACATAATATCAAAGCCGTTGGCGGTGTCAAGGTTGTCATTTGCGGCGATAAAACGCACATGGTACTCGTCAAAGGTGCGCTTTAATAGCCCCACTTCAACCACGTCACGCCCGATTCGGCTCTGGTCTTTGATGATAACCGTTGCCACGTTCCCCGCCCGGATTTCCTCTAACATAGCGTCCAGCCCCGGACGCTTGAACGTAGTTCCCCGGATTCCGTCATCGGTAAAGTGCCGGATATTGGAAAAGCCGTTTTTTCTTGCATAAGCGGCGCTGTGAGGAACTGGACACCATCATCAGGAAGTTGTACGAATCCTACGCGGTGGGGCGCATCGGCGAGGAACGCTTCGACACCCTTCTTACCGGGTATGAGCAGGAGCAGACTGCACTCCGACAGTCTGTCACGGAGGCGGAAGCGGCTCTAGACAGCTTCGAGCAAGACACCGCCAATGTGGAACGCTTCCTTGCCCTGGCAAAGAAGTACACGGATTTCTCGGAGCTGACTACGCCGATGATTAACGAATTTATTGAGAAGATTATCGTCCACGCCCCGGAAAAGATAGACGGTGACCGGACGCAGGAAGTGGACATCTATCTGAAATTCATCGGACGGTTTGACCTCCCCGCCCCAGAACTGACGCCGGAGGAAGAAAAGCGGCAGGCTTCTCTGCACCGGCATCGGGTCAAGAGCCGGGAACGCTATCAGAAGATCAAGGCCGGAGAACACGCGGTCGGCCAGCCGTTCAAGCTGATCTGCAAATGCTGTGGGGAAGAATTTGAATCCACGCGGTCGAACACTCTGTTCTGCGGCCCGAGCTGCCGAGCGAAATTCTACCGGCAGGAGGCGGCGGAAAGCAGAAAGCGGGAATGTGTCTGCGAGAACTGCGGGAAAGTGTTCACCACAACCAGAAGCGATGTGAAATACTGCTGTGAGGCTTGCCAAAGGAAAGCGCACAGCAAAATGCGGTATCGGCAGAAGCGGGCGGAGGACCAGAGCGCAGAAATCGTATAAATATGGTATGGGGCGGGTAGATATTTTTGGCCCGCCCCGTTCCGTGAAAGGAGGGACAAATCCCATGTGGAACTGTGACTGGGAATATGAAAATCAGGACACGCTGAAACAATGGTATGAAGAAAAACTCGCCGGGATAAGGCCGTACTCGTCTGTGCGGAAAATCATCTGTAAGGGTTGCGGACGGGATTTCTACACGTTGATCGAAAGCAAGAAATATTGCTATTATGGGCTGTGCGGCAACCGGGGATATCAGAAGGATTTGAAGCAGCGGAGATTGGAAAAGCGTCAAAACCGTATCTGCAAGGGCTGTGGAAAAACCTTCACCCCCAAACGGTCGGATGCGGTCTACTGCTGTAATGCCTGCCGCCAGCGGGCGTATCGCCAAAGCGTTACGGATAAGGTATGTGGTCAAATTGACCCTTTACCTCAACTGTAACGCAAATCAGTGGATTAGCGGTGCGGACAGAATATGACACCACCACTATCTGTAACGGGAATACGGAATATGCGCCGGACATGGGTATTCGCCTCCCGTGTCCGGCCATTTTTTGAAAATCTGATTTGTGGTACAATGCCGAAAATCAAAAACGGTTGATTTATTTGCGATAGGAGGAAGCAAAAAGCAATGAGTAAACGGACCGAGGAATTGAAAATCCGCATCTCGCCGGAGGACAAGGAGCGGATAAAACTCAAAATGGAGGACGCCGGAATTCTGACTATGAGCGCCTATGTCCGCAAGATGGCGTTGGACGGAATTTGTATCCGGCTGGACCTGAAGGATGTGCGCCAGCTTACTGTCATGCTCCGGCGATGCTCCGATAATCTGAACCAGTACGCTAAACGGGCGAACGAAACCGGGAGCATCTATGCGGCGGACATTGAAGATTTACAGAACCGCCTGGACGAGATTTGGGAATTGTCCAGACAGTTGCTTGCGAGCCTTGCCGCAATCCGGTAGCGGCAAGAGGTACAGACCAGCCCCGTTTTTCTTTTTCCAGCAAGGCCGTGTCTGCCGCTTCTCCGGCTCTCCAAGGGGCGCAAGCCCCGCCTGTTCCTGCACCGCAGGGACAACAGCGTTCGTGAAACGAACGCGCAGCCAGCCCCGGCTACGGGGCTGATCAAAGGGTTTGGGGTACGGCCCCAACGAGCAGAAACTGCGATTTCCGGCATCGCCGGGAACCGCAGTTTCGAGCCTTTGTGGGAACAAAGGCACTGCTTGCCAAGTAGCAAACCCCCATCAAACGTGCCAACTCATATCAAAATGGCAAAAGTCGGCCTTGCAATTCAATTATATTTTTGTCAGCGAAGTCATAACTATTGTAAATAGACGCAATTATAATTTGGTGTTCAGTATAATCCTCCGCCAGGATAGCCATCATCTCATTCACATTTACCTCACTTACCTCACGCCCACTTGGTGAATCCAGAATAATTGGTAGGCATACCCCCGTGTGATTTCGAATTAAAGCTACATACGATATTTTGAAAGCAAATACAACCTTATGAAATATTGCCCCAGACAACGACTTGAGGTCGTTTGTAAAAATATAATCATTTCGCGCACTTACATACTTTTCATCCAAGCCAAGGCGGGTAGCATATCGTGAAATAAGGCTATGCAACTCGGCGACAAGAGGATTATTTTGTTTTACGCTTGTAATTACCTGTTCCTCTAAGGTTTTCCGTTCTTTTTCCAGCTTAGCAATGATCCTCTGTGTAGCCAAAGCATCAATGTCCATCTTTGAGATTTCACTATCAAATTGCTCTAAGCTACTTTTTACATTAAACAGCATCGAATCCCTGTCTTGCTTGGCTCTTAGCTGATGTATTTTCCGATCAATAACCGCAAGTTGCTCACAAATAATCTTCTGCTTTGCAACAAGAAGGAGGGTCGTATCAGCATAGCCAACTAAAGTATCTTTATTGACAGGGATTTCAGTGCCATCCGGCGTCTTTACCCGAAGCCTAAAAGAAGTAATGTATTTTTCAAAACTATTGTTTTTTCTAACTACGCTCTTTATGCGGCAGAGTTCTTCTTCAAGCGGTTTTCTCTCGCAGTAAAGCACTTCTAAGGCCGTGTCGATTTCATCAGCCGGAGAATCAGAATAGACCGCCTCTCCCAGTTTATTTATCTCAGCTTTATATTTGGCAACATCGAGCATATGTCTATATTTCCGAAGTTCTCGTTTGACTGTGGCAAGTCTTTGAGATAATTCATCATTTGATTTTTCGGACAATCCCCTAAGCAACGACTCAAGTGAAAAACAGATATTGCCAATAGCTTTTCCGCGATTTAACAGAGTCCATCCTTTTTCCTGGTCAACATAAAAAGCGCCAAGTAAATTTTCAACCACCTCAGAATTTTCAATACCAAAAATCAAGGTGTGTATTTCATTCTGCTCAGTAGGGAGGGAATATCCCTTTTCTGTTCCATCACAAGTGATTTCGATGTAGTCACGATTTCTGGTTAAGACAAACTCACTTTCAGCCACACCTATAACTGTAAGAATCGTCTCATAGTCGGAAAATCGAATGCCGCGGGTATTGGATATCGGGTAGCCCAGGGCATACATAAGCATTCTCAGCAGAGTAGTCTTGCCAACGCTGCTTTCTTTGCTGAAAACAATATTTACTCCTGGGGTGAAGGTAAATATCTTTTGATTATCGCCTAAAAATGTCTGCTGCATGGAATTGACCTGCAATGAAACTATTCTCATAATTTCACCTTGCCTTTTATCCCGGCAATTACCCTGCGATTTTTGAGAACGTTTGAAATCGTAATTTGGATTACCATTTCTTCTGTGATAGCGTCTGCACCTTTCAAATCGAAATCGCTTTTGTACTGTTCCCACCTTTCGGATACAAAACGGCTCATCCGCTCTTTTGATTTCAGAGCAGGGAGGAAATCATTAAAATCACTGAGAACTTTTGAAACAAATTCAAATCGTTCGCTGTTGTTATTTATTACTGCCCTATACTTTTGAAGGATTTCCCTAACATCAGAAGGATCATAATCCTCTAATTCGGCATCTGTTTCACGGACTTCACACAGAATGGCAATAATAGGCCATATCATACTTTCCTTTGTTATTGTGGAAGTCCTCTGGGATGCATTTACCCTAAAAGAGTTTTGCCGCAATGACAACATTTGACCTGTGGATACTTTACTGGCATCAAGGTCATTGAGAAATTCCATAGTCAACGATTGCAGCACCTTATATCGCTCGTCCTCGGATTCACCATGAAATTGCATCACACAAACTGTCAACATAGATGTATCAATACTATATCCATTTTTTGAGCAAATATCAGTTATCGACTTCTGGCAGCTTGTTGGTAACTCAGAAAATGGAGCCATATTAAGGGGACTGCTAAATTTATGCATCGTCCGTATGTTGTTAAAGGGATTGGGTGAATTCGTCACAAAGACAAGTTGCTCAACATCGGTTATCTTAGATGCCGCATTCAATGTCCGTAGACTGGCCTCCAAGTTTCTTTTCACATGACTAAAATCATCAGGCTTCTCGACCGATTTCGCTTGTGCCATCAGAATCTTTCCATTTGAAAATGTAATTTCAACATCCTCTGTTTCGCCTTCAACTTTGACTTTGGAAGCACTTTCAATATTTTTAAGCATCAGCATAATTGCCGCATTACTCTGAAATTCCCAGCCAAAGGCGGAAGCAGTTGCATTTGATGATTTTGGCATTGGCACATCCATCTCCCTTGTCCCCAACTTCTCCTCTTGTTTCACCAGCTTAGTCGATGCCAGTATCGGCTTTTACATATATACCTTATTTCTTCTCAACCGTTACCATTAGACGCCGCAATTATTTCGTCAATCTTGAACATTAACATACTGGCGAAAATCATTCGCCGCATAGAATCATCTTTCTCAAGCTCAATATTCTCGTGAGATTTGGGATTTCGCAACGCTGCCATAGCCCCGGCGAACAGGAAACGAGTACCCAAGTGGATGTCTTTTCCTGTTTGAGTAGTCCGATCTCCCGCCTCAAGTACTGGGTCATTATCGGCAAAAACCTTGTTCATAAGCGCCTGCCCATCAGGAACATTTTCGGAATCTGGATACGCTGTGCGATACAGTTCCTTAAGGCGAGAATTTATTTCAATGAATGCATTGCAGGCGGCTTCGGCGTAACTTCCATCTCTATACAATTTTTCAGAAACTCGCTGAATATTAGGGTGTAGTAAACGGCGCAGCCCCATACTATTTGCTTGGTTTGTAGCGAGTATTTGTCCTTTAACAAAGTCCACAGCTTCAATTGTCTGCCCGTATACAATCAGATTGATATAAAAGCGCTGATATGGCAGTTCAGTAAAAAGAGCATTTTTCAAATCGACGAGATGGTTACTGATGAGAGGATTTATCCCTGAAATCTGTTGAGCCACACTTGCAATTCCCTCTCGGACATCAAGGACAGTCTTGAAGGGAATAGGTTGGTTAGCATTGTAGCAAGACAGTGACTGCAATTGAATAGATAGCTCGTTCACTTTTGTACTGTTCATTTTTTCTCCATCGGCTTGATCATCATTTTGGGTATCAGCCAGTTTTTATTTTTTGCGAAGTTCAACTAATAATTGAATTCAATCCCAGTCACTACGGAATTAAAGTCACAGAAAGGTAGCGCCTCAAAGTAATCCGTCCGAAGTCCAATGTCAAGCACATACATGAAAGCTGCAAAATCGTAGATGACTGCCTCGCCTTTGTTTGCCATAATATTCTTTCGTATACTCTCCGTCTTGGCAATAAGACAGGTATACTGATACTGCTTATCAATGATTTGAGTATTTCCGTTCGGATGCGCTTTCTGCAAATGTTGTCCGCTGGTCAAAGCGATAAGATTCTCAATGTAATCAGCGATTTCTTCAAACTCATTCTGGGGAAAAATGTGATGCATATGAGTGGCCAGTTCCCCAACAGAAAAACGATCTAAAACTTCCGACATACCTTCACGATGGGCATCGTTAAACTTTCGGAGATATTTCATTGCTCTACTAATGCGGTACTGATACATCTGCTCTGTCTTTGGTTGCGGGTTGAAATCACCACGAGCGACATTCTTGTCCTTACCTACGGCATCATCTCTCCAATTGGTCTGGTTATACATGATTTTGTCGTAAGTAATCATTGACCGGGAAAGACGTCCTTTTTCCACGCCCTTCTTGTGCAATTTACAGGCAAGAGGATTCAACACCTTGATAAAAATTCGGTTTGCCTCTATCGCTGTGTTGATTGGTGTGTATTTAATGCAAAAATCAGAAAACATGGTCTTAAGTTCCTGCAAGGATGCTTTTGTTTGCAATTCAAAAAAGGTTTCGAAGCCATCCCACAAGCCGCTATTCTTAAGCGTCCTTTCAATATAAAGGCAGAGGAACTCAAAAGAATTACGCTCACGGAGAGCAATGTACTCCAATACATCCATGTTCTCTACGCTGAACTGAATAGTATTACGTACCACACCATCCTCGCGCAAAACCCCAGCCGCTGCAAGCATCTTCATCGGCTGACGGAAGAATTTGTTGTACTCATCAAGTGTTGTCCTTATGGTCGGATCAGGTTTACCAAACAGGTGCTGTACATTTTCTATTGCGTATTTGGAATGCCAGATGTCCGGCGACTGGAACGGCTGCTTACCTCCGTTCTGAATGTAGTCCACGATGCAGTCTGCCACAAAGCAAACTGCATCCAAGGCGCACTTTTGGTCGATCCAGCGGCCGTTTCCAGTTTTACGGATGTCATAATCATGCTCATCCAGAAATTTCTGTAAAATATTACTTGTCATTCTCTTTTAACACCCCGTAAAAAAACACACTCGTCTTATCTACATTGATTGACTGTGTTGACAGGTTTCTCGCAATGCCGTAGAACCTTCTATATTCCTCTGTGGAGAAATACGCTCTCTGCCTCTTAGTGAGCCGCAACGGTTTCTTTGGAATTAGAACCGCAACCGATCCATCCGGGATAATTCCAGGAAGATTCTCAATAACCCGTGGATTATAGGTCATGTTCGGTGTAAGATAAACGCTGCTATCATCCACATACTGATATGCAGAAAGAGTAACGGCTATTTCTTCTGGTAAATAAACATCATAGCCAGGAATATGGGTAATACCTTGTCCGTCATCATCAATATTTTTTGCTTTAATTACCCATAGGGAAGGGCCTACTCGCTCCGAACTTGTAATTGACTTCGTAATCTGCCTGTCCCGGAACACGGAGAACACATTAAAAATTAACTTGTCCGCTACTGCATCGAAATCCTCATCTCGATAAATTATAAAGTATGGAAATCTCTTATCTGTCAAGTAAGACTGCTCCCGAACAGATTTGCGATTGAACTTCATGCTGTAGACTGATGTTTCTCTTGGCTTCATCTTTGGGTATACGATAAGGCACATGGTTTCAATAGATACTCCTGTGAAACCGTAACGGCCGAAGTCAATGATGGTCTCAATTCGCATCTGCCGTAAAAGGTTCCTCGTATCCTCAAATTCTTCTGTACTGAGTAGGGTCTTATTCAGCACCAATGCAACGCAGTCACTGCAGCGGATACATTTTTCCAGAAACATCTCTGAGAGATTATTTGTAACATGATTTGCATTTGATGCAAGACTTAACTCGATTTCTGGCGTTCTTTCTTTCAGTTTGGAGAAGGGAGGATTCCCGACCGCCAGGTCATATCGGTGTATTGTACGGTAAGTGAGAAAATCCTGACATATCCGATTAATTGTAAAGTTCTGCGGTATGTCAAGTTTCTCCAGCATGATGTCAAAGGTTTCGATGCTATCTGGGTCAATATCGACCACATCTAAAATGACATGGGGGACATTTTCATATCGCCTAAAGAGGAAAGGAATGAAACTACCCGCACCCACAGACGGTTCCAATATCCGTATCTCATCCTTGCTAAATGTTGGTAAACTACCCATGATTTCATTCACGATGAATTTGTTGGTGTAAAATGCGGCATTCTTCTCCCTGCGGGCGTTACAAAGTTCTGTAATCCGCATGAGTGATGCCACATCTAACTCCATAGGATTATCTCTTAAAAAAGCACGCAGATTTTCCCGGTTGTCCAAGTGATAATCCGCAATGATCCTGTTGATTTCGATAGACTCACACCTTTTCTGCGCCAACTTGTTGCGAATAGCCGCAGCGAGTTGGCGCATGATTTCAGTTGGAACAGCCTCACCCAAGCATTGGCGAATGTTCATTTCATGGCTTTTATAGACATCCAGTTTTTCCTCATTTGAAAGCGCATTCAATTCTTCGAGGCTCATGTCCACCCATCGAAAATCGTCTGGAATTGTCATCATTGCCATGAGTTCCCGGATACTATAAACTCTGTCCTGCTCGGGGTGAATCGTATTCTGTGCCGCCAATTGGTCGTTGCGGGTATGTACACACTGAATGAAACGATCCCAAGGTTGTCTTGTGTATTTATCTCGGTTTTTCCTGATGTTTTCGACAATCTGGCCGTTGACTACTCTGTGTGGCCGCTTTTCAGGAGAATCGTTGTCAAATGCGGATTCACCCTCTTTTAAGTCGTGAATCCACTCCCGCATCTCAGACTTATATGTGCGGAACGCATGGTAAAAATCGTCAACGTAAATCTCTCCCCACTCAAGTCTTGGAAAATCATAAATTACTTCCCGTAACGTCTTTTCTGGCCTGAACTCTGGATAAAGATCATATGGAGTGATGTTATTCCGATACGCCTTATCGACACCAATCATCAGTGTCCTCGTTCGAGAGGAATTTGAGCCATAATTCATAAAGTTCAAAATACGCCCAGAAATAACATAGTCTTTTCCAAGAACCTCTCTGACATACTCTCCGATTGGAACAGTCCGTCCATCTGGAGTAATGCAAAGTGTCTTTTGGAAAGCCATGACATTCTCAAAAATGAAAAATCTCGGATTAATCTGACGGATAATCTCAACAGACTCAACTACGAGGCTATTTCTATTTATTTCCTTGTCATTCTTTTTGTGGTTAATGACGCTGATACCCTGGCAGGGCGGCGTAGCAATAATGACATCTACACGATCATTTCCTTTATGCTTCCATTTACGAATTTCAGAGTAAATTCGTTGTTTAATCACATCTGATGTAATATCACCAACAATATAGCCAGAATCGTACTCGCATTTATGGTTGCAACGTTGTACTTGCATCCGCCGTTCAATGATTTCATTAGTAGCAATACAACGGTATCCTTCCATTTGAAAACCGTGACAGCCAACACCAGCCGAACTAAACAGCGTCACATACGTCATACTCTTATCTTTTAACATGAGGTTCCTCCGTAAATGCTATTTTTTATATTCTACAATATCTCCGAAATCCGCATCCAGGACCTCACATATTTTTTCAAGTACCATCATAGTTACTTCTTGATCTTTTCTCATCCGGGTAACCGTGTTCGGCGCGATGTCAGCAGCTCTACGCATTTCGGCAACGCTCATATTCTTATCTATCAACAACTTCCATAATCTGTTATATGAAATCGACATGACCGTCCTCCAACGTTAAAACTGCAACGGGTATTACTCGGTACATTATGAACTATAAATAGCCAATAAAGATTATACCACGATTTTATGCTCATTACAACAGTTTTTCGCAATTTGTTGCGAATTTGCATTCGAGCAAACACAAGAAAGGTCACCCTGCTAATTTTGCATGGCGACCTTATGTTCAGTCCTCAGATGAAAGACAGGACTATAAAAATTGAAGTCTTGCTTTTTTCGGCGAAAATATCCTTGACAAATGCCGTCTTGGTTCTTTATGCTGACGGATTCCCCGGCTCGCTCATCGTCATGGGAGAGTCTTTCGTATAGGGCGGTGAGTTTGTATTTCTCTGTCTGCCTCTTCATGGTGTGTAACCTCCCTTCTTTGAGGGTGCGCGCTTCCCTATAACCTTATTATACTTATCTGTTTGGCATGGTATTAAACGATGAAATCCATGTCGTGGAGCTTGTGTATGCGGGGCAGGAAATCGAAGTGACGGAAACAGGCACGGAGTTTTACAATGAGCGTCAGCGTATGGAAATCGACCTCAACAAAACCCTTGAGGTGGATGAAGCATACGGCGTAGGGAACAACGGCGAAATCAAGGACGTTACGTTCGGTCTGTATGCCGCCGAGGAGATTACCGCAGCCGACGGCTCTGTTATCCCTGCGGACGGATTGATTGAAGTCATCTTCCTTGATGAGAACGGTCACGGAAAAGCTATCAGCGATTTACCGATGGGCAGCTACTATGTGCAGGAAATATCAACAAATGCCGCCTACCTTGTCAGCGATGAGAAATACCCTGTTGACTTTGAGTACGCAGGGCAGGAAACAGCCGTTGTGAATATCACGGCAAATGAGGGCGAAGCCATTGAAAACGAACTGATTTACGGCTCTGTCAGCGGCAGGAAATCCAACGAGGACGGCGAAGATTTAGGCGGTGCGTTAATCGGCATCTTTCAGACGGGGACAACGGAATATACAAAGGAAAATGCGATTGCAACTGCCACATCCGAGGATGACGGCAGTTTTTCTTTTGGGGAAGTTCCGTATGGCACATGGGTAATCCGTGAAATCGAAAGCCCGAAAGGATATGTACTATCCGAGGAAGAAATCAGCGTAACAATCAGCGAGGTTGACGAAGTTGTGGAGATTGAGCTTGTAAACTACTTCATCAAAGGCAATATCGCTCTGACTAAGGTAGACAAGGACTATCCCGACAACAAGCTCACAGGTGCGATATTTGAAATTTACTCTGATACAAACGAAGATGGAAAACTGGACAAGAAAGATGAGCTTCTCGGCGAGATGGGCGAGGTGGAGAAAGGCGTGTACCAGATGAACGACCTCAGATACGGTAAGTACCTTGTCCGTGAGAAAACAGCCCCGACAGGATTTGTTCTGGATGAGAACGTCTATCCCGTATCCATCGAGGAAAACGGCAAGACCTACAACGTGGAGAATGAAGCGGGCAAGGGCTTCTTGAATGAAGCGCAGAAAGGCTCATTAAAAATCTTCAAGACATCCTCTGGCTATATCCTGCCCGCCAACCAGAAAGTGACGGTCAAAGTGGATGAAACGGCAACCGTAACCATGCACAACGAGCTGCGTGACACACCGAAAACAGGCGACGACTTTAACCTCGGCTTGTGGGTCAGCCTTGCGGCGGCATTTACAGCCGGTGCGGGAATCTTTGGATTTGCAGGCTACCAGTGCGGAAGAAAGAAAAAGGAGCATTCCTGTTAAGTAACAAATAGCGGGTTTGCAAAAAATGAGTGTCGCCCATAGAATAATGATTGTTAACTTGGCGGTTAATAAAAATCATTTTTCAAAGGAGACACCCACATATGAATTGTAAACAAAATGAGAAAATCAATCAAGTAAAAGAATCAACTTTGGTAGTTGGAATCGATATTGGAAGTACTACACATTATGCCAGAGTTTTTGACTGGCGGGGCATTGAACTTGGGAAGGTTTTTAAATTCAGCAACAGCAGAGAAGGCTTTGAAAACTTCAAAGACTGGATGCGGTGGTTACAAGACAGGTACAAAAAGTCAGATGTCATTGTAGGAATCGAACCAACCGGCCATTACTGGTTTGACCTTGGTGCTTATCTTGAGGATGAAAGCATCCTGCTGGTTATGGTTAACCCTTATGCGGTAAAGCAGACCAAGGAACTGGATGATAACAGCCAAAGTAAGAATGACAGAAAAGATCCCAAGGTGATAGCAAAGCTTGTCATTGAAGGAAGATATTCAATACCATATACACCAGATGGTGTGTATGCTGATTTAAGAATTATGGTGGCCAATCGTAAGAGACTTGTCAGGGAACTTACCCAGATCAAAAACAGATTTGCCAGATGGTTCGCCATATATTTCCCTGAATACAAAGAAGTGTTTAGGGATTATGAAACACAAAGCAGTATGCTGCTTTTAAAAGCAGCTTGTACTCCGAGAGCAATAGTGGAACTTGGAGCTGAGAAAATCAATCAAATCTGGCGTGATGCAAAGTTAAGAGCTGTTGGGATAAAAAGGGCAGCGATCCTGTGTGAAACAGCCAAACGAAGCATAGGCTTAAAGAAAGGCTCTTCGGCAGCCAGGTATGAAATGAAACTTTTGCTTGCGGATTACGAATATAAAATGGCACAGCTTGATTCCATTATGGAAGAGATAGAAAGTTTGTGCAAAAAGATACCCGAAAGCGAGCAGATGCTTGCCATCAAAGGTATAGGAATGATCACTGTAAGGTTATTCCTTTGTGCAAATCGGCACGATAGAATATATTCGAGGTGAATGATTATGCCGATTGATGATTTAACCGCTTTAGGGCAAAAAATGCGGGAAGCCCGAAAAAGAAAAGACCTGACACAGCAGGAGCTTTCTGATATGAGCCATGTATCTGTCAAGCAGATTGCCAAGATTGAAAAAGGGCAGATGAATCCGTCCTTTTTGATTTTGAAGGCACTGGCAAAGGTACTGCCGATTTCTCTGGATTCTTTAATCAATCCAGATGTTTCCCCGGAAGATGAGGGAGCCGGTCAGATGAAGATGTTGTATTGCAGCTGCCCGTCAGAAATGCGTGAAACACTCTTGCACCATACGCAGGAAACCATGAAAGAACGAACCGAACGATCCGGGAAATTTGAAACGAATTGAGCTGGTGAGTGAATTTAACAAATTTCTCACCGGCTTTGTTCTTTTTCGAGAAAAAGAAGGTTATCCCGTTCCGGGATAACCTTGGCAAGCAAAAACGGACTTCCAGCGTTACCGCCGGAAATCCGTTTTTGCTTGCTGGGACAGCGTCCCAAACCCTTTGAACAGCCCCTTGCCGGGACTGGCTGCGCATTCCGTTTCCGAATGCTGATAGCTTGTTTCTTTTGCCGTTGTACGGCAGTTATATTGCTTGTTTTAATTATTCTTCTCTACATCCTGCCAGTTGGCATTACTCAGGATTTCGGCGTTTTCCCCCAAAAACACCTTCCCGGCTTCCTGGTCGTCCTTAAGGAGGTAGAGCATCCATGCGGTCATGTACCCATCCGTCCGTACCTGCATCTGCTCATGTTCGGCTCCGGCAACACGAGCGCGAATTTTCAATACATCGTCTGTCATGCTGTCATAAATTTCTATTAACGAGGCCAAGGGTGCCACACCGCCAAATTCAGCATGGATGTCTGCCACACCCAAGTCATCAGAAGTGCCAGTGGCCGCCGTCATAAAATAAGGAATGGTAATTTGGGAGCTGTCATACTCCCATCCCATGCTGGTGGCCAGTAATGGATACGCCGCGCTGCCAGTGAAGATTGCTTTGTAGAGGTGGCTGTTTCCATATTTGGTGGCTGCGCCCAGCGCCCCCGCGCCACCCTGGGAATACCCGGTAATTCCGATATTTTCCCGGTCGATTTGACTGGCAATCTCACTCTCGGTTAGCACAAAGTCTAAAGCAATGGAAGCTGTCTCGCCGGTGCCGGCCTGGGGGTCATCCGTACCTACGACGCCCCCCCCCCAAGAGGCCAGCCGCTGGAAGAAGGGCAGATAGATTTTAGCGGGTGTGTTGCTTCCGTTCACCACCATCACCATAGGGTATTGTTTGCCGCTAGTCCTCATCTCTGCGGGATAATATATGCGGATGGTACCGGTGGATTTGTTGTCCGATTTGTACTCCAGATGCTCCACCTCATAGCTGCCCTGGCCTGCATAGTATTCCTCCAGCTTACCGCCTGCGGGAAATACCTCGGCAAACGATTTATAGTAGTCATCCGGCAGAATGGGGGTGTTCAGCGTTTTCCAATTCTTATACTGGGCATAAGCAAAAAATGCCGCCAATACTACCACCAGCGCCAACACCACGGTTCCTAAAATCTTCAACGGTTTTTTCACCACGGCCATCTCCTGCTTTCTCTTGACTTCGCCAAAGAAACGTTTTATGATAATCGCATTCGGAACAAACGTCCCCAAAGGAGCTGGAGAAATAGGGCGGAGCTGCTCCTCTGTCCCCTTATTCCTCCATAACATCCAGCGCTTGAGAGAGCGCCTCCATTGGCGGCTGGTTTTGCAGCTTTACGCTTAGGTAGGGGCGGCTTCCCGCGCTAAGCAGCACCCGGCCCGGCAGTTTCTTCACCAAACGGCCCACCTGCTCCATGTCCATGCCGTTCTTATACAGCAGCAGGGCCCCGCTCTGCTGTTTGATCTCCGAAATGCCCAGCAGCCCCGCCCGGTTGCGCAGCAGTGCCACGTCAATCAGCCCCTTCACGGCCTCCGGCGGCTCGCCGAACCGGTCGATGAGCTCGTCGGTGACGTCCAGGGCGTCCTCTTGGGTGCGCACCTCGGCAATGCGCCTGTACACGTCCAGCCGCAGGTTAATACTATCGATATAATCCTCGGGGATATGGGCCTGTATCTGCATATCCACCAGACAGCCCTCGTCCACCGGCTGGGCAGGGGTCTCGCCCTTCATTAAACTGACCGCCTCGTTGAGCAGCTTCACATACATATCATAGCCCACAGCCTCCATGTGGCCGTGCTGCTCGCCCCCTAAGATATTCCCCGCGCCGCGGATTTCCAGGTCTCGCATGGCAATTTTGAAGCCCGAGCCGAACTCGGTAAACTCCCGGATGGCGGAAAGGCGCTTTTGGGCAATCTCTGTCAGCGCCTTATTGGGGGTATAGGTCAGGTAGGCATAGGCCCGGCGGTTGCTTCTGCCCACCCGGCCCCGCAGCTGGTGCAGCTGGCTAAGGCCCATGCGGTCCGCGTTTTCAATGATCAAGGTATTGGCCGTGGGTACATCCACGCCGGTCTCAATAATGGTGGTGCACACCAAAACATCTATCTCATGGTCCAGCAGCTGCCGCCACACCTCGCTAAGCTCCTCCTCGTCCATCTTGCCGTGGCCCATGCCAATGCGGGCCTCGGGGATGTCCTGCTGGATCTGGGCGGCAATGCGGGGAATAGCGGCCACGTCGTTGCGCAAATAGTAAACCTGCCCGCCCCGCCGCAGCTCCCGGCGGATGGCGTCGCAGATCACCCCCCGGTCATGCTCCATCACATAGGTCTGCACTGGGTGCCGGTCCTGGGGGGCCTCCTCAATGACGGACATATCTCGGATGCCGGAGAGGGCCATGTTCAGGGTGCGGGGAATGGGGGTGGCGGACAGGGTGAGCACGTCGGCGGACTGACACAGGGCCTTTAGTTTTTCCTTTTGGGCCACGCCAAAGCGCTGCTCCTCGTCAATAATCACCAGCCCCAGGTCCTTAAAGCCCACGTCCTTGGAGACCAGCCGGTGGGTGCCCACCACAATATCCACGCCGCCCCGCTTTACCTTGCGGATAATCTGGTCCTGCTGCTTGGGGTTGCGAAACCGCGAGAGCAGCTCCACGTCCACGGGAAATCCCTCCATCCGCTTTAGAATGGTCTGGTAGTGCTGCCAGGCCAAAATGGTGGTGGGCACCAGAATGGCGCACTGCTTGCCGCTGGTCACGCACTTAAAGGCGGCCCGCAGGGCCACCTCGGTTTTGCCAAAGCCCACGTCGCCGCACAGCAGCCGGTCCATAGGGGGCTCCCGCTCCATATCGTCTTTAATTTCGCTCACGCAGCGCAGCTGGTCCTCAGTCTCGTCAAACTCAAACCTGGCCTCAAAATCCCGCTGCCACTCTCCATCAGGAGGAAAGGCAAAGCCCTTCTGCCGCATCCGGGCCGCGTATAGCTGAATCAGCTCTTTGGCAATGTCTTTCACAGCGGCCCGCACTTTGGCTTTCTGCCGCTGCCAGTCTGCCCCGCCCAGGCGGCTTAGGCGTACGGCGGCGTCCTCTTTGGGGCCGATGTATTTGGAAACCATGTCCAGCTGAGTGACGGGAATATACAGGGTGTCGTTTTTCTGGTAGCGCACCTTGATATAGTCCTTGGCCACGCCGTTCATCTCCAGCTTGTGGATGCCCTCAAACACCCCGATGCCGTGGGAGGCATGGACCACAAAGTCTCCTGGATTCAGCTCTGAAAGGCTGGAAATCTCCTTGGCGTGCTTGTTTTTCTTGGCCTTACGGCTCTTTTGCATGGCAATGCGGCCCCGGGCAATTAGGGCAAAGCCCGCGTCCGGCCAGTCGAAGCCAGCGGAAAGTACCCCGCTGGTAACCGTTACAGTACCCCGGGCGGCGGTGGAGGGGTTTTCAATATAGGAGGCGGGCAGACCAGACTGTTTCAGGTCGGCGGCCAGGGCCTCTCCCGCCCGCTGGGTACCGGAGAGCACCACACAGGCCCTGCCTTGGTTCAAAAGGGCAGTCAGGTCCTCCTGCAAAAGCTGTACCCCGCCCCCCCAGGCGGGAAACTGCCGCACGTTAAAATTGGCCAAAGTCTTGGTGGGCACTTCATAGCTGCCCCGGGCGAACACGTCCATAAACACCGTGGGGACCCGCTGGGCCTGGCCCAGGGCGTACTCCCAGGTCTCGCTGTAAGCGTCCAGGCCCTTGCACAACAGGCCCTCGTCCAAGTAGGCGGCCAGGTCCTGGCCCCACTGGACCAGCCCCGTGCGAATGCGCTCTTTCAGCTTGTTCCCCTCAGAGAAAAACAGCAGGCATTCCTCGGCTGGGAAGTAGTCAAACAGGGTTGAAACCCCGCCGTACATCAAGGGCAGGAATTTGTCCGTCGAGCCGGGCCGCAGGCCGTTTTTCAGCTTTTCCACCTCGGCTTCCAGCACCTGACGGGCCTTTGGGGCCCGCTTGCCCCGTAGGCTCTTGGAAAGGGCCTCTATTTTTTTAATTAGGTCCGGCCCGTCGGGGATCACCTCCACGCAGGGAGCCAGGTCCACCTGGTCCACTGGGTCGGTGCGGCGCTGGGTGGCTGGGTCGAAAAAGCTCACCGAGTCTACCTCATCCCCCCAAAACTCCACCCGCACAGGCTGGGGTGCGCTGGGGGAAAAGAAGTCCACAATGCCTCCCCGGCGGCTGAACTGCCCCGGCCCCTCAATCTGGTCCTCCCGGGTGTAGCCACAGTTTACCAGAGCGGAGAGCAGCCCATCTATGGGCAGCTCCCGCCCGGGGGCAATCGTGAACAAACGGCTCTTTAGCTGCTGGGGGCCCATGGTGTATTGCAGCGCGGCGTCAATACAGGCCACCACACAGTTGCAAGAGCCGTTTTGCATTTTAGAGAGTGCCTCCAGCCGCAGGCGCTCATACTCTCGGGAAGAGACAGCCGTATCCCGAAAGTTAAAGTCCCGCATAGGGTACTGCGTAGGAGCCAGCCCTAAAGCGGAGAGGTCCTCAAAAAAGCGCTGGCTTTCCGCCTCGTCGGCGGCAATGACCAGGCCCCGGCGGCCGGTCTGGTGGCACAGGGCGGCAATGACCACACACTTATGCACGCCAGAAAGCCCCGCGGCCACGGCAGGGGCGGCGCCAGTATCAATGGCCCGGGCTAGAGCAGAATATTCGGGTGAGCGGGAAAGAGCGGAAAATATGGATTTCATAGCATGGACCTCAAAGTATTTATAATAATGGCTTTTGGGTAATGGCTTTTGGGCGGCCTAAGAACTTCTACGCGGGAGCATGAGAAGTGAGAACCCCTGGCCGGGTAACAAGGCAGGCGTCTTTACAGCTTTCTTACAGATATTTTCGCCCACCGGCCACGGCAAGGAGCTTTGTATAATAACTAAAAGTAAAAAAGGAAGCGGGAGGCGCCGCCGAAAAGCATCCACATCCTTGGCCCTGCTGGGGGCGGGGCGCGGTGTGCTGGAAAGTTTTGGGCCTAGGCGCTGTTTGCGGTTAAGGCCCTTCCAGGCAGAACAGCAGCGTATCGATGACGCCCCGCTGGGGATGCAGAAGGGCTTTACGGCGCACGCCCTCTTGGGCAAATCCCAAAGACTCCAGCAGCCGCCGGGAGGCCAGGTTGTAGGCATAGCACTCTGCCGTAACCATCTGGGCTTCTGTGGCAAACAGATGGGCGATCACGCCGGAGAGGGCTTCCCGGGCATATCCCTGCCGCCGGAATTTTTTGCTGATGATATACCCCAGCTCCACCGCCGGCACCCCCCGGTGGGCGTCCATCAGGTGGATAAGGCCCGCCCCCTGCCCAGCGCCCTTTTCCACCACCAGGTAGTGCTGGTCATGCTTAGCCAGCCACTTTAAGTTTTGCAAAAAGCCCGGGTCTTCCATAGAGGCACAGGCGTGATAGCCCCCGTCGTCCAAACAGGTCTGCTCGTCCCCCAGCATGGTGAACAGGGCGGGGCCATCCTGAAGGGTTACATTGCGCAGCAAAAGGCGCTGGGTTTCAATGGTCTGCATTCCATGATCTCCTATAGGCTTTAAGACGTATTTTTTATTATATCCCTTTGGAAAGAGGATGTCAATGAGCCCTGCTGGCATAAAAAGCTATTTAGAATCAGCGGAAAAAAACGCGCTGGCTGGAACAGCGCGCATTGCAGCGTTTTCTCTTGACACCGCCGTGCGGTTATGATATATTAAAACTGGTTCTTACAGTTAGGGATTGTTTGAAACATCAAAAACGTCGTCTTTTTGCCCATAAACGGCCCTTTCCGCATCAAAAATCCTCGCCAATCGGAAGATTGACCTGCGGTTTTTCTTTGCAATGGCCCCCTTCTGGGCAAAAGTCTGTCGTTCCCTCTATGCTCAAACAAGTCCTAATCCCAGTTTTTTTCGACTGCTTGCGAGAACAAATCCCAAACAATAAAGGAGGTGGGCCCCATGCTTCAATTGCATACGATAAACAGTGAGAACCGCTGCCGGCCCACTGCCAGGGCTGTTTCGGCCCGCCGCTAAGGCCCGCTTTGTAAAGAGCGCTCCCTGTTTTTTGGGGGGAGCGCTCTTTTTGCGTTGTATGGGCCGCGGAAGAGAAAAGGAGGTATGTTTTATGGACAATCATATGAAGCACATTCACCATTGCGGCATAACAGAAATTCAGGAGGGAATCTATGACAAATATCGACTTGCGGAAGTACGGCTTTCCTGCCGCCCTTCTGCCACAAAGCGGCTCCCTGGCCCCGGCCCGGGTCACCGCGGTTTTTAAAGACCGCTGGCAGTTAATCACCCCTCAGGGGGAACGGTTCGGCCAGCTGAAAACCAAGGAATATTTTTATGAGAAAGGGGCTGTGTTTCCCACCACCGGCGACTTTGTGCTGGCGGCCCCTGCCTGTGGAGACTGGCAGATCGTAAAGACGCTGCCCAGGAAGAGCTTTTTCTCCCGCATGGACAGTTGGCACGGCGTCCAGCAGGCCGTGGCCGCCAACATGGACCTGGTGTTTATGGTCCAGTCTCTCAACCAGGACTTTAGCGTAAAACGCCTAGAGCGCTATTTGTCCCAGGCCCTAAACAGCGGGGCAAAGCCCGTGATTTTATTGACAAAAGCAGACCTACCCGGGGACCACCAGGAAAAGCTGGCTTTGGCCCAGGCCGTGGGTGGTGAGACGCCGGTGCTGGCTGTCAGCGCCAAGACGGGCTATGGGTTTGCGGAGCTGGAAGCAATGCTGCCCCCTGGCAGCACCGCGGCGTTTTTAGGCTCTTCTGGAGTGGGCAAGTCCAGTGTTATCAACCGGCTGGCTGGAGAAGAGGTGATGTCCACCGGCGGCATCCGCCAGCGGGACGGTAAAGGCCGCCACACCACCAGCCACCGGCAGTTGTTGCTCCTGGCCGGGGGCGCTCTTGTAATCGACACCCCAGGCATGCGAGAGCTAGGCATGTGGGACGCCGCCCAGGGCGTATCCACCGCCTTTCCAGATGTAGAGGCCTTTCTGGGGCAGTGCCGCTTTTCTGACTGCAAACACGAGAAAGAACCTGGCTGCGCCATCCGCATGGCCCTGGAGCGGGGAGAACTCTCCTGGGAACGCTGGAAGAGCTACCAGCGGCTGATGTCCGAGTCCGGCCTAGGCAGGCGGAAAAAGCGGGGGCAGCCTAGCAAGGCCCTGGCAAAACAGCGGCGGAAGATTAAAGATTCGTTGGATTTTTAGAACTTGTATTGTAATAATAGTTAAGAGAGGAAATGATGAATTTATGGGCAGAAGAGGTGGATTGCAAGGAGAAAAAGCGCTGTGGTTAGCCGCGCCAATCTTGCGGATTTCCGAAAATTTTCCAGGCGGAAAGGGGCCGCTTATGTCCAAAAAGACGGTCGTTTCCGATTGTTCAAACAGGCCCCAATATTTCTCTAGACCGTTTTCACATACGGATATGAGCATGTGAATTGGGGAAAATACAGATTCAAGCCTCCCCTACGGCCGCTTGGCGCCCTTTTATACTCGCGTACTTCAAGAATTTTCCCACCAAAAGGCGCGCGGACACACTGACAGGGACACGATCTGGCGTTGCAATTCGACTTGTTAATTTTTTTCGGAAACAAGTTTCTTCTTGACAACCGCAAAGTCACGGTGTATAATAAGATAAAATCTAGTTTATAAAACTAGATAACACGAATCAAAAAGCGATATTTCACACAGAAAGGAACGGTGAATGATGGACACTACCATGAACCTCTCCCGCCCCCGGCTCTCTGCCTCTCGCCGGAACAAATGTCAAGCCCTGGGCCTGCCCCTTTACTCTTTGGGCGAGGAGGTCTTTTCCTCTGTGTCCCATGGGGTCTCCGCCCTAATTTCCGTAGCCTCTCTAGTATTGTTGCTGATATTTTGTGAAAAGATCCCCGTGAAAGTTGTTTCCACCGCTGTGTATGGGGCCATGATGGTGGTGCTTTTTGCAGCTTCGGCCATCTACCATGGTCTGGGCCTAAATCAGGCCAAAGTGGTGTTTCGCTCCATTGACCACTGCACCATCTTCTTGCTCATTGCCGGCACCTATACCCCCATTACCCTGGTTTGCCTGGGAGGCGCCCAGGGGTGGGCTATGTTTGGGGTGGTGTGGGCTGCGGCCCTGGCGGGCATCATTCTTAATGCCATAAGTGTCGAACGCTTTAAGGTCTTTTCCATGATCTGTTACCTAGCCATGGGTTGGGTGGTGGTTTTTGCCATGGGCACCTTATGGACCAACCTAAGCGGCACAGGCTTTTGGTGCCTGCTGGCTGGGGGTGTGCTGTACACAGTAGGAGCGGTGCTGTATGGCTTTGGCAAGCGGGTGCCGTATATGCACTCGGTATTCCATCTGTTTGTGTTGGCGGGCAGTGTGCTGCACACGATAAGTGTGTATCAGGTGGTAAAATAAGGTTTTTTTCTCGCTGTTCACGTTTCCTCTAAATTATTCCCCGCGTGCTTGCTCTGGCAAGCACGCAATTTTTCTTGCTGCGCTTAGGGCTTATTTGAAACATCGAAAACGCCGCCTTTGTTCAAACAAGCCCTAGAGTCTGTGTGAAAACTCCGAAACAGGGTCAGTTTTGCCCAGAAATGGTGGCTTCGGCCTCAAAAAACCTGGAAAGGCGCCAGCATTTCTCCGATTTTAAAACAGACTCTAGCTATACTACCAAGAATATCCTCTTTTTGATTCTTTTGTCCCCGCCCGGAAATTTCTGTGCGGAGTCCAAGTTTGCCAGAATGTCCGCATCATAAGACTCTATAGGTTTTAACAAAACAAACGTGTGCAGAGGGGCGCACAAACTTTTTATTCCTGTCAAAAAAGGCTTGACGAATAGATTAAAATGTGGTATAGTGTTATAGCGTTGGGAATATTTGTCCCGCCGGTATTGCAGCGGGTTTTTGCGGGTGTAGTTCAGTGGTAGAACACCAGCCTTCCAAGCTGGTTGTGTGGGTTCGATTCCCATCACCCGCTCCAGGCAATTTATCTCTGGGTAATTTTATTGCCCAGGCCCTTTTGCAATTTTATAAGCGGGTCCAAAGGTTCTTCCCCGTTCGTGCGCCAATAGCTCAGCTGGATAGAGCAACTGCCTTCTAAGCAGTAGGCCAGGGGTTCAAGTCCCTTTTGGCGCGCCATTGTGGTGGATGTAGCTTAGTTGGTTAAAGCGCCAGATTGTGGCTCTGGAGACCGTGGGTTCGAGTCCCATCACCCACCCCACACAAATGGGCACGGAGTTTAATTCTTGTGATTAGGCTCCGTGTTCTCCATATTGGGCTGTCGCCAAGCGGTAAGGCAACGGACTTTGACTCCGTCACCCGTGAGTTCGAATCTCGCCAGCCCAGCCATCCTAGGAAAACCAAAAAGATATTTGGGCAAAAAACCGCGCGGTTGGGCGCGGTTTTTTGCTGTTTATTCCTACACCCCGCGAAAACACTGGGTTTATGCGGGGGCATAGCCATGTTTTCTCCCTTTTGCCCCTCATTTTGTCCCTTACCAGCTTCCCATAAGGGACACTTTCTTACTCCCCACTCGCCAGCTTGTCCAGCAGCCTGGCTGTCGCCCTTTTGGAGTCTCTTTCAGCGTGGGCATAGACATTCATGGTTGTACGAATGTCAGCGTGCCCCAGCAGCTCTTGTACATCCTTGGAGGTTGCCGCCCCCACCTCTCTATCTGATTTTCCAAACAATTCAGATGGGAGGAAACGCCCATGGTCATACAATCAGGGCACAGAAGAACGCAAATGGCAGCGTTGAAAGCTGGCTGAAAAAAAGTGCTGCGGGCCTGCGGCATGGATGAAATTACGATTAAACGGCTTCGCCTTTGGGACAGGGCTAGCAGATTTAGCCGCCAATATTATAGTATAGAATGTGCTCAATTCCCCTATCGATATTGACTCCTGTGATCCTGAACAAGCCCTATGCAAAGCCTATAGTTCGCAAAAGAAAAAGCATGGGGCGCTATACCCTCATGCCTTATCTTTATTTGCAAAAGTCTGCCCCTCACTTCACCGCCGCAAACCCCTTCTCAAGGTCTGCAAGAATATCGTCAATATGCTCGGTGCCAATGGACAGCCGGATAGTGTTGGGCTTTATGCCCTGGTCGATGAGCTCCTCTGGGGAGAGCTGGGAGTGGGTGGTGGTAGCCGGGTGTATCACCAGGCTCTTCACGTCTGCCACGTTCGCCAGCAGGGAGAATATCTCCAGATTATCGATAAACTTATGCGCCTCTGCCTGCCCGCCCTTTATCTCGAAGGTGAAGATGGACGCGCCGCCGCTGGGGAAGTATTTTTCATACAGGGCGTGGTCCGGGTGGTCCGGCAGGCTGGGGTGATTGACCTTCTCCACCTGGGGGTGCTTGGAGAGGAACTCCACCACCTTCTTGGTGTTCCCGGCGTGGCGCTCCAGGCGCAAGGAGAGGGTTTCAACACCCTGCAAAAGCAGGAAAGCATTAAAGGGAGAGAGCGTGGCACCGGTGTCTCGCAGAAGGATGGCGCGTATGTAGGTCACAAAGGCGGCAGGCCCCACAGCGTCCACAAAGCTGACCCCATGGTAGCTGGGGTTGGGCGCGGCAATGGGGGCGTACTTGCCGCTCTTTTTCCAGTCAAACTTGCCGCTGTCCACAATAACGCCGCCAAGGGTGGTGCCGTGGCCGCCGATAAACTTAGTGGCCGAGTGCACCACAATGTCCGCGCCGTGCTCGATGGGCCGAATCAGGTAGGGCGTACCGAAAGTGTTGTCTATCACCAGGGGCAGACCGTGGGCATGGGCGATTCCGGCAATCGCGTCAATATCGGGGATGTCAGCGTTGGGGTTGCCCAGGGTCTCAAGGTAGACGGCCTTGGTGTTGGACCGGATGGCCCCCTCAAGTTCCTTGAGATCGTGTGCGTCCACAAAGGTCGTCTCCACGCCGAACTGGGGCAGGGTGTGGGCCAAGAGGTTGTAGCTGCCGCCATAGATGGTTTTCTGGGCCACGATATGGTCGCCGTTTTGGGCCAGGGCCTGGATGGTGTAGGAGATAGCCGCTGCGCCCGAGGCCGTGGCCAGGGCGGCTACGCCCCCTTCCAGCGCGGCTAGGCGCTTTTCCAGCACGTCCTGGGTGGAGTTTGTGAGCCGGCCGTAGATATTGCCAGGGTCGGCAAGGCCGAAACGCGCCGCCGCGTGGGCAGAGTTCCGAAAGACGTAGCTGGTGGTCTGGTAGATGGGCACGGCCCGGGCGTCGGTGGCGGGGTCAGGCTGCTCCTGGCCCACGTGAAGCTGTAAAGTCTCAAATTTATAGTTGTTCATTGGTAATTCCCTCTCTCTCTCAATTTAAGGAGATGATGCCAAATAATCTATCTATAGGCAATACCGCACAATTCTAAGTACCGTATTTGCGCAGTCAGATTTTTCTTCAGAGTGTACAGATTGAGCGCCGTCCATCTCACCATTGACCAGCGAAAGCTGTGCCCTATCACGGAAAATCTGCAAGCAAGACGGTGCTTAAGGCGCCACCCGCGAATGGTGCGGGGTTGCCTATACAATCAACTATCAAGATCTCACTCCGCAAACAGCGGTGTGGAAAGATACCGGTCGCCTGTATCTGGCAGAAGGGCTACAATGGTCTTTCCCTGATTCTCCGGGCGCTTTGCAAGCTGGATTGCCGCCCACACCGCCGCGCCGGAGGAGATGCCTACCAGCACGCCCTCGGCACGGCCCACCAGCTTTCCAGCAGCGAACGCGTCCTCGTTCTCTACCGCGATGACCTCATCGTAGACCTGGGTGTTCAGCACCTCCGGCACAAAGCCCGCGCCGATGCCCTGTATCTTGTGGGCTCCGGCGGTACCCTTGCTCAAAACTGGAGAGGCGGCAGGCTCCACCGCCACGATCTTCACATTAGGGTTTTGGTTCTTCAAATACTCCCCCACGCCGGTGATCGTGCCGCCGGTGCCCACGCCCGCCACGAAGATATCCACATTCCCGTCCGTGTCCTCCCAGATCTCCGGGCCGGTGGCGGCTCTATGGGCGGCGGGGTTGGCGGGGTTTACGAACTGCCCCGGGATAAAGCTGTTCGGGATCTCCTTGGCCAGCTCCTCGGCCTTGGCAATGGCCCCCTTCATACCCTTTGCCCCCTCGGTGAGAACCAGTTCCGCGCCATATGCCTGCATGATCTGCCGGCGCTCCACGCTCATGGTCTCTGGCATGGTGATGATGATGCGGTAGCCCTTGGCCGCCGCCACAGAGGCCAGGCCAATGCCGGTGTTGCCGGATGTAGGCTCGATGATTACCGACTCAGGCTTCAAGATCCCCTTTGCCTCCGCGTCATCGATCATGGCCTTTGCAACGCGGTCTTTTACAGAACCGGCGGGGTTAAAATACTCCAGCTTTGCAAGGATCCGGGCCTCCAGCCCCTCCCGCCGGCCGATATGCCCCAGTTCCAGAAGCGGGGTTTTTCCAATCAACTGGTCGGCGGACGTGTAGATTTTACTCATAAGAGATGCTTCCTCCTCATTTCGATTTATTACCAACCCCCATAATAGGTTTGTGCGTATTATATACCCGCCAGATATGTTTGTCAAGGACTATTTGGAAAATGATTCTCTTGATTTCCTATTAACCATTTTGTATAATAGGTTTATTATTGAAACGGAGGTGCGCCATGCTCATTTCGACAAAAGGAAGATACGCCCTGCGGGTCATGGCCGACCTGGCGGAGCACCCCACGGATGGCTACGTCCCGCTAAAGGAGATCGCCCGGCGGCAGGACATCTCGGGAAAATATCTGGAGGCGATTATTAAAGTCTTGGTGAAAGCTGGGCTTATTACCGGCGTTCGGGGAAAGGGCGGCGGGTACAAGCTTACTAAGGCCCCCGACCAGTACACGGTGGGCTCCATCCTCCGCCTGACGGAGGAGTCTCTGGCTCCGGTTGCCTGCTTGAAAGCGGGTGCCACCCCCTGTGCAAGGGCCGCTTCCTGCCGCACGTTGCCCCTCTGGCAAGAGTTGGACCGGGTTGTCAACCAGTGCCTGGACAGCGTCACCATTGCGGATCTTCTGGAGCAGGGCGCGCAGTGGAATGATTATGTAATTTGACTCTGTTGGCAAATTACACTTGAAAGGGGGCGGTGTTCTATAACGTTGCGGCAGACACGCTGCATCATTTACCATAGCCGAAGCAGGCTCCCGCAATCAAGCGGCGGAGGTCTTGTATGTGGTCCCGCCATCCCTAGCCAGCGCTTCGCAGAAGGTGGAAAAGGAACTGGGCCCCACCTTGGTGGCCTTTACGCCCTTGCCAAGGGCTTCCGCTCCGGGCGCTATACAGAGCAGCCCACCTTCCCTCCCCCCGGAGGATAACCGAAGCGGGCGGTTCCAGTTTTCGGAGGAAGGCTTCCGGTATTACCAGCAGGCGCTGGATCTGATCCGCTTCGCCGCAGAGGAAAAGTTCGCTACAATGGCCCAGGTATGCTTGGGCTGGATGATCCGCAAAAAGCCCTAGGTCGTGCCTATCCCCGGCATCCGCAATGTAGAGCGCATGAAGGAAAATCTTGCGTCTGCCAACGTGGCGCTGACGGCGGAGGGTATCGCCAAAATTGACGAAGCCTTGGAGAAAATGAATCTGGACAACGCCGCGGGCAGAAGAAAAACCTGCCGAAGATTTCCCAATAAAAGGCTTGACTTGGAGTGCGGTCTATTTTGTAAAATAAAGCCGGGGAAGTGTCCCCCAATAAAAAAGTGGAGGAATCAGCAATGAAATACGCAAAATTAGGCAATACAGATATAGCGGTGTCCAGGCTGTGTGTGGGCTGCATGAGCTTTGGGGAACACATTGAGGGCGGCCACCAGTGGACGCTGGATCAGGACGCCACCCAGGAGATGGTCCGGCACGCTTTGGAGGTGGGCGTCAACTTTTTTGACACGGCTAACACCTACGCCCGGGGCACCAGCGAGGAATTTCTGGGCCGCGCCCTAAAAAATGTGGCAAAGCGTGAGGAGGTACGCATCGCGACAAAGGTGTTTTTTAACCTGACCACGCCGGAACATCTTACCAAAAAGGCCATAGAAGCGGAAATCGACGGCTCTCTCAAGCGCTTGGGCACCGACTATGTGGATTTATATCAGATCCATCGTTTCGATAAAGACACCCCCATCGAAGAAACCATGGAAGCCCTGCATGGGCTGGTAAAGGCAGGTAAGGTGCGGGCGATTGGCGCCTCGGCTATGTATGGGTATCAATTCCACAATATGCAGATTGCTGCGGAGAAACATGGCTGGACGCCCTTTAGCACCATGCAGAACCACTATAACCTTCTGTACCGGGAAGATGAGCGGGAGCTCATTCCCATCTGCCAACAGATGAATGTCAGCCTGATCCCTTACAGCCCCTTGGCGGCTGGCAGGCTCTCCCGGCTGGAGTGGAAAACTGACACCGCCCGCAGCCAGACAGATAAGGTCGCTATTGGGAAATATGACAGCACCCAGGAGCAGGACTATAAAATTGTAAAGCGCGTACATGAGGTTGCCGAAAAGCACAACGCTACCATGAGCCAAATCGCCATCGCTTGGCACTTTGCCAAAGGCGTGACCGCGCCCATCATCGGCGCCACAAAGCCCAAGTATTTTGATGATGCCGCAGCCGCGCTGGACATTACCCTCGCCCCGGAGGACCTGGCGGCATTGGAGGAATTCTATGTGCCGCACAAAATAGTGGGAGCGCTGTAAAAGATTCATATAAGTCATTCTTAATCAATTATCCCTGGAATCCACATTGCCCCCAGCGGTTTTCTGCTTCCATAAAGGCAGAAAAAACCAGTGAAATTCTTTAGAGCTTGTTTGAACTATCAAGAACGACGTCTTTTTGCCCATAAGCGGCCATCTTCCGCGTCAAAAATCCTCGTTAACCGGCCCCGGTTGACTTGCAGTTTTTTCCTGGAATCTGACCACTTCTGACCCCAAATTCGTCATTCCCACTATTTTCAAACAAGCCCTAGGAGGGAGAAAAATGTTCTCAAACCAAGACCTGAAAAAGATGATCATCCCCCTGTTCTTCGAGCAGCTTCTGGTGCTGCTGGTGGGCATCATCGATACCTTCATGATCAGCTCGGCGGGGGAGGCGGCGGTGTCCGGGGTGTCCCTGGTCAATAATTTCAGCGCCATATTCCTATACTTATTTACGGCCCTGGCCTCGGGCGGGGCCGTGGTGGTCAGCCAGTATATCGGCAGCGGGCAGAAAGAAAATGCCCGGGAGTCCGCCGGGCAGCTTCTGATGATATCCACAGTGGTTTCTATTGGCATCATGGGGTTGGTTCTCTTGGGCGGGCGCGGGATGCTGACAGCCCTGTTTGGCCGGGTGGAGGAAGATGTGATGCAGGCTTGCGTCACCTATTTATGGATATCGGCCCTCAGCTACCCGGCTCTGGCTGTGTACAACGCGGGCGCGGCCCTTTACCGCAGTTTGGGCGACACCAAAACCACCATGGTCGTTTCCATCCTCTCCAACATTATCAACGTGGCAGGCAACTATATTGGCGTGTTTGTGCTGAAAGCCGGGGTAGCGGGTGTGGCATGGCCTACCTTCGCGGCCCGTATGTTCTCGGCCATTGTGATTACCTGGCTGGCCTACCGGAAGAAAAACGAAATTCACTACGACAATCAATACATTTTCCGCTGGAACGGCAGCTTATTAAAGCGCATCCTGCGGGTGGCGGTGCCCAACGGCCTGGAGGGCGCGGTATTCCAGTTCGTGAAGGTGGCGCTGTCCAGCATTGTGGCCCTGTTCGGCACCTATCAGATTGCCGCAAACGGCGTGGCTCAGAGCATCTGGTCTCTGGCGGCGCTGACCGGCATTGCCATGGGGCCGGTGTTCGTGACGGTGATTGGCCAGTGCATGGGGGCCGGGGACAGCGCCCAGGCCGAGATGTACTTTAAGAAGCTGATAAAAATTTCCATCGTGTTCGCCGTGGCCTGGAATGCGCTTATCCTGGCGGCTACGCCCCTCCTGCTGCGGTACTACAACCTGGGGGAGGAGACCAAGGCCCTCATCTTCCAGCTTGTGGTCATCCACAATGTGTTCTGCGCTTTCGTGTCGCCCTTTACCCAGCTGGGCAATGGCCTGCGGGCGGCGGGGGACATCCAGTTTACCATGATCGCGTCCATTGTTGCCACCCTGGCGGTGCGGCTGGTGTTCAGCTACATTTTGGGCCAGTGGCTGGCGTGGGGCGTTATCGGCATCGCGGTGGCCATGTGCATGAACTGGATCGCTTCGGCGATTGCCTATACGGTACGGCTGAAATCTGGGAAGTGGAAGCAGTTTAAAATTATATGATAGATTCAGTTTGGAACAGAGCCTTGCGCCCTATAGAAAGCAAGGAGTGAAGGGCAGCCCATCCAGTCTCTACGTTCCGTAGGTTGCGCCCTTCTCCTAAAAGTGCTATCCTATTGCCACAGCAAAGGAGGCGAACCCCCATGAACCACTATATCACCGGCCCCACCATCAAAAGCCTGCGGGAAAAGCAGGGCCTGACGCAAGCACAGCTTGCAGAGATACTGTGCATAAGCGACAAGACGGTCTCAAAATGGGAGACAGGCAAGGGCCTGCCGGATATCACCCTGCTGGAACCCTTGGCAAAGGCGCTGAAGGTGTCCCTGCCGGAGCTGCTGTCCGGGGAACAGATCATCAATCGGAACCGTTCAGCCAACTTATTGCGGTCCCAGCTATATGTCTGCCCCATCTGCGGAAACATCCTCCAGGCCACGGGACTGGCTGTGATTTCCTGCTGTGGCGTGGCCCTTCCCGCGCTGGAGGCAGAGCCGGAGGATGAGGAGCATCAGATCCAGTGCCAGGGGATAGACGATGAATATTTTATCTCCCTTTCCCACCCTATGACAAAGGAACACTACGTTTCTTTCGTTGCCTACTGCACCGGCGGGCGCTTTGAATGGGTGAAACTGTACCCCGAGGGGAACGCGGAGGCCCGGTTCTTTATCCGAGGGCGCGGGGTGCTGTATTGGTACTGCAACCGGCATGGGCTGTTTGCAAAAAAGATTGAACCGGCGCTTCCTTGCCCAAAAGAAAGAATGCTCTATGCCCCCAAAAATTCCACCCCGCCTGTGGCATAAACCCCTCCGCCCGCTGAAATGTGGTGTACTTTCCCGGCTTTGCCTGCTATAATTTTCCCATAGAAATTCCGGAAAAGAAAACAGGAGGGACCCCCATGCAAAAATTTGGTTTCGGCCTCATGCGCCTGCCCACCGTGGGCGGCCAGTACACACAGATCGACATCCCCGCTTTCCGGGAGATGGCGGACGCTTTCATCAAAGCGGGCGGCGCCTACTTCGACACCGCCTGGCCCTATCACGGCGGCAATTCCGAGCGGGCGTTCAAGGAGGTGGTAGCCTCCCGCTACCCCCGGGACAGCTTCACCATCACTGACAAAATGCCCATGTACGCGGTCAACACCGCCGACGACCTGCCCAAAATCTTCAACGAGCAGTTGGAGCGCTGTGGGGTGGAGTATTTCGACTACTACTGGCTCCACGCCCTGGGCGGCGGCAACTACGAAAAAGCTCAGCAGACCAATGCCTTCGACTTTATCGCCAGGATGAAGTCCGAGGGCAAGATCAAGCACATCGGCTTCTCCTTCCACGATGACGCCGACCTGTTAGAGCGCATCCTCACCGACCACCCGGAGGTGGAGTACGTGCAGATCCAGCTCAACTACCTGGACTGGGACGACCCCACTGTCCAGTCCGGCAGGTGCTATGAGGTCTGCGAAAAGCATGGCAAGCCGGTGATGGTCATGGAGCCCATCAAGGGCGGGAGCCTTGCCAGCATCCCCGAGGAAGCCGATAAGATTTTGAAGGAACAGCGTCCGGAGCTGTCCACCGCCAGCTGGGCCATCCGGTTTGCCGCCAGCCAGGAGAACGTGAAAATCGTCCTCTCCGGCATGAGCAACATGGAGCAGATGGAGGACAATCTCAGCTACATGAAGGATTTCCAGCCGCTGAACGACGCGGAGAGTGACGCGCTCAAAAAAGCCACGGAAATCATCCGGGCCAGCATCGCCGTGCCCTGTACTGCCTGCCGGTACTGCGTCAGCGAGGCCAAATGCCCCAGGAACATTGCCATCCCGGACGTGTTCGCCATCTATAACAACCTCAAGCGGTTCAGCGGCCCACAGGGTATGGTTGCCGCCACTTACTACGCCAACCTCACCGAGAGCCACGGCAAGGCCGGGGACTGCATTGGGTGCGGACAGTGCGAGAAGCACTGCCCCCAGCACCTGCCCATTCGGGACTACCTCAAGCAGGTTTCGGCAGAGCTGGACAAATAAGCACATAGTTAACGCAGTTCAAAAGAGGTACCCCTCTTTTGAACCAAGCGGAAAAGCCGATTTTTAAGTGCGTTAACTATATGCGTTAACTATAAAAGCGAGGCATGAAAGCCCGCGCTTTTCTTTTATATCTTTATCCCATCCACCCCATGGCACACCAGCCGGATTGCCAAATCTATGATCTCCTCCAGCGGAATCCGCTTGCCGTCGGCCACCCACTGCTTGTAGATTGCCAGGGTGCTCTGGGAGATAAAGGTCATGATGATGTCCTGCCGGAAGGGGTCGCCGGGGCCTTTCGTCCAGGTCTGGCTCATAATGTCGCCGGTGATGCGGCGGCTCACATAGTGGTAGCTGCCCGCGCAGGTGATGCGTTCCCCCAGCCTGCCCAGGCTCTCCTGGGACAGGAAAAACTCCCGGGTGATCTTGTCCATGTCCCGGGGCGGCGCCATGCCCTCGGTGCGCCTGATAAAGTCCTGGGCCAGGTCGTTCTGAATCTCTCTAAGCAGGTCGTCCAGGGAGTCGTAGTGCAGATAAAAAGTTTTACGGTTGATTTTGGCCCGCTGGGTCAGCTCCTTGATGGACATTTCCTCATAGTCCATCTCGCAGATCATCTCCTCAAACACCCGGCGGATGTTCTCCTTGGTGCGCTGGACGCGCAAGTCCACCTTCTTTTCCGGCATGGTCAGCCCTCCTTTTCTTTATTTTACTATACTCGTGATGGATATGCAACACCTGACCCATATTTTCTTTTGCAGAGTTACGCCACATTTTTGCGTGAAGTGTGGAGCAGACAGCAGAAAGAGTGATGAGAGGGACAGCTTACCGGCTGTCTGCCCGAATTTGCCGCTTGCAGCGTCAAATTCCAAAGCAGCACAAGGAGTTATGCCACACTTTCAGAGAAAGTGTGGCATACACACCATTTCCCGCTGAGATGGTGTGTACTTTCCCATCCAAAGCCGGTATACTGAACCCAGAAAGGCAGGGTGGACTGCTATGAGATGCAAAACGGTTGAGCCTATCACGGCGGAAAGGCTGGCAGGCTGTGGGAGGTGCCGGAAATGCTCCCAGGGCTGTCCTGGGCACATTGATATCCCGGCTATGCTGGAAATTTACTGCAAATTCCAGACCGGGAGAAAGCGGCCCTCCGGCCCATCAAGGACTTCCAGAAATGCGGCCTGCCCATTGACTGTATCGAATGCGGGGCCTGCACGGATCACTGCCCCAAGCGTTTTGATGTGCGGGCGGCGGTGAGGGCGTTGGCAATACAATCTATGCTGAGATAATCGGAAAGGGGTTTTCTTTGTGAATTTCAGAAAGCTGGGCCGGACTGGCTTGCATGTCGGTGAGATCGGCCTGGGCTGCATGGGGTTCTCCCACGGCTATGGGCAGATCCCCAGCGAGGAATACAGCATGGAGGCCATCCGAAAGGCCCTGGACTATGGGTGCGACTTCCTCGATACCTCCGAGGCCTACGGTCCCTATATGTCCGAGACCGGGCACAATGAGAAGATCGTGGGCAAGGCTGTCAAGGGCCGCCGGAAGGACGCGGTGCTGGCCACCAAGCTCTTTATCGGCACGGGCGAGGCCAGGCGCTCCGCCTATGACGCCATCCGAAAGCACCTGGAAGCGTCTCTCAAGCGTTTGCAGACCGACTATGTGGACCTGTACTATCTGCACCGCATCAACCCCGATGTGCCGGTTGAGCGAGTGGCCGAGGGCATGGGCAGGCTCATTGGTGAGGGGCTGATTCGTGGGTGGGGGCTGTCTATGGTAACGGTAAATTTCATCGACCGGGTCCACAAGGTCACGCCGGTGAGCGCCGTACAGAACATCTACTCCATGATGGAGCGGGACTATGAGAAGAAGGTCATCCCCTACTGCCAGGAAAACAACATTGGATTTGTGGCGTTTTCGCCCATCGCCAGCGGGTTTCTTTCCGGCAAGGTGACGGCTGACACCAAGTTTGTGGGAGATGATGTGCGGCGCTGGGTGCCCCAGCTGAGCGAGAAAAATCTGGCGGCGAACCAGCCGTTTGTCGATTTGGTGTCCGGCATGGCCAAGCGGAAGGGCTGCACAAACGCCCAAATTTCCCTTGCGTGGATGCTACATAAGTATTCCTGCGTGGTGCCCATCCCCGGCTCGAAGAATCAGGAGCGGATTTTAGAAAATCTTCGGGCCAGTGAGGTGGATTTGACCGATGCAGAGTTCCATGAGTTAGAAAACGGGCTGGCAGATTTGACGGTTTACGGTAGGCGAAAGGACGTCAACATGGGTTCGGAGTATATAGACTAACAAAAGACCGGCGCGAAGCGAGTAAAAGTTTCGTCCACCTTTTCAAAGGTGGTGGGGGTGGAGGGGAGCGACAATCGCCAGCGGCGATTTCCCGTCGCCGACCGAGCCGGCAGGTGAGACCCAAAGCCCCTCCCCGCCGGAGGCCATTACTATTACTCCTCCGCCGAAAGATAGGAAAGAAGCGGATGGAGGAAAAAACGAATAACCCGAGAGGGATTATGCTGGAGCCGACGCATAAATGAATGAATGTTATGAGAGATATCCTGCGCCGTATAAGGAAGATTCCCAGTATGCACAGAGAGCTTCAGCGCGTGGTTCAGGTATTCATCCGGATTGTATTCCGGTGCATAAGGCGGAAGGAAAAACACCTCAATTTGCGCCTTTTTCTTCTCCAGCCAAGCCTTAACAAGTTTGCCATGATGAACCTTCAGGTTATCCAAAACCAGGAACACTTTCCGCTCAGACGTGCGGATCAAACGCTGCATAAATTGGATCAGCCGCCCCTGGTTCATGGCGTCCTGATAGACCATGAACCTCACATGGCCCTCGCGGCTGATTGCCGAAAGCATATTGACCCGTTCCCGCTTTGTTTCCACCGGCAGAACCGGTGGCCGGCCCTTGGGGGCGAATCCCCGTTCCACCGTCTCACAATTGCTCACCCCGGTTTCGTCCCCCCAATAAACCACGGCGTCTTCCCTTGACGCGCGCTCCAAAATGGCGGGGGCTTCCTCAGTTTTCCACCCTTAGATACGCGTGGGATCCTGTTTCCGGGCGCGCTTCGCCGGACGCTGGCAGCTCAGCCCCCAGCGCTTCATATATTCCGACAGCCTCCGTTCGCTCACGTCCTTATGGTATTGTTTCATGATGTATTGCCTCGTTCGGCCCAGCGTCCAGAGTTTCCCTGGTATCCCGAAATCCTCCGGCGTTTTCTCCACCACAACCTCGCGAATTTCCCCCTGCTCCCAGGCCTCCAGCAGCATATGGGTCCCTGGTTTCCTTCCGTATTTCTTCCGCTCCAATGACGCTTCTCCCTCTCGCTGATACGCGGTCCATATTTCGCTGATCCGATTCTGGCGTACTCCTACGAGCTCCTCTATCTCCTTTCCGCTCTTGCCCATTTTCTTGAGCCGTACCACCTGACTGCGTATCTGCTTGAGCCCTTCTTTTCCCACTTTCCGCAAATCGATATATTCCATATCCCTATTATATCACTCTTCCTCTCTTTTTCCTAGCTTTTTGAGCGGGAGTAATAAATCCGGCGCCATCATCGGAAACAGTCAGATACAGGTATCCATCCTGCGACTCTGCCGACACCTTAATCTTTTCCTTTGTAAACCGCACTGCGTTGGCAAGGAGATTTTCATATACCCGCATTACAATAGCGGCGTCTATATTCAAATAAGAATCCCTGTCTCCGATAACTTCATGGGAAAACCCTTTCCCATTGCGTACAGCCTCCCCCGTTTCCTCTAATTGCTTACAAAGAGCCTCCAACGTTATGGATTGACGGACGATTTCAATATCCTCCAGCCGCTGCAGTTCTCCCATGGTCTGCACATACTCTTCCAACCTTACGATATGCCGGTGCATCATCTCTGAGGTATCACTCACTTTTTCTGCGGTCATTTTGGGCGCATATTGCCTCAAAAGCTCACTCTGTCCCTTGAGAACCGTCAGCGGCGTCCGTAAATCATGAGAGAATGCTGCATTCAGCCTTTTGCGTTCCTCCATCTGCCGCCACATCTCCTCATTGCTTTCCTGCAATGCCTGCCGCATCTTCTCAAAGGAAGAGCACAGCTTTCCCATTTCGTCCTCTTTATCGTAAACAATTTTGAAATCTAAGTTGTTATCGGCAATCTGGCCGGCGGCATGATCCAGTATGGCGAGAGGTTTCTGCATATGCCGTTTGTAGAATAAAATGCTGGTGGCGACAATACAGAAAATGAAGCAAATGGGATATACGCCAATACTCAAAAAACCAAGAATATTATATATAGTCCGGTCTGCCGGCGTAAAATGATCCATTAAATTCAGTGGCGTCTGATAAGATATGCTTCCTTTCTGTTCATCGGCTGTTCTATCAAATCCAATCACCATTTCAGGATCGGATACGCCAAACTCAAATTGATATTGCTTATAAATTTGGGACTGCCCCCATTGACAACAGCTTGATAGAGCCAAGGATAACAGCAATGCAGAAACAATACAGACGAGCATAGACGTAGTAAAAGCCGTCTTTATCGACTTTCTTTTGAAAAACTCTGTTATTTTGCCCATTTGTATCCCACTCCCCAAACCGTTTCCACATATGGTTTTATACCCGCTGCCGCAAGTTTCGCACGAATTCTGCGAACATGTTCGGCCACCACGGAAGACTCTCCTTCACTGTCATAGCTCCAGACAAGTTCATAGATCCGCTCTTTGCTAAAAATCTGCCCCGGATGGCCGGACAGAAGCTCCATAATATCAAACTCCTTCTTTGCAAAAGGAATTTCCTCCCCGTCATAGAACACCCGTCTTTCTGTATAGTCAATCGCCAGCTTATCGGCAAGCTTCACCTTGGGGGTGTCCCCTCTGCGGCGTTCCCGTCTGATGTGTGCGGCAACCCTAGCGCCAAGCTCATCCAATGAAAAGGGCTTTACAATATAATCATCCCCGCCCATACCAAAGCCTTTGACCTTATCGCTGTCCTCCACTCTGGCCGTCAAAAACAGAATCGGGCAACTGACAAACCCCCGTATCCGGGCACAAACCTCCAGCCCATC
>CAJTCU010000020.1 GCA_910574935.1 Oscillospiraceae bacterium
TATACGGCGCAGGATATCTCTCATAACATTCATTCATTTATGCGTCGGCTCCAGCATAATCCCTCTCGGGTTATTCGTTTTTTCCTCCATCCGCTTCTTTCCTATCTTTCGGCGGAGGAGTAATATAATACTTCCCTTTTGCGTTCATGATTTTTAGCATTGGCATTGAAGAGCCCTCCTTGAATTTATACTTTTTTTACTAGAGGTTATAACATATCCAGTAATAGGATGTACTACCTACTGTAAACATTTATCTGACGAAAGAGATGAAGGTACAGAAGATAGAACATAAGGAGAGCTAGATAGTAGAAGTAGAATAGATATTATGACAGACAAGAATATAAATACAACTATCAAAAAAGCAACTGTAAGTATTTCCTGGTGTATACAATGATAGCCAGGGAAAAAATTTGCTCTAAGATAGTGCGAGCAAGTTTCTTCCCCCCAGGGTTATTTTATAGTTATGATTGTTTTAGCCTTTTACAGATTGTAAGATTCCTTAGAATTTTGGCAAAGCCCCCAGCGCTGATATTGTGCTGGGGGCATGTGGCTGTTTCTGATGTCATTTTATTGGTGGGCTTTGACAAATCGCGTGTGAAAAGGTATAATAAGTTAAGATATGGAAAATTTTTAATTTTTAAATTATAAAATAAGAAATAACATCCAGATTAAGGTCTTAGGGAAGAGTGAAAAAGATATGAGAAAGTATGTATCTGATGTTGTTGGTGACGGTTTCAAAACTTGGAGCGCAGAAAAACCTGTAGTGATTCATGCGCCAACAGGAACCGGAAAGACCCATTTTATTCTTAACGTTTTACTACCATATGTTTATAGTCAAGGTAAAATGTTAGTTTACATGGCCAACCGTACGGCATTGAAGCAACAAGTGGAGAATAGCATACCAGTAGAGTACAGTAAATCGATAATTCTTTGCAGTTATCAACAATACGAATCTCTCCCAGGTGTATATGGAATGGAAGATAAACTCAATCTGAGTGAAGATGAGAAACTCTCCTATAGGATTGCAGGTGCAGATTATTACATATTAGATGAGGCGCATTTCTTTTTGTCAGATTCAACTTTCTTTGAAAAAATGTCAAACTGTATTGCTCGAATTGACTCGATAAGACGACTTAGGAGAACGGATGCGGTATGGGTTTATATGACTGCCACTTTGCCCTACTTAGCAATTCATTTAGAAAACAACTTAAATGATACCCACGTTTTATCACTCCCCTCTACAATTCGGTTGGATGATTTTATGCCTCGCGGATATTTATGCCCGATTGATAATATGGAAGTTTCGTCTTTGCTATTGAATAGGAACCTTACAAGGGAAGCAACGAGTAGGATATATAGATGGATGCAACAGGTTCAAAAAGCAAGAATGGAGTTGATAACGGCAATGAATGACGAAGGGGAGGCTGACAAGCGGTTTGCAAGCCAAGTAGACTGGTATAAATATGACCAAAAGAATAGCGATGCGCTACCCCCAATGACTGATGCGCTTTATAACGATTATTATAGTCAAAAGCAGACTCGAATAAAAATAGAGCGCACTCTCAAGGAAAATAGCCGATACTACTTCATTGAGGAGGATTTTACATACCTTGATGTGGCTTATTTTGACGATTGGGATGAAGTAATTAGTTGTATAAAAAAGAATATGGAGGATACTAGTTTTGAGGATAAGTGGCTCATTTTTGTGAGAAATGAAAAAACAGGCAATGAACTCATAGATGGATTGCACAATCAAAAAATAAATGAAGTGGCTTTTATCACGGCGAAAAGCAAGAAAAATGGAGGCATCATAGAAAGGCAAGCGTATAAGAACATTATAGAAAACGACACATTTAATCTTAATGTTTTGATTGCCACTAAGATATTTGACAATGGTATCAATTTAAAAGATTCTTCTCTCAAACATATTGTGATAGATTTCTTTGAAGAAACGACCTTTCTCCAAATGCTCGGCAGAAAACGCAGACAAAATTGTGAGGAAAAAGTAGAACTATTTTTGAGGAATATTTCTGAGGGTAGTGTCCGCAAGTTTTTTAGAGGGGATGTTTTACGCCCTATCAAATTTTGGCAAGAGCTTATGTTTTTTAAATCTCCCGATAGGCCCAAACTGGGTGGAAAGAAATTGCACAACTTCTATAAGTACTATACAAATGGAGCACATTTCAAAAAAGGATATGAGCCGCTTATAGCTCAAGACTCTGATATCAAAAATCATGGTATTAAGAAAGACGATTATGAGTATGCTATGGTTGATTTATATCAGCCTGCACGGTATGTCCAAAAGAAGATTGCCTATGAATTTGATGAAACGATGGCAATGTTTGAAGAAATGCAGGAAGAACGAACGAGTTTGTTTGCAGACTTCATTTACGATTGTATAGAAAACAAATATGATGCGAAGGACTTAAAAGAGTTTGGCCTAACAAAAAAGCAAGTTGAATGGGTGGCAGATGAAATACGTTTGATGACCTTTCTAAACAAATGCACTGGTATCAGTTTTAATTCGGATGAGATATTACAAATCATAAAGAAAGAATTCATATGGGTGGATTCAAAGGCCCCGGAAATAGAGCCATTCCTGCAAAGTGTCCAGTATATGTGGATTAGAAAGCAACTTTCCTGGATTGGATTTAACGAAGAGGAATACGCCCCATGGATTTCTAAGAATTGGGCACTTGAAAAATACGGCTTTACGTCATATTATAAGGAGCAATTTGTCATTTCGCTGGAATGTGTTGTCTCGCCGGATAGTGGAGTATGCTTTCTGGCATCTGACGAACAGAAGAAAATAAAGAATGATTTTTGTGCCTGGATACAGAGCGTGAGACCTGTACATAGATATTCAAAGTCCCGTGGGAGCATTTTGGTTATCAATACCTGCATGAGAGAGTTCGACATTCCATATCAAATAATGAGCAAGAAAAAATCCATCAATGGCAAGCAGAGAAATTGGTGGGTTGTATTAAGGCGAAGCGAAGGACAGTGACAAAATGTAAAAAGATAAACCCAACCAAACCTATCCAATAAAGAACCGCTTTTCACCAACATTTCAGGCACATATTATAACCCTGAAACCGAAAAGCAGTTTCAAATCCAATTGGAAAGGGTTGAGCCAGATGTCAAAGATCGGAGCAAACAAAGAGGGAAACATCCGTCAAAGGCCCGATGGCCGCTGGGAGGTCCGGGTGACGGTTGGAATCGACTACGCGACCGGAAAGCCAAAGAGGGTTTCCCGCTACACAGATACCCAGGAAGAAGCCGTTAAGCTGCTCCATGAACTGTCCGTCCTGCGAGATTCAGCGCCGAATGCGTTCAGCAGCATCACTCTTGGCGAGTGGCTGGATATGTGCCTTGAGGTCTATATGAAGCGCTCTTTGAAGCAATCCACCTATATCAGCTATGAGGGGTACATACGCATCCATTTGAAGCCCAGTTTGGGCGGCTTGCAGCTCCGGGACATCACGCCCAGGTTGTTGCAGGAGTTCTACAATTACAAAGCCGAGGCAGAGGGCCTTGCGCCAAAAACGATTGTGAATCTCAATCTGTTTTTGCACAAGGCCCTTTCTTTTGCGGTCAACGAGGGGTACATCCCCAGCAATCCGGCCTCCGCCATCAACCTGCCTCAGGGGGACAAGCCTCAAATCGAGATACTGACCAGGGACGAACAGGTGCGGCTCATTAAGGCCAGCTACCAGCACCGCTACGGCGTTTTTATCCGTCTGGTACTTTTTACCGGCCTACGCATTGGAGAGGTGCTGGGGTTGCGCTGGGAAGATTTAGACGTGCAAGCAGGGTTATTGCACATACGCAGGACACTGAACCGCTTGAAGAAGCGTGGTGCAGTCCCGCCAGGGGAGAGCAAGACCGAAATCGTGATATAGAGCCCCAAATCCCAGAATTCTATCCGCTCCATTCCGATTCTTCCCGCTGTTATGCAAGACCTGATGAACTGGAAAGCAGTCCAACAGAGCGATCGCCAAGCGGCGGGCGAGAACTACGTCGACAGTGGCATGATTGTCACCAATCCCCTGGGAGGTTACATGGAGCCTCGAACTTTTAAGGACCAGTACAACCAAATCCTCAACTTGGCTGGCCTCAGGCACTTCACGCTTCATGCCCTGAGACATACCTTCGCCTCCCGAGCTATGGAGCAGGGCATGGACGCAAAAACTCTGTCGGTCATTCTAGGCCACGCCTCCGTATCATTCACTATGGACACCTATGCCCATGTGCTGACCAGCCACAAAGTTGAGAGCATGGCGCTGATGGAGGAACTATTCGACATGGGCCAAGCTCCGGCGCAGGCGATTTCCTATCCAGTTATCGCAACGCCACTGGCAACAGGAGGATTCTTGTTTACCGCACCGGACTTTCCACAGGTGCAGTTTACTGGTGCGGACCTGTACCAGAGCCTACAGGAAATGAAGGAGCGGCTGCAAGAGGAACTGCTGATAAACCTATGTCCGCCTGAACCAACCCCAGCCCATATGCTGGTCTTGGATGCAGGGCAACTGCTCCTGCAAATCCCGGTCTAAAGGCTAAATTCAACTCGAATTCAACTGTAAAGGTATATGGTTTACAGTTTTAGGGGTAAAAATGGGGTCAAAACTAGTATGCAAACAACCTGAAAACACAAGATATGGCCCAGAACTTAGTGTTCTGGGCCATATGTGTGGTTGCGGGGGCAGGATTTGAACCTGCGACCTTCGGGTTATGAGCCCGACGAGCTACCGAGCTGCTCCACCCCGCGATATTTAATGAACTCTCGTTTGAAAGCTCATTTATTATAACACACACCTATGAGAAATGCAAGTGTTTTTTTCGAAATTTGAAAAAAATTTCTGCGGCCAAAGATTTCTGAAAGGGGCTTTCCAACCGGCGCTATGCTGTGGTATAATATATGCATAGTATTTTTAAGGAATGTCCAAAGATGGAACGCTTCTGGAACTCTCATCTTCGGATGGCCAACTGTCGCTAAAGCGGTATACCATATGAAAGACAGTGGGAACAATGAAATAATATGTGAGGAGGTAGTCTACCCCATGACAGAAGAATACACCATTCCGCTATCAAGCATAATAGAAAACCAGGGGCTGGAGCCGCTCCATCTGCCCCGGGACCCCAGCCTAATTACCGTGCGTTCTCGGGACGTGAACCGCCCCGGCCTGGAGCTGAATGGCTTTGTGGACTATTTTGACCCGAACCGTATTGCTATTATTGGCCGCTCGGAAATGGGGATGCTCAGCCGTTTTGGCGAAAACCAGCGGTCTGAGGACATCGAGCGCTACTTTGCCCTGCATCCAGTGGCAGTGATTCTGGCCCGGGGGATCCGTCCCTGGGAGGCTATGATGGAGGCGGCGGAGCGCTACGAAATTCCCTTGCTTGTTTCTCAAGACACCACTTCCAGCGCCCTGGCTAGCCTGGTGGCCTATCTGAATGTAGAGCTAGCCCCCCGCATCACCCGCCACGGGGTGTTGATGGAGGTGTACGGCGAGGGGATTCTTCTGGTGGGGGACAGCGGTGTAGGAAAGTCTGAAGCCGCTATTGAGCTGATCAAGCGGGGCCACCGGCTGATTGCCGACGACGCAGTGGAAATACGCCGGGTGTCCAGCATTTCTCTGGTGGGCCAGGCGCCAGAAAATATTCGCCATTTTATTGAACTGCGGGGCATTGGGGTGGTTAACGCCCAGCGAATTTTCGGCACTGGCGCGGTAAAGCCCACCCAAAAGGTGGAGCTGGCTATAAAAATGGAGCCCTGGGATGCCACAAAGCTGTACGACCGTATGGGCATGGAAAATGACTATACCGAGATATTGGGGATTCGCGTGCCGGTAATTACCATTCCGGTAAAGCCTGGACGCAACCTGGCGGTGATTATTGAAGTGGCGGCCATGAACAACCGCCAGAAGAAGATGGGCTATAACGCGGCCCAAGAGTTATTGACCAATCTGGGGATGGACCCCCAGGAGCTTCAGCCCAGATACACAAAGATGGATCTGGAGATATAGCAAGCCTGCTTGCATAGTATCTTAATAGTATAAGGGCTTTTAGGACTGATACGGGCCCTGACCGTTGGCCTTTGTGGCTGCGCGGCTGCGGCAATCCGTAGTCTACACGGGCCTGACTGGTGGTCTGTCGGTGAAAGCGCCGTACTTTTGACTTTGCCAACTTTAGCGGGGCGTTTCCTAGGGACAGTTCTGCCCCAAACCCCGTTTTCACGGGTAACGTTCCATGTTCCTGTTCCCACCCGGCGAACCGCTTTTTGGTGGGGCTGACAGGGAAACATTTAAGGCAACCCCGCACCATTCGCGGGTGGCGCCTTAAGCACCGTCTTGCTTGCAGATTTTCCGTGATAGCGCACAGCTTTCACTTGTCAATGGTGAGATTGACGGCGCTCAATCTGTACCCTCTGAAGAAAAATCTGACTGCCCAATACGGTACTTAGAATTCTGCGGTATTGCCTTAGAAAAAATCCAGAATAAAAGTTTTTGAAGGAGCCAGGGGACTTTTTAAGAAAAGTTTTCCTGGCTGGGTGCGGGAAAAAGTCCCGCGCCTTAAAGGGAGGAAAGCGTATGCGTGACTATTCGGTTCTGGACCAGGCTGCGGGACGGCTGGGGTGTGTTTGTCAAAAGGACGCGCCGCTGGCCCCGCTGACCACCTTTAAAATTGGCGGGCCGGCAGACCGGCTGCTGCGGGTGGAAACCGAGGCTCAGCTTAGCGGCCTTTTGGCAGCCGTTCAAGAGACGGGGCTGCCTCTGCTGGTGCTGGGCAAGGGATCAGATCTGCTGGTAGGCGACCGGGGGTTTCGAGGAGTGGTAGTCCAGCTTGGGGAAACGTTCCGGCAGGTGCGCCTGTTAGAAGATTGCTGTACGCTTTTGGCTGGGGCAGGCGCCCCTCTGGCCTCGGTTTGCACCTTTGCCCGGGACCATGCCCTGACCGGGCTGGAGTTTGCCTGGGGTATTCCCGGCTCGGTGGGTGGCGCGGTGTTTATGAACGCCGGGGCCTATGGCGGGGAGATAAAGGACGTAGCGGTAAAGGTTTGTCATGTAGACCTGGCCGGGAAGCCAGGGCAGCTTTTAAGCAAAGAACTGGATTTTTCCTACCGGCACAGCGCCTACTCGGCAGGGGGGCGGATCATTACTTTTGCCCAGCTGAAGCTAAAGCCTGGCCGGGAAGAGGATATTGCCGGAAAAATGGAGGAGCTGATGGCCCGCCGCAAAAAGAAGCAGCCCTATGATATGCCCAGTGCGGGGAGTACATTTAAGCGGCCTAAAAACGGCTACGCCGCAGCCCTCATTGAGAGCTGCCATCTAAAGGGCCAACGGGTGGGCGGAGCGCAGGTCAGCGAAAAGCACGCGGGCTTTGTGGTCAATACCGGCGGAGCCACCTGCCGGGACGTGCTAACGCTGATGGAACAGATACGGGAGACGGTGTTACGCCAAACAGGCGTTGAGCTGGAGCCGGAAGTCCGGATGGTAGGGGAATGAATTTTTGTAGATGTGGGCCTAGGCCGGTCGTGTTTTGGGTTATGGCACGCTGGCCTTGCTCTAGCACACCTGTGTGTGTCCGGACATGCAGCTGTGCGGGGGCGGCGCCCCTGTGAGCTTAAAGGAGGAAATGGTAATGGAATTTGTTGTGGTGACCGGTCTTTCGGGGGCGGGGAAGACTCAGGCCATGCACTCGATGGAGGACATTGGCTTTTTTTGTGTGGACAACCTGCCCCCAGCGTTAATTCCGGTGTTTTATGACCTGTGCGTAAAGTCAGAGGGTGCCATGGGCCGGGTTGCTGTGGTGACAGACACCCGGGGCGGCGAGCTGTTTAAATCTTTTTTCACCGCTATGGAAACCTTGAAACAGGAGGGAAAGCCCTATAAGACCCTGTTTCTAGATGCCTCGGACGAGGTGCTGGTGCGCCGTTTTAAGGAAACCCGCCGCAAGCATCCCCTGGACCTGGGAGGCTCTTTAGAGCAGGCGGTGCGGCTGGAGCGAGACATGCTGGGCCCCATGCGGGGCTGCTCGGACTATGTGATTGACACCACAGCCTGTGCCCCAGCCCGGCTGAAAGGGCGTATTGCAGAGCTGTTTTTGGCTTGTTCCAGCGATTCTATGCCCGTATTCTGCGTCAGCTTTGGCTTTAAGTTTGGCATTCCCATGGAGGCGGACCTGGTGTTTGACGTGCGCTGCCTGCCTAACCCCTTTTATGACGAAGAGCTGCGCCCCAAAACTGGGCTGGACCCAGAGGTGCGGGACTATGTGATGGATAATGACGAGGCCCGGGGCTTTGCGGCCCGTTTGACGGATCTAATGGACTACCTGCTGCCCCTTTATGAAAAAGAGGGAAAAAGCCAGCTGGTGGTGGCAGTAGGCTGTACAGGAGGGCGCCACCGCTCGGTGGCCATGGCCCAGTACCTTGGGGACTACCTTAGCGAAAAAGGGGTAAAAGCCGGCGCCTCTCACCGGGATATACAAAAATATTGAGGTAAAGCCATGAACTGTGTGCTGGTCTGCGGAATGCCCGCCGCCGGAAAAACCACTATTGCCCGATATTTGTCTAAAAACCTGGGTCTGCCCATGTTTTCAAAGGATGAAATCAAGGAGCGGCTGTACGACACCGTGGGCTTTGGCAGCCGAGCGGAAAAAGTGGCCCTGGGGGTGGGGGCCATGGAAGCTATGTACTATGCCGCCAGCCAGGTAATGGCTGTGGGCGGCTCTGTGATACTGGAAAATAATTTTGAGAATGCCTCGCTGCCTGGGCTGCGGGCGCTGCTGAAATCCTTTGACTGCCGGCCGGTGGCCGTGATGCTGACCGGGAATGTGAAGATGATCTACCAGCGCTTTTTGCAGAGGGACCTTTCCCCCCAGCGCCACCGTGGCCACGTGGTGAATACCTGTTACCCAGAGCCGCCGGGGGAAAAGCCGCCCTATGTGCCTATTACCCTGGAGCAGTATGTGGCGGGGTTCGCGGGCCGGGGCATGGACCGCTTTGACGTGGGCGGGCCCCGGATAACCGTGGACGTGACAGAGCTTTCCCAGGTGGATTTTGAAGCGGTAGCCCGGCAGGTGCAGGGGCTTTTTTGAGGGGTGCTATGTCATTTACAGGAGAAATTAAAAGGGAACTATGTAAGATTGACCCAAAAAATAATTGCTGTATTCGGGCCGAGTGTTATGGGGCCTGGCTGTTTTCCAAATGCTTCACACTCAAGGACGCCTCTTTTACCACCGAGTACGCCGTTGTGGCCCGGCGCATGCTGGAATTGGCCGCGGCCGGGGCAGGGGTCAGTGCCCAGTTGACTTACGCGGTAAGCCGCCGGAACCGCCCAGCCTATCGCGTGGAACTGCCTGAAGAGCAGGAGCGCCTGAGGCTGGCGGAGGCCTTTGACCACACGGGCCGGGAGCCCAGTCTACGCATCAACCGGGCGGTGCTGGAAAACCCCTGCTGCCACGAGGCGTTTCTGCGGGGGGGATTTTTGGTCTGCGGCGTGGCCACAGACCCCAACAAGGCCTACCACCTGGAGTTCGCCGCGCCGTATAAAAACCTGGCTGGGGACCTATACACGCTTTTGGGAGAGGTGGAGGCTTTCTCTATAAATCCGGCGGTGGTACGGCGCAAAAGCGGCTATGGGGTGTACCTAAAGGACAGCGGGCAGATCGAAAACCTGCTCATCTACCTGGGGGCCACAGGAGCGTCTATGGAGCTGATGCAGGTGAAGATGTACAAGGAAGCCAAGAACAATATTAATAGAAAGACAAACTTTGAGACAGCCAATATGGATAAGACCTTTTCTGCCTCTGCCCGGCAGGTGGCGGCTATCGCTGCCATCAGCGACCATAGGGGTCTGGAATCATTGCCGGAGAATTTGCAGGAACTGGCCCAGCTGCGCCTGGAGTATCCAGACCTTACTCTGCGGGAGCTTAGCCAGCGGCTAGGGGTTAGTCGTAGCGGGGTGAATCACCGGCTGCAAAAGCTGCTGGAAATAGGGGAGAGGCTCATTGAGGAAAAGGGCCTGGAATAGATTATGTAAAGGGGTCGAAAATTACGTAAACCTCGACTTCTGAGCGGTAACCGGACAAAAGCGCAAAGATTCCCCGAAGAAAAAGTTTCGCTATCTTGACGGTCGCTTCGCGGCCAGAGTTGACGCGGGGGATTAGCCCCTCTTTGCCACAGGCGGCCGCGCTCTCTGCAAGGAGGGAACCACTTTTTTGCCCCTGCGGTATTGCGCGTACTTTGTTTGATTTTACTATATAGAAGGGAGGCGTTGCCATGGCTTTCGCCCACCTACATGTCCACACTGAATATAGCCTGCTGGATGGTGCCTGCCGCATTGAGCGGCTTTTGGACACTGCTCAGGAAATGGGCTACCAGGCTGTGGCCATTACGGACCACGGCAACATGTACGGCACCATTGACTTCTACAAAGCGGCTAAAAAGCGGGGCGTTAAGCCTATTATTGGCTGTGAGGTCTACGTGGCAAAACGTACCCGTTTTGACAAGGTCCACGAGCTGGACAGCGAAAACCGCCACCTGGTGCTGCTTTGCGAAAACGAGACCGGTTATCACAATTTGGCCGCTATGGTTTCCATGGCCTGGACCCAGGGCTTTTACAACCGCCCCCGGGTGGACTTTGAGCTGCTGGAGCAGTACCACCAGGGCCTTATCGCCCTTTCGGCCTGCGTTTCTGGAGAGATTCCCAGGGCCCTGCTGCGAGGAGAGTATGAGGAGGCCAAGGCCGCGGCCCTGCGCTACCAGGGCATTTTTGGCAGTGGGAATTTCTTTTTGGAGCTCCAGGACCACGGCCTTAACGATGAACGTTATGTAAACCCGGGCATCATCCGGCTTTCTGAAGAGACAGGCATTCCCCTGGTGGTTACCAACGACTGCCATTATATTTCCGCCGAGGATGTGGAGATGCACAAGGTACTGATGTGCATTCAGACCGGCCGCACGGTGGAGGAAGAGGGGGGGCTAGATTTTGGCTCCGGAGAACTGTATTTTAAGTCAGAGGAGCAGATGCGCGCCCTGTTTCCCGAGCTGCCGGAGGCTGCGGACAACACGGTGGAAATCGCCCGGCGGTGCAATGTGGAGTTTGAGTTCGGCAAGACCAAGCTGCCCCGGTTCGACACCCCTGATGGCAGCTCTAACCAGGAGTTCTTTGAAAAGCTCTGCCACCACGGCCTGCGCAGCCGTTATGGGGAGGAGCCGGACCCAGAAATCACTGCCCGGCTGGAGTACGAAATTCGCACCATCACCCAGATGGGTTATGTCAACTACTATCTCATTGTCTGGGACTTTATCCGCTACGCCAAAAGTGTGGGCATTCCCGTGGGACCGGGCCGGGGCTCTGGTGTGGGCAGCCTGGCGGCTTTCTGCGTGGGCATCACTAATGTGGACCCGATCCGATATAACCTGATTTTCGAGCGGTTTCTCAATCCCGAACGGATCAGCATGCCGGACTTTGACATTGACTTTAGCGACGAGCGCCGGGACGAGATTATTGACTATGTACTGGAAAAGTACGGCGCGGATCATGTGGCGCAGATTGTCACCTTTGGCACCATGGCCGCCCGGGGGGCCATTCGGGACGTGGGCCGGGCTATGGCGGTGCCCTATGGTAAAGTGGACCAGGTGGCCAAAATGGTACCCCTAGAGCTTGGTATGACCCTCTCTGAGGCCTTAAAGCGATCTAAAGATTTTCGGGAGCGCTGCCAGGCCGACCCCCAGGTAAAGGCCCTGGTGGACATGGCCATGAAGGTGGAGGGCATGCCCCGCCACACCAGCACCCACGCGGCGGGAGTGGTGATTACCGACCGGCCGGTGATGGAGTATGTGCCCCTGGCCCGCAATGATGACGTGGTGGTGACCCAGTTCACCATGACAGCCATTGAGGAACTGGGCCTGCTGAAGATGGACTTTCTGGGCCTGCGGAACCTTTCGGTCATTGACAATGCCCAAAAGCTCATTCAGGCCCAAGAACCGGAGTTCTCTATGGACAATCTGTCCTACGAGGACCCCGAGACCTTTGCCATGCTGGCCCAGGGTTACACAGTAGGGGTGTTCCAGCTGGAATCGGCGGGCATGACCCGGCTAACGGTGCAGTCCGGGGCTCGGGGCATTGAGGATCTGACGGCTATTATCTCCCTGTACCGGCCGGGGCCCATGCAGTTTATCCCCATGTACTTGGAAAACTGCCGGAACCCGCAAAATATTAAGTACAAGCACCCCCGGCTGCGGCCTATTTTGGAGGTGACTTTTGGCTGCATCATCTACCAGGAGCAAGTGATGCAGATCTTCCGGGAGCTGGCGGGCTACTCCCTGGGCCGGGCCGATGTGGTGCGCCGGGCTATGTCCAAAAAGAAGCACGATGTGTTGGAGCAAGAGCAGAAAATTTTTATCCAGGGCCTGCAAAGAGAGGACGGCAGCTGGGAAGTGGAGGGCTGCATAAACCGGGGGGTGGACCAGGCTGTGGCCCAGGAACTCTTCCGGGAGATACAGGACTTTGCTTCCTATGCTTTTAATAAGTCCCATGCCGCGGCCTATGCCTACGTGGCCTACCAGACCGCTTATTTGAAGTGCCATTATCCCCAGGAGTATATGGCGGCGCTGCTCTCCAGTGTGCTGGGCTGGGCGGGCAAGGTGGCGGAGTATACAGAAGAGTGTAAGCGGCTGGGCATCACAGTGCTGCCTCCCCATGTAAACACCAGCGGCTCTGGCTTTACGGTGGATGGAAGAAACATCCGCTTTGGGCTGGCGGCAGTAAAGAACCTGGGCCGGGGGGTCATTGCCCGGTTGGTGGAAGAGCGCCGCCGGAACGGGGCGTTTGCGTCGTTTTATGACTTCTGCCGGCGCATGGCGGGGCAGGAGCTAAACCGGCGGGGAATTGAGAGCCTCGTCAAGGCCGGGGCCATGGATGGTCTGGGAAACAACCGCCGGGAGATGCTTTTGGCTGTAGAGCAGGTGTTGGGGTCTCTAGAAGAGGAACGCCGCAGAAACCTGGAGGGACAGATGGGCTTTTTCGATACACCCGCCGCGGGAATAGGCGGCGAGCCAGTATTAACCAAAGCGGAGGACTTCTCTGTGGTGGATAAACTTTCCATGGAGAAAGAGGTTACAGGCATGTATCTAACAGGCCATCCTATGGCTGGGTACGAAGCGATGTACCAGTCTGGCCGCTATGCCCGCAGCGACCAGATTTTGCAAAGCGCCCAGGGGGAGCTAACCCAGTATCAAGACGGCCAGCGGGTGGTGCTGCTGGGCATTGTCACCTCTTTGCGCCGCAAGGACACTCGGTCCGGAGCCACGATGGCCTTTGCCACCCTGGAGGATATGTACGGCCCGGCGAACCTGCTGGTGTTCCCCAGAACCCTGGAGGAGTTCGGTTCTCTTTTGCAAGAGGGCGCGGCGGTGGAGGTGCTGGGGCGGCTGAGCTTTCAGGAGGAGAAGGAGCCGGAGGTTCTTTGCGAGAAAGTCAGCCCGCCGCCCTCGGAAGCCGAAGCGGGCCAGTCCAGGTCCAGCGGCCGGCCTGGGCTGTATCTGCGGGTGGACTCCAAGGAGGATCCCCGCTACCGCAAGGCCATGCAGTATGTGGCGGTATTCGACGGTGGATATAATGACCTGTATATATTTTTTAAAGATAGCGGAAAGCTGATGAAAGCCCCGCCAAAGTACCGGGTAGAGGTCTGCCCCCAGCTGCTAAGGGCCCTGGGAGAGCTTTTGGGAGAGGGGAATTCTCAATTTGTCGCAAAATCTTCCGCAACCCCTTGATAATTCCTGAATTTTTGATATAATGTAATGTAGATAAGAACCCAGCGGGCTTGGCGCCCGGCAAAGGTTGGAGGTTAAAGAATCAATGGGAGCGAAAACGATAGCAGTATTGACCAGCGGGGGCGACGCCCCCGGTATGAACGCGGCGGTCCGCGCCGTGGTGCGCAGTGCCATTTCCTTTGACATGAAGGTTTATGGCGTAATGCGCGGCTACAACGGGCTTTTAAACGGTGATGTGAAAGAAATGGTGATGCGCAGTGTTTCAGACATTATTCAGCACGGCGGTACGTCTCTTTTCACGGCCCGCAGCCCGGAGTTCAACACCCCCGAGGGCGTGAAAAAGGCGGCGGATTTCTGCCGCTCGAAGGGAATCGACGGTGTGGTAGTCATTGGTGGAGACGGCTCGTTCCGGGGAGCCAGGGACTTGTGTGCAGAAGGTATTTCCTGCATTGGCGTACCCGGCACCATCGATAATGACATCGCCTGCACAGACTACACCATTGGCTATGACACAGCCTTGAACACCGCTATGGAAATGATCGACCGCATCCGTGATACCACCGAGAGCCATGACCGGTGCAGCGTGGTAGAGGTAATGGGCCGCCGCTGTGGCGACATTGCCCTGCATACCAGCATTGCCGTGGGCGCTATGACTACCCTGGTGCCCGAAGTGCCCTATGACTTTGAACGGGACATTGTGGAGCGGATGAAGAAGGCCCAGCGTACCGGCAAGCGTCACTACATAATCGTGGTGGCCGAGGGCGTGGGGCATACCCAAGAGCTTACCGAGCGCATCCAGGCAGCCACAGGCATTGAAAGTCGGGCTACAGTACTGGGCCACGTGCAGCGGGGCGGTTCGCCCACTTTGCGGGACCGGGTGGTGGCCAGCCGAATGGGCTACCACGCGGTAGAACTGCTGCACAACGGCGCCACAAATCGGGTAGTGGCCCTAAAGGGCGAACAGGTAGTAGACTTCGATATTACCGAGGCCCTAAATATGCCCCGGGTATTTGATGAGAATCTGTACAGGGTTTCGGCCCGGCTGTCCATTTAACCAAAATACTTTCCTGTGTTAAAAAAGACGTCCCCAGTGCGGGGCGTCTTTTTGGTTGATATGGACAGGAAATAACGCGCAAAAATCCTGACCCTTTGTGGTCGATTCAAAAAAACGACCGCCGTGGGGATACCTACGGCAGTCGGTTAGATAGAGCCTGGCATTAGGCCAATTCCTGCTTTCTGCTCTGGACGATCTCCTCCAGCTGGTTCAAAACGGAAATAGCGGTCACATCCTCTACCAGTGCTGAGAGAAGCTTGGGAACAGACTGCTCGGTAAACACCGGGCTGTTCCGAATTTGCATCACAGCGTAAATATCAGCCGAAACACAGGGTGTAAAGGTACGAGCATAATTCTTAGTACTTTGAACAAATCCAGCCACCTCAATGGCCTTTTTGTCCAGCATGGAGTTTAACAAGATATGGATGGAAGAAGCTTTCCAGGTACGGTCGGGGGTCAGCTCGATGATCTCAGACCGAGAAAGTGGGTGGCCCTCCCTCCACATTAGCTCCATGATCTCGTTTTCAGATCTGGTTAATCTGAAGTAGCGTGCTTTGCCATTATTCATTGCAACGATACCTCCCCATTTAGAATGTTTTATCGTACCTTCTACATAGATAAATAATAAATGTATTTCCATAAAAAGTCAATTCGTTTTGAGAATTAACCACTAAAATTTGAAAAAATATTTCTTGAAATTCTGGCTTGAAGTTTTAAATAGGAAATTTTACATTAACACTTTCTCCTGGCGTCAGGGTTTCGGGGGTTACCCGGCAACCAATGGCCTCGACGCGCACGCCGCAGGCAGCGGCTTCGGCTAGGGCCAAGGCGAACTCTGGGTCGGTTTCTCGGTTGGGGGAGAAGGTCTTTACCCCCTCCATCTGCACTACAAACAACACGCACGCCCGGTATCCCTGGCGAACGCAGGCGCACAGTTCCCGCAGGTGCCGGGCCCCCCGGGCGGTGGGCGCGTCTGGAAACAAAGCCAGTCCATCTTGCTCCAAAGTAACGCCCTTTACCTCCACAAACCAGCGCTCTTCAGCAGTTTCAGCGTAAAAGTCGAAGCGGGAAGAGCCAAAGCGGGTCTCGGGCCGCAAAAGACGCAGCCCGGGCAGCAGGGCGGGCATGTACTCGGCGGCCACCTTGTTGGGGGCTTGGCTGTCCATGTTAATCAGCAGCGGTCCTTTTTTCACAGCCACCAGGTCGAAGCGGGTCTTGCGGGCAGGGTTGCCGGACTCCTCCAAATAAACGGTAGCTCCGTCTACCAAAAGCTCCCGGCAGCGGCCGGTATTTTTTACGTGACAAATTTCCAGGCCCTCCGCAGTCTCTACATGGGCGATGAAGCGGTTAGGCCGCAGGCGGAAAATGCCCGGTACGATATGATGATAAGTCATGTCCCGCCTCCTTCCTGCTTTTTGCGTTGGGGGTGACTAGGGATTGAGAAGGGCTTGGACGCTTCTAAAAGTTTATGCATAAGGCCCCGATCTGCCAAATGAAAATCCCAGAACCTGCTTGGCCCTAGAGTTTGTTTTAAAATCGGAGAAATGCTGGCGCCTTTCGAGGCTTTTTGGCGCCGAAACCAACCGTTTCTAGGCAAAACAGACCCTGTTTCGGAGTCTTCAAACAGACTCTAGTGGCGTTTGCCAAAACCCCCAAACCAGCCTTGCCCTGAATGGGCAAAAGCGGGTTTTAGCGGAGGCCATAACTCTACTGCGCCCAATACTTCCGGTCCAGGCTGCGGTACTGCACGGCCTCTGCGGCATGGGGCGCCTCTACCATGTCGCTCTCCTCTAGATCCGCAATCGTACGGGCTACCTTGAGTACCCGATTATAGCTTCGGGCCGAAAATCCAAATTTGTCAAAGGCCCGCTTAAAAAGCCGGTCCGCTTCTGGCGTTACCTGGCATAGCTCCCGCAGCAGGGCGGCGGGCACGTCAGCGTTGCAGGTGTAGCTTTGTCCCGCGTAGCGTTCCACCTGGCGCTGGCGGGCGGCATTGACCCGCTTCCGTATTTCTGCGGAAGCTTCGGCTTTTTTGCCATCGGTCAGTTCCTCAAAGTTCACTGGCGGAACCTCAATGTGTAGGTCCATCCGGTCCAGCAGAGGTCCGGAAATTTTAGCCAGATACCGTTCCACCGTGCGGGGCGGGCAGGTGCAGGCAATGCTGGGATGACCAAAGTAGCCGCAGGGGCAGGGGTTCATGGCGGCCACCAGCATAAATTTGCAGGGGAAAGTGGCGTTTCCGCCAATGCGGGAAATGGTCACCTGCCCGTCCTCCATAGGCTGGCGCAAAACCTCCAGAGTGCCGCGGGTAAACTCGGGCAGCTCGTCTAAAAACAGCACCCCATGGTGGGCCAAGGAGATTTCCCCGGGCCGGGGAGCAGTGCCCCCGCCAGAAAGCCCCACAGAGGAGACCGTGTGATGGGGCGAACGGAAGGGACGCTGCCCCAGCAGCGCGGCGCCCTGGGGCAGCTGCCCGGCAATGGAGTGAATCATGGTGGTCTCCAGGGCCTCGGTAAAGGTCATTTCCGGCAGAATGGAGGGCAGGCGGCGGGCCAGCATGCTTTTGCCCGAACCTGGAGGCCCCAGCAGCAGAATGTTGTGGCTTCCGCTGGCGGCGATCTCCAGGGCCCGCTTAACCTCGGACTGGCCCTTGACGTCCGCGAAGTCCAGAAATTCCGAATAAGCGGGCGACATAGGCGTGGCTGCGGCGGGGGAGATAGGCGTTTTCCCCAGCAGGTGGGCGGCAAGCTTCGGCACATCTTGCACAGGGTAAACCTCCAAGCCCTGGATAACAGCCCCCTCTGCGGCGTTGGCGGCTGGGACAAACAGCCGCCGGAACCCAGCCTCTTTCGCTTTGGCTGCCATAGCCAGTACGCCGCGCACCTGTCGTACCTGACCAGAAAGGGAGAGTTCTCCCAAAAACACAGCGTCGTCGGCCTGGCGGGGCAGCTGCCCTGATGCCATCAGTAGGGAGAGCAGTAGGGCCAGGTCGTAAATGGGGCCCTCCTTGCGCTTGTCTGCCGGAGCCAGATTTATGGTGACGCGGCCTATGGGAAAATCGAAGCCGCAGTTGCGTATGGCGGCGCGCACCCGGTCCCGGGACTCTTTCACTGCCGCGTCAGGCAGACCCACCACCTCGAACCCAGGCAGGCCGGAGGAGAGGTCGGTTTCTACCTCCACCGGAAAAGCCTCCATGCCGTAGGTGCCCATGCTGTGTGTTTTTGCAACCATACAATCACCTTCCAGTACAGTATCATAACTTGTATTTTCCATATAGTCAAGTTGTATTTTCTAATACCCATAAAATTATATTATGGAAAATGACTAAAAATAGACCGCTGGATATTCCAGAACGGATTTTGAATATTCCAGCAGGGCGGGCGGCACAATAGAGATGTACCCAACGGGTAATGCTGTCCATAGAAGACGATATTTGCAGTGAGATAGAAAGGAGCATCTCAAAAATGAACCAAGAGCGAGGGGGCAGGATCGGCAACCTGCCAGCGAATATTAACATTATGAATCCGGTTCCCAACAAGGACGCCAAGACCATTACCGGGCTGGTGCGGAAAAACGGGAAAATAGCTGGTTATAAGCTTTCAGATGGGGCCACTCTGACCAAGAGCCAGGGGGTAGCCCTGGCCAAGCAGGGGGGAATCCGTGGGGTGGCCATTGCCAGCCGCAACGGAAGCGAGTATCTGCGCAGTCTGCCGGATGGCGACGAGGGGAACAACCTGGGAGGCCTGCCCAGCACACCCCAGGGATTTTAAAGAATGATGCCTTTGTTTTGTAAAAAGCGGCGCCACGCGGGCCGCTTTTTTGCGTTTATCCGGCGAAATCCCCTTGACTTTACCACAGGTTGTGGTATAATGATCTAGTTGTTTGAGACAGCGTTTCAAACTTCCTTGCTCCGGGCAAATTTTTTGCGGCCCGGGGCCATAAGGCCAAAAGGAGGTGCAATACACATGGCAGAAGGAAAAAACCTCTACGAGACCGTTATCGTTACTTCCGCTAAACTGGGGGAAGAGGGCAATGCGGCTCTTGTGGAACGATTTAAGGCGCTCATTGCAGAGCACGGTACTGTTCAGAGTGTTGACGATTGGGGCAAGCGGCGTTTTGCCTATCCCATCGAGAAACAGAACGAGGGCTACTACACTCTCATCAACTTTGAGAGCATCCCGGAGTTTACCGCCGAGCTGGACCGCCGGTACCAGATTACAGACGGTATTATGCGTACGCTTATCGTCAAGCGCGACCCCAGGCATATTGTGGAGCGTAAGCCGAAGCCCGCTCCCAAATCGGAAGAGACCGGCATTGACGTAGAAGCCATCGCGGTGGAAGCTGTGGAAGCCGCCGGCGAGTAAGAACTGCTTTTATCCTTTCAAACGTAGAAAAGTGTGGAGAAGGTCCCGATGTATGAGGGGCTTTTCCGCAGGGAGGAAGATATTATGCTGAATATCGCCGCCATTATGGGCAGGCTTACCGCAGACCCAGAGCTAAGGCACACCCCCTCAGACCTGGCCGTCACGACCTTTACCGTAGCGGTGGACCGGAACTTTTCCCGATCTGGGACTGAGCGTCAGACAGATTTTATTGATGTAGTTGCGTGGCGTGGTACAGCGGAGTTTGTATGTAAGTATTTTGCAAAGGGCTCTATGATTGCAGTAAATGGTTCTATACAAACCCGTATGTATGAGGATAAGCAGGGAAACAAGCGTAAGGCCTTTGAAATTGTGGCTGATCAGGTGAATTTCTGCGGCTCCAAGCGCGAGAGTGGTGGAGACAGTTATGGCTCTTATGGATCCGAGCCCCCAGAGCGTACTTCTATGCCTGCTTTTAAAGAGCCCGCGCCGGCTTATTCCAGCGGCAGCGCGGATGATTTTGAAGAGATTTTGGGCGATGACGACCTCCCGTTCTAAACAGAAATAAGGAAAAGAGAAAAAGCCAGGCGACAAGGAGCCTGCAACGGACTTGAACGCGCCTATATTTATTGTGATAAGGAGGTTTAGAGCTATGCCAGAGAGACCTGAAAGAGAGATTCGCCGGGGCCGTAAGGGCCGTAAAAAGGTTTGCAGCTTCTGCGTGGACCGGGCGGAATTTATAGACTATAAGGATGTGGCCAAGCTGCGCCGCTTCATTTCTGAGAGAGGCAAGATTCTGCCCCGCCGTGTGACTGGCACTTGTGCCCGCCACCAGCGTGCGCTGACGGTGGCTATTAAGCGTGCCCGTCACTTGGCGTTGCTGCCCTACACCAGCGACTGATTTTTTGTAAGCAAAGCTCCCCGCGTGCGGGGAGCTTTTTCTTGTTTGTTCTGGGAAAGTTGGATAAAAAATCTTATTTATCGGAGAGAATATAGTGGACTTTGTAAAAGGCGTATGATATAATAAAAGGACAGGCCGGTCTGCTGGTAATGTATAAGAAAAGGCTGCTGAAAAAAATCGTTGTTATTCACAAAGATGCGCTCTGTATTATGGAACGGAGGCCTGTTCTTTACTGTTTCAAATGGAGGACGTTCCATAATACAGATAGCCAAAGAATTTTTGAAAAATTATAGAAGGAGTGTTGCGCGGATGGACATTAAAAACTTGCTTTTGCAGATGACGCTGGAAGAAAAAGCCGCCATGTGTTCTGGCCGGGACTTTTGGCATATTCAGGGCCTGGAACGCCTAGGCGTCCCCTCGGTGATGGTCACCGACGGCCCCTGCGGCTTGCGTAAACAGGCGGGAGAGACCGACCACCTGGGCCTGAACGCCAGTGTGACAGCGGTGAGCTACCCCACGGGCTCTTGCGTGGCCTGCTCTTTTGACCGGAACTTGATCAAGGCCTCCGGCGAGGCCCTGGGCGACGAGTGCCAGGCCGAGGATGTGGCGGTGCTGCTGGGCCCGGCGGTGAACATCAAGCGCTCTCCTCTGTGCGGGCGGAACTTCGAGTACTTCTCAGAGGACCCCTACCTGACCGGCGAAATGGCCGCCGCATACATCCAGGGGGTGCAGAGTAAGAACATCGGCACCAGCCTCAAGCACTTCGCCGCCAACAGCCAGGAATACCGGCGCATGACCAGCGACAGCGTGGTGGATGAGCGCACTCTGCGGGAAATTTATCTCTCCGCTTTCGAGACCGCCGTAAAGGAGAGCCAGCCCTGGTCTGTGATGTGCTCGTATAATCAGGTCAACGGGACCTTTGCCTCAGAAAATCACCGCCTGCTGACAGAGATTCTCCGGGACGAATGGGGATTTAAGGGCTTTGTGGTCAGCGACTGGGGCGCGGTGAACGACCGGGTAAAAGGTGTAGCCGCCGGTATGGACCTGGAAATGCCCGGCCCCGACGCCCTGGCCACCGAGAAGCTCATTGCCGCCGTCAAGGACGGCAGCCTGGACGAGGCGGTGCTGGATACCGCGGTGGAGCGCATCCTAAAGGCCGTGTTTGCCTATACCGAGAACCGCAGGCCCGAGACCGCCTTTGACCATGAGGGCCACCATGAGAAAGCCCGGCAGATGGCGGCGGAGTCCATGGTCCTGCTAAAAAATGACGGCCTGCTGCCGCTTAAAAAGGAGAGCTCCGTGGCCTTTATCGGAAAGTTCGCGGACAAGCCCCGCTTCCAGGGGGGCGGCAGCTCTCATGTGAACAGTTATAAGGTCTCCGGCTCGGTGGAGGCCGCGAAGGCCTATGGCGTCACCTATGCCCAGGGCTACGACACCAAGAGCGTGGAGCCCGACCAGGCCATGATAGAAGAGGCGGTACAGGCCGCCAAGGCCGCGGAGTGCGCGGTGGTGTTCATCGGCATTCCCGACGCCCTGGAGAGCGAGGGCTTTGACCGGGCGGATATGAGCATTCCCGCCTGCCAGCAAAAGCTGGTGGAAGAGGTGGTTAAGGTTCAGCCCAACACCGCCGTAGTGGTAGAGTGCGGCGGGGCCATTGAGATGCCCTGGATCGGCGGCGTCAAGGCCGTGCTGTACGCCTATTTGGGCGGCGAGGCGGTGGGCCCCGCCATTGTGGACCTGCTATACGGAGACGTGAATCCCAGCGGCAAGCTGGCCGAAACCTTCCCGCTGAAGGTGGAGGACAATCCCTCATATCTGTACTACTTGGGCGAGGGCGACCGCACCGAGTACCGGGAGGGCGTCTTTGTAGGCTATCGCTACTATGACAAAAAGAAGATGGACGTGCTGTTCCCCTTTGGACATGGGCTCAGCTATACCCAGTTCCAGTACAGCGGCTTGACCCTGGACAAGGACGCCATGAAGGACACGGATACCCTGTCTGTCAGCGTGAAGGTGAAGAACGTGGGAGACCGGGCTGGCAAGGAGGTTGTACAGCTGTACGTGGGCGCGCCGGCCGGGGGCGTTATCCGTCCAGTTAAGGAACTGCGGGGTTTTGAAAAGATAGAGTTAGCCCCTGGTGAGGAAAAGGCCGTAAGCTTTACCCTAGGCAAGCGGGCCTTTGCTTATTATAATGTCGAGTTGGCGGACTGGCAGGTGGAGACAGGCGTGTACACGATCATGGTGGGCAAGTCCAGCCGGGAGATTGAGCTTTGTGCCCCGGTGCAAATAGAGAGCACCACGGTGGTGAAAAAGCACTACTGCATGAACAGCACCATTGGCGACGTGATGGCCGACCCCAAAGGCCGGGAGCTGATAGGTGACATGATGCAGTCTATGTCTGTGATTGAGGTCAACGAGGATAACACCGGCGAGGGGGACCAGGTGTTTAGCGGGGAAGGAGCCGACGCCATGATGAAGTATATGCCGCTGCGGGGGCCAGTGATGTTTGGCGGCGGCAATAAAGAGATAGCGGAGAAAATTCAGGAACTCATTGACCGGTTAAACCAATAATGAGAGGCTTGAAAACGATGGAGTCCTCTGATGAGAAAGCAAACGGGTTACCAAAGCCCTTCAAAATAAAAAGTTTCTTCGTCTCGCCGGGTCTCGCCTGCCGGCTCGGTCGGGTCAGAACGTTCCCCACCGGGGAGCCTCCCTGCCTTGGCCGGCGCTGAACAGGTGTCATTGGCAACCAGAACTCTTTTCAGAGCCCGCGAGGACACGGGGATGCTGGACTCGTCGCGTTTTCCATTTCCCAATACTTCCTATAAAGAAAGGAACTTACCATGAAAAAAATCGCAAGCTTCACCGTAAATCATGACAAACTAGAAAAGGGCATGTACACTTCTCGGGTGGACGGGGATGTGGTTACCTATGACATCCGTATGAAAAAGCCCAATGCCGGCGACTACCTGAACACTGGCGCGCTGCATACTTTTGAGCATCTGTTTGCTACCTATGCCCGGAACAGCGTTCTAACTGAAAGCGTCATCTATGTGGGCCCCATGGGCTGCCGCACCGGTTTTTACCTGTTGCTGCGGGATACTGTGCCTGCTCAAGAGGCTATCCGCTTGGTGCAGGAGTGCTTTGCGTTTATCGCGGCCTTTGAGGGGGAGATTCCTGGAAACAAGCGGGAGGAGTGCGGCAACTATCTGGAGCATGACCTGCCCGGGGCCAAAGAGGTGGCCCAGGACATGTGTACGGTGCTGAAAGACTGGACCCCCCAGCAGCTGAAGTACGCGGAATAGCCAGCGTTCAGCGGAAGGTGACAGAACTATATCATTTTTAACACCATAGTGTGATCTCTTTTTCATCACGACTGTACTAGAATATGAGCCATGGCCTTGCCATTGGTTTTGTCCTTTCTGTGCTGCCTAGGAATATTTTGGAAGGAGATGGAATATATTTCCAAAAAACAGGGCAGACTTTGGGCAGACCAAAAAATCAACAGGGCGAAAGCCTTTGCCAGGCCCAGCCCTGGAAAGAGAGGAACGTGCTCATATTTATGAAAAGAATGATCGTCGTGCTTCTGGTGGTAATAATGGCTGCTATGCCGGTGCTGGGAATCTCCGCCAGTGCCAAAGGCCTGTCTGACTACATCCAGGTGACAGGCTATGACCCAAAGGTGGACTATATGGCCCAGATGAAGCGGGCGCTGCAAGACGGCAGTGCCTACGCCCTACAGGTGGGGGCCATCTTTGAGAAGCAGCGCAACCTGAAGATTGAAAAGACCAAATCTGACCACCCCAAGACCAGCTATTTTACGGACTACACCACGGCCAAGGAGATTCTGGAGGCCATGGAGCGGGACAGCCGGCCTAAGTATACCGAGGAGGACCTGGACCTGCTGGCCCGTATCATTAATGCCGAGGCAGGCTGCGACTGGATTCCAGACTGGGTGCAGCGTATGGTGGGCAGCGTGGTACTGAACCGGGTGAACAGCAGTTATTTCCCCAACACCATCCGGGACGTCATCTACCAGCCGGGGCAGTACGGTCCGGTGTGGAATGGTTCTATCCACAAGACCCCCAGCCAGCGAGTGATTAACAACGCCCGGTACCTGCTGGAAAACGGCAGTATCTGCCCACCCAACGTTACAGGGCAGAACGGTATTATTACCGGCAGCGGGCTGTATACCAGCTACTATGACTCGATTTTGGGCACCACCATCTATTTCTGCTATACCTGATGTTTAAAAGAAAAAGGCCGCGCCTGCGGCCTTTTTCTTTTTGGATGGCCCGCGCCGCTTCCCCTTGACATTTTCAGACGCATTCATTATAATAATAGATAATTAGCCGCCACAAGGGGCTTTCATTGCGTTACAGGGCTGCGGGCTTGAAGGGGGTTCTTCAGGCCTTGCAGGCTTGTTTTGCGTTTTTTAAGAAAGGAAGATGGAAACAAATGGCAGAGAAGCAGTTTTTTGTAACAGAAGAGGGCCTTGCATCCCTGGAAAAAGAGCTGGACTTTCTGAAAACGGTGCGCCGCAAGGAGGTGGCCGAGAAAATAAAAGTGGCGCTGTCTTTTGGCGATCTGTCTGAAAACAGTGAGTACGATGAAGCTAAAAACGACCAGGCTATGGTGGAAGCTCGTATCGCGGACGTGGAGGTTATGCTGAAAAACGCGGTGGTCATTGACGAGAGTACGCTGAACAATGAGACAGTGCACATTGGTTCTAAAATTGAGGTGGGTATTCTCTCGCCTACAGGCAAGGAATCTACCAGAGACTTCCGCATTGTGGGCTCTAATGAGGCCGACCCCCGAAACGGGAAGATCTCTGATGAGTCGGCGGTGGGGAAAGCATTGATTGGCGCACAGGTAGGACAGTCTATTGAGGTAGAGACGCCCTCTGGCATTGCAAAGTATACCATCATTAGCATTTCCCGGTAAGAAAAGGCCAAAGTTTTGGTTAAAGTCAGCGCTTCCGCCTAGTGGTTGTATGTCCTGCCAGGAAACAGAGGAGGGCTCCGCTGGCAAAAGGACGGGTCGGGTCCTGCGCGTTGGTTGGCAGGAAGAGACCAGCCTGTGGAAAAGAATCGGTTGACATAACAAGAAATGAATCGGGGAGGAGACAAAAAATGGCAGAGAAAAAGACCCAGCAGCCCCAGGAAGAGCAGAGCCTAAGTGAAATACTTCAGATTCGGCGGGATAAGCTCTTTAAGATGCAGCAGGAGGGCAACGATCCCTACCTACACACCCGTTTTGACGCAGCCCACCAGGCCCAGCAGATTTTAGACGGGTTTGAAGAGCTGGAGGGCAAAACCACCACTGTGGCGGGGCGCATTATGAGCCGCCGGGGCATGGGAAAGGTATCCTTTATGGACCTGCGGGACAGTTCGGGGCGCATTCAAATTTACGCGAAAATTGATGTGATGGGCGAAGAGAATTACCGGGCCATGCAGGCCTCTCTGGACATCGGGGACATTGTGGGCGTTCAGGGCGAGGTGTTCCGCACCCAGCGGGGGGAAATCTCCATAAAGGCCAGCCAGGTAACCATTCTCTCAAAGGCCCTGCTGCCCCTGCCTGAAAAGTACCATGGACTGACCAACACAGACGCCCGCTACCGCCAGCGCTACCTGGACCTGATTATGAACCCGGATGTCCGGGATGTGTTTGTCAAGCGCTCAAAGATTATCAGCGCGATCCGGGAGTATCTGGACGGGAAGGAATTCCTGGAGGTGGAAACCCCGGTGCTCCACACCCAGGCGGGCGGCGCGGCGGCACGGCCCTTCATCACCCATCACAACACCCTGGATATGGATATGTACCTGCGCATTGCCTTGGAGCTGCACCTAAAGCGGCTGATCGTAGGCGGCTTTGACCGGGTATATGAGATTGGCCGCAACTTCCGCAACGAGGGCATGGACACCCGCCACAACCCGGAGTTCACCATGTTGGAATTCTACCAGGCTTACACGGACATTCACGGCATGATGGACATTACCGAGGACCTAATCCGTTTTACTGCCCACAGAGTGCTGGGTACAGGAAAGGTTGAGTGGGATGGCGTGGAGATCGATCTGGACCAGCCCTTTGCCCGCATTAGTATGCTTGAGGCTGTGAAGCAATACGCCGGGGTGGATTTCACCCAGGTAGAGACCATCGAGCAGGCCCGGGCCTTGGCAGACCAGCATCATATCCAGTATGAGCCCAGGCACAAGAAGGGGGGAATTTTGAACCTCTTCTTTGAGGAGTACTGCGAGGCAAAGCTTATCCAGCCCACATTCCTTACTGGGCACCCGGTTGATATTTCGCCCTTGGCTAAAAAGGACCCAGAGAACCCGGAGTATACCCAGCGGTTTGAGCTGTTTATCTGTGGCGGCGAATATGCCAATGCTTTTAGTGAGCTGAATGATCCCATTGACCAGCGTCAGCGGTTCGAGGCCCAGGCGGCCCAAAAAGCGGCGGGAGATGACGAGGCCTGCGACGTAGACGAGGACTTTTTGACAGCGCTGGAATATGGTATGCCCCCCACCGGCGGCATGGGTATGGGGATAGACCGGCTGGTTATGCTGTTGACCGGCGCGGCATCCATTCGAGATGTGCTGTTGTTCCCGACCATGAAGCCTTTGGATTAAGAAAAGCCCGTGTTTTCAAGGCTTTCCAGCCTTGAAAGTCGGAAGAAAAAGAAGATTTACACCTGTTTTACACCTAATCAAAAAGAATCCGATACAGTAATAACGCCTCTACCGTAGTTGGTAGGGGCGTTTTTTTATGTTGTGTGGGATTGTCACGCCTGACGCTACCCCCTGTCGCACATTTTCTGCTATTCTATGATTAGTTGCGTAGGAGGTGGCGCAACATGATACTCATAGGTGATAAACTAAAACAACTGAGACAGGAAAATGGCTTGAGGCAGGAACAAGTTGCCCGGCTGGTAGGAGCAGACAGATCAAGCATATCCGCTTGGGAGAATGATACACGTCAACCGTCTTATCAGGCGCTTGTTCGACTTGCAGAGGTTTATAATGTATCGACTGACTTTCTGCTTGGGCGGACGGGTGGTAGGCCGCTGGACTTGTCCGGGTTGACAACCGCCGAAGCCACAATGATAAGTGAACTTGTAGCCTCTATGACCGCTAAGAATAAGAAATTGGAGGAATTTGCACGATGAGGAAAGCAATCTTGACTGTACTTATGATGTTAGTGCTGGTGATCCCGGCTTATGCAGCAGAAGGAGAGGCCGCTACAGATCAGCCTATCCAGCAGGAACAAGAGTCTGTTGTAGTTTCCACGCTGGAGGAACTGCAAGCGGCTATTGATGCCGCCGAAGATGGAGATACTATTGCAATAAGCAGCAAAATTGAGATCAGAGAAAATTGTTCTGTTGGCGTAGAGGATAAAGTTATTACAGTTGTTCCCGATAGTTCTCTGACAGATAATGCCCTTTTCTATGTTGTCCCTTATGACATTGAAAATGTTGTATTTGAAAACATAGTAATGGATGGAAATGAAATTGACAACTTATCAGCAATAGACTTCGGTATTTATAAACCATCTGTTGGAAATGGAACTATTACAATCTCAAATGTTACTTTTCAGCACTTTAACTGTAACTATAGTGTTCTCACCTTGCACTGGCTAAATGCTATCATTCAGGATTGCGTTTTTACTTACAACACTACAGGACGTTCTTGCATGGAGATCAGTATAAACGCCAGTGCTACAGTCACAAATACCACATTTATAGATAACTATGCAAGTTTAAATGGCAGCGGTATAGGAATTAGGTGCAACGGAAATGCCATAATTGACGGCTGTACTATTAAAGATAATAAGACATTAGAAAACTCCTTTGGAAGATCAGGTGGTGGAATTTATATTGACAGCGGCAAGACTGTTGAAATCCGAAACACAATTATTACGGGTAATTCCGCAGATGTTGGTGGTGGGGTTCTTAATGACGGTAAACTAAAAATGATAGATACCATCATATATGGAAATCAGGCTTCGGGTTGTGCAGATGATATTAGGAGTTTTCAAAATTCCTCATTATCTGTCCAATACTCTGTAGGTATGAAGGTAACATATTCAATTATTGATTTGGATGATGAACCAGTTGGATTCTATTCTGATTATGATTATAACCGCTTTGATAGAGAAACCCACATTGAATTTTTAGGTGAAACTCTTGAACTTGAGAATATACTTCCAAACAATTCTTTGTTTGGGGCAAAGTTCATTTTTGCAAGTGAATTACCCGAACCGCCCACAGAACAACCACAAGAGCCGGGTACTACAGGTGGAGAACAGCCCCCACAGGGCAGCGGGGACGATCCAACAGATACCCCGTCACAGCCCCCGGAGCCGCCCACAGAGCCGCCGCAGGATGATACCCCGGATAATCCCACAGACACTACACCAAACACACCACAGCCGCCGCAAAAGCCCTCTGACGGCGGTAATAGCGGAGATGATGGTTATACCCCTCCAATAGACTATAGACCGTCACAACGGCCTACAAAGCCCACAGAGGATGATAAGCCGCAGGAGCAGCCTGACATTCCCGCTACAGCAAAACCACAGCTTGCTTGTAATGGGGCAGTTATAGACACGTCCCGAACAGTTGTATTGCTTGGCTATGGAGATGGCCTACTACATGAGGATGATCTTCTGACGAGGGCGCAGCTTGCAACAATTATTTTCCGTTTGCTGGATGATGAGTCCATTGCCAAATATAACAATGCAGAACTGGCCTTTGCCGATGTTGTCGCCGATGCGTGGTATGCTCCGTATGTCAATGTAATACAGGCAGCGGGGATTGTCAACGGTGTGGGCAATGGTAGGTATGATCCCAATGGTAAAGTTACATGGTCGCAGATTTTAGCTATTTTGAGTCGATTTGTTGAGCAGAAGGAATACAGCCTTCAGCATATCCAGTATAGCGGCTGGGCAGAACAGGCCATACAAACCACCGTTGCTAATGGCTGGATTGAGGATAGTGCAGACTTCAAGCCTGATGCTGTGATTAGTAGGGGAGAATTGGTGCGGATTATCAATGATGTATTGGCCCTGTATCGGTGACAAAAAAGGGCAGCCGCCGAGTGATCGGCGGTTGCCCAATAGTACAATGTGCCCTTTGAGTTTCTTTTTTGACAGATAGAGATAAAAAAGTTTATCAGAAATCTACAGGCTAATCCCATGTTTCATTCATGCGTTTCCATTCCTCCGATATGTGGTTATCAGCTTCAGCAAAAGCCATTTCAATGTTATCAATGACTATTTTTCCTTGCTGCCAGATTGACCGCAAATTATTGGGAAATTTGCTAATAAACATAGATACTTCTTTTAAAACCTCTCCCTTATCGGAGCGCAAATATCCATCAATGGAAATAGGGGATGAATCCAATATAAATGATTCTGCTTTGTCTAAAGTGGGATTCTTGCACGTTACAAGTGAATGTTTTTTGAAATTGTAATATTCTAAATCAAAAGGGAACTTGTTGTTTTTAAGTCTGCTCATAATCAAGCAAATTTGATCATATGTCCACCAGAAATCCCCGCTGCTACTTCCAAAATAGAATATTCTCATACATCCTTTAAGGTGCTGCATATCAAGTCGCTTTTCCCACGCTACCCTATCTGAGTAAAATAGATTTTTCTCATATATACTCTTTTTTGATTCATGCGCTTTTGGTTTTGCAATGTCAAAAAATACTTTGTTAGTCAATAGGCCACCTATAACATCTATGATCATTTTAGCCTCCTGATATACTGCTATCCTTAATATCTGTCAGTTTATAATCAAATCTATTTCGATCAACTGTCAATGCCTTACTTGATTGCCTGTCTGCAACGATATACTTTTTAGGGCTTTTGCCCTGTAGTTTGATCCGTATAGCAGTTTTATGTGCCATTGATAAATATTCCGATTGCGTAAGTACAGCAATTTCACCATCTAATAACGATTCTTCGCCGCAAATAAGGATAATAAATGTTTTGAGTCCACTTTTGATACAGCTATTGATTCTCTCCTTATCGGTGTTAGTTAGAGAAAACTGCCAAATCCGCTCACCCTGTTTAATTTCTCCATGACTGGCATATTTCATGTATACATAGAAATCATCACTTGTTCCTGTAGTCATACGGTACTGGCAAGATGTTTCACTACATTCCACTAAAGAAGGGCATGAGTCATCATTTTTGCTCAAAAACAGTGACAAGGCAGCTCCGAAGAAGTAATCCTTTTTTTGAACCTTAGACATAAACACACCCCCATGCGGATTGTATACATAGCTATTATAACATCTTTTCGTACTTGTTACAACAAGAATGGGTGCCCATAGTGAATACAAGCAGGAGCCTTATCACTAACCTCTTTGTCACACGCAGGACATTTTAATAAAGCCATAATTGCTATTGCCCTTCCAGTATATTTGCAAGATTAACAATGATTTTGTCCTTTTTTCTGCCATATTCCAATGTTTTAGCCGCCCCGCCGCTGGAACACACATAGGCAATCAAAATATCAGATTGATCTACCATGTACTGATTAGCCTTAACAATGCGGTAACGGTAAGGGGTATCTTCCAGCGGTGGCATGATTGTATTGTCAAATCGATTATACCGCTGCTGTGTATAATCGTCAATGTGTGGACGATAATAAGGGAGTATCAGGCAGACTTCGATATAGGGGTGCTTTTTTTCTGTGAAAGGCAGACCGAAGCTGCTATAGCGTCAAAAGCTCCATAGTCACCGACTAAAAAACTATCAGCCCCTTTCTCGATTAGTCCCCGGACAATTTCAAGGCATTTTGCTTTAATACTGTCATAGTTGCTATACAGTTTGCTATGCCCGCAAAAGCATACTGTCATATTCGCATACACAACCTCCCAATGTAGCTTTAACACATTATAACATCTTTTCGTGAGCATTTCAACTTCTTTTCGAGTTTTTCAGCCGCCCTCAACATTTTGTAGATGTAATACAATAATGCGGTAAGGAGGTTGCCGCTAATGTATGTTCAGTTTTTACGCGATAGGATTGCACAACTGCGCTTGCAAAAAGGCGTGTCCGAGTATCAAATGAGCCTTGACTTAGGCCATAGCCGGGGATATATCCAAAATATCAGCAGCGGCAAGAGCCTACCTTCGGTTGAGGGGCTGTTTGAAATTTGTGATTACTTTGGCCTTACGCCAGCGCAGTTCTTTGATGAAAGCATTGATGATCCAGCGTTGGTAGCAGAGGCAGTAAAAGGGTTGCGGCAGTTAAGTGATAGTGACAAGTTGCTGATCCTCAATCATATAAACAGGTTAATACAAGGATGAAGCGAGTATGGTTTGATAGCTGTACCCGCTTTTATCGTATCGTATAAAACTTTTGCCTATCTATTGAGCAGATGTACCATGGGCGCTATGAAAAATGAAAAGCTACTGAGAGTGTAAACTACCCCTCTATAGCACAGTGCTAATATGAAAGAAAAGGCGGCAGGCTATTTCTATACCAAATGAAACCACCGAGAAATTGTACCAAAACTGCTTGACATTGCTATGGTATAGAGGTATAATATTAGTATCAAAACAATGTATACTTTGATTTTATATCATGGAGGTAGCGGGATATGAAACTGTATGCCTATTGCCGTGTGTCTACAGAACGTCAAAGCCTGAAACGGCAGATTGATAATATCAAAGAGGCAAGCAATCGAGTCTATGCGGGAGCAATATTCTTCAGCGACAAATTTACAGGAAGTACACTTGATAGGCCAGAATGGAATCGTCTGTATAAGCGACTGAAGCCCGGTGATACGGTTGTGTTCGATAGCGTGTCCCGTTTGAGTAGGGACGCAGACAGTGGGGCGGCATTATATGAAGAACTGTACCAGAGGGGTATTAACCTTGTATTTTTAAATGAGCCGCATTGCAACACGGATTGCTACCGACAGGCAGCAGCGGCAAATATCCCGCCAACAGGTAATGAGATTGCCGATGTTTATATTGAGGCCACGAACAAAGTTTTAATGATACTTGCGAAGCGGCAAATCGCTATTGCATTTGAACAGGCAGAAAAAGAACGGCTTGATATTTGCAAGAGGGTGAGAGATGGTATGAGGACAGCCAAAGCCGCCGCTGCTGAAAAGGGTATCGAAAAAAAGTACGGCCTTTCTACTGGTTCAAAGTTGACCACGAAAAAAAGTCTTGCAGCTAAAAAGATTATCTTGCAGCATTCTAAAGACTTTGGCGGGACACTGAGTGATCCAGATGTTATAAAACTGGCTGATATATCCAGAAACAGTTATTACAAATACAAATCTGAACTCCGGGCAGAGCAATAGAACGAAAAAGCGGTAGGGATATAAACCCCGCCGCTTTTTCTATGCTACCAATCAATTATTAACTAACAACTTCGCTTCGCTTGGATATAGGATTATAGTAACAAATCAAAATCCAAACATTTCAAATGTCTCTTGATTTTTTGAGCGTAGTTTATTAAGGGCTTCCACTTTCCATGTCTCTACCATGTCTTCAGATACCGCACGATCTTTCAATAACTCCATAAAGCGTTCCCGTTGAGAGAAATACTTTGCCAAATCACCGCAATTTTCAATTTGTATTGTTGTGCTGCTCTCGTCATAAGTGATAGTACAAGATTCTTCAAATGAAGATAGTAGGTGCTGTATACGCTCAATTTCACCCACAATATCTGCCAACGATTCCATTGCATAAGAAGGCAGAGGTTTTTCACCTGATTTTGTGCAAAGCTGATCAAGAGATACATTGAGAGCAACGCAAAGGTTTATAGCTGATTCTAAGGAGGGTAGTTTTGCTCCCTTCTCATAGGCCGAAATCATTTGTACCGATACTTGAGATTTTTTTGAAAGTTCCCTTTGGGTTAAATTCTGCTTTTTTCGCTCTTCAAGAAGATTTTTTGCAAATAACTCAACGTTGAGCATATATTCACCCCCGCACATTAAATAATAGCAGATTTTCTATTCCATGTCAACACTTAGGATATGAAATAGAAGATTATTATTCTTTTTGAGGTTAAATAATGATATAGTTTACATTTTCTTCAAACCAAACTATAATAAGAATGTGGATAGCAATACACTATTTGGAAGGAGGTCAGTCCTTGAACCTATGATAAACTGTAACCGAAGCCCCCCTTTTGATTTGGCCTGAGTGAACAACAAATTAAGAGGGGTGAAATATGTCTGAGAAATTGAAATATGATGTTCAATATAATGATCCTGTAACTGGAAAACAAAAGAAAATAAATAGAGGCACAATTCTTTACACTGAACAGGATCAGAAAATGAAGGAACTGAAAAAAGAAGCAAAACACCGCCGTTTTCTTAGGCGTGATAATGAGAAAAGATTGGGAGGGTTTGTATCTATGCGGAGCGTCCCGCTGAAAAAGAAGATCAATCCACAAACTTTGGGACGATTGGCCTATTTGTCTGTCTATCTTGGATATGATACTGACCGCCTAATGCTATCAGAACGACAGCCAATGTACCGACAAGACCTGCCTGACGTTTTGCGGCTTCCTGCAAGTACAACAAATGATTTCATACATGACGCAACTGCAAGTGGTATTTTGGTTGTGGATGAATGTGGACAACTGTTTATGGATGAAACTTTTTTTAAGGGACGAACAAAGCGCAAGAAGAAAATTCATCTATTCATAGATTCCATCAAGTCATTGTATAACAGGATGATGGGAGAAAACAGAATTGAGGGTAAACGAAAAGGAAAGAATCAGAATGTTAGGTATTTTGGATATATTATTGCTTTAATTCCTTTTATAAACAAAGAATGGAACGTTGTTTGTCACAATCCAGAAGAAAGGGATATTCATAAACTGGATTGTATGTCTATAGGGGAAATCTGCGAATTACTGAAGGTGAACGCTGGAGCCAGCAATAGAATTGTAAATGTTTTAACCCATATCAGTTTTGTTGTGAATGGTGAGGATGGTAAGCCGCAACAGGAACAAGCCTTATGCAATTTTATCAAGGATATTGTTACGAATAAATACCGCCTGATTATTAACCCTGATTTGTTATTTATGGGCAGCAATCCAGAACAAGTTAAATCATATGGGCAATTTTTTCTGTGAAACCACTAAAAAAATGCTAACTGACAGACGATTACAGCCTTCGAGCCAGTCAACAATATTCGTGAAAAAGTGGGAGAGTAGTCAACAGTATTCGTATTTGAATATTCCCAGAAAAAGCCTGCATTTTAGGAAGTTTTTATAGTTTTAAGCGAAACGAGTACTAATATCATTTGACCATTCCCGTAAGGGCCTCAGCCCTGTAGGGACAGATACAGAAACGGTACTACAACAGAGGTGTCCGGCACAGCGGAATGTTTCTGTCTCCCGCTCGGGGGAGTGGTTTTTGTTATCTTATGCCGCTTATGCGCTTTTAAGGCGCAGCGTCAGTAAGATAAATGGTTAGAGGCAGACTGCAACAAAATTCACTCGTTGCTATATTGATCATTCCCCGTAAGGGGACACGCATTGAACTGAACCAAAATTGACGTGTTCAGGCTTGCGCCTGAAATGGTTAATATTGCAGTGCAGTTTATGTATTTCCATCAATTAACTATCAGGAGGTTTACAATATGTATCAGATGTTAAAGGCAGTTCGACAAGATTCCTATAACACAGAGGACTACAGAAAGGGGCTTGCAAATTATTTCAAGACAGAATTTTTGAGCGGTAAGGACAGCGACAGATCAGCAACCTATAAAGCATTGGAGAGAAAACAAGTTTCCTCTTCCAAGTACGCAGCTTATTTAGAGTGTGCGAAGCTAAACGCTGATTCCATCAAGGCCACCACAGGCGGGAAACTTTTTAAGAGTAGCCTTCATAAGGCAAGCTATATACTTGGTATCTTAGAGCGGTATACGGCTGAAGCAATTATTACTAAAAATGATTTTGACCCAAGTGAGATGTATTGACGTGTTCAGGCTTACGCCTGAAATGATTTGATTAAATCAGTGTCATCGTGAGAACAGCGAAAACCATTTGTTTTCAGCAGTTTTGACAATGTATGTTAGCAGATTTTTGCGTTTTATAAGTGTCATCGTGAAAGCGGCGAAGACCCTTTGCTTTCAGAAGTTTTGACGATAAATGTTGGCAGATTTTACATCTTGTAAGTGTCATCGTAAAAATCCCTGTAATACAGTCCTTTTGGGCGGAAAACGCCTCTCAATATGTGGAAAATCTTTCAATCGGAGAAAAATCCGAGGATGTTTTGAGTAAAAGTTATTTTTTAATTGAACAAGACAACACACTTTATGAGTTTTATATAATCAAAAAAGTCTTCAGAATCTAACAAGAAAGCAGAAGGAGTGAAAAATTATGATGCAATTATAGGTAGTTGCGGGAAGGAGCAAAAATGATTGATATTCCTGTTTGGGAAAAATACACACTTTCTGTTGATGAAGCTGCTGCATATTTTCGCATTGGGCAAAATAAGTTGCGGCAGATTATTGATAGAGACAAAAATGCGGATTATTTATTGTGGAATGGGAACAGGCCGCAGATAAAACGCATTAAATTTCAGCAATATGTAGACTGTCTTTGCTCTATTTAGGAGAAAACCAATATAATTGAAAGGGGGCAATTTCTCCCTTGAAAAATCTGTTCTGAGGGGTCATAATAAGCATACTGTGTTCGGATTCTTTTCAGGGAGCGGATTTATTATGCCTGAAAAGAGAAAAGACAGCAAAGGCAGGAATCTCCGCCAAGGGGAACTGCAACGCAACGATGGTAAGTACGAATACCGATATATTGACTCGAAGGGAGTGAAGCGCAGCGTATATAGCTGGCAACTGGTAGATTCAGATAAGATACCCGCTGGCAAACGGAGTAAGGAATCTTTACGGGCGATGGAGAAAAGAATTACCCATGATCAGGATGATGGGATTGATACGTATGGTGCATCCCGTACTACTCTTAATGCCTATTATGACGATTACATTACGTCAAAAAGGGAACTGAAACCATCTACTGCTACCAACTACAAGTATATGTACAATCGTTATGTACGTGATGAGATTGGACACAGGAGCATTGCAGCTATCAAGTACAGCGACATACGCAAGTTTTATTTGTCTCTGATCCATGACAAGGGCTTTAAGCCCAACAGCATGGAAATAATTCACACGGTGTTGCATCCAGTTTTTGAAACAGCTGTGCGGGATGGGATGATAAGACTTAATCCAACTAACGGAGTAATGTCTGAAATCAAGAAAAGCCATAGCTGGGAGAAACCAAAGCGACACGCTTTGACAGAAACACAGCAGACCGCATTTGTGGATTACATTGCAGGATCGAGGACGTATAGACACTGGTTGCCCTTGTTTACTATCCTGCTTGGAACTGGTTGCCGGGTTGGTGAGGTTATTGGCTTGCGGTGGGAGGATTGTGATTTTCAAGAAGGTATTATTTCCATCAATCACAACCTGATTTATCGCCTACAGGACAGCGGCAAAGTTGAATTTCATATTACTACACCGAAAACCAAGGCGGGAGAGCGCATAGTACCCATGCTTGGAGAGGTCAAGGGCGCATTGCTCCAGTTGCGCCTTCAGCAGATGCAGACAGGGTTTTGCAAGGCTGTTGTTGATGGATACAGCGGATTCATCTTTTCTAATCGCTACGGTGACTGTCTCAGTCCCCATTGTATCAACCGGGCGATTGAACGGATTAGCCGGGACTATAATGCACAGGAAGCGGAACAGGCGAAAAAGGAACGCCGGGAGCCTATAATCCTTCCGCATTTCTCAGCGCATAACCTTAGACATACTTTCTGCACTCGCTTCTGTGAAAATGAATCCAATCTGAAAGTGATCCAAGAAATCATGGGCCATGCGGACATTTCAACTACTATGGACATTTATAACGAGGCCACGAAGGAGAAAAAGCAGGAGAGTTTTGCCAATCTTGAAGGCAAGATCAAGATCAGTTAAGTACACCTAATTTTACACTTCGTTTTACACCTTTTCGCCGCAAAGTTGCGAGAGGAAAAGAGAGGATTCAACATGAACGCTTTAAAAATGTATGGGAATAGCACGAAAACGAGAGCATTTGCCCCCATATGGACGGTTCATGCTTTAATCCCGACGATGAAGCCCTTAGACAAATAAATCCAGTATTTATGCGGGTTTGCAGCACTTCAAATCCAAGTTGACAACAAACTGACAACAATTTTTCGTATAAATACGAAGGATTACGACGCAGGATGAATAGTTGAAAAGCAGAAACGCAATGCAGCACTCGCTGTTAAGAGAACACTTTTTGAAAGAAATTTCAGAAGGTGTTCTCTTTTTCGTTAGGCACAATTTCTGTCATATTGTCAAATCAATAAAAGAACGGGTTTAAAACTTATGATCAGCGAAAACACAAAGTCATATTATGATTTGAAAAAAAGAAATGATGTGCGGGAAAGTGCCAAGAGACTGCGCAGACGATTCCTTCGGTATAAGGATGCGGAAATTGTTTACAGTCTCCAGCACAAGAAACTGCTCGAACTGGCAAGCAAAGCGGGAGCTATTTATCGGATGGATGGGACGGTTCTGATAAACCGGGACATTTTCGACGAGTATCTGGAGCGTTTCCATGAACCGAGTACATTGGCATCGCAGGAGGAAGAAAAATGAGCGGGAATCTATGGATGTTTTCAGACATGCTGGATGATGAAGATATTGAAATGTTGCAGCGAGACTTTATTACTTACTATCAGGGCGCCGATTATTATGGGCTTGGCTTAAAGGTATTTACGAGAATGGCGCACGAAGCCGGATTCGTATATAAGGTTGGGAAAAAGGTTTTGATACGTCGCAGTATATTTGAGGAATATCTCAGGCAGCAGTGTAAAAGTAACGATAGAGAAAAGCGTTTAAGCTTATATGAACCCGATGATGAAATTACTGTTGAAGAGGAGAATGATACGATGAGACAAGGTGTACTGGTGCCAGACTTACAAAGTGGGCGAATGGATATTCGTTTCAGTCTGGAAGATTATTACGGAGGATTGCACTGTGGGACAACCATGGATGTCAATATAGATGGCAAATGGATTCCTACACGAATTGAAATGGGAGATGATTGGTATCTGGTAGGCATAAAAACGAATAGTCTTCCTGGTTTGACAGTAAGAATTTAACAGAAGATGTTTGAAGGGCGGCTTCTTTAAGAGAAAAGAGGTCGCCCTATTTTTATGCCCATTTTTAGAAGAAGAGGAGGTGTCCGATGTGAAATGCTTAATGAAATACCAGTGGGTAAAGCTGCCCCGTAACCGTCTGCCGGAAGGCAAAGGGCTTATGGGATACTGGGCGAAGCTTGCATCCCGTGCAGCGTTCCGCAAAGGACAAGCCTTCTATTGTGGCTACAGTAATACTATAAGCCCCGGTATGTGGTCTGGTGGCGTTGTAGGGCTGAAGAGCATACTGGGTGTGAAAAGCCGTTCTAAAGCGCTGAAGACGCTTCAGGCGCTGTCAGAACTGGGATATATAGAATATACACTGGACACAAAAACGAAAAAGTTGACCTATCAGGTCACAGACTGGGTTGTGAAATGCTCAGGAGAGGCCTGTGTGGATGGAGCTGTTTATGCTACGGAAGGATATGGCTTTCTCTGCCTTCCCCGCAGCATAACAGAGCGGCTTGCCGCTAAGCAATATAAATTCGAGGAATCAGACGCATGGCTTGACCTCTGGTGCCACACGGTATTTGAGGAGACAAACAATGCGTTTTCGTTTTTGGCGCCGGCTGTCCAGTATGGAAAATACGGCGCTGTTTTGACTTTGGAAGCCTTGGGACAGCGGTGGGGCTGGGAAAAGACGAAGGTATGGAGGTTTTTTCAGAAGCATGGGGATGTCTTTGCTCTGTACCGTCTGCCCGGATCCTATGGCTGCCTCATTCTTAATAGACTGTACCCAACCGGTACAGAGGTTTCAATGCCTACACAGGAGGATGTTGTAAGTATTCTTGATGAAATACGCATTTTGGGTGCGAATACGCAGAAAAGAGGTTCAGACCATGAGCAAATCAACCGCCTCATTACATGGTATAGCAGACGATTGACCGGTTCTGATGCGGATGAGTCCAATGGAAATGAGCCTGAAAACCGCGTTGCACTTTTTGCCCCTATAATACGCGCGTATCTTTCTCCGTGTAGGAGTTGTAAGAATTGTAGATATGACTGCCGGGGTAAGAGTATATATGATTTTCTTTTCACTTCTCATACCGGATATGACCAATGAGGAGGAGCAGATGCTGGATGAGGCGCTGATTAAGACCTATGCGGATTTCGGTATCACGCATGATAACGATTCCTTGTACGAGGATATCAAAGCGGCGCCGCCCAAGATGAAGAAAATGCCTATCCTCGGAGACCTGCATAAAAATCTTTTGGAAAATCCGATGACGCAGAGGATTGCCATTATTGTAAGCCGGTTTGTCACCGGTTCGGCACAGTCCTTCAATCAGCAGACCAATGTGGATCTGAGCAATAAGTACATTGTACTTGATTTGTCCGAGCTGAAGGGCAAGCTGCTTCCCGTCGGTATGATGATTGCCTTGGATTATGTCTGGGACAATGTGAAAGCGGACAGAACGAAAAAGAAAGCCATCATGATTGATGAAATCTGGCAGCTGGTGGGTGCATCCTCCAATAAGCAGGCGGCAGAGTTCTGTCTGACAATTTTCAAGACGATACGAGGTTTTGGTGGTGCGGCTATTTCTGCCACACAGGATTTATCGGACTTTTTCAGTCTGGAGGACGGTAAATACGGAAGGGCTATCGTGAATAACTCCAAGAACAAAATCATTTTGAATTTAGAGCCGGACGAAGCCCGTTACGTCCAGGATGTCCTGAAGCTGACAAAGACAGAGGTTCGCTCTATCACAAGATTTGAACGGGGCGAGGCGCTGGTCTATTCCAATAATAACAAGGTGCCGGTCGTGATTAAGGCTTCTAAAGAAGAACAGGAAATGATTACGACAGACCGTGCAGAACTGGAAGCAATTTTGCGGGAACGCCAGAAAGAAAAAACGCATTCCGCATAGGAATACGCATTTTATAATTTATACGCACAAGGAGGTGTTGCGAATGCTGTTACAAGACGAGCAGTATGTTGTGAAATGGCTGTCCCAGTATGGGGCTTTGCCAAAGACACAGATTATCCGGATGCTCCAAAAGCCGGAACAGACAGCCGAAAAGATCCTGCGGAACTTAAAGAAGCAGATGCAGATCGCGGATGTGTCCGGCGGCTACTATATCGGTTTGGATCCCATGTGCCGTCCGGACCGGCGCGTCATACTGGCCGTATGGGTGCTGCTCAAGTTTATCGACTATGTGGATCCGATGGCACATTACCCTGCGGTCTATCCCTCCCAGCTATTCTTCTTAAAAGAAAACATCGGGTATGAGATTGTCGTTCTTTATGAGGGGGAGCAGAGCCAGTTAAGGCTTTTGCAGCCGCAGGAGGATTTGAAATATATCATCATTGTCCCCCATATTGCAATGGCGGAAAAGCTGAAGCTGCCGGAGGCACCGTGTCTGTTTGCGACGGTGGACTTCCGGGGGAAGAGGAACCGAAGATTATCTTTTATTCAGAGGAGGTGGTGGGAAATGGCAGGAGAGAATTCATTCATAAAAGTCCTAGATAAAGCAGAGCTGGCGAAACGCAATCTGGAGGCACAGATGGTTTTTGTCCGCCGCTTTTATCAGGATGCAAATTTTCAGGCGGCATACGATGCAGCACTTCGGCTGGAAGAAATCTCAGAACGGCTGGTGCTTTTGACAAGAAGGCTCCCGGCATATACGGGCTGCCCAATAGCAGAAGCCGCAGTGGAAAATTGCATTGCAGAAAACATCCCGGTTGAAATTGGGTTTACGGCAGAGGGCTGGTTTGCACTGCGCATCCCAGCGCTGCTTCCGAAAAAGTCTTCTGGCTCGGCGGATTATATCCGATCTTTTTTATACCCTGCCAGGCGAAGTTTTTTTGAGTCACAGCCGCCGGTTCGGTATCGGGATTGTGTATTAATTTACCGGCATGTTTATAGCAGGGACAGACCTGAACGCCAGAAACGGGACCATGATAATATCGAAGTCAACATGGTATCGGATATCGTAGCACTGTATGTGATGCCCGATGACAGCCCAAAGGTATGCGCTCATTATTACTGCAGTGTATCGGGGATGGATGAACGCACTGAGGTATATGTAGTGCCGAAAAAGGATTTTCCATTGTGGCTGGTAACGGAACGGGCAATGCCGGATGAGGGGGTGAGACTGTATGAAACGCAGAAGATTTAAGCAAAAAAACATATGTAAAAACGGGCAGATTCCTGCCTCTAAAAAATACATATATCCAAAATGGCAGAAAACACCCGGAATTGCTGCAATCTGGGGGCGGCACTATGCGGGAAAATCCGACAAAGAGAGCAGTCATGTTGTCGGAAAATTCTTCAAATCGGGAGTGAGCTAAAATGTTGCATTTCCGTCCGGGCAGTCAGGCCTGGCAGCTCATCACACTGCTTTCTGCTGTGGGTGAGTTCCCGTTTCGTTCGCTCCGGTTGCTTGGAAATGAGCGTGTTCTGAAGGCGTTGGTAACAAAACTATCCCTGCCCCAGACAATCCGAAATCCCCAGACTGAAACGGAAATGACCTGCCGCCTTCTGACAGTTACCGGAAAAGGCGATTCATAAACTGTCCGGCTGTATAAGGCTGCCCTTCCCATACTGGATTGGGTTTACCCGGAAGCGTACCAGTATTATATGGACGCATTCTGGAATCATCGTTTTCCCGGAGACTCAGCCCACAGGGAGAGGAACCATAGGGTATCAGAGGCGGTGATGCTTTGTATGCGGGCAGGAATAGAAATGAGACCCTACCTGCTCCCCCAGCTGCAAAATGGAGGTCGGTTCTCTGTCACACCGGATGGCAGTTCATTCTATTTTGCAAGGGACATCAAAAAGATTGGCCAGGCGGAGATGAACAAGACCATGTTCACCCGGATGGTCGGGGCTATTTTTTCTCACGGCAGCTGTTATGCCGTTTACAATACACGCGCAGCCGCAATGAAATGGAGCGGTATGGGGGAGTTTAAGGCACTTTACAATCTCATCGAAGTCGGGCGCCTGAATGCCGGCACGGACCGGATCGATTCCGCGGTGCTTTTTGGTGAGTCTGGTGAAATTGCCCTGAAGACATTGCTGGAGTCGGATAAGAGCCGGAGGCTTGAGTTCCGGTTCGACTCCATTTATCACCATATTTATTTTATACCCATGGATGCGTGCGGCGTGCGCCAGCTTTTCCTGCCATTGCAATGCTTCTTACTTTTATTCTTTTGAAGTGCGTGTTTCTGATAGGCTATGTACCAACTGAGTCTATGGAGCCGACGCTTGAAAAAGGAAGTTATATTATCGGATTCCGGATATATTCTGAATTGGTTACGGGAGATATTATTGTATTCCGACATGATGGGAAGCTGCTCGTAAAAAGGATTGCAGCGACCGCTGGCGATATGGTAGAGAGAAACGGTATCAGTATGACAGTTCCGGAAGGCTACTATTATGTTCTTGGTGATAATGCAGATAACTCCTATGATTCGCGGTATTGGCTGAATCCCTTTGTAAGTAAAGATGATGTGGTGGCTAAGTTAGTTTTTTGAGCAAAACTTATTTAGGTAAAAAGGCATAGGGTGAGAAGCCCGGTCAAAAATAGTATGGTATGATGGGATTATCAAATATAGGAGGCGCCGCAATGCACGCATGGGAAGCAATCGAACAATCCTTAGATTTTATTGAGGAACACTTGGCAGAAGAAATCTCGACGGAAGAGCTGGCAACTACCGCCTGCCTGTCTCCGTTCTATTTCCAGCGCCTGTTTAAGCGCTTGGTCAGTAAACCGGTACAGGAATATGTGAAGCTCCGCCGTCTGGCAAAGGTAATCGGAAATCTAAAGGATACGGACCGAAGGATTCTTGATATAGCCATGGACTATGGTTTTTCCAGTCATGCCAATTTCACACGGGTTTTCAAAGGAACATATGGAATGACTCCAGACGAGTACAGAAAGGATTTACCGATGCTGAATACATTTGACCGCCCGCAAGTCTCAATGAATTATGTATTGGTGGATGAAGGTGTTCCGCTGGTAGTGGGAGATATCGTCTTGGAAATTCAAAGAAAGAAGCTGGAACAGCCGGACACATATCTCGGCTTTGAAACAGAGGTTAAAATCTCTGAACAAACACCAGTGGGTGAAAGTACCGGCGTAGATGTACCGGGACAGCTTTGGAGGCGCTACCACAAGGAGAAGGAACTGCTGGGGGCAAGTCTTAGCAGTGGGGTAGAAATGGGAATGTCCTACATGGGAAATTCCGCACAGGGGTGTTTCACTTATTTTGCAGGCGGACTTGTTCAAAAAATCCTGGATCAGTTACCGGAGGGATTTGTGTATAAGGAACTCCTGACAGGAGAATATATTGTTTGCACGATTGAAGCGGAGAACTTTGAAGACCTGGTAACAGTGGCGCTCAATCAGGCCAATAAGTATCTTTTTGGTACATGGCTGCCCAGACACGGCTTAACAACTGAGCCATTCTCGGCAGAAAAGTATCATCGTGCCGCAGAAGATATGGCATGTATGGAAATATGGGTGAAACCCTTGCAAATGGAAACTTGAATGCGAGAAGACGAACAGATGGGGTTGAGCGCACTATACAATTACAGATATATGGGATCCAAAGGATGAGGGCACTTATAAACAATATAAGAATGTTCGCTGGAAACGGTATAGCTTTTGGGCTATGCCGTTTATCCGTTTTGATGTGCTTGCAATTGCATTTTACACCTCTTACTTAAAAGATTACTTTCAGTATTTCAGTACTGAAAGTGGATTGGTTGACTTTTAGGTACTTTTTTGTTATAATGAAAGCGTGTACTTGCATGGAGGTGATAATTTGGATGAAACAAGTCAAAAAATTATAGATGCTGCAATGATGCTGGTAAGAGATAATGGATACGTTGCTACGACAACGAAAGCGATTGCAAAAGCTGCAGGTGTAAATGAATGTACCCTGTTTCGGAAATTTAAGAATAAGAAAGATATTGTGCTGCAAGGTGTAAGCCAAACGGGATGGAGGGCAAATATTACACCAGAAATTTTTGAAAATGTGCAGTGGGATTTGCAGGCAGACATAGAAATGTTTATGAAAGCATATATGGACAGGATGACGCCAGATTTTGTAAATTTATCTATCGGTCTGAGAGCGCCTCAATTATATGAGGAAACGTCTGCCCTCATTATGAAAGTTCCACAGGCTTTTCTATCATCGTTTACGCAGTATCTTAATAAAATGTTTGATTTGGGAAAAATACCAAAAGCAGATTTTGATGCTCTGGCTCTGACAGTCTTTTCATCAACATTTGGCTATGCGTTTTTAAATGCGTCTTTTGGAAATGAATTATCTAAAGTAGAAAAAGATGAATACATAAAAAGCAGTGTGCAAATGTTCATAAAGGGATTGGAACAGTAAAAATCGGTACTGCCCTTATGGTAGTACCGAAAAAAATAGACTATATGCAAGCAAGCACACGCATACAAAAAGGAGGAATGTTATTTATGGAGATAACAGGAGCTGAATTATTTGTGAAAGCATTAAAAGAGGAATCTGTTACAACTTTATTTGCTTATCCAGGAGGACAGGCAATAGACCTATTTAATGCGTTATATGGAGAAAAGGATATAGATGTAATTTTGCCACGCCATGAGCAGGGTTTAGTCCATGCGGCAGACGGATATGCCCGTTCCACAGGAAAAGTGGGTGTCTGTCTTGTAACCAGCGGACCCGGTGCTACGAATCTCGTTACGGGTATTGCCACTGCAAATTATGACAGTGTTCCGCTTGTATGCTTTACGGGGCAAGTGCCAACCAGCCTGATTGGGAATGATGCTTTTCAAGAAGTGGATATCGTAGGCATTACAAGAAGCATCAGCAAATATGCGGTAACTGTACGAAAGAGAGAGGATTTGGCAGAAACAATCAGAAAGGCTTTTTATATTGCAAAGACAGGAAAGCCAGGCGTAGTTGTTGTTGATTTGCCGAAGGACATCCAGAGGGCGTATGGCAGCGATTTTTACCCGAAAGAAATAACTATTCGAGGTTATAAGCCGAACACCTCCGTACATATGGGGCAGTTAAATAAAGCGTTGGATATTTTGCGCCATGCGAAAAAGCCCGTCTTTCTGATAGGAGGCGGAGTGAATATCGCACATGCAAACAAAGAGATGACACGGCTTGCGGAGCTCACAGGTATTCCTGTCATCACCACCATTATGGGAAAAGGAGCAATTCCCACAACGCATAGCTTATATGTGGGTAATATAGGGATTCATGGAAGCTATGCGGCAAACAGGGCAATCAGTAACTGCGATGTCCTATTTTCTATAGGGACACGTTTTAACGACCGTATCACGGGAAAGATAGAGAAATTTGCGACAGCCGCCAAAATAATCCACATTGACATTGACGCAGCCTCCATTTCACGGAATATTGTGGTGGATGTCCCTATCGTGGCTGATGCGAAGAAAGCAATCTGCTCCCTGCTTGAAAAAGCAGAGCCGCTTTCTGTTTCGGAATGGGTAAATGAAATCAATGATTGGAAAAAGGAATATCCCATCGACATGGGGAGATCTGGACTGACTCCGCAAATGGTAATAAAAGCCGTCAATGAAATCTTTACGGATGCAGTTGTCACTACAGATGTTGGACAGAATCAGTTGTGGACAACACAGTTTCTTGCGCTTGATGAAAATAGACAAATGCTGACCTCTGGAGGATTGGGAACTATGGGTTACGGCTTCCCTGCGGCAATCGGGGCTAAGCTTGGCAATCCACATAAAGATGTAATTGTTATCTCTGGAGACGGCGGTATGCAGATGAATATACAGGAAATGGCTACTGCTGTCGTTTACGAGCTTCCTATTATCATCTGTATATTGAATAACGGATATTTAGGGAATGTGCGGCAATGGCAGGAAATGTTCTATGACAGACGGTATTCAAGTACTTGTATGCGTTACCGAAAGAGCTGCGAGATCGGCTGCAATACGCCAAACCATTGCTGCCCAGAATATACGCCCGATTTTATCAGACTGGCGGAGAGCTATGGGGCAAAAGGCATCCGTGTCACCAAGCCGGCAGATATAAAAGATGCTTTGATAAGTGCAAAGCAGAATACAAAAGCTCCTACAGTTATTGAATTTATTATAGACAGAGAAATCAATGTTATGCCGATTGTTCCCCCAGGGAACTCCCTTAACGATATGATTCTGGAAAGTGAGGAACACGAAGAATGAAAAAAAGATGGATATGTTTATTTGTGGAAAATGAAATAGGCGTACTTGCCCGCATTTCAGGCTTATTTTCTGCCAAGTCTTATAATTTAGACAGTTTAACAGTTGGAGTTACAGAGGACAGTACCATATCGAGGATGACGATCAGCTTAACGAGTGACGATAAGACTTTTGAGCAGATTAAGAAGCAGCTAAGCAGGAGTGTCGAGGTAATCAAATTAGTGGACTATACGGACACCCCCATTCACATGAAAGAAATCCTGTTTGTAAGGGTAAATGGCTGCTCTGATGGGGATATAACAGAGATGTTTCGAATTTCAAAAGTATTTGGGGTTACAATTATTGACTATGACGGCACTGCCGTTCTTTTGGAATGTACCCAAACAGAAAACAGAAATGATGATTTGATTGCTTTGCTGCAAAGGAAATTTACGAATAGAATTGAGATTGTAAGGGGCGGCAGTGTTGCAGTTGAAGCTGTTAGTATCTCGGAAAGATAGTAGATATATAATCAGCTTTTGTCATGCGTACTGGATTTTTCTTCGTGTAGGCTATCATTAGATGAGGATGAAAAGTGGAGAATCCATCCACGCCTTTTGCTATTACTCCTCCGCCGAAAGATAGGAAAGAAGCGGATGGAGGAAAAAACGAATAACCCGAGAGGGATTATGCTGGAGCCGACGCATAAATGAATGAATGTTATGAGAGATATCCTGCGCCGTATAAGGAAGATTCCCAGTATGCACAGAGAGCTTC
>CAJTCU010000021.1 GCA_910574935.1 Oscillospiraceae bacterium
TCATAGAAGGTAGTCGCGGCCATCCCGCAGCGCTCAGCGGCATCCTTCATCTTCAGCTTGTGGCTGCGCCACAGCATCCGGGCTTCCTCAAAATTCTCCGGCAAAGGCTTGCGGCTGTTCACCTTGTTCGGCTTTTCCATGCGGCGGACCGCATCATAAAAGGAGGTTTCTGCCATGCCGCAATGCTTTGCCGCATCTTTTAATTTCAATTTGTGATTGCGCCACAGCATCCGGGCTTCCTCGAAATTGTCCGGCAGCGGGTTCCGCCTGCGTCCGAAAGACACTCCCTCAGCCTTGGCTTTCGCAATGCCCTCGGCTTGCTTTTTGCGCCTATCCTCTTTGATGGACTGCTTGGTGGCGGACATAAGCAAATCGCCCACAAAGCTGCTCAGCAGCTCGTGGCTGTGCTCTGCGTCGCTTTCCACAAGAAGCGAAACGATTTCCTGTGCCAAATCACTTAACCGGACTCTCATTTCATCCGGCTGTGGAGAGGGCTCCCCATCAAATAACACATCCTGTATCTGCATGGATTGACACCCTCCTTCTGCTGTTTTGTCCGGTCAAGTGTAGGTAACCGGACAGCTGCTATTTAGCATTTTTTATTCGCTTACACACAGTATATCGGCCCTATTTCGAAAAAGATAAGCTGTTTTTTGAAAAAAATCGGTGTCCGATTACTTACACTTGACCGGACAAAACAGCAGAAGGAGGGTGTCAATCCATGCAGATACAGGATGTGTTATTTGATGGGGAGCCCTCTCCACAGCCGGATGAAATGAGAGTCCGGTTAAGTGATTTGGCACAGGAAATCGTTTCGCTTCTTGTGGAAAGCGACGCAGAGCACAGCCACGAGCTGCTGAGCAGCTTTGTGGGCGATTTGCTTATGTCCGCCACCAAGCAGTCCATCAAAGAGGATAGNCATTTCATCCGGCTGTGGAGAGGGCTCCCCATCAAATAACACATCCTGTATCTGCATGGATTGACACCCTCCTTCTGCTGTTTTGTCCGGTCAAGTGTAAGTAATCGGACACCGATTTTTTTCAAAAAACAGCTTATCTTTTTCGAAATAGGGCCGATATACTGTGTGTAAGCGAATAAAAAATGCTAAATAGCAGCTGTCCGGTTACCTACAAGTTTCCGGAAGCCGATTTTTTTATTGCTTTTTCCTCGGATTCTGTGCGTTTGGCGGCGTCATAAAAGGTGGATTTTGCCAGGCCGCAAGCGTCCGCGGCTTCCCGCAGGCTAATCTCTCTCTTCTTCCATGCCAAGAGTAGCACCTGAAAATTGTCGGGCAGCTCCTGCTCTGGCCGGCCGAATTTTACACCCCGGGCTTTTGCCGCCGCAATACCCTCGGCTTGCCGCTGACGGATGTTATCGCGCTCACTTTCCGCCACAAAAGAGAGGATTTGCAGCACCAGGTCGGCGATAAAGGTGCCTATAAGGTCTTTAGCGGTGCGGGTGTCCAGAAGCGGCATGTCTATGACGCAAATGTCGATGCCCTTTTCTTTGGTGAGGATGCGCCATTGCTCCTGGACTTCTTTGTAATTGCGCCCCAGGCGGTCGATGCTTTTTATGTAGAGCAAATCCCCTGGGCGCAGTTTCTTCACCAGCCTTTTGTACTGCGGGCGCTCAAAATCTTTGCCGGACTGCTTGTCCATAAATATATTGGGGGACGGTACAGACTTGATGTTCAGCGCCACAACCTGCCTTTCCTCGTTCTGTTCTGTGCTGGAAACCCGCACATAGCCATATGTTTTCATATAACCCACTCCCTCCTGTTGTAATAATATTTTACATTATAGCAGCAGGAAGGACGAAACAAAAAAGCAGCCACCGGATTTTCTTAACCCGATGGCTGGCTTTATATATTCATGGATACACGCCTCAAAATTTGCGTTGTTTAACCAAAGAAAATCCAGCCTAAAGACTGGCTTTTCCCGCAATTCGCTATCCGATAGCCTACCCTACTCTGCTAACTCCTTCCATTCCCGGGCCTGCGCAACCTTCTTCTTCCACTCCACTCCTCCGTTGAAATTTCCTGCAGGCCCTCCTCGCTTTCAAGCGATTGTAAGCCCTCCGACACTCCCGCTGCGCCGGGGTCTTGGAGGCTTTTTCTTTTTCTGCTTTATTATGAGCGCCTACCTTGCGACAGGTGCGGGAGGTCTCACCCGGTGCGGTGATGTTGCAGCAGCACGTGTTGTACCCAGCAGTCAACAGAAAATACTTGCCGCAGTTGTGGCAGCGGCGAGGACAGTTGCCGTGAATCAGTCCGCGTTAGAAGTCAGCATATAAAAAGTTAATCAGATTATTGAATTGCAGCTTTTCGGCGATTAAAGGCCGGTGGGATTCGTCCAGGTTGCTCACAGGCACAAACTCGATAGCCACATCCGCTCTTACTTCCCAATCGGCATCTTTGGTCCTCCGGCCCAGCGGCTCAAAGCAGAGGGCAAGAATGGCGTCCACCTGGTTCAAAAAGCCAACAAGTTTTGCAAAAGCCCGCCAATCATGCTGAAAAACGAATCCATACGTTTGCGGCCTTCGGTCTCGGGAGTGGTAGCCTCCTGCCATTTCTCTGAATCAGCAATCAGTATAGAAAAGAAATGGTGCCTCGTTTTAATATCCGTGCCCATGTCGCGATAAGGAGGCATTCCCAACAACAAATCCCCAATCATGTTCAACCGTTTCTGCACGTCAGAAGCGATATTTTCATTTTTGCTTGCAAACATTTCCCTCATGACAGGCACGAAAATATCTGTGCGTTTCTGCAACTCGGAAATCCACTCATTTTTCAAATCCAATCATTCCGTGGTGATTTCACCCAGCGAATATATACGCCTGCCAGCAATTAGATTATCACCAGAACAAAAACGAAACCCCGTCAAAGTAGTCCATGGTTCCTCCTGTTACCGATGCGAAATCGGCATTTCCCCCTCTTTGTCCAAAGCAAAGCCATTGAAACCCGGGGTAATCCCTGCTAGACTATTGTAACGAACAGAATTTAAAATGTCAAACATGATTTAGGGGGATGAGTGAATGAAGAAATCCAAATTCAACCCCCACGAGGGGACGCCGCTGTTTCTCAACGCGAGGACAGTGGCAGAAGTGTTGGGCATATCTCAAGCGGGAGCTTATGAACTGTTACACCAAGAAGAATTCCCAGTGCTGAAAATCTTCTCTCGCTTGGTGGCGCCCAGGAAGAAATTCCCCTCGTGGATTGAGAGCCAGTCAGGATGCTGTGCGCTATAAGTTATTTCACTTCGCCAAAGGCAAAGCGGCCCTCAAACTTTTTTCCTCTGCCCAATCCTATCTTCTATTTCCGGCTGTCTGCTGGCGAAATTGCAGTCTACGGCTACCTGATCGCAAAGATGGCGCAATGGCTTCAGGTCTCCAAAAGCAGCTATTATGCATGGCGCAGACGAACGCCAAGCGCCCGCCAATTGGAGAACCGCTCCCTTCTGGAACAGATACGCCGGATCCATGAAGCGTCCCGCGGGACTTACGGCAGCAAAAAGATCCCCCATGTAGGTTTTCGAGGGCTTGCCCTGGCGCACCTTTTCAATAAGACCAATATCCGCCAACTGCTTTGTCAGCTTGACGATAGTGGGGTGGGAGCTCTGCAAATCACGCTTCATCTGCTCTACGGTGTAGATGATGAAAAGCCTACCATGCTCGTCAGGAAACTTATCCTCATGCTGGGCAGACAGACCAGCCCGTTTCAGTATTTTTGCGTACAGAATCACCGCACCGAAGTCCAGGCTGGAGAACGCCAGGTTCTCGATCAGCTCCTTTGGGACCACCAGATACCGGTAGCCTCTGGCACTCTGAGGGCGCATGGGTTTTAGATTCAATTTATTTCATGACGATATGGGCAGTACGTATAAAGAAGTTTTCACTGTTGGGGAGACAACTGTATGATGCGAAAGTGTCATACAGTTGTCTTTTTGCTGTACTGGCTAAATTCCGGGGAAAAACCAATCTCTCCAATAAAATTATAGTGTACGTCAATCCGTTGGACACGGTGGCCGCTGGATTTGTCCGGGGCGTGAACAACCGCCTTTTCCACAAACTCACGCAGGAGCGTCGGAGTCAGCTCCGTCGGCTCGGTGTACTTCTTCACGATTTTCATAAAGCTCTGGATATTGACCGTTTGGGCTTCGGCGGCGGCTACAACCTCCCGCAATTCCTCTATGGACTGCTTCAGCTCGGCCTGTTCCTTTTCGTATCCATCGGACAGCTTTGCAAACCGCTCCACGCTCAACGTCCCCGCAACACGATCCTCGTAAAGCCGCTGAATAATCGCGTCCAGTTCGTTTGCCCGCCGCTCCTGCTTGTCCAGCCTGCGCCTGGCCTGTTCCTGCTCCGCTTGCTGTACAGCGGTTTTGTTCTCTATGACACGCCGTACAAACGCATCCTCGTCATCCTGTGCATAGGCAACCACCCTCTGCAAATTTTGAAGCACAAGCTGTTCAAGCACCACGGCCCGGATATAATGGGCGGTACACTGGCGCCTTGTCTGATAATTTGCGCAGATATAGTTCTCCTGCTCTTTAGAATATGAGGAAGCTCGATGATGGTACAGCTTCGCCCCGCAGTCCGCGCAGTAGGCAAGCCCGGAAAACATACCCATTTCTCCCAGCTTTGTCGGGCGGCGGCGCTGCTCCCGATTCTTCTGTATAAGTTCCCACGTCTCCTTATCAATGATGGCTTCGTGGGTGTTCTCAAATACCGCCCGCTTATCCGGGGAATTGAAAATCGTCTTTTTGCTCTTATAGGAGAGCTTGGTAGTTTTGAAATTCGTTGTCCGGCCTAAATAGGAGTCCTGTCCCAAAATACTCAGGACGGTGGCGGGGTTCCAGCGGCAGGGGGCGTCCGGGTAATAGCGGCTTGTCTGGCCTGTGCGCCGAAAGGCGATTGTTCCCGGCGTTGGGATTTCTCGCTCTTTCAGCATCCGGGCGATTTTGCCGGGGCCGTTGCCCTCCGCGCATAGCTGGAAAATCAACTCCACCACGGGGGCGGTTTCCTCGTCCACCACCAGATGCCCGTCCTCGCCTTTTATGTAGCCATACGGGGCGTTTGACGCCAGCCGCTGTCCAGACATTCCCTTGTTACGGAAAACCGCCCGTATTTTCTTCGAGGTGTCCTTGGCGTACCACTCATTAAATAGATTGATAAACGGAATGCGAACTCTTGACTGGATTGGGACTTCTTTATTCTGATTGGTGATCCCATCGATTGTGTCAAATTGGTCATTGGCGGATACAAACCGGACGCGCTGCTTGGGGAAAAAATCTCCAGATGATAGCCAACTGTGATGTGGTCACGGCCTAACCGGGAAAGGGCTTTGACAACGATACATTTAATTTTACCGGCAAGAATGTCCTGAATCATCTGCTGAAATGCTGGGCGGTCAAAGCGATTACCGCTGAAACCGTTGTCGATATAGTAGTGCATGATAGGAGTTTGATGTTGGTGTCCCCATTCTTCAATGATAAGTTTTTGATTTTCGACGGAACCAGAAGAATCTTTATCCTGAACCGACAGACGGATATAGCCGACAGTGTCTCGACTTGGTTTGCAAATCAAGTCAATATTTGGGTGCTTTCTACTCTTTCGCGCCATGATCGTTCCTCCTCAACAGAAAAGGACTATGGCGCAAACCATAGCCCTTGAGAGGATTATATCATGTTCTGTTTTCCACTTCCACGAGGATGGCCTCATTTTCCGCTTCCACGAGCTTAGGCACCCGTATGTCAAGCCCAAGACAACAAATTCGAATAATTTTTTTAAAGATTTCCCTCGCCAGCGCCAAAACCGGCTACTTTCCAGACTATTTCAACATTCTGCCCCGGATAGACGTACACCCTCTCAATCAGAGCATCCACCAGTTCAGAACTCAAATTTCCCATATCCACCACCTTTTGCGCCAACACTTTGTTGGCTTTTTTCGTTTTTTCATCTGCCTGCTGCTGGGCTAGTTTAGTTGAAAGGGCAGCTTGCGTTTCCTGTAACCTGACAAGTTCAGCGTCGAGTGCCGCTTTTTTATCTCTGTACTCCTGTTCACTCAGTTCACCCAAAATCATTTGCTCAAAGAGTTTGCGTTTTTGCTCCTGCATTTCGCCGATTTGCTGGCCATTTCCTGTGCGTTTTGATGAAAGAGCCTTCATCCCGCTGACATCCACATCACCCATATCTAAGAGGATTTGCGCCTGCCTCTTCAGAATCTCGTAAATCACAGATTCCAACTCAGTTTCATCCACTCTAAGCCCATGGCAGGGAGCGTTCGAGTCTGCTTGTGAATGCCTACAAACGAAGCGAAAGGTCATATTGCCAACTCGTGCGAGCCGGTGTAGGCAGTTTCCACAATAGACCTTATCCCGCAAAGGATAAAGATGAATTTGCTTTTTCGGACACTTTTCCCGCCGCATCGCTTTCTGCGTTTTGTCAAATAACTCTTTAGTAACTATGGCCGGATGGTGGTTCGGTATTTTCACCCACTCGCTTTCATCTTTCATCCGGACATGATTACTCCCAACCTCCACACGCCTACGCTTACCAATAATATATGTGCCTGTGTAGCGCTCGTCCTGCAAAAGTCTGGCAAGCGTGGAGCGCTGCCATATCCCACCGCACCGAGAAACGTCGTGATAGTCCTGGCCTTTCGCCTTTTTGCACTCGCCTGGGGTTGGTACGTTGCGGTCAAATAGCGCCTTAATGATGGCTGTGGTATTCTGCCCCTGTGCCGCCATTTCAAAAATTATCCGCACAATGGGGGCGGTTTCCGGGTCCGGCTCCATGCGGCCATCCGCACCTTTCTGGTATCCGTAGGGGCAAATCTTGCTCTGATACTCGCCCCGCTTGAATTTCACATACTTGGCGCTTTTATACTTGATGGACAAGTCCCGGCTGTATAATTCGCTGACAAGGTACTTGAACGCCATATTCAGTCCGCCGGTATCTGCATGGAGCTTGCCGCTGTCAAAATCATCGTTGATGGAGATGAACCGCACTCCATAGAGAGGAAAAACCTTCTCCATGAAGTAGCCGACCTCCAAGCTGTTCCGACCGAACCGGCTGAAATCCTTCACGATGATACAGCCAATTTTGCCCTCTCGCACCAGATCGAGCAGTTCTTGAACGGCTGGCCGCTCGAAGTTCGTACCGGAGTAGCCGTTGTCCACAAATTCCCGAACCTTGCAGTCAGCCAGATCATCCAGATTCTCAGCGAATTTGTGCAAAGCCAATCTCTGATTCTCAATGCTCATGCTCTCCACCTTATAATCCTCGGTGGAAAGCCGGATGTAGAGCGCGGTCAGCTTATTCATTCCCCAGCACCTCCATTAGCTCGTCAAAGCCGCTTTCAAAGCGGAAGTCAATGGAGATGTCCTCCGGGCCGTTGACGGTGATGCGCTCAATCAGAGCATCTACTAGCTGTGCGGTCAGTTCGGTACTCGCGTCCACGTTGGACAACATATCCGCAAGGCTGACATACTCTTTTACCTGATGCTCTAATGTGGACTGCTGCTCTTTCAGGCGCTGGATTTCACCAAGTAATTCCTCAACTTTCTTTTCATAGCCGGATTTCATTTCCAGATACTCATCCTGGCTCAGCAGCCCGGAAACAAGGCTCTCATATAAGCGAGACATGAATTTTTTGGCAGTCACAGTCTCTTGGTTCAGCTTTTTGGCCTCGCTTTCTATTCTGTCCAGTTCATCAGAAAGCGTTCCTGCCGATCCTTTCAGCCGCAGTTCATTTCCGATGACTATTTCTGCTTTCCGGCGTATGATGGATATAATCAGCTTAAAAAGTTTCGCTTCGTTAATCGAAGTGTACTTTATGCAAGCGCCTCGCTCAATGCTGGAGTTTGCGATACAATAGTACAGATAGCCTCCCTCGTGCCGGTGCCGTTGAAGATGTCCGCCGCAGCCGCCACAGAATATGCGGCCACGCAGAAGATTTGGGGTATACGGTGTTTTTGCGATACTGTGGTGTTTGTCCTTTCGTTCCAGCCGAATGGCTTGAACCTTTTCAAACATTTTCCTTGAAATAATCGGTTCATGGGTATCTTTTTCAATAATCCAATCCTTCATGGGGACAAGCTCTTGCTTATGGCCGACGGCTTTCGTTTTTCCCTGCACCATATCGCCCACATATACCTGATCGGCAAGCAGTTTATTGACAACGCGGGTCTGCCAAGGGCCGCTGCCAATCAGCCGCTCATGGGTGATTATGCCTACATTAGCCTGATATTGGGAAGGAGTAGGCACTCTGCTTTCATTGAGATTTCGTACAATTTGACGGAGCGAAACTCCGTCCACTGTCCACTGAAATATCTGCCTGACAACCGGCGCGGTATCAGGATTCACCACCAGCTTGTGGCAGTCCTTGGGGTCTTTGAGGTAGCCATAGGGTGGGCGGCTCCCCACAAATTGCCCCTCCTTCATAGCTTGCCGCTGCTGGGAGCGCACTTTCCGGCTGATGTCGGCGGCGTAGGCCTCGTTCACCATGTTTTTTAATGGCACTATCATATGGGCGGCGCTGTTGGAGTTGTCCTCGCTGTCATACTGGTCATTGACCGCGATAAACCGAACGTGGTGCAGAGGGAAATATTTTTCCAAGTAAAACCCGGAATCAATGGCATTACGGCCCAGCCGCGAGAGGTCTTTTACCACCACGCAGTTGATTTTGCCCTGCTCGATGTCCTCTAGCATTTTCTGAAACCCTGGCCGCTCGAAGGTCCTGCCCGTAACGCCGTTGTCAGTATAGACCTCAATAATCTCAATGTCCGGGCATAGGGCCAGGTAAGCCTCCATAATCTGCCGCTGAGTTTCCAGAGAATCGCCCCGGTTGCTGTTAAACTCCACGGAAAGCCGCACATAGAGCGCCGCCCGCCAGAACTTGGCAGCAGGAAGGTTCTCAACCTCCGTGGTCCGATTTTTTCTGCTTTTCCTTGCCACTCAGACCGCCTCCCTTCCCTGGGAGAAGCGGCCAAGCTCCTGTTCATACTCGGCCTGATAGCGGTAGGTAATGTCAAGTTCCTTCTTGCCTAATACCCGGATAGACTGGATCAGCGCAATAACCGCCCGCCTGTCCAGTTCTTTCATAGTGGAAAACTGCTTGAAATGCTGCATCCACCGCTGGCGGTTGTCGCTGTTGTGCATAGCGTTTTCTACACTCTGGCGCAGGGTATTGATGGCCTCCTGATACTGCTCAATTTGGCTGGAATAGCCAGCTTTCCACTCCCGGTACTCCTGCTTAGTCACCAGTCCGTTGATGAATTTTTCGTATAGCGACCGCTTGAACTCTTTCGCCTTATCTAGCTGTACCTCGTTCTTGAGTATTTGCGCTGTGTAACCGGCCACAAGCTCCCGGTTGATTTGCTCCTCGCCCATGCTGTCCAGCAACTTGTCCAGGGCAATCACACTCTGAATATGACCTTGCAGGCTCTCCAAAACGCAGGCGGTCAGCGCGTCCTCCCGTACCATGACAGGATTCTCACATCCTCTCTTGCGCCCGGTGGGGCAGTAATAATAGATGTACTGATTCCTGCCGGACTTGGCAATCTTGCGGGTCATGGGACCGCCGCAGCAGCCGCAGATCAGCAAGCCGGAAAACAGGTATACCTCGCTGCCGTCCGGGGCTGTGCGGGTGTCCAGAGAGAGGATTTTTTGCACCAGGTCGAAGTTCCGGCGGGGAATGATGGGATCATGGGCATCCTCTGTGCGCACCCATTCCTCTGCTGGCTTACTGATAATATTTTTTAGCTTATGATTGTAGGTTTCCTGCTTGCCCTGCAAGAGAACGCCGGTGTAGGTTTCGTCCTGCAAAATACGCAGGACCGTTTTTGCCGACCACTTGGCCCCAGGCACGTCCGCGAAGCCGCCGGTAGGGTGGGGCAGGCCCCGGCTGACCTTGTACTGAGAGGGGGAGAGGATCCCTAGCCGGTTCAACTCCGTGGCAATGCGCTTTGCGCTGGCTCCGTCGATTTTGCGACGGTAGATGTCCCGCACCACACGGGCAGCGTCCTCATCGATTACAAGCTGGTTACGGTTCTCCGGGTTTTTCTGGTAACCGAAAATGGGGCAGGCTCCCACATAGTCGCCCTTTTCCCGTTTGGCCTGGAGAGCGCTCCGGGTCTTGACGGAAATATCGTGGCAGTAGGCATCGTTAATCATGTTCTTCAGCCCGATGGTGAGGTCATCCCCGGCTTGCTGGTTTGTGGTGTCGATGTTGTCATTTATGGAGATAAAACGCACCCCATAGGCCGGGAAGATTTGTTGCAGATACCGACCGGTGTCAATGTATTCCCGGCCCAGGCGGGATAAGTCTTTTACAATTACACAGTTGACTTTTCCCGCCTTGATGTCCTCCATCATTTCGAGAAATGCGGGCCGGTTGAACAGAACACCGCTGTACCCATCGTCCACCCGCTCAGAAACAATCTCAATATCTGTGTGGGTGGCAACGTAGTCTTGGATAAGTTTTTTCTGGTTCTGTATGCTGTCGCTTTCCTCTGTGCGGTCAGCCGTGTAGGACAGCCGCAGATATGCGTCGGCCTTATAAACAGACAAAAAAATCACTCCTTTTGCTTTGCGGACTTTCCCGGCAAAATCAAAGGGTGATTCGGATTTGTCTTTTTAATTCTTTTTTCCGACATCAGTATAGCACACAACTTTTGGGAAAGTCAACAGCTTTTTATAGTAATATTTGTTTCAGGCAGTCCTCAAGGGTCGGCCCGTCTTTGGCGAACCGGGCGTGGACGGTGAAAGCGCCGCATTTGAAACAGTATGGGTTTCTAATTTGGCGCAGGTATTCTTTGATTCGTTCGTCCTTTGGCAGGCTGGGGTCAACGTGAACGTCACGAATATCCACCAAAGGCTCGGTGGCTTGTAAATTTTGAATCAACGGAAACACCTCCCTCAGAATTTTAGCGGCAGGGCATGGTTCCTGCTGCTGCCGTTATACATCTTCCACACCTCAAAGATATACCTCTGCGGCGCGGGGAGTGCGTCCCCGGCGGCTTTGGCGCTGCGGTAAATGTACATGGGGTCGAACCGCTGGCAGCGGCTGACAAGGCGTTTGGGCTCGTACTCATCGTGGTACATATCCACAAACCCTATCACCCCTTGGATGGTTTCGGTCCTCATGGAATCCTTATGTCCCTTCCAGGCGGCGGTGATCAGGCAGAGGGCTTCCGTATAGATTTCATCGCCTACGCTCTGGAACAGCCGGTAAGCGGCGGATACACAGCCGATACGATTCTTCCCCCTAGCCTGGTCGTAGGAGAGCCGCAGGCCGGCGCTGGAGGTAGATTTCACAAAGGCGGTGGCGGTCTTTTCACCGGCAAACACCAGCGCGCGAATCTTTGCTCCGGGGTAGACCTTGGCCGCAAACCCAGTCTGCTGGGCGAACAGTAGGGCCTCATCCTGCGCGGTCAGGCCCGTGTAGACCTTGCAGAGGATGGGCAGGTCCTCACCGTCGTTCTGTAATATCCGGGCTGCTGCGGTATGCTGCCCGTCGAAAACATAGAATCCTCCGTCCCGGGCGCTGACCTTCGGCTCGTTGGCAACCCGCTCGTCAAAGTTTTCGGCAATCTCCCGGACACGGGCATGGTTCAAGGTCCGCTGGTACAGTTCACGGGGAATCAGCAGCTCCGAACTGTCGATGTACATCTCCTTATACAATTTTTCTGGCTTCATAATCCCATTCATATCGTTTCCCTCCTTCAATCTGTGAAATATAATTCTTCAAATCCTGCAATGTAGCTGTCACCTGTTTCCGAAAGTCCTCATTGGAAACAAGCTGCGGCCACTGGTCAAAGGTATCGTCAAAGTCCTGCAATACTTTTGTGACCATCCACTCAAACTGCTTGACCGCCTTTTGCGGGGTCATGCCGGGCTTCTCCTTCACCATGTCCTGTGATATCTTTCTTACAAGAGCCGCTGATTTTCTGTCCGGCTTTACAGACCCAGGGCAGAAAATCTTATCCATAATGGACCGGCGCTCCCCGGGCGAAGCCTGGGCTATGGTTCGCATTTCCTGTTGGGTGGGCTTTATCTTCCCCGAGAGGACCTCCTGACGAAAACCCGGAGCCACTTCCTCGGCGGCGGTTATGCCTTTGGAATACTGGCTGGCACACTTCACATATGATTCTGTTACTCCAGCGTCTTTCGCTACTTTCTTTCTGGATTTGTGATCCGGAATCAAGGGGCAGTTTTGCCCCTTGATTTTGCTTCACCGCTCTTTCTGTCCCCGCCATGCGCCATCTTCTCGGCCTGATATTGTTCTCCAATCAGAACTTTTTTCTGGATCGGTGTAAGATTTCGCCGCCCAAGCTGATTTTTGCAGATCCAGGAAATGGCTTCATAACGGTTATCAAAGTCTTTCTCATGGACAGTGAAAGGAATATTTGGATTCTCCCGTAGGATTTTGTAACGGTTATGGCCGTCCACGATGGTGCCGTTCCAGACAATGATAGGCATGAGGACAGATCCCTCAGAGAGAATATTCCCTTTTAACTGCCGGAACTCATCTTCTGTTAATGGAGGTATTTTGCTTTCATACTCCGGGTCTACCCGCAGTTCCATGATCGTCACGGCGCGCCCACCTCCAGGGGAAGATAATCGCCATCGTCCAGGTAAAAAACGGACCGCAGAGCGGCATCGACTTCCTCCATCTGCCTGGGGGTAAGCCTACCGGCCTTTTTCCGCAACCGGCGCTTGTCAATGGGATGGGGTGTTTCCAGTTGGAATACCGACATTCCGGACAGTCCTCCATTATCATCTATGGCCACATGGGTGGGCAGGGAAGATGCCTTAACGGTGCGCCGCGCATCCGCGACTATCACCGAGGGTGTATCGTAAACGCCCTGGTCGGTTAGCAGGACGAGGACGGGCTGCATACCCTCCATAGTACCTGTGAAAATATTGCTCATGTCGGCGTAGTAAATTTCGCCGCGATAGAACTCGTGGTATTTCTGATTCATAATATCTTGCTCCTCTATGTCAATATCTCTACGTCTTAGAAATTCATCAGGCGGCGGTTTGCGAAACCGCTCCATAGGGGTTTAACCTCCCCGCCTTCTTTATGGCCGGGCCGCGAGTTACGGAAGTATCATTATCCCTGTGCGTTGTCATCGCCTAGGTGGGAGCAGCCCGCCTTTCGCAGGAGGATGTATCGCTCACCCATACGGGGTTATGGCGCTCCAGCCTGTTTAGCTTTGCAATTTGCGTACACACAGGAATGTACCTGATGAATGGGTGTTTTGTTTTCAAGGTCCGTAGGACAACATAAGTTTAGCATGAAACTCCGGTTTTTTTTAGGCTCCAGCAGTTCCGCTTTTCCGCATATTATTTCCGGAACTCCTAGTTCCGCTTACAGTTTTTTCCATCTTTGAGGATGCTTTTGAGCATAGCTTGAGGCTCCATTTTGAATTAATTACCGGTAAGTTTCCCTAAAATGATATAATCCAGCGAAGTACCGAACAGATCCGATAGCTCTACCAACAAATCTGTGGAGGCATTTTTTCTCCGTGTTCGATATTTCTAATATGCCGGTCCGTTACATCGAGCAGACACGCTAGTTGTTCCTGTGTCACTCCATGTTCCTTGCGTAGTTTTTTGATCCTCTTTCCTGTTTCAATAGCACTGTAATTCATAATTTGTCCTTTCCCGAACACAGCGGGAAGGGACTTTTAACACCGTACAAGGCAAAAAAAGGCAAGCAAAAAGCGCCGTACAAATCAGAACAGTCATGGCATAGTAAACTCGTTACTATTACCATAACCGCTCCAACCTTGTACGGCGCTTGGCAGTCTCCACCGGCTATGCCGGTTTCTCTCCGCTTGCTCGATTAAAAGTTGTAGGGTTTATATTTATCTGTGTTGACGATGGTTGTAAAGGCCATCGTACTTTTTACGGAAGTCAGTCCGCCGGAAATATCCTAAATTGACCGAGTACTCCTCCTTACATTTCCTGCAATGGACCATCTTATGGCCGGTGACATCGGAAAACACCCGCTCCACGAGATAACCGCAGTAGGGGCATCTGATCTCCCGCAAGGAAAGCCCCTCTGTTTCCTGGCTGGAGAGCCGGAGCTTGTATAAAACGTCCTGGCTCACCGGGGTCTGGCAGTATGTCTGCACTGCGTTCATAGTGCCATCGCCTCGCTTCCAAGGCCGATTTCACTGACGATGTACTCAGAAATGTCATGCCTAGCCAGCAGGTGCAGTTCCCTCAGCCTGATAAGAAAGGCAGTGTAGGAAACTTCCATCGTTGCAGCCATCTTTTGTACCAGCAGTTTGTCCTCCAGGCGGAGTAGGTTGCTGCCATAGATTGGTATAAGGTTGGAAACACCAAACCTTTCCAGCACAGCGCGCACCATAAATCCTGGCATGAGCAGCGAAGCCGCCAATCTGTCTACCCGCGCCTCACGGAGACTGAGCAGTTCTTTCAACTCCTGTGGAGTATAGGCCCGCTCTCTGTCATACTCTCGATGGAACGAGGCCATTGTTACGGTTCTGTCCATGATGTAGTGTCCAACTTCATGGGCAATAGTGAATCTCCTCCGGCCCTTCTCGCCTCGGTTCAGCAGGTATTTTTCTAATACGACGGTTCCCTTCGGAAAGACCTCACGTATCGGACGCTTACCCTCCATGACCCAGAGCGGAGTTATCCCGTCTGAGATAAAACCGATTTTGCTGGTATCAGCTTCGGCAAAACTGCGGTACTTCAAAGGAAGTCCCAGGTAGCCGACGAGAAAACTCTCGATGTCCACACTTAGCGGCAGTGATCGCCGTTGCCCGAAAAACTGGTGTATTAAACCCTCTGCTAGTTCCTCAATCTCAATGTCAGTAAAACACGAATTCAAAGGACACACCTCCTGCGGGGCTGGCTCTTGCCACAGTCACAAGCCTTTCCCGCATATAATGATAACCGCACGAGCTATCTTGTATGCTCTGCGAAATTCCTTCTATTATGATACTGCCTCCATTACAAAGCCTTGATGATGTTTCGGGCCACGCCCTGGATACTCAGAGTGCTTACATATATATCTTCATAGTTTGGGTTCTCGGGATGGAGATAATAGCAATCTCTGTCTTTATCAAAATATAAGCGTTTCAGCGTGTTCAGCCGCTCGTCTGTCAAGGCCACAACAATATCTCCCACATCCGCAGTGTTTGTCCTTTCGATTACCACCAGGTCCCCCGAGTTGATCTGTGCATCTATCATAGAATCCCCGGAGGCCCGCAGGACATAGAAATCACCGCTGCCGAACACGGAAATGGGGAGGGGGATGTATTCCTCCACCATGGCCTCCTGCTCGTTCGGTTCACCGCAGGGGATGGAGCCTACCAGGGCCGCATGGGTGACATCAGGCATCAGCTTGCGGATGTTTTCGGTGGAGATTACACCGTTTTCGTAGGTGATCATACCACGCTGGGCCATTTCTACCAAGTAGTAGTATACTGTTGACCGCCCCATACCCAATGCGCTGGCTACAGTTCCATGGGATGGTGTTTTGCCGTGTTCACGGTAATAATCTTCTGCATATTGTTTGATTTCTTCCATTAGCTTGAGATTCTTGCTGCGCATCCATGATTCTCCCCTATCGTGAGCGGTTGCTCTCGATAGATGTTTCATAACATATGTTCGTTAAAATGTCAATAGAGAAAATGACACTTTGACAATCTTTATATCCGCATCTCCACAAACCATTTCCCGCAGTCCTCATAGAGATAGGTTTCCTTCCCTTTAACCTGGACAGTATAGCAGTTGGCGATTTCATAGGTAGAGAGGGTCTTCACTTTCGTTACCCTATTATAATATATTTGGTCGGAATAATCTTTCAGCCAGAAAGGCTACCCACCATCTCGTGCCTAAGCTACAATAAGAGGAGCAACTGGCTGACGTTTGTTACCTAGGGCTTCCAAGTCCGTGTGAAAGACCGTCAGCCATCCTCTTGTTGCAGCGTTCGGTTTAAGCAGATTGATCCCCAGTCCAGTGGTCCCATCTCCCGCCCATGGGCGGGAGATGGGATTTGCAGGCAGAGTTCGTGTCACCCAATAGATTGAAGATGTTTCAAAGGGTAAAAGCACCGTAACTGTCAACTGCATGGGAGAGGAAATAGTCTCACCCTTTGATGTGGATCACACCGTCAGTAAATTCAGTAAGCTGGCAAAGCTGCTGAAAAGCCTGGACGGTGAAACCCGTGTTGTTATGGAGGCGACAGGCAACTACTATCTGACTATTGCCGCCACGTTGTACAATGCTGGTATTTTCGTCTATTTGGTAAATCCTGTGCTGCTGCGCGGGTATGGTAACAGCAGCCTGAGACCAGGTAAAACAGACAAGGCTGATGCCAGAAAACTCGCCAAGTACGGTCTGGAACACTGGGCCGAATTTTGCCCTATGCTCCCCAGGAGAACACCAGGGCTCTGCTCAAGACCTGTTACCGGCAGTACCAGCAGTGCGCTAAGATCCAGACCATGCTCAAAAACAATCTGATTGCACTGCTATCTCACTCCCTTTTCACCGCTTTTCTTTTGTCTTTTCTTCTATTTCTCCTATTGACTTTTTACCACTGGACTATACAAAATCTATAGGAAAATTTTGCCAATATTAAGAGGTATGCCTCCACGATACGATGTTATACCTCAGACTCCGTTAATATCCGACGCTATTCTACAGCAGTTAGCCCATGCCGTTCCCGCATGGAGATCCTGCCCCCCACAGTCACATCAAAGGCATTGTGGATAATACGGTCCATAATGGCCTCAGAAATAGGGCTGTCGCTCTCAGGGTCAGGATTGATCACCTTGTACCAGACCTCGGGTTCGTACTGTGACAATGAATCATGAAACGGCTAGGGTGCGCAAACCGCAGGACAAGAGCCATGCTGAGAGTTCAGTCAGGTTTGCAGAAACATGGATTTGACACTTACGTTTGAAAAAAGAAAGCGCTATCTATTTACCCATAAGTGGCCATCTCCCGCATTGAAGATCCTCGCCAACTGGAAGGTTGACTTGCGGTTTTCTTCTTGACACCGACCACTTCCGGTCAAAAATCGATCATTTTCTTAATTTTCAAAACTAGCCCTAGTCACGCTTACACTTAACCCAATAGGAGAGGGAAAATCGCTAGGACAGCCTCTTTTGCATTTGAAAGGATAAGATAACTATAGAATAGAAACAAAACGAACCAGTAATTGATAATACGCGTCAGTAATTGCATTAAAGGAAGAAGCAACTTCGAAAGGTAGAGCCTTATGCTTTGTAACATAATACAAAACTCTGAGTTTTACCTTTCGAATAGCCTGGTATACTCTTTCAATCTCGGATCTGAGTGGAATTAATAACTCCAGGCCATGCTCTTCTTGTATAAATTCGAATCGAAATTTCATCATCAAAATATGTTGTTCAAAGAAGTGCAAGGGTTTGACAAGAATTTGAGGACTATGACCATCATCAAAATAATCTTTAAAGGCATTAAAAGAGCCAAAACCACATCGATATCCGTATTTAGTGTGATAAAAACCTGGAATATGAGTCTGAACAAAACTGTCATTCAAGAAATCTTGCATTTTAATTGCAATTTGCCTTAAATCCGTATGAAAATATGATTGATTCTCATACACATCAAACGATACCTTTGAAATCAAAATTCCTTTATAGTAATCTCTAAAACGATTCATTTGTGTGTAGCCTTGAACAATTTCAGAAAAAGGTATCTCCACATCAACACAACGATTTTTGAAATCAAAATAGTCAGAACAAATGAATTGAGTATCTTTATAACCGTATATTAATATTTCATGAGGCAAAGGAAATTCTTGAAAAGATGAATATGGTGAGACAAAAAAAGTATTAACGGTTAATAGTATGTAATAATCATTATCAATCAGTGTACAAAGGAAAGACGAAAGATCCTGAATTGTAACATCAATCAACCCCCTATCTAATAGTGAGCACTCCAAAAAAGGTGTATTAATCCAGACATGATGCATCATGTCTAAAAACTCGCAATGAAAAACATTGGCTCTGTTTTATATACTATATCTATAAAGTTTTCACATAACCAAGGACGAATATTCCGGTTACTTGTAGCGATTACGGATAAGTATGAGTCAAGAGAGGGACTATATGATATAATAGGTGTTGGGAGATCTAATCGCTTTTCCATAGAATTATTATTGCTCCTTTCTTTGTGAGTGCTTATCGATAAGAGCCTGTTCAACTTGTTTGATAATTCCACCAATTGTACCAAAATTTTCGAACGAAGATAGATAATGATCTAAAGAAATTTCCAATAACTCTTCTAAACGAACTACTAATTCCATAAATGCCAGTGATTCAAAGCCTAAATCATCAAATAGATTTGTATTATCATTTAAATTTTTACTATCATTGATTTCATCTAAATTTTGTATTTCATTTAAAACTTCTCCTTATTGTTTTTCCGGAAATTGTTTTATCTATCTCATCACAGCAAATATATTGAAACGGCTGTTTGAATTTTTGTAGATGTTCTTTAGCAAACTCTTGTAGAATACTTAAGGAACACACTTTTTGATCAAGAACTACCTTTGCAACTGGAACTTCTTGATATAATGGATGAGATGCTCCATAAACATATATATCCAACACACCAGGACATTGATTTAGAGCCTGTTCAACTTCTTCGGGATAAATATTATTTCCATTGGAAATAATGATATTCCTTATTCTTCCACAGATATAAAGAAAACCATACAAAATAATATAATCCATCCAAAAAATTACCACCTTATATTCCTATTAGTATAATACAACGTTTCTATTGAAACTACAGAAACTTAATTCGTACTGGACTTTCATGTGATTAACAAAAAGATGTGGAAGATTATTCTGCGTTGTATCGCCTTTCCTCTTTGATTTGATGATGATTTCTCGTAGCACTATAAACAACATAATCCCTTTTTTTGTTGGATTCTACAAGAGTAAAAAAATCAAAATCATTAATTACTTTAATTGTCGATTCTCTTGGTCCTAAGAAAATCAAGATTACTTCTCTTGGTGATTCGATAACTGATTTCTGGATAGCTTTTAAAACATAGTGAAAGACTTTCATATGGAATGGGTTAAAAAAAAAGAAATAATTTGTTCGCTCATCAACCTCAAATTCACGGGCATCACAATTAACAACATGCGAATTGCACAGAAGTTTATCTCTTGCTTTGACAACGTTAATATTGTGGGCAGCAATATCACAAAGTGTTGAATTTATTTCGACCCCGGTAACATATTTGCACCCCAGTTTCATCGCCACAACAAGAGTCCTTCCTTTTCCGCAACCAAAATCTATGAAGTGTGACTTATCATCAAATGGATACTTGCTAAAAAGTCTATATAGCTGTGAATAATGTGATGGCTCATAGTCAAAATTTAATTTTGATCGGAAGTTTGCACCCCGAAGGTTACCACATGTTTTTACATGATATCGAACATCATAGATGAAATCGCATATAAGAGAAACCAATTCACTTAATTTTATAGGGAAAGATAACTGCATATTAATCCACCTTATTTAAATTTAATATATGATGTCAATTATAGAAAAGTTAGCCACCTATTAGTATCCATCAAAATCTATTTATCCTATTGATAGAATTCAGCCTGAGTGTTCCATAGCTTTGCATATAAACCACTTTCATTTTGTAAAAGTTCTCTATGTGTACCAATTTGCATTATTTTTCCATCATCAAACACGTAAATCCGTGAACTGTCTTTACAGCTTGCAAGCCGATGGGATATCATTATTGAAGTTTTTGAATTAAGAGAACTATTAACGTATCGGAAAACTTGTTCCTCTATTCTAGGATCAAGCGCCGAAGTTGGCTCATCTAAAATATAGCATAATGGTTCTCTATACATTGCTCTAGCCAGAGCGAGTCTTTGTAATTCTCCACCTGAAACTTTTATACCTTTTTCATCAAAGTCTAAATTCATGTATGTGTATATATCATTAGGTAAATCCGTAAACCACTTTCCCAATTCAACTTTATTTAAATATTTAAGAATTTTTATTCTTTCAGGTTCACACGAAACAGCAATATTCTCACCAATTTGCAAAGAAAGAAAAGAAAAATCTTGAAATACTACTCCAAATAGTTTGTGATAATCCACCAGAGGAATATTTTGAATATCGATTCCATTTATATAGATCTGGCCACTAGTTGGAGCATATATTCTAGATAGAAGTTTCACAAAAGTCGATTTACCTGACCCGTTCTCACCAACTATAGAGATATGCTCTTTATCTTTTATCAATAGGCTCACATCATTTAATGCCCAACTATCAGCGAAAGGATATCTGAAATATACGTTCTTAAACTCAATTTGAAAACTAGATATCCCCTCGAGATTATAAAGTTGTGATTCATTCGCACAACAAATCTGTTGCTGTTTATCTTCCTGACATATGTCAAAAAGCTCTTTGTACGGACTAAAAATATCACATGAGTTGATAAAATCACCACTTAATGATAGCAACGTTGAAATTGAATCGACAAAAGTCTGAAGGCTACCAGCGTAAATAACGACGGTTCCAATGGAGATAGTTCCAGAAAGTGCACTCACTGATACTAACACAAATGATGAAAACAATGATAATGCTTTTATGAACACAACAAAGCAAGGAATGACACTTGAAATGTAATCAAGACGTTTCATTAATTTTAATCCCTTGGAAGAAGTCCACATGTTATAAAAAGAATCACCTAAATATTGTGATAAGTTGTAAAGGCGAATATCCATCCCAAACTCTAAATCTGATATCAGTTGCATGTAAATAAAACTGCCACTATTTGCAGAGTTAACCTCACGATTAAGTGATATAATTTTTTTATTAATAAATCTTTGCATATAAACTAAGATAATCACACTTAAGAAAGCCAGCAATAAAATAATAATAAATGACCAAATAGTCGAGTTGAACCCGCCAAGCCATAAAACAAATATTAGCATAACAATTGACGAAAACAGGGTAGCTACACTTTCAATAATATCCTCAACCTCTTTAAGAAGATGTTCTACACCGCCAAGTCGCATTTTAATTTCTTCGATTTCATGTCGAATCTTCTGAGTTTTATTGGATTCAAGTTTTGCATATGTTAAATTCATAAAAATGGATGAAACCTTCTTTTCAAATCGCAAGCAAAAGCTATTACTAAAATCATCCCGTTTTTTTCTTAGAATCGCTTGAATCATCATAATAAGTACGTTTGCAAATATCGAAATAGAAGCAAAAAAGATAGCATTAGATAATTTGTTTTCAACAATGGAATTCAAGATTAAGTTAATGGAAATATAATCAAGAAACAAAAGGCTGCTTTTACATACCGCCAACAATATCATAGTCAGCAAAAGTCGAGGAGACAGTTCTCTAATGAGTGAAAGGAAGAAAAATGAATTTTGATAGTTCTTTTTTAAATCTAGCATTTTTACACGTCCTTCTTGTAGTATTGGCTTTGAATATTATATAAATCATAATACCCGCCTTTTAAGCACATAAGCTCCTCATGCGTCCCTTTCTCTGTTATCTGACCTTTCACCAAGAACATGATTTTATCGCAAAACTGGGTTGATGCAAGTCTATGAGATACGAAGACACTACTTTTACCTCTACTTAAATCAAAATATGATTTATATAACTTGCTTTCAGCAATAGGGTCTAGATTTGATGTTGGTTCGTCAAGTAAAAGGCATGGAGAATCTTTATATAATGCTCTCGCTAACGCTAATCTTTGTTTTTCTCCTCCAGATAATTCAATACCATTGGGATCGATTATTTTTGTTAAATTATCATCAATCCGAGTAATTAATTCCTGTAGGCCTGCATCTTGTAAACATTTAACAACTGCTTTTCTGCATGTATGAGATTCATCATGCATTGAAACATTTTGACCTATTGAAAAAGGCAAAATTCTTATGTTTTGAAAAACTACAGAGAAAAATGAGTATATTTCACTGGGCGATAAGTCGGAAGAATTTATTCCATTTATAAAAATTGAACCCGATGTAGGCTGATATAATCCACAGAGGATTTTGATGAGTGTGCTTTTACCAGCACCATTCTCTCCAACTAAAGCTATTTTCTCTCCAGATATTAATTCAAAAGTGATATCTTTCAAAATATCTGGTCCTTCCTTTGTATAACGGAAAAATACATGGTCAAATCTGACAGTAATTTTAGTGTCAGAAAACGATTCATTAAAATCAGAATTATTTTCAATAATATGATGGCTTTCAATATAATTTTTAACTATAATCGCATCCTTAGATGATGATTGCAACTTTGTGACAAATTTTACTAAGCCTAAAATGTATGAAGAAAATCCTGAAATACAACCCCAATAAAAGACAAAGTCATGTGGGGCTAATCTTCCTTTACTTAGTAAAATAAAAATATAAATGTATGCAATACTATTTCTTAAAAAAAATAAAACTACCTCTACCAACTCTTGGAAAAGAAGCGATTTATTTATTTGATTGACGCAATTAATTTTATCGTGAATTAGTTCTTCATAAATCCTTGATAACCAATCTTGCATCGAATATAGCTTTATATCTTTGTTCTTATTATAATCAGAAACAGAATGGTTAATATATGTTATCTTTCGATCAAGTGGGACTGTTTTATCTCGCATTCGAAACATGTAATTGTCAACTTTTCTTTGAACGCAAATAGATAAAAGAGACGTTATCATCACAGAAATCACAACTACAACACTCATTTGAGAAATAATCGAAAATAGCAGCACGAAACACATCAGGTGTTCAATAAACTTTCCAAAATTTAATAAGGTGCCAGATATGCCGGTGTTGTCATTGAAAAGAATCGTTTGAACTTCTTGAAATTCATTTTGCCCTAATTCACTCTCAGCGTTTTGATAGTCTAATTTCATGCGAACTTCAAAAATTTTTCTTAAATAGTACATCTTATTGTTTGTAAGTAAGGTGCTTTTTGACGAATTTATAAACTCGCTGCTACTTTTTGCGATTAAAAAAACAAAACAAATTATTATTGTTTTTCCAATAATTACATCAAGGCGGCTTTCTTTTAAAATTTCATCGATAACTACACTTGGAAGTAAAATAAGCAGATAGGTTACAACTAATTCAAACAATCCCTGCATAAAAAATAACAATACAATTCGCTTTTCAGTTTTCCAGGCATTCTTTATTGTATACATTATTGCCTGAAACATTTCTTCAAACATAAGTCCACTCCTTAATGCGATAACGTTGGTAAATAGTTTTATTAGGCCCTATTATAAAATTAATATTGCAAAAAAGAAGATGCTGTGTAAAAATATGGACATGGAACGCTATGAATTAACAAAAGAACTGTGGGAGCGAGTAAAACAGATACTGCAAGCCCAAAGTACAAGGAAACGAGGCTGTCCTCTGAAAGATGACAAGAACATGCTCAATGGGAGGCTTTGAATCACCCGCAACGGAGTGCAGTAGCGAGAACTGCCGGAAGTGTATGGCCCCTGGCAGTCTGTGTACGCGCGATTATCCTAATGGCGAAACAAAGGCACATTGGAGGCCATGTCTCGTGTATTGGTTGCAGATATGGAAAACCTGAATTTGGACTCTACTTGCATTAAGGTTCACGAAAGCGCCAATGGAGAGGGAAAAACGCTGGATAAGGCAATTAATTGGACGAACCAGGGGCAGGGTTTAAAACAAAGCTACACGCTATTGTGGATGGGTTGGGGAACTCGGTTGAATTCATGCTGTCAGCGGAGAATAAGCATGTGAATTAATGGAGAAGGGAGAAATCAACGGCAGCGATATATTAGAAGACCGTGCTTATGGGGCAAAACGAACAGCGCTTATATCTCAGATCATGGTGCCAGCTATGTGATTCCGCCACAAAACAATGTTTCTGAGCTGTGGCTGGTAGACTGCTGGCTGTATAAAGAGCGCCATATGATTGAGTGCTTCTTCCAAAAGTTTAAATAGATTCGTCATATTGCCACCTGGTACGACAAGTTGGATGCGTCTTTTCTTGCCTTCGTTTACCTGGCCGCTATTGCTATTATTTTGATTTAGCACTGCTTCCTCTTTTTTCAAACAAGGCCTAATGTGTTTGCTTACTTCATTCAAATAAGCCGAAAACGGTAAGATACACATGCTACAATAAACTGTATAACTTCAGTCTGCTACCTAAAAAATTATTGTTGAGAGCAACTTAAAAACACATAACTATTCACACTCTGAAGTTGCATTATTGCACAGATATAACTGATTTATTAAGAAACATCCGTCAACAATAATTGTTCAATTATAGATACAACATTATCAAATGAAATGAAAAAGTCTGGAGTCAAATATTCATCATCTAAAGACAAGTCTATTAGAAACTGCAATGCATACAAACTCGTTTGCAAATCATCATCTTTATTTAACGCTTGCGGGGCTTGATTCAAAAGCATTGCTTTTGCCCGCATTGCTCTATTGCCATATATGCGAACAGCTCTTCCTGTTTTGGTATTGTACAAGGCAACTCCGTCGCTTTTGTTAATTAACTCATTATAAAATGAAGGCTTGACAAGATTTCTTTTCACAATAATCACCCTTTTAGTATGTTTTTTGCTCAAGCTAATTGATAATAATCAGACTGCAATAAGCAATTGAATGTAACAGAATCTCTTATCGAATTATCACAATTTGCATAGCATGGAAAACAAACAGATTTATTTTTACAAAACACGCATGAATCAGAATACATATTTAATAAATCGTTAGATGTGCCATTTCGACATGCCTGTCTAAACTTTAAAAGAGTCAAGTCATTCGCCCAATATGACTTGATATCTTTCTCATCTTTGGCATATTGCGCAAGATGTGGACATGGTAAAAGTTTTCCCTGAACGTCAATTGCAATATGAAATCGTCCTGCTTTACAAGCCTTATCTATGATTGAAATTGATCTCCCATATAAAAGTAGGCGTAACTCGTTATAGCAACTTTCAACTGATACATAGTCATCATATTTTTCACATACTTCTTTCAAATACTGTGTGTCTTCAATTGTCATCGGATGAAAGAGTTGGCCGTCATAATTACGCTTATTTGATAAAATGTCGATTCGCTTAACCCCCATTTCCTTAGCAATGATAATTAAATTTTCTAAATCATGAACGTTGGAATGGTTGGCAACCCAATTTATCACACAAAGCATATTCATTTGGTGAGCAATATCAATTGCTTTGATGGAGTAATTGAAACCATCACGTGTTTCTGAATGAATTGACTCTGTGGAACCATTTAAAGAGACATGAAGTGTATCTAAACCAGCTTGTTTCAATTCTCCAGCGTAAGATAAAGAAAAAGTTTTCCCTGATGTCGACATTCTTATATAAAACCCCTTCGCGTGAGCATACCTTATCGCAGGTATTAGATATGAATATAGCAGAGGATCCCCTCCGCTGAATTGTATAGCAGGCGTTCCCAATTCCGCTAGTTGATCAAGATACCTGCACAATAAGATAAAATCAATTTCTTTTAAGCCATCACTTTTTTTGAAACAAAATTTGCAGTTCAAATCGCACTTTTCTGTTACTTCAATATTGACGTTGATTGGTGATATATAACAATTCTTTTTTCTATTGTACATCATCAAAGTTCGCCCCACATATCTTAAGCTTATTTATCGCCATTTTAATGATTACGAGAAAAAATTTATGATACAATCAAGCAGTTTGTTTTTAGTTAATACTTCTACAAAGTCAAAAATTGGGGCGTTTACAGCACTTAAAACTTCGTTTTTGAACGCAACATATCTATTCGTTCCCACAACATCTTTGTCAACATTTATTGAACCGAGTTTTGGTATTTTTCAATGGGATAAATCACTATTCCAAGGCATGTGGTTGAAAACATATTCTCAATCGCTAACTTAGTTTTAAGTATATATGATACATCATCGTGCGGATTCACAACTAAAAAAAACGCGTCGGGTTGTGTCCCATATAAAAACTCTTGCTGGCGTAAAGGATAAGCTGCGAGATTATATGTACTATAGGGAATTGAGTTTGACTGTGTACCAACTATGCATATATCAACACATTTACGATCTAAATCATGCATCAGTTCATTTAGAAGCATAATTCTTTCAAACCCATCAATATTCACAGTTGAATGATATCCATCCGGAAAAGTGTAATCCATTCCGAAACAGTAAGCAGAAGGTTCAGAACCAATTTGTCCCACTTTGAAACCTGCTTTTAATAACTGTTCTCTCAACGCAAGTTGTACAGTAAATTTTCCTTGACTTGAACTAGTCCCTACCACAGCAACGACAGGGGTTATTATTTCATGCAATTTGCCAAATCTTCCTTTAGGAATACTTTGTTTATCTATATGTGGATAAAAGAAATCTTTACTATCACCGCCAAGGGAATCGATAAATGTACTATATAGAGATAAATCGTCGAAAGAATACATCTTCTTGTGATGCATACAACATTTTTCAATTAGTAATTTAAGAACATCGCACTTATATCGCCATAAAATATCGTCTAAATGACCGGCAATAATCACATCAAATTCGTCTGATTGCTAGGGTATTGTTTCAAAATTCTTTATTAATCTGTTGTTAATAGACTTATATGTAAGAAATCTTGAAACATTTTGCCCAATACGTCCAAAATGTTTTAAATCAAAAACATTTGTCACAGAAAAAACTAATTCTGTTTCATACGCTAACAAGCTATGAATTTCTTTAGCAAAAGGGAAAAAAATCGCTTTCGCGCCATCCAGCCATGATGGGCGTTCTTCAACTGGAGAAGAATTGTCAAAATTGTACTGCGTCAGAGAGATTTTTTTAAGCGTAGTTTCAATATTTGTTGTAGGAGTAGAATCTTTTAACAAAGTTATGATTTTGTTTGTTACATTTGCACAAGCAAAGCTGTTTCCACTAATGACTGTATGGTCAGGGTTAGGCCAAATAACTTTTTGCGAACACCCAAATCCACGTAGATTGACACAAGAACTCTGTATATATTCTATTTCACTTTTACCGCTTACATTAGGTGAAGAGTCAACACCAAGAACACATGGAAAAAAAGCCGGGTAAGATATAGCTCCTTCATTATCGTAGGCAGCAACTAGAATAGTCCCGCAATCCCTCAGTGATTTGCATACTCTCTCAAGTTCAAGCAGTTCTGAAAAATCATCCACATGAGTTAATCCAAAACTCATATTAATAATATCAAATCTTATTTTCATTTCTAGAACATAATGCAAAGCATCAATTAACTGGTTTGCACTACATTTAAAAGTGTCATCAAATAGTTTGATAACATATAATTCGACACTCAATTGGTTCCGGACAATTAACCCTGCTACCGCAGTTCCATGCCCAATATTATCTTCAAGGTCGCTAATGTGATTTTGTCCATTGTACCCCGTAGGATAAATCTTTAAAGATGAAAGTGCTTTATGGTTTGTGATGCCTGAATCAATTAATAATACTTTCATGTTTTGTCTCCTAAATACTCATGCTGAAACATCCGATTCATATACCGCATAGAAACTGTGTAAAGCCAGATTAATCGCATAGCGCTCAGAGATTAATCACACGCTCCTCCATATTTTAGGCTTAATTTGGCTGAAATTGAGTTCGACACTCTTTCCAGGCAGTATTCATCCTAATCGTTTTTTTCGGTTGAGTCTATGGCTCGTTAAGTCAACGAATGGATTCTTCACAAAAACGCTGCTAGTATACAGGACTTTATCATAAACCTTTATACCATGTGAAATGATTATAACAGACGCAGAGCGGCGAAGAAAAGAATCCCCGCCACTCTGCGAAATTTTTACCAGCAACAGTTACAATTTTCCCCAGAAACGTATAGCCTAATATCAGCCTTGCGCTTCAAAGGCTTTCTCAATTTTTTCATGACAAAACACACCTCCTAGAAAAAATATCACCAGCAACAATTACAATTTTCGCCAGTACTTGCTGTGTACAATAGCACCTTGTTTCTGTTAATATTTTTTGATGGCTTTTTCAATCTCAACAGAAGCACCTCCTATCTACAGACTGTAATGCAACAATTTTTCGTTTTGTAATGCACTAACTTTTTGATTTATTATACCTATATTATACCATTCTTGTCAATCGTCGCTTTTACTTAACTTCTCAGTTTCTTTTTGTTTAAATATACCATGAGTGAGCACTGGGCCAGATGAAAATTTGCGAAGTCGACAAATAGGCAGACCCTACGTCCCTTAAAAATAGACAATGATATCCAAACTCCTTCACACTTCCTGTTTGGGGGATTTCTTTTGTGGATGCGTCGGATTTTTGGCAATTCTATAGTTTGTCCTTGACAATGGGAACATTTTATACTTAACTAGCTTTGGGTTATAATTGGGTTTGTTGACAAAGTCGACTCTTGAAAAAAGATGCACAAAATTAAGCGGTGAAATGAGGTTATTCAAAGGAAGGGATCGTCTTTTTCCACCTATTTCTTTGTACGTTTTGCCAACGAGCGTTTTTCGTTTAGGACTTTGTCAACAGACCCATAATTTCCCCAAATTATCAATTTCGTTAATGAGGCCTACTACAATGTAATCAGGTTGGCAAGAGAAATTCATTTTTTCAGAAAAGCCTATTCTGCGGCCAAGCCAGCTCCGCAAAGTTTTGCCCCCCAATCCCAGCGTCCCCATTGTGATAGAGCGCCAAATGAAGGTGCGGTCCGGTGGAGTTACCTGTGTTGCCAATATACCCAATAAGCTGGCCTTGTGTGACGGCTTCTCCACTCGTTACCGCCAGCGCCGATAGATGCCCATAAGCGGAAATCCATCCATCCCCATGCTCAATAAAAACGCTGTTGCCAAAAGACCACATTCCGCCTACGCCATGAGCAGGGGTCCAGCCGTCCTGCGTATAGCGCACGGTCCCAGCGGCTACCGCATAGACTGGTTCACCGTAGCAGTTGGCAAATGAAATGTCGATTCCATTGTGTCCGGGGTAGGTGTCCCAGGAATGGCCGGGGAACGGGTAGGCGAAGCGCCCATCTGCAATAGAACTGATATCGCCCATGCCGCCTGTGCTCACCTGATAGTATCTTAAAACATGGTCCACATAATCAATATCACCGTAGCCGCTCCAGCCATGGGCGGCTGCCTGCATTTGGGAGAACTCCCGGGCGTTCTTCTTGGAATACCCGTCTCGGGATAGCGCCCAGGATATGTAGCCGTTTCCGAAGTTGTAGCCTTGCAATGCCAAGCTAATGGCCGGAATATCCGTAGGCCCAGCAGCCCCGGCAAGCTGGAGATTAGCAGCTATAATGCTTGTCCCAAAGTTGATGGATTCCTCCAAGCTGACCGGAGTACCCACTGGCAGGCCCATACCTTCGGCGCATTGCATCACGTCGCCGCCCACATCGGCCACCCGGCCCCCGGATTCCTGCATGATAACGGCAGCAACTAGAGGCGCATACTCCGGGATTCCATTCGCCTGACACGCCGCGCTGATCTGCGGCATGAGGGCCAGTACATCATCAGACAGTCCCACATTTCGGGCCGAGCCGCCGCCCCGCAGCGCTCCTACAATCGCGGCGATTATCAGTAAAGGTATAAGAAAAAGCGCCGCCAGCGCTCCCAAGGATGATGAACTGTGGGAGGCGCTGGCGGCTATGCTCTCTACGGTTTCTTTGATCTTCGCTGCAGCTTTCTCTGGGGCCTGGATTACTGCCCCCACTCCCGGAGCGGCGGCATTGGCAGCGGCAGAAGCCCCAGCATTTCCTGCCGATTGCCCTGCGGCTTGGAACGTCTGCAAAGCCGCGCCGGATGTTTCAGCGGTTCGGAGTGCCGCACCCTGATTCTGCAAACTGTTGGTGAGGGCGCTGTTCTCCCATGTGGTAATGGAGGATTCTTCGCTCAAATGCAGATTGTTGTCCTCTGCCTGCATATGGGGCGAATCTTCCACCTTTGCAGGAAAGAGATTTCTTTTTGTTTGACGCGGCGAAGTGTCTTTCTGATGGTGGCCCGCTTTTTGCGGTGCAGAACACCTCTGGCTCTTTGAAGTGGCTGGGGCAGATGTTTCCTCTGCTACTGACTTTTCCTCTGACGAAAAGGGAACCGGCTCAACATCGGTTTGCACATTTTCACCAGGAACATCATCCGCTATACTGAAAAAGTGGTCTTGTCTTTCAGTATGATGTTGGCCGTGAGGTTCGCTGGATACGGGCTTGAAATTCTCCTCTTGCTGTTTCGATGCTTTCGTCGGCGTATGTACTCCCCTATCTGGCGGTACAGTTTCTGCCGTGGGTGCCTGTCGGGGCGTGATGGGCGAGGTCCATCGGTTCTCTCTTTCGAACTGCCGGGGCACAGATTTACCCGCTAACGCCTTCTCTACAGTCCGCTTACTTTCTTTCATCAATAAATTAGCGGATTGTAGCGACCGATTGCCAATCACATTGATAGCATATTGCTCTGAACTGTCAACATCCCGATTCTGTTTGTCCCTTGTCTGTAAATCGTCACTCATCTTTCCACCTCCCGCTGATACCGTACTTTCATCTGCGCCGGATAGAGGTTAACCGTGGGCCTACGCTTGCTGGTCCAACGCAGACCGCCAGCCTGCCCAATGCACTTCCAGCCAGCAGCCCGCAAACTGGCTCCGGTTTCGCTCTCCAAAATGTAGGTAATTAAGCGCTTGTGGCCCATGGCCCGCGCTGCCCGCCACGCCGCCGCATAGAGCATAGAGCAGGCGTTTCGGGAACCGTCTGTACACAGGCGGTTGACTTCCAGGGTCCAGCCATCGTCCAGATAGCGGCTGACCGGCCTGCCGACAATCACCATGCCGATAATCTTTTCTCCATCAGACAGCCCGATGGAAAACTTATGCCCGGTCACCGGGCCGTGGTGCCGGTGGTATGCGCTGACAAAGGCGTTGGCTTCTTTCAAACTGATTGGTACAATTTCTATAACTATCCACCTCCTAAAGAAATAGAGCCACCGTGAAAACGCTGTTTCACGATAGTTCTTTGGATATATAATGAATTATTTCATGGTCGGCATCTTTTATGTAAAGCTTTACATAAAAGATGTTTGGGATAGATATTGGTTATGTAAAGATACCTGCTGATTTTCGTAAAAGTAAAGGAAATCAGCAGGTAAATCTTTACATAAAACTCTCGCTATGGTATTCTTGATAGCACTACTATCAAGGAGGCACTAACATGAACAGTAATCCCAGCGAAATCATTAAGTCCTTTGCCAACGAATTGGAGCGTATTGGTTACGGTGAACGGACACTGCTTCAATACCAGTCAATATTTAAGGAACTTTTGAGTTATTGCAGCCAGCACGGTATTATCCAATACAGTTCCTCAGTTGGCGAAATGTTCCTCAAAGAAGCATTTCATGATGTCAAATTCAACAAATCAACTACGCGGAAAGCTAGTACCTATATCCGCGTAATCAATATGCTCAGCTATTTTGCAGAAAATGGTACTGTTCCATTTCGATTTAAGCGTTCTGATTATCAGTTCCCCATATGGTTTCAGCCCGTATATGAGAAATTTCTGGCTTACAGAAAGTACCAGGGAATAGTTGACCGCACGATCCACAAGCAGCACTGCTATTTTGAAAAATTTGCGGCTTACCTGAACAATAATGGAATAGATTCCATTCAGAAAATCAATATGGCCATTTTAGAGAACTATGTAGCATCTCTCTCCATTTTTTCACTGTCAGTCAGATATAATACAGTTTTAGCGCTAAGGATGTTCCTATTGTTTTTATATGAAAATGGCTACGTGGCTACGAACTACAAAGATACTATTCCCAACGTAAAATATTCGCACAAATCCACCATTCTATCCGTTTACTCTCCGGAAGAAATTGAACGACTGCTGGAATGTGTTGACCGTGGCAATGCAACTGGAAAACGTGACTATGCTATTTTCTCCTGGCTGCACGTTTAGGACTTCGTGCATCTGATATCTGCGGCCTGACTTTTAACGATATTGACTGGGAAAACAGCAGAATTTGTGTTTTGCAGAAGAAAACAAAAGAGACTTTGCAACTCCCTCTCAGCGGCGAAATAGGCAATGCAATCATTGAGTATCTTCGATATGGCAGACCAAATTCCGACTTTCGCACGATATTCCTTCGCCACCATCCTCCAATACGACCCATTATTTCTTCAAGTGTCCATTGTATGATCCAACGTTACTTCTCTGCGGCTGGAACTGACACCCAAGGGAAAAAGCATGGGCCACATGCACTTCGTCATTCCCTGGCAACGAATATACTAAAAAACGATATACCTCTCCCCACGATCTCAGAAGTACTGGGCCACACAACCACCACATCCACACAAATCTACCTGAAAATAGACCTAAATAAATTGTCCAAATGTGCTTTGCCAGTATTAGGAGAGGAGGATTCTCTGTGATTACTTCTACTCCCATACAATATGCAGAGCCTTGGGTCGAGGTATTTATTTCCTACATACAGTTCAAGCGAGGGTTGGGCTTACAGTATGACAGACCTGAATACGAACTTATGGCCTTATCACGCTTTCTAGCTGAAAGGGCAGGAAACCGTCTTGAAATCACACAGGAGACAGCAGAGGCGTGGTGTCAACGGCGGGATGGCGAGAGCGTTAGCTCCTGGTCGTATAGATTCGCCATCTTCCGGCAGCTCGCAATATACCTCAATTCCAGAGAAATCCCTGCATATATTCCCCTAAGCCCTAGGATGCGTACAGTTAAATATGTCCCTTGCATTTTCACGGAAAGTGAAATACTCAGGATATACAATGAAGCAGATAAACTGGAGCTGTCACGCCAATCCGGTTACAATAAAATTATGCCTGAAGTTCTCAGGATACTGTTTTCTACGGGGCTGAGAATATCTGAGGCAGTCAATTTGAAAATAACGGATGTAGATTTAACAGATGGAGTACTGTATATTCTTGAAAGCAAGAATCTCAAAAGCCGCCTTGTTCCAATGAATGTTTCATTAACAAAACGGCTGCAACAATACAGCTATTCATGCTGCCAAGAAAGAGAGTACTTCTTTGAAACCAAACGGAATACGGGTATCTCACAGAACACCTGCTACAAGCTGTTCCGAAAAATTCTTTTTCGTGCCGGAATCCCCCATGGCGGTCGTGGTTTTGGGCCACGCCTGCACGATACCCGTCATACTTTTGCCGTTCAATCCCTAAAAAATATAACCACTCAAGGATTGGACATATATACTGCGCTTCCGTATTTATCTGCATATCTAGGCTACGAGTCAATAAAAGAGACAGAAGGTTATCTCCGTTTAACCGCAGATGTATATCCTAAGATTGAACAACTGCTCAGCGATTATACCGGCCATGTTGTTCCAGAGGTATAGACAATGGTGCAGACGACAGCTTTTGCCAGTATTTGCGCAAATATTTACAGGTCTATTTACCTGGAATCTAAGGTCTAAGCAAAAATACCATCTATTCATATAGGGATGCTATGACGCTTCTTTTGAAGTATTGCGAAAAATATGAAGGAATCAAGATTGAGAAATTCGATTTAGTACATTTCAGCCGCGAACTGGTTATCCGTTTCCTGGACCATTTGGAAAATAATTTAAATTATTCAATCGCTTCCAGAAACCAACGCCTTGCCGTAATACATGCCTTTTTCCGATTCCTTTTGCGAGAGAACGTATCGTACATTTCTCAGGCCCAGGAAATACTTGGTATACCAATGAAGAAAAAGACTAAACGGCCTCCTGTTTATCTTACTCTCGATGCCATTGAACTGCTTTTACAGCAACCCGACAAATTGAAAATAGATGAGCTAAGAGATTTGGCTCTTATAACTGTCATGTATGATACTGGGGCGCGAGTGCAGGAGATAATTGACTTAACCGTGAGTGATATTAGGATTGTCTCGCCACCAGTCGCAATCTTGCATGGAAAAGGTAATAAGACGCGAATTGGTCGTGTTGACAAAGTCCAAAATTGCAAGAAGCTATCGGTAAAATACACAAAGAAAGTGGGAGAAAGGGCGAGTTTTCCTTTTAGGAAGCCTGCATTTTCTTGCCAATTTTTGTGCAACTTTTTTTCGAGGAGGACTTTGTCAACACAGCCGAATTGTCCCACTTATGAGAAAAACCCAGGCGTTGATTGAGTATTATCTCGATAGAAATAATTTGAGAGATGCAGAAAGAGATGTTATCCATTATTTAGGAACAAATATGGAGAACCGTTTACCAGAGCTGGAATTGCATATCTATTGAATAAATACGCTAAGCGAGCGGCTCAGAAGAAAGCAGATGTCATACCAGAGCATATACATCCGCATATGTTACGCCATTCAAGGGCAATGCACTTGCTCCAGTCCGGGGTAAATCTTATTTACATCCGTGATATTTTGGGGCATGTGGCCGTTACAACAACAGAAATATATGCCCGCGCAGACGATGAGGCCAAAAGACGCGCCATTGAAGCTGCTTCTCCGTATATGCATAACACCGTGAAAGACTGGGAAGAAAATTCCAAACTGCTTGATTTGTTAAGATATATGGGCTGATTTCCTTAGCTTCAGCAGAGATCAGCCCGTATCTTTACATAATCAATATCTACCCCAAACAATTTTTACAGGGTTCATACCCCATCGCAATAATCTCGTCCCGCGTCCCATGAAGTTCAACCTTGTTGGATTCATTCATCTTTTTTACACTGGAACAGTCCGGATAATGGAATTTCTTGGTATTCGCGTTGCCAATAAAATCCCCGCCGACCACCGCAGGCTGTTCGATAGCTGGTGTAGGCGTAGGCTCTGGTTCTGGCGTGGCAGATAACTCGCTTTCACCGTTGGCGTAGTTTATCGTAACCCCCGGCTGGACATTGTAGGCATACACGCAAAAACTGATCCCCGCGCCCTCGTCCTCCACAGAGTAGCCCTCCATTAGAACACCGCTGGCAAGGAGGTTATCGCCGTCAAATATGGACGTAACGCGGTATAGAACATGGTTCTTTGTTTCCTTCACATAGTCGGCCACCATATTTGCAAATGGCAGCATACCCTCAATATTCAAGTAGCGGGTGCCGGTAATCAGGTTGCTGGTATTGGCATTTTCACCGGAAAGCTGGTAGCCAATCAGGTGACAGCGGTTATAGAGGTAATTTCCATCCACCAGCCCATCATAGCGTACCGTCTGCCAGCCGGAGGGCTTGACCTGCCCAATCTCACCGCGCTTTTCGGTGGGCATCAGGTCCTCACCTACGCAAGCATAGGCCATGACACAGCGGCCCAAGCTATCCAGATCGGAGTAGGATTCAAAGGAAACCGTGGTGTAGTCGGATTCCGTGAAGTAGGGCACGTTGCCGTTGACCTCAGTATAGGCGTAGCCCGAATATGCTGGTATGCTGGATATATCAACAGCAACCGGTGTCGGCGCAGGCGTGGGTGAGGGTGTCGGCGTTGGAGTGGGTGTGGGGGTTGCCGTGGGTTCCGGTGTAGGGCTCTCAGTTGGCTTCGGGGTAGGTGTAGCGGCCTCGCTGGAAACTTCCAACGTGACGGAACTGCTTATGGGGCTGCTTCCGCTTTCATCCAGAGAACAGCCGCTAATCAGGAAAGTCAGGGATAGGATAAGGGCAAGATATTTCAAACTTCGTTTCACTTTGTGTAGACCTCCAATGTTATTTTTTCGTGGGAACTGCCCGGAAAATCTTCTGTTAAAATGAGCCGCCACTTACCGCCGTCCAGCTTTATTGGGAACTTCACATCAGATGGATAAGTCCTGTTCCAGTGAAACAAGAAGATTTTTTCGATAAACGGCAAATATGGCGTTACATCTGCATTTTCTACAAGGCAGTAATCCTCCAGCCCAGCCTTATCTAAAAACTGCGTATCAACCTGAACTTGCGGCGTACCAAACTCTGTAAAGAGCGGCGCACTATACTCGTTCATCCAGAGAGTTGAGGTGGCGGTCATGTCCAAAATTCGTTGCAGCGCTGCTCTGTCCCGCGACTGCCTGCGGTGGTTAAACATCATGCCGCCACCGTCATCCACAAAAGCAATCAAAATCAATGTCAAAGCCTCCTTTGCCATTAGAAATGTGCTGTAAAAAAAAGAAAGGTAAGCATTTCGAGAAATGCTTACTTCTGATACAGTTTAACCCTATTTTTTCGTTGTAATGTACAAATCTTCAAATAAATCCTTGCGAACCAAGCGCTTATATGGTAAAATTAGATAGAGAAAAAACTGTCTCAAAAAGTTTGCTTTTTAAGACAGGTTTTGTTTGCACCGTACATTTTTCGTGTCCGGGTTTTCCCTGATTTTGCGATAAAAGGTAGCCCGGCTCATATCGCAAAGTCGTGTAGCCTCGCTTGTGGAAATTATCCTCTCATCCCATTGACGCACTATCTCCACAAAGTTTTCCGGCACGGGCTTCTCTGGCCGACCGAATTTAACCCCCCTGGCTTTCGCTGCGGCTATTCCCTGCTCCTGGCGCTTCTTGATGTTTGCCCGCTCATTTTCAGCTACAAAAGAGAGAATTTGCAGCACCAGATCGGCTATAAAGGTGCCCATCAGGTCCTTTGCTGTGCGGGTATCTAAGAGTGGCATATCTATCACGCAAATATCAGCACCCTTTTCTTTTGTGAGGATGCGCCACTGCTCCTGCACATCCTTGTAGTTGCGTCCCAGGCGGTCAATACTCAACACATAGAGAAGATCGCCTTGCTTGAGCCTGCGGACAAGCCGCTTATACTGGGGCCGCTCAAAATCCTTGCCAGACTGCTTGTCTATGTAGACGTTCTTCCTAGGCACAGCTTTTGCCTCCATTGCGATCCGCTGCCGGTCCTCGTTCTGATCCGTGCTGGAAACACGGATATAGCCATAAATCATACGCATCTCTCCTATCTAATTTTCAGCAACCCCCGCGCCATAGGAGAGCCGCTATCTATTATTGTACAGATTTCTTCACTGGCTGGCAGTTACAAAGAGGCATAAGCCCTTTCCCACATCCCCGCCCGAAGCCGGGAACATGGGAAAGGGCTGTGGTTTCCCACAGCCCCTTGGTTATCGCTTAGATTTCCACCTCCCCCATCTGCCGCGCCCTGCCGGGAGCACTCTGCTGTTTTAGGCTCTGGATTTTGGCCCGCACCGATTCACGGTTCTGGGCAGTCTTATCCAAGTTGGGGATTTTCGCCCGCAGTCTGGCAGTCGTGCCGCTCAGCCGCTCAAAGGTGTTGGCAAGCCCCAGGAATCCAGAACGGATCAAGCGCAGGGCCCCCGGACGGTCGGCGGCTATGTGCTGCTGTACCGCCTTACCGCTTACGGTCCGGCCAGCGTTGCCAAGATGTACATTCGCGGCATGGAGCTCGTCGGAAATGACCTCGGCTTTGTGGGCGCTTTTCCTCATGCGCAACTCCGTGTCGTGGAGGACGCTCTGCACTTTTTCCAGCAAGCCGGGAATGTGTGCGGCGTGGATGGTGGACACCAGGGCATCGTGGCTTAGTTTAGCCGCCCGCCCCGCCGTGTCGCGAAAGGTCTCCTTGACGCGCTCCACCACGCTTTTCGCCTCCTTTACAACCTCCGCGCCCTCATTGAGAATAGGCGCATACTCGCCGCCCGCCTGCTGGCGCAGGTCGGCCAGCTCCTTTTCCATCTGCCTAAATGTGGCCAGCAGCTCGTCAATATGCGCCGCAATCTCCTCCATTCGAGACTTTTCCACATAGAGCCGGTTCTGCTCCATGGATTCAAACAGGTGTATCACTTCCGGACTCTCGCCCAGAGGCAATGATGTCATTGTCAGCCCTCCCTTTCTGTAACGATTTTTTACGATTTCCTTGCTATCACCGCCAATCTGCCGTTTCTCTGCGAATACTCGCAGGTCACCAGGGTCAGGAGTCTGTCACCAAAGACAAGCTCCCGCCCAGTATCATAAAGCCTCCTTTCGTCAAGATTATTCACAAGAGTGTTGAAAGCACCAGTGCTGATGTTGATTTGGTCAAACAGGTTCCACTCACCGTCCACATAACTGCCCTTTTCCCGAACCACCGCCGCCACTTGGTAGGTTTCAGCGCCGTACTCTGTTTCCATGACAATCTCAGGATGAGCGGCGCAGTAGTCCTCATCTGCATAGTTCAGCAGCGCGGAAAACATACTGCCGTCGTTCATGTGGTGGCCGTAAATAATGAGCTGGTCGGAGGTGTCCAGGCTGCACCGCTCATCCAGAAACGGTAGCCCATAGTCGGTGTAGTTGCCGTCAAAATTATGCTTTAGGTAGAAATCGCCGTTCTGCATGACAGGGAAGTCTATGCCTGTGCCGGCAATAGACACCCAGCCCACACAGTCCGGGTTCTTCTCCTTCAGCAACGCCAAGTCATGGAGAACAGGCGTGTCAGATTCCTTAACGGCGGTATCACTTTGCGGCAAAGCTGGCCGTTCTGTCAATGGCTTTCCTCCTTTCAGATCAGTGGCAGGCGTTTTTGCGGCCAATTTCCGCAGTTCAACGATTTTCGTTTCCTGCAAGTCTGATTCATGCCAGACGTTCACCAGCCAACAGGCGGCAACCACAGCGCCAAGAAACATCAGCACGGCCAGTGCCATCGCAAACTTTCTCATCGGTGCCCTCCGGAGCGCTTACGGGAATCCCGATAAATGAGCAGGGCCACAATCACCCCCGCCAGTAACACAAAGCCAGCGGCGGCAAAGGGAAGAAGGTGTTCCAGATCTTTCAGAGTGAGCTCTTGTGCCTCCCCTTCGGCGACTTCGCCGGGAAGATAGGTTTCCACCTTGACCTCCTGCAAGGATTTATCTTTCCCGACTTCAAAATGGACAGTATCGCTCTGTACGCCCTGGGTAATTTTCAGCGCATACTCCCCCTGGGGCACACGAATCAGGCAGTGGGCAGTTTCCCCGGATTTCCACTTTGCCAGCTCAGTATCGTCCTCACTTAGTAGCACAAGGTCTGCTCCCACAACCAGGGAGTTGGTGGCGGTACTCCACACGGACAGGTCAACCGCCACATATTTGCAAGCGACTGTGAATTTGCTCCCCAAACCGGAGGGAATCTCTGTGGCAATCTTTTCCGCAGAATAGCCATTCGGCAGTTCGATGGGTACTGCCACGAACTCCGCGACCGGCACATTCTGAATGAGCGCTGTCCCGTCCTCACTGGTCTTGCCCACATAGATGGCGTTGGCTTTCGTGTAGGGATCAGCCCACTTTTCATCGGCGGCTTTCTGATCCTTGATCTGCGCCAGGGTTTCGCTGATGTCGGTGCTGTCGCTCTCCGTTTCCTTTTTGACCTCCGGCAATGGAGCCTCTCCCGGTTCAAACAGGCCCACGGTCGCGCCGGCAACCGGCTGACCGTCATTGTCCACCACGGTCAGGGTCAAATCCCGCTGGTTCGCCACAAAGCTGAAGGTCAGATAGGCGCTCCCGCCAGCGGCCATCTCTATGGCCTGCGCCTCCGGCAGTTCAAAGCCTTTCACGTTTTTTGGAGTGATGGTGTACTCGCCAGCGGGAATGTCAGTGACGATTTTCCCATCTGTGCCGGTCTTGAAGTCCTTTTTGAACTTACCGCCCTCGGCCCTGGTTCCGCTGACCTCAAAGGAAAACGCCTGCCCTGTTTTGTCAGAGGTGCAGGTGATAGTCAGCTGTCCATCCAGGACAGAGGTTGGAGCGGGTGTAGCGGTGGGAATAGGGGTGGAGGTGGGTTTGGACGTAGCGGTCGGAGCCGGAGTAGGCGTGACCTTCGGTGTGGGCGCTGTGGTGGGCGTGGGTTTTGTCACTGTGTTGGTCGTGCCGCCCTGGTTGACGGGCGGTGCGGGAACCGGCGTAGGGACGAGCGTGGGCTCGGGCTCTTTCTCCGTCAGATACTGTGTGTAGCTGCGCCCGGATTTCTCAGCCAGCTTGTAGGAGATATGCACCGCGCCACATATCTGCCCGGAGTTTTTCAAATGGTTCAGCTCCTCCTGGGCGGCTTGCAGGGTGACGTACTCAAAGGTCTTGCTCTCGCCCTTTTCGCCCAGCGCTGCGCCGAAATTCTCATATTCCACAGTCACGCTACCGATCTGCTTTTCGTTACTAGCAGTCAGCTCCACGGCAGGAGAAAACTTCCCGGCAATGAGTACCTCGCTGTCCCCAGCAACAATCTTCTTGCCCTCGCTGGTGCGAATCTCTTTATCACCGCCAGAGATTTCCAGCCCGGTAACGGAGAACTTTACGCCAGAAGTATCTTTGTACCCTTTTGGGGTAGATGCAGGCCGCAATTCATACTCGCCGGGGTCCAGACTGCCCACAGTGATCTGTCCCGCCTTGTCGGTAGTCAGGCCGGTCTTGACAGAGGCCGTTCCTTTATACAAGGTATAGGCGGCGTTGGGGATGGGCTTGAGGGTCCGGCTGTTCTTGACCGTCAGGGTCACACTGCCCTTTGCGGTGGCCACGTCCACCGGGTCATACACAGCAAGGCCCAGCTTTTTCTCGACCGTTTCTCCGCCGCATACCAGCTTAACAGTCTGCTCGGCAGAGGCATAGAGGGAATCGAATTTGAGCGTGTTCCCCTCAAAAGAGACAGTAAAGGCGGGGTCCTCCCCCGCCTCCACATTGGTGATCTCTTTGTCCATGGCAAACGAGCCGGAAAATGTGTCCCCGGCAGTTTCCCGAAAGTATACCCGGTCCGGGGTGGGCGCGTCGGTCACAACCACCGCCCCAGCCGGGAGCGCGCTTGCAAAAGCAAAGGCCGCTGCCAGTGCGACAGCGGCCAGTCTATTCACTGTTTTCATAGGGTTCTCCTTTTTAAGTACGGCGGTGCTTACGGAGATACCAGAGCAACCGCCCGGCACAGGCCAGCATCGCAAGAGCAATGCCGCCAATCAGCCAGGGGTTGGGCCGGGTATCGCCGGTCTTGGGCACATCCTTAGAAGGCGTGGTGGGTATTTTCTCATTTTCAGCGGTTACTTCCACCGTGGGAGTTTTTGCGCCGATCTCAAACTTGTGCTCGGTATCGTCCAGCTTGTAGCCCTCGGGAGCATAGACCTCCTGGTAAACATAGCTGCCGAAAGGCAGGTCCTCAAAGACGATCACGCCATCCTTATCGGTCTTGCCCTCGGCTACCACCTGGCCATTTTCGTCTTTGACGCAGAAAGTGGCTCCGGCCAACGGTATGGTAGTGTCCTTCTCCACCTTGACGATCCGCAGGGAGCCGGTCTGCTTTTTGTTGACGAAACCGGCCTCCTTGTCGGCGGTATTGGTGACTTCCATGCGCTCGCCGTCCTGGGTCAACTTGAAGTAGTAATACCCATCATCAGCAGTATAGCCATCAGGAGCCTTTTCCTCATGGAGGAAGTAGCCGCCTACCGGCAGATTGGGCAGAGAATACTCGTTCTCCGCAAATTCCAGCTTTCCAAACAGAGTATCGGTTTCCGGGTCAAACTCGGCGCTGCCGTCCACGTCCGCATAAACCGCAAACTCCGCGCCGGGGAGGTTCTCGCCGGGAGCGCCCTCGTCGGTCTTAACCACATAGACGGAGCCTCGCTTGAGCTTGTTGTGGAACTCGACCTCCGAAGTTTTATCGCCGGAGGTGATGGTCACGGTCTTGCCCGCCTCAATGACATACTTGGCGGTCACATCGTTCTCCACCTCGGTAACGGTGTACTCGCCGGGAACAAGGTCCTGCACATAAATCTCGCCTTGTTTGTCAGTCTTAAAGGTTTCCTCGTACCCCTCGCCAGTAACGATGAAGGAGATGCCCTCCACAAAATCGTCCTCAGAGGTCTTGCGAATAAGCAGCCCGCCCTTGCGGCGGATGACGATGGTTTGGTCCTCGTCCTCCAAGTCGGCATGGACGGCAACCTCTTTGGCCTCATGATACAGGCTCTCGAACACTACGATGGTCTTGCCAGCCAGAGCGCTGGCGGGGAATGTAAAGGGGATTTCTACAGTACCAGTGGGCTTATCGGGAATGAAAATGCTTTCAGCAGTGACCTCCTTGCCGTCTACCAGCAACTTCTCGCCGGTTCCCTTGTCCATGAGAACGCCCTTGACCTGATAGGTCTTGCCGGGAATCAGGTTGCGGTAGGTAACGGTGTCGGTCAGAGTGATGGTTTCCAGAGGGTCAACCTCTTTTTCGCCGTCCACAGTGGCCTTAGTCTTGATTTCGGGGCCCTCGAACTCTACTGTCTGGCCCTCATCGTTGATGTCCGTATGGGCGGCAACTTCCTTGCTATCATGGGTCAAGGTTTCAAACACGACTACGGCCTTACCCGCCAGCGCGGAAGCATCAAAAGTAAAGGTCATTTCCTCCGTGCCGCTGGCGTTCTCGGGGGTAAACTCCTTCTCCGCGGTGACTTTTTGCCCGTCCACCAGGAGGGACTCACCACTGGATTTATCCATGAGCACACCAGAGAGCTTATAGGTCTTGCCGGGGGTCAGGCCGGTATAAGAAACCGTGTCCTTAATAGTAACTTCGCCAGCAGGCTCGGCCTTCTTCTCACCGTTCACAGTAGCAGTAGTCTTGATCTCCGGTTTCTCGCTGAAAGTAACGGTCTGGTCCTCGTCCTCAATATCCGCATGGACAGCCACTTCCAGCTTATCCCTATAGAGCGTTTCAAAGGCAACGACGGTCTTACCAGCCAGCGCGGAAGCGTCAAAGGTGAAAGGAATGTCGATGCTGCCCTCATCCTTGCTGGCCCGGAAGGTGGCCTCGGCGGTGATCTCCTTGCCCTCCACCATCAAGGCTTTACCGGTGGCCTTGTCCATGAGCACACCCTTGACGGTGTACTCCTTGCCAGGAATGAGGCCGGAATATTTCACCGTGTCGATGATGGTGATCTCACCCAGAGGCTCGGCGGTATGCTCGCCGTTGGAGGTTGCTGTGGTGCCAATCTTCGGCTCAGTGAAGGTCACGGTCTGGCCTTCGTCCTCGATATCCGCATGGCTGGCAACCCTGTTCTCACTCTCGAAGAGGTCCTCGAACACCACCACGGACTTGCCGGCCAGGGCACTGGCGTTAAAGGTATAGCTCAGTTCCTCAGTAGCGCTCTCAGATTTTGGAGTGAACTCCTTCTCTGCTGTGATCTGCTTGCCGTCCACGGTCAGGGGTTCGCCGGTGGCTTTATCCATAAGAACGCCGGACAGCTTGTAGGTCTTGCCCACGGTCAGGCCGGAATAGCGCACGGTGTCAACAATCGTCACTTCGCTGAGAGGCTCGGCGATCTTCTCACCATCAACCGCTGCGGTAGTGCCGATCTCCGGCATTCCCTCCTCATGGTCATCGATGGTGCCCAGCTCGATTACGGTGCTATCCCGGCTGATGAAAATGTTGGGAACCGTAACCAGCGCATAGCCCTTGTTGCCTTCACAACGCAGTTCCTCCAAGGTGTAGTAGTCATAGGGCAGAGCGCAAAGCCCGTCCTGGGTCTCGACCATCCAGTCCTCGGTGGTCTTGCCGAACCAGGTGCCGGTTTCATCGTTCCACTCACCCTCGGGCTTATCGTCATTGCCGTTGGTATTGAGGGTGTGGGCGTTCCACTTGGTTTCGGTACGCACTTCTCCATTTTGATCTGTGCAGAGGATATGGCTCTCACCGGTAGTCTGAGAGGTCAGCTTAAAGGCCACATTCGCAAAGCGGTGCATATTTTTCTCGCCTACTTTGACGAAACGTAAATCGCCGCGTTTGACCTGATTGTATGCCGCATCTCCTTCGCGGTACTCCTTGACGGAGCCATCGATCAGCACGTCAAAGGGCCGGATGGTCTTATCCGTCCAGAGATAGCCCTTGCCGGGTTTGCTTTCCGCGAGGGTATAAGTTCCGTAAGGCAGGGCGCACACGTCAGACTGAGCAACACCATCTTTGACCTCGATGGTGAGGCAGACGGTATCCGGCTCATAAAGCGCACCGTCCACATAGACCGCATTTTTGCTCTTGTTGGTGATCTCGAACAACGTACCGTCCAGGCTTGCGCCGCCCAGCGGAGTGAGCAGCAGGGATTCCAGGTCGCGCTTCTCAATGAGAACACCGCCGCGCACAACCTCGTTGTCCATGAAGAATGGATAAACCTTGCCGTTCTCCGTAATCTCCACAGGCTGGTCAGGAGCGGTGTTCAACATGGAATCGCTGGTGATACTTTCATGGAGGATATAGGCTCCATACGGCAGAGCGTCCGCTGCCGTGCTGCACTTACCCTCGCTGTCTGTGGTCAGGATCAGCGCCACTTCGCCAGGTGCGATGCTCTTATCATTGACGATTACCGGGTTCTTGCTGTTGTTGATGACCTCAAACACGATGCCCTCAAAGTCAGCATCACCTTGGGGGGTGTTGCCAGTAATGGTATCGCGCTTCTCCACGGCCAGCCCACCCCGGACAACATCGTCCACAGCAGTGACGGGATAAACCTTCTTGTTCTCGCTGATTGTGACCTCCTGCTCGGGCCAGGTCAGCAGCATAGACTTGTTGGTCGCAGCTTCACGCACGATATACCGGCCAAAGGGCAGAGCATCATCTGTCGTGCTTGCATAGCCGTTCTCATCCGTGGTGATGGTAACCGCCACCTCGTTGGGGGCAATCGTCTTATCATCCACTACCACGGGATTGGCGCTGTTGTTGACGATCTCAAAGACGATACCCGCAAAATCTGCGTTGCCCTGGGGAGTTTCCCCGGTCTGACTATCCCGCTTCTGGATAGCAATGCCTCCACGCACCACGTCATTCTCAGCCGTGAAAGTGTACATCTTGCCATCCTCGGAAACCGTCACCGGGATTTCCTCAGTGAAGGTCTTACGCATGGAGGCATTGGTGGATTTTTCCCGCACAAGGTAATCACCATAAGGCAGAGCGTTGGGGCCAGTAGTGGCCACCCCCTGCGCGTTGGTAGTGATGGTCATAGCCACCTCGTCAGAAGCGGCTTTCTTACCGCCAACCTCCACAGGGTTCTTGGACTTGTTGACAATCTCAAACTGAATACCTGAGAAATCCGCGTCACCCTGGGGCTTCTTGCCGGTCTTGCTGTCCCGTTTCTCAACAGAAACACCGCCCCGAATCACCTCATTGATGGCAGTGGCGGAGTTGTCATTGTATTCCTCATTGGAGCCAGCAGGGATCTCGCACAGGCCAGTAACAACGGTGCTCACCTTGTAGCCCTCACCGGCGCTGATTTCCTTGAGCGTCCAATCCTCGCCATAGGGGAAATAATCGGTGGTAAAGCTGAGATCGTCGCCCACCGTGTACTCCTTGACCAGCGTACTGCCCTGGTACACGCCAAAGGTCGCGCCTTTCAGAGAACCGTTGCCTTGGGGCGTGGAACCGGTCTTGTTGTCGGCCTTGGTGACTGTTACCCGCCAACGCTTCAGCTTGTTCTCAAAGTGGATAGAAGCAGTCTGACCCTCCGTCAACGTAAAGGTCTGGGGCTGAGGCTTGACGTACTTGTTGGGGACATTGATCTCAGTGGCTGTGTAGGTGATCTTGCTGCCGTCGGCGGCGTAAATAGGCAGTCCCTCGATGTCAATATTGCCGTTCTCATCGGTACTTTTGGTGGTACTGCTGCCGTCGCTACCGGTGATCTGGAACTGGATGCCAGACACTTTACCGTCCTCGGAAGTCTTGACCAGCCCGGCACTGCCCACCGCGTCGGTCTTGACCTTGATGTAGCAGCCCACGGGTTCTCCGCCGTCCGCATTATAAGTGGCGAAGTTCTGCTGGGTGACATCGCTGGTGCGCCAGACGGCTACGGCTCCTTTACCGCCAGCCGCCGCCCTCTGATTCCTGATTCGTGAGGATGTTTTGGGACTAAGAACCTGTTTAGTATCTAGCCAACCATCCGGTCCAGTGATAAAATAGAGGGGATGAGGGGGGAAGACAGGTGAGGAAAAGCTATCCAAGTGACATCAGTCGGAAACAATTTGA
>CAJTCU010000022.1 GCA_910574935.1 Oscillospiraceae bacterium
TCTCTGCTGCCGGACTTGAACGCGCTGTTGCCGGAGAGGTTGCGGAGCAGGATTTTCCGCTCGTCTTTGAACTCGGCCCCGATAAAGCCCAGCCGGAGCAGGAAGCACCGGAAGGCGTACTTGTCGTTGTCGGTGGCCTTTTCCTTGGCGGTGATGCGTTTCTGGCTCCGGGCCATATCGCAGAGGGCGGCGATCAGGTGGGTGTAGGTCTTGACCTCATCAGCATCGAGGTCCCGGCCCTCGAACCAGGGGAAGGAGACCGTGTCGGGGCTGACCTCCACCGGGAGGGTCTCCACACCCAGGGCCTTGCGGATGAGCCGTCCCTTGGCGGCGAGGAGGCTGGTGAGGTTGTCCAGTGCCTCGGAGGGCAGGCTGGCGGCGGGGAGGGTGACTGTCAGGCCGAAGCCGTGGGGCTGGGTGATGCCCTCCTCGGCGGGAGCGGACTCCGGCTCGGTGCCGGCCTGGGCCTCGTCCGGCTGGGCGGCATCCCCGCCGCTGTTGGCCTCCGCCTCGGTGGTGTCGGCCTTGGCGATGGTGTCCTCGGTGTGGAAGCCCTGGCCCTCCAGCTCCGCCATCAGCGCGTCGATGTCGCTGTTGTAGCCCCGATCCTCAAAGCTGACCGCGCCATCCTTGCTGACGGTGAGGTAGCCAATCTGGTAGGCGAAGGTCGGCGCGCCCAGGTACTTCTTGTCCGTACCCATAAAGCCGGAAATGTAGTCGGCGAGGCGCTTGCGCTCGGTGCCGGTCACGTTGTAGTTGATTGTCATGGTGGAAACCCCCTTGTTTTATTGTAGTCCCATATTCGCTCTACTGGCCCGGAATAGCAAGTTGTTTCCCACCATAACTGTGACAAATTACTCTGTGCCAAATTGTGTACTCCACACAATGCCCGCCAGGACAAAGAACACATTCGGCAAGGCAACCCCGTTCCCCCACATTTTATATTCAGCGGAATCGGAGTGGGGGGCCTTCAGCCACTTGACGATCTGGTTCCGGCTCTTGGGCCGCGGGGAGCCGCTGACCAGCTTTCGGTGTGTTTCCCAGATGGCAGACCAGGACTCGATGTCGGCCTCGGTCGGCTCCGGCGTTTCCAAGCCAGCACACCACCAATCCGGGAACCCTTGCAACCTGGCGCATTCGGTCGGGGTAAGCCTTCTCACATAGTAGCCGCTGTTGACAAAGGTAGGGTCTTTGTAGTCCCGTGCGTTCAGAGTGGGGGCCTTCTCCTTGTCTATCTGAGTGAAGGTGCAAGGAGTCATGGCGTAGGTTGGCCCTCCCACCACGGCGATGCCGCCCTGGTTGCAGGCCGGATTGCCGCCGCCCTGGTCGAGTGTCCGGGAGGTGTCTGCCTCATAGATACCGGCACGGGGGTTTTCCGAAAGCATCCCGGCACTGAAAGCGGCACCGATGCTGAAGGCCCGAACCGCCGCGTCTGCGTCCTGGCAGGGAACAAACACAGTCTGGTCATTGTTGCAAGAGAGGGTGGCGGATTTGTCCTCTTGGATGAGTGCGCCCTTGCCGCCGCCCTCGCAGCCGGAGCGAATCTTCAGCGTCTTGGGGGTGGGGGCCTCGCCGACCACGAAGGGCTGGTTGTTGCCCCCGGCGCCGTAGGTGGCGGACACAGTCGGTGCCGTGTTCAGAGGCCCCACATACCGGGTGTCCTGGCTGTGGTTTTCAAAGACCACACCATTCTGTTCCACGATGCAGGGTGGATGTCCATGCTCCTGGGCGCGGAGGGTAGCGGTCACCCCCTGGGAAATGTCCATCCGACTGCCGCCTTGGTCGTTCAAGCAGATGCCGCCTGCCGCTCCAGAGCCAGCCGGAGAACCTCTGGCAGCTCTTTGCCACGAGCGGAAGCCCTCCGCAGAATACCCCGACAAGCCTTCGGACTCAAATAGTACCCTTCCGGCACCACGGGCTGCAAAATCTGCGACAAGGTAGACCCTGCGTCTTCGCTGGGGGACTCCCCAATGTTGCGCATCAAAAGTGCGGTACGCAACGCTCCATCGCTCTCCCATGTAAATGTCGGCGTAGGGCCAGCGGTCTTTCTCAGGCATAGGCACCTCGGCCCCCGGCTCGCTGATGCCGATGACCGCTTCGAGGACCGCTTTGAAATCGAAGCCCCGGTTTGAACTGAATGCACCGACAACATTCTCCCAGCATATCCATCGCGGGTATCTCCCATTGGTGGCACACCTCATTTCCTGGATGATTCGGATGGCCTGATAGAACAGCGAGGACTGAGCGCCATCCAGCCCAGCCCTTTTCCCGGCGATGCTCATGTCGGTGCAGGGGGAGCCGAAGGTGATGATGTCCACTGGCTCGATCTTCCCGCCATCCATCCGGGAAATGTCGCCGTAGTGTTTCATAGTGGGGAACCGCCTGGTGGTCACCCGGATGGGGAACGGCTCGATCTCCGAAGCCCAGACTGGAGTGACGCCAGCCAGCAGCCCGCCCAAGGGAAATCCCCCGGAGCCGTCAAACAGGCTGCCGAGGGTGAGTGGGTTTTTCTGTTCCATCCAACTCCACCAGCCTTTCCCGCAGGGCAGAATAAAACGCCTTGGTCCCGAGGCGGTTCCCGGCCTTCAGCCATTCGTCCTCGAAATCAAAGCGTTGTTCCAGTTGTAAAACAGTGTAGTCCGATTTGAAGGAGCGCCAGGTCATGGCGTCCCACCGCTTGAGCTGCTCCCACAGGTCGGGAAAATCCCGGTACAGCACACGGCAATCCGCCAGAGATTGGAGCGGGCAGCACCAGCAGGACACGCGATGGAACTTCTCGTAAAGCCCGCCCCAATCGTAGCCGCGCTCCTTACAGTAGGCGAGGCAGTCGGCCTCCGTCATGCCCCATTCCACCAGTGGGAGCCGCGCCCCATCCTTCTGGTTGCACTTTCGGTTGATGCGGTGGGTCTCATCGGCGGCGATGCCGATGTACTCCAGCACCTCGTATTCCTCTCGGAGCCGCTGGAGGTACTGCTCCCTGGGGCGGTTTTTGAGGACTTCGGTACACCAGCGCAGCTTTGGACCGGCCCAGCTATAACCGTCACGATCCGTCCCGTATTTCATAGCATTGCGCGACCTGGGTTTTCGATTGATGGGCTTATGCGCAAACAGATACTCGAAATCGTCCGGGCATCTGACTGTGGTAATCTCCCTGCCGATGTTCCGCTCTACCTTCCGAATGTGGTCGTAGAGGGCAGGAAATTCAAGCCCCGTATCGCAGAAAAGGATAACATCAACCGGCACACCTTCCTCCAGCAGCCGGAGGAGCATAGCGGTCGAGTCCTTCCCGCCAGAAAAACTACAGACCCGGAAAATCGGTTTTTCCATCTGCGTACCCCCTCAGAACAGCGGGATTTCCTCACCCACCAGCTCATCGTAGGTGTAGGTGGCACCGTTCCGCAACACCGATACCCCATCGGAGGAGCCGACCTGCTCGATGTACCGTTTGACGATAACATCCATGAACTTCTCGTCCAATTCCACCCCATAGCAGATGCGCCCGGTTTCCTGGCAGGCGATCAGCGTGGAGCCGGAGCCAAGGAAGGGGTCGAGGACGATGCAGTTGGTCATGGTGGAGTTTTTGATGGGGTAGGCCATCAGAGCAATGGGTTTCATGGTGGGATGGTCCTTGCTGGACTTGGGCCTGTCGTATTCCCAGATGGTTGTCTGTTTGCGATCTGAATGCCATTGGTGAGACCCGCCCTTTTTCCAGCCGAACAGACACGGCTCGTGCTGCCATTGGTAAGGGGAGCGGCCCAGAACCAGGGCGTTCTTCTTCCAGATACAGCAGCCGGAAAGGTAGAACCCGGCATCGGCGAAGGCTCGCCGGAAGGTCAGCCCTTGGGTGTCGGCGTGGAACACATAGATGGAGGCATCCTTCTCCATGTTCTGCTCCATGTTCACGAAGGCACAGAACAGGAAGTTGTAGAAGTCGGCATCCGGCATATTGTCGTTTTTGATCTTGCCAGCCGTTTCCTCCACATTCACGTTGTAGGGCGGGTCCGTCAGAACGAGGTTAGTCCGTTTGCCCTCCATGAGCAGCTTGAAAGTCTCCGGGAGGGTGGAGTCGCCGCAGAGAACGCGGTGACGGCCCAGCGTCCAGATGTCCCCGGTCTTGGAGAAGGGCGGATTCTTCAGCTCCTCCACCACATCGAAGTTGTCCTCCTCGATGTCCTTGTTGTGGAGCTTGGAGAAAATCTGGTCGATCTCCGGGGCCTCGAAGCCGGTGAGGTCGAGGTCAAACTGTGCGTCCTGCAAATCCACCAGCAGGTCGGCGAGGAGCTGCTCGTTCCACTCGCCGGAGATTTTGTTGAGGGCGATGTTCAGTGCCTTGACCTTGGCCTCGTCCTCGATGTGGAGGACAACGCACTGCGCCTCGGTATAACCGAGGTCCTTCAAAACGGTCAGCCGCTGGTGGCCCCCGATGACCGTCATGTCGTAGTTGACGATGATCGGCTCCACATAGCCGAACTCCTGGATGGAGTTTTTGATTTTCTGATACTCCTTATCGCTGGGTTTGAGTGCCTTCCGAGGGTTGTAGGCCGCGGGGCGCAGTTGACCGAGCGGGAGCGTTTGCCATTGCATTTCACTCATGACGAATCCTCCTGACGCAGCCGGGGAGAAGCATACGGCTCCCGACCTTCCTCCGCTCTCCAGAAGCGGTCGTGGATGTAGCACTCATGGCTGCAATATTTTCTGGTCTGGTTTCCGTAGGACTGAAAGGGCTGTCCGCAGTAGGCGCAGGTGCCGTGGTAGGTGGCCTCGGCACTGTGTGCGCTCTGCTCCGGGTGAGCTGCCCACCAGTGCCGTCTGCATTGATCTGAGCAGAACCGCCGCCGCCTGCCGGTGCGCGGCTGCTCCAGCGGCCTGCCGCAACCAGCGCAGGCGAGGCCCTTCTCGATCTGCTCCTTCATGTTCATAGTGAACACAGCAGCCAGCCCGTCAAGGCCGTGGCTCTTGCAGTAGTTGCGCACGATGTCGCGGGAAAGCCCGGTAGCAGAGGCGATGGCCTTATAGCCCGCGCCCCGCATCCGCAGCCCGCGAATCTGACTCTCCTGATATTCCGTCATGGCTGTGGTATCCTTTCTTGGCGCAAGAAAAATGCCGCCGGGGAGAGGTAAAACTTCATCCCAAGCGGCAGTATTGGTGAACTTTTTCGCAAAACGGGGGTCTGCCCATTTTGCGAAAACCTATGGTGCGGAGGGGCTTGGCCCACTCCGGCCCCAGCTCCGGGGGTGTCCCCCCTGGCGAATTTTGCGAAAAAACACAAAAGAGGGCGCCCCGGTCAGCAGGGGGAGGGCCGTAGAGATTTGGACCACCCCTGGGGGCCGCGGCTCAGTACCGAAACTCCTGGTAGCGATCTTCCGTCATAGTCTTTTGGTCGTGGCATCGCTTGCACAGCGGCTGCCAGTTGTCAGTGTCCCAGAACAGTTCGGGGTCACCGCGGTGGGGAATGATGTGGTCGACCACAGTGGCCTTGACCAGTTGGCCCTTCGCTTGGCACCTGGCACACAAGGGGTGCGCATGGAGGAAAGCTGTGCGGGCCTTCTGCCAGCGGCGACCGTATCCCTTCTCGGTGGTGGTCTTGGTGTCGTGCGCGTGGAGCGGTCGATGCTCCTCGCAGTACGCCTCACCGTAGGGGACCAGCCGACCACAGCCGGGGTGCTTGCATGGGGTGTTGGGTCGGCGCGGCATGGTCAGCCACCGCCGCCCGTGTTCTGACGTTTCATAAACACACGCTCCTTTCCTATGTACGGACACGGGGAAAGGATGTAAGCCGCGTCCGGCAAAGGAAAAGGACCCAGGAGGCGGTCGCCTCCGGGTCCCTACAGTCTTTGCGATTTTAATCATAGCACATGGAAAATGAAAAGTCAGTATGCACTTAGTATGCGGTCACACCTCTGGAAGGAAGCGGCGGAGCCAGTTCTCCTCATTGTAGCTATCAATGCTATCGAGCAGTTTGGCCAGATAGGGCTTCGCCTCCTCCTCAACGGGGTACCAGACCATCGATTGCCCAAAACCATACGCTCGTGTATAACGCGCCGAAGGGATCGACCACTTGGCCCGGTTGCGCTCACCTTCCGGGAGAAGCACGCAGTCCGAGGCTTTTGCCCGAATATTAAAACACCGCTCCTCTTCCGTACCATCTTCATACTCAACAATAAAGCCTTGCAGGTCACGCCAGACCGTAGCGTGTTTGTACCAGCCAACAACGGTGATATCTTTCTGCTGCCGGGTGGCGCACCAGACCACAAGGACATCCTCCACAAAAGGCTCGTCCTTCAAAGCGGCGCAGCCCTCGATGTTTTCGATATGGAACGTGTTCCTCCGGCCCTTGTTAGATTTCGGCTCCACAAAGCCCAGGCATTCTTCTTCTGACTCACCTTCCATGAGCCAGGGAAGGAAATTGAACTCTTCGTGCCCATATCCATGCTCTTGGACGTATTTGCCTCCATTCAGAGGCACATCGGCATCGCAGTGGCCCTTGTAATACTTCATGCAGGAAATTTTACAGAATAGCATCCTCATGTTGCGCACCCTCTCTTTCTGTCATTTGACCTTGATTGCCAAGGACACATCCCCGGCTTCATTGATTACAAGCTGGAGCGTTTTGATGTATTTGTCATAGAATTGCTTTCTTTCCGAGGAGGGCATCGTGATCCGGGTGACCCGGAGCGCATCGTCCAGCATGGCGTTGACATTCAACTTCACAGCTTGTTCCATGTAGATGCGCATCTCCCGGAACAGGGCGTTCATCTTCAGTTCTTCCGAATCGCCGGAATAGAAGTCATCCAAGTAGCAGTAGAAAATCCCGGAATCCGTCAATGCCGCTTTCATGTCGGGACCACACTTTTCCCGTTCGATCATAACCAGGAACCGCGCCCTCGGCAGCGAGGATATAAGGCCCCAATAGTCGGAATCGCTGGAAACGATAATGAAGGAGTCGATTTTATTCTCGTAGTGCTCCTGACAGGCCCTCGCCGTCAGCCTGATATCCACCAGCGACTTATTCTGCTTGATCCGCTCGATAGTGATGTGTTCCACAGGAATACTGGTGAACTTCTCCAGGATGCTCCAAGCTGATGCGGTGTGGACATCATCAAAGAGGATTATGGTCTTGATTTTATCCAGATATTCACGGTTCAGCCGCCGAAGGGTGGCACTCAGTTTGTAGGGGTCGGAATTCTCGCAATCGACCACTACGACCACCTGTTCGCTATCGGCAATGTAGTCGTAGATGTTTCCCTTGACGTAGCTACCGGCATCGGACACCTTGCTGTACTCGGTAAACTCATCATTATGCCACTGATAGAGGAGGGTCACGAACTTTTTGTCATTATACAGAATGTTCCCTTCATCTTGGGGAATCCAGTTTATATACATCTGATATGGGTAAAATGAGAGGCTCTCATAATACACCACTGCGGCATCCTTGGTATCCTTCTCGCTCAGACCGTTCGGCATGATGAAAAGATCACGCACATACTGCCAATCCAGCCAAAGCGGGAAAAGATGTTTGCAATTGTTGATGCGGTCTGAAATAATGCGGTTGATCTCCACAATGTGGCCGGAGAGCATCGTGCTTGATTTTTTAATGAAGTTGATGCCGTCTGCCGTCAATTCGTTTATGGCAGAGGCTGACACATATTCCGGCAGAGAAATGATCGATTTCAAATCCATCCGCATTTTGTCATTTATTTTTTTAAAGTTTCGCTCGATGTCAGTTCGGACGATACATAAATTTCTGATAATTCTGGCGTTTTTATCCTGCGCCAGCTTTTGATAGACAGCCATTTGCGGCGACTCGTGTTCATTCTCAAATATCCGAAATGGAACACCTATTAGGTATGCGACTTTTGACACGATCTCATATGTACTGTCTTTGTACTGAATTTTTTCTGTAGGTGGATGCGTCTGTTCAAATACTGCTGCTTCCATGATGATACCTCCTGCTTTATTTGCAAAAGCCCGTAGCAGCGAGGCTTTTGCCGGAACCAGTATACCATAGGCTTGGCCCTGTCAGCAAGTTAATAAACTTTGTCCACAGCCCCGATCTGGATTTGGAGAGCCTTGGTGACCCTCGCCATGATGCCGTGATCCTTGATGTGGCCCCGGCGCTCCACCAGCTTGCTTTTGTCCATAGAGGTCACCTGCTCCGCCAGGGCCACGCTGGGCTGGGTGAGGCCGTGCCGCTTGGAGCAGGGGATCAGCACATGGGTCGGCAGCGACCGCTTCTTCCGAAGCTGGCCAGTCAGCGGCACCACAGTCACCACGGGGGAGTGGGCGTTCGCCACATCGTTGCTCACTACCAAAACCGGGCGCACACCGCACTGCAAGGAGCTGCTGGTGTCGCATCCGCAGTTCACAAAGTAAATGTCCCCTCTTTTACACATTTCTGCTGCCTCCTATCGCAGTATGTAGTCCGCCATCTCCTTGTCATGGGCGGCGTAGAGTGCATCCAACTCGCAGATGGCCTTTTTTCGATATTTTCCGATGGTGGCCCGGCACACATGGTGCTTTGCCTCCACAGCATCCCAGGTGAGCCGCTCCACGGTCAAATCCCACATCAACGGAGCCAGCTCCGGGGATATGGCCCGAATCGCCGAATGGAAAAAGTCTATCTCCTCCTCCAAGGCCAGCAGCTTGACGGTCAGGTGGTCGATCCAATCCCGGTTGATGCGGTGGACCCGGTCACGGAAGGAAATGGCGATGGAGGCCGTTTTATCCGTGATGTTGCTGGTCTGAACGCGCTCCCCCTCCGGGGAGGAGAAGGTCATGGAGTCAATGACCTCCTCCTCGGTGATCCCTTGAAAGTTGGCGAGTTGGTGCCGAAGGCAGTCCCGCTCCATGACCATGCTGGGGTACTCTTTGATCATCCTTTCCACTCGTTCACTCATGTGACACCTCCAATCCGGGCCTTGACCGCAGCAATCAGAGCGGTCTGGCTCATGTCCTTTTTCTCCAGCGCATTCATGATGTCCTCGTCATGGGTCCCCGCCGCCACGATGTGCTGGATGACCACCGTGTGTTTCTGGCCCTGCCGCCAGAGCCGTGCGTTTAGCTGCTGGTAGAGCTCCAACGACCAGGTGAGGCCAAACCATACGATGGTGGACCCGCCGTCCTGGAGGTTGAGGCCGTGCCCGGCAGAGGCGGGATGGATGAGGGCGACAGGGATTTTACCCTCATTCCAATCGGCGATGTCCTTCGGGGTGTCGATGGTGCGGACCTCGAACCGCTGGCGGATGCGCTCCAAGTCGTGCTTGTACCAATATGCCACCAGGAGCGGCTTGCCGTTTGCCGCCTCGATGATGTCCTCCAAGGCATCCAGCTTTCGGTCGTGGATATGGTGGACTTTTCGGTTCTCGCCATAGACCGCGCCGTTCGCCATCTGCACCAGCTTGCCGGAGAGGGCGGCGGCGTTCACGGCATCCAGGTCGCCGTCCTTCAGATCGAGGACCATATCCCGCTCGAACCCCTCATACAGCTTCTGTTCCTTGGCATTCATCTGAACCTCGACCCTGCTGGCGACCAGCTCCGGCATATCCAAGTAGTCGGCGGCTTTCATAGAGATGCAGATGTCGGAGATCAACTCGTAGATCTTCTCCTCTGCGCCCTCCTTGGGCTTGTAGCTGTAGATGACCTCCCGATTGCGCTTGTCCGGCAGGAAGAACCGCTCCCGGTATCCACCTACGAACCGGCCCAGCCGCTGGCCCATGTCCAAAAGGTACATCTGGGGCCACAGGTCGAGGAGGCCGTTGGGCTGCGGGGTCCCGGTCAGGCCGATGACCCGGTTGATACGGGGCCGCACCCTTTTCAAAGCCCGGAACCGCTGCGCCTTGCTGCTCTTGAAGGAGGACAGCTCGTCAATGACCAGTGTGTCGAAATCCCAGCGGTAGTTGTCAACCAGCCAGGTGACATTCTCCCGGTTGATGATGTAAATCTTCGCCCTGCGCTGTAGGGCGGCGCGGCGGTCCTTCTCGCTGCCCAGCACCAGCGACCAGGTGAGGCCGTCCAGATGCTCCCACTTTTTCAGCTCGGTGGGCCAGGTGTTCTCCGCCACTCGCTTGGGGGCCACCACCAGCACCTTGCCCACATCGAAGCTGTCCAGGAGCAGAGACCAGAGGGCGGTCAGCGTGATGACGCTCTTGCCCAGGCCCATATCGAGGATCAGGCCGCAGGCCGGATGCTCCAGCACGAAGTTCGTGGCGAAGGTCTGATAATCATAAGGCTTGTACTTCATCCATAATCTCTCCAATCTGCTCTTTGCTGTCCAGGACGTACACCTGGAAGCCCAGAGCGGTAAGCTGCTCGATGCGTCTGCGCTGGATGGGCCGGGGCTTTTCCCCAGGAGCCTTGACCTCCACGAAGGCCAATTTACCACCAGGGAACAGCAGGAGGCGGTCGGGCACCCCATCCAAACCGGGTGACACGAATTTGGGTGCCAGCCCCCCACGCTTAACTGCCTCGGTGACGAGCTTTCGCTCGATGGCACTTTCCTTCACTGTTTCCGGCCTCCTGTTTCTATCTGTGTTTCTTAGCTCCAAAACCCCTATACGCGCATATAGGCGTGTTTCCGCTACTTCTTTTTATCTATTTCAATACTCCATAAGGAAAGATAGAAACACAGAAACAAGGAGCCGAAAACCCCTGTGGATACTGACTTTCTCCCTGTTTCTGTGTTTGTTTCTACCGTGATACTGGAAACAGTAGAAACGCAATCTATCCCCGCACGAAGGTCTTCTGCGTCCCGTACAGAGGGAACCGGGTCTTGCCGAACTTGTTCTCAGTGGTGATGGCCCAGCCGCCGATCTTCTGGAGGATGCCCTCGATCTCGTAGGAGTCCGTCCGCTTGATGTTCTCGCGTTCCTTGCCGAAGCACTCACACCAAATCTCCATGCAGCACACCCGCTCCCGGCGCACAGTGCCGGTGGCGGCAGAGCCGGAGAACTCACCTCCGCCCAGGTAGCTCCTGCGCTGGTAGAGGTCCATGCTGGCCCAATTCTCCGGGAGAAGGCATTCCAGATACTGCTCCACCAACCCCTCGCGGTCATCGGTCTCCATGGCATCCTGCTGGGCCTGGTAAGCCTCCTCCGCCACATCGCCCTTGAGGTACAGCTCCTCCCCGGCACGGTACCGCTCCAGAGCCTCGGCCCACACCTGGTCTACCTCCGCCAGCTCCCACGGATGCTTGGCCCCAAGGCCAGTGACATTGACGGGCCAGAAGCGGCGGTTGCCGGTCACATCCCGGAGAAAGCCCCGGTCGGCGTTGCTGGAGCCAACGATGATATTGGTGCGCGGATGGCTCTCCACCACGGTGCCGTATGCCTGCCGGAACTTATCATCCGACCGGCTGAGAAAGGACTTGACCGTTTCCACGTCCACCTTCTTGATGCCGTTCATCTCAGCAATCTCCAGAATCCAGTAGCCCTGGAGCTTCTCGGCGGCGGTCTTGTCCCGCATATCGGCAATGGAGAGGGAGTCGGAGAACCACTCCCGGCCCAGCAGGGCGTAGAAGGTGGACTTGCCCATTCCCTGGGGGCCGTTGAGGACGAGCATGGAGTCGAACTTGATCCCCGGCTCATAAATCCTCGCTACCGCCGCACACAGAGTTTTCCTGGTCACCGCCCGGACGTAGGCCGTGTCCTCGGCACCCATGTACTCTACCAGCAGGGTGTCCAGCCGCTCGGTCCCGTCCCAGGTCAGGCCGTTCAGATATTCCTTTACCGGGTGGTAGAGCCGCTCGGCGGACACCACCGCCAGCAGAGCGTCCTTGAACTTAGAGGGCGACCACACGCCATAGACCCGCTCGAAGTACAGCTTGGCGTTGGCGAGGTCGGCGTCATTCCATCCGGGACGCACCTGCTTCCAGGGCAGCGGCCCGATCACATCCACCATGCCCTTGAACTCGTTGTAGACGATATTCTGGAGGTTGGGATCGTTGCGGACGATGGCGGCGATGTTGGTGAGGGTGTCCTTCACACGGCCTCGCTTGTCCAACTCCAGCTCGGTCTGCCAATCGTCCCCGGTCTGGGCGGAGAACTCGGACTCCGCCACAGCCTGACGCTCCTTGGCAAGCTGGAGCTTCACCTGGGTGTCCTGGACGGCGAAGTCCTGCATGGCCTGGAAGGAGGGCAGCTTGGAGGGGGGATCGTCCGGGTCGGCCTTGCCGTCCAGAGCGCCGAACTTGTGCAGCCGCACCACGTCAAAGGCGTTCAGCAGCCGACCACAGGCCGGGTCGGTGGCATGGTGGCTGTAGGCAAAGCAGTCATCGTAAATGACCACACCGGCATGGGAATCGGCGGGGATGTAGTCGTAGCGCCCCGGCATGGAACTGTGCTTATAGACATCCGGGAGAAAGGTGTCAATGGCGGCGGTGATGGAGTAGGCGCGGCAGAATGCTCCGACCATCCCCGCCTTGGTCAGCGGGTCGGCCTGTTTCTTGATTTCCCGCTGCACGATAATCTGTTGGCGGCGGGACACAGGCCACTCCGCCGTATTGTGCCAGTCGGTGTACTTTGCCAGGATGGTATCCGGGTCGAGCAGGTCGCCATCGATCTCCTTACACACGAACTCGCCGTCCGAGGAGGTGGAGGGCCAGTACATCAGGCGGCTCGGCTCGTAGGTGGTGTCATCGAACTGCTCGATGCCGATCTCCTCCGCCACCTTCCGGGCCACCGCCATGTACTCGTCCGGCCCGACCTCGCGGGACAAGGGGATGATGAGCCGGAGCCGGGGGGCCTCCGGGGTGTGCTTGTGGGTGGAGTAGAAGTAGCAGCGGAAGGAGAAGAACATCTCCACCTGCTCTATGACCTCCGGGGAGGCGTAGTCCATGTCCAGAGACAGGGCCGAGCGGGTCAACACACAGTCCTTCTTCCTGCGGCCCCCCTTCAGAGTGCCGAGGACAAAGCCGCCGATGTCCTTGATGGCATCCTGCTGGGCCTTGGGCATTTTCTTGAACTCCGCCAATGTCTCGGCGGTCACCTTGGTCTGGAAGATGCGGTCGCGGAACTCGTCCAGCTCCATTTCCGACAGCCTCCACTTTTTGTCCATCCGGCTGTTGCCGATAGATACCTTGATTTTCATAGCTGCCTCCCCGCTGTCAGGTCACGGATGTTCCGAGTGAGCTGTGTGTGCTGCCGGGTCAGGGCCTTGAACCGCCGAAGCCGCTCCTGGTACTCCTTCGGGTCACACGGCAGATCGTCCAGGGACCCTTCCATGCTCATGGCCTCCTCCAAGCAGGACTTGGCCTTGTGGACCAGTGCCGCCAGCAGCTCCTTCTGCTGCGCCTCGGAGCAGTAGGCCCGGACGAGCCGGAACAGTTTCTTCGCTTTGGTGGTCGTGCAGGGGAAGAAGGTCTCCATATTGACCTCGATGTAGCCATTGGGATGGTCCACCCGGAAGGACTCAATGTTGCGGATGGCCTCGTAAGCGGTGGGGTCCGCATACCCCTCCGAGTTGTATCTGCTGATACCCATAGTCAGGCCCCCCTTTCGATCAGCGGCAGGATGCCGTCCTCTTTCATCAGGCCGTAGATGAACAGGCGGCCCTTCTGTGTCCAGTAAGTATGCACCTTGGTGTGCGGCTCCCCATCGGTGCCGGAGTAGCTGTGGGTCTTAGTGCTGGTGTAGCCCTTTTCGGCGTACTTCTGGTAAAGAAGCCAGATGTCGCCCTGCTTGAACTGCACACCCTTTTCGTGGAGCCAGCGGTTCATCCAGACCGCCGACTTGCCGTAGTCCTTGGCGATGGCGGAGGTGGAAATGAGGTCCTTGCAGTTCAGCACCAGGTCGTAGTAGCTGGCCTTGGGCTGCAGCTCCGCAATCTGCTGGTTCTGAACAGCAATGGTGCCGGTCAGCTCGGCGTTCTGCTGGGTCAGCATCGCCAAACGGTCATTGGCGAACTGCAAGGCCCGCGTCATGATTGCGTCCGGGCTGTTCCATGCCGCCTCCACCTGGAGGAAATACTGCCGCACCTGCTTACCGATGTCGGTGCGCTGGATCATGCACAGCTCCTTCGCCATGTTGATGGTGAGCTGGTGGTCGGTGCTGGGCCTGCCGCCGGTACTTTCGCTCAAAATTGCGCTAAAGTCCACTCCTTCGGCAAAACCGTACTCGCACATCCGGGGAAACCAGTCTTTGTATGCGGTCCTGATCTGCAAAGCCCGGTGCAATTCCCGACCGCTGACGGTGGGGCGGTCGCCGCCGCTATAGTTGATTTTCACAAGTTCATTCATCTAAAAAACACCTAATCCTTTCGATAAAATTCACATTCGTAACCGTCCGCCCGGAGCGGGAGGCCAACGGCCCAGGCCGGGGCCTCGGACATGATGCGGCAAATCTCATCCACGGAGGACACACCCTCCGGCACCTCCACCACGGCCTCGTCATGGATGTGCATGACGATCTCAAAGCCGGCGTTCCGCAGGCGGAGCATGGCGAGGGCCAACAGGTCGCGTGAGGTAGCCTGTACGATGTTCTCGGTCAGCTTGGGGCCGTAGGTCTCGATGCGTGACCACTTCTTGTTTTCGCCCACACCCTCATAGGTGAGGCTCTCCCGATTGAAACGGTTTGGCATCAGCCGGGGCTTGACATAGGAGAGCCGCCGCCCGGAGGGGAGGGTAATAAACATCATCCCAGAACGGCAGGCGAAACACAGCGAACCGAGCCGCACCTCGGTCTTGGCCCGGAAAGCCTTCATCGCCGCGGCATCCACGTCCCACCAGAATTTCACGATGTGGGGGTTGGCTCCCCGCCACTGATCCACCAGCGGCTGAAGCTCCTCCTCAGCCAGCCCCATGTCCAGTGCGCCCATGGAGGTGAGCGCACCCACGCTGCCGCCGTAGCCGAGGGCCAGTTCCGCGATCTTGCCCTTCTGACGGAGATGTGCGTTCTGGCCATGTTTCTCCACTGGGACGTGGAACATCTTGCTGGCCGAGGCGCAGTAAATATCGCCGCCCTGCTGGAAGGTGTCCAGCCGCCACTGCTCCCCAGAGAACCAGGCCAGCACCCTTGCCTCGATTGCTGCGAAGTCCGCCACGATGAAGCGGCACCCAGGCTTGGGGACGAAGGCGGTGCGGATCAGCTCCGAGAGGACTCCGGGGGTGGAGTCGTAGAGCATCTCCACCTGGTCGAACTCGCCCCGCTTGACCAGGCTCCGGGCCAGGGCCAGGTCGGGAATGTGGTTCTGCGGGAGGTTTTGCACCTGCACCAGCCGCCCGGCCCAGCGGCCTGTGCGGTTGGCACCATAAAACTGGAGCAGCCCGTGAACTCTGCCATCAGAGCAGACTGACCGCTGGATGGCCTCGTACTTCTTCACAGAGGTTTTTCCCAGCAGGAGCCGCAGTTCCAGCATCTGCCGCACCTCGCCAGTGGCCTGGGGGAGAAGGCCCTTGATGGTCTTTTTGTCGAGGCTGTCCACCTCGATCCCCCGCTCCGCCAGCCAGCCCTTCAACTGGGCCAGCGAGTTGGGGTTGGAAAGCCCGGTGAGCTGCTGGGCCTGGGTGGTGGCCCTCGCCTTGAACTCGGCATCACAGCGTACAGCCTGAGCAGCAAGCCGCTGGTCGACCATGATGCCCCTGTCGTTGATCTCCTGGTCTAAACGGTACAGGTCGGGTAAGACCCCGGCATTACTGCCGGAGCCTCCCCTAAGAACCGTACATGAGAGTTTCCCCTCATACGGCTCAAGCCTTTCAAAGCTCCCCTTCGGGAACCGGCTCAAAGGAAACATCATTTTTACGGACCTTTCTATAGCATTCCGGATGAAGCATTTGCTTGTGATTCTGGCGATTTCCTTTATCATCATAGACCTGGAATCCCGTGTCCACGGTGATTTTCTTTCCGCAAACAGGACACAAACCTTTCTGCTGACGGAAAAGTTTCGCCAATATCTTTCTGCCCTTCAGACTATTGCGCATTTTCTCGGTGTTGCGTTTTCCAAAATATTCCCGGTCGTCCGCGTCGAATGGATTGGAACAGTTGCGGATTTTTGTAAAGCGGATAATATCCGTATCGGCAGCGTAAACCAGCCGTATAAACAGGGTTTCCCCATTGTTCATTTTCAGCTTTGTTGGAACAGAAAACGTCCAGCTTCGGTTGCCAATACGGTGGAAATATTTTGTGGCTATCCACGTTTTGCTTTTCTTTGGATGCCTGCGCCTGCACCAAGCCCACAGACATTTGAACACTTGATAATCTACATATTCAAACGCCACAGCAGACACATTGAACTGCTGGTAATTGACCCAGCCGCGAATCATGGGATTCAGCTTGCGAATCAGCCATTCCTGCTTGATAGTGGGGTTTCCCTTCACGGTTTTCCGGATTTTATCCAGAATCCCTTTGAGATTTTTCTTGGACGGCTTAATCAGCAGCTTGCCCTTGTATTTGCGGATGTTGCAGCCAAGAAAATCAAAGCCGTCGTCAATATGGGTAATGACCGTCTTTTCCTCCGAAAGCTGCAAACCTCTTTCCGCCATAAACTCCCGCACCATGGGCAGTACCTGTTCCTGTAGTAACTGTCGGTTTTCACCGGTGATGATGAAATCATCGGCGAAGCGCACGAAGTTAACCATAGGGGAGTATTGCTTACCCTTACGGGTGGTTTGATGGAAATGTTTTTTGAGGAGCGGCTGTAATCCGTCCAGCACCATGTTGCAGATTACCGGCGAGATAGGCGAACCTTGCGGCGCACCCTCATCGGTCGGGAACAGCTTTTTCGTTTCAATGTACCCGCATTTCAGCCACTTGCGGAGTATCTTCTTGTCTATGGGGATGTGTTCCAATATCCACTGGTGGCTGATGTGGTCAAAGCACCCCTTTATATCTCCCTCCAGCACCCATTTGGGCGACACCTTTTTCGCCAGGTCATTGAAACATTGTTCAATAGCATCCTGGGGACAACGCTCTGGGCGGAACCCAAAGGAGCAAGGGTCAGCACTCATTTCTGCCAGCGGTTCCAGTGCAAAACGGTAGAGCGTCTGCATGGCCCTGTCCAGCATGGTGGGAATACTGAGTGGACGCATTTTGCCGTTCTTTTTGGGGATATATATCCGCCGGAGCGGCTTGGGATGGTAACCTTTTTGCGTCAGTCTGAAAATTGCTTCATACTTCATTTTGGGTGTAGACCATATTTCACTGTCTACCCCGGCAGTTCGTTTTCCTGTGTTTTCCGTCACCCTTTTCACCGCCAGAGCCTTGGCGAAAAAGGATGTGGTCAGTAGTCGCTGCAAGGCTTTCACCCTGCCGGTCCTGCCTTCCTTTTGAGCCTTTACAATACGCGCCTGCAGTTTTCTAACGGCGGATTCCGCATAGTCCCAATCGATTTCAGACCATGCGGTTGTGCCGTCAAGAGATGCACACAGTTCCCTGTCCATTTGCTTTTCTCCTTTCGAAAATTCTGTAAGTTCTCTTGTAAAGAAAGACCGCATGGAAGTCTGCCCGCTTTTGCGTGGGATAATGTTATCGAATATTTTACGATTCAATCCCTATCCGCCCCATTACAGAGTGGCGTTCGCTTTTTCCATGTTCCTTTACCCGCACCCCCAACGGCACACCTTACGGTGGGCTTTCCCGCGTATCGTGGGGAGGATACGGGCTTACCACGTTCCGCATAATTGATAAAACGGCAACTTAGGCTCCGCCTCTCCGCCGGCAGTCTTGTGTCCGTGTATCCCCATTGGAAAAGAGGATATCCGACTGCGCACCATTTTGGTTCAGGCCAGTCAGCAGCTTTGGCCTGTTCAGCGTAACGACGTTTATCAGCGGTTCACATTTGTTAGCCATATTGCCAAGACCAGCTCCCAAACCGTATTGTGCTAACAGCTTCGCCGTCCCCTCACGGTTCCAGCTTCTCCCTTTCGGGTGGGCTACCTTGTCCTATCCGCTCCCTCATAGCACTTGCGCGCCACTTCGGGGATAGTAGGTCTTGCTAACGGAATAGCAAGTTCAATCACCTTTCGGCGTTGAACAATCAATTATGCGACGACGTGTCGCACTTCCATCTCGCTGTCAGGGATGGGATAGTTGTGCATCTTCTGGCGGATTTCCCGCTCGGCATCCACATCCCGGATGCAGTAGGCTTTGAACCGCTCCCACAGCTCCGGGGCATCCTCCGGGCGGTTCCGGGTGCGGCCCCCATTGGCCTTGGTGGGCTTGCAGAGCATGGAGAAGTAGCGCAGAAGGGACACACCCTCCTTCAGCTTTTTCCGTTTGATGCTCAGCACCTCGCCTACTCCGTCCAGGGTGAGGGGGAGGGCCAGCATCGCCGATTGGACGGCGGTACACTGCCAAGAGGCCGGAGAGAGCTGCCGCCCTAAGTAGCGGGAAATACACGTCCGCTCGAAGGCGGCGTTGAAGGCTGTCTTGATGACAGTCTCATCCTCCAGAGCCGACAGCACCCGGTTCGGGAGCTGCTCCCCACGGGCCAGATCGACCACCTGGGTCGGTTCATCGTCAAAGGCATAGGCAAAGAGGAGGATTTCAAATCTGGGGGAATCTGAATAGGCGTACACTCCGCACTTCGGAAGGTCAACGTCAGAAAAGGTCTCGATGTCGATTGCTAACAGGCTCATACTTGCCTCCTGATATGGCAAAGAGGGGTGGAGGCTCTCCACCCCTCTCGCCAAAAGTCGTGTGTTTGTCAGGAGAGGAAATCCTCGTCCTCGTCCGCCATGGCCTCGAAGTCATCGCTGGCCTTGGAGCGACCGCCGAGGGCCTCGCCGTCCTTCACGAACTGGACATTGCCCAGGCCAGCGGCGATGCCGCGGTTCCCGTTGGAGTTGTAGCCGTAGAAGGTGACGCTCACGTTGCAGTAGCAGCCGGAGTACACCTCGCTCTGGTCGATGATGGGCTGGACCTTGCGATCCACCACCTGTGGGGCCTGACGGCTGTTGGCGTTGAGGAAGTAGCACCCGGCATACGCCTCGTCATCGGGCCGGTCGGTGTCGCCGTCCCGGAGCGGGGTCTTGAGGTTGGGGGGAATCTTGCCGCCCCACTTGCCCACGGAGTCCTTCTTGGCCTGCTCGATGGCGTTCTTGATGGCGGTGATGGTCTTGGCATCCTTCTTGGACACGATCAGCGAAGCGCCGTACTTGGGGTCGGAGCCGTTTACGCTGGTCGGCTCGAACAGGTGGGCGTAGCTGATGCGGCAGGGAATGATGACCTTAGTCGGATTGATGGCAGCCATGATTAAACCTCCTGAAATTCCGCAGATGCGGTCGTAGTGTTGATGGCGTTGCGCTTGTCGGAATCGGGGACGAGGGTCAGCTTGCCCTGGGGCTTGTAGACCAGGGAGCCAAGGACACGCTGGAACTCCTCCTTGCCCATGAGCCGCTCCATATCGCCGATGCCGATGAGCGTTTTCTTGAAGATGTCGGTATAGCCGCTTGCCTGGGCCGCAGCGATGACCTCCTCCTCGGAACTGTACTTCCGAACGGAGCGGCCTTCCACCACTTTGTATCCGGGCCACTTCTTTCCGTGGATGATTGCCTCGTCCTGGGCGAAGGCATACACGTCTGCCGCCCACTTCGCAAGCTCGTCCGAGCGGCGGAGGACTTCGGCGATCTCCTCATCGTCCAGCAGGGCAGGCTGGCGGAACTCCATCTGGGCCAGCTTGAGGAACTCCTCGGCCCTGGCGCGGCACTGGTTTCGGGCCTTGCAGAACCGGCACCAGGAGCCAGCGGCGAACTCCCCGGCCCCCATGAGGGCCATGGCCCCGGTGGGGCGGAGGACCTCCTCACCCCACTTCTTCAGCTCCTCCGGGGTGATCTCCCAAGTGGAGCAGTGGCAGAGTCGGGGCTGGAAGATGGTCAGCCGCACCACCTTGGGGTCGTAGAGCAGCTCGGCCTTGCTGAGAACACCCAGGCCGTAGATCATAAGCTGGGGGTTGCGCTCGGCATCCACCTGCACACCCCGGCCCAGCTTAAGGTCGATGATGTGGATGTAGGAGTCGGTCACGATGACCATGTCGGCGGTGCCGAAACAGCCCTCCACATACTCGGATGCATCGACCCTCTGCTCTACGGTGAAGACGGGGTCCTTGCAGACCCGCCGCGCCTCCTCGATCTCGCCCTGGACGAAGGAAACGTACTCGTCCACGGCCTCCAGCAGCTCGTCCGAGTAGTAGTCGGACACGGGGCGGCGGGTGCGCTGCTTGAGGTACTTCTTGATGAGATGTTCGGCCATCGCGTGGCCAGCGGTGCCCTCGGCGGCATAGGCGCTCTCCTCATCCTGGAACTGTTCCTCCAGCATCAGGGAGGGAGGGCAGTGCAAGCGGCGGTTCGCTGCCGAAGGGGAAAATCTCGCATGAGTGGAAGGCATCAGAGCGCCTCCACTTCTTGGAGGAGGTCGGCGTAGTCCTCCGGCTTGACGCCAGACAGCTTGCCAGCGTCATACTTCATCAACAGGGCCTTGACCTGGGCGGTCTTGCCCTCATCGCTCTTGGCGGACATGACGGCACGGACCTGTTCGATGGTGATCTTCTTGGTCGGCTCCGGGGCCGCTTCGGGGGTGGCCTCCGCTCCCTGTTCAGCCAGGGAGCGGTAGCCAGCCGCCAGCAGCTCGAAGCCTTCAGCCAATTGGCTGTAGACTTTCTTATCCATGTGTGATATCCTTTCTTCAGACGAGAGTCGCGCCCTTCAGCTCGGCGAGGAACTCGGCATTCACCCGGTCATCGATGGACAGCGTGTCCGGGGTGATGCGGTCCAGCCTCTCATCGTAGCAGCGGATGGGGATGCGCATCTTCTTGGCGATCTCCAACTCGTACTTCATGCCCTTGGTGATCTTGGTGCCGATGAGCCACATCATGTCGCTGGCCTTCAGCAGCTCGGCCCCCAGCTTGATGCCGAGGATGCGCTCGTCCGGCAGGTCATCGTTGAGGAACTGCGGATAGACCAGGTGGGGAATGACGGGGACGTAGCCGATCTTAGCAGCGATGCGCCCGGCATCCCTGGCGACCTTGACGTTGTGCTCGATGTCCCCGCGGTACGGGGAACAGATGAAAACTTGCTGCATTTTACATATCCTTTCATACATTCGGGTGCATCCCGTTAGGTTGATGGTTGATGCCGCCGCCACCCGGTCGGGCGGGCGGTGGCTGTATGAGTGGCCACCTCATGGCCCTAATAATAGCCGTCCAGACCCCGTTTGCCCCGGATGTTGAAAACCCGGAATCAAGCTGATTTTCAAGGCTTGGAGCGGAGTATAATTTTGAAAACCAGCCTATTCCAAGGGACAAGCAGCCGGACTTTGAAAACCCGGTCACTCGAAAACTTTTTTATTTCTCCTTCGCCAGCAGGGGAACTCCAGTGTTGCGGAGTAGTGCGTTGCAGTCGTAAATGCTGCTCCCTGTCATGGTGGAGAGGATCGTCAGATAGGCGATGTCGCTTGGTTCACCAGCAAAGGTGTGTCCGGCCTTATGTACCAAATCGAGGCTGAACGGCAGAGGGAGCCGGAGGCCCACGCACAGTGCGACAACGGTCTGGATATTGGGCTTCGATTTGTTGGAGCCATTTCGATACTTGCGGATAGTGTCCTCGTTGATAAGGCACAGGCCAGCCAGAGCCTCGTTAGTCAGGCGGAGCTTGTCCATGTGGTAGGCCAGGGTCGCTCCGAACTTACCAGGTAGCTCGTCCATGATGGCAGAGGCCTGCTCCACATAGGTCTTGAACTCCGGCGTGTGGGCGGGGACGTCACTGACCGCCTTATTGAATGCGGTATCTTGATAGGTGGCCTTGACCATGGCGATGTCCTTGGCTGTTTGTTTCTGATGATTCTTCATAGCTATGCCCTTTCCGCCTGGGCGGGCAAAGGATGCAGAAAAGCCTGGAGCGATACAGCGCCCCAGGCCCATGCAGTCGAAAATGGATGCACAGAACCAAGGGTGCCATATGCGCCTTCTCTTCATTGAAGAGTTAGCGACTATAGCATCCTTTGCCTGTATGCATCCAGGCTTCGATATTTTTATCTCCACGGCGGTGCCGTTTTGACCTTGTTATGTATAACGATTTTCCAAGGGAAACAAAAGCGGGTGTCGATGGGCACCTGATATGCTGCCGTATTATTGGGCTTTACCCGCGCCTTCAGCGGTTGCCTTTGAATCGACTGTTGCTCGTTTCCTTGTGCCTCTTGCGACTATGGTAACACAGAAAAATTTGCTGTATCGGACACGCCGTGTCCGGTCCAGAACGCAAAAAAAGAGCCAGAGTCAACTGGGTGTAACCCAGTGAACTCTGGCTCTATAGTATCGCTATTGGGTTCAGTCTACTAAGAACGGAAATTCGGAAAAATGGCAGTCCTTACAGTTTCGGCGTTTCCTGATCCATTCTTGTGGCCTGATAGAGATTCCGTACATACCGAATCCTGCTGTTAGTCCAATCCTTGCGGGTGTAGATTTTCCTTAAATCGTAGTGCTCCCGGATAAAGCTGGCCCATTGCGCCCTGGTAGTCATGCCGCAGAAGTATTCGGGCAATGACCATTTATGTATAATCTCTTGTTTGAGATAGTACCGAATTGTAAGGTAGACACACAGCTTGGCCTCGACTTCTTCCCAATCCGAATCCGAGAACATAACAGGGACCAATGACATCCGGTGGAGGACAAACCGGCTCTCTGTGTGCAGTATCGTTGTAAACTCCGGGGGAATCGGAAACGCCAACTGGGCGCATAGGGCCGCAAATCTGTCGAGAGGGACATCCTTAGTTCCGGTACGTTCGGAGTTAACAGCACAGGAGTACGAAAGCTCGACACAGTATTTCCATTCCAACGTAAAAAGGGCAATAGTAGCAAAGATTACGTCTTCGTCTGAACCATCCAGCCTTTTTAACAAATCTTGCGTTAGGCTCTCATAGTCCGCCATGAAATCACGGAACGTATTATTGGATATCTTTTTGACATCGCAAATCCGCTTGTTCACGATTGCTTTGAAAAGAGGGTGATCTACCATGGTGTTCAATTCAAAATACTGCATCTCGGTAAAATGGTAACCTTCCAGTCGTCCATTTATGGATCGCACATCATCGGGCAGCAGTTCTGGGACTTCCCACCCAATGTTGCTTTTAATATGTTCAAACTGAAGAGTCCGATAGTGCTGAGCGTACTTAGCAATCCGGCTATCCCGCATTCTGGCATCATCGTCATCCCTCCCGCGAAGCGCCCGTAGGGACTGTCGGGGCGCTGTCTCATGGTAGGCATCCTTAATCAGTTCCATGATGAAGCAATCGCGGAAATCCGCCAGACTGAACGGAGATACATCGTACAGTGTAGGGTCTGAGCAGTAGCCGGAAATTCGCCGGTCAATAAACTCAATCATGCTCATGCCCATAGCGGCACCTCCATTAGAGGATTTAATACCGGACACACCATGTCCGTTTTTTTGCCAAAAATATTTAGATTTCCACTCCGAATGCTTCGAGATAGCTCTGTGTAGATTTAAACGGCTCCGGGTATTTAACGTGCAGAGCCTCGTTGATCCATTGGTGGCTTGGATTCATCGGCATCAGTCGGCAGCCCAGCACTTCCAGCAGTTTTTCGCTTATGACTGGAGGAAGATTGAGTCCGAAACAGATACCAGCCGCTGTTTTCAAATCCGGCTCAGTTTCGCCTTTGACCGTTCTGCTTATGGTTTTGGGGTTTCGACCGATGACTGCTCCGAGGCCGGTGTAGTTCATTCCGCGCCATTCAAGCAGGAGTTTCATACACTGCTCCGGATCATCCGTCATTTGCCTTCGAATACCGAGCCATTCCTCCTGTTGCTTTTTCCGTATAGCAATCTGACGCTCTGGAGGAGCATTCTGAAAACCGTTGTGGAACGTGATGTCGAAGGTAATGTCGCTTGGCTCCCGATTTAAAAAACAGACAGTGTGATAGGCATCGGCAACTTTGCTGGTAATCTTCATATCGAAGACCAAGCAGCATTCGTCCATGTGGGATCGGGCGTAGGCAGTCAGATCAAGTTGCCCGTCCACATCGGTTTCAACATAAAGCGGAGTGTTGTAGACAAAGTGGTTGTCTATGAACAGATAGTCTCCGGTCTCGGTTAGTTTTCGCAACTCGGGATTTATGAACCGTTGGATAGCGGCATCTTGGGCACTGATGGAAAAGGTCTGGTCTACCCGGATTGCTCCCTTGCGGAAAGAATAGGGTTTCACATAGTGGTCATCGATATATGTAAAGGTGCCAATCGCCGCTTCAAAGCCCAACTCCACCAAGCGGATTTTAACTGACTGCCTGGACACAACAAAGTCGGTGGCCAACTGCTGGATCACGGCCTCCATAACTTCAATCTCGTGGCGGGCACCCATCTCGCGCATAAAACGAGAGATGTAATCATTTGCCTTTGCTTTGAATGGAGCCACCGGCATCTGAATACGGGGGCCAGCCGGTTGGCTTGGCTCTCCATCCGCTCTGTTGCACGCCGGGAAAGGTCCGCCTGGACACCGCCGGTTACCTCGCAGGTGATTCCGCGAGCCTTGTCATTGTATAGCTTTTCCAACATATATACCTTGCGGTGCTTTGCCCAATGGACGCATTCATGGATTATGGTATTGCCAGGAGAGCCATAATTGGTGAGCAGAAACATCGTTGGGTCAACAATGATCGTTTTGCCGGGGATGTGAACCGGAACTATTTCATTCTGATTGCTGTCGTACATCTCGGTATCGGCATCATCAAAGAAAAGCTGACCGAAAACTGCGCCATCCTCTCGGATGGGGCGGGTCACGACCTGTAGACCCAACCTTTTTGCCAAGACCATCGGATCAACAAAGACCGGTGGTTCTTTTGGCTTTGTGATTCGGAGAGCTTCTGGGTAATACTCTCTTAGAAAGGCTGTGGCAGCATCATCCATCTTATCATTTCGAATGTCTGGAACCAAGGCATCGGACATGGAGTTCTCGGGGAAATTCTGTTTGCGGTAAATGCAGGTATTGGTGATTGTCCAGTCATTCAGTCCTTGCGCCAGATCACCCTCACAGGAAATGCGGAGCCACTCGGTAAGCTCATCGCTGAAGTCATTGTGATGGTCTGCGGAAGATACCGCGATTTGAACCTCCAGTCCTACATCGAAAGCAATGCGGTCGCCGGGAAGGTCGGAAACATACACTCTACGCACCCAGGCATCCGCCAGCTCCGCAGTCTGGATATCCGGCACACGTCGGGACTCCAAGCCCATAGTCTCCCAATGTTTGGCGATATACTCAGCTGCAGCGTCGTACAAGCCGTTATAGCACTTCTTATCCACATATGAAAAAATTGACCTGACTTCCGCCACAGAGAACACCTCCACCCATCCTGCTTATGAAACCATTTTACTCCATAAACAGTAAAATAACAAGGATATCAACAACGGTGCAGCTCAGTTTTACAGAAAAAGGCAAAAGCTCTGGCGAATTTTCAGTTTTTTACTTTGCATTCATAGCTCGGATCATCTGCAACGCCGCCTGTTTCTGCTCCGGGGTAAGCGACACCCAATTGTCAAACAGTTCCTTCAGTTCGGGGGTCAATTCCACCATCTCGCTCTCGGCGAAGAACTGGGCCAAGGAGATGCCAAAGGCGGAACATACGGACTCCAGAGTTGAGATGGAGGGAACGGTGTTCCGCTTAAAAATGTTCGCCAGCGTGGACTCGGAGAGGCCGCTCTCTTTCGCCAGCCGATAAGCAGTCCAACCCCGCTCCGCCATTAACTGCCGCAGCTTGGAATGTGTGTCCATAATGCCACCTCCCTCTGGTCAATATTTTACCGTTCACTTAAATGGTTTTATACAGTTGACTTGTATGGCTAATACCGTTATATTAAACTGTATCAACCATCACGGGAGAGCGGTAAAATGACGGAGCGAGAACTGCGGCAACATCGGTGCTGCTTCACTGGACACAGGCCGGAAAAGCTGGAACAGCCGGAGGCGGTGGTCGTAGAGGCACTAAAAAAAGAAATCCGCACAGCAATTGCTGACGGATTTCAAACATTTATTTCTGGAATGGCGAGAGGTGTGGACCTTTGGGCAGCGGAGATCGTGTTGGCTCTCCGTGATGAAGGTGCGGCAATCCGGCTAATCTGTGCCAGCCCCTATCAAGGATTTGAAGCCCGCTGGAGCCAGAACTGGCAGGAGCGGTATCGGCGGGTCTTGGAGCGTGCCGACCTGGTGCGCTTCATCTGCCCCGAATACAGCCGGGAATGTTTTCAGATGAGAAATGAGTGGATGGTGGATCATTCAGCGCGGATCATTGCGGTCTACAATGGAGGACCTGGGGGTACGAGGAACACGGTCGAGTATGCTCGAAAGAAACAGATTTGCATAGCTCTCATATGACTGTCTTTTGGCCCAGAGGTTCTCAATTTGTTAATTAATAGCGTTCCAAGAGGATGAGTTTAAAGAGAAATATCTCAAATACAATCAAATAGCGCAAAAGTAAAGAAATAGATTGAAATGTGTGCAAATATATGATATGATAAAATACATAATGTGGCCAAACGAGGACGAGGTGCATAAGTATGTCTAATTCACCAAACGAAAATTATATTGGCATTGAAGATGCTGCGCTATTCCTTAATATCAAGCCAGTTACTTTGCGAAAGTGGGTAAAGGATAAGAGTGTTCCAGCCCACAAAATTGGAAAGCAGTGGAAATTTAAAAGGTCTGAGCTGGAAGAGTGGGTAAAAAGTGGAGAAAGCGCAATCAGTTAGAATAGCCTCCTTGCCCAGCCCCCATGAAAGGATATATGCTTAATGACAGTTAACATAAGATGTGTTGATTTGTTTTGCGGATGCGGCGGAATGTCACTGGGCTTTGAAAAAGCCGGATTTAATGTCGTTTCGGGAATTGACAACTGGAAAGCGGCACTTCGTGTATATGAAATGAACTTCGAACATTCTGCTATTGAACAGGACCTATCAGATGTAGATGGAGCCGTAAAGGTTGTGTCAAAGTTCGTCCCCGATTTAATTATCGGGGGGCCTCCTTGCCAAGACTTTTCAACGGCAGGCTTTCAAGATGAAAGCCGTGGGAGAGCCATTCTATCGATTTGCTACTCTCAAATTGTAAGTGAAATTAGACCAAAATACTTTGTTATGGAAAATGTTGCGGCAATCCGCAATACGAACTCTTTTAACAAGGCCCTTTCGCATTTCCGTAAAGCTGGATATGGGCTGACACAAATGGTTCTGGACGCAGCTTATTGTGGTGTGCCGCAAACCCGTAAAAGAATGTTTGTGGTAGGTATGCTCGGCGCTGCCGATGGCTTTTTGGACGGAGAGCTTCGCCTTAATCTGGCACAAAAGCCCATGAGTATTCACGATTATCTTGGGGATTCACTTGGAATTGATTATTACTTCAGGGTTCCAACGAACTATAACCGTAGAGGCGTTTTTAGCGTTCATGAACCATCTATGACAATACGTGCAGTAGACCGACCCATACCAAACGGCTATAAAGGGCATCCGAATGATCCAGTCCCGGTAACACAGGTGCGTTGCCTTACGCCGAAAGAAAGAAGCTACATTCAAACTTTCCCAGAGAGCTTTCAGTTCATAGGTGGCAAGTCCGACATCAATTCAATGATTGGAAATGCCGTTCCTGTGAATTTGGCTAAATTTGTGGGGGCAGCTTTGATGAGATATATTATGGGAATAGAAGGTAGCAAATGATATGAAAGCGATTGACTTGTTTGCTGGCTGCGGTGGTATGTCATTGGGATTTGAACAGGCTGGTTTTGATGTTATTGCAGCTTATGATAACTGGGATGCTGCGATAAAAATATATGAGAGCAATTTTTCTCATCCCATTTATAAAAGGGATTTGGCGGATGACAGTGTAGCCCAGCAGATTGTAAAAATGTGTCCAGACCTCATAATGGGAGGCCCCCCATGCCAAGACTACTCTATAGCTGGCAAACGGGAATTAGGAAAGCGAGCAAATCTTACCATACGATTTGGTGAGATCGTTGCGGAAGCTAAGCCCATGTGGGTAGTGTTCGAAAATGTTTATAATATTGAGCGTTTTTCTACCGTGGCGCAATTAAAGCACATACTATCAACAGCGGGATATGGATTAACATCACGAGTTTTAGACGCAAGTCGTTGTGGTGTGCCGCAAAAACGACATAGGTTCTTTTTGATTGGTAAGCTTGGTGAGACAGATGGGTTTCTCGATGATGCGTTAGTTTCTAATTTGTCAACAAGGCAAATGTCTGTGCGGGATTACCTTGGCGATGCTTTAGATACAGAGTTTTACTATATGCATCCAAGAAGTTATAACAGGCGTGCAGTTTTCTCAGTAGACGAACCAGCGGCAACGATTCGAGGCATTAACAGGCCGATTCCTGAAAACTACAAGCGACATCATGCGGATAAGGCCGATATACATGAGGGTGTGCGGCCACTGACAACACGAGAACGAGGATATATTCAAACTTTCCCGGATAGCTTTTCATTGCCTGGCGCAAAAACAGATGTGGAGCTTGCGATAGGAAATGCTGTTCCACCTGCACTTGCAAAATATGTGGCAAAATGCATTATCCAGTATTCTTCTAATTTTAATCAAAGTGAGGTGTGACTATGCCATATTTTGAGGAAATAGCAGAGTATTCAACATATTCTGGTCACGATGCTGATTTTCATTTCATATATAATTCGAACAGTGGTGGTGGGCAGGCCTTTTTAGCAGGCAGGTTTTACGACGAAAGTGGACAACTGGTTTCTCCAGAATCTTTGGATGGGAAAACTGCTCTTTTTAGGTATGTTTTTCGCTCCCAATCTGGAGAAGATCTTTGCATCATATTGAACGATGATAAAGCGAAATATGAAGTTAAGCCGCGCGGGAACGGCTCTACATCGATGAAACTGGGCGTTGGTACAGGCCGTGTATCACCAAGTAAAGTGATGTCCTCGTTTATGATGCTACCACCTACTTGTGGGGTAAAAATGCCCAATAATTTACAGTGGTCCATTTTGAGCGCAAATAACTTTTGGCTCCAGTCTATGTGGCTTGAATGTTGTCCCAACGCCGACAACCCAAATGAAGTTTTGTTTACTGTTAAAGACTGCGTGTTTTGTGGTGGTGAAAGCAAAGACTCAACCGATAGAACGGGCCGCTACTTTAAGCTAAATTTTGATAAGAGAATAGCTGACATTATTGAGTTATCCAACCATTTAGATGCATTTGATGAGCGGATAGCCGCTATAATCGGACAATTTGCAGATACATATCTCGGTAGGAGAGCATTCCAATACGAGGAGTGCAGCGAGGCAACCAAATCCCTAATGATGCTATTGCCTCAAGAATACCCAGAAAGCTATTCTGGTATTATGGACCCACTCCCGATTCTGCAAGAAGTGATGATAATGCATGAGAACAGGATGGCGGATGGAGAAAGAGACCTTGAGAGTGCGTTTAAGGAGTGGCTATCTTGCGTTACAAAAGCAAACGGCGAGCTATACTCAGAAAACACAAGAAATCAGTATATCAGTGCGCTAAAGGCTGTAGGGGCTTCATTTGCTGGCGCTATTGCACCATGCACATCCATATTTGAAATTAGAGATACCGATTCGTTCAGCAGGGTCTATGACAGTATAAAGGCTTCTGAAGGATATGAAGCCTTCAACCAGGCGCGAGGCAATGGAGCGCTTTCAGCCGGACTCGAGTTATACAATCGTTTTTTACGAGAACATCCTATTACAGTGGAGTCCTGTCCAGTCAATTTTAAGACAGGGCTTGTTAGTGACCAGCCGCATAACCGCATTCTCTTTGGCGCACCTGGTACTGGTAAGAGCTTTACCCTTAATTGTGATAAAGATGCCCTCCTTGCTGCAGGCGGCGAATATGAGCGTGTAACCTTCCATCCAGACTATTCGTATGCAAATTTCGTTGGTACATATAAGCCTGTGCCGTGCAAAGACAGCGACGGCAAGGACGCCATCACTTATGCGTATGTCCCAGGACCGTTCATGCGTACCTATGTGAAAGCGCTTCAGAACAGCAGAACGGCCGAGCCTAAGCCTTTCCTCCTCATCATTGAAGAGATTAACCGTGCCAATGTGGCCGCTGTGTTTGGCGATGTGTTCCAGCTTCTTGACCGTGGTGAGGATGAGGTTAGCGAATATCCGATTCAGGCATCCGAGGACATCAAAAAGCATTTGGCAGAGAAGCTCGGCGGTGCGCCGGACGATTATTCGGAAATTCGCATCCCGGACAATATGTTTATATGGGCAACGATGAACAGCGCAGACCAAGGCGTTTTTCCGATGGACACGGCATTTAAACGCAGATGGGATTTCACCTATTTGGGGATCGATGACAGCGAAGCCGGGATTGCCGGTAGGAAGGTAATTCTTGGTCAAGGCGAATATCGCCGCATCGTTGAATGGAATGCGCTCCGTAAAGCCATCAACAGTGAGCTTCTGACCTATAAGGTTAACGAAGATAAACTGATGGGTCCGTATTTCATTTCCAAGAAAAGCCTGCCAGATGGCGATACAATTGACGCCGAAACCTTTGCCCGCATATTTAAAAACAAGGTCATTATGTACCTGTTTGATGACGCCGCAAAACAGAAGCGTCTCAGTCTATTTGGCGGCTGCGACGAGAAATCGAGAAATCAGTATTCGAAAATCTGCAGAGAATTTGACACCAAAGGTGTGTACATTTTCTGCGATGGGATCAGTAGCCAGTTTATTGACGGTGTGCCAGAGGATGAAGGGGTATGATTTCAGTTTTTCTGCGAGAACAAAAGCGATATACGCAAAATGAACTGGTGGATCAGTTCCAATGCTCCGAGGAAAGGACTGTCCATATTCTGAAGCGGCTCAAAGAGTATGGCGTTCTCAAGGCTGTAAAAGCAAATGACACACAAAAAGACCTTACCGAGCTGATAGACGAGGACATTGAAATAGCAGATGTTGAGGTTGGCGAAAACGAGTACCTGTATGTATTTACCTTCGTAGGGGTTATCACGATAGAGGGCCGGGTACTAAAATGCTTTCCAAAATACCTGCTCGATGCTACTGCGCCCACGCCAGAGCTAAAACAGGTGCTTAAGGTGCTGGAAAAGTACAATACCAAAGAGCAGATCATTCGGATGTATAATGATACGAGCGACAGCAGCGCGTTTAATATGCTTGCGGTCATGCTGTTCCTCCTTCAGGACTATTTCGAATACGGTGCCTATACAAACACACAGGATATCATCGAATCGAATGGTGCTGGGGATATTCTTTGGGATAAAACCATCAACGAGACATTTACCCTTCTTAGCAATAACCGGCCATATTACCCGGAATTGTTGACGATGAAGCGCGTAAACGATGATTTTGATTATTTTAAGCGACTGCATGAGTGTATCCTCACAAAATGCAGTATGGAACTAAGAGACGCCGATCTGTTAGACCTGTTTGACATTATGGGCGTTGATATTTCCGATGAACAGATTGAGGACTTTGGTGACAAGGAGTACATTCTTGAGCGAATCACCAAGGAACTCAACATCCAGTTTAACACCCGCAAACAGCTTCTGCTAAAAACCCTGTATGCCTACATAGCCAACAGCAGCGCCTTGGATGATTTGGATTGCTTCAGTATGTTCGGCACGAACAGTTTCAACCTGGTATGGGAAAAAGCCTGCGCCGAAGTGTTGGACAACCAGTTGCAGAGGCCAATTGGCGGTCTGCGTCTGCCTGTCCAGTTGGCGGGACAATACCGCGAGATGCGGCACAGGAAACTCATTGATTTGATTGAAAAACCGGAGTGGTGCGGGTTTGCACCAAGCGGCGAGCCGTTTTCGAAGAGAGCGGAGGATACACTCATTCCTGACCTCATCTCTATCGTAGATGTCCATGGGGATTACCAGTTTATCATCTTTGACGCAAAGTATTATAACCTCCAGCTTCAATATAATAAAGTGCTTCGAGGTCATCCTGGGATAGAATCTATCACAAAGCAGTATCTATATCAGCTTGCCTATCAGCCTTTTGTGGATGCCCACCAGATTGGTACAGTGAGAAACTGCTTTTTAATGCCGACCGCTGCTTCAGCGATTATCAGCAAAGGGTCAGTTTCAATGTCTATGCTGGAAAATCTGGGTTTACAACCCATCCAAGTGCGCCTATTGCCCGCAGATTTAATGTACCGACACTATTTAGAAAACACTAAGCTGGACATTCTGAAACTCAATTTATAGGGGGAAATCCCAACGATTACCCCATACTCTTAACGATTACCTCATTATTCTAACGATTGTCTTAAAGTTTCAACGGTTACAGAGCCGGATTAACACCCGAAAAGCAAAAAAGCACCGCCGCCAGCCGGGATTTCCCCAGCCAGCGACAGTGCTTTTTTCAAAAATATACGAAAATCGGCGGTTTTCAGCCATTATAGGCAAAAAGAAGGGGTGGAAATCTTGATGCTCCTTGTATCAAAATCTCCACCCCTACATGGTGCGCGAGACGGGACTTGAACCCGTACGCCATAAGCACACGCACCTCAAACGTGCCTGTCTGCCAGTTCCAGCACTCGCGCAAATGAACATTGTTATTATATCACCCGACCGCCTGTTTGTCAACAAGAACTTCGGGGAGATTTCCCTCTAGCATTGAAAACCAGAAACTGCTTCTCCAAAACCAGGTGCGTCAGCGCGGCTGGAACGAAGTGGACGTATATATTGATGGATACTCCGGTACAAATTTCAACCGGCTCGGCGTCTAGCGCCTTATTGAAGATGCAAAGACGAAGCGTATCAACCTGCTCTTGGTCAAAGACCTTTCAAGGTTCGGGCGCAAATACATCGAATTTGGACAGTACACGGAGAGTTTTTCCAGAGTGTGAGGTGTCATTACTTTGGGTAAGGCTTCCTTATGGCACTTGTTGTACTTCTTTACAAGCCCCCCGGAACATATTGAAATAATTCACACCCGTTTTCGGGCTGCCGTCCCGGTTGAGGAAAAGGGAATTGCGGTACCCGTCAATGGTGGTCGCTTTCGCTCCCTTGCGGTTCTCTAACCAGCGCCCCAACGCTTCATACACTTTTTATAGGAAAAATAAGGAATACAGAAGATCTAATCTTTATTGTTTACATTTTGTTGTTTGTTTTATTCGAGCAAAAGAAGTAAAATACAAATATCTGCGGTGCAGCATGGACTATATGTCTTTGAAAAAAGCGGGCGAAAAATGGGATGTTACCCCACGATGGATAAACTACTACTGCGCGGATGGGCGTATTCCTGGCGCTGCAAAAATGGCAACAATCTGGCTGATACCCAAAGATGTCAAGAAATCTATTGATGGTAGAACACAACGTGGAAGGGGACTGCACGATGAGTAAAATTTTGTTGCTGGAAGATGATATAAGCCTGGTAGACGGTTTGAAGTATTCTTTGAAGAAAAACGGATTTGAGGCCGAAATGGTTCGCACTGTTTCCGAAGCGATCAACAACATCGAGAATATTGGAAAGTACGACCTGCTCATTCTGGATGTCACTTTACCTGATGGAACAGGTTTTGATGTTTGTGAGGCAGTACGCAGGCAGGGCCAACAAGTCCCGATTATTTTTTTGACTGCCTCTGATGAAGAAGTGAACATTATCCGAGGTCTGGACAGCGGAGGCGATGATTACATTACAAAACCGTTCCGATTAGGGGAATTATGTTCCCGCATTCGGGCGCTGCTTCGGAGAGCGGGCGCATCAAACACGGGCAGTACAACACTTATAGAATGTGGAGATATAACGATGGATCTTTTAGGCAGTCGGGCCTTGTTAAACGGCAAAAAGTTGGAACTGACAAGTGCGGAATACCGGCTGCTATGCCTTCTGATACGAAACGCAAACCGCATCGTTACGCGGGAAATTATTTTGAGTGAGTTGTGGGACGAAGCGGGAAGTTTTGTCGATAGCAATACTCTGTCTGTCTATGTGCGGCGGCTCCGGGAAAAGGTAGAGGCAGACCCCTCGCATCCTAAACACCTGATAACGGTTCGTGGGTTTGGCTATCAATGGAAAGAGGCAGCCATATGAGTTTTTACCAGGATAAGCAAATTAAAATTTATGGATATTTCTTAGCTGCTTTTGGCTTTTTAATGGTAGGAGCATGGCTGTTGTTCTATCTATATCAGACAAACTCCGTGAAAACGACGTGCCTCTTGCATGATGAAGCGGTTGTTTCTTCTCTTTTGGAGCAGGGCGTTTCAAGAGACATCATAGCGGCAGCGATCACAAATACCCACATTAGTATAGCCGGAGAAGAATTATCAGCCGCAGTTGGTATAAAAAGCCTAAAGAATCGTTCTGGCTTGCCCGATATCACTCAAATTCAACATACCTCCATTTGTTCCATGATCGCCATTTCCATATTGCTGGCCGTGGTTCTTTTCATCGGAACATGGTGGTTTTTTTGGCAGCGAAAACGGTTATATGAGCAGGCAGAGACGATCATTCAAAATTACATCAACGGCGACTATTCCTGCCATCTGCCGCAAAACAGCGAGGGGGCCGTTTTTCAGTTATTCGGACAGATCGAACAGCTTGCCACAATGCTGCAAGCAAAAAATGAAGCAGAGCGTAAGGCAAAAGAATTTTTGAAAAGCACCATTTCAGATATTTCCCACCAACTGAAAACACCCCTTGCCGCACTTACCATGTATCAGGAAATCATTGCGGGTGAGCCAGATCATCCCGAAACGGTCAAAGAGTTTTCAGGCAAACTAGGAATTGCCTTAAAGCGTATGGAACAGCTAATTCAATCCATGCTGAAAATCGCACGGTTAGACAGCGGAAATATTCTTTTTGAAAAAAGCAACTTTCGTATGTCGGAATTGATTTCTCGATCCATCAACGAGTTAACGACAAGGGCAGAAAAGGAAAACAAAAAAATACAGATTGAGGGAAATGCAGAACAGCAGCTTGTTTGTGATCTGGAATGGACAAGTGAAGCGATTGGCAATATTGTCAAAAATGCGTTAGACCATGTAAGGCCGGGTGGAATAATTCAAATCACCTGGGAGCGCACACCAGCAATATTTCGCATATTCATATCTGATAATGGAAATGGCGTCGCGCCGGAGGACATACATCATATCTTCAAACGCTTTTACCGAAGCAGACATTCTCTGGATACGCAAGGTGTTGGGCTGGGCCTGCCTCTGGCAAAATCTATTATTGAGGGGCAGGGCGGATGTATCGCGGTACAGAGTGAAGGAAACAAGGGAACAACATTTACAATTTCTTTCCTTACGGAATTGTAAGCTGAAATTCACCTGATTGTAAGCTGTATCTGCTATCTTTTTGGTGAAGGAGGTTGATATCCGATGGAAATTCTAAAAGTACAAAATTTGTGTAAAACCTATGGCAAGGGCGAGGCCAGAGTGGACGCGCTAAAAAATGTTTCTTTTTCATTGAACAAGGGAGAGTTTGCCGCTGTGGTCGGAGCGTCCGGCTCTGGCAAGAGTACCCTGCTGAACTGCATCGGCGCTCTGGACACACCAACTTCCGGAAATGTTCTCATGGATGGGCAAAACCTGTTCTCCATGAAAGAGGAAGAACGCACAATTTTCCGGCGGCGCAACGTCGGCTTTATCTTCCAGTCCTTTCAGCTCGTTTCTGAACTGAACGTAGAGCAGAATATCATGTTCCCTTTGCTCCTGGATTACCGAAAGCCTGCCCCCGCGGAAGTCCGAGAGATTTTGGATTTGCTGGGCCTAGGCGAACGCAGCCGCCACCTGCCCAACCAGTTATCCGGCGGACAGCAGCAGCGTGTCGCCATTGGCCGTGCCCTCATTACAAGGCCAAAGTTGATTTTAGCCGATGAGCCGACCGGAAACCTTGACAGCAAGAACAGCCAGGATGTTATTGATCTGCTCACGCGGGCCTCCCGGCATTACCAGCAAACGATCCTGATGATTACCCACAACAAAAACCTGACAGCGTCCGTAGACCGGGTATTCCGAGTAACAGATGGTGTCCTTACCGATTTGGGAGGAAAAACGGATGAAGCGCTATCTTGACCTGGTTCCCATATCCGCAAAGGTGCATAAGAAGCAAAACAGAATGTCGATTTTCTGTATTGCCCTGGCTGTATTTTTGGTAACAACTATTTTCGGCATGGCAGATATGTTTATCCGCAGTCAAATCATTAAGACGCAGGCGGAAACCGGAAACTGGCATATTGGCATTCAAAATATTTCCCGCGAAGATGCGGCGATCCTAGCGGCACGGCCAGACATTGCCGCACTTGCCCCGTATAATGTGCTTAACTATGAGGGAAACCAAGGGTACACGTTAGCGGAAACGGAAGTTGTCCTTTGCGGCAGCAATGATCGTCTATTTGCAAAAATATTTCCCAATATGCTTTTCGAGGGAACTTTCCCAAAGACGGACCATGAAGCGATGGTGACGGAGAGCGCCAAGGATATGCTTGGTCTGCATATTGGAGATGAAATTACGATCCATACTCCCGCCGGCCTCCACCTGATATTTACGTTGTCAGGCTTTGTAAAAAATACTGCCAATCTAATGAGCGGCGATACCTATGGCGTATTTTTAACAACGGAAAAGCTGTATGACATTTTTTCGATGAACAAGAGCGAGGGACGAACCGATTATCCCACAGCTTACTATGTTCAGTTTGCCAGTACATGGAATGTGCAGAGTGAAATTGAGAATTTGAAATCTCAATGCGGCTTGTCCGGCGATCAGGTTTCGGAAAATACAAAGCTGCTCGGTCTGCTGGGCCAAAGTACTAGTTCCTTTATGATGCAGGTCTATGCCGCCGCCGCAGTCCTGTTTGTCCTTGTTCTGTTTGCGGGTATTATGATGATCGCAAGCAGCCTGAACAGTAATGTGGCGCAGCGTACAGAATTTTTCGGATTGATGCGCTGTGTTGGAGCAACGCCTAAACAGGTTATGCGGATGGTACGCAAAGAGGCCCTTACCTGGTGCAAATCTGCCATTCCTGCCGGTGTTGGGATCGGCGTTGTTGTAATATGGATACTTTGCTTTATCCTGCGGCTTTTAAGCCCGGAATACTTTGGCGCAATGCCTCTTTTCAGTACAAGTTTTCCAAGCATTATTGCCGGTGTGGTCGTTGGGCTGTTGACGGTACTCTTGGCGGCTCGTACCCCCGCAAAAAGAGCCGCAAAGGTTTCTCCATTATCGGCGGTTTCTGGCAGCGCAAATGATACCCAGCCGGTCAGGAAAGCAGCCAATACAACCTTGTTCAAAGTTGATGCCGCGCTTGGTATACACCATGCAACATCAAGCCGCAAGAACTTTATCTTGATGGTCGGCTCCTTTGGACTTAGCATTGTTCTTTTCCTTGCCTTTTCTGTTACCATTGAGTTTATGAACCATACTCTGCGGCCGTTACATCCGTGGACGCCGGATATATCTATTGTGAGTTTGGATAATACTTGTTCTGTCAATCGGGCTTATCTTGAGGAACTGAAAAGTAATGCGGCTGTCAGGTCAGCGTATGGCCGGATGTTTGCGTATAATGTGCCAATTACAGCCGATGGGCAGGAACAACAGACAGACTTGATTTCTTATGAGCAAAAGCAATTCGAATGGGCAAAAAGCTATATGCTGGGCGGTCCTTTGGATACGGTGCAAAATAAACTGAATACTGGACTGATCGTGTATGAGCCGCAGAACACGATCCAAATTGGTGATACAGTATCGTTAAGCCTTCATGGACAAACAGCAAAAATAGAAATTGTAGGGATGCTCTCTGACAGTCCGTTCTACAATTCCGCTGATGTCAGAACGATCATTTGCTCCGAAGATACATTCCGGCAATTGACCGGTCAGTCAGATTACACGGTCATTGATATGCAGCTGACAAATCGTGCTACGGATGTAGAGGTAAATACTATACACCGCACCTATGGAGCAGGATATTCCTTTGTTGACAAGCGGATGGATAACAGCAGCACTTTGAGCGTCTACTATTGCGTTTGGTTGTTCCTCTACGGTTTTTTGGCGCTGATTGCCCTGATTACAGGTTTCAATATAATCAACAGTATCGCTATGAGTGTTACGGCGCGCACAAAGCAATATGGGGCGTTCCGGGCTATCGGCCTAAGCGATCATCAGCTTTCCAAAATGATTATTGCAGAGGCGGCTACCTATGCAATCCTAGGAAGTATTGTAGGAGCTGTCTTGGGAGTAATCTGCAACAAGTTCCTATTTGATTTGTTGATAAGCCGTCAATGGGGCGACCCGTGGTTACTCCCGTGGGGAAAGCTGATGGTAATTATTTTGATTGTGCTTTTCTCAGTGGTTGTAGCGGTATATGGGCCGATCAAAAGAATACGAAATATGTCCATTGTTGAGACAATTAGCGCACAATAAGTATGACGCCGAATTATAATGCAATCTGCTGAATGGCGGCAAAGAAAAAACCGCCGTCCAGCAGGAGAACTGGTAGGTAACAAGAAATGAGGAAACATGGAAAAACGCCCTATCCCAAAAGCGGAACACTCGGTATGCACACCATGTAGACCGCAATCTGCAAAGCGAAATCGCAGAAAAGAAGCTGGCACAGGGCTGAATGTTGGGGGAACAGAATACGCCATTGGCTACTTCAAATAGTTTACCGCTAAAATTGCAACTCCAAGCACCGCCAGGATCACCCCGGTAACGCGGTTCAGTGTGGCGGGGCTGGCCTTATTTGCAAACTTTGCAGCGACTCTTGCCCACAGTAAGGTGGAAACCACGCAAAGGACCAGGCACCAGATGTCTGGCATACCGCCAATGGCAAAGTGGCTGGCCGCGCCTGTGAGGGCCGTGAAGGTCATGATAAATACGCTGGTACCGACAGCGGTTTTTAACTCATACCCAAGCACGCTGGTGAGAATCAGCAGCATCATCATGCCGCCGCCAGCGCCTACAAAACCGCAGATAAAGCCCACCATTGTGCCGGATATAACAGACTGAACCACCCTTTTTTTTGGACTGACCGCGCCCATGGCCTCCTTGGTGGTCATAACTGGCTTCACGATAAATTTTATCCCCAGCAGCAGAGTCATAAACACCGAAAAGCTTCCCATGGTGGTGTTTGGCACCAGGCTTGCCACAAAGCTGCCCACCATGGTGAACACCAGCACCGCCGCCATCATCACCAGCCCGTTTCGCACATCCAGATTCTTATTCTTGCCGTAGGTGTACGCGCTGACGGCGCTGGCGAGTACATCACTAGCCAGGGCGATCCCGACCGCTTCATAAGCCGGGAGTCCCAGGAATGTAATGAGCATTGGGCTGATGACCGCGGCGGCGCTCATGCCTGCAAAGCCGGTGCCCAGCCCAGCCCCCATTCCCGCAATAAAGCAAACCAGTAGTGTCAGCATTTTGTGTCCTCCATTAATCTGTCAATATTGTTTTGCATCCTCCGGCTAAAATCTTCCAGAGCCTCTATCTCACAGGTTGAAAAATCCTTGAGGATGGCAGCAAGAAACCGTTCCTGCGCCAGCTGCCCCTCGCGCACGATTGGCATAGCCTTTTCGCAAAGCTTCAGGTGCGCGGTCTTGCGGTTGCCATGCGCGTATTCCCGAAACAGCATCCCGCGCTGCTCTAAAGCTTTCACAGAGGCCGAGACCTGAGATTTGGCCAGATAGCGTATCTCCACGATTTCAGCAGCGGTATCGTAGCAGGGATTATTGGCTAAAAAAAGCAGGATATCCAGCTCGGCGCGGGTCATGCCGTGCCGCTGGCAAATTGCGGACACGAATTTACTGTAGAGCATCTTAAATGCGTTCTGGTGCTCCCAGGGGTTAAGTGGGATCATACCGCGCTCCTTTAAGTTCTTTTTTGAACTATTTTATCAGACAGATCCTCCCTTGTCAAGAGACAGGAATGGTTTTAAGTTTGGAGTTGATATCATGACCGCAAAAGACCGCTGCAAAACAGGCCGCACCGATCTGAGGCACTGGCTCTGCTCCCACGGCGGAACGTTGAAAAATCCGGCTCTGAATGGGAGCGGAAGCATCAGGGGGAGCGCGTCACTGTACGCAACAATATCTGGTTCGGCCAGTACATCCAGGAGGACTGCGATGCTGTGAAGTTCTATGGGATGTCTGAAGAAAACGCCGACGAACACAGCTCGGTGTTCGTCGGCAAAGACAACATGGCCGGGTGAAGCACATCTATAATCCGAGGGACGCTCACCGCCTCCGGTTTCCGGCAGACCCTGGCGGCAGCGAGAAAGCCTACCGCTTTCACCATACCGGCGCTGGGCCGCAGTTATATGTGCTCAAGGCGCCTATTGATATGCTCTCCTACATCAGCCTGCACCCGGAGAACTGGCAGGAGAATTCCTGCCGTTGCCCTGTGCGGTGTAGGAATTGCTCCCATCCAGCCTTTCCTAGAGGAAGTGTCCCCGCTGGAGGAACTCCGTCGTCTGCTTGGACAATGACGGGGGCGGATATACGGCCGCCAAACATATCGCGCAGGCGTTGCCGGGGGAATGAGACGTACCGGTTAGCACACATTTCCCCCAGCAAAAGGGCTGGAACGAGGAACTCCCGCATCCTTTCCCGGAGAAAAACCTGGATCCGGTGATGGCCATGTAACCACTTAGTGGCCAGAGGGCTTCCGGCTGAGCATATCATGCTCAGCGCCCAGGTCGGCGCGAATCAGCTTTACCAGCACGATGCCCATGGGCACAATGGTAACCCAGACGGCTTTCTCCGCCAGGATTGGGCAGAGAAAGGCCAGCAGCCCCGCCCCGGCGAAAAACGCAAAGACCATCCCGGCATGAATTAGCCCCCGGCGCAAGGCCAAGCTGTCCCCTTTGTGCACAGCCTTCGCCAGACCCACTCCAATCTGCCGGATGTGATTGGTGCAGAAAGTGGTGGCCATGGGGATGCCCTCGGCCTGCCGGAAGGTGTTGTACTGCATGGATGCGATGAAGTTGACCATCACCTGCACCACCTGATGGGGCATGGACAGCGGGATGAAACCTAGGAGGAACAGCACCGCCGTTTCAAAAATAATCAGGTAGGTGTCCCAGCGCAGAAGCCCCAGCCGTTTTACCGGCGAGGGCAAAATCTCCGACACGAACGCGCCCAATAGATACGCGGAGATGGGGATCAAAAAGTACAGCCCGCCCAGCCAATCGCCTTTGCCGAAGTTGATGGCCATGACCACCACATTGGCGGTCTGTGCGTTGCAGAACACTCCGCCCCGCAGGACGTAGGTGTAGGCGCCCATCATCCCGGCGCTGATCATAAGCAGGGCGTAGATCATTTTCTGTTCACAGACGAGATAGTTATGTTTCGATTTGGTTTTCATAAAAAACAGTCCCTTGTGGATGTCCATGCCCCGCCGTATCTTCTAAGACGGCTCCGCTGAGTTAGTATTCGGCCATTGCTCTTCAACACGCTTTCCACCAAAATGCCGCTGGCTTTGTCACGGATATTTTCCCTGGCGGGGATCCCCTGGACACCGTTCTTTTTCCGTTTTGCTTTGTTGATGGCGCTGTCATAGCAGTTCCCGGCGAAGCGGTCAAGCTGATAGACAAGCATGCCCTCAAAAATGTGCTTGCCGCTGTCGGCAATCTCACGCTGGAACTCGGCCCGACTGTCTGTTGTGCCGCTCTGTGCCCAGTGGATATATTCGCCAATCACAATATATCCATGGTTCTTGGCAAACTCGTAGCAAGTTTGAAGCTAGCCCTTGATGGACTGCTCCGTCTGGCTGTGGCTAGAATATCGGGCGTAAATGACAATGTTCACTCTTTCACCCTCTCCAACAGTTCAATGATGGCCTTTTCAAGCGGTCATACATGGGTGAGGCGGGGTCAAAGCACCTTTCCACAAACCGCCTCATGGCCCGATCCTCTTCCCAAATTTGGGGCTTGCACTCGTACAGCTTGCCCTGGAGCTTTTCAGTGCAGCAGCAGATATAATCATCGAGACATCGAAGTAATCCGCGCATACCAGATCCGCACTTTGATGGGAGCGGCAGAGCAGCCTGTTTCGTATCGGTTCATGGTAGCCTGGGGGGCCATCAATTTTTCCGAACTTGGCTTGAGATAGCCCGATGCCCTCCCGGAGTGTTCCCATTCTTTTGCCGATATCGCTCAAAATGCTCACCTCCTATGGTACTGATAGTATAGCACAAAATGAGAGTCCTTTCAATTCTAAATTATGAATTACAAGGAAAGGGGATGTGAATACAATGCCAGTATTTCATGTCAAGAAAGCCTCAGATTACACTATCATGGTACATTACGCCGGGGCTGCGGCAGGCACAGGCCGGACGAATCCAGCCGCCAGCCATTGCTCAAAGTCCTTGTGGGACACGGAGACCGGCTCCTGCTTAGGCAAGTCCAGGAAACGATACAGAATAGTCTCCGCCCACAACGGCAAACTTCCACCCGCCTTGCAGCGTGTAGCGCTCTTCCTGAAAGATTGGAGCAGGACGGGCTTTAGATGGGCCGCTGGTGCGGCCTGTGCCCTCCGCGCAGCCTTGGCAATCAGGCACATGGCGGCGGTCTCCACCACGGCGCTGCTCAGGATGTTCAAGGGCGAGGGCGTGCTGAAGTCCAGTAGGCCGCGAAAGGCCGCGTCTGTCAGGTACGGAGCGAGGTCAATCCCGCAGCGTGAGGGCAGCATGGTGCCCACGCTGCGGTTGGCCTTGCCCCCCCTGTACCGGGCGGTTTCCACGTCTTGGCCGCCCAAGTACAGGCAATGGTGGCAGTTGTTGAGAAGGGTCATAGGCCGGAGCCAGGCCGAGAATCCGCTGCATCCGCTCCCACTGCTCCGCCTTGGGGAAAAAATAGGAGGCGGGGGTGTTCCCCCAGGTTTGGAGGATTTTGGGCAGTATGGCAGGGTCGGCGCAGCCCAGTTCCCCCAGGCTTTGCAGCCGGCCCCATAAAGATATTGGATGGATGGCGGCACACTCCTTTCAAGTATAGTTAACGCAGTCCAAAAGCGGTAACACCTCTTTTGGACTTAGCGGCACGGGTGTACCCGCGCCGCTCTGCTTGAAAATCGGTAAATTTACATTTGTGATAGTATCAATTTTTGCTGCGACATGTGTTCTCTTGTTAATTAACTATGTTGCTGTAACCTATTGTGTGAGAAATTTGCAGTTATTTACGGCATTGGTGCTTGTCGTTCCAATCATATGTATTGCTGCCATTTCCTTCATCATAGGGTATCGGATAAAATGGAATTGGAAATATGGCATCTGCATAGCACTTATTCTTACTCTTATATCATGGGGAACAAGCCAGATTATTGTACTTGTGGCAGGAAATGACTTGAGTAGTATAGAAGAAAGTGAATTACCAGATAATTCCCCAAAAACTCCAAATGATGAACTAATGGATGAACTATATGACGAATTGGATAAAAAGGCATATGAGTATATGCTTGAACAGGGACTTATTTCAGAGGGCGAGGAAATATATGGTGGTGATAAAACCATTGGAGGCGAAAGTTCAGAGAACGCAAAGGAAAAGGGAAATATAGATGACAATGAAATAGCAAGTACAGAAATGTATGTAGGTATCCAAAAATCCGACCCCGTTACAGAACTGATAGGCAATATCATTGCTTTTCTGATTGCCTATGGATTAAGTTATGCAGGATATAAAGTTAGCAGAAGAAAAGCAAGAAAAATAGTCTGATTATGTATGTAAATAGAAAAAAGACAGAATGGGTGCGCTGTCCTGCTTGTGGCAGCAAAACCCGTAATAGAATTAGAGAGGATACCATTTTGAAAAACTATCCTCTTTACTGCCCGAAATGCAGGCAGGAAAACCGTTGTCCGCAGAATGATGTTGGACAAGCTGAAATCTTCCCTCACACTGCTGTCGGAAGAAGAACGGAAGCTCATACAACAGCATTTCTATGAGGGCAAATCGCAGGTTGAGTTAAGCCGTATCTATGGGATTAACCAGTCCAGCGTCAGCAGGCACATCATGAAAATCCTGCAAAAGCTCAAAAAACTTTTGGAAAATTAAATTTTCCGTGCAAAGCCCCCTCATTTTTTCCTTTGGAAAAGTGAGGGGGCTTTTCTATGGGCTTCCCGCAGCTCCTTGACAACTGAATACCCATTCACCAAATACATTCTCTTTGTGATTGTGATGAGCAAAAGCGTGTGCAGCGGTACGCCATGACCTGCCGAAAAGCAGAAGCGATGAAAGGTGGTGAGCGGAAATTACCGACTCAAAATATCGGGCAGCCCCCGATTTCGCCATGACCCACAAAGAGGACAATGATACTCCCGTCCAGTCACAGTCCGAGCGGTAGCCAATCCGCCGCAGACAATGAGGGCGGCTCTGTCAGACCGACAGTTGGGGTGCGATTCCCGTGGCGTCAGTTCGCTGCTGACCGTTTGGTGACTTCCCTTACGTTTAACGTATCCGCATTTCGGGGTGTCGAGGACAAATAGAAATGCTCCTATCATATCAAGCCAGATGCAGGGCGGTCTATGGAAACAGGGCTTTGTTTTTATGCCCCGCTGACCTTAAACACTCCCTTGTATCTGGCTGCTACATAGGCAGGAATCTCCTGCCTAAATCCAGATAGGAGGTCAAACACATAATGGAAAGGACTATCAAGCATGGGGACATCTTCTACGCAGACCTAAATCCCATTGTCGGCTCCGAGCAGGGCGGCAGGCGACCCGTACTCATCGTTTCTAACGACATAGGGAACACCCACAGCCCCACCGTCATCATTGTGCCAATCACGAGCCGAGTGCATACAAAGGCAAAGCTGCCCACACATACCGAGGTAGGCAGCTTCGAGGGGCTTGACAAGAACTCCCTCATCCTTGCAGAGCAAATCCGCACCATAGACAAGCGGAGGTTAGAGAACTACATCGGCAGGCTCCCCGAAAGCATCCTGCCAAAGCTCAACCGCTCCCTCGCCGTCAGCATAGACCTGGCGGCAAAGGCGGCGGCAACAGAACAGCAACCCTAAGTGACGCTTGTGCCTATCCCGCACAGGCTTATTTTTTTGACAGGAGGTTTTATGAACTACGCAGAGGTTCCCATCTGGGAGAAATACACCCTCACAATCGAGGAAGCCGCAAAGTATTTCCG
>CAJTCU010000023.1 GCA_910574935.1 Oscillospiraceae bacterium
CCCGCGATGTGGTGGGTGAGATCGATGTGCTGAAGGACCTGTTCACCGACACCGAGACCAGTATCGCCGGTCTGGAGGACGGCCTTCAGGAGCTGCGGGAGGAGCTGAACCACAAGGCCGAGAATCTCCCGCCCCCGGTCGGCACCATTAAGTACAGCGCCGCCGACCCAGGCCCGGATTGGGTGAAGTGTGACGGTAGCTTTGTGAGTGAGGACGATTACCCCGAGCTGCTCCCGCTGCTCAACCACAAAGAGCCAACCGCTGCCGACCTGCTCACCGCCTATACAGCGGAAAAGGCCGGAGCCATCACCAACACCTGCGTGTTCAACGGCTCCATCTGGGCCTATCTGGTGGATGCACACCTTCTGGTCAGTATTCCGCCCACCGGCACCGCCAAGACCATCCCTGTTTCTGGTGCGGAAACCCTGTCCTCCGCAAGCCCCGCCTATCTCTCTATCTGCGGGGGATCTCTCTACCTGACACAGATTGGCGGTACTCAGACAAAGATTCTCCTATTTGAATTGGTGTCGTTCACTGGTTCAGAGTCCTCAATTGAAATGGCAGCGGTTACGACTTATAGGAGCGGTTCGGTCACTCAAACCGCTACCCAGTTCACGATCCCCTACGTGGTAGATGTGGGTGGTACTAAAATGATGTCACTATACATTAACGACACCTATTTCTACTACATTACATGGAAAGCAGGAGAATATGCCACTACCGCCCAACAGCAGCAGGGCTACTGCAGCGGTGCCAGCACCAACATGAACTATGTCTACTCGGCAAAGCTGGCGGCAAAATTCGGTTTCTCTCCAAAAAATCAAAACGAAGCTATCTATGCTTCCCGTTATTTGGGAGTTCGGGATGACAACGTTTACGGTATGAAGTTCTGGTTTAGTATTGCCTCTGTCTCTCAGTCACTCTATGGCACCCCGGAGAGTGACCCATACTACTCCTACGAAAGCTACACTGACATGAACGAGGCAATAGAAAAGGACACACGGGGTAAGTATCTTAAAAAGTTCATTGCTGAAAGTTATACTCCGCAGATGATGACGCTCCCCGCTGGTGGCGGTAACGAGTACCTTTATAACGTGGACCTTATTGACCGAAAGGTCACGTTGATGCACGGAAGGTACAACGGCGGGACGTTGCCGGAGTGGAGGGATATCAACATTAAGCTCCCGTCCAGGGCTGTCCTGTTCACCGATTCCGTCTGCTATGTGGCAGAGCAGTCCATGTGGTTCATCTTCGTGGGGACGGGGCTGCTGTTCGGCTCCAAGCTGGCCACCGGCGGCTGGGGCTATATCGACACCATGGGCCTCCTGGGGCTGGTGGCGAGGTATGGGTGCATCACCTATCTACCCGGAGAGAACGCGCTGTATATCAGCGGCCTTAACACGGCTGGCATTCCTGTGGTCTGCAAGCTGCTGTTTGATGGTGAGATGGATTTCACCGGCGCGGGCGCGTGGCTTCCCGTGCTGACCAAAGACGGCATCCCGGCCTACATCAAGGCCAAGACAACCGAATAACGGATGAAGGGCTGTCCGCCGCTTGGCGGATGGCTTTTTATTATACACATTTTTGAAACGGAGGGATTTTCCATGAAAGAGTTCTGGAACACGATCCAGATGGTATTCGCCGCCGTGGGCGGCTGGCTGGGGTACTTCCTGGGCGGCTGTGACGGCCTGCTCATCGCCCTGGTGGTGTTCGCCGTGGTGGACTACATCACCGGGGTCATGTGCGCCATCAACGATCAGAAGCTGTCCAGCGAGGTTGGCTTTCGCGGCATCTGCCGGAAGGTACTGATCTTCTTCCTGGTGGGGGTGGCGAACATCCTCGATGTGGAGGTCATCGGTACCGGGAGCGTCCTGCGCACCGCCATCATCTTTTTCTACCTGTCCAACGAGGGTGTGTCCCTTCTGGAGAACGCCGCCCACCTGGGCCTGCCCGTTCCCCAGAAGCTGAAGGACGTGCTGGAGCAGCTCCACGACCGGGCGGAGAAGGGCGGTGAGGACGAATGAGGCTCGTTGAATCCATCCTCACCAAAAACCCCTGCTACACCGCAGGCCGGGAGATCACGGCCAAGGGCCTCATGCTCCATTCTGTAGGCTGTCCCCAGCCCAGCGCCCAGGTGTTCGTTCGCAACTGGAACAAGGCCAGCTACGACCGGGCCTGCGTCCATGCGTTCATTGATGGCAACGATGGCACCGTGTACCAGTGCCTCCCCTGGAACCATCGGGGCTGGCATTGCGGGGCCAGCGGCAACAACACCCATATCGGGGTGGAGATGTGCGAACCGGGCTGCATCAGGTACACGGGCGGGGCTACTTTCACCTGCTCTGACCTTCCCACCGCTCAGGCCGTTGCCAAGCGCACCTATCAGGCGGCGGTGGAGCTGTTCGCCATGCTCTGCCAGAAGTTCTCCCTCGACCCTCTGGGGGACGGGGTCATCGTCAGCCACAAGGAGGGCTGCAAGCGGGGCATCGCCTCCAACCACGGCGACCCGGAACATCTCTGGACGCAGCTCGGCCTGCCCTACACGATGGACACATTCCGCAAGGCGGTCAAGGCCGCGATGGACGGTGGGGCCGCTGCTCCCAGCGATGTGTCCGGCACGAAGATTATGGGCGCGGCTGTCGCTACGGCGGAGCAGATGCGCACCTACATCAAGGCCAAGAATCCGAAGGTGGCCCAGAGCGTTCTGAACATGGTGCCGCTCTATCTGTCCGAGGGGGCGGCGGAGGGAGTGCGGGGCGACATCGCCTTCGCGCAGTCCTGTCTGGAGACCGGGAACTTCGGCTTCGCTGGCTCCGCCGTCACGCTGGACCAGAATAATTTCTGCGGCATGGGTGTCACCGCCAACGGCATGAAGGGTAATTCCTTCTCCACGCCCCAGCTTGGCATCCGGGCGCAGATGCAGCACCTCAAAGCCTACGCATCCACCGAGCCGCTGAAGAACGAGTGCATCGACCCCCGGTTCAAGTATGTGGCGCGGGGCTGCGCCGAGGTGGTGGAATGGCTGGGTCAGAAGGAGAATCCCCAAGGCAAGGGTTGGGCCACTGGCGCAGGTTATGGGGAGAAGATCATCACCATCCTCAACAGCATTCTTGCCACCGCTGGCGGAGCTGCTCCGGCTCCTGCCGCCGTTCCCTTCAAGGTGAGGGTCACTGCCACCGACCTCCGTATTCGCACTGGCCCTGGCACCGACACCGCCAAGACCGGGAAGTTCACTGGGGCTGGGGTGTTCACCATCACCGAGGTCAAGGACGGCACAGGCTCCGCCAAGGGCTGGGGCAGGCTGAAATCTGGCGCGGGGTGGATCGCCTTGGATTACGCGCAGAAAATTTAATCGGCATTCAAGCCCACCGGGAACATCCACCCGGTGGGCTTCTTGCTTTTACCATCGTTTTGAGGGGGTATCACTTATGGTGACAGCGAAAGCAAAAGACATTCTACGGTATCGGGAACAGGGGCTGGGCTATAAGCGCATTGCCGCCCTCACCGGCTACTCTATCAACACGGTCAAATCGGTGTGCAGAAGGAATCCTGACGGGGCAGAGCGATTCTGCCCTCAATGCGGGGCCATGCTGACGCACACACCCCATCACAGGGAGAAGAAGTTCTGCTCAGATAAATGCCGCATGGCTTGGTGGAACAGCCACCCGGAAGCTGTCAACCGCAAGGCTGTCTACCACTTCACCTGCGCCCAATGCGGTCAGCCCTTCGACAGTTATGGCAACGACCACCGAAAATACTGCTCCCGTGCCTGTTACGCCGAGGCGCGGCGAAAGGGGGTATAGGTGTGTCCGAGGAGTTTTTCCGCAATCTTGCAGCATACAAAGCAGCGATGAGCCTCGCCATGGGTATGCTCCACCAGGGCATCATTTCCGAGAGTGAGTACACTGAAATCGATACAATTATGACCAAAAAGTACGGCCTGTCTTTGGATAGCATTTTTCGTTCAAAAACTTGATAAACCTGCGGTTTAGAGCGAATATGTGACCACCAAGGAGGTGATTTTTTGGAACGCATTATTCAGAAAATGGGGCTGAAAGTCCCAGCCCAGCCCAAGGTCAAGCGGGTCGCGGCCTACGCCAGAGTGTCCTCCGGCAAGGATGCCATGCTCCACTCCCTTTCGGCCCAGGTCAGCTACTACAGCGACCTGATCCAGAACCATCCTGGCTGGCTCTACTGCGGAGTGTTCGCTGACGAGGCGTTGACCGGCACGAAGGAGAACCGTGAGAACTTCCAGCGGCTGCTGGCCGAGTGCCGCGCCGGGAACATCGACCTCATCATCACCAAATCGATTTCCCGGTTCGCCCGAAACACCGTGGTGCTGCTCCAGACCGTCCGGGAGTTGAAGTCGATGGGCGTGGATGTGTACTTCGAGGAGCAGAACATCCACTCCATGAGTGCAGACGGTGAGTTGATGCTCACCATTCTGGCATCCTACGCCCAGGAGGAGAGCCTTTCCGCCAGCGAGAATCAGAAGTGGCGCATCAAAAAGAACTTCGAGGATGGCAAGCCCTGGTCAGGGCAGATTCTGGGCTATCGGTACGAAAACGGCGTCTACATCGTCAAGCCGGAGGAGGCGGAGATCGTGCGGGGCATTTTCGCTGACTACCTTTCCGGCATGGGGGTCGAGGCCATCATGAAAAAGCTGAACGCCCAGGGCAAGACCACGCGCAACGGGAATACTTGGGGCCGTAGCTGTGTGCGGAAGGTTCTGGGGAACTACTCCTACACCGGCAACCTGCTCCTCCAGACCACATTTCGAGAGAACCACATCACGAAAAAGACGCTCCCCAACCGGGGTGAGCTGCCCATGTACCATGCGGAAAACACCCATGAGGCCATCATCAGCATGGAGGATTACCAGGCGGTGCAGGCGGAGATGGCCCGCCGCTCCGCCAAGCACAACAAGACCAAGTGCGGCCCCGTCAAGTACCCATTCACGTCAATGATCGTCTGCGGCACCTGCGGCAAGGGCTACCGGCGCAAGGTGACCCGCACCGGCCCGGTGTGGATTTGCAGCACCTTCAACATCTACGGCAAAGCCACCTGCCCCTCTAAGCAGATACCTGAACGGACGCTGGAAAAGGCGACGGCAGAAGTGCTGGGGCTGGATGAATTTGATGCGGAGGCCCTCCACGATAAAATAACGGCTATCCGGACCGAGGGGGGCAACACTCTGGTATTTCTGTTCAAGGACGGCACTCAAACCGTTAAACGGTGGACAGACCGCTCCAGGGCGGAAAGTTGGACCCCGGAGATGAGGGCCGCGGCCAGAGAATTTGCAAAGAAAGGACAGGCGATGAGATCATGCCAGCGGCAAGAGCAGTAACAGTCATTCCGCCGACCATTAACCTTCACACCCACGCCCCGGCGGTGGCGGCACAGAAACGGCGGGCGGCGGGGTATGCCCGCGTCTCCACCGACAGCGATGAGCAGTTCACCAGTTACGAGGCGCAAATCGACTACTATACCCGGTACATCAAGAGCAACCAGGAGTGGGAATTTGTGTCGGTCTATACTGACGAGGGCATTTCTGGCACGAACACAAAGCACCGGGTCGGTTTCAATCAGATGATCGCCGATGCCCTTTCCGGGAAGATAGACCTCATCGTCACCAAATCGGTGAGCCGCTTTGCCAGGAACACGGTGGACAGCCTAACCACCATTCGCAAGCTGAAGGAGCATGGCGTGGAGGTCTACTTTGAAAAAGAGAACATTTGGACCTTCGACAGTAAAGGCGAATTGCTCATCACCATCATGTCCTCGCTGGCCCAGGAGGAGAGCCGCTCCCTTTCGGAGAACATCACCTGGGGCCAGCGCAAGCGGTTCTCTGACGGCAAGGTCAGCCTCCCCTACAAGCAGTTCCTCGGCTACCGAAAGGGGCCGGACGGATTCCCGGAGATAGTGGAGGACGAGGCCAAAATTGTCCGCCGTATCTACGCCCTTTTCATGGAGGGCAAGACCAGCTACGCCATTGCCAAGGCCCTCACCGCTGACGGCATCCCCACGCCCTCCGGCAAAAAGAAGTGGGGAGCCAGCGTGGTGGAGAGCATTCTCACGAATGAAAAATACAAGGGGGCAGCACTCCTTCAGAAGTGCTATACGGTTGATTTCCTCAGTAAAAAGCGGAAGGTCAACGAGGGCTAAGTGCAGCAGTATTGGATCGAGCAGAGCCACCAGCCCATCATCCAGCCCCATGAGTTCGATGTGGTGCAGGCCGAGTTCGCTCGGCGCAAAGGTATGGGCCTCCACTACAGCGGCGGCGGGGTGTTCGCCTCCCGCCTGGTCTGCGGTGACTGCGGTGGCTGCTACGGCCCCAAGGTCTGGCATTCCAACAGCAAGTACCGCCGCGTGGTTTGGCAGTGCAATGGGAAGTTCAGCAACAAGGAGAAATGCAGCACTCCGCATCTGCTGGAGGAGGACATCAAGGCCCGTTTCCTGGCAGCGTTCAATCAACTGTTGGAGGGCAAGGATGCTCTGCTGGAGGATTGCCGCATCATGCAGGACCACCTCACCAACTGCTCCGCCATTGACGCGGAACTGGACGAGCTGCTCCGGGAGATCGCGGTGGTGACGGAACTGACCCAGCGGTGCATCCAGGAAAACGCCCGGAGTGCCCAGAGCCAGGAGGAATACGCCGAACGCTACAACGGCTATGTGGCATGGTATGAAAAGGCCAAGGCCAGAGTGGACGCCCTCCAGGAGCAGAAGAAACAGCGGCAGGCCGAGGCGGACCTCATCGGTGGATTCATGTTCGCCCTGCATGAACGGGAGGCAGGCATCACGGAGTTCGACAACTCCACTTGGCTTGCGGTGGTGCAGAAGGCCACGGCATACCACGATGGGCGGCTGGTGTTCACTTTCCAGAATGGGATGGAGATTGAGGGATAACTGAATACGGATACATGGCCCGCCGGTTCATCTTTGAGCTGGTGGGCCTTTTTCTCCGCCTGCTTTACATTCTGTATGGTGTTTTCTGGCCTTTTTCGGGCTTTCTTTTTTGCGAGAATGATGTATAATATTGTCGATAGAATCGGGGAGGCAATGATGCATGGCAAAGAAAGAAAAGCGAATACCACCTCATATAGTTGAAACACGCTCAAGAGATAATATTCGCTCATTGATTGATCGGGACGGGATTGCTCTTTTGCGGGATTTAACGGAGCGAGATTATGGAATTGATGCAATAATGGAATTGTTCGAGGATGGATGTGTTACTGGAAAATTTGCGCTTTTGCAGCTTAAAGGGAAAGAGCATAAAATTGTTCCGCTAAAAGGAAGCGAAGAAATTTCCTGCTCCATATCTGCATCAAATGCAAGCTATGCTTTGCAGCAGAATATACCAGTGATTCTGATTTATGCAAGTTTGGAGGAAAAAGAAAATTTTTACTATATTGCGCTACAAAATGCATTGACAGCTGCTCACCTCAAGAAACTGGAAAAGGGGCAAGATAGTATTACTGTCCGTATCCCAATTTGTAACTGCGTTGCAGAGGGGATGCAGCCTTTTTTTGACATAGTCAATACGTTTTATGAGCGCAAACAACTCACAATTTAGGCTAAACCCCCCTGCCGCAAATTTGCACCCCCCTCTCCATAAAATGCACCCCCCTGGCGAAATTTTGCACCCCCTATGCGGCAAGGGTGTGCATTTGTATCGGAATCACCAGTTCTTTTCATGTAAGGACGGTTATTCTGATACAATGGGTATCGGGATAATCGTCCTTACTTTTTGCCTAAAACCTCTGAAAATGGCTGATTGATTAACACTTCTGAAAAAACACCGCCTCCGACCTGGCAGAAAGCTGGGCCGGAGGCAGTGTTTTTTTGCATTTCCAGGTTTGTATATTGCAAGCAATCGTTTTTCTTGGGTATATCGTTGACCCCTTGGCTACATAGCAGCTGTCATCCCACCTACCTCTTGCATCAAGGGAAGTCATTTGCTATGATCAAAGATAAAAATGCTTACTCTGTTTGGGCGGATACTCTCCTTAAAGGTAAAAGGCTCCCACCCCGATATGGCAGTATGGCCGGAGGACAGACTCTACAGTGCCGCGCTCCAACTCCAGTGTGCAGCAGAGATGAGGCTGATAAAAAGCCGCCGGAAACATGATGTTTCCGGCGGCTTTCAGTGTGGTTGCCGCATCTAGTCTTCCTGCAAATAAGGTTTCATATTACGGAACACAACCTCATATCCGTTGGCATACATATGAATACCTTCTATGGTATATTCCTTTTTCAGGCGGCCCGTTTCATCTGCCAGCCCCTGGTTCACATCGATGAACCGGCATCCCAGCTCATGGGCCAACTCGCATACAGCGGCATTGGCTTTTTGGATATTTTCATTGGTGCGGGTCTTGAATGTAGCATCCAACATGGGGTCACCCGCCTCATGGGCCAGTTCATTGACTGGGTAGTAGGCCATAAGAATGATTTCGGTTTCGGGCAAACGCTCTTTGATCTGTTTTAGAATATTCCTGTAATTTTCAATCAGAGCTTCCTGTCGGTAGCCGGGCGCGCCAATGTCGTTGGTGCCGATGTTAATAAAGATTCTGCCGGGCTGTACGCCGAAAATCTGCTCTTCCATGTGGGCCAGCATATCCTGGGTCGTAAATCCCCCGATTCCGCGGTTATAGACCACTGTATGCATCCCATGATTCATCAGCAGCTCCCCTATCGGAAACTGCTCCATCAGAGAAGAACCGGTGAATAGAGTTTTGCCTTTCAGCGCCAGCTCATTTTGAACCCGAAAGTGGGCCAGCCGGTCTTCCCGCATATGCTCCATCATGGCGCGAAAAGGGTCCTTCTGTTCGATATTACTCATAATTATTACACCGACCTTTCATTGTTTTTAATATTATCGTAGCATTAAATTACTTAAAGATTACGCGGAAATTGGCCGCGCGATGGGCGTGTGGCTCAGCTCGAATGAATATCCAGCTCCATCACAAAAGGCTGCTCTTTCCCGCAGGGCTCCCACTTGGGCAGACCCTCGCCGTTGGGGTCGCCGGTTCTCATGAAGTTACACCAGTAATCCAGCATCCGGGCCGAGAGGGCATAGTCGCCCGCCGTCCAGGGCCTCCAGCAGCGCCCAAGGGTGCCCATCATGTACCAGAGCTCAGCGGAGTGCCAGGCGCCCTGCTCGTCTCCGGGCAGGTCCCGGAGAAAGTCGTAGACATAGGCGGGCTTTCTTCCCAGAGGGCCGGATGGAGGCAATCTTGTCCGCCCGCAGCTTGTTCACATAGTCCGGGTCCGCCAGCAGGGGCCGGCCCAGGGACACCACGTCGCAGGCGCCCTCGCTGACCGCTTTCACCGCCAGGCCGGGGTCGTCCATGCGCCCGGCGCAGATTACCGGGACGCTCACATTTTCCTTCACCAGCTTGGCATAGGGGATGTACAGCCCCTTCTCCTAGTACATGGGCGGGTGGCTCCACCACCAGGCGTCGTAGCTGCCCACGTCCACGTCCAGGCAGTCGTAGCCGTACTCCACCAAAAGCTTGGCGGCCTGTACGCCTTCTTCTAAGTCACGGCCTTTTTCCTCAAATTCCTCCCCGGGCAGAGCGCCTATGCGATAGTCTTTAATAAAGCTCTTGGGGCTGTACCGCAGGGCTGCCAGAAAGTCCCGGCCGCACTTTTTGTGAATCTCCTCCACGATCTCCCGGGCGAAGCGCAGGCGGTTCTCAAGGGGGCCGCCGTATTCGTCGGTGCGGTGGTTGAAGAAGGAGATGGCGAACTGGTCGATCAGATACCCCTCGTGGACGGCATGAATTTCCACTCCGTCAAATCCAGCCCGCTTGGCGTTATATGCGCCCTCGCCAAAGCGTTTGACAATGGTCTGTATCTCCTCCACCGTCAGCTCCCGGCAGACCTTATCCAGCCACCGGTGCATGATGGGAGAGGGGGCCACCGGCGGGTACTCCCCCAGGTTGGTGGGGATGGTCACCCGGCCAAAGCCGCCGGACATTTGCAGCCAGATCTTGCTGCCGTAGGCGTGGATGCGCTCGGTCATTTCCCGGCTGGTGCGCACGAACTGCACCGGGTTCCAAGTGGGGCTGGGCACATTGGGCATACCGTGCTCCTCCACCTCGTTGTCCACAAAGGTGACCCCGGTGATGATGAGCCCGGTGCCGCCCTTGGCCCGCTCGGTGTAGTAGTCAATGCCCCGCTGGTTCCAGCCGCCGTCGGCGTCGCCCAGGCCCAGGGGGCCCATAGGGGCCATAGCGAAACGGTTGGGCAGGGTCAGCCTGCCGATTTGGACTTCGTCGAACAGGGGGTGGTATTTTTGGTTCATTGCAAACACTCCTTGAAAAAACTTTGAAATTATGAGAGCTTCTGTTTTGCCAGCCACTGGAACCGGGTAACTTCCTTACCATCTGACAGGACCGGCTGGCCATCGAAATCGATGTTAAATTCATCCCGCAGGCCGGGGACCCAGACCCCGTGGTTTATCACCGACATGGGGGCCGGTCGTCGATATAGGTCCTGTGGGCGTTCCGCGCGCCTGCGGCTATCAGCCGCTTATAGGTGGGCACGGCGGTTTCTTCCGGCGATACGATGGCGTCCGTTACCGCGTGAAGCAGCCAGACAGGCGTTTTCGCCAGCACTGCTATTTGTTCATCGGAGATGGTATCGTTATAAAGCGCCTCGCACATGGGATACCCCGCCGCAAAATAGCCGGGATAATCGATCATCAGGCGCATACTCATAAACCCGCCGTTGGAACATCTTCCCACATAGATTCGGGAGCGGTCGATGGGGTGCGCGGCGGCAAATTCATCGATCAGCGCTTTCAGGCCCTGGGGCGTTTCCAGTAAATACTCCTCATAACGCCCGAACATATGGAAGTCCTTGCCATCCCGGAAATTGCACTGCCATACGTTGAATTTCTGCTCCACCCGCCGGTCAACTACCGCGCGGAATTGGCTGTCATAGCGCGGGCCGTTGGATTCATCCCACTTTTCCTCGGTCACAAAGGTCCAGTGGGTACCGCCCAGCCAGAAGAATGGCGTGCCGTCGGCGTAGGTCCTATAACGCCCCTGGGGGCCGGCGCGCACAAAGCCGTGCCGATGAGCGGCAGTTCGCCCGTATAGGGTACGCAGACGATCTCGCCGCTTTGGGTCAATCCCGGATCGTCAGGATTCGCGTGAATTTCATAGTTCCACTGTCCCACTGCTGTGGGCGCAAAACGGACACAGAAGGTCTGGCCTCCGTCCCAATAACCGGGGAGTAGGATCTTTTCACCGTTCGGGCCCGTAAAAACAGCGGTAATGTCCACATCCAGAAATGGGTTCGCCACCTCCCTGACCGCGGTCAAGGTGATTTTCCCCCGTTTCCAACATTCGGTCTGCATTTTATCTGCCTGCCTTTCTGCTGTCATAAAAAGCAAACCGCAACCTCTTCAGAGATACACTCCCGGCTGCTGCTCCCGGCAAAGATGCGGAACACGCCGTTTTCCAGCCGGTACTTCCACTGGTCGTCGTAGAAGCCCATATCCTGCTTTGGCAGGCTGAACGCCGTTTCGGTCTTTTCTCCCGGAGCCAGCCGCACCTTCACAAAGCCCTTGAGCTCCTTCACCGGCCGGACGATACTGGCCGCCACATCCTGCATATAGAACTGCACCGTTTCCACGCCGGCCCGGTTCCCGGTGTTCTCCACCTGCACGCGGATATCCAGGGCTTCTCCGACATCCTCTACCCGCAAGTCCGACAGGGCGAAGCTGGTATAGCTCAGCCCGTGGCCGAAGGGGTAGAGGGCGTCCAGCGGGGCGTCCAGGTATTTCGAGGTAAATTTGCTCTTGCTGGCCGGCCTGCCGGTGCTGGGGTGGTTGTAGTACACCGGGCACTGGCCGGTCATGGCCGGGAAGCTGGCGGACAACTTCCCCTCCGGCATGGCCTTCCCGGAAAGCACATTGGCAACGGCGTGGCCCATCTGGACGCCCAGGTGCCAGGCCTCCACAATGGCCGGAACGTGCCGGTCCTCCCACTCCAGCGCCAGGGGGCGGCCGTTCATCAGCACCAGCACCACAGGCTTGCCGAAGCCCAGGAGCTTTTCCAGCAGCTCCCGCTGCTTCCCTGGCAGGGTTACGTCCGCCCGGGAGGACGCCTCGCCGGACATGGCTTTGGTCTCGCCCAGCACGGCTACGACCACATCGCCATACGCCCCGGCCCGCTGAATCTTGTCCGCGTTCATATCCCCCTCCGGCCCGCCGCAGGGGAAGTATTGCAGGTTGGGGAAAGCCTTCTCCATGCCCGCCCGGATGGATACGCAGTCCTCCTTCCGCCAGCTCAGCGCCCAGGCCCCTACCACCTCCTCCCGGTCGCCGGCCAGGGAGCCCACCAGGGCGATCTTCTTCTCAGGAGACAGGGGCAGCACATTTCCCTCGTTTTTCAGCAGCACGATGGACTTCTCCCCGGCCTCCCGGGCAAGAGCCAAATGCTCCTGCGGCAGGGTGTCAAAGCGGTGCATCTCCTCCTCGGTGAGGTAGGGATTGTCAAACAGACCCAGCCACATCTTCACGCTGAGAATCCGGCGGACCGCCTCGTCTACCACTTCCATGGGCACCTGCCCGCTCTCCACCGCCGCTTTCAGATGATTTTTGTAGATATTTGTGCCCATGTCCATATCCAGTCCGGCCCGGGCCGCCTGGACGCCCGCGTCCCTGTCGTCAGCCGCGATACCGTGGCTGACGCACTCTTTGATGGCGTTGGCGTCGCTGACTACAAAGCCGGGCAAACCCAGGGTATCCTTCAAGACATCCCGGAGCAGGAATTTGTTCACTGTGCAGGGCACGCCGTTCCAATCGTTGAACGCTGCCATCGCGGTCTGCGCCCCGGACCGGACCGCCGCCTGGAAGGGCTGGAGGTACACATTATAGAACAGGCTCATGGCCATATTGACCGTGTTGTAATCCCTGCCGCCCTCGCAGGCCCCGTAGCCCACATAATGCTTCAGGCAGGCGGCCACGTAGGGGTCGCCTGCCTGTTCCGGCTCCTGTAGGCCCTCTATTTTCGCCTGGGCAAAGGCGGAGGCCAGGCAGGGGTCCTCGCCGGGGCCCTCGGAGACCCGGCCCCAGCGGGCGTCCCGGGCGGCCATGCGGGCAGTTTTTTTCATCAGGGCCGGGTCAAAGGTCCCGGCCTCCGCAATGGCGATGGGGTACACCGTGCGGTAGCCGTGGATCACGTCCAGCCCGAAAAGCAGCGGGATGCCCAGCCGGCTCTCCTCCACGGCAATCTTTTGCAGCTCATTGGTCTTGGCCGGGTCCTGCACCATCAGGGAGCCGACTCCCCCGGCGCGGATCTCATCCTCGTGATAGTTCTGCTGGGCGGTACTCATAATTTTTTTGAACTCGGCATTGGAAAGCCGCCCGTCGGTGACCATCTCGATGAGCTCGCCAAAGGGGACCTCAAATCCCCCACAATGGAGGGGGATTCCTGGTTCATCTGGCCGATCTTTTCCTCCAGGGTCATCTCAGCCAGCAGGCTTTCGATTTTGTCCCGCTGGGCGGGTGTCAGTGTGAGCATATTGAACTCTTTTCTGCATATGTTTATTGTCTTATTTTACCAAGTGTTTTTTCATACTTCAAGATACAAATTGATGTTTCCACCAGTTTTCTCTTTTGTAAAAACCGGGCGCCTGGAACAGACCGCCCGGTTTTTATATGGAAACGATGAGAAATATCTCAGAAGTGTTATGGCAATACCGCAGAATTCTAAGTACCGTATTGGGCAGTCAGATTTTTCGTCAGAGTGTACAAATTGAGCGCCGTCCATCTCACCATTGACATGCGAAAGCTATGCGCTATCACGGAAAATGTGCAAGCAAAACGGTGCTCAGAATTGTGCGGTGTTGCCTTATCTTAACCCTTAATGGAACCGAGCATAACCCCGGACTTAAAGTATTTCATAACAAAGGGATAGACGATAAACATAGGGATGCTGGATACCATAATGACACAGTATTTCACCAGGTTTTTATAGATGTCGCTGTTGCCGGCCAAATCGCTGGCCGAGGTGGCGCTGGTCATGTCATTGATCAGGAGGATCTCCCTCAGCACCAGCTGCAGCGGCCATTTTTCACGGCTCTGGCTGACGTAGATAGAGATGGTGAACTCGTTGGCCCCGTCCAGCTTAGCCGATTCGATCAGGCTCTCCGGCACCGTGCTGAAGGAAGTGCGCATCATAATCAGGTTGAAGGTGGACATACAGGTGGGGATGATGACCGCCCAGCGGGTCTCCAGCATCCCCAGCCCCTTCACCAGCAGATAGCTGGCAATCATACCGCCGCTGAACAGCATGGTGAAGGAGATGAGGAGCAAAGCCACGAAAGGTGGCTTCTTGACATTATACTCCCCAAGAAGTATAATGGTATTGAGGAGGTGACCTCATGGTCCGCAAACTCTTTCACGGCTCATCGCATATAATTGAAAAACCCATCTGTGGACAGGGCAAGCCCTACAACGATTATGGCCTTGGCTTTTACTGTACCGAAAACTTGGATATGGCAAAGGAGTGGGGCGCAGGCCCGGACAGGGACGGTTATGCCAACTATTATGAGTTGGCATGCAACGGCCTGCAAATTCTGGACCTCAACTGCTCAGAGTTTTGCATTTTGCACTGGCTGGCGATGCTGCTGAAATACCGCCAGTTCGATATTCCCTCCGGCTTGGCGCTGGATGCAAAGGAATACTTGTCAGAGCACTTTGCTTTGGATTGTTCCGCCTATGACGCCATTATCGGCTATCGGGCCGATGACAGCTATTTTTCTTTCGCCCAGGATTTCATCAACGGCGCAATTTCTTACCGTCAGTTGAATAACGCCATGTACTTGGGCAAACTGGGCCAGCAGTTTGTCCTGAAAAGCCCGGAGGCATTCGAGCGGCTACAGTTCTTAGGATACGAAACCGCATCCAGTCAGGAGTGGTATTCCAAAAAGCTTCTGCGTGACAGGACGGCCCGCCGGGAATACTTTGATGTGGAACGGAACCGCCGTCAACGCGGGGACATTTATATCACGCAAATCCTGGACGAGGAGATGATGCCCGGTGACCCACGCCTATGACAAGGTCTACCTGGAGAAGGCACGCTCTAACCTGGGACGGATGCTGGACTTCGCGGTGTATGACCTCGATTTCAGGCTGACGGATTTCTATAAGCTGTTTTTGGCGTCTGATGCAGCCCAGAGATTCGGAAACGGCGATCCGGCCCTGATTGCCGGGATGTCCGGCGTGGAGCTGGCCTATTCCGTATTAAGCAGCGCTGGCCAGCCAAAACAGCGCGCACAGCCGCGATATACAGTGAATCGGAGCGAGGAATACTGGACCGGCTGGGCTCTTGCCTATTACCAGTGGGAAACCGGGATTTCCTTTTCTGAGTTAGACCGGTATGTGCCGGTGGAAAAGGTGAGGAGCCTGTATTCGCCCTATCACGAAATGGATATCCGCCAATTCTGCGAAAGGATGAACGAGCTTTACCGAGAGGCCAAACCCGAAACGAATCTCAAGCTCCTGCGCCGGCAGGCGGGGCTTAGCCAGGGACAGCTTGCCGCGCTTTCCGGGATATCGGTACGCACCATCCAGCAGTACGAACAGCGGCAGAAAAGTATAAACAAGGCTCAGGCTGAGTATTTGGTGCGTCTTTCCCAAAGTCTGTGCTGCAATATGGAACAGTTACTGGAAAAAGTTGAATAAATCTGTTGTAAAAACAGCCTATGTAAGTTTTCCTGAAGAGTGAGAAACCCAGGATGGGCCTACTTTTTAACATGAAAGAATGTGGAAAAACCTGGGAAGTGGCGTAAATACTAGGTTTTTTGGTGGGAAGCCGCTGGGAATTTTCTTGCCTATTTTAAGCCTCGAAACGGCCTGCGCCGCCCCAGCCCGCAAACCGTAAAAAGCACCTTTGTTAGACCGTTTAATTTTTACGCAAAACCTTTTAAGAAACCGCACAAACCTAGCATTGGTGCGGTTTAAGCAGCTTTTAAGAAAATAGCCCGTGCATTTTTTGCACGGGCTACCAAACTATGCACGGGCCTAGAAAACACTAGGTTTCCTCGGCGCGCTTGGCGTAATAGTAAACTACGTTTACTATACCGATGATGCACCGGATTCATGTCCCTACCGGGTATTGCTTTTTGACCATCTCAACCTTATTTCTGGCAAAGTTCATCCGGTTTCCTCCCTTCTGTAAATAGCAGCCTGTTGGCCGCACTCAGTCCGTAGCCCCGAATCAGCATGGCGGTCTGAATCACCAAAAAGTACCGGGGCGGCAGCATACTGGCATCGGCCAGTTCTGTGAGAGCAACGGTTTTGCTGCCGGTGATGATGTCCTTGGCAACCCCGAAGCAGACATAGGACATGGCGTCCAAATGCCGGGGCTTCATGGCAGCGATGTCGATCTCGTTGGTACCGATGTGATTCTCAGCTTGGTGCCGGAGCCTGGGGTCAGAGGTCAACAAAAAAGGGCCGCGGCAAATCGTCTGCTGCATCCCTTATGGTACTTGATTTCTTTCTCAAACAGTACGCCGCGCTTATCATTTCGGAAGATCATCCCTACAGCCCCTTTCTTCTTTTAGCTCTGCTCCATGTCCTTGCGGATGGTTTCAGCCTCGGGTGGATCACGCTGGAAGCCTGGGACCTGTTTCATGAAACTTTCATAGACCCGGTCGGTCTTGCTTTCGGTGAAGTTAGGCGCTTTACATTCCTCCTAAAAATTTTCTCTGGAAACGCAAAAAGGGATCAAAGATTTCTCTCTGGTCCCTCTCAAAAAATATTTTGCTTTTTCTGTGCTGGCTCGTGTTTTGTCAACCACGCAGGTTCAGATCCCAAAAATCGAAGACTTGCCGTAGGCAATGTCTTTGGCATCCCCCAAAACACGGGATTTTTTACGGCCCGTTTTCTGCCCTTTAAACGTCGAAATCCCCTAGAAGTTCTAGGGGATTTCGACGTGGCATCTTTTTTGTAAGGTCATCTTGGTGGAGCGTCCGCAACCAACGGTGAACACCCCGCATAGCCGGAAACGTCACTTTCAAAGTGTCCTTCTATCTCGTCCAGAAGAATATCATCAATGGTGATCGGCCTGTCCCCGCCGTTGAGGATCAGCGTCATTCTATCGTCGTAAAGGTAGATGGCCCGCAGGAAAATATTCACTATTCCCCGGCGGCTGTTTTCGTCGTTGATATTTCCCCGTTTCAGCGAGTAGAGAAATGCTTTGATTTGCGGTGCGGTGAATGTGACCTGCTTTCCCATTTCTATGGCAAGCTGGCCCTGCAACTCGTCCTTTTCCCGCTTGCGCTTCTCAATGCGCTCGGTGATCATATCCACCGCCTGCCCACGCTCCAAGGCTTTCCAGAGGTTTTCTATGGCGGCGTCCGCCTCCTGTATCGCCGCCTTAATGCGCTTAATGGCGGAGCTGTCATAGTCGGCCTCACAAGCGGCAGCAACCGCGAGGGCAATTTTCTCAATATTGCTGTCTGTCAACAACTTGCGGCACTCCAAAACAACCCTGTCCTCGATTTTCTGCTTGTTGACAACTTTCTTCCGGCAGGTCTTTTTCTTGGCGCTCTTGCAGGCGTAGTAGCGGTAGGCCGTCCCGGATTTTCCCGTTCCGCCGTAGCCGGTCATCATCTCCCGGCAGTAGCCGCAAAACAGCTTCGTCGTCAGCAGATATTCCTCTCGCCCCCTGGAACGGGCGGGAGCTTTTTTGTTGCGGTCAAGGATATGCTGTACCCGCTGAAAAAGCTCGTCCTCAATGATGCGGGGCATCCCGCCCGGCGTTTCCGTGTCCTTGTAGATGTAATAGCCGATGTACCGCTTGTTCCGCAAAAGCCGGTGCAGACTGTTCTTGTTGAACTCCTTGCCCTGGGAGGTCTTGACCTGCTTCGAGTTGAGATATTTCGTGATTTCAGCGACGGTTTTTCCGCTGGCGTACATCTCAAAAATCTCCCGGACAATAGCAGCACCCTCCGGGTCAACATGGAAGCGGCGTTCCTCGTCCACATAGTAGCCAAGGCCCGAATTGCTCCCATTGCTCAAACACTTTTCGGCGTTGATGTCCATGCCCCGCCGTATCTTTTGGGACAACTCCGCCGAGTAGTATTCGGCCATGCTTTCCAACACGCCCTCCACCAAAATGCCGCTGGCGTCGTCGCTGATATTTTCCCTGGCGGAGATCACCCGGACACCGTTCTTTTTCAGCTTGGCCTTGTTGATGGCGCTGTCATAGCGGTTCCGGGCGAAGCGGTCAAGCTGGTAGACAAGCACGCCCTCGAAGATGTGTTTGTCGCTGTCGGCAATCATACGCTGGAACTCGGCCCGGCTGTCCGTTGTACCGCTCTGCGCCCGGTCGATGTATTCACCAATCACAATATGTCCGTTGTTCTTGGCAAACTCGTAGCAGGTTTGAAGCTGGCCCTCGATGGATTGTTCCGTCTGGCTGTGGCTGGAATATCGGGCGTAAATGACGATGTTCACTTTTTCACCCCCTCCAGCATTTCAACGATGGCTTTTTTCAAGCGGTCATTCAAGGGCGAGGCTGGGTCAAAGCACATCTCCACAAACCGCCTCATGTCCTTATCTTCCTCCAGAATTTTGGGCTTGTACTCGTACAGCTTGCCCTGGGGCTTTTCAGTGCGGCAGCAAAGATAGTCCATCGACACATCGAAGTAATCCGCATACCAGATCAGCACTTTGATGGGAGCGGCGGAGTAGCCTGTTTCGTATCGATTGATGGTAGCCTGGGGGATGCCAGCGATTTTTCCAAATTTGGCTTGGGATAACCCGATGCCCTCCCGAAGCGTTCTCATTCTTTTGCCTATATCGCTCAAATTGCTCACCTCCTGTCGTACTGATAGTATAGCAGAAAGTGAGATTTCTGTAAATCCAAATTATGAATTATAAAGAAAGGAGATGTGAATACTATGCCAGTATTTCATGTCAAGAAAACCACAGATTACACCGTCATGTCCAACTACCATCTGCGGGACAAATCCCTGTCCCTGAAAGCCAAGGGCCTCCTATCGCAAATGTTGTCACTCCCGGAAGAATGGGACTATACCCTGCAAGGGCTGGCCTACATCAACCGGGAGCAAATCGATGCCATTCGTCAGGCAGTCCACGAGCTGGAGCGGGCCGGGTATATCGTGCGGACGAGGGAACGGGACAGCCGGGGACATCTGCAGGGAGCGGAGTACACCATCTATGAACAGCCGCAGTCGCTGCCCGATTTACCGGCGTTGGAATAACCTGCATCGGGAAATCCAATGTTGGAAAAGCCTATGTAGGCAAATCCGACGCAATAAAATAAAGATAGAAGTAAATAAAGAAAAAACAAGTAAAGACCAATCAATTACCCATTCCTTTCCTATCCGTTCCTTGGGAAACGAGCGACAAAGCCGCCAGAAGGGAATGGAAGGGAGAGGCAGGGAGGTCAAATAGCAGCAGGAGTTATCATAGATGTTATCTGACCCGCAGAAACCGTACAGACGCGAAGCGGGTGTACGGTTCCTGCGGGTGCCGCAAGAGGGCCGCGGCCCTCTTGCGTGACAGTACAGCTTTACAGATCAGAACAAGCCAGGATAGGACACCGGAGTATCGGTTTCCTGTCCTGGCTTGTTTCTTCCTTGTTTCTACGCAGTTAGAAGTCCATTTTCGAGGGTGTAGGTTAAATCGTATTACCCCCTGTGTGACTGCTGTTTGAAAGCCTTGAAAATAGGCCGCTGAACAGGCCCTAAATGCGTAGGCTGATTTGGAAACTATATCTCTTAAAACACTAATTATTAGACATGGGTATCAATCCATGCTTCTAAACTATCTTTTCTCTTAGCTACCACTGGGATGCCTAAGTCTGAAATACGTGTACTTGTATTATCAGTAATTTTCACAGCCACTACCGGTTTGCCAATGCTCAGTGCATACTCAATTTCATCAATCGCCATTCCAGAATTATTAGCTGGGCGGTTAGAACAAACAACAACACTGGCATATTTGATTTGTAATTTAATCTGTGGGTCGACATTGTAACGCTTATCAATTTTATCAAAGGGGTCACTACTCGGAACGGAATAATCTCTCACTGCATATTTTGTACGGCTAAGCAAGGCACTGATTTCTGGATAATCGTCATTGTTCCAACGGTGGGGGATAAACACGTTAATCATCTTATGAGCCTCCTTTTATATTGTGTTCTTATTTACAAGATTCCAATAATGCTGCCCCTGTGCAGTTAATTTGCAAGACTTACGATGTATTGCAGCATAATACATATGTTCCTCACCTACAGGGATTACCAAATTGAGTTTTGCATATTTTTGCAAAATTGAAAAAATAGCCTCATGCTCCTTATTTACGTCTTTTATATCTGCTTCATGTTTATCTGGCTCATATGTAGGATCTAATGGGTATTCATCATATGGTGATACAAAAAAGCTCGTTATCTTTCTCAATTCGGATATTTGAATTGGCGGTGCATTTTTTCTCAATGAAACAAAACGATTAATATTCGCCTTAAATACTGGCCGTTGCTCCCATGCCCCCAACGAGCGGTCAATATAAGAATAAACACTACCAGGTGAAACTTCACCAAGTAAATTCATGGCTCCACCATATAATGCCTCTACCAATAGAGACGTAAATACTCCATGTCCATTTTCCTCTGTAGCATATTCTGATTCTTCACAAGCGGCCAGGATTGTTGTGCCGTCATGTAAAACTGAATAATTTGTCATTTCAGCAGAATTAGCAACTGCCCCACTAAAGCAACTGTCGAGAATAATAATTTTGTTTTGAGCTCTTGACTTTGCTACAAAACCCATAATCTCATTTAGAGATAGTCCCTCGTCTGGACGTGTTACTTCACTGGTACATAAGTAGCCGCCTAATGCATCAAAACTACCATGTCCAGAATAATAAAACACAGCAATCTCTGATTCACTCTTAAATAAATCCTCAACTGCGTCTCTCAAAGCGTTCCTGGTAATATAGGAGGCTTCGCTTGTCGCACACATCGATTTTACTTCAAAATTTAGAGTTCCATCTCCATGGCGTTCCAAAACCGCTTTTACAGAATTAGCGTCATTTACACATCCATGCAGATCATTTATAGATTCATAACAATCTATTCCAACGCACAATGCTTTTCTCATTTTTAGATACCCCCATTTTAACGAAAGAACAAACATCAATTTCAAAATCATTATAGCATAGAACAAAACAGATTTCAATCCCCCATAACAAGGGTTTGGGACTATCCCAACAAGCAAAAACGGACACGGCCCGGCAGGGAGCGGATTTGGCCGTTTTTCGGGAGTGTGGCCACACTCCCTATGCTTGCTCTGATAGTGTTCCCTCCGCTCCGCTTCTTCTGTTCTCCACGTCAATGCTTACCGTATATAGCAACTATCTCGCAAATTCTGCGTTTCATTTCTGTGCGAATATGTGGAGGCTCGATGCACTCACATTTATCCCCAAATCCAAGGAGAATATCATAATAATACTCGTTTTCAATAAATGGAAAATTCACAAAGTAATGTTCCTCGCCATCTGGCACAAAGTGGTCTTGGGCACAATATTCAAGCACCCTATCCAGTATAGATTTATGAATACGAATTTTGACTTCCGTTTGCATCGCCACCAAAGTTTCCTCAAAATCCAAAATCGGTTTTTGATAATTTCGTGGAATAAAAGTGTCCTGCTCCATTTTCAGGTCTGACATACGGGACAGCCTAAATAGGCGATAGTCGTTCCTGTGATAGCAGTACCCATAAAAATACCAATGACTGCTTTTCAACACAAGCTGATACGGTTCAACCGTCCGAACAGTTTTATTCCCATGGTGAGCTGTATACTCAAAGGAAAGCAGTCTGCAATTTTGCAAAGCGGCTTTGATCGTTTCCAAATATGGCTGTATATTTTGGTTACCTATCCACGGACTTAAATCTATACAAATTTGATTTGTTTTTATCTCAATGTCTTTCGCCTTTTCAGCAGGAATAAAACTTTTAACCTTCGCGAGAGCGTTTACCAGTTCATCTCCCCGTACTATATTGGAAAGGCTGGAAAGCCCCATCAAGATTGCGGAAAGATCACTAGTTGAGAAAACCTTTTTGTCAATCTTATATTCCGGCATAATTTCAAAGCCGCCGCCAACTCCTGATGTGGAGCGAATATGAATGGCTCCTATTAGGAACACTGTAATATCAAGGCTTTTCGGAGCCTGCAACCACAAAAAAATAAAATTAGAGCTATCACATTACGCAGAAAGCCGTCCGGGAAGAAAAAACGGGCGGCTTTTTTGCGTGGATAGCCGGGAGGGAGGCGAAAAAATAGTAACAAACTTTTAACACAAAATTTGTGCAACATTCACGAAAATAAAAAGGAGGTAACGAATGGCAGACGAAAAGCTGAACACGAGCCCGGAGGAAAATCCCCAGCCCAGCCTGTTCGATACGGGCCCGGCTGAGGCTCCCACGCCGGAGCCCCCGGCCCCGGAGAAAGCCCCCGAGCAGGCCGCCGGGGAACCACCCGCGCAGGATGCCCCCGCTGGGGCCCCCGGCGAGGTGAACGTATCCGCTGACCAGATTGAAAAGCTGATGGCGGAGCGCCGGGCGGCGGAACGTGCGGAGGTGGAGAAGAACGAGCCGCCCGAACCGGAACAGCCGCCCACCCCGGCCCCGGAGGAAAAGGCCCCCGCCAAAAAGGGAAAGGCCGCCGAGGAAAAAACGCCCACCCCGGAGGATAAGCCCAAGGGCAGGCGTGGCCGCAAGCCGAAGGAGGAAAAAGCGGAGCCCGGCAAGCCGGGAGGGACGGGGGCCCGCCGTGGCCGCCAGGCCAAGGCTGACAAGGCGGCCACGGACAAGCCCCCGTCCCCACCTCGAGACAAAATGTCCCAAAGCAAAGGGACAAAAGCCGCCACGGTAAAGGGCAAAGAAGAGGCCCCCGCCGCTCCCCAGCCTGCGCCGGAAGCGCCGCCCCAGCCCCGTGACGCGACCCGCGCCGAAAAGGAAGAGATTGTTTATCTCAACCTCTCGGAGCTGTTCCCGTTCAAAGACCATCCCTTTGGTGTCCGTGACGATGCGGAAATGAAAGGGCTTGTGGAGTCCGTCAAGGACAACGGCGTACACCAGCCCGCGCTGGTGCGTCCCCGGGAGGGCGGCGGCTATGAAATCATCGCGGGCCACCGCCGCCAGCGGGCCAGTGAGCTGGCCGGGTTTGCAAATATGCCCTGTATCGTCCGCAACATGACGGATGACGAGGCCATCCTTGCGATGACGGACGACAACCTGCGCCACCGGGAAAAGATTCTGCCGATGGAAAAGGCCCAGTCTCTGAAAATGCAGGTGGAGGCCATCAGCCATCAGGGGACGAAGATGGAGGGCGTGGCCGCCGGGGACGTGGGGAAACGCTCCACGGAAATCGTGGGGGAACGGAACGGCATGAACTACAAGCAGGTACAGCGGTATATCCGGCTGACCGAGCTTGTGCCGGAGCTCCAGTCTATGGTGAACGAGAAAAAGCTGTCTTTCACCCCCGCTGTTGAAATCTCGTTCATCAAGCCCAAAAACCAGAGGTTTATCGCCGTTTCCATTGAGGGCGAGCAGGCATCCCCCTCGCTCTCCCAGGCCCAGGAGCTCCGCAAGCTGGATAAGGACGGGAAACTGAACGGCGATGTGATTGACGGCATTTTGAGCCGTGAGAAAAAGGAGGTAGACAAGGTGATTATTTCCGCCGCTGAACTGAACAAGTATTTCGGCAAGGACACCACGCCCCGGGAGATGAAAGACCAGATTATGTCCCTGCTGGATGCGTGGAAAGAGAAACAGCCCCCGGAGCGCACCGCGCCGGAGAAAAAGACTGACCGGGAAAAGTAAGCCTTGAGACATTTTGTCCCAAGGCTTTTCTCTTTCCCGCGCCCCTCCCCCGCGTCCTGCATGGCGTTCTTTTAGAGAGGGGCTCTGGTGGTATATCCCCCGTCGCCGCCTGCTACTGGGCACAGCCGGGAGTGGGCAGTCAAGGGGCGGAACGCCCGCCGCCTGCGGCGGCTTGCCCTTGACGGCCCGCCCCGGCTGTGCCACCCCTCCCGGCGCGGCGGGGGATATATCCTCCAGAGCCGCCCCCTTTCCCATGAATGGGAAAGGGCGGGGGGATAGGGCTGAACGACAACTATCAAAATATCGGAGGTAAACGACTATGAAACGACCCCTTGCTTACATCACCGCCGCTTGGTATGGCGGCGACACGGAAAACGCGGAGCTTGCCGCGCAGTACTGCCGGGCGGTTTACGATGCGGGCTTTGCCCCTATCTGCCCCGCACTGTTTCTGCCCCTTTTCCTCAATGACGCGGTTCCCGAGGAACACAAGAGCAGCATCGACATTGGCCGTGACCTGCTCCGCCGCTCCCGGGTGCTGGTGGTGTGCGGGCATACCGTCACCGAGTCCATGAAGAACGACATTGCCGTGGCCCAGCGGCTGGGCATCACCGCCACCACCCTTGAGGGCATCCTGACCGTCAAGGGCCAGGGCCGCCGCTGACATGGCCACGCTGTTCGAGGCGTACATCACCAATCTGGGGAAATACAACGAGGGCGAGCTGGTGGGGGAAACGCTGAAATTCCCCACCAGCCCCCAGGCGGTGGAGGCGCTGTTAAAGAATATCGGCGTGGACGGCATACGCTACGAGGAATTTTTCATCACCAGCTTTGACGGCGATGTACTGGGGCTCTATGACTATCTGGGCGAGTATGAAAATCTGGACGAGCTGAACCATCTGGCCTGCCTGCTCTCGGAGCTCCCCCAAAGCGAGATTGAAAAATTCGAGGCCGCGCTCCATATGGGGGCGCATACCTCCAGCGTGGCGGACATCATCAACCTTGCGGAAAATCTGGACTGCTTTGAATTTTACCCGGATATTGAAAGCGAGGACGATTTGGGCCGCTGCTATGCAGAGGACTTGCCGATACCCGCCGAGCTGAAAGACTACTTTGACTATGAGGCATACGGGCGGGACATATCCATCAACGAGGGCGGCCACCTTGCCCCCGGCGGCTATATCGTCCAGACGGGCGATATTAAGGAAGTTTATCACGGGATAGAGGATATTCCCAAGGAGCACAAGGTTTTCGCCCTCCCCCGGCTCTCCATCCGGGAGCAGATGGCCGCCTACAAGGAAGTGATTGACCGTTCCTCTCTGGCGGCTGAACGCAAGCACCCGGAAACAAACCGGGACGAGCGGTGACTTCGAGACAAAATGTCCCAAAGGCCGGATGGCCTATCCCCCATGAAAGGAGGCGGTTCTGATTGATTGACGAGGATGTTTCCCGGCGCACTATCGCGCTATCCATGCGGACGGGAAAGCTGACGGCCCGGGTGCTGGCCTATGCGCTCCGGGCGGCTGGCCGGAAGATACAAAAGGAACGCCGGGCCCACCAGACGCCCCACGGCAGGCAGTCCGTGAAAAAGCTCATGGCCCACGGCGCGGCGACCAACAGCATCGAGCTCACCGGGGCCCCAAAGGAATTTGACCGGGTGGCCCGGAAGTGGAACGTGGATTATGCCTTTTACAAGACCGGGCCGGACAAATATCTGCTATTCTTCAAGTCCGGGCAGGCGGATGCAATCACCGCTTGTTTCTCGGAATACTCCCGCCGGGTGCTGGATAGGGCAAAGACTGACCGCGTACCCATCCGGGAACAGCTCAGACGGGCCGCCGCCGAGATACTGCGCCAGCCCGCGCCCCAAAAGAAAGACCGCGTAAAGGAGGCCGCCCATGAGGACAGATAAGCTGAAAAAGTACCTTTTGCCGAACCTCCCCTATCTGTTCATCGCGTGGGCCTGCCTAAAGGTGGGAACGGCCTACAGGCTTGCGGCGGGGGCGGATTTGGCCCACAAGCTGGTGGGGATGGTGGCGGCCCTCGGCCCGGCCTTTGCCGACTTCGCGCCGGGGCTCAATCCTTTTGACTGGCTCACTGGCATCGCGGGGGCTGTGGCGATCCGGCTGATTATCTATCAGAAAAGCAAGAAAGCCCAAAAATATCGCCGGGATGAAGAGTATGGTTCGGCCCGCTGGGGAACGGAAAAAGACATCAAGCCGTTCACCGACCCCAGGTTTGAGAACAACATCATTCTGACCGGGACGGAATTTCTCACCACCAACACCCGGCCCGCCGTCCCCGCCAACGCCCGGAACCTGAATTGCTGTGTTGTCGGTTCCTCCGGCTCCGGCAAGACCCGGTTCTGGCTCACGCCCCAGCTTTTGCAGGCCCATTCCTCCTATGTGGTGGTAGACCCAAAAGGCGGGGTGCTGGAGCAGGCGGGGTATTTCCTGCAAAAGAAAAAGGGATATAAAATCAAGGTTTTCAACAGCATTGATTTTTCCCGCTCTATGCACTATAACCCGCTGGCCTATATCCGCAACGAGGCCGACATTCTGAAATTTGTCAATACCCTAATAGCAAACACCAAAGGCGAGGGCAAGGAGGGCGACCCGTTCTGGACGAAATCAGAAACGCTTTTATACTGCGCTCTTATCGCCTATATCATCTTCGAGGGCCCGGACGAGGACAAGAACATGAACACCCTTGTTGACATGATTTCCGGCATGGAGGTCAAGGAGGACGATGACGATTTTATGAACGCGGTGGACTATATGTTCGCCGGGCTGGAAAAGCGCAAGCCGGACTGTTTCGCGGTCAAGCAGTACAAAAAGTACAAGCTGGCCAGCGGCAAGACCGCCCGCTCCATACTTATTTCATGCGGTGCGCGGCTGGCCCCATTTGACATCCCGCAACTCCGGGAGATTATGAGCTATGACGAGATGGAGCTTGACAAGCTGGGGGACAGACGGACGGCGGCTTTCTTCATCATCAGCGATACCGACACCACCTACAATTTTATTGTAGCTTTGGCGTTTTCGCAGATGTTCAACCTCTTGTGTGAACGGGCGGACAACGTACACGGGGGCCGCCTGCCCCATCATGTGAGGGTGCTGTGGGACGAGGCCGCCAACACCGGGCAAGTGCCCAACCTCGAAAAGCTGGTGGCGGTCATCCGCTCCCGGGAGGTGAGCCTGACGCTGTTCTACCAGCAGTTGGCCCAATGTAAGGCAATCTACGACAAGAACGCCGAGACGATACTCGGCAACATGGACAGCGTGGTATTCCTCGGGGGCCGGGAGGCCAGCACCATCAAGGAGATTTCCGAGAACTGGCTGGGCAAGGCCACCATCTCCATGCAGACGGAGGGCCGCTCCCGAGGGCAGTCGGAAAGCTACAACCAGAACACCCAGCGGCTGGGCCGGGAGCTTATGACCCCCGCCGAGCTTGCCACCATGCCCGGCGACAGGTGCATCCTGCAACTGCGGGGCCTGCCGCCGTTCTATTCCCGGAAATATGATTTGAAACAGCACCCCAGCTACCGATACACGGCGGAGGCGGACAAGAAGAAAAACGCCTTTTCGCTGGAGCGGCTTATCTGCCGCCGCATGAAAACGCTCAATCCCAACGAGCAGTACACCGTGTACGAGGCGGACGTGCCGGACGGAACGCCCATAGACGAGGACGAGGACATCCTCAACTATGACGATTTGGACGACCCGGACGCTTTTGTATAGCTTTGGGACATTTTGTCCCGAAGTGTCACCTGCCGCCTACACCGGGCGGCTTTTCTTGTGCCCGGGAACATCCCGGAGAAATGGAGGACTATATGGCATTTTTCGCATCCGCTATCACCACTTTGCAGACCCTTGTTATCACGCTGGGCGCGGGCCTCGGCGTTTGGGGCGTTGTTAATCTGCTGGAGGGCTACGGCTCGGACAACCCCGGCTCAAATGCTCATGTACGGTAAAGAAGTAAGCAACCGAAAACAAGAGATAGACCGCCAGCACCACACTATTCCGAACCAAAGAAGCTAAAGACCAAAAGATAAGCACCGTGGAAATGTGTATAACTTGCTATTCCGTCATGGAAAAGTCCGTTCACAGAACATGGAAAAGCTAAAGTGCAGCTTTCCCACATTCTGCAAACAGACTTTCCCACAACTCCATAAGACAGCAAGTTATGCACATTACGCACAGTGCCGACTACTACGGAATCCCTCTTTATCTCCACACAAATTATTTCTTTTATGACATATTCCATCTTGCGTCAATAAAATGAACAAGCTGGATTATTTTTTCCTTTGGGGTAGAAAAATTATTCTTAATCCAAAGTGAGATTATTGAGAGGCAGCCTTGAATATGATATGTCGCCATATAGAGCATTTCTTCTGAAACGGAAGATATATTTTCTTCTTGCATCCATATTTCAAGATATTTTTCTTCGATGATGTCATACATATGCTCTTGAAATTTGTGGTCAATTCCCTTTCCGAAAAAAAGCAGGCGGCTTAGGGCAGGATTTTCATAAATATAATTAATAATAGAATTATAAATATTTTCGTAATGACCTGCTGGATTATTGTTAATGAATTTAGTGAACTCAGATATGGCGTCATGTTCCATTTGCTCATATAAGTCATACACATCATGGTAGTGCGAATAAAAAGTAGCTCTATGTATGTCTGCCTTGTTGACTAATTCCTGTACTGTAATTTTTTGAAGTTCCTTATCAAGCATTGCGTCAGCAAGAGCAGACTGTAATGCTTTTATTGTCTTTTTGACCCGCCTGTCATGTTTATTCATAGTTTTCTCCTTTAAACAACAGTTTCGAGCAGCAGTGTCGTTTAGGCAACAATTATAGATAAAATTGAAGATAGAAAAACGACACACATTATAGTATACTGCTCGTTGTACGGATATGTCAATCTGAATACTATAAAATTCCAAGGCAATGGAGGTAACCATGACACAAAAACAAATTGAACGCAAATCACTAATAGTAAGCTGCATTGTAAACTTAATAATGGCAATAGGTGGGTTTTGGATTTTTTCGATAACAAATATTCAAGCTCTGTTTTTAGACTGTTCCTTTTCAATGATTGCTTCCTGCTCTTGTTTGGCAGCATTGGAAATTTCAAAAATTAGTAATAAAAAGACAAAGAATTACCCGGACGGTCTTTATTTTTTAGAGCCATTATATTCTATCTTTAGAACTTTATTAACATTGGTGCTACTGTTTTCTTCTGTTGCTCGTACTGCAAAAGCAGCATGGGGGTATTTTGCATATGGCGTTGGAACCCCTTTGATGATTGAACCTGTAATTCCTTATGAGATACTTATGTGTATCATATGTTTTGGGCTGTCTTTTTTTAACAGAAGTCAGAGCCGTAAAACTAATGATTCCAGTACACTTTTAGCAACAGAATCGAAAGGAAATTTTATCGACGGCATATTATCTTTGGGCGTAGCACTGTCTGCGTTCTTGATAAAACTGATAGATATTAACGGAAGTTTGGGTTTCCTTCATTATACTGGAGATTTTTTCATTACGACAATTATAGTCTTGCCAGCAATAAAAGAACTGATAAGTGTTTTCATATCTTCTTTCCGCGAATTGTCAGGAGGGTTGACAACGAATCAGGAACTAAAAAGAACAGTTTTCCAATTTGTGGAAAAGAATCTTAGCGGTATTATGACATTGCAAAAATGTGACATATATAAAATTGGTATGCACATAAAAGTTTGCATTTATATTACCAATAATATTGATTATAAAAAAATACAAACTGTCAAAAGGAATATCTTGAAAGATATATGTCCTATTTACGAAAATGCTGAAATTGTTTTTTGTGAATGGTAAAATGTGATACCGGGAGAAGATAATTAAAGTAGCAAAACGAGTTAAGACCTGCGCATAGAGTTGTCGTTACTTTGAATTATAAACAAACAACCGTAAACCATGCACCGCCCTATGTGGGAGAAAGGGGGAATCATCTATGCCTTGCACAGAAGCATACAAGGAACATATCATGTATACGTTCAACGGCTTTTGCAAGACCGTCATACGCTTTGCGGCACTCAACGCATGGCGTGACAGGGATAAACGGCGGCAAAGGGAAATATCTTTTGAATACCTCACCGAAGAAAAGTTTTACCCGTTCAGTACGTCAGATAAATATTTTACAGACCCCTACAAGCAATACCCGGTTATGATATGCGGTCAGAGGGTTATCCTTACAAACGGAGAGCTTGCCGAAGCCCTGTCCTCTCTGCCGGAGAAAAAGAGGGAAATCATCTACCTATACTTTTTTGGGCGTTATACACAACAGGAAATTGGGGAACTGTACGGACGCTGCCGGAGTACGGCATGGCATCACATACACAGTGCTTTACAAATGCTGCACGAAGAAATGGAGGTGCTTTTCCATGAGGAATCCTAAACTTGTACCGTATGAAACTATTGTAAAAGCCACCAGCGGAGAGCCGGAAGCTATTGACGAGGTTTTAAGGCATTACGGCAAGCGAATCCGGCTTGCTTCCCTTGAAAACGGACAGGTCAACAAGGACACCGAGGACAACATTAAACGGCGGCTTATCGCTGCCCTGTTCCAGTTCCGCTTTGACGGACAGCCTATCTAACAGGAGGTGAGATTTGTCGCAAAAATAGTCATGCTTATGTTTAACAACACCGAAGAAAAAGCGGTTGAGAAAGCCATAGCCGCCCTTGCCGATATGATACCGCTGGAAGCCATACAGCCGCCCAGTTCCCCCGCATTGGTTTTTCCGGGATTGGAAATCAGATTACACCAACGCCGGGTACTAAAAGACGGCACAGACATTCCCCTCACCCGTTTAGAGTACAGCGCACTCTGCTACCTTGCCGCCAGTCCGGGGAGGGTATTCACAAAGGCGCAAATCTTTGAATCCGTGTGGAGCATGGAAAGTGAAAGCTGCCAGTCAAACGTGGCAAATGTGATATGCAATCTACGGAAAAAGATAGAGCCGGACAGTGGCAAGCCCACTTACATAAAGACCGTTTTAGGCGTGGGCTACAAGTTCGCTTCCGGGGAATGATAACAGAATAACCGCCGCCCATCAGCGGCAGCCAAAGACAGGAAATCAAGAAAAGGTTTCCTGTTTTTTTGCGCCCGAAACAAAGCCGGATTTTGCGCCGAAATAAAATAATTCAAAAACTTTTTGAAAACATTGCCAAAATTTTCATTTTTCCCGTAGTAGGTAGTAAGGGGAAAAATAATTGCCGGGAAGTTTGGCATTTTTTGAAACCGTCCGTATATCACTGCAAAACGGAGCTGATTTTTCCGTTTTTGTCAAATTCTGTTACGAAAACACGAAAAGAAATTCCGGGGAACTTTGCCAGATTTGCCTTGCCGTGCGTAGTAAGTAATAGAGGGAGAAATACCGCCGCATAGTTGGCAGAATCCACGCCACGCAAGCCGGGGGTATCAGCAAAAGCCCACACAGAGGAAGCCGCCACTTTCTTAGAGCAAGCCGGGGGTATCAGCAAAAGCCCACACAGAGGAAGCCGCCACTTTCTTAGAGCAAGATTCTACCACAGTACCAAATTTCGCTAATCGCTCATTTTGTCCTATGGGAATCTTGTTGGGGTTGCCACCCCAAGCCCGCCTTTTTTCGGCTTGCGCCGCTTGAAAAATCCCAGAAAAAATATTTTCGGATTTTTCAAAAAACACTTCCGTTTTGCCCCCTGTTTTTCTCCTATTGGTGAGAGGGCAAAGCATAAAAAGAAAGGAGTTGAAGCCCATGAGAAAATACAACACGCCACACCGTCACCGGGTAATCAAGACACGCTTGACCGAGGAAGAATACGCCGAGTTTTCCGAGCGTGTCACCCTCTGCAAAATGAGCCAAGCCGAGTTTATCCGGCAAGCACTTATCAAGTCAAGCATACGCCCGGTCATTACCGTTTCCCCGGTCAATGATGAATTACTCTCTGCCGTGGGAAAACTCACAGCCGAGTATGGAAAGATAGGCGGCAACTTGAACCAGATTGCCCGCTGTCTGAATGAGTACGGCGCACCTTATAACGCCCTCTCCCAAGAGGTACGAACCGCCACAGCGGAGCTTGCCGCCTTGAAGTTTGAAGTCTTGCAGAAAGTAGGTGAAGCCGTTGGCAACATTCAAACATATCAGCTCTAAAAATGCCGATTACGGGGCGGCTGAACAGTACCTAACCTTTGAGCATGACGAGTTTACCATGAAACCCACACTGGACGGAAACGGGCAGCTTGTTATCCGTGACGATTACCGCATTTCCTCTTTGAATTGCGGTGAGGAAGATTTTGCAATCGCCTGTATGCGCTCCAATCTGAAATACGGCAAGAACCAGAAACGGGAGGACGTAAAGAGCCACCATTACATTATCAGTTTTGACCCCCGTGACGCACCAGACAACGGCTTGACCGTAGACCGGGCGCAAGCATTGGGAGAGGAATTTTGCAAGACGCATTTCCCCGGACACCAAGCCCTTGTCTGCACCCACCCGGACGGGCATAACCACAGCGGCAACATTCATGTGCATATCGTAATCAATTCCCTACGGATTGCGGAAGTGCCATTGCTGCCGTACATGGAAAGACCAGCCGACACAAGGGAGGGCTGCAAGCACCGCTGTACGGACGCAGCTATGGAGTATTTCAAAGCGGAAGTCATGGAGATGTGCCACTGGGAAAACCTCTATCAGATTGACTTGCTGAACGGGAGCAAGAACCGCATTACCGAGCGTGAGTATTGGGCGAAACGGAAAGGACAAGCCGCACTGGATAAGGAGAACGCTTCCCAAGCCGCCACGGGAGAGCCGCCCAAACAGACCAAGTTTGAAACCGACAAGGAGAAGCTGCGGCGCACAATCCGAGCCGCCCTGTCCTCTGCCGTTTCCTTTGAGGATTTTTCCGGGAAACTGCTACAACAGGGCGTGACCGTCAAGGAGAGCCGGGGGAGATTGTCATATCTCACGCCGGACAGGACGAAGCCCATTACCGCCCGGAAACTGGGTGATGATTTTGACCGAGCCGCCGTACTGGAAGCACTCACCATAAACGCACAGAACGCCGCCAGAGCCGCCGAAACGCCCCTACTCCAACAGGAATACCCCCGCAGCATAAAAGACCGCTTACAGCGCAACAAAGCCGCCATAAACGCCCCGAAACAGGACAGCGTACAGCGCATGGTAGACATAGCCGCCAAGAAAGCCGAGGGCAAGGGGAAAGGCTATGAGAAATGGGCGACCTTGCACAACTTGAAGCAAATGGCGGCTACCGTGAGCGTTTATGAGGAATCCGGCTTTTCTTCCCCGGAAGAACTGGAAGCTGCCCTTGCCGCCGCCAATGCGGGCTTGCATGAAACCACCGGGAAACTGAAAGCCGTGGAAAGCACTTTACGGGAGAAAAAGGACTTGCAGAAACAGCTATTGGCGTATATCAAGACCAAGCCAGCCCGTGACGGGCTAAAAGCACAGAAAACAGAGAAAGCCCGTAAGAGCTACCGGGAGCAGCACGAAAGCGAGTTTATCATTTCCGAATCTGCCGCCCGGTATTTCAAGGCACAGGGAATCTCCAAGCTGCCAGCGTCCAAAGCCCTACAAACGGAGATTGAGCAGCTTACCAAAGAGAAAAACGCCCTTTATAACGAGTACCGGGAGAAGAAAGCAAGTGTCCGGGAATTGCAGACCGTGAAAAGCAATCTTGACAAGATATTACGCCGTGAGCCGGAACGGGGAAAGGGGCGGGAAAATGAACGGTAAACGCCCCTACATGGACTACCCACAGTACAGAGCCGCCCGCCGCCTTGTACATGAGTGCTGCAACTACGATAACGGCAACTGTATCTTGCTGGATAACGGCGAGCCTTGCGTATGCGTCCAGAGTATCAGCTATTCGCTTATATGCCGCTGGTTCATTACCGCCGTTCTGCCGCTGGACGGGAAGCTGGAAGCCGCCCTTTTGCACCGGGCAGACAGGAAACGCTGTACCGAGTGCGGCGGGTATTTTCTCCCCAAGTCAAACCGGGGGAAATACTGCCCGGATTGCGCCGCAAGAGTGCGCCGCCGGAAAGAAGCCGACAGACAGCGGAAAAGATACCACCTTTCTACGCATTTAGGCTATGAAAGGAGCCCGTAAATCAAGGCTTTTTTGACCGCCCTCAACAGGTAGCCGATACATTTATCCTTTACCCCCGAAAATGCCGTTTTAACTGCGTAACAGGAAGCCACAGACAGGAGGTGAGAACCATAACCGAATACATCACAGCCGACACCATATTGCCCCGTTTTCTGCCCTATCCCTATTTTCTGCTGAAAATGGACTTGTCGCATACTGCAAGGCTGCTCTATGGGCTGCTTCTTGACCGTTCCACCCTCTCACAGAAGAACGGCTGGCAGGACAGCGAGGGCAGGACGTACATTGTCTATCCCGTTTCGGAGATAACGGAAATGCTGGATAAAGGCAGCACCGCCATAAAAAGCGCACTGAACGAGCTGGACGCTGCCGGGCTTCTGGTGAGGGAACGCCGGGGCTTCTCCGCACCGAACCGCCTTTATATAAAAATACCGCAAATGCCAGTGGTACAGTTTTCCGACCATATGACAGCCATACAGCCGGAAAACCGACCCTCTGATAGCCGGAAAAGCGACCCTCATAAGGACGGAAAACCGACCTTTGCGTTGGACGGAAAACCGCCCCCTAACCAACTTACTATAAACCAACTAAAAGAGAACCAACGAAAAGGAGTGAGTGGGGAGCAGCCCGCACCTTTTGGCAGATATAAAAACCTTTTCCTCTCCGAATCCGAGTATGCGGAGCTGAAAGGGGAATACCCGGACAGGCTGGAACGGTTCATTGAGGAATTGAGCGAGTACATAGCCGCCTACGGGAAAGTGTACGCCAACCATGCCGCCGCTGTCCGTATGTGGGCAAAACGTGACAGGAAAGGCACAGGAAAGAAAGGAATCCCCGATTATTCCTACAAAGAGGGCGAGAGCCTTTGACCGCATAGACACAACGCCCCGTAAACAGGGCGTAAAAGACCATGAACAAGGAGGAAGATTTTATGAGTGATTATGATAACGCCATTTTCCGGCTTGCCACGGCACAGGGAGCAGAACCGGAGGACTACACCGGGGAGGACGGGCTTTTATATTGCGGGAGCTGCCGCCAGCCCAAAGAAGCCTACTTCCCGGAGGGCAAGACCTTTTTCGGACGTGACCGACACCCCAAAGAATGTGACTGCCAGAGAAAACGCCGGGAAACGCTGGAAGCCAGCCACCGGGAATACAAGCACCGGGAGGAAGTGGAACGGCTGAAACGAATAGGCTTCACCGACCCGGCTATGCAGGAATGGACGTTTGAAAACGACAACGGGAAATGCCCCCAAATGCACAAAGCCCATGCCTATGTAGAGTGTTGGGAAGAAATGAAAGCCGGGAATATCGGCTATCTGTTATGGGGCATGGTAGGCACAGGCAAAAGCTATTTCGCCGGGTGTATCGCCAACGCCCTCATGGAGAAAGAGGTTTCCGTGTGCATGACAAACTTTGCCCTTATCCTCAATGACCTTGCCGCCAGCTACAAGGACAGGAACGAATACATAGCCCGCCTTTGCAGCTTCCCTCTGCTTATCCTTGACGATTTCGGCATGGAGCGTGGCACAGAATACGGGCTTGAACAGGTTTACAACGTGATTGACAGCAGATACCGAAGCGGCAAGCCCTTAATCGTGACAACAAACTTGACGTTGGAGGAATTGCAGAACCCAGAGGACACCGCCCATGCCCGGATATATGACCGCCTTACGGAAATGTGTACCCCCGTCCGCATTACCGGGGAGAATTTCAGAAAAGCCAAAGCACGGGAGAAAATGGAACGCCTTAAAAAGCTGCTGAACGGAAAGGAGATTTGCCTATGACCGACACGCCCAAGAAAAGCACCGCCACTACCGCCCGCCGCCCGGATTGCGTGACCGAGGTACGCCGGGGGAACACCGTCCTTGTGGTTTCCGGCTATTTCAAACAGGACACTACCGCCACCGCCGCCGACAAGATGATGAAAGTGCTGGAAGCCGAAAGCGCAGCCGGACACAAGCCGATTTGCAGCGCATGACAACCCGCAGATAAAAACCGTCATTTTGACGGGCGGTAAAGAAGCAAAAAAGACTGTACAGACAGCCGCCCCATGTGGTATGATAGATTTACGGAATAGTGGGGCTGGCTGTCGGAAACGGAGGACATTATGCCAAGACAGACCACCCAAAAACTCATTACCGCCCTTTATCCGAGATTGTCGCACGAGGACACGCTTCAAGGCGAATCCAACTCCATAAGCAACCAGAAGCGAATCCTTGAAGCCTACGCAAAACAGAACGGCTTTTCCAACCTCAAATGGTACACGGACGACGGATTCTCCGGGGCAAATTTCCAAAGACCCGGCTTCCAGTCCATGCTTGCCGACATTGAAGCGGGGCTTGTGGGAACGGTTATCGTAAAAGATATGTCACGGCTAGGGCGGAACTACTTACAAGTGGGAATGTACACGGAAATGATTTTCCCACAGAACGGCGTCCGTTTCATTGCCATCAATGACGGCGTTGACAGCGCACAGGGCGACAACGATTTTGCCCCCTTGCGTAACATTTTTAACGAATGGCTGGTGAGAGATACGAGCAAAAAAATCAGAGCCGTGAAGCGGTCAAAAGGAATGAGTGGGAAGCCCGTCACAAGCAAGCCCGTGTACGGCTACCTCATGGACGAGGACGAAAATTTCATCATTGACGAAGAAGCCGCCCCCGTGGTGAAGCAGATATACAGCCTTTGCCTTGCCGGGAACGGTCCGACCAAGATAGCCCGTATGCTTGCGGAACAGCAAATCCCCACGCCGGGAACGCTGGAATACCGCCGGACGGGAAGCACCCGCCGTTACCACCCCGGCTATGAGTGCAGGTGGGCGACAAACACCGTGGCGCATATCCTTGAAAACCGGGAATACACGGGCTGCCTTGTGAACTTCAAGACCGAGAAAGTGTCCTACAAGGTGAAGCAGAGCAAAGAGAACCCCGTGGAAAAACAGGCAATCTTTGAGAACCACCACGAAGCAATCATTGACCGGGAAACATGGGAGCGTGTGCAGGAGCTACGCAAGCAGCGCAAACGCCCCAACCGCTATGATGAAGTGGGCTTGTTCTCCGGCATACTCTTTTGTGCGGACTGCGGCAGCGTCATGTACCAGCAGAGATACCAGACGGACAAACGGCGGCAGGACTGCTACATATGCGGCAGCTACAAGAAGCGAACCCGTGACTGTACGGCGCACTTTATCCGCACCGACCTCTTGACCGAGGGAGTGACCGAGAACCTACGGAAAGTCACCAGCTACGCCGCCAAGCATGAAGCCCGGTTTATGAAGCTGTTGACCGAGCAGACCGAGGACGGGAGCAAACGCCGGAACGCCGCCAAGAAGAAAGAGCTGGAAGCGGCAGAAAAACGGATTGCGGAACTCTCCGCCATCTTCAAGCGGCTGTATGAGGACAGCGTGACCGGGCGCATATCGGACGAGCGTTTCACGGAGCTTTCGGCAGACTACGAAGCCGAGCAAAAGGAGCTGAAAGAGAAAGCCGCCGCTTTGCAGAGCGAACTTTCTAAAACGCTGGAAGCCACGGCAAACGCTGAAAAGTTTATGAAAGTGGTACGCAAGTACACCAGCTTTGAGGAACTCACCCCTACCCTGTTGCGGGAGTTTGTGGAGAAAATCGTAATCCACGAATCGGAAGCCCTTGACGGGAAACGCCGGGGGAAGCTCCGCAGACAGGAAATCGAAATCTATTACTCTTTTGTCGGCAAGGTAGAATTGCCCGACTAAAGCCCGACCCGTCCGGCAGTCAGCCGGACAGGGAACGGCAAAATTTTTTACACTTCTTTTACTTCTTTATCTCACATGAGCAAAAAGCCAGGGCATGAAACAGTTCATGGCTAATTAAAGGGAACAAAAAGAAAGGAAAAACCAATCCAGACGGTATCAGCGGCAGGCTACAAGAATAAATTGTGATTTCACAAGATTGGTGCTATAATAAGAGAAAAGTTCCTGCCGGGGCAGCCGCCCCGGTGGTATGGATAGGAAGGCAGGAAAGCAATATGCACATCAGCTATAAACCACTCTGGCATACACTGTTAGAGCGTGATATGAGAAAAGAAGATTTAAGGCTTGCCGCCGGTATGACAACGAATATGATTGCCAACATGAGCAAAGAGGGAAAGCACATCAGCATGGACACATTAGCCCGTATCTGCGAAACGTTGAATTGTGAGATTACCGATGTGATTGAGTTAGTACCAGACGAGCCTGCTTCCACAGGAGGTAAGGAACATGAGCGAATTGAAACCAAGAATAACAGAAAACGGAATTGATTATATCCTTGTCGGAGATTACTACATCCCAGATTTGAAACTGCCAGAAGAACACCGCCCCATCGGAAAGTATGGACGGATGCACCGGGAATATTTGAGAGAAGTCCACCCAGCCAGATTGAACACATTGATATTGACCGGAGAGCTATGGACATATCTTGCAGACCTGAACGAACAGGCACAGGAACGGTTAGACACTATCATGGAACAGATGAAAGCTACCGAGGGCGTGACAGAGGAATTAAAGCGCACTTCTCAAATGGAATGGGTGCAGCGGTGCAATAATATCCACAATCGGGCAGAAGAAATTATTTTGCATGAGATGATTTATGCATAACGGTATGGTAGAATGATTATGACAAATCTGAATTTTATAAGGAGTGAAAAGAAAAGTGTGTGAGGAATGTTACTCTGATGAAAATAGAATAACGCCTTTACTAAATCCGCTGGACTGTTTGGAGAACCACACTCAATATATTTGTGGAACTTGTGGACGGTGCATTTGTATCGAGCATGACCCAAATAGAGGATTGCAACGATGGAATTTTCCTTTTAAGTCATTGGAAATTGCAAAACTATATTTGCGAACAGCGGACTATACAACGAAAAGTGCGTGTGGTATTTATGAGATAGAGAACAATAAAGGAAGATTATCTTATAAAATATTTCCAGGGAATGATGAGTTAAATCTATTTTTGAAAAAGAATAAAGACAAGAAATGCAGGCAAATGATGCCTGTGTTTAGTGCTGGAAAGTATAAAGAATATCCACACACAGAAGTACGAAAATTGACGCCTGATGAAATAAAACAATATATGAGTGAACGCTAAATCCCAGCTTGTCGTTCTAAAAATTCAACTGAATAATCCCAGCAAAAACCGCTGCTACATGGAAGCCAACAAACCATGCAACAGCGGTTTTTCTTTATCGTTTTTTCCTCTGGCTGATAGGCGTTCCCATTTTCTTTGACTTTTTGAGAATACGAATGAGCCAGCGAAATTCTTCGTCTGACAGATTTTTATAGTTGATACCAAGCTGCTTGCAGTAAAGTACAACGAGCTTTTCATCCCGGCTGCCCTTGAAATTTTCGACCGCTTCCAGATTTTCTTTCAGTTCATCAGCAACGGTAGTCTGGGGCGCACTCTCACTGTCCTTTTTGTGGGCTTCCCGAATATCCCGGATAATCAGGTTGAGGTCATCCAGAACCATGTGACTGAAATACTCATCATCACTGATATAGGCGGCTTGCAGCACTTTCAAATGGGGGTCATCTTCGCCGGGGCGATACCGTTCAATGATTTCATGCCGGACGGTATCGACAAGGGCGTTGAGGTTCTGAATCTGCATGGTGGCAATTCCATCCACATAAATCTCAATGTCCGCAAGAAACTTGATAAAGTCCTTATGGGTGGCAAGTTCGCACAGCAGACGGTTGTTAATCCGACCGCTTTTCAGAAGTGCTACCATCTCATCACTCAAATGCAGCTCCCTTAATGGCGTGTTGATCTCCGCCCGGTTCTCTGTCCGGCAAAAGAGATAATCGAGGGACACCCCATAAAAATCTGCCAGCAGGATAAGGTTGCCATGATTGATTTCCTTATAGTCATCTTTTTCATAACTGCCAAGAGCCGATTTTGAAATACCCGTTTGCTCAGCCAGTTCTTCCAGTTTTAATCCTTTGTTTAATCGTAAATCTTTTAGCCGTTCCTGTATTGTAGTAGCTCCGTTCATTGAAGCAGTTCCCCCTTTCTGACGACATTTATAACCGTTGAATTGATTATACCATATCAATTCCGCAATCGTGGAAATTTCTGATTTTTACCCCTAATTCCTACTTTGTGGACATACGGCACAGGGCACAAAAATGTTCTATGATACAGGTAGTTCATCGATGGATTATTCCAATCGAATGACCAGCCTGTGTGGGATATGCTTCCCCGGCGATGTAGTGCCATGACTTTTGGCAGGGATGTGGAGGAACCCTGACCGAAACGAGCGTACCAAAGGGAGCGATACGCCGCTGTGAGATTCAGGGGAGGAACGACACCGGGGAGAACTGGCGAACTGACACCGAAATGATACCGAAACACGACAATCTGATAAGGGGATAGTCTACCCTATCGCTGATACTTCGGGAGATTTTAAGCGGCTCTATGACCGTAATTTTGCCGAAAATCGTCCCGAAACCATACACTAAAACGGGAGGAAGCGCAATATGCCGAGAATGAGCAAAAAGAGGAAGAATGAGCTTTCCTTTTACCTCAATGACCGGGGGCGTGTCACTTACAACGAATTATGCCGGAAATGCCAGCATGGGTGCAAGCAGAGCTTCCGGGCGGTTGTGATTGACTGCCCCCGTTATTTATCCAAACGAGCAAAGAAAAAGGAGGAACACACCGAATGAATTTTGAATTTATGACGATAGACACACCATTGCCGCCCTGTATGGCTTTTCCAAGAGCGTTGACAGGATTTCCGGTCAGCAGCACCGCAAAGGTCATGTACTGCCGGATGCTGGACGCTATGCTATCCAAAGGACAGGAGGATGAGAACGGAATCCTGTTTGTCTGCTTCCCTGTTACAGCCATTGCCGCAGTCCTGTCCCGTAGCTCTATGACGGTCAAGCGTTCTCTGAATGAACTGGAAACCGCCGGACTTATCATGCGGGTGCGTCAGGGCATTGGAGAACCAAACAGGATTTATGTGCTGATACCGGGAAAGGAGGACGCTGCCCTTGCCTGATACCTCAAAGCTGGAAAAGCTCAACCGGGAGTTGGAAAAAAGCGAAAAGAAACTGCGGAAAGCCATCAATGATGAAAAGGCATTGCAGCACCAGTTAAAGCAGCTTACTCGAAAGGAACGGACGCACCGGCTCTGTACCCGTGGCGGTATGCTGGAAAGTTTTCTGCAAGAGCCGGAACGCCTGACAGATGATGATGTCATGGTGTTGCTCAAAATCATTTTTCACAGGCAGGACACGCAGGAACTATTGAAGAAACTGCTGGAACGGGAGAAGCCGGAAAACCCTTAGTTTACTAAGGGCGCAATTATACACCACCCAGAGGTTGGTGCATTGCGTTCTCCGAAGGCTCCTCGCCGGAGGGCTTTGATTTTCCGCAGTCATGGTCTGCTCCAAATCATACAGGGGACGCTACGCTTCCCCTGCGCTGGCTGCCGCCAGCTACCCTTTTGTGGACTTGCCATCTGGGGACACCTTGCAATGCAAGCTGTTCCCAGCCGACAAGTTTCATAAAATATGCTATCTTTTCGATAAGCAATAAAGTATAATGAAGTCAGTAATAAATTTAGAAATTGAGGTAAAGTTATGGCATCCAGCAAAGAATATTTAGAATTTATTTTAGGTCAGTTATCTGGCTTGAATGAAATTACCTATCGAGCTATGATGGGCGAATTTGTCATTTATTATCGTGGTAAGATTGTAGGCGGTATCTATGATGATAGATTACTTGTTAAACCAGTAAAATCAGCAATAAGTTATATGCCAACGGTTTCGTATGAGTTATTACTCCCGCTCAAAAAGCTAGGAAAAAGAGAGGAAGAGTGATATAATAGGGATATGGAATATATCGATTTGCGGAAAGTGGGAAAAGAAGGGCTCAAGCAGATACGCAGTCAGGTGGTACGGCTCAAGAAAA
>CAJTCU010000024.1 GCA_910574935.1 Oscillospiraceae bacterium
TATAGGGCGGTGAGTTTGTCTTTCTCTGTCTGCTTCTTCATGGTGTGTAACCTCCTTTCTTTGAGGGTGCGCGCTTCCCTATAACCTTATTATACTTATCTGTTTGGGTCAGTCACGATATAGCTGGCGTTCATCTGCATGAGGTTGGGCTTGATGTGGAAGCGGGTCTTGCCGGAGCCGGAACCGCCGATCACCAGCACATTTTTGTTGATATTGTACTTGGGGATTTTGTTTCTCCCCACCATGACGCGCTCTGTCTGCGTCAGGAGAATGTTCTGGTCGAATTGGGGATTGATGAAAGGCTTAATATCGTCGGAATTTCCCCAACGCGCCGAACCATACTCAACTCCGTGGCGGTATTTCTTGGCGTTTTTCGCCTTGAAATAAACCACGGCCCGGATAATGACCGCGCCGGCAGCACCAAACAGCAGATCGCGTGGGTGGAAGCTGGGCAGCGGGTTTTTGGAAATCAGCGTCCCCAGGCCCGATACCGCGCCCATTGCCTTTGTCACCATATCCGCACCCTCTGCCAGACGGTAGCCCTCCGCCACGCGGTTGAAAAACCAGAAGATGAACACATAAGGCAGGTTAGGGAGCAGGATTTTCTTTACATCCAGTTTCACAGTTCAACGCCCCCTTTCTCCCGGTTTTTGGCAGTATCCCGCGTCAGGTTCTTTGCAATCTCCTTGAAGTGGGAAAGCTGGCCTAACAGTGACGGCTTCTTCTGCGCGGAGCGGTTCAGGCTTTTCCCGGCATACTCGGCAAAGGCGGCGTTCAGCGCGTCCGCGTCCCGTGCCTTGAAAAAGACAAGGTATTTCTCCTGCGCGGGGTCTTTTTTCAGCGCAAAATCCACACCGTATTTCCGCGCCACACGCTCAAAGGACTTGATATTTTTGCCGGTAATCTCAATGTTTTGAACGCCTGCGCCCTGGCTTACAAGCTGCTTCACGGTCTGCTTGCCGTGGTGGATTTTGGGGTTTTGGGCCTGCGCCAGATACTTCCGAATGGCCCATTTCAGCAGGCCGGCGGTCAGCCTGCCGCCTGCTTTGCCGACCTTGATGGTGAGAGCCACAGATTTTTCGCGTACTTCATCCTGCATGGTAAAACCTCCTCTCTTTGCAGGCTGGGACTAAACTGGTGTGCGCTAAGGCGGAACCAGCAGGCGGCGGAGCAGGTATTTCATGCGCCGGCCTCCTTTCCGCCCCACTTGGTCAGCACCACGGATTCGCCGCTTGCCATGCCGCCCCAAAGCCTGCCAGCGGTTTCGGCAAACTCGGCAGACGAAGCGCAGATGTGGTCTGTCCCCAGCATCATAAACTCGCCGGGGCTGGCAAAAAGGCGCTGAAACTCGGCTTGCCGGGCAGGGGAAAGGGAACAGAAGCCCTCCTCGTCTGAAAGCCCGCACAGCAGGAATGTACCGCTGATGCACTCGTTTACAAAGGGATTGCAGCGGTTGGGCGGCAGTCCCTGACGGTTAGCGTCCTCGTTGTAGAGCAGCATGACCCGATGGGGCAGGAAACAGCCCATTGCCAACTCGCCACCGACAAGCTGTGAAAAAGTTTCCAGCGAGTAGTCCACCCGCGCCGGCCTGGGCGGTCTGCCCGGTTCCACCACCAGAATGTTGATTTCATGTTCCATGCAAAAGTCCTCCTTTGGTTTGATTGATGTATTGCAAAGCGCTGGACGGCTTAACCGTCCAGCAGCCCGTGCGCCATATCGTGGCTGACAAGGGATGTGTAATACTGCCCCATCGTGACGGGGGCGTTGTAGAGCGCTGCCAGCGTGTATGCTTTGATATTGCCGATTTTGGCAGTATTGCTTTTCAGGCTGTCCATGACGTAGCCAATATGTTCGCTGTTCAGCTTCAGGAACCGGCTTTTGACAACTTCGGTGGGTACTTCCTGCCCGCAGATACGGACAGATTGCCGTGTGGAGCAGCAGATTTCAAGCATTAACTCCACATAGCCGTCCAGCAAGTCCTTGTCCCAGGGGTTCCGTTCCAGAAGAATGTCATAGTCAATATTTTTTAAAATCAGTTCGCGGTAGCTTTCCATCTCATCCAATCCCATCCTGCGCGGAGCGCGTTTACCAGCAGGAGAAGAAACCGCTGAGGGGGCAGGGGGTGTGATGGATAGATCAGTATCGCTTTTTTCAGTTTTATTTATATCAGTATTATTAGGGGCGGAAATTCCGCACTCTTGACCGCTGGTTTTCCGTCGTGCAGACTGCGGTTTTTCAGCAGTCTTGACTGCGGCACTGTCAAGCGGTCTTGACGGCTGGTTTTCCGCAGTCTGAACCGGCGCAGAGTGTTCCGGCTCCAGAATGAAGTTCTTAACGTAAATCCGGGCGGGGTGTCCCTGGCCCTGCTTTTTCCGTTCCACAAGACCGATGCCCTCCAATTCGCGGAACAGCTTCGTCGCCTTGTCCTTGCCGCAGTCCAGCATGGTCATGACTTCCTCTTGGGTGAAGTAGAGGAACACGCGCCCGTTATCGTCCAGCCAGCCATTGCGGGCAGACAGCCCCATGCGGTCAAGCAGCAGGCCATACAGCACCTTTGCTTCCAGCGATACGCCCTTGTAGCGGCGGTCGGTCAAAAGGATTTTCGGGATGCGGTAGAAGCTGTACTGGTCGGCTTCATTCCCGTAGTAGTAATTCAGATTCAAAGTTTCCGGCATTTTCAAAGCCTCCTGTCTAAATGAAAAAAGCCCCGGCGATCTACGTCACCAGGGCAGAGTTATCTATAAACAAAAAAGCCGCACAGTAGCTGATTGTTCGTCAGTTACTGCGCGGCTTGTGGTTTCGATATTCGGTTTTTTTGTGGTGTGTGCCAGAGTAGGCCACTTTTTCTACATTTTTTGTCGGAGTTTTGACAGATAATCGGGCATTTTCCCTGTTTTTCTCGGCGTTTTCCTCTACGTCTATTCGTCTGGTCGTCAGAGGACGAGCTGCAAGGCGAGAGCAATTCCATAAGCAACCAGAAGCGAATCCTTGAAAACTACGCAAAACAGAACGGCTTCGGCAATCTGAAATGGTACACGGACGACGGTTATTCCGGGGCGAATTTTGTTGAGGTAAGATAACGATACCTTTTTTGCAGAGGGTGTTATCTTACCTCTTTTTGATGTATGTTAGATAGCATAACTCTTTACGTCGGCTCCTATCTGTCTGAAATAGGAGATACTTTCGGTAGGCTTGTCGCCTGTATCAACTCTGCCGACAAAGCTATAAAAGATTTCGATTTTGCGGGTGTTCGTTTCCTTATCCAGTTCGTGAATAAGAATACGGTCAATAAATTCATGGACGTTTTCGTAGGTCAGTTCGGTAATGGCGGTGTACTTGCGTACCAGTGCAACAAACCTTTTCACGTCCGCGCTACGCTCGGTGGCGTTGTCGATTTCCTGTGACAGCTCCGCAATCCTCCGGGTCAGCGTCTTTTTTTCTTCATCATAGCCGGAAGTCAGAAAAGCAAATTGTTCATCTGAAAGTTTCCCTAAAGCGTTGTCCTCGTAGAGCTTGCGGAATAAGATATTCAGCTCGCTAATCCGGCTCTGCGCCTTGTCAAGCTCTTTCCGCTGCTGCGTCAGCGTCTTTTGTACTGCCTTTGCGCTGCACTCGTTGGCGGTTTCGATAAACTCCTGTTCATGCTCTTTCACATAGGACAGTACCCTTTGTAAATCAGCAAGGACAAGTTCTTTAAGGACGCTCTTTCGGATATAATGGGTAGTGCAAAGCTCGCCAGTCCTTATCCTGTTTCGGTACTTGCCGCAAGTGTAGGCGTGTTTGCGTTCCAGTGTCCCGGCTCCCTGTTGCAGATACATTTTATAGCCGCAGTCCCCACAAAAGAGAAGTCCCGAAAACAGGTCAATTTCATCAACCTTTGTCGGGCGGTGCCGGGTGGCAATACGCTTCTGTGCAAGTTCAAAGGTTTCTTCATCAATCAAAGGTTCGTGAGTGTTGGGAAAGAAATACCTTTTTTCCTCCGGGTTCTTTTTCGTCTTTTTCGATTTGTAAGATACCTTATAGCTCTTGCCCGTAATGGTATGCCCTAAATATTCCTTGCGTCCAAGAATGTCATACAGCGTCTTATCCGGCCAGTTGTAAATACAGGTCGGGTGCGGGCGCGGGTGTCGGCAACTGCCGGAACGACGGTAGCGGAGTTCTGAAACAGTAAGTACCTCATGTTCCCGCAGCCAGTTCTGGATTTCGCAGATACGGTCGCCGCGCACATACATAGCGAAAATCTGTTTTACAATGTGCGCCGTTTCCGGGTCGGGCAATAGATGATTGCGGTCGTTTGGGTCGGCTATGTAACCGTAAGGCACTTCGCCGTTGACGCGCTCGCCTTTCTGTGCCTTTGCCTGTTTGACAGCCCGGATTTTCTTTGAGGTGTCGCGGGCGTAAAACTCGTTGAACCAGTTCCGCAGAGGGGTAAACTCGTTATCTTCCCTTGCTGTGTCTACACCGTCGTTAATGGCAATGTAGCGCACTTCATATTCGGGAAAGACAATCTCTATCAGCTCCCCGGTTTTCAGATAATTACGTCCCAGACGGGAAAGGTCTTTTGTAATGACGGTTGCCACGTTCCCGGCTTCGACTTCGTGCAGCATGGCTTGAAGCCCCTCACGCTCAAAGCTCACGCCGGAAAATCCGTCGTCTACGAAAAAGCGCGTGTTGAAAAAGTGGTGTTCGTCAGCGTACTTTTGTAAAATCAGCTTTTGGTTCTGTATGCTCTCGCTTTCCCCGGCTTGCATATCTTCCTGGCTCAATCTGCAATATAAAGCGGTAATCTTGTCTGTCTGTAACATTTTGTCCTCCTTTCCGACGACAGACAAGCATGGTATTTGTACTGTCTATATTATACCACATACCGCTGCCTGTGTCATGTATAAAATGTGAAGAAACGCCCTATTTCCGGGCGTTTGCGGGGTTCAGCTCCATGTCTTTGCGAATGAGCTTTTTTATCTTTTTATCCAGTGTGTCCGTCGCGTGTTCACTTGCGGACGAATATACAAGGTAAGTAACTTTCCCTATTTTATGCTCCGTTGTGGTAACGGGCGTTTGGTTTTGCGTCAAAGAAAATCCCCCTTTCTTTCGCAAATATATAATACAGTCTATGAATAGCAGCAAGTCCACTATTCAATAAAACAAAGGCTTTAATCGGACGGTTATTAGCATAACCTCATGGGAATTTCACCCCGGCATGGTTCTCATGCCGCCTTACCCATTGCCTGCGACGCATAGACTTCGCAAAGCGAAGTCTCACGCTCGGACTGTGGCTGTAAGGAAGTATCATTGTATATTTTGCGTGTCGTCGCCCGCAAGCCGCTACACTTGCTTTCCGGCGCGGTGTTGGTCGCTCGGCTGTCCGGGCGGGGATAACCTCACCCGGATAGCGTCATGGCGCACCCGCCGTATGGCTCGGCGCAAAAGGAACGTATCCGATTTGCCCTATGTTCTGCGCAAGAGTTGCAGCTATGCTGCAACTCTCGTTATCATTGCGCCGCTTTCTTTTTCAAGGTTCAAAATGGCTGTGCTGTCCGCGTCAGCAGCGGAACGGAAAAGGGGGTGAGAGAAAGCGTCCCGCCGCCGTTGCGGTTATTCCTCTGTCCTAAAGGTGAGGACAGCCATCATCAGTTTTGCTTGCAGCCGTTCCCGAATGTCGTGGTCTACGCCGAAATAGACGTTCCCGCGCTCGTCGTACAGCTTCCGCATGGAGAGGCGGGCTATGTAGCCGCTGAAATGCTGCAAGACAATCTTCATAGCGTCCGGGTCGCCCTTTGTCGCTGCCAAAATGACAGGATAGGGAACAAGGGCTTTTTCCGGGTAGCCGGGTTCGTTACCATTCGTCCCATTCATCAGCATTTTCCTCCAGATATTTTTTTAGCAGCTCAAAAGAGCTTGTCCGCCTGTACTGTATCGTGCTTCTCGACGTATCGAACAGCTCCGCAATCTCGGTGTCGTTCATTCCCTCGAAATAGTACAGGAGTACGGCTTTGCGCTTTTCTTCCGGCAAAGTACGGATTGCTTCAAGAAGCAGCTTCGGCGTGATTTTCTTCCCGGCTTTCTCAAAGACGGTTTCGGCGGTTTCCCGTTTGAAATATTCATCAAAGGTATGAAGCTGCCGCGCTTCGTCTAAGGGCAAATCGGAAAAGGTGACTTCCCTTGCCTTATGCCTGTGCAGCTCCCTGTGAGCGTCACACGCTTCATTGTGCAGCACCGTATTACAAAACTTCTGAAAAGCACATTGTTTGTAAAACTCCCTGCTATTAGGTTCCACATTCTCACCTCCTTTCTCGTTGGAAAGTTGGTGGTGCTTCCCCCTTTTCGCGGGGCAATACGGCGTTTTTGAAAAACGCCGAAGATTTTTTGAAATTTTTTCAAAAAATTTTTTGAGCAGCAAAATACGCCTGTCCGAAAAGCCCGGACAGGCGTATAGGTATTGTAAGCAGTATTCAGATGATTAGACAGTTCATATATATAAGCGTAGTTTCCCCCGGTGGTGGGCGGGCTTTTTTTGATAAGTCAATAACTGTCGGATTTTGTCGATATGCTTTTTGCTTCATGGCGGCTACCTCCTTTAGCCGCCGATTTCAACAGTGATACCGCGTCATTCCTTGAGAAGATAAAAAAGAAACGGCGGATTTGATATTTCAAAACCGCCGATAGATTAGATATTGCGTAAAAAGGCATACAAAAACATCTGCTCCTCTAACGGTTTTTTTCTTTCCCCGTTAAGGGAGCAGATAATATTATTTAAGGATTGTGTACAGTTCAAAAAAACTTTCCTCTAAAGATACCTACTTCTTTAGTTGGTAGAAGTCATAAAATGCAGCGTGTTTAGTAATAAGTTCTTCAAATGTGCCATGTTCAATTATTTTTCCGTCTGCCATAAATACAATTTCGTCATAGAGTGTAAGAATATCGCTGCTCATATTATGAGTGACAGTAAGTAGCGTTAAATCAGATATTGCCAATAGCCTACTTTCAATATCATATGCAGTTTGCATATCAATAGCAGACGTACCCTCGTCTAAAATCAACAGTGGCTTCTTACGAATTAAAGCTCTTGCTACGGCAATTCTTTGTTTCTGTCCGCCGGAAAGGTTATCTCCATTTTCTCCAACGTGATATTTAAGTCCGTTTGGTACTTGCTCAATAAACTGTGATAAACCACTATCAGACAATATGGATTGCAATTCTTCTTTACTGAAATCTTCGTGTAGGCAAATATTGTCTAAAATGCTCTCATCAAACATATAAACATTCTGATGAATGACCGACGATAGCGCAGTTATTTTATCAATATCCAAAACGGAAAGACTGTCTGCGTCATATAGTACATCACCTTTGAAGTTAGAGTAATATCCGGCAATCAGCTTAATAAATGTAGACTTTCCACACCCACTCTTACCGACAAAAGCATATTTTTTCCCTTTATCAATGGATAGTGAAATACCGTTTATGACTTCGTTTTCCTTATCATAGGAAAAATGCAAATCATCTACATAAATCATTTTTTTGAAAGAGGGTGATTTTTTTGTATTTGTGTTCTGTTCCTTGTAATCTGAAAGGTTATTTAGCTTCTGTGTAATTGGTTTTATACTCTTGATTTTGGGAATATTGCTAAAAATAATCAATAATGGATTTGCAAGGTTACTGCTTACCTGTACCATGCCTAACAAGGCTCCTGCACTGATACGACCAATGATAATGAAGTATGCAGAAAGAAAAACAACAACCACTTGAACAAGAAGCGCAAGCACCATAGAAACCGCTTCATTTGCCGCAATCGCCTTGTCAACAGAATATTTTGCTTTTATAGTGGCCTCGTTACTTATTTCAAATCGTGAGAGGACATATTTTTTCATTTGATAAGACTTGATAACCTCAAAACCGGATAACAGGTCTTTTACATGGTTTGTAAAATCGGATAGCATATCAGAATATTTATCCTGTCGTTTGGAGAGTAGTCCTCCGAATAGACTGGGTACAACAAGCATGATAGCGATTGCGATAATCACGCAGACTGTAACGATAATGTCAAAGTAAATCATTACAGCAAGGGAAGCTATAAAAATAATCGTATACTGGATAACTTGCAACAGGGGAAGTAAATAGTTATCTTCAATCATTTTTACATCATTCGTAATTGCAGATAAATAATCAGCAGTATTATTTTTAGAGTAGTCCTCAATCGTGTGCCGTTCAATTCCTATAAAGGTTTTAGAACGGACAGCTTTCATAATTTTACAGACAAATTTTTTGCTAAACAAAGATTGTAGGTACATGAATACTCCCATAAGTGCAAAGTAGGCTAAAGAAAAGAGTAGTATTTTAATAAAGACGTCCATATCGCCCATATCTACAATATCCATAACTTGTTGCAATAAGATAGCAATAAATACATAAGATAGAGAACTGATTGCAGTAAATAATGCGGTAAGGAAAAGCAAGAATTTGTATTGTTTTAAGTATCGTATCATATAGCGGTGTCCTCCTATTTTCTGTTAAAAAGTAAATCGCAGACAAGTCCTACTGCCCCTAAACCAAACAGGCAGGTGGCGGCTGATTTATAGCCTTTTTCGGATAAATGTGCAGCCCCTATCATCAGTCCGATTTCTGCCGTAGCAGATATAGACTTAGATACAATGCGGAATGACCGCTTTTTCCATGCTTCATTTGCGACAACTTCAATTTTGTTTGCAGCATTTTCGATTTTTTGGTCTAATTTTGACATAGTATTCTCCTTTCATACATTAAGACGGTATGTATATGCTAAAAAATAATACCTTACGAATGAATGTATAGTTTGAAAATAAAACTGCCTTTTGCAAGGCAATTTTATCTATTCGCCTACGTTTAAGTGTTCAAAGTAATTCTGTGTCATACCGAAAATTTCATCATCAATAATCGGCAAGTTCATACTATCTAACAAATATTTGATAAATGCAAACTTTGAAAGCAGTTCTTCCGGGGTTGCAGGATAGACAGAGGGAATTAACCAAAAATTTGTAAGTAATGGCAAAAGTTCAGATAGTTCTTTTGCATATCCGGTTTGGATAGAGCCGTCCGCTATTCCCTCTTGAATAAGCTGCAACCAAAGAGGGGCAATCAATTTCCTGTTTGTATCAGCCAGTTCAGCCAACAAGCGGGGATTTTTCAAAAGAGGTATACTCTGTTTTCCAAGTTCAGTCCTATCATTATCTGCGTGGTTTAACTTAATGACTTCACGCATTTTTTCTAAACCATTTAGGTTCTTCTGATTTTGTACGGTAACAAATGGATTGTTGTCAAAAAAGAGTTTTCCCCCTAATGCGTCAATAATTTCCTCTTTTGATTTGAAATGATGATAAATTGCTCCTTTCGTCAATCCGCCAAGTTCATTTACAATATCTTGAATAGTTGTATTGTCGTACCCCTTTTCCATAAATAACCGCTGTGACACTTCTAATATCTTCTCAACGGTTATTTCTGGATATTTATTACGCGCCATGTATCTACCACCTTTCATTTCATTCGTTTGGTATGTATTATATTCTTTTTGCGTCTGCTTGTCAAGATACATTCAGCCGGTATTTAATTGTAAGGCAGAAAAATATGATTTATTTTAGCTAACTAATAGAACTGTGTAGACATATCCAAAAGCAAAAGTGAACAGTAAAATGTAATAGGGTGAATAACTATGGCAAAAAGACCAGTACCGAAATACGACTTCAAGGCTTTTGGGGCAGCGATAAAGGCGGCGCGGACAGGGCGCAAGGAGAGCCGCAAGAAAGTGAGCGACGAAATGTTTATCTCGCCGCGCTACCTTGCGAACATTGAGAATAAGGGGCAGCACCCAAGTTTACAGATATTCTTTGAGCTGATACAGCGTTACCATATATCCGTAGACCAGTTCCTGTTAGACACGCCCGCCGCAAAGGACACAAAGCGGCGGCAGCTCGACGCGCTCCTTGACGGTATGAGCGATACAGGCATACGGATTGTGACCGCAACGGCAAAAGAGATTTCCGAAGTCGAAAAAGAGGGCGAATAGGAATGTCCGACTTAAAATTGAACAGGATTTAGAAAGCGTTGTAATCTTTTTTGAGATTGCAGCGTTTTTCTTTTGCGTAAGTTTGGCAAAATTGTTTATTCTCCGTAGTAGGGGATAAGAGCATAAGGGATAAAAACATTCGTAGCAAGCATAGGAAGCGGGTACCCACTTCCGTATTTTCCCCTCCCGCGCTGCGGCGCGTCGGTTGAAAATTGCTTGTTGGGAAGTGTCCCAAACCCTCGGAACGGAAAGGAAAGGAGCGAATACATGAACGGACGCAAAAGAACGGTGCAAATCAAATTCAGAGTGACGGAAGCGGAACGGGATTTAATACTGGAAAAAATGAAGCTCGTACCCACCCGGAACATGGCGGCATATCTGCGGAAGATTGCCATTGACGGGTATATCATTCAGATAGACCATGCCGATATAAAGGCAATGACCGCAGAGATACAGAAAATCGGTGTCAACGTCAACCAGATAGCACGCCGCGTAAACGCGACGGGGAACGCATACCAAGAGGACATAGAGGAAATAAAGGGGGTGCTTGCGGAGATATGGCGGTTACAAAGATTAAGCCTATTAAAAGCACTCTAAGCAAAGCCCTTGACTATATCGAAAACCCAGACAAGACGGACGGAAAAATGCTTGTGTCCTCTTTCGGCTGCTCCTATGAAACGGCAGATATTGAATTTGAATATACCTTGTCCCAAGCACTCCAAAAGGGGAACAATTTAGCCTTTCATCTGATACAGTCCTTTGCGCCGGGGGAAGTGGACTATGAGAAAGCCCACGAAATCGGGAAGCAGCTTGCCGACGCGGTAACAAAGGGGCAGCATGAGTATGTTGTGACGACGCGCATTGACAAGGGGCATATCCATAACCACATCATTTTTTGCGCGGTGAATTTTGTAGACCACCACAAATACAATTCCAACAAAAGGAGCTATTACGGCATACGGAACATGAGCGACAAGCTGTGCCGGGAAAATGGCTTGTCCGTCGTTGTTCCCGGCAAGGGCAGCAAGGGAAAAAGCTATGCAGAGTACCAGGCAGAAAAGACGGGTACAAGTTGGAAAGGCAAGCTAAAAACCGCCCTTGACGCGCTTATCCCCCAAGTTTCCAGTTTTGAGGAATTGCTAACGCGGTTACAGGCGGCGGGCTATGAGATAAAGCCGGGGAAATATGTGTCATGCCGCGCCCCCGGACAGGAACGCTTCACCCGCCTTAAAACCCTCGGCGCAGACTATACAGAGGAAGCCATAAGGGAACGGATAGCGGGCAGACGGACAAAGGCGGCGAAAGCTCCCAGAGAGCAGCGCGGCGTGTCGCTGCTTATCGACATTGAGAACAGTATCAAGGCGGCGCAGAGTAAGGGCTATGAACAGTGGGCGAAAATCCACAATCTGAAACAGGCAGCTAAAACCATGAATTTCTTGACGGAACACAAGATTGAACAGTACGCGGATTTAGTCAGCCGGATTGAGGAAATGTCAGCGGAAAGCGGACAGGCGGCAGACGCATTGAAGAACGCGGAAAAGCGGCTTGCGGACATGGCGGTGCTTATCAAGAATGTTTCCACCTACCAAAAGACAAAGCCCGTCTATGACGCATACCGCAAGGCAAGGAACAGGGAGAAGTACCGCGCCGGACAGGAACAAGCGATTATCCTACATGAAGCCGCCGCAAGGTCGCTGAAAGCGGCGGGCATTGCGAAGCTCCCGAACCTCGCCGCGCTGCAAGCGGAGTATGAAGCCCTCCAAACGCAGAAAGAAGCCCTTTACGCCGACTATGGGAAGCTGAAAAAGAAAGTCCGGGAATATGATATTATCAAGCAGAACATTGACAGCATTTTACAGACAGAGAAACAGCCAGAACGGGAACAGCAGACAGAGCGCGGATAATGCTTAAACTATAAATGAGAAAATCCGAAAGTTGTACAAATAGGAAAACAAGTTCGATTGATTTTTTTGCATATTATGATTTTGCTCATTTATAGTCCTAAAGATATTGAATTTAGAACTTAGAAAGCATATAATAAGAACTGTAAATTCATAATTAGGCAAATCGGAATTTGGAGGAGGAAAAGAATGGAATTTAAGCTGATTTCCATAGCAAGCATGATTGCTTTTTATGGATGTTATTTTTTAAAAATGTTTCATCAAAAAAAGCAAGGAATACAAACAGACCAAATTGGAAAGGACAAAATCGGTTTTGTAAAATTTGTGGAAATCACAATGAAGATTGCGGCTATTCTTGTCTTTATAGCGGGACTTGTCAGTATTTTCCTTGAAACGGGGCATAGTCTTACTGCTATTCGAGTTATGGGCGCAATAATAAGTGTTGGAGGAACGGTTATATTTATTGTTGCAGTATGGACTATGCGGGACAGTTGGCGGGCGGGAGTATCCAAAACCGATAAAACAGAACTTATAACAAACGGTATTTACCATATCAGCCGTAATCCCGCCTTTCTGGGATTTGACCTTTTGTATATTGGTACACTATTAATGTTTTTTAACTGGATTTTGTGCTTCTTAACTGTATTTGCGGTCACTATGTACCATTTGCAGATTGTCAACGTCGAGGAAGATTTTTTACTTGCTACATTTGGAAATGAATATTTGAAATATAAGAAAAAAGTTCGCCGTTATATTGGCAGAAGAAGATAAATTCAAACTTGTAGGACAAAAGAAAATCGGGACGCGGCAGCTATCAGATAGCCACCGCGCCCCGGTTTTTTATGGGTGCAGAGATTGGATTGTTACGCAATAGGACGGCATTTTCGGGGATAAAGGTATAAAGTATCGCCTGTCTAATTTTCCCGCCCGGAAAGCCCTGTAAATCAAGGGATTTTCCGCGCCTACTGCGTAACAGGGGCGCGTCTTTTCCTCATGCGCTCGGCGGCCTGCCTGCGAGTGATACGTTTCCGGCAGTCGGGGCAGTATTTGACACTGTTAGAGGTTGACGCAAAGAACGCGCCGCACTCGGTACACTTCTTCTTGTCCCCTGTCTGGTAAAGCTCCGCATAGAGCAGCCTGTCGGCGGGAAGCACCGCAGCCCGGAACCACTTGCAGAGAAGCGAATAGGAAATGAGCTGCGGACAAACGCACTCGTCCCCGTCGTCCAGTAAGATACAGTTCCCGTTATCATAGTTGCAGCACGTCCGGCGCACAAGGGCGTTGACTTTCCGGCTCTGGGGCGGCGTCAGCCGCTTAACCCCGTTCATACTTCATCAGCGGCGTAAATGGGAAGCACCGCAAACTCCGCTTCGCCCATGCGCTCCACTTTGGCAAGGGTACGGGCTGCAAAGTCCCGCATTTCCCCGTCCATAAAGGGCAGCGCGGCGTTCATGGCGACGATAAGCCCCTGTCGGCTCCCGGTCTTGTAAATGCTCAAAAGGTTTGTTTCCTCTACGGTCAGTTTTGTCATGTTCACACCTCCAAATCGTGATTTTTTGTTTTCGCCGCCGCCTTTTTCGGGGCGGTCTTTGCTTTGTCCGTTTTAATCTGCGCCCGGATAGAGGGGCGGGGCTTCCTTATCTCCCTGTCCCGGTTCTCCCCCTTGTCAATCAGCGCATACATCCCATGTCTGCCCTCGATTTTGGAAAAGGAAAGGGTCTTATAGGGCAGCATGGAGAAAAGGCGGTCAGTGTCCTTTGTGGCTGCAAGCCGCATGAACGCCGGGGAAAGCTCTGCCATGAAATGGGTCTTGTTGGGGCTGTTCGGCTCATAGTGCCGCTTCATTTCCCGCACAATGCGCCGCGCTTCCGTTTCAATCAGCCCGTCCCGCAATGCGGCGATATGCGCCTTGAAATCCCCCGGCGGAAGCTGCTCCCGGCTGCGCCGTTCTTCCTGTAAGAGCGATTGCAGCGCGTCCGGGTCGTTGGGTAGGGCTTCAAAGCGTTCAAACTTCCCAAGCTGCGGGTCTGGGTTGCCGTTGAAGAACCGTCCGGCGGGTATCTCCCTTTCCCCTCGCTCATAAATCAGCTTCACCGTATCGGCGGGCAGCTCCTTTTCCTTGACGCGCTCATAATGTTTAGAGTAGTCCAGTTCGTACAGATTGCCCTTGATTTTCCCGCGCTCCTTTCCCGTCAGCTCGATTGCATAGGCAAGGACGCGGTCGCTTGTCTGCTCCATGTAGAAACGCCAAGTGTTGTGGGGCGCGGTATCTTTGAGGAAAACGTCGCGCTCCCGGAAACAGTGCGTCCCGGACGGGCGGCAGAACCACAAAAGGGTTTTGTCCTCTTTTTTGGGGCTTACCGCCGCCTTTGCGATAATCTCTTTGTCAATGTCCAAGTCGCTCTGGTAAAAGCCTGTGTTCTGCTTCATAATCGCTTCAAGGGAAGCGAACAAATCCACGTTTTCAAATTTACTCTGTTCCGGCATGGGTCAGCTCCTTTCCAAGTCCTGCGACTTCTGCTTTGCGTTTTTCTTCTGCGCCTTTTCCTTGTCGGCTCTAAGCTGCGCCCGGATAGAGGGCTTCTTTTCCGGCTTCGCTCCCTTGCCGCGCTCCTTGTCGGCTTTGACCGCATTAGCCAGGTCAACAAGGGAAATCTGCTCGCCCGCTTTAACCTTTGCTTCCAGTTCGTCAACGGTAGGGGTGTTGTTGATGATACCGTCAATCATGTTCCCGTTCTGCTCTGTGGCCTGCTCGGCGGTTTTCAAGGGATTGTCCCGCTGCGCCTGTTCTGCGGCAACGGCAAACGCCCGCGTCCCGTTCCCCATAATCAGATATTTTCCGTCGTCCGACTGGTGGTGCAATCCATATCCGGCAGCTTCCATCTGCTCCCGGCTCATGGCGGTTACATGGAAAGTCCCCCTCGGTGTTTTGACGGTTTCGCCCGTTTCCAAGCCGTCCGGGGTAAGCTGTTTCTGCTCCTGTAAAAACTCCGGCACTTGCCGGAAGCCCGCGCTGTCAACGAAATGCGCCGCGTCCTGTCCGTCCTGATGAAGCACTACCACGTCGGAAACGGAAAGGCTGTGTCCCTTAAAATCTTTGGGGTGGTCGATATTGAAACGGGTGTAAATATCTTCAAGGGAAGTTTCCGGCGCAAGGGGCGCGGAATAGACAAGCTCATAGTTCGCGCTGTCAACCACATTCCCCGCCGCCTGCAGGCGGTCGTAAGGCTCAAAGCGGAAATCCCTTGTTTCGTCCCCGCCTTTTATCTGGTAAATGGAAAAGGTGTCTTTGTCCTGTCCGGCGGTCTGCGCCGTTTCCTGTGCCTTTGCGTAAAGCTGCTTTACGTCGCCCTCGGTCAGCTCGCCGCTTTTGAGCTGCCCCATAAGCTCGCGGCATTTCTCCGGCGTACCCGTATAAAGCACGTCGCCCATTTTCGCCCGCCCGTTCTCCTGTGTCACATAGGCTTGCAAGAGGTGGCTGTTTTCCCGGCTGTCGCTGTAAGGGTTCCGGCGCACTCTGTAAATCGTTTCCGGGGTAAAGGCTTCTTTCGGGGCTGCGCCCGCCTTTTCCTGTGCGCCGGATTTTCCCGGTGCGGCTGCTTCCGGCTTCTCTTTCCCGGCTGTATCTGCCTTTGCCGGGGCTTCCGGCTGCGGCTGTTCTTTCGGGGCTGCCTTTTCCTCTCTGGTGGGCTGCTCCTGTCCGGCGGTCTGCTCCTTGTCCTGTGCCTTTTGCAGCTCCGCAAGATTTTCGTCTATTGAATTGATAATCTCGGCGGCTGCGCTGCGTATCGTTTCAAGGGAGCTTTTCAGCTCGGACAGCTCCCGCCCGCTGCTCCACCCGGCGACGTAGCCGAAAGAGTAGTCCGACGTATCAAGCCCGTAATGTTGGCAGACAGTATAGGCGACGCTTTCCGCTTCGACTTCGCGGGTGCGGCGGTCAATGTGGGGCTGCTGCTCGTCCTTTGGCGCGTTGAGGTCAATGTCGTGCAGCTTCGCATGGGCGATTTCGTGAATGGCGGTCTTTAAGGTCTGTAATTCGCTCATGCCCTCGTTGATAGCAATGCGCTTGTCCTCCAAGTGGTAGTAGCCATGAGAGCCGCCCTCGATATTCTCAAAAGCGATAGGAACGGGGGAAGTCTTTTCAAGGGCTGCGAAAAAATCCTTGTAGCGGTCAACGTCGCCTGTCAGCTCGTCCACCGCAATGTCCGGCAGCTCCTTTCCCTCGGTCTGGGAAACGTCAAAGACGGATACCACCTTGTAGGCGGGTATGGTGATTTCCTTTTCCTCGGTGACGGGCTTTCCGTCCTTGCCGATTATGGGCTTCTGCGTGTGCGGGTCGATTTTCTGCATTTCCTGTTTGATTTTATAGGGCGACGGGGCAATGATTTTAATTCCCTTTTGCCCTTTCATCACGTTTCGCTCAAAGTTGTTCTTCCAAGCGGAAAAGCCCGCCACAAGGGAAGCGTCCGGCTTCTGCATGGCGATAAGGACGGTGTTTCGGAAGCTGTAATTATGGAATTTTGACATGACTTTCAGATATTCCTTGTAACGCTCGCTGTCAAAGAGTTCCGCAATACCCTGTTCCAGACGGTCGGTAATCTCTTTTAATTTCTCGGCGGGCTTCTCGCTCGTCAGCACGATAGGGATAACCGGGCGCGGCTCCTGTGGCTGCTCTGCGGTCTGTGCGGTTCTCTGTCCCGGCGCGGCTGCGTCCATTTCTACCTTTTCCGGGTCGGGGCGTGACCGCTGCGGGGGCTGCGGCGTTACCCGGTATTCCTGTGGCACGTCGCGCCCGTCGTACCATTCTGTAAAGGTGTTGCGGTTGTTGTAGATATAGCCCTTTTCGGTAAACATACCGTCGTCGTTAATGGAAGCGTCCCGCCCGTATTCCTCATACATGAAATACTTTTTCGCTTCTTCGGGAAGCTCCGGTTCTTCCAGTTCGTCAACCAGATAACGCCCGTATTCTTCTTCACTGTGGACGGACGGATAAAGCCAGTAGCAGTCAAGGTTCTGTGCAAGGTTGATGATGTCCTGTAAGCTGTCGGCATGGTCGCCGTATTCAATGGCTGCAATGAATTTCTCCCGGTCGTCATCAAACTGCATTTCCAAGAGCTTTCCTAAATAGTTCAGCTCGTCGGGGTGGGAATACTCGCTTAAATGCTCCGTCAAGCCGGGGATAGGGGATTGAAATTCTGTGAAATGCCATTCCTCGTAATGCTTGAAGTCAATCCCGATACGGTCAAAGACTTCTTTCAGATGTTCGGCAGTCGTGGGGAACGTCACCCATTCGCCCGCGGGTCTGCCCTCGGTGTACTTCCCAAGATTGGAAAGATAGCCGCTTAAAATCGGTTCTGCCATTTGTCTGCTCCTTTCTTCGTTCATCATGCGGTGCATAAGCTCGTAATCTTCGTAGCTCTGTCTACCGTCAAATACATAGGGGTCAAAATCCTCTCCGTCCCGGTAGGGCTTTTCGGAAAAGGGAAGCCCTGCTTCATGGGCGGCTGCCCTCGCTTCCTCGATAACCTCCGGGGGAAGCCTGTCGTCATGCGCTCCGATAAAACCGTCAATGTCGTTCATGCTGTTTTCGTAGTGGTAACGCACTCCGGCGGTCAGCTCGTCAAGGCTCATGTCCTCGCCTAAATGCCCGCAGTAATAGCCGTTTAAGATAACGGCGGCGGGGTCGGTGCTTTTGATTTCCTCTAACCGGCTCCTGTCCTCCGGGTAGAGGGTGTCGTCCATATCAAGATGAAAATATTCCGCGTTCCATGAACGCCCCTGTTTCCAGAACGCCACCCATGCGATACCGTCCCTAAGCTCGTCTTGATAGTCCTTTACAGTGTCCCGTAAACTTGCCATAAATGAAAACCTCCTTTCTCTGCGTCAGCGTCATAAGCTGCATTTTTTGGCTGCATAGCCTACTACGGTACACCCGCATTTCTGCCAAAGATTTATGAAAATTTTCAGAGGGTGAAGCCCTCCGCAAAAAGAGGGTTTGGGAAACTTCCCAACAAGCAAAATCCCCGTCCGGCGCGGCAGCGTCGAAACGGGGATTTACGGAAGTGGGTACCCGCTTCCTATGCTTGCTATTCAAGTTTTTAGTTCTTCTGCACTTCGATACGGTAGTTGACGTATTTCCCGCCAGTATCGGCTAAAACGATAGTTCCGTCGTAGGTCTTGCCTGTTTTCGGGGAGTAGAGCTTCTTCACATTCGCCTTGCCGGATTTAAGGAGCGCGGCGGCAATCTTCGCGGAAAAAGCGGTCTTGCGTTCCTCGAAAAAGCGGTCATTCTTCCACATGACAAAGGCACATTCTTTGTTGCTGCAATAATAGTTTTTCTTCCCCTCATGGACGGGGGAACCGCAACGGGGGCATTTGCCGACAGAGGGCTTTTCCTCCCGGAACAAATCCTTTTTCCCGTCCAGTGCTGCGGCGTGTGTCTGCACAAGCTCCCGCGCCATAGCTTCAATGCCGGACAGAAATTCGCCGGGGTCTGCGGCTCCCTTTGCTATCTGCGTCAGATTGTTTTCCCATTCTGCGGTAAGCTGCGGGGAAGTCAGCATATCCGGCAGCACTGATATAAGGGCGGCTCCGTTCTGCGTGGGGATAAGCTGCTTCCCCTTGCGCTCTGCAAAGCCGCCCTTTACCAGTTTTTCAATGACGGCGGCGCGGGTGGCGGGAGTGCCAAGCCCCCGGCGTTCCGCGTCCGGGTCGGTGTCCCCGTTCCCGGCTCGCTCCATAGCAGAGAGAAGCGACGCTTCGCTGTGGGGCTTCGGCGGCGTTGTGGTATGCTCCGTTACTTTTGCGGCGGGGTTAGGAAAGTTCTGTCCCTCGGAAAGCTCCGGCAGCGTCACGTCTGCATTTTCCCCGTCCTCTGCTTCGGGCTTATCTTTCAGCGTCGCCCGGTATCTGCGTTGAAGCTCTTTCCAACCCTCCGCAAGTACGGTCTTTCCCCTTGCGGTGAAGTCTGTCCCGGCGCATGAGAAAACCGCCGTAACCGCTTCATAAATATGCGGCTCGGCGGTGGCAAAAAGCAGACGCGCCCCCGCAAGGATAAGGATATTCTTCTCGCTTTCCGGCAGCGCGTCCGGGTCAGCCTTTGCAAGCTCCATAGTGGGAATGATTGCGTGGTGGTCTGATACTTTTTTACTGTCTAATACCTTTGCAACCTCCGGCGTGAAGTCCGCGCCCGGCATAAAGGGGAGCTTTTCGCAGAGCAGCGCGATAATGCCCGCTGCGGTGCCGCCCGTGTCGTCAGTAAGAAAGCTGCTGTCCGTCCTCGGATAAGTAAGGAGCCGCTTTTCATAAAGGGATTGTGCAAGGTCAAGGGTCTGCTTCGCGGTGTAGCCGAAAATGCGGTTCGCTTCCCGCTGCAAAGAGGTAAGGTCAAAGAGCTTCGGCGGGGCTGCGGTTTTCTTCTCTCTGGTGAGGGAAACGCATACCGCCGTTTCCGCTTCGCAAGCCCCTTTCAGCGCGTCGGCTTCTGCCTTGTCGGAAATCCTCCCGCTTGCCGCTTCCGCGCCGGATAAATCAAGGCGCACATGATAATATTTTTCTTTCTGGAAATGGGAGATAGCCGCGTCCCGGTCGGTGAGCATTTTTAAGGTCGGGGTCTGGACGCGCCCCACGTTCAAGGTCTTTCCATACAGGCAGGAGAAAAGCCGGGTGGCGTTAATGCCGATAAGCCAGTCAGCCTTTGCGCGGCAGAGGGCAGACGCAAAGAGCGCGTCGTATTCCCGCCCGTCTTTGAGGGAAGCAAAGCCCGCCTTAATCGCCCCGTCCTCCATTGAGGAAATCCACAAGCGGCGCATGGGCTTCTTGCAGCCCGCCGCTTCGTAGACAAAGCGGAAAATCAATTCTCCCTCGCGCCCCGCGTCACACGCATTTACCACTTCGGAAACGTCGGCGCGGTGCATAAGCTCTTTTAGGGTTTTGAATTGCTTCCCCTTGTCCGGGTCAACGGTGTACTGCCATTCCTCCGGCAGAATGGGTAAGCTCTCAAAACTCCATTTTTTATATTGCTCCCCGTAGGCGGCAGCTTCCGCAAGCTGTACCAAATGCCCGACGCACCATGAAATGAGGTAGCCGCCGCCCTCGATAAATCCGTCTTTCTTTTCTTTAACGCCAAGCGCGGCGGCGATAGTCTGCGCCACGCTCGGTTTTTCTGCAATTACAAGTCTAAGTGCCATGAAAAAATCCTCCTTTCAGCATTCCAGCTCGCTTGCCTTTTTCTCCTGTACCTGTTTCAGACAGTAGCCCACACAAGGGAGCTGCCCTTTGTACGGGCAGGAAGCGCAAGCCGGGGAATGGGGAACGGGCGGCGCATTGTCACGCCGCCCGCCCGGTCTTTGTATCATCATCTTTTCAAAGGGATTGTCGGTAAACAGGGTCATGCTTCCTCGTCCTCCTGTTCTTCATCAGAAAGCCCGTCCCCCTCGTCCGGCTCCGGCTCGTCCTCGTCGTAATCGTCAAAATCGAAATCTTCAAGGTCGGTGTCGCCCTTGACGTTTTGCTTCGGCTTCATAAACTTAAAATAATAGAACGCGCCCCCGCCGCCAAGAAGTGCCACGACAAGGAAAAGCACAAGCCCGCTCGCATTGCCTTTTTCTTTGGGCTGCTCCGGCGGTTCTTCGGTTTCCGGCTCCGCTTCCTTGCCGCTGCAAGCGGTCATGTTGTCCTTGCAGACGGGGCAGCTCACATTTACCTTTCCGGCTTCGCATTTCTCGGTGCAACTGCAAACGGCGGGCGGGGCTGCTTCGGTGCTTCCGTCCTCCATAAGTGCTAAGAGGTCGGCTTCGTCCACTTGATTAAGGAAATGTACGGTGTCCTCGCCCTCGTCGTCCCGGTCAATGAGGATATAAAAGTAATTGCCGTTTTTGGTCGTTACGGTGATAAGCTGCTTGTTGCCGCCGAAATCGTCTACAAGGGTCGCGTTCCCGTCCGGGGTAAGGGGTTCTTCCTTTTGGGGTTCCTCGTAGACAACGCCGCTGTCGTTGGTGTCGTCCTCTCCCTCCGGGGTCTGTGCAAAAGCGGTGACGGAAAAGCCGCCCATAAGTACAAGGGCGGCGCAAAGTGCGGTCAAGGTTCTAAGGATTTTCTTATTCATTCTCGGTGTCCTCCATTTCTTCGGTGTCATGGTCTGCGGGTTCTGCGGGGTAGCCCGGCGCGGCTTCCATACCCGGAATACCGCCCCCGGAAAGCATAGCGGAAAGCTCATGCGGGGAAAGGCGCATGGAGCGCACAAGCTGTACGATTTGCAGGTTTTCCGCTTCGGTTTTCTGCGCTTCAAGCCCCCTTAATCTGTTCTGGTACTCGGTGATTTTCTCGCGGGTCTTTGCAATCTCTTTGTCGATACGTTCAATCTTGTTCATAGCCATCAATAAATTTCTCCTTTCAGATTTTCAGTGTTATGTTTGTTTTTAGTTCCAGTTCATCAGCCCGTAGCCCTTGATACAGGAGTAATTAACGGGGTAGCTCTTTATCTTGCAGGCGTCGCCGGAATTGCCCTCGACGGTATAGACGCGCTCCCCGTCCGTCCCGATAACAAGCCCTACATGGTCTGCGCTCCCGTCCCCGTCCCAGTCGAAAAAGATAGCGTCGCCGGGGGCGATATTCTCATAGCCCCTCGCGCCCCATTGCCCGCGTGACTGGAACCAGGGTACGCCCTGTGACTGGCACCCGGCAAAGCGCGGCTCGCTCTTTCCGGCTTGATTGTAGCACCATGAAACGAAACAGGCGCACCATTCCATGCGGCTGTTAAATCCGTACCAGCTCCAAAAGGGTCGCCCGCCCACGTTGCCGACTTGCCGCTTTGCAAGGTCTACAACGGCGGTGTTGCCGGGGCGTGTGCCGTTTACAAGCTGTACGCCGCTTAAATCCTCGGACGCGCCCATGTCGGGGGAGCCGCCGCCGAAAATCAGCGGTTTGTTGCCGCTTGTTTCCAGATAGACGCGGTACATTTCAAGCTGCTGTGGCGTTAGAAGTTCCTCCGCAATCTCGGAAATGGGCTTGTTCGTCAGCTTCACGTTGAGGATATGGTACTCGTAGGGTACTTCCTCGGTGGTCGTTTCCCCTGTTTCCGGGTCTGTGCTTGTTTCTGTGCGGTAGCGGATTTCCGTTTCTTCCGTCAGCGTCAAAGTGTACTGCATGGCAAAGACGCGGTTTAGCTCTGCCTGTGCGCTCTGCGGGGTATAGGTCTGTAAAAGGGCGGTGAGGTAGGACGCTAACTCATGGGGGTTATGCCCGATACTGTCAAGGTCATAGCGGTATTCGTCATAGCCGGGGTGGGTGCTTTCGATATTGTCAATCTGCTGCTGAAGCTCGTTTTCCTTTGCAGCGTAATTGTTCTCCGTCGCCACAAGGTCGCTGTCCTCCGACGTGTAGGAAGTCCCAAGTATGCCGTTCATCAAGCCGGAGAACATAGAGCCGCAAGAGGAAAGCCCCGCCGATACCATGATGAATAAGAGCAGCGCGGCAACGGCGATACATACGCCCGCCGGGTGCCGCCCTACAAAAGCGATTGCCTTTTTTGTTTCCTCGGCGGTCTTTTTTGCCGCCTTGCGGGTGTTCTCTGCGGCTTTCTGCGCCGTTTTTGCGCCGCCTTTCCTTGCCGCCTTTGCATACTGCCGCTTGATTTGCTGCTTCTGCATGAAGCGGGAAAGGGGATTGCCCGCAATCTGCGGATTGTCATGCAGGGCTTTGTGGTACTGGAAATCCACATTCGCCTTGAACGCCGCTTTCTCTGCCTTTGCCGCCGCCCGGTAGGGTTTCAGCTTGTGGCTGCGGTAGCCCTCCTTGACTTTCCGCGCCCCGTACTTTGCGCCGCGCTCTGCCAGTTCTTCGGATTTGTGCGCCCCCTCAACGCCGGAATTGTCCTTTTCAACGGAATGTATCTTGTTGTGGACGAAAATACCCGCTTCCTGTGCGGGGCGGGATAGCGGGTTATGGTGGGGCTTATTCTTTCCTATGGGCTTTTCCCGTTCCTCAAAGTGTAGGCGGGTCTTGCCTTTCCCGGTGGCTTCGTCAAAGGTGCGCTCCCGTACAAGTTTCTTTTCTTTGGGGATAGCCGCCTTTGCCGCGTCCAGACGGTCGGCTGCTTTGTCCGATTTTCGGATATATTTTTCAAGCTCCGGCGTTGCCCGTTCCTCGTCGGTAAACTGCAAACGGGAAGATTTTTCTTTTGCTGTGGCTTCTGCCTGTGCTTTCCTCGCCGCTTTTTTACTCGCCTTTCTGGTACGCGCCCCGTCGATACGTTCCAAGACGCGCTCGGCTGCTGCGGTGTCCTGTTCCCGTTCTGCCCCCGGCGCAAGGGGAAGCGTCGGCGCGTCGGCTGTGGGCGTGGGAGCTGTGCCGCCCGGTAGGGGCTGCGCTGCCTGTTCCGGCGGCTGCGGTGCTTCGGTCTTTGCAAAGTCCGCGTCCCTTATCCGCTTGCTGATACGTTTCTTTTTCCCGGTGGCGGCGTTTACCTCGACAGCCCCCTCGCGGGTCATTTTCAGCATGGTCTTGTCACTGGATTTATACTGTTTCATGGTCTGCCACCTCCTTTTCCCAGACGCACCATTCCGAACATTTCCCGGTTTCCATGTCCGCGATATATTTTAAGATTGGGTAAACCTGTGCCGGCACTACGGCGTTCCCAAGCGTTTTTAGGCGTTTTGACCTGTCCTTTGTGTTCGGGGACAGCCGGGGAATATCCGTAGGCTCTATGCACCAGAGGATATTTCCGTCCACCCCTGTGGGAAGCCCATCAGCCATTCCACCCATTCCGGGTTGAAGCGCAGGGACGGGTCTGTTACCGGCGTCAGAAAATAGATTGTTTCCGAAAGCCCCGCCGACCAGTACCTCCCGTCCCGCTTCTTCCGGCGGAACGCCCCGTTTGGGGATATGCTTATCCGTTCCGTCCTTGTCCTTGAGCCTGTGTCGGCGGCAAGGGGAGTAGGAAACATCAATCCCCACGATAAAAGTTCGCTTGCGTTCATGCCATGCGCCGACGGCACAAGCAGGAAGTACGAATGTCCAAACAGCATATCCCGCCTTTGCCAGGTCAATGAGCGTTTTGTGGAACCCCATATTGATGAAGTTAGCAACATTTTCGCCAAGCACATAATGGGGCCGGAGTTCGTTAATGACGCGGCACATTTCCGGCCAGAGGTAACGGGTGTCCTCAAACCCCTTTTTTGGCCCGATACTGGAAAAGGGCTGGCATGGGAAGCCGCCGGAGAGCAGTGTGAGTTCTTTTTTTCCTGTCCGTTCATAAAAAGCCTCCTTTGTCAGAGTGTGTATATCTCTGAAACGTGGAACGTCCGGCCAGTGCTTTTCCAATACTGCGGTTGGGTAATCCGCCCATTCGCACTGGCAGACGGTTGTGAAGCCTGCGGCTTCGGCGGCTATGTCTATGCCGCCTATCCCGGTAAACAGGCTTAAATGTGTCAGTGGTTTTATATTTTTTTCGTTTTTTATCATGCTTCGCCTACTTCCTCCGGCTTCGTCGTCATTACCCGGTAAAGCTCGGTGTCTTTCGGGAAACGGTCTACAAAGGGCAGCACCACGTTCCCGTAGAAGATAAGCCCCTCGCCCGCTTCGGTGTGGGTGACATATTTCATCTGCTGCGGGGAGATGTTGAGCTGCTTTGCAAGGATAGCCCGGTCGCCCGCCGCCTGATTGAGCATGAGGACAAAATCAGAGTTTTCAAAGATATTCTCCACTTCTCGGCTTGCCAACAGGTCTTTGACGTTCTGCGTAATGGCTGTGGGTATGCCGCCCCATTTTCTGAAACGCTTCCAGATTTCAACGGAATAGGCGGCGGTCTGTTCCTCTTTCAAGAGAAGATGAAATTCGTCCATAAAATACCGGGTGGATTTCCTTTCTGCCCGGTTGACGGTGACGCGGTTCCATACCTGGTCCTGCACAATGAGCATACCTAATTTTTTGAGCTGCTTCCCAAGCTGCTTGATGTCAAAGCAGACAAGGCGGTTAGAAAGTTCCACGTTGGTACGGTGGTTAAATACGTTAAGGCTCCCGGAAACATACAGCTCCAACGCCGCCGCAATACGCGCCGCTTCCGGCTCCGGCTGCTTCAAAAGCTCGTCGTAGAGGTCGCCCAAGATAGGCATTTTCTCCGGGTCGGGGTCTGCAAGGAAAGGGCGGTACACGTTCCTAACAGCGCGGTCAATGACGGTCTTATCGACGGGCTGCAAGCCCTCCTTGCCGCCTATGACAAGCTCGCAGAGGGAGAGGATAAAGTCGGATTTCAGCGCAAGGGGGCTGTCGTCCTCGCTGTAATTGAGGTTAATATCCATAGGGTTCACATACTGGGGCTTCCCGTCAATGCCCTTGCCCGTAGGGGATAACCGTATCACTTGCCCGTCAAGCCGCTGCACAAGGGAAAAATACTCTGCTTCCGGGTCGCAGATAATTATGTCGTCGTCGGTAATGAGGAAAGCGTTTGTCATTTCCCGTTTGGCGGCAAAGGATTTCCCGCTTCCCGGCGTACCCAAGATTAAGCCGTTGGGGTTCTTTAGCTGCTTGCGGTCGCAGAGTATCATGTTGTTAGACAGGGCGTTTAAGCCGTAGTACAACGCCGCGCCCGTCTGGAAAAGCTCCTGTGTGATAAAGGGGATAAAGATAGCGGTGCTTGACGTGGTAAGCCCTCTTTGAATGGGGATAAGGTTCTCCCCAAGCGGTACAGAGGACATAAGCCCCGCTTCCTGTTGGTAGTCAAGGCGGGTTAAGGCGCAGTTGTTCTTCTGTGCAATGCCCGCCGCCGCGAACACGTCATTTTCCAGTTTCCTTTTTGTGTCTGCCATGTTCACCACAAGGAATGTCAAGAGGAACATTCTTTCATTCCGGCTCTGCAAGTCCTGTAAGAGATTTTTCGCTTCGCTGCCGAAAGTGGCAAGGTCGGACGGGATAATATCCATGTCATAGCCGCTGCGTACCGCTTTTTTCTGTTCCTCGATTTTCATTTTGTCAAGGTCGGTGATTTTCCGCTTGATTGTCTTTATGGCTTCGGTCTGGTCGATACTGTGGATATGCAGATTGACGATAACGCCCGTTTCCAAGTCCAGAATATCCGATAAGATACGGTCGTTTAATTCCGGCGCAAGGATTTCAAGGAATGAAACCGCGCCGATTTTGCGCCCCATGCGGAAATACCGCCCCTCGCCAAAACGGAAAGAGGACGGGGCGATAAAGTCCTTTGTGGAAAGCCCGGACGGGGCAAGCCATGAAAAATCAAAGGCAAACTGCCCGCCCTCCGGGTGGAAAATGCCATGCAGCATTTTAAGGCGTTCATAGCCTGTCATGGGGCGGGCAGACACGCCCAAGAGCTTAAAGTTGTTGAGTACGTCCGTTTCGATACGGGCAAGGCGGGATTTCGCCGCGCCCAGACTGTCGGCTTCAATGGCAAAGGTGATATATTTTGCTTTGACAAGCCCGTTGTTGCCCTTTGCAAGCTGGTTTTTCAGCATATCCCGGTATTCTGTGCGGATAGAATTGAAAGCGTCCTCCTGTGCCGGGATATTGACCGCCTTTTCCGCTTCGCCCCGCTGCGTCCCTTGATTGATGAAAGAGAGCTGCACCGAAACGGAAGCGTCAAAGTAGTTGAGGAAGTCGCACCAGTTCTCAAAAATGGCGGTCTTGTCGTCTGCCTGTGCAAGCTGATAGTTAATATCTTCAAAGGCGACGGTCTTTGAGTATTTGCGCTCCGTAACCTTGCAGATACCGTCCGGGTACATCTGGATATATGGGATTGTCTGCTGCGCGGTGTGCGCTTTCCCGTCGCCCTTTGCCTGTCTGATGATTTCCGCAATCTGCTTTTTCTCGGCGCGGGTGAGCTTGCGGGGCGGGTTAGGCTTTGCGCTTCCCGCCGCGCTGTTTCTTCGTGTTTCCTTTTGCAATCGCTGATACCTCCTTTTCAAGTTTTCTCTGCCGTTCTAAGACGGAATAAAAGTTGTCTGTCCTGTATGGTCGTTCTTTGGGGGCTATGAATTTCGTCTGAATGATGTTCTTCACCACTACTTCAAGGGGCTGTCCATGCTTTTCATACATGGCGAACAGGAAACAGGGCAGCATGACAGCAATCATAGCCATAGACGCAAGGCTTGTGCCTGTGCTGTCTTTGAGCAGAAAGAAAAGCGGCAAGCCGAACAGGAGAGCCGCCGCAAAACATACAATCTGCCGTTTGGTAAGGTTGAACGCTACTTTTGTCTTGACTTTGGATAAGTCTTTGGGTACGGGTACATACGCCAAGAAAAAACCTCCTTTCTCTGGGTTTGGTGTTGCTGTAATTTTCCATAAGGGTAATCAAGGCAAAGGTCAATCTATGCCCTTTGCCCGCCCGTATTATATGGGGTTATCCGCGTCAAGGTCGGGTAGTATTTTCGCCGCTTCGCTCTGAAAATCTCCACCCTGCCCTTGACACGCCGCTAATGCGCGGAGAATATCGACTTCGCCAGTGCGCCGGATTTGAACAGGGAGAAACAGAGGATAACGGTATAGGCTGCAAGGGAGAATATCGCGCTGTGCAGATTGTCCGCTATTATCATGTTGTTTACCAGAACCGCGTAAATGCCGACGCATATCATTATGAGGAAGCCTTGAAAACCGATAGCGAACAGGGATTTTAGGTAGTTGTTTCCTATCTGTCCCCATTCCCGGTTCGTCATAGTTGCAAACGGGATAGGCGATACCGAACAGTAAAGGTAAATTTCTATCATACGCCCGTAGAGGATAACGGTTATCAGTACGGACATGATTTTCATGCACAAGCTCACAAGGCTTGTTTCCATGACAAGTAAGAGCAGTTCGGGGATTTCCATAGCGTCAAGCCCGCTTTGCATGGAAGCAAGGGCGGCGGCAACATCAATCTCTGTGCTGCCGCCGATTACCCCCGCCGCGCCGGAAACAACGTGCTGCGCCATATCGAACACCGCCATAGTGATGTCAAAGGTGTGCGTCACAAGGTAGACTGCCACAAACGCCTTGAACACCCACTTGAAGAACATGGAAGTGTCAACGTCGTGCATATTGTTCTTTTCCGTTACCATGCTGATAAGCTCATAGCATAGGACGTAGGTAATGACAAGCCCCGCAATGGGTACGATTACATTCTCACTAAGCGTCTGTATCATGGAGAATATATTTGCGTTCCACCCTTGCGGGGTCTGCCCTACCTCTGCGGCGATAGTGCCGACTTTCTCGTTTACGTCCCCGAACATAGTTGACAGATTACCGTTTATGGCTCCTATGAGGATTTCCTTTATCCATTCGTTAATCGCGTCAAGTATGCTCTGCATAAGCCTTTACCCGCGCTTCTTAACCGAACAAGCCGGAAAGCAGCGGTACAAGGGTCATGCCGATAAGGGCAACGCCGCCGCCCGCCATAAGCTGTGTTATCCCCAATTAGTAGGAACAATACAGCTTTCTGGCGGGCGGCGGCACGTCAAGAAATATATATGGAGTTTTTAAAGAATCCCCCGGAGCAGGGGAGCGGTCAGCTTGTGACCTGCTCCACTTCCGGTATGGGTTTGAGATTAAAATGAATTTCGATAGAAATGTGTCTTGTTTTGTCGCTGTCTATGGTTTCATGGACAACGATTTCTTTCATCAGGCGGTTTAAGGTGGAAGCGTCCAGCTCGGTGATGTCCCGGTATTCCTGTATGGATTCCACCCACTGCCTTGCGTCCACGGCAAGCCGGATTTCATCGGCAAGGCGTTTCCGGCCTTCCTCAACCTTGGCTTTTAATTCCGCCTGTTCCTTCTGTGTCTTTTCCAGCAGGAGATTGAAGTTTTCTTCTGTGATTCGTCCGGCTACCATATCCTCATAGAGCCGCAATACCATCTTTTCCAGCACTTCAATCCGTTCTTCGTCTTTGGCAAGGGTGCGCTCCATCGCTTCCCGCTGGTCTTTCTGCCTGGCATGGCAGGTATCGGTCAGCCGTCCGGCTACTGCTTCACTGTCTGTCAGGGCAGCGGCGGCGCACTCCCGGATTTTGTTCAGAACAAGGGAATAGAGCGTGTCAAACTCAACCCGGTGCTGTGTGCAGTGCTGCTTCCCATAGGCATTATAGGTCTTGCAGGAGAAAATCCGCTTCGGGAACTTCTCATGCGTGGTGCGGATGGTGAGAGCCTTTCCGCACTCCCCGCATTTTATCAGCCCTGCAAAGAGGTTGATTTCCCCGGATTTGCCCGGTCGCTGGCGGGATTTCAGTTTTTCCTGCACAATCGCAAAGTCCTTTTTGTCCACCAGCGGCTCATGCGTCCCCTCCACCACAATCCAGTCCTCCGGCTTCTTATCCCGGATAGTGCCGATTTTAAAGCGGTACTCGGTCTTTTGGGAAGCGATTGCGCCGGTGTAGACGGGATTCATCAGGATTTCCTTAATCACGGAGAAGTCCCAGACGTACCGCCCGTTTTCCGGGTCTTTCTTTTCCCATTTGGTGCGGATGTTCCGGTGTCCCCGCTTCCGGTTCCACCATGTCGGGCAGGGGTGCTTTTCTTCCTCCAGCCTGCGCCGGATGTAGTTGGGGCCGTGTCCGTCCAGCGCATACCCGAAAATCAGCCTGACAACCGGGGCGGTTTCCCCGTCAATAAGAAGGTGGTTCTTGTCCTCCGGGTCTTTCTTGTAGCCAAACGGGGCGATACAGCCGGTGAACTGGCCTTTCTGCGCCTTCAGCACATAGGAAGAATGGACTTTCTTGGAAATATCCTTGCTGTACATTTCATTCAGGATATTTTTAAAGGGCGCAATGTCGTTGTTGTCCCGCATGGTGTCGATACCGTCATTCATGGCGATGTAGCGCACACCGTTTCTTGGAAAGAAGTCCTCAATAAGCTGCCCGGTCTGCAAGTAGTTCCGTCCTAACCTCGATAAATCCTTTGTAATCACAAGGTTTATCTGCTTCCGCTCGATGGCTTTCAACATCCGTTTCAGGTCGGGGCGTTCCATGTTCAAGCCGGTGAAGCCGTCGTCCTGATAGACTGCCGTAACCTCCCATCCCTGCTTCTGGCAGAACTTTTCCAGCATATCCCGCTGGTTCTCGATACTGGCACTCGTCCCGTCAAGGTCATCGTCCTTGGACAGCCTGCAATAGATAGCTGCCCGGAAGCTTCCGGCAAGAATCGTGTCCATCCCTGTATATTCCATTGTGTTCATCATAACCGTTTACCCGCACAATCCAGACGGAACACGGTCACTTGGAACCTCATCTTTATTATACCCTATTTCTTGTGGTTTAGCAAGATAATCTTTATCTGTTTTTCTGCTGTGTTTCTGTGCGATAAGGCTCACGAAAACGTCCGTAGCGTCCAGTTCGCCGTCAAATATTGTGGTGACATGAATCTCTGTTTTATTTTTCGCCATAGGCAGTTGTCCTCCATAGATGAAAACAGCCAGACAGGGAAGGTCGGCAACGAAGTCCGGCAACGGGCTTCAAAAAACCATGAAACTAATCCTTGTCTGGCTGTTGGGTTATTTTATACTTTTTCTTTTATTTTTCTGTTGCTTTGGTTGTTAAAGGGGAGAAAAGCCGATAGTTACGGGATTTTCCCCGGCAACCGGCTCGGCAACGGGGTAGCAACGAAGTGTGCAACGGGCTGTCATTTGCCGGATTTTTTCAGAAAGGAAGTTCCATCTGCTCCGGCACTGGTGTAAATCCCTCTAGCGTTTTTCCCGCCCCGTTGCCGGTGTCCGTTGTCGGCTGCTCCCGTTCCCATCCTTTTTGTCTGCCGTATCCGGCAAACATCCGGGGATTGGAGAAATACTTCCAGCCGGTGACGCACTGGTTCATTATCTCGTTGATTTCCCGGATTTCCCATTGTTTCGGCTCGTCAAAAGCGTGGTTTAAGGCTTCTTTGTAAAGCTGTTTGGAGCAGATGGTATCGCCGGGGTAGCTGTCAAGGAAAGCCTGAATCATCCCGGCTTTGGTGTCCTCCGGCATAAAGTCCCGCTGGTGTTCTTTTAGATAGCGCACCATTTCCGGGCTGAATGTCAGCTTCCATCTGCCGCTTTTGTAAATCTCCATCGCTTCCGCCCATACCTGGCTTAAATAGGCTCTGGAAGCGGCTTCGTCCTCTAAGATATGGATTTGCGCCTGTTCCGGGCATACCTGTATGGGAATAAAGCGGCGGTTGCCGGAGCGGTCAAGGGGCAGGAAGTCAAGGGCATTGGACGTGCCGCCAAACACGCACTGCCTTGGGCGGTCTGCCGGGTGGGTTTCGTAGGGTATCTTGTAAACTTCCTTCTGGCGGCTCAAAAATGACTTGATTTCCTCTATGCTCTTTGCGTTTGCGGTGGCAATCATCTCCGACATTTCGATTACCCAGTGACCTTGCAGCTTCCGGTATACATTGTCATCGTCCAGCTTCCGCAAATCGTCCGAAAACCACTCGTCTTTGACTGCCAGCAGACGGAAGAAGGTGGACTTCCCGGCTCCCTGACCGCCCACCAGACAGAGCATGACTTCAAACTTGCAGCCAGGGGAAAATGCCCGGTGGATGGCTCCCAACAAAAACAGGCGCAGGGATTGGTATGTGTAATCGTCCTCACCGGCTCCTAAAAAATACCGCAGGCAGGAGCGTATCCGTTCAGTCCCGTCCCATGTCAGGCTGTTTAAATACTCCCGGACAGGGTGGTAGCTGTTCTCGTTGGCGGCAAGGTCGGCAGCGTCCTGTATCTTCTTTTCACTGGTCAGACCGTAAGTTTCTTCCAGATACAGCCGGATATATTTCATGTCCGTGTCGGTCATGGGGCTGTTTGGGGGTCTTTGGTAGCCGATGGGCTTTAAAATATCGGTGCGGTCGGTCAGCAGGTTATAGGCAACCGCCCCGGAAAGGAGCGGGTCGCACTGAAACACGGTCAGGCAGTTGCGGATACTGTTTCGGAAGCCGCCTTTTTCGGTGGTTTCCAGCATAGCCTTTACTTCCTCAACGTTCCGGGGCGGCTCGGTGTTTTCTGCCATGTTCTTTACTTCCTGCCGTATCTGGGGCGGTAAGTTCTGCCATTCGTCTTTCAAGGTTCCTCACTTCCTTTCCGTGTCCTGTGATAAGGGCTGCCCGCTCTGGAAGTTCCCCCGATAGAATTACGTCCATCAGATATTCCAGACGGCTCATGTTTTGCAGGGCTTCTATAAACCGGGGATTCCATGCTTCATCCGGCTGTTTGGGGGCGTATTCTTCCTTCCAGCGGCGCAGGAGATGGTAATAGTCGGACAGCACCCGGAAGCAGTGCCGCTCCATGCGCTTAAATTTCTGTTCCTCCGTTTCCCTACGCAGGCGTGGTCGGATGGGCTGCTTCCTTGCGTTCCTGCCATCCTCATAGGGGATGGAGAAGTCCTGTGCCAGCATGAGGGCGGCTTCTTTGCTGCCGATACCGTGGAGCCGGGAAACGAAGTCAATCACGTCCCCGGTGGCTCCGCAGCCGAAACAGTAAAAGCGGCGGTCAACCTTCATGCTTGGGTTTTTGTCGTTATGGAACGGGCAGACGCACATCCCATTCCGGTTTACTTTGATTCCGTAACGCTCCGCAGCCTGCCTTGTGGTGACGGACTGCTTCACGGCTTCAAATACGTTCAATAGGCGTTCCCTCCTGATAATCCCAACGTGAGCGACACAATGTCGTTCACGTTGTCTGTAAATCCATCTTGTTCAAAATAAAAAAGCACCTGCCAGCGATTTCCAATCACAAAACAAGTGCCTGTTTAAAGTTCCATATTCTGTTGTTTCTGTGTCCGGGGCGGCTGGCGTTTCTCTGCCTGCTCCTGCCGGATGCGTTCCTGCCGCCCTTTCAGGTTCCCCTGTACGGACGGTTTCTTCCCCGGCTCGGCGGTCTGTTGGTACTGCTCGGATGGCAACACTTGGTTGAGCCAGCGGCGCACATCCCGCAGCACTTTTACATCTGCCTGAACCGCTTCCAGTTCCTCCCCCTGTTCCGGCAGGGCGGCAGCAAGCTGTTCCCGTTCCGCTTCCAAATCTTTGCGGGAGTAGGAATGGCCTTTCAGGCTGGCTTTCAAATACCGGATGGCGGCATTGTAAGCGTCCAGTTCCTCCCGGTGGCTCTCCGCAAACTGCTCTTTTTTCTTCTTCCAGCCGATAGCGGCGTACTCCTTATGGACTGGCTTGTTGGCTTCGTATTTATCAATGTAGGACAGCATGGTGTCGATGGCTTTGATACGCTTCTCGCTTTTTTTCATGCCCTCCATGACAGAAACGGCAGTCTGGCTGATTTCGTCCAGCCGGGTGTCAAGGCTCTCCACGGTGGAGATTCCTTTTTCCCGCAGAAAATCCATTGCCGCCTGTACTTTATTGAAGTCGGCAACGGTGCCTTTTAGCTTCCCTTTGGAAGTCCAGTCGGCACGCTGCCCGCTCCGCAGTTCTAAATACTGGTGGAGCAGTTCCGGGAGTGTCGGCTCCCTGTCCTGTTCCAATGCTTCCAGCAGCATGGCTTTTTTCTCCTTTAAATCGGCAATCCAGCCTTTTAAGTGGCGCACTATCTGGCGGATGGACTGCATAAGGGAGTTGGCGGCTTTAATGTCCCGGTTTAGGTTACCGATGTTGGTCTGGATTCCTTTCTTCTCCATCTGGCAGACGGCTGCCCCCATGTGGACGGTGGGGATTTTATCAATCCCTTGTCGGGCATAGGAGCGCAGGTCAAGCCGTTCCGGGCGGTGATTGGCTTCTAAGTAGCGGTTAGCCGTGTCCGCCCATCCCTGCCGCCAGATTTCAGCATACTTCTGGTCGTTCCAGTCTACCGTATTCTCCTTGTGGCTTTTCCACCTGCCGGACGGGAGCCGGATTCTTTCGCTGCTCTCGTCAAGGTCGTATACCTTGCGGCACTTGGGTAGCCATCTGCCTTTTTCGTCCATTGCCCGCATGGTGAGCAGGATATGGGCGTGGGGGTTGCCGTCCCCCTTGTCGTGGATGGCAAAGTCGGCAATCATGCCCTTGGAAACAAAAAACTCCCGGCAGTAGTCACGGATAAGGTCGGCGTACTGTTCCGATGGGATTTCCCTTGGGATGGCAAGCACGAACCTCCGGGCTAGTTGGGAGTTCCATTGTTTTTCCTGTGCTTCGGCAGAGTTCCATAAGGTATTGCGGTCGGCATATTCCGGCGGCACATGGGGCGGGAGCAGGATTTCCTTGTGGGTGACTTCGTTCTTGTAGGGATAGTATTTCTGCTCCTGGTCGTATTCAGAGAACAGCTTCTCGCCGCTCTGGTAGGCGGCGGCAGAAACGGCGGATTCATTGTTGCTCCGCTTAATGATGGTGATTTTACAATGCGGACATGGCAAAAGTGCGTCCTCCTTTCTCCCGGATTCCGGGCAAAAAAATAGCAGGATACCTTTTCAGATTTCCTGCTTGGGTGTGCCGCTGATGGGCGGCGAGATATTCAGTTTTTTGATGGACTATCATTTTTATCCTTTTCCCTCATGTTATGAACTTTCATAAAGGCAGAAAGGATACATATTTTGAGGTTTTACGATAAATGTGTATACAGTTCTGTAAATTCTTTTTCCGAAAGTTTTAACTCCGTTTCGTTATAATAAGGAGAACCATTTTTAATTCCAAATTCAAGAACAGAAGGTCCGTCTAAATAGTAAGCTTTATGTGTGTAGTTAACCGGTTCGGCCTGCCAGACATAATTTACTAAAGCCTTTGCCGCTTTTCTGGATTTTTCATCTTGCATACCGCCAACTGCGGGACCTGAGCCTGCACAGTAAATGTTTAAGTAAATTTCTTCCCCTTCTTCAGATATTGTTAAAATGCAATATAAAAAAAGATTTTCCAAATTTTCTGTTTCATAGATTGGTTGACCAAATAACGCTTTGATTTTACCGCATATAAGAGAAAACTGATTTTCATAATCTGAAAATCCTTCAATAAAATTATATAGTTTACTGCTATCTGTTAATTTTTCCGTGTCTTTCATTGATTGAAATATGTATGGCATTTTATCCTCCTCTGCATTAGTGAATGTTTGAAAAATCTCATTTTATCGCTGGCCTTATTATACAGCTTTAACTTGCTAAATGGAATACGCTTTCTAAAAGATTTTCGAGTGGCAAGTCCACAAAGGGGTAGCTGGCAAAGCCAGCGCAGGGGAAGTGTAACTTCCCCTGTGATGATTGGAGCAGATTGAAAATCACGGAAATCATCTGCTGTGCGCAGGGCGCACAACGTCCAGTGGACGTTGGTTCTGCGCCGACCGGAGCAGCAGCGGAGACCGCTCCCGGCAGGGCGCAATGCACCACTTTCCAAGTGGTGTATAATTGCGCCCTATCCGAGTTCTTGGATAGGGCGCATTATCCGAGATAAAAACTTATCCGAGGTAAATTGATTAAATCCGATGAATACAGCATTTGAAAACGATTATCTCGGATAATTAACCCCGCTTTCAATTGTGGGTGATTTGTACTTATCCGAGATAATTGGGTAAATCACACCTTTGCCTCTGATAATTTTTGAAATGGCAGTTGCTCTTTTCATAAATAATTATCCGAGATAATTTCTTTGAAAGCCTTTCATATCGGCAGCTTTGAGAGTTACCTCGGATAATTGGAAATCTCGGATAATGCGCCCTCTTTCAGAGGGGGATTTTCCAGCTTGTCGCTTTGGAAGCCGTCAACGTGAACGCGCCCGGCTCGTCCACGTTAAAACTTCCCGGCAAAAATCAAGACGCGCCCGGCGCACTTTGATTTTTGAACACGCATTTTTACCGTTCCTGCTGTTTCGGTTTCTTATCTGGATAGAGCTTTCCGTCAACAACGGCGGCATGGCTTTTTATTTTGATTTCTCCCTCCTGCTCGCTGCGCTTTGCGTTCCTGTAGCCTTCATCGGAGAGATAAAAGCGGAACCGCTCCCCTTTAAAGCCAACAAAGCATTGTTTCTGTACTTCCACCATAATCATGTGGCGGGTTTCCGGGCGGAACCGTTCTTTTCCTGACAGGTCATGCCCTTGTAAAATCTGTTCCTGTGCTTTTGCCGCTGCAAGCCGCTGACGGATAGAATTGTTGTTTTGTTCTGTCGGGAACTGTGCTTTTACACTGGCAATAAACTGGCTGCACTCTGGTTCTGGTATTCGTTCCAATCTTCGGATGGCGTTCTCCATGATTAACTTTGTCATTAAATCCGCTGTTACCGATACGATTTCTTTTATGCCTGCAAGAGTTTCCGCCTTGGTCGGTGCGGCATTTTGGCAAATAACATTCAGCTCATTTTTTGAAAATTTCATTTCATATCCTCCTTCTGGTTTTCTGCAAGAACCTGTTCCAAAAGACATTTGGTGTCGCTCCGGTGGAACAATACTTTTAAAATGGTGCTGACCTGTTCATCCGTCACGGCTTCCGGGTGGGGGAGATGGCTTTCCAGCATTGCCCCTCTGGTACATAGCCGGTGTGTCCGTTCCTTCCGGTTCAGCGTCTTTATCTGGTGTTCCAGCATTTTCTCCTTATGCTGCGCCCGCCGCAGTCTGGCTTCGGTCTTTTCAATCTCCTGATTCAGTTTTTCCAGCTTCTCATTCATGGGCAGCGTCCTCCTTGGGGAGCAGGATATAGATGTGGCTAACCTCCCCGATTCCCTGACGGACACGCATTATCATCCCGGCCTGTTCCAGCTCGTTCAGGGAACGCTTGCAGGTCTGGGGGCTTCGGGAGAGTGCCGCCGCTATCTCCATGACGGGGAAGCGGATGAACAGAATCCCGTTGCTGTCCTCGGTTCCCCTTGTCAGGATTTCATCCAGCAGGCGGGCATACATGACCTTTGCCGTGTTGCTGACCGGAAGCCGGAGCATTGCCTTTGGGAGCGGCATATAGGGCGGCAGGGGCGTACTGGCTATCATAAATTCACAATTCATTGGATGGTGTCCTCCTTTTGGCTCGTTTGGATAGGTAGTGGGGGCAGTCGATAATGACAGCCCGGAAACTCTGCTTGCACCCATGCTGGCATTTCCGGCAAAGTCCGTTGTAGCTTCTGCGCCCCCGGTCATTCAGGAAGAAAGCAAGCTCTTTCTTCAACTTCTTTGACATTCTCGGCATAGTGCCTCCTCCATAGAAAAACCGCCCGATTCAGCAGGTACAGCCGGAATGGGCGGGCAGTGGTTTTTTGTGTATCGTTTCGGGGCGATTTTCAGGGGAAATACAGCCGTAGAGCCGCCCCAAAATCCCCCTTGGTATTACGGACAGGGCAGACCATGCCCTGTGAAATTGTTGTGTTTCGGTATCGTTTCGGTGTTCATTTTTGCCGGTTCTTTCTGCTGTCGTTCCTGCCCCCGTCTTTGGCGGCGTTTCGCTCTCCTTGGTACGCTCGTTGCGGTCAGGGTTCCTCCGTTTCCCTGCCGGAAGTCGTTGCGCTACATCGCCGGGGAGCATATCCCATACAGACCGGTCATTCGATTGGAATAATCCATCGATGAACTACCTGTATCATAGAACATTTTTGAGCCTTGTGCCGTATGTCCACAAAAAAGGAATTAAGGGCAAATATCGGAAATTTCCACGATTGTGGAAAGTATGGTATAATCCAGTTAAGCGGCAGGGAAGCAGCCGCCAGAAAGGAGCGTGCGCCCATGAAAGGAGCGACTACCATACAGGAACGCCTTTGGGAACTGCGCAAGGACAAAGGGCTGAATCTGGAAGAACTGGCACGACTGACGCAGATTTCAAAATCTGCCCTTGCCAGCTATGAATCTAAGGACAATAAAGAAATCAATCATGGCAACCTTATCACGCTGGCAGATTTTTATGGAGTGTCCATTGATTATCTGTTATGTCGGACAGAAAACAGGGAGCAGGTCAACACGCCTTTAACAGAATTGCATTTGAGTGATGAAATGGTTGCGCTTCTGAAAAGCGGCCGGATTAACAACCGTCTGCTGTGCGAACTTGCCACCCACAAGGATTTTATAAAGTTTTTGGCTGATATTGAGGTTTATGTAGATGGGCTTGCCTCCATGCAGATTCAAAACCTCAACTCCCTTGTGGATACCGTCCGGCACGAAATTATAGAACGCCACCGCCCCGGAGAGGATGACCCGTACCTCCGGATTTTGCAGGCTGCACACATTGAGGATGATGAATATTTCAGCCACATGATACAGGACGATATAAGCGTAATCGTCCGGGATATTCGTGCTGCACATAAGTCTGACAGTGAGAGTGCGCCGCCAACTACCATTGCCGAAGAATTGAAGCAGGATTTAGAGGATGTTGCGAATTTCAAGGGAAGCCCCCTTGAAAAACAGGCTGCGCTTTACTGCAAGCGGCTGGGTATCAATTATAACAAGCTGTCTGATGTGGAGTTCCGGCAGCTTGTACATATCCTTGAAAAATCCAAATTCTTCAAAAGCTATGTCGGACAGAGAAAGAAACGGAAATAAAAAAATCGCTGTTGCATGGTTGTGTATGTTTCCATGTAACAGCGGTTTTGTGCTGGCGGTATTTAGTTGAGAACGTGGCTTGATAAACTAGAATTGCTGGCGATATTAAATCAATTCCAAAGCTCTTTTATACAACGGGTCTAATTCGCAACCGCAGCTTCCACATTCTTTGTCTGCTTGCTTGATTGCTGATACTAAAGTGTCTTTATCAGCTTTTCCCTCTAACCATTGTTGTGCGGGAATAGATATTAAATCCCAACCAGACGCAACGAACTTCTCCATAATAAATTTTAATTCTTCCATGGTGTTACTCCTTTCAAATTGATTACATGGGTTTTAGGTTTCTATTGAGCCTGTCCACCATCCATGCGATTCGCTTTTCCCGTCCAGCGTCTGTCTTAGCATCAAGGTATGCCCGTGTATAAGTTTTCTTTACGGATGGGGGCATGGCTTGAAAATTTGTATAAGCAGGTTCGTACCCTTCCAACAGTGCGGATAGGCAGGCAATCTGTTCCTCTGTAATGATTGCCAGAGGATTTTGAGCGTCCCATTGGCCATTCTTCTTGGCTTCGTCTATTTTCTTCCTGCCAAAGTCAGTCATAAGCCCTTGTTCGTCAAGCCTTTTCACCAATGCCTTATTTTTCTCTGACCATTTGCTGTTTTCTCTGCGCAGAGAAAAATACTTCTTATAGGTTTTATCATCAATCTTTTCCATCTGTCCGTCAATCCAGCCAAAACAGAGGGCTTCCTCCAAAGCTTCTCCCGCTTTTATAGTTTTTGGCCCACCAGCCTTACCAAATAAAAGCCAAATACCTTCATTTGACAGACAATGCTCGTAAAGCCATTCACGGAATTCTTTTCTGCTGGCAAATTTCATCAATTCGCTTATGATATATCCCTCCTATCGTTTGCCCTGCCATCAAAATGAGCAACTACAGATTTGTCAATGACTCCATTATACCGCAATAACTTTCCTGATGGAATAGACTTTACAAAAAATTCATTTAGTTGCAATAAAGTGTTATTCTCGTAAGTCTGCTCTTGTTCTGTCTTTTGTAATAACAAGCTGCCCCTGCTGGCATTTCACGGTGATTTTGTCCCCTGCGGAGAATCCGGCTTGTTCCAGCCAGTTCCCCTGTAATAGAATCTGCGGCGGCGATTTTTTGAAAGCCCCTCGCCCATTATAAACGGTCAATTTCCGGTCGTCCATCCATCCTCCTTCCCCGCTGCCTGTCGGCATACGATTTCAAATACGTTCCCGTCCTCTGTCCTGACAGTGAGCAGGCTGTTCCCCTTTCATAATTTATAGTCTATTGGCTAATATTATATAGCCTTTTAGAATCTATTGCAATCCCTATGCGTGATGTAGTCTAAAAGTGAACAAAATAAATGCTAAAAGCTTATGAAATGGGTGGGCATTATGGAAGGAAAAGGATTAGGCAGACGTATCAACATGGTGAGGAAAGACCGGGGATTCACGGCGGACAGGCTCTCGGAACTGTGCAATATCAACGCAACTTACCTCCGGCAAATTGAGGGCGGCACAAAGGTTCCCAGCCTGCCCGTATTTATCAATATCTGCAATGCACTGAAAATCTCCCCTGATTATCTGCTACGGGATGCGCTGGAAGATAATGAGGTCAGCAAAATACGGGAGCTGGCGGAACTGTGGGAAAGCACATCGCCCAGCCAGCAGGAAATCGCCGTTGCCATGATTCGGGCAGTATTGGAGCATAAGGAAGGTTAGAAAGGCCAGCCGGGTGTCGGCTGGCCTTTCCATGTCCAATCAAATATAAATCAGTTCGCTGTTTATGATTTCCTCCGCCCGGCTGCGGATATTGTTCATCCGGCCTACCCATTCAAGCTGGTTTTGGGTTTTCAGTTCCTCGGTCACTCCCTCGGCGGTTTTCATCTGCTCCATGATTAAGTCCAGCCGTTCCTCCGCCTGCTCGTTCAGGTCGGCAAGGTATGTCCACAATTTCCCGGTCAGGATAAGGGAGCTGTACCGTGCCGGGTGTTCCTGTTTGAGATATTCCCGGTGCAGCCGCCCATAGCGTCCGATGGGGCGGTTCTCCTCCGGCAGCTTCAAGTCCGGAATATAGTAATCGCCTGCCAGAATATAGTCAATACCGTTCTCTGTGATTCTTTCTTTCAGTTTTTCCATTGTCGTTCCCTCCTGTGGTGGAAGGCTCGTCACTGGCCAGCTCAATCACATCCATTATGCCACAATCCAGCGTTTCGCAGATTCGTGCCAGCGTGTCCATGCTGATATGTTTCCCTTCTTTGCCCATGTTGGCTATCATATTTGTGGTCAGTCCAGCGGCAAGCCTTAAATCCTCTTTCCTCATGTTTCGCTCTATCAGTGTGTGCCAGAGCGGTTTGTAGCTGATGTGCATTTTTCTCCCTGCCTTTCTGCCCCAGATGGGCGTTTATATCCATTATATCAGGATTCTTGCTAACTCACAAATATTTCTTGACGGTATCGCCGGTTCCATCTGGATTGTGCTTTTCCTTTCCTCTTTTGATTACCTCTAATTAGCCATGACCTGTTTCATGCCTTGACTTTTTGCTCATGTGAGATAAAGAAGTATTACTCCCGCTCAAAAAGCTAGGAAAAAGAGAGGAAGAGTGATATAATAGGGATATGGAATATATCGATTTGCGGAAAGTGGGAAAAGAAGGGCTCAAGCAGATACGCAGTCAGGTGGTACGGCTCAAGAAAA
>CAJTCU010000025.1 GCA_910574935.1 Oscillospiraceae bacterium
CTCTGTGCATACTGGGAATCTTCCTTATACGGCGCAGGATATCTCTCATAACATTCATTCATTTATGCGTCGGCTCCAGCATAATCCCTCTCGGGTTATTCGTTTTTTCCTCCATCCGCTTCTTTCCTATCTTTCGGCGGAGGAGTAATACAATAAATAACTATCGAGAAACTTCACAGACGCCTAGGTTAAACAACGTAGTCGACATATGTATCGCCCTACATCTTCCATATAAAGTCAGCCGTAGGCTGATAGAGCTTGCCGGATACTCTCTTAATACTTCATCCGACAACAGATTTTATGATTTCATCCTTTGCAATTACTACTTACACTCAGTTAGGTTTTGTAGGAAAATGTTCGAAGACATGCAGTCTAGCGCAAAAAAGGCGCGCCAGGAGTCTAGAAATCAGCAAAAAAAGTAATAATTTCTCGGCCAGCTCATTTGTGAAAAATCTATAATTGTCTTTTTATAGCGGCGCAAAATCAGTGATGTTTGCTGAATTCACGCCGTTTTTTATCTTTTTCCTAGTTCGGATTTGGTATTATATACTCCTTTTCACCTAGATAAATATCCCCAAAAGGATACCCAAAAAATTTGCCGGGTAACTGTGCTATCATATTCTCAGAACAAGAGCTCACCCGGATAAGTGGCCACTCCGGTTTGAGTTCGCGGTTCAAAATAATTTTCCGAAAGGAAGGTTTTAATATGATAATCATTTTATTTGGCTTGTGGGGCAGCAAGCGGGTTTTCAGGGTAAAAAGTACTGGCCAGTTGGACGTATTGGTTGTCCTTGAGCGGGCAGCGCTCAAACTCGCCCACCTAAACGACAGCCCCGAATTGGTCGGCATTACAATCGAAGATGTCCTAACACTTCCAACAGAAGTGCAGCACTTAATGGGCTTCCATGCGGAAGAAACTGGGGATGAGTATGAGCCTGGATTTCATGAATCTCATTACCGCAATGAGCATCTGGTCAAACCGCAGGCAGCGCGGGAAGATGAAATAGCAGCATACATCAAGGGATACATGGAAGCCCAATATGAAAAGGGCGTCTCCGGTGTACGCGAAAACCCATCCTACCTTATTTCCTGCATGAAAGCAAGAACCTGGGCACACATCTTCCTAAGAGAGAGACGTTTAGTACTGTCTACCTTTATTGAAGAAATGGTTGAAAAAGATATCCAGTTCAACTTATGTCCCGATGAAAAAGAAAGCGAGGAAGACATATGACAAGAGAAATTAAGAAGACCGAGGCTTTGTCTCGGATGGAAATGCTGGGCCTTTCCTACCAGGCCAAAACTCGATTTGAGAAGGAGGATAAAGTGAGCATCAGCGACGATATTACAGGCACTTCCTCCTGGGCCAAAGGTGACGACCTTAAACGAATCCGGCGGTTTGAGGAACAGTATAAGGTTCTGGTATATGCGGTTGTTCGCTCTCATACGCAGATTGGCACGATAGATTGCTACCTCTTCGTTAGCGATTACCAGGAAGAATGGAACCATGACAGGGCAGAATTCAGGCGCACGATACACGGTGATATTGAAGCAAAAAGGTTATTTGCGTATGCATATAATCATGATACTCCTGCCTTTTCCGACTTTGGACACATGGGTGTTACCATCACAAAAGATTTGCGGTTATTCCGAATTTGGTGAAAGATATAGCCACAACAGCGCAGCATTAGAAAACATAAAATGAATCAAAACAAACATATCACGTATTCAAAAGAGACATCATCCTCCGTTCTCGATGGGAGAAAAATCATCTTCATAAACTCGTTTCCCCAATATGACGAGCAAAGGAAAGAGAAAGTCCATACCGAAGTCGAGCGGGGATTATATCAGGTGTTCAAAAATTATATATCTTGAAAAACGGGGGCTGCTGCGGTATAATCAAACCGTTAGCGGCCCCCTTCCATAATGAAAGGGGTTTGTTCAATATGATTGACGCCATATACACCCGGCAGTCTGTAGACCGGGCAGACAGCATTTCCATTGAGAGCCAGATGGAGTTCTGTCAATATGAAACGAGGGGCGGCGAGTACAGATACTATAGTGACAGGGGCTTTTCTGGCAAGAACACCGACAGGCCGGATTTCCAGCGGATGATGAATGACATTAAGAACGGGGAAATCAAGCGCGTCATTGTGTACAAGCTGGATAGAATTAGCCGCTCTATCCTGGACTTTACCTCAATGATGGAAGAGTTCCACAAGTACGGTGTGGAGTTTGTGTCCACCACCAAGAAGTTTGACACATCTTCCCCCATGGGGCGGGCCATGCTGAATATCTGCATCGTCTTTGCGCAGCTTGAGCGTGAAACTATCCAAAAGAGAGTGGCCGATGCTTATGCTTCCCGCTCAAAACACGGATTCTTTATGGGCGGTCCTGTTCCCTATGGATATTCCATTGAGCCCTATGTTATTGATGGGATAAAAACCTCCCGATATGTAATTTCCCCGGAAGAGGCGGAAGTCGTTAGAGTTATCTACCAGATGTATGCTCAGCCGCAGGTTTCTTTTGGAGACATCATGAGGTATCTTGGCGACAATAAGATTCGCACCCGGCGGGGTAAAGGATGGAACAGGACAAGGATTGCCGAGATAGTCAAAAACCCGATATACCTCCAGGCAGACTTGGACATTTACGAATTCTATAAAGGTCAAGGTACTCTCATAGTCAATGACCCCTCTGAATTTATCGGGGCTAACGGATGCTACCTTTATGAAACCCAGGAAGACAAGCGCAAAACTCTGTCATTGGAAGGGCAAACGCTGGTGATTGCCCCTCACGAAGGAATCGTTCCGTCTGATATTTGGCTGGCAGCTCGAAAAAAGTGCCTCAACAATAAGAATGTCGGCATTCCAACGAAGGTTAAGAATTCCTGGCTGATTGGCAAAGCTAAATGCGGCAAATGCGGCCACGCGCTGAGTATCCGATTCTCAAAAAAGAATGGCGTGCGCTACTTCATGTGCGGGTATCACCTTAACGCCAGAGGATGTGACGGGTTTGGTACTCTACGCGCACCAGAGCTTGAAAAATTCGTATTGGATGCCATACGGGAAAGACTGAAATCTTTTGAAACACTTACTTCTTCCACAGAGTCAAGAGTGAATCCAAAATTGAATGGGCTTCGGGTCAAAGAGCACCAGTTGAGCGAAGAAATGAACACGCTTCTGGAGAAGGTCATCCAGGCAGATGGTGCACTTATGTCTCTCATAAATCAGAGAGCGTCCGACTTGGATGCACAGCTCAAAGAAGTGCAAAAAGAGATACGTGAAATTACCACTGCCACGCCAGCCACAGATGTCAAGACACTTACAGGATATTTTTCAAAGTGGGACGAACTTTCGATTGATGATAAAAGAAGCGTGGTGGACCTGGTGATTGCTCAGGTCAAGGCCACGAAAGACAGTGTCGAGATTGTGTGGAAGATATGAGTACTTCATAGTGATTGTAGTGCTTTGACGATGGCGAACAAAGTCAGGATGAAGAAGCGTTCGTCTTGGGTTTTATCCCGCATATAGGGCATGCGGTGGCTGGTGAGCGTCCAGAATTTCCCGGCGTACTCCAAAATCTCATCGGTCATGGGCGGCCTGACAGAGTGCTCGGTCAGGCCGGATACGAAGGTGAACCGGGGCGTTTTTATGGCATAGTTGCCGTGGTCGACGGCTATTAACATAAGTATACCTCCAAAATTTCATTTGCTGGGATTACACCCATTACTGTACGCATTTGCAACGAGAATACGCAAAATTTTTTCAAAATCAAAGGGGCGGCGCAATGCGTCACCCCTCGTCAGTCAACTATTTCTATCCAGATTTGCTTTCAGCCGGGCCCAGATAAAGTCGTCCAACCCCTTGTACCTCGGGTCCCAGACGCAAGTCCCATACCGAAACCCCATCCGGCCCAGCAAGGCCATGAGCTTATCATAGGCACTCTGCACATAGCAGTTCGCGATGTAGTCCATGTCGAACGCCGTTTTTATCTCCCGGACGCCCTGGCTTTGCAACTCAGTTAGAGCTTCTTCCAGCCTTTGCAAGGCGTTTACCCCAGGCACTGCCAGAACGGTTAGCCCCGAAAGCGCATGGATAATATCGGCCTTCATGGGCCCTTCGGTGAGAACTACCATCTTGCCCGGTTTCCCGGCTAAGTGCGTCCAAGCGGGCGACCCACAGCCGCCGCTAAGCTCCACGCTGGATATCCAGCGGAACTTGCGGTTCTCGGTGTTGTCCAACCGGAGCTGTAGGCCCTGAATCCGGCCCTGCATGTCTCGAACCGGTATGAGAACCCCCGACCGCTGGTGGACAAACGACCACCAACCGGCTTTCGTGCGGAAGAATCCTGGCACGCCTTGCGGGTCAGCACTGGTCTCCAGAACACGCCGGACAAGCTCGGAGTTGTTCGCCAGCGGCATGGATTTGTAGCCCAACTGGGCGATATCACGGTCACTGAGGCCACGGTTGTGAAGATTTTCTCGATGAGCGTTCGCCAGCCCCAGCATGGAGAGGAGCGCGGAGTAAGTGCGGTGGCGGGTGGCGGCGTCTGCAATAAGAGTTTCCACATGCTGTTGATAACTCCTCTGTCCCTGTAAATTGGGCCGCTCATTCAAGCGTAACCGTTCTGCCAGCTCCCGCCACACCCGGTCACGGTTCGTGCCGGTGAACAGGGCGTACAGGTCGAAAATGCCTCCAGAAACTCCGCACTTCGCGCACCGGAACACTTCTTTCTTGAAGTTGATATTCAGGTGCTTATCGCGCTCACCGTCACAGCACGGGCAGCGGACATAGCAGGAAATCCGGCCAGCCGGGGGCTGGGGCAGGCCCAGCAGCACCACCATGTCCGTCATGCGGATCCGTTCCATGCGCTTCACTCCTCTTTTTTATGCTGACTGTTGCAGGGCAAAGTCCCGGATAAACTGTGCGGCAGCCCCAACTTTCTCCGTAGCAGGGAACTTCTCTGCAACCCACTTGATCGCTCCGGGGTCAAGCTGAAGAACCTCGCCCAAGGTCTTGCCCTTGAACTTGGTGATGGGGTAGGGCACTTTCATGGCCTGCTCCAGTTTTTCCTCCTGGGTCAGCTCACGGGGAGCGGGTTCCTCAACGGCATAGGGTTCGGCGAGCGGTGCCGCATTAGTGGTCGGCACACTCTCAGAAACTGTGTCAGGGAACTCATCCCCGGCCATGGCGAACTGTAGGCCAAAGCCCGCATTTCTCAGCGCGATACCCACTGCCGCCGTTTGCGCCCACTCGCGGGGCGAAACAGACGGCTTGTCCTCCAGATACCCCCGGGAGGCCGTAGCCTCCGCCAAAAAGCAGTCTGCCGGGTCTTTGTAGCTGGGGTACACCCGGGCTGTGGCAACGAAACAATCTTTGCCGGGAGCGGCCTGCACAGAGATACGGCCTTCCGGATATTTCAGCCGAAACCAGGCAATTTGCGCCATAACAGGCAGGCGCTTGCGGGTCTCTCCGGTGTTGAGGTCGGTGTAATCGACCGCATAAGGGGTGGGGTCAAAGCCCTCCACAGCGTTGATTTTGTTCAAGATACTATTGCTTTCCATTCTGAAAAACCTCCTGCAAATTGATATAGGTATCGCGGTACTGCATCCAGACCGGCAGCAACGCGTTGATGTACTTGCCGACGGTCTGGCTGTACTGCTCGGGCTTGCTGGGCGAGAAACTGGAAAACTGCTTGCGCCCGGCTTGGACCACCTTTTCCAAAGACTGATGGGCCGTCTCCCGGAGCTTTTTGCCGTCGGCGTCGGTTTTTGCCCTAAATTGCCGCTCGTTGAGCACGGACTTGATGTAGGCGTCAACCAGCTGGTAGTGGTAGCTCAGGTCATCCACCTTCATTCCCATGGGGGCACTCTTGGAGAAAGCCTGGAAGGTTTCCAGCACGCAAATGCGGTAATTCAGTTCCTGTAAGGCCAGATTTTCCTTGGTCTGCATGGTGTGTTTGGCGATCCGGGAGTTAAAATCCGCCTGCTTTTCACGGTATGTTGCGAGAATACTCATTTTGACTCTCCTTTATGCATTTCTGATACGTTTTGCGAGGCAGGTGCCCCGCTTTTCGCCTACCAGAATTACCCGGCTCTTGCCACGGGTAATTGCTGTGTAAACGAGGGGCCGGGTCAGCATGATGTAGTGGGAGCGCTGCAGGTTAATGATGACCGATTGGTACTCCGAGCCCTGGGACTTGTGGACGGTAGAGGCGTAGCCCAAATCCAGCATGGGGAGCTGGGTGGGGTCGTACTCCACCTCGCGGCCGTCGCCAAAGTTTACCCGGATAGTGATACCGTCAGTGTCACGGAAAATGTCGGTGATGTAGCCCACATCGCCGTTGTTGACCTCGCCCAGATTCTTCGTCTGCATAACTCTGTCGCCCATACGGAAGACTCTCTTGCCATGAGTGGCCTCGGGCTTGCCGGGCGCGGGCGGGTTCACCAAATCACGTAAACGAAGGTTGAGGGCGTTGGCGCCGGTCGCTGTCTTCTTGCGGTAGGGCGTGAGCAGAGCCACATTGTCAAGGCCGTATTTCTTGACCTCTTGCAGGTACAGCTCCACCACCTTGTCGGCCGAAGTTTCAATATCTGGAGACTCCACGAACTGGAAATCCTCACCGAACTCCAGATTGTGCACTCCCTGACGGACAGCCTTCGCGTTGACCGCGATACGGCTCCCCACCTGCTGGCGGAACACCTTATTGAGCCTCGCCACAGGCACCTTTCCGCTGGCGATAATCTCGCTGAGCACCGCGCCGGGGCCCACTGACGGCAGCTGGTCGCTGTCGCCAATAAATACCACTTGTGCCCCCAGGCTTATCGCGTCCAGCAGATAACCCGCCAGGTACACGTCCAGCATGGACACCTCGTCCACAAGGACAAGGTCAGCGTCCAGAAGCTCGGGCTCGTTGAAGTTTCCGTCCTCGTCAGCCATGAGGTTCAGGGCCTTGTGGATGGTTGAGGCCGGGTGGCCGGTGGCCTGTTCCATGCGCCGTGCCGCTCGCCCGGTTGGGGCACAACAACAGATTGTAGCTTCAGGGTTCTGGCGATGGTAGATGTCAAGAATTGCTTTTTGAATCATAGTTTTGCCCGTACCGGGGCCTCCGGTAATGACCGACAACCCTTGGGAAAGGGCCATTTTTACAGCCTGCCGCTGCTCCGGGGCAAAGCGGAGGTTTAGCTTTTCCTCCACACGGTTCAATGCCATTTCCAGATTCGTACATCCTTCAATAGGTGTATGCAAAAACTGCTGAACTCTCCGGGCCAAATGGCTCTCGGCATGGGCGGTCTTGGTACGATAAACGTACTGGTCGTAGGTGGTAAGCTGTCCGCTCTCCACCAGCCGCGCCGCGCGGTTCGCCGCCATTTGGGTGGTGAGGGTGGATGTGTCCAGCAGCTTGAGGGCAGCCTTGAGAAAAGCGTGCTTCTCCAAGCAGAGATGTCCACAGCCTTCGGCCTCGGTCAGAGTGTAGAGTAAGCCCTCGTCCACCCGCTCGGTAGAGAGACGGTCGAAGCCCATGCTTGCAGCAATTTTGTCGGCAGTGAGGAACCCCACGCCTGACAGCTCGCACAGCCGGTAAAAGGTTTTCATTGTCATCATCTCCTGTTATTTCGGTTGTACGGTCACCTTCATCTTCCGGCTCTCAGAGGCTTTCAGTACCTCGCTATAGATAGCCGGATATTTCTCCTTGAGTGCCTTTGAATCGGGCCGGCGGGTGGTGCGGGTCACAAAGTCAATGAGCAGCTTATCACCAGTAGTTTCCAGAACCGCGTGCTCATGCTCGCGCATGATTTCAGCAATGCGGACACTGTGCGCCTCTACTTCTTTCTCAAAGGTTTTCTTGTCCTGGTCGCACTCGCGGATCTTGTCTTGCAGCACGGCAATGCGCCGCAAAGCGGGCTCATACTTGCCGGAGAACTCCATAGTTGGCAGTCCCTTCACGCTGGGCCCGTAGATTTTTGCCAAAGATTCCAGCGCCAGCTTGGGCGCGACGCCGGACATCGTAGGCGGTTTGTCATGTTCAAGGCTCCAGATCCATTCCTCTAAGCGCTCAAAAATCATGTCCTCTTTGGCCTGGTCGCGGGTAATTTCCGGCATAGCCATATTAAGGTCAGGGTTATTGCCCCAGATTGCGGAGAACGCACCCAGCTCTACGTCGGCAACTGCCATATAGAAACGTAACTGCAGCTCATAGTGCAGGGGAATGGCATCGTCGGCCCAATCGAAGGCTTTATGGTAAGTACAACTTTTGCACTCCAAGATTCCCGGCTCGCCGGTAGGTTTTGCGAAGCGCCGGTCGAAGTTCGCCAAGGCGTAAGGGTGGTCGGCGTGCTGGTACAGGTTGGTGTCGTCAGTTACGGTATACCCGGTCTTTTTGCCAAACCAGTGGGCGGCGACAGGCTCCAAAAGGTGGCCCATCTCCATTTGACCGGCATTGGCGCTCTTGGACGGCTTGAGCTGTCCCTTCTTGATTTTCCACAGCTCCAGCGGCGTTATCCAGGGCGAAAGGCCAAAGATAGCTGCCACATCACTACCGCCGACCGTGTACGGAATGTCACCCTTGGGGCCGTGCATACGGCAGTCGAGCCAGTCCTGTTCGCTCATGCTGGCGGTGTTGCAGAGGATAATCGGGTTTGCCATTAGTAATCCACCCCCTTTGCCAGGTCATAGTCCGACCAGCGGAGGTTCAGGGCACGGGCCATATTCTCCTCAACGGACAGGATCTTGCTCTCGGGAGCGCCCTGGGTCTTGAGGATGAAGGGTATCTCCTGCATGGCGAAGTATACGTCATGGGCCGTGGCGGTGTTTCCACCCAGAGCCATTTCGTACATGGCGATAGCCTCAACTGCGGCCTTTTTCGGCAGGCTCAGCTTCTTGCATACCCGGGTCATGGCGTTTATAGGGTAATCCAGCTCTACCTCCAGGAGCTTTTGCAGTTTGCCCACCAGGTCGCCGAACTGGGCGAAAACCTGGTCTAAGGCGCACTCGAAATCGGAAACCTTGCGGCCCTTTCTGTGGTCTACTGCTACGCACTCGCCGATGTGGATAGGAAACTGGCTACCTATGAGCAAGGCCGATACTTTTGCTGAAGCTGTGCCAGTGTCCGAAGTCATGAACCGGATGCCCGGTGTGAGCTTTGCGGCGAGGCTGGTTTTCCCCTGGGCCGCCAGCAGCTTGGCATAGGTGCCCAGCAGGTCTTCTTTCTGGTCGGGCATACTCCAGGATGCGCTGACTATGGAGTGGTCACAATAACCGCCCTCGAACTGGTTACCTGGGAAGCGTGCGTCCAGCTTGGCCTTGAGGGTCAGGAGCAGCTCATCCACCGGCAGCACAGCATAGTCGCTTTCACCCCCGGAATGGACTGCCGAAACCTTCTCGTCGCGGATAAGTAGCAGAGCTTCGTCGCCAAACAGGGTCATGCAGGCGTTGAGGATGTCGGCCAGCTTATCACGCTTGAGCTTGGGCAGGGCCGTGCCGCTGATTTTGGCCCGACCGAGAAGACTTTTGTAGGCCGTGTCTCGGACGGGATAGTAGCCGCTGTCCATCTTCATGGCGAGGCCCAGATTGTGTGCGGTGTCCTCTATCGCCTCGCGGCTGATGCCGGGGGCAAATGAGGAAAGGTCGCTGTAGAGCGGGGCGTTCTTGTCCAGGGGCTCCACACGGAGGTCTTTGACCCGGCGGCGTTCCCATTGGCTCTCTTTGGTCTGGTTCTCGTGGTATCCCAGCATGGCGGGGAAATCCGGGAACGTGGTGAAGAATTTGTCCTGGCAGGTTGACATTTTGATACTCCCTTTCTTTTGCCAGTACCGGCCCGATTCGGTTGTGAGTGGAAACAAAAAAGTGCCATCCGGGTTTGCTCTTGGCAAACTCAAATGACACTATGCTACTCTGTTACTTTGTCCGTTTGGGGAACCTAATACTATAATGCTGTTTTATCAGGTTTTCTTGGCTTTGTCAATCTCCTTCTGCAGCTTCTTGGTAGCCTTGTCTCTCTCCTTTGACTGCTGGATCTGAAGCCTCAAGAGGGCGTATATCTTCTCGCGCTCGCCATCGGAGAGGTCTTCCATCATTTTGGAGAGCCTATTAGGCTGCTGATCCGCCGAATGTTCCAGGATATCGCAGAAAACCGCGTCGGCGGGGACCTCCAGCACAGTGAGGATGCCTATAAGCTTATCCACGCCAGGATAATATTTCCCCCGCTCAACAGCGGAGATGTAGTGCTCATCTTTTCCCACCGCATTTCCAAGCTTCTTTTGTGATATTCCTTTATCTTTGCGGCACTCCTGGATGCGCCGGCCCAGCATAACTTTCCACACAACCTTATACCTCTGCTCTTTGAAAATTCATCCCAACCTTGTAGCTTTAGTATACACGTTTCACGCTCATAAATTAAGGACTTGAAACATTGGGTATAAATGTGTAACATCGGATTTTGAAAGAAAATTTTCAAAAAAGTTGGGCAGCTCGTGATTTGAGCCGCCCTCATGGGTCAATTATCACTTTTTTCGGAGAGAATCAAGTCCAGCATTTGCCGGGGCGTAACCACAAAGGGCTTCACCGGGAAATGCTTGAGATTACCGGTAACCAGGTAGGCGTCGTCAGTCTTCCGCTGTTCCATAACGACCTCGTAGAAGACCGCGTCTTTGGAGTCAGGAATGATATCTTCTATGGGCCCAGCGTCAACTGGAACCCCACACTTCACAATGGAATCCAGGATAATCTTGACCGCTCTCGGTTCAAACTTAAACTTGGGGCGGAATAAAACTTCGCTGTATTCAGCCAAGATTTCATCATTGTACAATGGGATAATACGCCCATTCCCAATTTCTTTCAGAATACCGTTCGGTGTGGAGTTGGCTTTAAGAGCAGCAGATACCAGAACATTGGTATCTATCACGGCATAATATTTCATTCTGATCTCCTGCTGTCGCGCTCTCTCCTCGCCGCCGCGATCTCCTCGTTGATCTCCTCCAAGGTCATGTCAGCCGTACCGTTCCGCTGTGCCTCTGCTTGAGTCTCATGCAGCGCTTCCATAAGCCTGGAACTGCCGTTACCCTTAGGCAAAGTCATCCCAAAGGGTATGCCATTGACCAGCACAGACCGTTTCAGAAACATCCTGACGGCTGTCGGAAGGTCTATCCCTAATTCCTCATACACTGAGGCCGCCTGTGCCTTGAGTTCATCATCGACACGCACCTGTAACAGGCTGCTTGACATTTTCATGCCCCCAATCTGTATTTGTTTATACTACAAGTATATGATATTCGAGCTGAAAAGTCAATAGCAACTTAGTGATATAAGCAAAGGACACCGGCAAGCCGATGCCCTTTTAGACTACTTTTCGTGGATTTCCGGAACTACTTTATCCAACTGAGCCAAGTAAAGAGAACTGGCAACACCACACCCCTCGCTTGTCCCTCCGGCATTTACCCACCTGAGAAAGTCGCAAACATCAGGCGCGGCATTTGCCTCAGTAAAGCTCATATTCAGGATAAATGCACTGGAACCGTCGTCAAATGGCGTATTGCCCAGAGTGCTGATTACTCTCCCGATCCGGCGAACCGCCTTTCCTCCGCCGAGCGGGTCATCCGTGCAGATGAAGATAATGCAGCTTTTCAGCGTCTCGTCCTCCAGGTTATCTGGGTTAAGGAAGTCCCTGTCCATAATGGCTTGGCTGGCCCGAAGGCGTTTTCCCAAGTCGTACTCCTCGACAAGCTGCAGGGAGATGTCGTAGGTCAGCCCATCGCGGGTAAAAGCATGGACGTGCGCGCCCAGTATCTGGTGCGTCGGCGCGGGAGTAATTTTGGTAATGCTCGTTTCCAGCAGACCCTCCAGCAGTGGGCGAATGTTTTCCGGCTCCTGCATGAAGCGGTGGAAAGCATCGTAATCGAAGTAAAATTTTCTGCTCATTTGCGTTCTCCTTATATTTTTATATGCTTCTTCACAACTGCCGTCAGCTTCCCCGGCAGTTGCTCCAAGTCCGTAATATCCAGGAAAGAATCACCATAGATCCGCTGGATATTGGGCTTATCATCGCCAATAGCGGCCGCCACAAAAACTACTCCCTTGCGCTGATACTCCTGCTTGATGCCCCTCAGATCCTCCTCGGCGGCAGTACCATCATAGCCGGTATCAGCAGGCTGACCGTCTGATACGAGAATCAGAATCTTGACCGCCTCCGGGCGCTTAGAAAGCCGCTCCGCAACAAACCTCAGAGCCGCGCCATCCCGGTTGCTGCCCCTTGCACCGATGTCCATAAGCCGGTAGCGATCGTCGCTGTCAAAGCCGTCGAACTCGGCATAAGAATACAGCTCGACTGTGTTCCAACCTGTAGAATGTCCATAGACCATTATAGGAATGTCCAGACTATCACAAAAATCGTGCAAGATAATAGCTGCCGCGCGGGCATAGGTGCAACGGTCTCCACTGCACATAGAGCCGGACTCGTCTACCAACAACCCAACGGCCAGCTCAGGTATCTCGTTGGGGAGGTTGTTCTTGTAGAACACCTTGCCATCATTCCGGCACAGAGCGTGGGTATCGAGCCTTCTGCCCATGACCAGCCCCGTTTGCTTGCCGCCCTGACGGTGTTCTTTGAGCTCCTTCTGAATGCTTCGCTGGAGCTGCTTGGAAATCGTCACCAGTCGGGGTGCGACGGTATCGTACTTTTCCATGAGGTCGGTGTCCACGCTGGCGATACGGTTGATTCTGATGTTCACGCCGCTATGAATGTCGCCGTAGGAGATGCTGTTGGCCATTTCGTTGAGCTCAGTAAGCCGCTCGTTTTCCAACTGTTTACAGGCGGCACGCTCGGCCATTTTGTCCAGCATACGGTCGATATCTGACGCGGCTTTGTCGTACTGCTCACGCTCGTAATCAGCGTTGTACTCAGCGGTGCCGCCTACCGGCTCAGACAGAGAGCTGGTCTGGTGGTAGGGAATACGACCACCCTCGGAGTCGGTGACGTCCTGCTTTCCGGTTTTAGTGCCCTCCCCTTCCAGGGGCGGTAAATCTTTGTCGGACTGTGCGGGGTCTTCCTCAGTGGGCTCGTCCTTGCTGTCATCAGATTCATCATTGCCCGCTTCAGCATCCTCATGGGTCTTGGCACGGTTTGCCGCCGTCGCGGAAGCGCCCCCGGAGCTGCCTGCTCCTGGAACAGGCGTGCCGCCAGTGCCAACAGTAGTCGCGCCGGGCATACCGCCTAAACTCTTTTTGACCGCGTCCGACATGGACTCAGCCGCCTCTTTTGCCGCCTTGAGCTTTTCACAATAGTCCTGGATATGCTCCCAACAGCGCACTAGAATCAGATTTACGGTGCGTAGCCGGGTCTTGGGGTCGGGGTCGGTTATCGAGCGGTCAAGCTGGGTTATAAGGTCGAAGATGGTCTGGATACGAATATCGTCCAAATTCTCATCACCGTATTTGATTTCGCCGTACTTCACATAGGACAGCATGACCTCCAAAATACTCTGAAAAATGTGGCACGAACCGTCGTCCTCATATTGTTTCAGGTCAGTGACGGTGCCCATTTCTTCCCACATTTTTTCGCGCAAAACAGAAAGCCCAAAGCCCAGCGTACCTGGAAAATCGTTGAGCATACGGTTTTCAATGTAGCCATCCTCCAGCACGTTGGAGATAAAATGCGATACCTCCTTTACGGCCTCCAGATTCTTTGGGTCTGCCTTGAGGTATGCCCACATGGCCTTCTCATTGGCGAAGTCCTCTGACGTGTGCAGGGTGGGCGGTTCCGGATACCACATACCACGTTCCATATAGTTTGCCTGGGTCTGAGGCTGCAAAAAATCGGTATACAGCACATGGCCCAGCTCATGGGCGAACATCCCGCATACGATCTGATACCGGTTCTCTCGGCCCTTGGTCTTAGTCACCATCGGGTGGCCTGTGTTGATGTGTATAGTCATATTGTCCGTGCAGGCAACGCTGCCTGATTTGGGCTCCCAGCTTAGCTGCACTCTCACCTGGCGGCCGTACTTATAGCGCCGTGTCTGGGCGGCGGCCATGTCCTCGAAATGTCCTGCCAGCACACGGCTGGTGAAGAACTGCCGGTCAGTTATCTTGCTCCGCTTCTCGTTGAGCAGCTTTTTTACCAGTTTGTGGTTTACTCTTGCCATTTTGGGCCTCCAATTCGATTATGATAGGGAAAAAGGGCCAGACTTACCGCCTGGCCGTTCCCATTATTCCTGTGATACTATTTTGCCTGAGTCAAGCAGATACTTGGCAAAGTCGTGCTCGGTTTGACCCGGAGGTAGACGTTGTCGCACAGAATTGCCATGGTATTTGTGGTGACAGCGTTATCTGGAAAGCCCGACACATACTGGTCGTAATACTCCTTGAAGTTCTGCTCAAATTCCTCGTCCTTAGCGAGGAACGGGAACATAGCCATCACCACAGCGGCCCCATCCCTGCCTGCATTGTTCAGCACATAGTTTTCGCTGGTCTCGGTATTCTTGTCGTAGACCGTAGCCAGAATTGTTCCAGTACCGCTGTCAAAAACCGCCAGATGGTAAGCGTCCGGGCTCATGGAGGATTTGTATTCCGCCACGGAGCGGTGGTCGATCACGCCCACAGCGCCCTCGCCGGAACCGTTCATGCAAGCGCAAACGGCGTTCAGCGCTTTTATGACCGTGCAGCAGAGAGTCGCTTGCCTGCCGTCGCCGTATTTTGAAGCCACCGGGATCCTCTTGTTGGTGACCGTATCGAAAGGCGGCGGCAGCGGACGGCCGAAGTTGAAAAGGTTATTCAGGCCGGTACTCATTTTCATCAGCTCCTAACATGATTTTTATGCCCTCGGCAAGGACTTTTGTCTTGAAACCAGCTCGGGCCAGTTCGGTGCAGATGTCCTGCCAGCTTTGGGCTACGGGAAGTTCCGTTTCCGATACCAGCAGATGGGTAAGGCCATTTTTCGCAGCCTCGTCGCACCGGGAGCCCAGATCGGACAGGTGTGCGTCCACCCACTGGAAAGCCAGGAGGGAGTAGTTGTCAGGCTCATTTTCCTCCGGCTCAGGGGCGGCTGGCGGCTTGGTAGGGGCAACGGTGATGCCCTCATACTTCAAGCCGGTCACCTGCAGGTTTTGGTACAGCACCTGTGCCCGGCGGTAGCCTCCAGCACGGTTCAGGAGGATGTACACCTCGTGGCCCTCCATGATTAGTTTCTGGGCAGAGGGAAACTCCCATACCCAGCGGGCATTTGGGTAATCCCGCGCTACCAGCTCAGTTATTCTCTGGCAAATCGTGGAGAACGCCAGGTTTTCCAGGTCGCGCTGGGTGGGCGTGGGGGCTGGGATAGGTTCTGCCGGTACGAACGGCACAAGTTGGGTGGACTTTGCCCTTTTGGATTTCACCAGAGTGCGTGCAACAACTGCCAGCCCATAGATGATAAGAAAAATCACCATAGGCCAGAATCGGCACACATAACAGGCCATAATTGCCAGGCCAACGATTTTGAGCGAATCCAGAAGCGGGCTTCGTTTTGTCTCCTGCATGGCAGGCTCCTTTCTCCTGAACGCAAAAAAGCGCACAATAAGCAAAATACTCATTGTACGCTCTAAATACGCTCAGATTTCATTTTTGTGTGCCTTAATCGTTCTCGTCGAAGAAGGAGGCGCCGCCGAAAGGCTCGTAGCCAGTAAACTCACCGGGGGCCTCAGTAGGCAAGGGTGCCTTCTCGGGCTGATGGGCCGGAGCGGAATCGCCCTCGGAATCATCTTTGGACTTGCCGCCCGCGTACTCAATGTCCTCTGCAACGACGTAGAGGTTCTTGCGGGTCTCGCCGTTTTTGTCTGTCCACACGTCCTCGTCCAGACGACCACGGATGTTGATGTACACGCCCTCCTTGAGCTGCATCTTCTTCACCCGGTCAACCATATAGTTGAAGCCCTTGACGTTCGGGTTGACCCAGCGCCGGTTGTCCTCGGCCTGGGAGTCGTATACTTTTTTGCCTACACGAAACCAGACAGCTTTCCCGCTATCTGATACCTTGATGGCCGGCTCGTCCTGGTAGCCTTTGGAGACAACTGCCCCCGTGATTAGAACTGCTAACACTTTTGTGCTCCTCTCTGGCGTAGCGCCAATAAATTTTTAAGCTCACGGCTTTCTGGAAACAAAAAAGTGCCATTTGAATCCGCACGGTGCGGACGCAAATGACACTCTGTAACTCTGATACTATGCTTCCAAGAGGAAACCATGAAACTGTATCTATAATATATCACAGTTCCCCCGGTTCGTCAATCTTTTTCTTGGGTGGGACGGCGAGTTCCAAAGCAAGATATGAGAAGATTTTGAAGATTCCGTCTTGCTCGTACACTGGTGTGCTGTTGGCAAGATATAGCATTACGGAGCTGTTTATCGGGAAATATTTACGGTTTGCTGGTAGCTGGATAATACCCTCTCCGGTTTCAAGCAGCAGATATTTTGGGCGCTTACGGATGCCTGTTGTAATTATCTCTTTGACCGTTCTGGTGGTGCAAATATACTCACGGTGGGTGATCAGCGTACCGCTGATTAGCAAGAATAGCGCTATTGCAGCGAATGGGATTGCAAGATAAAAGTTGCTCATGGAGGCCCATACTATAATGAAAAGCACAAGTACCGCGCCGCCAACTACCATCCGCAAACCTATCACCCTCCGCAACGGCTCCGACAGTTTTTTGAATTTCTCACAGGTCGATTTCACAGCAACACCAGCCTCTTTTTTCTGAGCAGTGACAGCAGATCAGACACTACCTCGTCCCGGCAGCCCGCCGACTCCATCTGCTGCTCTAAGAGGTTATCCGCGATGTTGTGAGGGTTATAGATTCTCTCCACCAGCGCCTGACGGTTTCTTGCCCGGAGTAGCTTGCGGGTGGGGTGGATGTCCCTGCTCCGTAAATATACCAGCTCGGCAACGGTCATGCGCAAGCCCGCCTTCTTCAGCCAGCAGAGAAGTTCTTTTTCCCCGGTGGTAAGCCCGATGTCCGGACGCCGTGTGGGGCAGAGGACACAACTGGTCAGTGCATAGTAGCGAAAGGCGGCAGAGTTCTCCTGCTGGATTTCTGCAAGTCCGGCCCGGGAGAGGCTTGTCAGCGCCATCTCCTCGGCCTTGGTCTGAGCGGACGCGAACTCGTACCGGCCCTTGCGCCAAAGCTCGGCCTGGAGGCCGGAGAGCTGGACGGTCTTGCCACAGCGGGTCACTTTGAGGGGCTTGTGCAGGCTGGATTTTGAGGTACCTTTGGATATGTAAATCATGGTTTTTGCTCCTTTTCGAGGATTTTATCATACTACACGAACTATGAAAGCACTCTACAACTTAAATCACATACAAAATTGCAAGGCAGGCCCCAATCACCACCAGCAGGCACAGCACCAGCGCTGCCACCTTTTTGATGATGCCCTTGTCCAAGCCATCCCGGCGGTGGCCTTCGTCTATGGGGAGGCGGTCATCATAGTAGCCGTCGTAACCGTCCTCGGCAGGTGGCTCGGGTTTCTTAGCTTTTTTAGGCCGAGCTTTGGTTTTTACAGGCTTTTCTTTCTTCCTTTTCTCCTCGACAGGCTTCCCCACAGTGCTTTCCAGTATGGGCTTCCCACATTCCGGGCAAAATGATACGGCGCTGTCCGGGAGGGACGCGCCGCAATAGGGACAATATTTCATTTTCAACAGCCTTTCCACAATAAAGTTGAAAAGCCGGCCCGGGGGTATCGGCCAGCTTTCCACGCTAATATTATAGCAGATTCTCATTTCCGTGTCATCGGCTTGACAATGCCATTTATGTGCCATTTTATGGGCACGTGTTACAGAGTTACTCGGAGAATACCTTTGACAAGTCAATATAGCAGCCGTCCAGTACATTCACTCGCAATATGCTGTCCGCCAAACCCAATTCCTTGACAGTAAAAGTACCATTTTCCAGAAGAAAGGTCTGCACGATCCGGTTGGCAGGGTCTGCTATCCAATATTCCCTCACCCTCGCCGTCTGGTATAGGTTAAACTTTACCAGACGGTCGTGGCGCTGACTGGAAGGCGAGAGGACCTCCAGAATAAAATCTGGCGCGCCCTTGCAGCCGATATCATCCAGCTTTTCCGGGTCACAGACCACCGTGATATCCGGCTCGACCATGGTGTCCGTATTCTCCGGCAGGTCTCCAGCGCTTTCAAACAGCCGCACCGCAAACGGAGCCGGGTAGACCTGACATTTCTTTCCCTCCAAAAAATTGCCCAGCTGACGGTTGAACTCAGAGACAATTTTCTGATGGATCCGCAAGGGGGTTGCCAGCATGACCGGCTCGCCGTCAATCAATTCATACCGCTCTTTTTCATCCCAGCCTAAGATATCCGCCAGTGTGTAATGTCTGTTTTCTGCTAGTGGCATTGTTACCCCTCCATTCAACATGGCTTTACGATGATATTATATCAAAAAGCGCACTGATTAGCAATACTGAAAAGCAAAACGGCGTAGCCAAAGCCACGCCGTCAAAAGATACTTTAGAACATTGCCACAGCCCCATACCTTGGCTCCACAGAGTATACCGGCTCGGGGACGCTCTCTTTTGCTTGTGCTGGAATCCGTTCCAGCTTGCGAGGGATCTCCTTTTGCGTTGTAGCATGCCTCGTGTACCAAGCCGTCAGCCACGCCTCATAGTGAGCCTTAGTAGTCAGCATCAGCCCGCTGAAGCTCTCATAGGTCATGCTCACCGAAACATGGTTCTCAGGCTTGTTCCCAAAGCGCGGCACGATAAGCCCAGTCTTGTTGGTCTCACCGGGCCCGCTGCTGGCCACGAACAGAAAATTTCCGTTTTTGCCGCATACCAGTTCAGCCGTGCGAGAAAGGCTCATGTTATCAGGACGGGAGCGGTTGATTTTCGCCAACTTCTCAGCCGAAGTACCGCCCAGGCATTTGTAAAGGGGCTCCTTGTTGCTCTCTTTCAGGCGCTGGGCCATCATATGCCGTAGTTCGCCGGAACAGAGCTTCCGGCAAAGCTCCAGGAACTCGTCAACCGCCATATAGATGTGGACGGAATTTGTCTGCCGCTGGCCTGCCGGGAGCTTCATGTCATAGGTTGCAAAGCCGAAATGCACCTTACCAAACTCGAAGGAATCGTTCAGGGTCTCAACAAAGCAGGCGCGGGCGTCTTTGCGAATTATTTGATGCTCGTTGCGGTCAGTGTCCATTATATACCTCCATATCTGAATCGGGATAGTCCAGCATAACGACCTTCCCGGCAGTTTTTGGTGTGTCGTCCACCATCTTTTCCAGCTTTTGCATCACATGTCCCCTGTAAAGGACAGTGCCGCAATCCATGCATTTGCAGCATGGAACACCATAGATAACGATGAACTGGCCATCCCGGGGTGTAACATTGTTGAAGGTATCCTTTCTTAGCAAGCCGCCACAGTGAGGACATTTCATGGTGATACCTCCTGCATTTCTTTTAGCGCTGCTACCAGCTTGAGGGTATTCTGCCTGTACTGCTCCACCAGCGGCCTGTCCAGGTCGAAGTCGGAGAACCTATACCAGAGGTACTGCATGATCGCACGTTTCTGCTCCAAGGCCGGGACCTTCCGCATAAGCAGGGCAATCACCGGCGCGGAACCTATGTCGATCCGCATAAACTCTCTATCCTCCGGGGAGAAGTATTTCTTCATCCACCGCCCGGCTTGGACTTGACCTCCTTTGAAATGGTGCCTCCGTTCCATACTCAGCAGAAATTTGCAGCCCCCATCCGTCGTTGGCTCTGCCACAAAGGGGTAGAGCCGACAGGCAGTCGGCTTGGCCTGCTGGATGGTACAGCGGTTGTCCTTGAGGAAGATACAGTCGTCGTCCGGGCCAGTGGTCTTGAGCATATATACCGTATACCCCGATTTGTCCAGGGGTACCGGCTCGGCATACCGGACGAAGATTTCATCCAGGCAGGTGACCGACTGCCCACGGCCGCGGAGATATTTTGCCAGACGGTACGCGTCCAGTGTGTTCAGAGGTACGCTTTCCCGAAGGTGACGGCAGCAGGCTCCACAGTGCTTGCAGTGGAAGCTGACCTGTTCGGAGGATGAAACTTGTCTGGTGTTGGGGAGTTGAAAGCTCATTTGACGTCCTCCTATTCCACCCAGGCCCTGCCCGGGAGCGTATTCAACAACTTTTTTGCCTCTGCCTCGTCCTTTGCCGCAAAAGCCGCCTTGAGCCGCCGGTCCATGATTGCCGTCCGCTCGTCCAACTCCTGCACAATAGATGTCAGGCAGTCGTGGGCGGCCTTGATGTCGAAGAACGAGGTCAGCACCACCGTAACTGTCCGAAATATGCGGATAAGCTCAGCTTTCGTCAGCCTACTCAGGCGCTTTTGAGCCTCCTGGACCGCTAAATCCTCATAAAATGGGTCTGCCATGTGGTAGTAATCCATCTCTACGGAGTCGAAGCCCAGGACGGTCGTGGTCTGTCCCAAAAGACAGACTGTCATATCGTCCCAGTGCTCCCGAAGGTCATACTCATTCAGCGCATCCAGCAGGGAGCCTGCACCAATGGCAAGCTCGTCGAACTGCTCCTTGTAGTCCTGATAGTACCCGTTTTCAGAGCTTTCGTAACCGAACGGGTCGCCGTTTTCCGCAATCTCATACAATGTTTTCAGAATATCGTCCAGGTTCAGGTGCTGGAGCATGGACTTTCTCCAGAGGGGAACATCAGGCTGTTTCATGCCGGTCGCCCTCCTGCTTTGCGAGATATACGGCCATGTCACTCAACGCTCCGAGTAAGCCCTGGGAGAAAAACTGCCAATCTGCCGCTAACTGCATCACCTGTTTTGTCTGAAGCAGCTTGGCTCCTTTGAGGTTGAAAAACTCATAGGCCTCACCGTCGAATCCATCATAGGGCAGGCAAAGCACGCCTTCCTTTACGAGAACCAGAAACAAGCCCAAATGCTTATCTTCCGCAAGGGGGTAGGGCCAGCACAGGTCGTTCCCGTAGCGTTTCTTATAGTCTTCGCAAAACTCCATCAGGGCGGCGTGGGTGCAGGAACCCTCGTCAAAGAAATTGAAGAGCTCGTCCTTGGACTTCAAGTCCTCAAAGCACACTTCCAAGCCGTCAATCATGGCAGGCTCCGGCTGATGCTCCTTTTTATCGTAAACGCCCACCAGCCAAAGGCCCTCCGGGGCGATGATCTGCCGCATCCAGGCAAAGCCCAGGCCCTTACGGAGCAGATGCTCGCTGAGTTCCATTCCAAAGCCGTTCACCGTATTTCCTCCCTCGTCCGGGAGGGTGTCCTGCCAGTCCTCGGCAGGGAAGCCGCTGAGCTGCATGATTTGGCAGGCTTCATGGAGTGGCAGAACCGGCTGGTCGGTGCACCAGAAGCTCTCATCCTCATATTTTGCCCAGCATGGGGCATGGCGGCCGAGATGCTTTTCAACCTCATCGGAAATAATTTCCGATACCTCCGGCCAGGGCAGAAGGTAGCAGGTTTTTTCAAACGCTTTCATTTGATTTTCTCCTTTGTCATTTTATTTGCGGGGATGATTTTTAAGATATACTGTGTGTTCATGGTCTCAAAGCGAATCTCACCGGGCGACACACGCCGCACATTCAAGACCGGGGTAGTTCTTCTCAAACCGTTACCCTCGTGGATCAGCGCCGGTTCGCCCACGGTGATGGGCCGTACCGGGCTGCCGGAGATGATACGGCTGATTTTTGTTGCTGTCATGGTTTCACCATCCTTATATAATAGAAAGCGCGGGACAGTCACCTGCCCCGCCACTTTCTGCCAGTTACTAACCAGCCATATCCTCAAATTCCTGCTCTGTCAGGGTGGTAATTCCCAACGCCTGGGCCTTAGCCAACTTGCTGCCGGCCTTCTCTCCCACGATCAGGAAGTCGGTATTTTTGCTTACCGAGGAAGTCGGGTGCGCGCCCAGCTCCAAGAGCCTGGTCTGGATGCCATCGCGGGTGTAGTTCACCAGCTTGCCGGTGGCCACCACGGTTTTGCCTGCAAAGGGATTGTTTGTGTTGTTCATGGTCGATGTCTCCTTTATGAATGTAATATGGTCGAGCAGAGGACGCCACAGCTTGGCCTCCTCCGCGTCGTTGTACCATTTGTAGATGTTGTCGTGCATTGCCGTGCCGAAGTTGGATAGCATTGTGAAATCAAATCCATTCTGAATTGCCTCCTCGAACAGTTTCCAAGAACCGCCACAGGATCTATCAATTATTCTCCCGGCGTGGCGGCCCACCATGGGGATGCCCAGCCCGGCAATGAATTTGGCAAGAGTGCCGGTACGGCTCTTATCAATCGAAGCCTGCAGGCGCTCATATGACTTCACTCCAAAGCCCTCGGTGTTGATGATCTCCTCCTTGTGCCTCTCCAGCGTGTACAGGTCGCCGAAGTTGTGTATCCAGCCGTGACCGATGAATTTCTCCAGGGTCGTGGCGGACAGGCCCTCAATGTTCATGCGGGTCTTTTCGCAAAAGTGAGCGAATTTCTGCACCAGCTTGGCGGCACAGTGGGGATTATCGCAGAACAGCTGTGATGTGCCGCCGGAGGTCTGCTGAATGGACAGCGCTCCCCCGCAGCAGGGGCACTTTTCCGGCAGCTTGTAGGTGCCGCTTTTGGTGAGGTTTTCCGCAATTTGCGGGATTATCATGTTGGCCTTGTAGACCTGGATGGTGTCGCCCACGCCGAACTGGAGCTGCTCAAAAATGTTGTAGTTGTGCAGATAGGCCCGGCTGACTGTTGCGCCGTCCATTTCCACGGGCTCGAACAGGCCGGTGATGCTCACCATGCCTGTGCGGGTGGTGGCGAGCTCCACACCGAGAAACTTGGTGGTAAAAAGTTCGTCCTTCCACTTGAGGGCCATCAGGCGGTTTTCATGGTGACCGGTCGCGCCCAAGCTCTTGCCGTAGGCGGTGTCGTTGTACTCCATGATGAGACCATCCACCGGGAAGGGAAAGTTGGCGGGATTGTTGTTTGCAATAGCCGTGTCGATATCTCTGCTGTCCGGTGAGGTCAGCAGGGTGTGGGGAACCACCTCAAAGCCGTTGCTGGCAAGAAATTTAAGCTGCTCCATCTTGGCGGGGAACTGCAGCTCTGTCACCAGGTCGAAGGCAATGAACATCAGCATACGCTTTTTCGCCTCCGCTGAATCCAGCTTGCGGACACTGCCCGCCGCAAGGTTGCGCGGATGGGTGTAAGGTTCATCCAGATTGTCGTTGATTTTCTTGAAATTTTCCCAAGAAATCACACCTTCGCCGCGAACCTCGAAAGGCCCCTTTGTGGGCACGGTCAGGGGCACATTCAAGAACGTGCGCACCGTATGGGTCACGTCCTCGCCGATGATACCCTCCCGGCCCCGGGTGATGGCCTGCTGAAGTTCGCCATCATCGTAGCGGAGCACCAGCGTCAGGCCGTCCAGTTTCCAGGACAGCACTACGTCCCGGCCTCCGGCAAACCGTACCAGATCGTCTATGGATTTGGTTTTGTCAGCAGACAGCATGGGACGGGTGTGGCGTACCTCTGCAAGGCTCTCCAGTATCTCGCCCGGCACTTTTTGGGTGGGGGAGTCGGAGAGAACAATGCCGGTTTTCTGCTCCAGCATTTTCAGCAGGTCAACCGCCACGTCGTAGTCACGATCGGACATGATAGGGCGGTCGTCCCGGAAATAGGCGATATCTGCCTGTTTGATGGTGGCGATAAGGCCGCGCATCTGCTCGATTTTGGATTGTATGTCGTCCATGTGGACACTCTCCTTTATAAGTTGATTATGTGATGAGGATTGCTCCCCGGATAAAAGTTGGCAGGAGCTGATCGGGCTTGCTCCAATCTATGAATGAAAAAAGCGCACACGGGTTTACCATGTACGCTTTTGTTGTCCCTCCGGGGAGCACTATTAACTTTTGCGCCGGATTTCCTCGGCTAAAGCGCAAATTGCGCTCGCAAAAAGCGCCTGAAAGTAACGGAAACTTTCAGGCGCTCTGTAACTCGGATTACTGTGTTTGATTGAAACTCAAACTTGATACTGTATGTCTATTATATCAGAGTTCATTTCAAAATGCAACTACAAAAATCCAGCCGGTTTATGTCATGTTGATAAATTCGGCCGGTGATAGAATTTTGGGGGTTTCCAAACCTGATTCCCAAAAATCCTTATCGCCAGTAAGAAGAACATCAGCCTTTGCCTTAATCGCCGCTCTTAAAATAGGGCGGTCATCCGCATCTCTGACTTGTGATTCTGATATGCTTTCGTCTGTTGGGATGGGTACAAGCTCAAGTGTCAGCAAAGCGGTTGAAAGGAATTATTGAGGGCCGCCAAGCGTTTAGGGAATTTCTTGTTGAATATCCTTCTCATTTCATCAACATTTTGCTCACAAATTAACCCGCGGTTAGGATAGGAGGCCGCCTTTACGTAAGCCTGGTAGGGAACTCCGTTTGCGCTCAGAGCCGCAGATATGAGGACATTTGTGTCAATTAGAACCCTTATACATCTTCATCCTGATTTCGCAATTCTTTTACAAGCGCCATAACATCCTCGTCTGATATAATGCCAGCCTGCTCTGCTTCGCCTGCCATTTCATTCTGAAGCACCTGCATGGCATATACAGCCGAGTTGACAATACGGACAGCCCCATCTTCCACAATAAAAGAAATGCGGTCTCCGCTTGCCACACCAAGGGCTTCACGAACGCCCTTTGGGATTGCGACCATCCCTTTTGCCATGATTTTTGCATTGTCAACGAAAGTGTTTGATAACATATCTTCCACCTCCCCAAATATAGAAGAAGCATGGGTTTGCTCAAACTATAGCCTCTTGCTGTTTTGGAGCGCATCCACGTCCATCCATCTATTCTTATTTTATCAGATTTTCACTGGGTATGCAATCAATTTTTTGATCTAATCCGGCCTTACATGAATACTATTTGCATCAGCTTGCCATCCTCTCCGCACTCCTCCACCGCATAGCCGCCCGAACAAACCCTTCCACGAACCCCCGCACTTCCTTCGGCGCGGAGCAGTCGCTGAAACCATAGAGCTGCTTGATCCTTCCAGCATCCATGTCGATTTCGGTGGTGAAGAAGGGCTTTTCCGGCTGGCTCGCCCGGCGGATAAAGAACACCATGCTCCGGCCAAGAACGTGCCGGTCATAGTAGCCGGCGTTCCCCACACAGTGATGCAGACTACGGCCCTCATTGATGAAGTCGTTCTTGGTTTGGGGGTACACAACGCAATAATCCTCGCTTGCGTACTCCTGTGCCCACTCGTACAGGCCGTTCTCAATAGCGCGGGACAGCAGCAAGTTCTCCTTCTCTGTCTTTTGCGCGGCAAGCTGCTCTGACAAGAGGTCATGCTGGGCTTTCAGGTCTCGGGGCTCCAGAACAGCCTTTTTCTTCAGGTTGCAGCCCAAATTCTTGGCCATGTCCAGATAATCCCGGTACACAGTAATGGCATATGGTATTTTGCGTCTTCTCAGCCGGCTGTGGGCCAGAGTGCGCTGCTTTGTCAAATAACGCAAAATACGGCCAAGAGAGTTATATCGTAGAAGTCCCTGCAAAGTGTGCAGCGAATCCCAGTCCAGGTTCAGACTGCATAACTGCCGAACCGTGTCCTCCGGCACCCAACGCCCTGCTTCAGCAACGACCACGATTTCCATGGTGGTTGCCTGTGTTTCCCGCAGCATTGAGAGATACTGCTTGTTTCTAATTGATTTTCCTGTTTTGCTGTGCTATACTCAGCTTAGACTTTCAAAACTCTCCTGTGAGAAAGTCAATACAAGCTACAGTTTATTTCGCCAGGAAGGAGGCCGCAGGATGGGAACAAGCTGGAAATTTCTCTGATATAGCCTTATTATATTGGAGGGAAAACTTTGAATATTATCATTGACAAAAATCTCTTTCTCGCCTATTGTGGCCTGATTGCCAGCGGCTATGATTTGATGGATACTTCAGATCCCTTGGTACGGGAGGTTTGCCGGGCCGCAGAACAAGCTCGGTTGGAGAAAAGACTTTTGGATTATTTCTCCTATACACGAACCGGGACTATATCGGTAAACCCATACTATCCCAGAGGATCAGAACTTTCTTCGGCCTGCTTTTTTCTGGAGAAACCTTTGTCTGATTTTCTGGAGTTCCTGCGCTCCTGCAATGCTCCGGAGGCGGAAGATCCAGAATTTCGGGCATGGATCGCAAGGCTGCCAGGGGTCATAAAAACACTGTCGGACGATCCAATTCTTTCAGCGGCATGGGAATTGTATTCTTGTGAGTTGGCGCAGAGGTTTTCCGGACTTTCGCCACAGATATTGGCGTTACAGCAGCGTCTGGACGATCTGCACTGGGGAAACGGAGTGCGGATTTTATTTGCTCCCAACCTGCTGCAATCCAAATATCTGGCTGATTTTTCGCTGGCAGACAGCAGGCTATATCTCATCGCAGGCGAATTTTCCGAATCAGCCGCCATACACGAATATCTCCATCCCCTGTTACAGAAACAGCGCGGCGCGGTCCTCCGGCTGCTCCGGGTCCATAGACTTGACCGATTTCTGAATACAGAAAAGGTGGCAGCACTGGGGTACCTGATCGGCATATCAGAGGAGGACCAGGCTCATGCGTTGGAAGAGTGCATCGTGCGGGCCATTACCGGGGTTTTAAGCGGCGTTTCACCAGAAGAATACTGCAAAATGAACCTGGAGTATGGTTTTACTTCTTTGCCGGAGATGATGGAACGCCTGTGGCAAAATTCTCTGGAGAAGAAAACGCTGGAGGAAATTCTGAGTGATGTAATAAGTCCCTGTTTAACTATTGATAGATAGATTTACAAATTCCAGTTCATCGGGGAATTGAAACTCCCGCCGCAAAGCAAGGGCGCACTTCTATACACGGTCTGCGGCCATATACTACTCTCTCTGCGAGACTCGGCCCGGACTTCCAGAAGTCCGGGCCGTTGATCTCAATGTCCATAATGAACCTGACGTCGGCATTGGGGAAATACGCCTTCACGATTCCCCGGTACACGTCGATGTAAGAAATGTGGTTGCCGACACCCTTGAGCACCTCCGTACAGCAATCGGAAAGTGTGCGCTTGGTCTTGTAGACCACCTCGGCGAACTCCGGCGATTCCTCGCAAAAATGGGTTATTTGCGCGGCAACGTGGGTGGAAACGCACTTCTCTTTCTGACCGCCGGTGAAGGATTTCAGCTCGGCGGCGATTTTCTCCGCGGCTATGGACTGGAACACGTTGTTGTCAGTTTGGGGCTGGTAAGCCTGGATGGGGATGACTGTGCTCTCGGTGGGGGTACATTCAACTTCTGGATTCATTTTGAGGCCTCCTGTTTCTTGATTTTCAGTTTCGTGCATATTGCCAGCTTTTCCCAGTTCAGCCGCTGACCGCAAGAATCATGGTACTTGGGCCGGTACAGCCCTTCCTTCTGGCCCTTGCGGCGCTGGGTGATGGTGTCGCGGCAGTGGGGGCAGATGTAGTCGATGTACTCTCTGTCCCTGGTTGTGCTGATGATGACGGGCTCTGCCTGTGTTTTCTGAAGTCGGCGGACTGCCTCATGCAGCATCCGTATGTCGAGGGCAAAGATGTCGTCAGGGTCGTCACGGTCAACAAAACTGACCTTGTCCCTGGCTTGGTCGAGCAGACTGGCGATGACTGCCTTGATTTCCAGGGCATCTTGTGGTTTGGTACTGTGTGCAAACGGTATTTTCATTGTAGAATCCTTCTTTTCCAGCTTGGCGCTGGGATAAAAATTTGTGGCCAATGGGCCTGATATATATGAAAAAAGCACGCAAAGATAAACTCCGCGTGCTTTTTTGCCTGGGTAGGGCTTGTTTGAAAATAGAGGAAATGACGAATTTTTACCCAGAAGGGGTTCATTTCAAGGAAAAAACCGCAAAGCAATCTTCCGATTGGCGAGGATTTTTGACGCAGAAAGGGGCCCTTTCTGGGTAAAAAGACGGCGTTTCCGATTTTTCAAACAAGCCCTAGGCTCAGTATATAGTTGTGCCGGATTTCCCCGGCTAAAACGCAAAAAGCGCCTGAAAGTAGTAACTTTCAGAAGCTCGTAACTCGGAAACTGTGTTTGGTTGAAAGTCAAACCTGATACTGTATAACAAAGTATAGCATAGCCAGATGCGTTTTACAAGCCCTATTTCAGCAGCCGCGGATAGTCCGCCCGGCCATTCACAATGCGGTAGATGTACACGGTATCGTCAATGATTTTATACACGGCCACATATGTTTTTGTCAGCACCAGCTTACGGAAACCATTCCCGGCAAGAATCGGGTCCGGGTGTGTTTGCCCCAAGAGAGGAAAGTCCGCCAGGCGGTTTATAGTGTCCTCCATCGCCGCGTAGACCTTCCTTGCAGAGGCCGGCCCTACATTTGCAATGTGGAACTTCACGATCTCTTCCATGTCCTGGGCGGCGGGGGCCAGATAGACCAGCTTACTCATGGGCACGGAGCAGCGCCTCCATCCTCTCGTGCATTTCCTCGGCCGAGACGGTGGGCTCACCGTTCAAGCGGCTCAGCTCCGCGGCATAAATCTGGTCCCGGTGCCGGAACATCTTTTCCCGTTCCTCGTATGCCTCCATGCTCATGAATACGCCGTCATCTTCCCCCTTATTGGTGATGAATATGGGCTCACCGGACTCTTTTGCTAACATGGAGATCTGCGTGTATTCGTTCCGCAAAGCGGAAGATGGTCTTATTTTCACGGGTGGCGCCTCCTATCTGGCTATTGATAATATTATATCAAAGTTCTCGGAGAAATACAAGGGTCAATCTACAACAGGGCGACCATGCAGTACAAACCGGGCGTTATAAAACTCATAGCTGCAGGTGGAGAGGGTAACGATCCTGTCCGCTGCTGTTGGCGTAACATGGCTCTCAAACAGGGATTTGTTCTTTGCGCTATCAAGCCACTCTCCAAACTCTGCGTTCGATGCAAAATTTACCTGCCATGCGTCCCCGTCTACGCCGGACACATACCCAGCAAAGAACTCCACAGTATAAGTGCCGCCCGGCGTGAAAAGCTGGGCATTAGGGTGCTCATCATAATATGATTGGTCTTTGTAGCCCATCAGGTTCTGGAACATGGTGCCATTATCCATGTGGTGCCCATATATAATGGTATGCCGTCCTGAGAAGTCGGACTGGTTATGGCAGTCCATGAAAAGACAGCCGAAACTGTTCCACTCGCCGGTGAATAGGTGATGAAGGTAGTAGTCATTGTCGCTGTGCTGGGCCACGGGGTAGTCGATATTGGTGCCGTCGATGGAGAGCCACGCAACGATTTCCGGGTTGACTGCCCGAAGGGACTTGAAATCAACTTGCAGATCTGGAAGGGAAGTGGGTTCCGGCTCAAAAGATGGAGAAGGGAAAAGTTCTGGCGAGCTTGACGTGTCCGGCTGGCTGGTCGGGTCTGGTGTGGGAACTCGCACGAACTGACGTAATTCATCATAGGCGTTGACACTCACATTGTCCTCGCGGATGGGCACATAAACCTGCCACGCTGTCACACCGGCAACTGCAAGTAGAATGAGCGCTGCCATAAACATAATCAGTTTCTTCATATGCTCCACCTCACAGCTTGTTGGCCTTGTCTTTCATGGCCTGGGCGGTTGGGTTGGTGTAGAGCATGGTTACTTGAATAGAGCTGTGTCCAGCTAAATTACTGACCTCGTGAATTGAGAATCCGCTTTCCAAAGCATGAGAACAGAAAAAGCGTCTCAAAGTTTTAAGAAAAATATCATTTGAATATTTGTTAAATATCTGGTTGATTCTGGATGGGGTCAGCTTCTCACTTTGCCTGCTGACAAAGAAGTATGGACTGTCGGAGTTGCGCTCCTTCAGGTATTCCCGCATGGCATACACGATTTTGTCGTTAATGTACACCAGCCGCTGCTTGTCGCCTTTGCCGATAACGCGAATCTCTCTGGCGGTCAGGTCAACCTGGTCTAGCTTGAGGTTGGCACACTCACTTCTCCGGATACCAGAGTAGGCGAACAGGGTTACGATGGCATAGTCTCGCTTGCTGCCGCTCTCAAGCAGGCGCTGGCGTAACGCTTCTACATCTTTCTTGGTGACGGTGCTGGGGCTGGCATACTGTAACTGAATTTTCATAAAGTCGTTCTTTAGCACGACAGTCTCCGTCTGCTGGCCGGATTCTATCAGCCAATCGTTGTAGCTCCGTAGAGAGGACAGGTGGTGGTTGACAGTCTTAGGATTGTAGCCCTTGATGTTACGCATATAGGAAATGTATTCCAGCACATTGGCCCGGTAGAGCTGACTGGGACGCTCGTCAAATGTCTCCTCGCACCACCGAAAATATTGCGAGATGTTTTGGCAGTAAACTGAAACTGTTCCGTGGGATTTCCCCATAGCGTGTAGGTAGAGAGAAAATAATTTTAACATAGAATCGCCTCCAAACTACATCACACAGCTTGGAGGCGATTCTTGCAACCGAAATATTTGCTCAGGCTTACCAATTATATATTTTTTAGGTAGATATCGCCTCTTGAGGAGGAAATATTATTTTGAATAACTCGTTTCAGGCCCGCCTCCCTATAATTTTGTCTAACTCAAAGGGGAATGGGAGACTATTTGCATGGGTGGGCTAGGGCTTGTTTGAAAAATCGAAAACGCCGTCTTTTTACCCAGAAGCAGCCATCTTCTGCGTCGAAAATCCTCGTAATACGCAAGTATTCCTTGCGGTTTTCTCCTTGAAGCTGACCGCTTCTGGTCAAAAATCCGTCATTTCCTCTATTTTCAAACAAGCCCTAAATAAAAATCATATTTTAAAAATCCCGCTGTTGCGCAATGACTTACTAACACATCGGTGTTCCCGTAAACTTGGTTGTAAGCGGAGATATCCGCGAAACCAGGTAAAGGAGCAAAAGGAACGAACACAGAGCAATACATCCAGAGGATGCGGGAAGACATATATCTGCACAGGCTTGCGGAAGGCACTCATTGGAACTATTATGGGATTATCCGAATCTTTCTGAAGCACTCCGAAAAAGAAGTAGAAGAATTAGACGAGCACATTCAACGTGCATCAGGCGGCGATACGTTTTTTCTTTGCCGTTACACTAAACCGGGGTATGAACTACTTATGGCAAAGTGTTTTTATGTCGGACGATTCACTGCAAAAGGCTCCGCCTAACCAGTTACTCTCTTTTTGAAAGCAAAGAAGAAAAATGGCTAAGATCGTTGATGTCTTACCTGCGCTGCTTTCGTGCCTCCCGGACAGGATCATTTCATCGTCATCTCACTGTCCTCTGGCAGACTTACCGGCACAGCCGCTGGCTCGCTCAGATACCAGTAAGCGGTGGTGGTATAGTCGTCGTACCTGGGCCCTGTCCAGCCCAGGTTGTCCATCACCATACGGAAGTCCCGCTCAAAATACACCGGGTCCTTCACGTGCCAGCGGTACAGGAGGAACCGCTGTTGCTGGTTGTAAAGCTCCGTGTCGCTGCCAAGAATGGCATACATACCCACATACAGCCCGGAAAAGGTCTGGTATCTGTGCTGATACACGTCGTTGCCGAAAGCGTAGGCCCCACAGAAATAGTCCTCGGTGCCGGTGTAGTTCAGGCTGGGATATTCGTCGCCGTCAATATACATCTTGGCCTCCCCCTCCACCCAGCAGGTGTTGTGGCCGTTCACTCCACAGGCCAGGGTCATACCTGCAAAGCATCCCCTGCCCTTGATTCCATCGATAACAATATAGCTCCTGCCCCGCTGTACCGGGTGTTCCTGGCGGTAGGCGGCGTGGAAATAGCCGCTGTCCTCAGGCACAGCGCCGTGCCAGCCGGAGATCATATAGAAAAGTGTCTGCTTCTCCGCCCCACGGTTCTCCATGGTTATGCGGCAGCGCTTCTTAAATGGCATCTCCCAGTAGCAGTTATAGCCCCTGCCCGGCGCCACCAGCACCATGGCCGAGTTCAGCACCGGGTAGTTCCCATCCCTGTCGGCAAAGTTCTCGTCATAGGCGCACCCGAAAAACGCCGAAATTGGTGCCTCCACCGAGGGGTTCTCCATATTGTCCCAATAGATGCGCAGGATAAATGAGTGGCCGATATAGCCGGTGAACCAGATGTGGGTTATCATGCCGGGACCCTGGGTGTCACAGAGGGTGGCAGTTTCACCGGGCTGGATGTCGATACAGGGCCTCAGCTTCTCACAGTCGCCGCCGCGGGTTCCGCCGCCCTTGGTACCTGTGGGGTTCTCGGCGGAAAAGCCGAAGGTGGTTCGGTCGTGCATAGTGTAGACTGACATTTTTACACGCTCCTTATTTGCAGAATAGTCGAATTCTATACCAGAAAACGAACTTGCTGATGTATTTACGTAACACAGTAAAATGAAAGGCATAGATATTCGCATGATTATTTATAAGCACCACGTTCTACCGACAGTTTATTTCAGCCTTATTTGTCAAAGTGTGCGGAAACATCCCGGAGTTTCTCAATAATGGGTAAATGCTGAGGACACATTTCCTCACATTGACCGCACGCAATACAATCTTTGGCAGCGCCAAAAGACTTCGTGATACTTGTATAGTTTGAAAAGTTTATCGTCCAGCCCTTTTCCTCTAAGTGCTCCCGCATATCTTCGTTATATAGGGAGAAATACTGGGGGATGGCTATTTTCTGTGGGCAGCCCTCGGTGCAGTAGGAGCAGCCGGTGCAAGGCACGGCGATCTGGCTGTTGATGATGTCGGCGGCCTTCATCACCATATCCTTCTCCTCCTCGGTGAGGGGCTTGAAGTCCTCCATGAAGCTGAGATTGTCCTCCATCTGCTTAAGGGTACTCATACCGGAGAGAACAACCTTTACCCCCGGCAGGCTGGCCGCAAAACGGATGGCCCAGCTGGCCGGGGAGGCGTCCCCGGCGTGGGACTTAAACAGTTCCTCAACCTCGGCGGGCACCTTTGCCAACGTGCCACCCTTTACTGGTTCCATTACTATGACCCATTTGCCGTGTTTTACTGCCACATCATAGCACTTCTTTGACTGAATCCATGGGCTCTCCCAGTCCAGATAGTTGATCTGGAGCTGGACAAACTCGATAAAGGGGTACTTGGTGAGGATCTCATCCAGCAGCTCGGCAGTGGCATGGAAAGAGATGCCCGCCGTTTTCACCAGTCCCTTTTCCTTCTTGGCTTTCAGCCAGTTAAAGCAGTCGAACTGCTCGTACTTGGGGTAGCTGCCCGCCTCAATGCCGTGGAGCATATAGTAGTCAAAATACTCCACGCCGGTCTTGCGGAGCTGCTCGTTAAATACGGCATCGCGGTCCTCAAGGCTATTGAAGAAGCCATTGTGCAGCTTGCTGGCCAGGGTGAATTTGTCCCGAGGGTAGCGGCTGGTGAGGACTTCCTTGACGGTTGGTTCGCTTTGGAACCCACAGTATTACTCCTCCGCCGAAAGATAGGAAAGAAGCGGATGGAGGAAAAAACGAATAACCCGAGAGGGATTATGCTGGAGCCGACGCATAAATGAATGAATGTTATGAGAGATATCCTGCGCCGTATAAGGAAGATTCCCAGTATGCACAGAGAGCTTC
>CAJTCU010000026.1 GCA_910574935.1 Oscillospiraceae bacterium
TCATAGAAGGTAGTCGCGGCCATCCCGCAGCGCTCAGCGGCATCCTTCATCTTCAGCTTGTGGCTGCGCCACAGCATCCGGGCTTCCTCAAAATTCTCCGGCAATGGTTTCCGAGGGTTCACACTGACCGGTTCCCCCAGCCGCCGCACGGCGTCATAAAAGGTGCTTTCCGGCAAACCACAATACTTAGCCGCGTCCTTCAAATTCAACTCCCGCTTAAGCCACAACTGCCGGGCCTCCTCGAAATTGTCGGGCAGCGGCTTCGTTTTCCTCCCGAAGCTCACGCCCTTGGCTTTTGCTTTGGCGATGCCTTCGGCCTGCTTTTTCCGGCGCTCCTCCCGGATAGCCTGTTTCGTAGCGGCGAGGAACAGTTCGGAAACAAAGGCACTCAGCAGTTCCTGGCTGCCAGCTGGGGTGTACTCATTCAAATCGCACACGATTTCCTCTGCTAAATCATGGAGGTGCCGCCGCAGCTTTTCTTCTGTTATCCCTTGCCCCGGAGCAGGGCTATTCCCTGCTCCGCTAATCAGGTCTAAATCCAGAACAGACACAGGCCGCCACCCCCTTAAAAACCGTAAATCTACAGGTTTACGAAGTGAAGTTTTTTCGGGTTTGGGCTTATCTTTTTTGCAAATATGCCGATACTCATGGTGTAAGACAAAAAATAGGGCACAGAAAAAGCGCATCGGTTATTCGTACATTTCCGATGGGCTTTTTTGTTTATTTATTTGTACATTGTCTCCGGGCTTGGCTTAGCGCTTCGCTATGCCTGTCCCACATCGGTATCTTGCCACCCCTAGCCGCTCCCTCTCCCGCACGAGCAGCGTCTCTGGGATGGCAGGCAGCCACTTCTTGCTGAACATCGTACTGCCAAAGTAAGCGTCAAAATTTGTGACGGGCAGCACGACCCAATCCGAATCGTCAGGCTTGTTGTCAAGATAGTAGGCAATCAACGTGCAGACGGCTTTCCTTGGCACTTTGTCAGGCTTAAGGCAATACCGCACAATTCTAAGTACCGTATTGGGCAGTCAGATTTTTCGTGAGAGGCTACAGATTGAGCGCCGTCCATCTCACCATTGACCAGCGAAAGCTGTGCGCTATCACGGAAAATCTGCAAGCAAGACGGTGCTTAGAATGGTGCGGGGTTGCCTTAAGCCAAATTCAGACATCACATATTTAAGGGAGACCGCAACCGCAATCCTGGATGGAAGAGAAATCACCTTTATGAATTCTCTTCCACAATACGATGAGCGAGAGGGAAAGAAAGCTCATACAGAAATCGAACGAGGATTATATCAGGTGTTCACGAAATATGTGAGTTGAAAGAAAAGCTCCGCTTCTCGGTTTTTGTGTGATTTTGCATGGCTAACTGTAATGATATTTGCAACCTTGTCCAGCTCATTTATGCGGTCAATGAGGCAAGAACGAAGGAACTTCGTCGAAAGATTCTGTAGGTTTTCCGGCAAAGACAACACATGGCGGCATTGCTCCCGGGTGCCATGCAGGGTGGCGTGGATTTGTACATCCGTATCGGGGTGGCTCATGAGTTTTTCTATGCTGCTGGCGGGCAGATATGAAACGCATTTTATCAATAAATCCGTTTTGTCCCAGACTACATCCATCAGCTGGTGACGAACGGCGGTGTTACCAAACTTTGCAAAGCTCTGTATCACATCTTTGTCCTGTTCACCACGTTCTACAAGGGCAAGGGGTACCCTGTCCGCGCCGTAAATAGCCAACAGTTTTCGGATAGGGGCAATGGGGTCTCCCACAAGTTTTAGCTGATATTCCTCGCTGACGCGGCAGGTTATAGCACCACGGACTTTGCAGCTCTCATCATTTCAGAGGATTTCCCATTCCCGCTCCCCGCCCCGAAAGGCAGCGGAAACCCTGGAATCCCCATCGCTATAAGTCCATGCTTCCAAGGTGCGGTCCACAAATTCCTCCTGGGTCATAGGAGGAATTATGGCTTTTGGGGGATCATTTTCACAAGGAACCATGCAGGCGTTCTGTTTCTTGCATGGGGTTTACCTCCCCCACAAAAGTTTCATCATAGGCAAGTCTCCTCCGGCTCTTTTCGGGGGGACTGTGCCTTTTCGTCATACCTCATGCAGAAATCCAGTTCCTGTGCGGCCCTGTCAAGCAAATCTTTTGTGGCTGACAGCAGATCGGAGTGATAATCACCCCAAAAGCAATCATTTCCACCCTTGCAGGCCCAAGTCACAAACTGCTTTTGTGCTGTGCTATGTACTCCCAGCACAAATTCCATCCCCCCAAAATGAATGGAGTCAGTAATGATGTAGCCCGCATTCATCCTAAAATTCATTTCCGTGTACCTCCATATTCTCATGCTTCCTGGGTTCCCCCCGGTACAGCAAATGCAGCGCCGTGTTCCGGTGGTCGCGTTGCATTTTCTTCAAATCCCTGTATACTATAAAAGAAACTTCATGTCCCCAGTGGCCTTGTATCTGGCCTTTAACTTGGCTATCCGACTGTCTAAATCAGCCGCCAGCCGCAGATACATCTCGCCGTCGGCGAGACTTCGTTCATAGTCGGTTCCTCCTAAAAATTCGCATAAAAATAGCCCCAATCACAAATGTAATTGGGGCCGGTAACTGTATTCTATTGTAGCTTACTGATGTACTCGCAAAGATGCTTAACGTGCGTTCTCCACCGCTCCCGGTCAGGCAGGATTCTTCCACTTGGCTATCAACAGAGATCGTTTTTTCTACGAGAATGGGATATACAAAACACAAAAAAGGCACGGCAGTATTTTCTTAAAGAAAACAGCTGCCATGCTTTTATGCGATCTAGGTGAAGGGCCCCCCTTGCTTCCTTCGCGCTAATAGGTTCCGGCTCCTTCTTACCACAAGCTGCGCTGCCAGCCCGGTACAGGCCCCGGCGCAAATACCTGATACCATCAATACCGGCAAGTAAGAAACCACAGCCCAGGTACCTGTCACAAAAATTGCCGCTACAATCTGCCCGGTGTTGTGGGCAATTGCGCCAATTACACTGCACACCCATATTTGCTTTTCTGTTACTATCCTGTGCAAAATTCGCATTACAGCATAACATAGCAACCCACCCGATAAGCTGTAGATCAACGCGGCTGCTCTGCCGGAGAAGATGCCGCCCAGAAAAATACGGGCCAGCAGGATATATGCCGCATCTCCCGGCCCCAACAGAAAAATTGCAAAAATCGTTATGATATTTGCCAGCCCCAGTTTGACACCGGGGATAGGAACAATAGACGGTATTTGCAGCTCAACAGTAAAAATTGTCAGGGCGATGGCAGTGAGCAGGGCATCTAAAGAAATACGCTTTGCATTCATGCCAGTCTCCTAACCAGCCAGAGCGTCTGTGCCGGTGTCAGTAAATTCAATCACCAATTTGTGCGGCAGGCAGATAATGGGCTGCCCGGTACTCCACCCCATGTGTACACAGGTCTGGTCCGGGCAATCGGCAGAAATCATACAGACGCGTCCTGCTTCCACACGAATGGTGTTGTTTTTATCTCCGCTTTTTACTGGTAGATCATACGGTTCCGTCACCTGGGACAAATCCACCGAGTGAATGCAGGAGCCGTCCTGATACACTTTCGCCATCGTTCCCTGAGACTTTGGAGCCAGCAGCCATCCGATAGACAGCACCAGTGCCGTTCCCAAAGCTGCGACCCATGTTTTAGTCTTTATCACGATCCCGCACCTCCACCTTCATATCCACATACTTTCCCAGTGGCTCAAAGGAATCCTCTAGGCCGTCAGTAATAACAATTTTATCCTCCATGATGAAAACCGCCTCGAAATCCCCCTGCGTTTCCCAAAACGTCAAGGCACGTTCCAGTCCCATGACAAACAGCGCTGTGGACAGTCCGTCGCAGGCCATACCGCTGTCTCCAATCACTGTTACTGAGAGCAGCCCGTTTGAGGCTGGCCAGCCTGTTTTTGGGTCAATAATGTGGTGGTAGCGGTTGCCATTTTCTTCAAAGAAACGCTGATATCCTCCGGAGGTGATAACCGCTTTACCGGATATCTCCACTGCCCCGGCATAGCCATCTTCTGAGGGGCTGCGAATTCCCACCCGCCAGGAGGAGCCATCTGGCTTGGAGCCCAAAGCCTGCACGTTTCCGCCCAGATTTAACAGCGCACTTTCTACTCCCCTTTTCCGGAACATCTCCAGAACTTTGTCCCCAGTCCATCCTTTTGCCACACTGCCCAGGTCGATTTGCATTCCGGGTGACAGTGACGCTGTTCCACGGTCCAGCTTGACCTTGTGGTAATCGACTAACGCAAGCGCATCTACCAAATCAATTTCATCCGGTACCTGATACTCCCCTGTAGTAAAGCCCCAGGCCCGCACTACTGGATAAACGGTAATATCCAATGCGCCATCTGTCCGTTCGCACAGAACAAGCGCATTCTCAAGCAGCGATTCTGTTTCTGAGCTGACGGCGGCTTTACCGTCACGGTTTAGCCCGGCAATCTCACTGCTGCTGTCGGTTACTGACAGGCGCTGCTCTATGTCCAGTATCAGTTCTTCTCCCTCGGCCAGTAGACTTTCGCTACCGTATACTGCCAGTTCCATCACCGTATCCATTGCAAAGAAAGTGGCAGAATGCGGCTCCCTTTGCTGCCTGCAACCAGACAATACAGCCATCAAAACACACGCAAGTAACATCCGTTTCACTTCATCCACCTGCACTTTCCAGCGCAGCCTCCACCGCGTCGAGAATGCCGCCGGAGGAGTAAGTCGCCCCGGTTACGGTATCTACCTGGGTGTGGTTCGCTGCCAGGATATCGTCTATCACATACAGGGCGTCGCTGAAATACGGCTCGTCATCCCGGCTGGAAACAATCGAAATATCTGTGATATGCCCTCCCTCCACGGTCACACTCACCTCGATGGGAGCGTTCATTCCCATGGCACTGCCGGTATATGTGCCATCCCGATAGCCGCTTTGGCTTTCCGTGAAAGATTCAACTGGAGGAGCAGATTCTACAGAATTCGAGTTGCTCATCCCCAGAAAAAGCGTCACGCACGCACTCAGAGCCGTACAGCATATCACTGCCCCTGCCTGCCGCTTTGCCAGAAAACAAGAGGTGTTTTTCTTTTTCGCCCACACTTTGCTTATCCGGCAGAACAGATAACTTAAAAACACGGTGCCGTAGACAAAGACAGTCAGCTGGTAGGCGCGCTCTCCATGTACCGCTTCAGGTACTGTCAACAGCAGGATATGGCAGCAGAGCAGCCCGTAAAAGCCATAGGCCAAGCGCTGGAGGGCTTTCCACCTTTTGGGCTGCATTTTCCGGCGCACTGCCATAAACGATGTGATAAACAGCGGCAGCATGATAAGCATCATCAGCACAGAGCAGACTGCCGCCAGCAGCTGGCCCGTGGGCAGGCTGGCCGGGTGGGTGAACAGCCGGACAAAATACAGCCGGCCATATGCGGCGTTATGCCCAAGGGTCAGTATGGAGGCCAGGATAGACAGCGGCCCCCGGATGGGCATAAGCTTTTTGATGGGTGCGGAGCCATTGGGAAACGCCCCGGTAAACATGACAATAACAAACATCGCTCCCGCTAATCCGCCCCGGGCAAACATAGGCCAAATATATGCCTTAAATCCGGAAGGCAAAGCCACGCCATGCCATGTTACTGTGACCACCGCCAAGGCGATAGCTGCCGCCCCCACATAAAATGGTATTGGGTGTGCCCGAAGGACTTTGCTGAACCAGATTACAAATAATATTGAAACCCCCAACGAAAATAAAAATACCATTGTGTTCTCCTAAAACAACTGCCGCAAAACCGCCAGGGCGGCTCTGCGGCAGAGAATGATGGATGGTTATACTTAGTGTCCGCCGTGTCCGCCTTTTTCGCCGCTGCCTGCTTCATTGCTGGTAAGCTGGGTGAGTTCGCTAATCAGCGAACCCGCCTCGGCGGAAGCAGCAGACGTATTTGCCAGCAGTTCCTCGGCTTCCCGAATATGCTCCTGGAGCGTGGCGTTGTCCGGTTCAACAGCCAGCTTTTCATTGGCTGCGGCAATCAATGTTTCCAGGGCTGCTTTTTGACCGGAAGATACGGGAAGCGCGACCGGGATATCCGCATAGGTGTCGGAGGAAATTACCGCGCCATATGCGCCGCCTGCATCCAGTCCGTCAATAGCGGAGACATCCAAAACATAATCAGCCGCGCCACCGGCCAGCCAGGTTTCCAGCAGCGTTTTGACCTCCCGGCTGCGCCCGCTGCCCAGGGTGTAGGTAACCGTCAGCTTGCCATTTTCAAACGCGGAGAAATCACTGGTAGAGAGAGTTACGCTATCATAGGAATCTGAAACGGCAGCGGTTATTGTCCCTTCATAGAGTGGCTTGATATATATTCCATCAAATTCATAAACATAAGCGCTGTCTGGCATAATGTAGGTGATCTTCGTCACTGTTTCACCCACCAGCTTGGAAAGCTCCGGAAGATTGTCAAAGCCACTGATATGTGTGTTATGGGTGTTGTCGGCCAGTACATTAAATGACACCTCATAGGGCTGCACCCAAATACTTTGCAGGTGCTCCATTCCCACCTGCAAACCACTGCCGGTTTCCAGAATGATCCCCTGGATCTCGCCGCCAATATCAAAGCCCTCGTCCTCTCTGGTGTTTCGCAGGTGGACCTTGGCGCCATCAGTTACATTGATCTGATAATCCCCCCAGTTAGTGCCGGTTTGCAGCTCGGCGGTGGCATCGGTAACGGTGTCGGCAATATTGAACTGGGTAGCCGAGTAGACTGCCTTGTTACCTTCCATTTTGACAGTTTTGTACTGGGCCGGGGCTTCACCCTGAATGGGTGCGAAACTGTCGTTAACAGCCTGATAGGCTTCCAGTTCACTTGCCGGAACAGCGACATTCACATTTTTAACGCCGGTAATATGGTAACCATCTGCGTTAGCAGATTCATCAACAAAATCTGTGGCCATATTTGCCATGATTTCATATTTGGATGTGGTGGCAGAGGTGACTGCATCGAAGTTCTCAGTGCTGGACACATCGCCTGAGTAAAATTCAGCATAGGTCAGGGTGGCTGTTCCAAAGACCATTGCGTTTCCTGCCAATTCCTGGCCTGCCGTTTCCTGTTCAGATGGGAGAGCACTGCTGGACTCCACCGGACTGGAACCCGCATCGGAGTTGGGTTCTGAGCTGTTTTGGCTGGGTGTGCCGCAGGCGGTGAGGAATACCGCCAAGGCCAGCGCGACTGCGGACATAGATAGCTTTCTTATACTCATATCTGTACCTCTTTCATGAATTTTGGGCGCGGAGCTGCCAGGGATTACCGCGGGTGCCTGGAACTCGCAATGTGTTAGTTTAAGCTAACACATCCGGAAAGCAAACGGTTAGTATCAACTAACCTTCGCCAGTATACATCATCGGGAAAGAAAAGTCAAGCACTTTTTCCAGCTTTTCTCTTTGCGGTGAATGGCACGTCAAAGTGCAGCAAATCCAGCACCGCGTGCCCGGCCAGCCCCATCAGGATGGCCAGCGCCATGAACCTGGGCCAAGGGCCGCACCAGCCCCACCAGTTTCAGCATGACCTTGAATCCGCTCCGTTTCATTTAGACGGCCTCCTTGAAGAATTGGGGTAGGTACGCGCCGAAATAGGTCTCCAGCTGGTCAACGCCCTCCACGGCTCCCTGGACCACCTCGGCGGTGCTGGCGCTCTGGCAGTAGCCAGCCCCCAGCCGGAAGAGCTTGCGGCAGATAAGCTCCCGCAAGGTGCGCTTGGCAGCCTTGGAGGACAGGTACCCCATGCGGGAAGCCCCCACCGTGCAGGCAAAGCGGACAACGACAGCTCCTGCCGCCACCGCTGCCGTCAGGCCGATCTGCCCAGTCTTGCCCAGAGCCAAACACGCCAAAAGGGCGGTTATGGCGGTCATCATGGCCATGTTTACCAGCAGGGAGAGCTATTACAATACTACGTTCCCGGCCACGTACTTTTTGCTTTCACGGACTGTACCGATCAGCCGCTTGTTGATCCTCATAAATCAGATTCACCTCTTAGTTAATTCACGCTAACTGCGCAGGGATATAACAGCACTCTAATGAGCCAACACAAACCATATCTGGTTTACTATCGCTTTTTGTCAATCAAATTTTTTCAGCAAATGCAAGGAGGAGGCGCGATAAACGCGTCCCCTCCCCTTCGCCCGAATATACGAAAGTACACTTACCCAAGATATTTGCAAATAACTTCTGCGGCCCTCTCCGCCCCTATCGAACTGTCTACGCTCAATTCATAATGGTGAGGGTCGCCCCAGTCCTGCCCAGAGATACTTTTATAGTACGCGCTCCGCGCAGCGTCCGACCGTGCAATGCTCTTTTCCCCCTCTTGAACGGTGTCGCCGTACATTTCCATAACCTTTTTTATCCGGTAATCCTTTGGCGCGTGAATGAACACCCGCACCAGATTTTCACGCTCACGCAGCACATAATCCGCCGCCCGGCCCACAATAACGCAGGAACCTTGGTCCGCAATCATTCGGATAGCTTTTTCCTGCGCCGTAATGGCTTGCTGCACGGCGCTGGTACTCAGGTACAAATCCCGCATGATGGCGTTTTCGTCTGCGTTCAAGCCGGAAATAAACTCTTTCGCAAGGCCGCTTTCCTGGGCCGCCAGAGCGGTCAGTTCTTTATAGTAGCAGGAAACGCCCAGCCTTTCCGCTACCAGCTGGCCTGCCCGCTTACCTGCGGAGCCATGCTCCCGCGCAATAGTGATAATGGGGCCGGGACGGCTTGCTTTTAGGGCAGTCCGGCTCTCCTGCACGTTTTCATCCGGGACATTCAGCTCTTTCCACAACTTTCCCATAACGGCAGCCGTGATAAGGATCGCAAGGACGTCCGCTGTCGGCGCGGCCCAGAAAATGCCAGTTACACCAGTAAAGATTGGGATAACAAGAGAGAAGGCGATGAGCAGCAAATCACGCAGGATGGAAAGAGGCGCGGCGGCTTTCGCATGGCCAATGGACTGCAAAAAGATAGCGCAGACCTTCTGCACACAGGTAAACAGTATAAGTGAGAGATAAATCCGCAGGCACAGCACTGCAAACTGGGTGTACAGTTCCCCATCTGCGCCGAACATCTGGATGAACACCAGCGGGAAAGTCTCAAACAGCACCGTACAAATCAGGCAGACAATGACGGTACACTTTATCATCAGTTTCAGCAGTTCCCGCACCCGGGCGTATTTTTTTGCTCCGTAATTGTAGCCCACAATGGGCTGTGCGCCTGCCGCAATGCCGATGGCAATATTCAGCACAATTTGGAACAGTTTCATAATGACCACGAACGCCGCCAAAGGAATGTCCGCCCCATACTCTGACCGGGCGCCATACTGCACCAACAGGATATTATTGATGACTGTAATCACCACAATGGATAGCTGTGTCAGGAAGCTAGACGTGCCCAGAGCCATCACCTGCCGGAGAATCTTAGCCCTGAGCTTGAAGCTGCCGCCGCATATGCGGAAGGTCTTACTTCTAGCAAGATAGGCCGCGCAGATTGAGAAGCTGACAAACTGCCCTAAAATTGTGGCCCAGGCCGCACCTTTTATCCCCATGCCCAGTACAAAAATCGCCACCGGGTCTCCAATGATATTCAGTACCGCGCCCACCAGCATGGCTCCCATAGCGTACTGGGGGCTGCCATCCGCGCGGATAATAGAGGCCAGGGTGTTTTGCACTAGGGCCAGGGGCATCATGGCGTAGATGATAAAGCCGTAGTCATGGGCCAGGGAGAGGTTTTGCCCAGTGGCCCCAATTAGCTGGAGCAGACCGTCGCCCCAGGTATAGCCTATGGCAATAATTGCCACCCCGCCAAGAAAAGAGCCAAGAATGGCGTTGGCCACGATTTTGTGGATATCCTCTGTTTCACCCCGGCCCAAAGACACGCTGAGAGCCGCTGCCGCTCCGTCGCCAAAGAACAGCGACACGCCCCAGCCCACTACCGTGACAGGAAACACAACCCCGGTGGCTGCGTTGCCCAGGTAGCCCACGCCGTTGCCCACAAAAATCTGGTCCACAATGTTGTACAGGCAGGAAATAATCAGTGAAAAGATACAGGGGATGGCAAATTCCCCCAGCAGCCTGCCAACCTTTTCCGTGCCAAGATAGACGCTGTCTTGCATAAAAAACCTCCTGAAAATGCCAAGGGCAGCACACGCTGGATGTGTGCCGCCCTATATTTGGCATCCCCAAAAGAACAGACACACGCCGTTTTTCCGTACCGTAATCAGGCTTACGCGCGGGAGCCGCGCTGCGTGTGTCGTTGAATGGCTGTATTTTGTTTGTCTTTAGATTGTAGCAGATTTGTGCTTGGAAAGTCAAATAGACATTTTGCACAAAGGTTTTCCTGCCTCAAAGCTGCGGGACATCAGCCACACCATGCGGGATTTATCCGAGGGGCGGGGCAGCCAGAAACGCATTTTGATTTTGCTTTTAGAGACTGGCCCCATTACCCAGCGAGAGCTGACAGAGCGCCTGGGCATCCAGCCCGGGTCCGCCAGCAAGGTGGTCGCCAAGCTGGAAAACGCGGGACTGCTTACCCGCACGGAGAGCAAAGCCGACCGCCGCACGGTGGACGTTACCCTGACCGGGGAGGGCGAGAACCAGGCGAAAGAGGCAAAAAGTCAGCGGGATGGACGGCATGGGGAGATGTTCGCGGCTCTGTCCGAGGATAAGAAATCCCAGCTGTTGGGGCTTTTGGAAAAGGTCAACAGGGATTGGGAGTCCCGCCACAAAGAACGGCGGTGTCATCACCATGGCCGCCATGGGAAACACAGCCCCCACAGTGAACAGGAAGGCAGTGAGCGACACCACGAGGACAGAGCTGAGGAGCGGCCCCACTGCAACCACGACTGCCCAAACTGCCCAAACCCCTGCGGCAAAGGCAGGGCCCTTCGGGAAAGCGGCAGGTAGGCTCTATGTGGAAATATGTCGAAAGATACCTGCTGGCGGTCATTACCGGAGTATTCATGATGGGAGAAGTGCTGATGGATTGGGTGCAGCCCGGCATTATGAGCCGTATCGTGGACGATGGCGTGCTGGGGATAAACAAGGATGGCATAGGAGATTTATCCTTGATCTGGACCCTGGGATTGCAAATGATTGGGCAGGTATTGTTCGGCGGCCTGTGCGGCTCCATGAACAATGTGTTTGTCCATCTGTCCGGGCAAAACATCGGAAATGAAATGCACAAGGACGTTTCCGGCGCATTACGAATTTCTCCTTTTCCCAGATGGACCAGTTCGGCGCGGGGACGCTGGTCACGCGGGTGGCAAACGACATTACCCAGGTGCAGAACTTTGTCTCCCAGTTTGTCCGGGGCATGGTCCGCTGCGTGTTTTTGACACTGGGCAGCATCACGTTTATGTTCATGCTCAACCGCGCGTTTGGGTTTATTATGCTGTGCGCGTTCCCATTTATTGTGGGCGTTTTAGCGTTCTGCCTATGGAACGCGAACCCGCTTTTCCTACGCCTTTAGGTCCAGCTTGATCGGCTCAACTCCATTATGCAGGAGGACGTTCCCGGCATCCGCATCATCAAGGCCTGCGTGCGGGAATTATACGAAAATGCCCGTTTCGGCAAGGCCAACGATGAACTGATCAAGACACAACTGGGGGTACTGGTGGTTTTCTCCTTTATGAACCTCGGCTATAAACGCCTTGATGTACCTGACGGTGCCTTATTGTTTACACTTTGGGCGTTGATTTATTCGCCATGTCTCCGTAAGATATGTGTTGGGCGGAGATCCGCTCCACCGCAAATTTATAAGAAGAAAAGCTGTTTTCAAAAAAATTTCAAAAACCTTGTAAGATTTTTTGAAATGTGAAGTCTTATAAGGGAGGAGGTGAGAAAGTGGCAGATTCCAAAGAAAAATTTGAGAAAATTTATAGAAAATACTTTAATGATGTATTTCTTTTTCTCAAAAAGCTGTCCAAAGATGAAAGCATTGCGGAGGAAATCACAAGCGAAACATTCTTCAAAGCAATGCGCTCAATAGATGCTTTTCGCGGCGATACAGATATTCGCGTTTGGCTTTGTCAAATCGCAAAAAACTGTTACTTTTCTCACTTGAAAAAGCAGCAGAGACTTGTAGATATTGATGATATTGAATTTACAGATAATATAGACACCATTGAGGAACAGATAATAAACCGCAATGATGCCATGCGAATACATCTGCTGCTGCATAATTTAGCCGAACCATATAAGGAAGTTTTTATGCTACGGGTTTTTGGAGAGTTGAGTTTCAAACAAATCGCAAAAATTTTTCAAAAAACAGATAACTGGGCCTGTGTCACTTATCACCGGGCGAGAAACAAAATACTCGAACAAATGGAGGCCACTAATGATTGATCGATGCAATTTAATCAAAGACATACTTCCGCTTTATGTAGAAGATATGGTAAGTATAGACACAAGAGAATTTGTTAGAGAGCATCTTGAACATTGTGCGGAGTGCCATGCGGAGTTTGAGCGTATGCAGAAAGCTACGAATTTCATCCCTGATGCTGCCCCTGATATTGATATTGTGCCGTTAAAAAGAGTAAAGCGGGACCTATTTATCAAACGTTTGCAGACTATTTGCTTCACAGCGGTCTTGGCCTGTGCCATCGCGACGATTATTTTTGGGATTTTAACATCACCTAAATTTTTCCCCTATTCCGATAACCTGCTCAATGTGATTGATGGGCCTGATGGGGGCGTTATCATCACCTTCGATAGTGAGGTGACTGGTTATCGCTGTAACGAAGTATTTGACAATGAAACAGAAACGGCAATTTATCGTATAAATGCTTGGACTACAACCTGGGACTTATATTCGTCTAATCGAGGAAAACAAAACATGGTGATACCTTTTGACCGTGAAACGGAAATTCAGATTTTCTATGCTCAAAACGATGGCTCCGAGGACGTACTGATCTATGGGGCAAATCAACCCCCCGAAGAAAATGGCGTAACCCTGCCAAGACTGATCCTGATGCCGTATTTTCTATTAGCTTTTCTTGCCCTTGCTGTCCTTGCAATTTTACGATTGCTATTAAGAAATAAGCAAACAATCATTGTGTGGATTGACAGGGCTATCCCGTTCCCAATTTCCTATATAGCAGCGCAGCTTTGCACAAAAGGCTTTAACTTCACGACATATTCATCACAACGAGATTTTTGTATTATCATCCTGGTTGCTATGCTGCTTTATTTCGCAATGCTGACGGGGAAATCACTTTATAAAGCAAGGCTGAACACTTGGAGAGGATAGAGAAAATGGCATGAAAAAATCTCTGTTTAGGCTAACGGATATGTTAGAGCTAAGTATTGCATATATTTCCTGTTTTTCTCTCAATTTGCTTTTGGATTATGCAAAGGCTTTGGACTTGGATGCCTATATTCTAAAGGCTTTTTTGAAAAATTTTATTGATTACCAGCCATTGATTGTTTCGTTGTTTACCTTCATTGTGATCGTGTTCCATTATCAAATACTGGATAGAAAAAAGACAGAAATATTTTGCAGAATACTTGTAGGCGGCACTGTGTTTAGCATCGCCATTCGTTATGTGCTGGACTGTCTCACGGTACTGATTTCTGTTTATCTTTTATCGGCTTTGGCAAATCTCCATCTTGGTTTCAATTTAGCCAACAATTTTTATTTAGTCCTTATTTTTGTCACATACATACTAGTCAGCGCAAGGCGGGTACGGAAATATGAAAATATTTAAGTTCTTTGTTTCAAAAATATTTTTGAGAAAACCGATACTTGGTATCGGTATCATGCTATTGCTCCTCATGGCGAATTACATAACCTTTACGGCTGCTCGTTCCATTTTGTCAACATTTCAGGGGTATCAGGAAACAAAATACGTAAATCAAAAGGGGGTTTATATCGCTAACTTAGACCCGGATAGCCCTATTGATATGGGCATGGTGGACGAGAACAGAACTCAAGCAGTGTATGACTATTTGAATAGCAGCTTTGAGTATGCTTTTTATACAGACGGATTTATTGTATCTGTTCCAAACGGTGATGATATGAAAATATCATTAGGCTATCTGAACGAGCAATATTACAGATTAAATGAATTTGAGCTTTCACAAGGGACGGATTTGGACTTTGATTACCAATTAGACGGGGAAATTCCTGTTTTAATCGGAAAAGGGCTAGGCAAAACATATCCCGTTGGAGCATCAATAGAACTGGAAGAATCTGTTTTTGGGCGGCCTTTAACGCTAAAGGTTCAGGGCGTATTGACGCAAAACGCCAACCATTCCAATTTCTATGCCCTCAATTCCAAGACATACTACAATTTCTCAATCCTCTTTCCAGTGAATGAAGAATTTATCAATCACGCCAACATGGACATCCAATTTAATGGCCTCATGGACATTATCCTTTTGGAAACCTCAAAAGAAAAAATAGCGGATTTGAGTGAGGTTATCAAAGATAATCTGGGTTTAAGTTTCAATTTCTTTAGCCAAAAGGAAAACTACGATTATTTCAACGAATACTATCTTCATTCACTAAAAATCATATCCATAATGACCTTTATCCTGCTGATCGTCATAACTTGCCTTTCTGTTTGGAACGCTTTGGTTAGTGTTCGCTTAATGCTGAAAGATTTTACGATCAATCTGTTGGTTGGATTAAGCGACTCAACGCTGAAAAGAATTTTTTATGGTTACTTTGGGATGCTCTCCTTTGTGAATGTAGCACTGATTTCTATATTCACCGCTTTTAACCGATACGGGTGCTGGTTAAGGAAAGACGCCACCTTTGCTACTTACGGATTGTTTGGTTTGATAGGAATGGACTGGCTGGCCTTATTGGTGGTGGTCGTTTCTGATGTTGTTATCGGAATAATTATTGTCGAAAATATGTTGTGGAAAATCAAAAAGGTTCCCATCTCCTTGGGGGTATTGCAATGACGAAGATTATTGATCTAAGCGTTAAAGAAAAAATCTACAGGAGCAAAAAGGCGCGGATTTCAATACTAAATGATTTCAGGCTTGAAGTCACCGCTGGTGAGAAAATTGCCATTGTCGGCGAATCGGGAGCAGGCAAGAGTTCTTTGCTCAATATCATTGGATTGCTTGATCGAAATTATGCCGGTAAATATACACTTTTTGGTTCGCCGACAAATCAGTTACATACAAGCCAGTTAGCGCAATGGAGAAATCAACGGATTGGTTTTGTTCTTCAAGAGTCGGCGCTCATTAACTCTTTGACGGTTGAAGATAACATCAAACTGCCGTTTCTTTATGCCAGTCCTGACAAAAAGAGTGTTGGGGCGATTGAGGATTTCGATACTGTCGTTAGTGCGATTGAGATTAGGCACATACTAAAAAAGAAACCTCTTGAATGTTCCGGAGGAGAAAAGGCCAGAGCTGTATTTGCCAGAGGAACCATCATGAAACCACAACTTATTTTGGCTGATGAACCTACGGCATCCCTGGATGTGGAGAACAGAGAAAGAATTGTAACCTTGCTTTTTAACATGAACAAAGAGTTTAACACCACCATCATTACGGTAACTCATGATTTGGAAATAGCCAATCGTCATGATAGAGTAATTCATCTTGAAAGGAGTAAATAAAATGGGATTTTTTGCGATGGTTGCGTTATTGCTGCTGGGGATATTGTTTGTTGCAATCGGGATTTCCCGCAGAAAGCAAAAGGGGTTGCCTATCATCCTTATCGCACTCGGAATTGTGTTTGTCCTCATTGCGGTTTATTGGGGATGGCCTAAATAGAAGTCAATAAAAGCCAAGTCTGCCCAGCGGCAGAAAAGAAAAAACAGCTGCTGGGCAGGCCGATTCACCATGCCAACATTTGCCCCATGCGGCGTTTTTAAGGGATTAAAACCGCCGTTCTCTTATCCCCCCAAAAGAATGATGCGGTAACGCTGGAACGCACGGCGGCTGGTATGAGGCAGCCGCCATGAACTACATCCCGTTCGACACAATTTGACAGCATTTGAACCGTCAAAAAAGCCAGTTCCCCGTCTGGGAGAACTGCGGACACAAAGTTATACTATAAAATTATACTGAGCAACTCGCCCGGTGGGTTTGTGACCTGCCGGACGGTTTTTATCGTTTCCTGATTGGCCAAAAAAAATTGCAAATCGGGCCATTTACCGCGCAGATCGGCCCAATCACTTCGCTCTGTTAGCGGAAAGGGAGAGAACCACCACCATCCCCCGACAAAAGCGGGTGAGAAGATGGGATCTATTCCCGCAGCTATGACGAGTGCCGGTTTGACGCCTTTTGCAAATTGGTACTGAGGAACGAGACCCATAACTACCGGCGCGGCTTAAAGCGCCGGTGTGACCGGCAGGTGTCGATCCACGCCTTGTCGCAAGAGAACATTTGTCAAGGAGGCTTTCACCCAAAAGATGAAAGCCCCCGATAAACTGGAAGTTTTCAACCTAAAACTTCCATCACTTTTATAAATTTATCCTGATAGCATTTTTTGCTTTCAGCAGATAGTTTTTGAAAACTTCTCGTCAACTTGTCTTTTACAAATGTCTTGCCTTCTTCAATTCCCATACCTTTTTGAACGTATGCTAAATATAAAAGACTCGGCACACTGTCAAAGTGTGAGATTGCATCGGCGTCGGCAACACATAATTCTTCAAGGCTGATTTTTTCCGAACTGACACTGCCTCTGTGATTTCTGATACATTTTTGTACCAATGAAATCTTTCTGTCATCATAACCATATTCTTTTAGAATACGATATGCTATTTCTGCCCCGTGGATATGGTGAAGTTCATAGAGACTATAATCTGTAATAGAAGCAATATCATGCAACCAAGCCGCAATCACGACAATTTCCTTATCTGCCCCGTATTTTTCTGCCAGAATTTCTGCATTTTTAACGACTGCAATAATGTGATAATAGCAGCCCAATCCAAACTTATTCGTTGGTTTTTGGCATCTATCATATATTTCATGCTGCAAATTTTCAAAAATATCTTCCCGCATAGTTTCACCTCTGCAAATACAGATTTGTCGATTTATCACGAGCCAAGATACCTCCAACGGGAATGACATTCAACCCTACCTATAGTCGCTGATAATAGTGGCAAGCAAGGCTTTGGTTCCCACAAATGCTCAAAATGGACTTCCAGCGTTGCCGCCGGAAATCCTTTTTTGCTTGCTGGGACAGCGTCCCAAACCCTTTGAACAGCCCTTTGTCGGGACTGGCTTGCGTTTGATTTCCGAACGCTGTCACTATGTTGAAACAAAAATCATCTTGCATAGATAACTTCATCGTTTATGATACGAAGAGCTTGTTGTTCCAGTCTGTATGCTTCATATCTTTTTGCATTTGCTTCCAGCGCAAGTGCATTGATCCGCTTTTGCATCTCCTGATTTTGCAACAACGGAATAGGGATTTGACGAACATGATTGTCGTCAATTTCATCCACCACAGAGCCGTAGATGTAGCGGGTAATCAAGGGATAGCCATAATCAGATGCCAGAAAAATATAAAGGTATCCGGCAATATCTTTATTAGCAGGAACAACACGGATAATATGGTCGGAAGGAACCCAATGTTCCCAGTGACGCGGAACAAGCATTGTTTTACCTATAGTTCCGCTGCGCGTTATCAGGGTTGTGTTTTCATGCACTTCGAGGCTACTAAAAATTTTATCATGCTTTGTATTGGACAGGTATTTCTTTCCAGATGGGTCAAGTTCACCTAACTGTTTTCCACCAACAAGGACTCTACCATATCCCTCTTCCACATAAACTCGTTTGAATCTGCCTGGTAGAATGACTGCCTTGCTGATTCGGCTGTCACCGACTGTCGTCACTTCAGCAGCGTATTTTTTCAAGTGAGCAACCATCGTGTCTACCACCGGAATATGGTAAGAAGCATCAAGGCGCAAATCCACATTGCTTAGTTTTACATCAAATGTGCTTACAGGTGCGGATATCTTTTGAAAGTCCTGTATCGCAGGCAGATGAAGTTCTGTGACCATCAGCTTTGTGGCTGTATCAATCAGTTTGTTGGATTCATCTCGTAAAGCATAGGAACCTACAATCAAATCATGGATGCGTTGTTTTAACATCATGGGTGCGTCCGGAATTTGGATTTCAGCAATATGCGCCGGTTCTATCTCCGATATAACGGAACCAAAAATATTTGCTTTAATAAGAAGTTGTCCCGTTTTAGATTTCAGGAAAGCATATACATACCCTGGAAAGTCACGGCATTCCAGGCGAATGGCATGTTCGCTGACCAGCAACTTTGATAAAGTTTTATTTACAAATGTCAAGTTTCCTATGGTGCCAGATCGTGACAACAATATCATTCCGTAGGATACCCTCAAATCGTTTATGGCAGGAGAATTCACCATAAACTTAATTGGCTTTGGCATTATGTCGAGCATTTCAGAACTGCCAACGAAACCAACCGAACTCTTGTGTTCCTTACTCACATAGTTTCGTTTTAATCTTCCGCCATAATAGGCACACTTAACTGGGCTGTGTTCGCCTATCAGCGGCAGAGATTTATATCTACCACACTTCACAGTTTCCCAAGCCTGTTTTGCCTCAACATCAAACACACTGGCCTCCAAGCGTTTTTGACGGGAAAGCACATCGGACAAGGAAACCGAACACCACTTAACCGGACTTTCAGTAATATGTACTTCTGTTTCTATAGGGACGGATATTCTCCGGGCGAGATTTCCTGCTACCATGAGATACCCTCCCTTCGTTTCCAGGCCTCGAAGAGTTTCGGCACATCGGCAGTCTGATCATCTAAAACCTTACACTTTCTTTCGTGAGAAACAGTACGGTCACCTTCCCCGGTTTCGCCAAGCACTCTGATGGTGTCTGTATCAGGCATAAGGATTTCGTTGCCCTGCACATCACGCTTGAATAAGGGATTGCCTCTCTTGTCATGTCAAACTCGCTCAACCATCGCCATGAAGATATTGTAGTCAGCCATTTGTCCTGTACGCTCCTCAGTTGCTTTCTGCTCAGCAGTTTTCTTTTGGAGAAACAGAACAGATGTCTGCGTTCCGTTACGTGGTTGGAATGTGTCTACATGAAGGTCAACACTGGCAATAATTTTGTGATTTTTAATCAGCCATTCACGGATATATCCAAGTCCCGGCGAGCCAAGAATGGAATCTGGTAAGACAATTCCCATGCGTCCGCCAGGGACAAGGAACTGAGTGCATCGTTCAATAAATAGAATTTCCGGCGGGACAGATGACTGCAACCGATCTGTCATTTTCCAAGTTCCGGTTTTCTTATCATTTTCCCAGATATGGGCAAGTTCAAACTGCTCAAGGATATTCTTGTCCTTAATGGGAATCTTGCTACCAAACGGGGGATTGGTTACAATCACATCAAACAGCGCAATGGTCTTGTGGTTACGGAGGCCAACACTATCAATGTGCAGTGCTTCTGCAAGGCGTGTCCTGAACTCATTCGTCCATTCGTGTGGGAAGAAGTGAATTCGTTTGCAGAATATTTCCGCTCCCATCGTTATTCATGACCATGTTCATCTTGGTCGCTTTGACTAAATCCGGGTTAATGTCAAAGCCAAAGAAACTGGTTGCTGCCATCTCGGAAATTCGGTCTTGAAATACTTTTATCGTATCACTATCCCAATTTTTTCTGGGAATCCCCATACTGCTTGAAAAATCTTTTTCGAGCTGACCTATAACGTGTGTCATGGCCTGAACGAGGAAACCGCCAGTACCACAGGAACTGTCCAGCACCTTCTCGTCAATACGAGGATTTATCATCTCCACAACCATTTTCATAACATTTCGGGGAGTGAAAAACTCTCCTCTGTCGCCACGGAGATTTGCACCCACGATTTCTTCATAGGCTTTTCCCTTAATATCAATGTTAGTATTAAGTAAACTGTACCGTTGCAATTCACTGACAATATAAGCCAAGCTGCGCGGTGTCAGTTTGATTTCATCATTGGCATCAAAGATTTTTCCATGACGCTTTTTTACACGCTGAAAGATTTGAGAGATGCGTTTTTGCACAGTCAATTGTCCATCAGGATTAGAGCGTTCCTCTGATGTCGTATAAAATTCCAAAGGCTTAGGAATATTGCGCTCGTCCTCAATTTTGCAGAAAATGACTTTCAGCAGTTCAAAAAAAGCCGGCTGTTTTTGCATCCCATCATTCACATAGATGTGATTATGGCAGGTCTTGAACACAAAGAGCAGATTATCATCAGAGGCATTGCGGAGGCTTTTCCGGCTGGGTCTGTTGACATCATCCAGACTGCCATCGGCAGAGGGAATATCGTTGTAGTCCATAAAGGAGATATTCCCCGCATCATCTATGCACTTGCGAAAAACAAACTTCTGAACGCTGTTAGTCCACATTCCCCATTCGCAGTTTGGGCATACAGACATATAGGATTGTAACTGCGCTACCCCATCCTTGGCATTTCGAGCGTCCACAGTTTCTCTCTTGCATTCAATAATGATTTTAATAGTACCTTGCGTTTGCTCAGCAGCATCTTTATCCCAGACTACGATATCTGCCCTTGGCTTCCTTGAGCCAACTTGGAGAGTATACTCAATCTTAATCTGCGATGTAAGATATTTGTGTTCATTCACAAGACGCTTCTCTATCGTTTGGCGAACGTACTCCTCTGGAGTATCATTTCTAAACTTGCTATCGATATAATCACAGATTTTTCCTTCTGGAATAACAATCACCTTTGTATCAGCCATCGTTGTTTCCTCCATTTTCTCTGGAAGGACGGACATAACGAATTATGTCAGACAAGTCACAGTCGAGGGCATAGCAAATACGAGCCAGAACATCAAGGTCTGGGCGCTTGATGTCATTCTTGCAATATGTGTTTAGCTGCGTCCGTTGCAGATTTGCATTTTCAGCCAAAAAGTTCTTACTTATATTCTTTTTCGACAAATACTCAGCTAAAACAATGTCAAAGTGACCATAGTCAAGCAACTCACTCATATCGTTACCCCCTTATCTTTAAGGCAACCCCGCACCATTCGCGGCTGGCGCCTTAAGCACCGTCTTGCTTGCAGATTTTCCGTGATAGCGCACAGCTTTCGCTTGTCAATGGTAAGGTTGACGGCGCTCAATCTGTACACTCTGAAGAAAAATCTGACTGCGCAATACAGTACTTAGAATTGTGCGGTATTGCCTTAATAATCATATCACGGCGCTTCCAATATGTACAGCTGTAATTATCTGCACAGCTGGAGCTTTTTGACACTTCATATGTAACGTATAAAACACCAGAGTGAGGCTTGCTAGTATAACAAGTCTTCTTCTGGTATCCACCGTCTCCTGCCCCCGCATTTGCAAGAGTTTTGGACCTGTAAAGCGTTGATTATCTCGCTCTTGATGACTTCCTCGTCGCGGTTGGCGATGCTATTCATCGCCTTGCCCCACTCCCACTGCGACCGCCGCTTCAATTCCTCACGCCAGCGGCTTTCATCAACTGCGGCAGGAGCGTGTCCATGCGCTGCTCTGCCATCCACTCGACACCCTTCAGGCGGTCAGCCAGCTTGCCACTGTTCATCAGCACCATCCACAGCTTGGGCTTATGCTCCCGGAGGTAGTCGCGCCGAAGATCGCCGTACTTGCCATAGAATACATCCTGCTTCGGTTCCTCGTCAAGTATCAGATCGGGGATGTAGTAGTCCCCGCTTTACTTTACTTAAGGATAATCCTTCGGGGAACTGCCGCAAATGGCACATTCCCCATAGTTTCTATCTTTCAATCAATCTTTCCGACAAAACGGTAGTAAATTTCAATATCCCATACTTTCTTACCGTTCTCGTCTTTCCTCCACTGATGGACTGCGATTTTCTCAATCAGCTCATTCAAAAGCGGGACGGTAAGCTCGTCAATGGCGCTGTATTTCTGGATTAAGTCTACCCACCGTTTTGCATCATCCGTTTCCGCTTTGGTTTCCTCAAGCCTTGCGGATATGGTCTTTATTGTTTCGTCAAGCTGTTGCTGCTCCGTGCGGTATTTGACGGAGAGCATGGAATAGTTTTCTTCGTCAAGAAGCCCTTTTACCCTGTCCTCATACATTTTCGCAAAAAGGTTGTTCAGTTCCTGCCTGCGTTTTTGTGCCTTTTTCAGCTCCTTTTCATCACGGGCATTCTCTGACCGCCGCTGTTTCTCGCTGCTCTGCAGCAGCCGCTCCAAAATGGCATCCTCATTCTTTTTTACTGCCATCAGCCAGTACTGTAACCTTCCGAGAACAAAAGCATAGAGCAGATTGTAAGTGATGAAATGCAGGGAACACGCTTCTTTCCCATGTGCGGAATACTGCGTGCAGCGGTAATACCTCGACTTGTTCTTTGTGTTTGCCGCCGACAAGCTCCAACCGCACTCGCCGCATTTGAGCAGCCCTGCGAATATCTGCGGCTCATCGTCCTTTCGGCTGCGTTTGCGGGAATTAATATGCCCCTGCACTAAATCCCATGTTTCACGGTCAACTAATGGCTCGTGGGTATTCTCAATCCGCATCCAGTCCTCTTTCGGTCGCTTGACGTTCTTCTTTGACTTGTAGGAGAGTTTCTGTATCTGATAATGAACGGTGTTGCCAAGATAGATTTCATTCTGAAGGATTTTGCTTACGGTAACGATGTTCCAGAGGTATTTCTTCCCCTCTGGCTGACCTTCAAAAATGTTCGCCTTGTAACCGTTTTTCTGTGACGCCCACCATGCGGGTATCGGGACTTTCTCGGCGGCAAGGGTGCGGCAGATTTTGTTTGCCCCGTATCCATGCGCCGCAAGCTCAAAAATCCGCTCCACAATCCACTTGGTTTCCTCGTCAACGACAAGCCTGTTCTTCTCGGCAGGGTTGATTTTATAGCCGATTGGCACGACAGGGGCGATGTATTCCCCGTTCTTAAACTTGGCTTTCATCGCATTTTTTACCTTGCGGCTCGTTTCCTTTGCCTGCCATTCGTTGACAATGTTCTTGAATGGGGCGATGTCGTTGTCCTCCCTTATCGTGTCAACGCCGTCATGGATTGCGATGTACCTTACGCCCTTGCTTGGGAAATAAAGCTCCGTGTACTGCCCCGTGAGGATATAGTTCCTGCCAAGCCTTGACAAATCCTTTGTGACAACGCAGTTGATTTTCCCGTCCTCTATGTCCTCAATCATGCGTTTGAAACTCGGTCGCTCGAAATTTGTACCCGAAAATCCGTCGTCCACATACTCGTCTACGACTAAAAATCCCTGCTCATTTGCGTAATCCCTTAGTATCTGTTTCTGCGTGGAAATGCTTGCGCTCTCCCCTTCCAGCTCGTCATCACGGCTTAGACGCATATATAACGCTGTATTGTATTGCTGCTGTTTCACTTGTTTTAACCTCCTGTCCTTTGGAAACAGCCTGCCACAATACATTGCTTGCATGAATCTATTATAGCATGGGGCAGGCTGTTTTTCCATCGCCAGCGGCAATTATTAGGCAGATTTTTTTCTTTCGTACCGCATGACATTCTCCGCAAGCCTTTCCACGGTCTGCTTTTTATCGCTGAAATGCTCGGTAAAACAGATAACGTCTTTGCCGCAAATAAAGAATGACTGACCGTCTTTTTCTATGAAGCAGCCCTGTGGGATGCCTTTTTCCTTTGGCTTTATGCCTGTCTGTATCATCCTGTCGAACAATTTAACCATTCACTTCCTACCTTTCCTTTGACCTGTTTTTACTTGATTTCTGCAATTCCTCTAATACTTCTGGCGGTATCTTTTTCAATAACCTTTCCATCTGCTGATTGGTTTTCTGCAATTCAAATATCCTCTGGTTTGCTTTCTGTACCTTTCGTTCCTGCTCGTACTTCTCATCACGCATACGCCCCGCATAGTCGGCTTCCTGCCCGATTCTCTCTTTCAAGCTGTCGATATACGCCTGCTGTTTGCCGATTTCCTTAGAGAATTTCTCCACGTCTGGAAGCCATGCGGAGAGCAGTTCTAACGCCTTATCTCTTTTTTTGCCTGCGTTAAAGGCGTTGATGTCGGAGAGGGCAGACACGATTTCCGCATACTGTTTATCCAGACTGCCTCCCAGCTTATAGAGCCATGTGGGGATATGCTTGCGCTTCGTTTCCATTGAGGACTGCCCCCGTTCAAGCTGATTCCACCGTGCGGACATCCGCTCATGGTAGGCGGTCTGCCATTCGGATAGGGATTTCTGGTTGCCTAAAATAGACTTTGCTGACAGCTTGTTGTCTGGCGTAAGCGGCACAAAGCATAGGTGCATATGGGGCGTCCTCTCGTCCATATGGACGACTGCGGAGAGGATATTCTGCTTTCCCACACGCTCCGAAATAAAGTCAAGAGCCGTCTGGAAATACGCTTTTTGTTCTTCGGGCGGTAAGCTGTTCATAAATTCGGGCGAAGCTGTGATGAGCGTTTCCACCATCATCACGCTGTCTTTTCTTACCTTACAGCCCGCTTCCTTTACCATTTGGTTTATCTCTTTTTTATAGGTGTACTTTGGCGGTGCTATGAGATGGTAATTGTTTTTAGAACGTTCCGTATCAATATCTGGATTGCTTTTATAGGCTTCTTTCTTCCGCTCGTTGTGGCGTTCACAAGCCGCAACGCCGCCTGCCTTGCGTTTCTGGAAACGCAGGATTGCATAGGGCATAGTCAATCTTCCTTTCTTCGGCGGGTAATCTTCCAAAGGGTGACGGTTGGTGACGGTGGTGACGGTGTTTTTGGGATACCCCCACGGAAGCCGCTAACTGTCACCGCACATTCTTCCATCCGAAGCCGCAAGGCAGAGGATGGGCAGGGCGTAAGCCCTGCTTTAAGGGAGTCCAGAGGGAACGTCTGGCACACGACTTTGCAGGGCAAAGTGTAGTGTGTTACACCCTGTAAACGCAGTCGGAAAAATCGGGGGATTTTTCTGACCGCAGGGGTGGCTTTACGAGCCGAAAAGGGCGAGTAATGCCCACGCCTGCATTTTGCGTTTATGGGGTGTTCTCCCGCAGGGATGACAGCGACGGGGGTATCCCAATATTGCCGTCATCACCGTCACCGCTGTCACCCGCAGGGCAGAACCGCCGATTTTACATACATCCGCTATGACGGTGACAGTGGCAGGGGGTATCCCAATCTAACCGTCATCACCGTCACCACCGTCACCCGACTGCCTTGTGAGGGAAATCTCCCTGCCCCCTTTCTTCCTGTGGTAGCTGTAACAGATATTGTTTTCACTGAGGAAACCGGCACGGTATTCGTTGAGCCGTTTCGTCATGATGTTGGGCGGCGTTCCCGTTTCCCCCATCGCTTCCAGAAGTTCTGTTGCCGTGCCAGTCCATTCCCCCTTGTCTTGCATGAAATACACCAACCGAAAAAGAACGTCTGGTATCGCTTCTTTGGCAAGCTGTTCCTGCTCTTTCCGCTCCACCAACTCCCAACTGCAATCACGGAAACGGAGCGTAAACTCCTGATAGGGCGTATCCCTGCCCGTCACATATAACTTTGCGGCATTGGACGCACGGCTTTCCTGTTCCAGAACAAAGGTTGCGTCTGCACTCCCCGTCAATCCCGTCGTGCCAGACACTTTGTTGAACACGTCGCTGTCATTCTGCTTTCGGATATGGTGTACGACAATGACCGCTATAGCGTGCCTGTCGGCAAAGTCTTTGATAAGGGAGATGTCCCCGTAGTCGCTTGCATAGGCGTTGTCTTTGGATGCGGTACGGACTTTCTGTAAGGTGTCAATGACAATGAGCCTGCTGTCGGGGTATTCTTTCAAATAGTCCTCCAACTGCACGATAAGACCGTCTGAGAGCTTATCGCTTGCCACCGCAAAGTGAAGCCGCCCGCTCGCTTCGTCCGTCAAATGGAACAGCCTGTCCTGTATGCGGCAGAACGTGTCCTCCAAACAGAGGTAAAGCACGTCGCCCTCCTGTGTGTGCATATCCCATAAGGGGATTCCCTGCGACACGCATAGGCAGAGCTTTAACATGAGCCAACTCTTGCCGATTTTCTGTGAGCCGCAGAACAGGATTAAGCCCGTGGGGATCAGACCGTCCACCACAAAGGACGGCTTCTCAAGCGGCTCATAAAGAAGCGTGTCGGCGTTGACTGTCTGAAGCTTCTGCATAGAATTCCTCCTTTCGGGTGGTGTCTTTGGTTTTGTTGCGCATAGGTGTGACCTCCTTAAATTAGATTTACTCCCACGAAAAAGAGTGAGAGTATGTAATGCCGCCATCCCCACGCCGATAATAAGCGGATTCCTTTTTCGGGCGGTAACAGTCAAGGTTGAAGATACTTCCTCATTTCTGCCTTGACTTTCTCCTTTGCAACCGAAACAGACTTCTGGACAGCGGAAGCGGTGCAATGCTCCATCTCGCCAATCTGGTAAAAATTAAAATCATACTCGTAATAGAGCAGGAAACGCCGCCTTTGTATCTCTGGCAGTCGGGCAACCGATTTGTAAAACAGTTCATTCCGTTCTTTCTCAATCATGCTTTCATCAAGCGTCTTAGGCACTCGCAACGCCCGTCTGTAAAGCGTTTCATCCCATACCTCGTTAAACTCCCTGTGCCGCTGGTTCCATTGCTGAAGGTTCCTGTTCCTGCGTTCCATCTGCCGAAATTTAAAGAATAGCTGTTCTGACACTTCCAGTTCGTGGTGTTCCCCCTGCCCGTCCTTAAAGCTGATAAAATACCTTTTGCCGCTTTCCGTGGATTCCTCCCGAAGCGTGTATGTCTTTGCCCCGTATGCCATTTCCTTTCCTCCCGAAAAAAATTGAGCGGGAGGATTGCCCTCCCACCCAATAGCCCGTGGAAATGGTTAAATTTCCCCGAAAGGATAAAAAATAGGTTTTAATTTTTTGCGGAGCCGTTCAAGGCGTTTGTAGAGCGCCCTTTCGGTAAGCCCTGCCATTGTCGCAATCTCCCTTGTGGAATACCCCTGCATTTTCAGCAGGAGAATGAGCAGGGTATGCTTGTCCACCGTAAGAAGTGCCTGATACAGTTTCTCGTCCTCAATCTCGTCCAGCAAGTCCGCAACGGTAGTCGGCTCTGCCTGCTGTTCAGCGTCCGCCACTCCCTCAAGGTATTCGCCGAAGTCGCTCGTCCATCGGTAAAACCGCCTGTTGGAATTAAAGTCCGCCCTGTCATCCATGCGGATTTGCTCAATGACCGCTTCATCAACGCCATGCTCACGCAGCACTTTTTCCTCGGCTTCTTTCCAGATACGCCATTTCCTGTCCTCACGTCCGTGGTTATATGCCATTCCTTATTTCCTCCAATCCGAATTTTTGAAAAATGTAAAAAATCCAGATTGGATAGGCGGCGAACGACAGTCAACAGCGGAAACACCCCTGCGGCACATTCTGATAAAAAACGACAAAAGAAAAACCGCAAAGGCTCTGCGACCTCTACGGTTATAAGAGATACATATTCTGTTAAGTGGAGATTCTACTTCTGGTTTCATGGTGAGAAGTAGCGTTGCATAAGCAGGGATTTTTTTAACTGGCTTCCTGCCATTCCCCGATATGCTATGTATAAGTCAATTCTGCGTTGCATGAGCAGATGGATAACTGCCCGAAAAAAGGACATAAAAAATCCCTCCAAACTTAAAACAGGTCTGGAGGGTAACGTCTATTTATTTAGGCATGGTAAAGCCGCCCACCGAACCTCGTTTTTTTTATTCGGTGGGCAAGTATCACAATGATTTTTTATCAATATCTCTTTCTTCTTTCGTAAATAAAAACTACTGCAATTACCAGCAAACTTAAACCGAAAAGCCATATCTTTGTGGAATAATTGCCTTTTCCCATTGAGAACAAATAGAAAATACTATCCTCTGATACATTCCCCAAAGAATTTAAAAGAAAATATCCGATTGACGCCAAGTAACCTACAATAACAGAATTGCTGAATATGGCTGCTGCAAATCCAAAGCTCCCCAATGCCATTGCGCTTATCACTGTTCCCGCCACATAAGGCACAAAGGGAAATATACAGTTTTCCCATACCATAATTCCAGAGAACAGGCATACCATCATAATTAGCAACAGCATTGACATGATGAACCGCAGCAATAAGATTTTCCAATGTGGAAATTTCTTTGTGCAAACTACGTCCTGTATTGCCTTAGACTGTTCTGGGGCAGGCAACGGAGCTATGAGAAATACTCCTGTTAGTATTACAGCCTGTTCCAAACATTCCGCAGAACGAACCATATCTAAATTTGCAATCCCCCTTAGTAAAGGAATTATCAGCAAATAAACCGCCGCCAAAAATAAGTTATTTTTTACTACCAAAAGAAAGTTTGTCCTGCATATGCCCAAAACACTTGTGATAGATATTCGCCGCATTTATTTTTCCTTTCCGCTTAAACTTAAGAACCCATATGGACAGAACGACAAATAGAATACTGATTCCCGCCATAAGCAGCCTGTTCCTGCAAATCATTTGAAATTCATCTTGTATCACTTCATAGCCACGCAATGTATTGTGCCTTATCATTAAAGTCGCTGCTTTCGTGTCCCCTGACAGTCCTGTTACTCCCTTATCAACCATCCACCAAAGGAATTGAATGGCAATCGCAATCGGAGAGTCTGTGAGCAAAGTGAAAAATATTCCGATTGCGGATACCGCCATGACCTCTGGCAGAAGCCACCATAAAATGTATTTGATATACGCAAAATAGTCTACTGAAATACCTTTCTCTACGCCAAACGAAATAAGCGGCACAAGGGATTCAAAACTTAACAGCAAAACAGGCAGGAGAACCATAGTGATACTTGCCAAATATCTTGAAACCACCAGTCTTGCCGAAGATATTTTTTTGCTGTAAATCAATTCTGACGCATTGCCCATACGGTCTTTCATCCATATAAGCACTACCAAAAATATAGGATACAAGCCTAGTTCCAATCCTATATAATCACAAAATAACCGTGCAAAACCGCCTGTCACTTTATCATTGCTGATTGTCTGGTTATATTCCTCACATGCTTCCTCATAAGTCATTTCCGACATGCCAAAATAGGTAATCATCATTTCGGGGGAGTACTGTGAACCGTTTTCCCCGATAATGCTTTCCATTTCCCGCATTAGCTCTTTGAAATGTCCATAAGTGACCTGTGGTATAAAATGCTTATATTTATCTTCTCCGCTTCCTGTGTCTGCCCTATTTCCCATCACCGTATTCAAATTTCCATTTTCATCAACACTCATTGCGTCAAAGGAAATAATTGTGCCTGTGACTGCTGGAAAATAATCTTCTGGCAAATCTTTTAATTGTTCTTCCGTCAATCCCGTTATTTCACAAAGTATTTCAAGTACACGTTTTTGCTCATCATCGCTAAGCGTAATCGCTTTATAGTATCCAATGGGATATGTGGCGTAGCGGTTGCTTTCATATTCTGACAGTAACGCCCTTGTAACGCCCATCATGATTGCCGCCGGGTCATCCTCTGAAACTTTACTGCCAAAGTAATCGTCCTCCTCGGATGGTTTGGACAGTAATGGGCGTTCAAAACCTATATCTGCCGGGGGAATACCTTTTTCCCAATTGATTTCTGTTTTTGCCACTCCCCGAAAATTCTGGAACCAGCTAAAAACCAAAATAGCGAGAAAGAAATAATAAATCACACTTGCTGCAATCTTTTTACACTCTTTAAAATATAACTTCATCGTTCTATCCCTCCCTCTGTCTGGCTTAACAGATACATATACCCATCTTCCAACGTAGGGGGTTGAAGCATATATTTTTCTTCTGGCTCCACGTCTGACAATACCCTGTACTGTATGTCTGACTGTGAAGAAATGATATTTAAGACAGCATACTTTTCCTTGATATGTTTATCCTGCTTTTTTGCCGCTGAAATAAGGTAAACTTTTCCCTCTGCCTGTCCCACCAGTTCTTCCGTACTGCCATTCCATATCATTTTCCCATTGTTCAATACTCCTATATTTTCACAGCACGATTCAACATCCGAAGAAATATGGGTAGAAAGAATCACTATCCTGTCTTCTGCAAATTCACTTAGCAGATTACGGAAACGAATACGTTCCTCTGGGTCAAGCCCTGCTGTCGGTTCGTCAACAATAAGGATTTGCGGGTTATGTAACAGTGCCTGTGCAATCCCCAGCCGTCTTTTCATCCCTCCCGATAAAGCCTTTACTTTCGTCCGCATATCTTCTTTTAGATTTACCTGTTCAAGTAATGCGGGTATTCTTTCTCTTCGGATTTTATCTGGAATTTCCGACAGCAGCCCAAGGTAATCCATTGCGCCATAAACGCTCATACCTCTGTAAAAAGAAAAATCCTGCGGGAGATAACCTACGATTTCCCGTATTTTACCTGTTTCTTTGATTGGGATACCATTCATACTGATTTCCCCGCCTGACGCTTCTGATAGCGTCGCCAAAATTTTCATAAGGCTTGTTTTCCCTGCGCCATTCCGCCCAAGAAGCCCGTACATTCCAGAATGGATCGTAACGGATACATTTTCAAGGGCTGTCTTTTTTCCATAGTTTTTGGAAAGATTTCTTATTACAATTTCATTGTTTTTGCCGTATGGCATAAAGGTATCCTTTAGGATTTCCATAAATACAAAAACCTCCTTACTTGTGTTGTAAGGAGATTTTATAATAGAAAAGCCAATTTTCCGAAAAGGATATTAAAAACTTTTTAATTTGGCGGTTACACATGCCCCCTTTTCTTTCTGATTTCCGACATACAATAAACCGCCATGTTTTTCACAAAGTATTTTACATACGCTTAAGCCTATACCAAAATGCTGTTTTTCCTTATCATTACTGTAAAATGCAGTGGTTGCTTTTTCCAAATCTGCCGCTGAAAAACCTTTCCCATCATCCTTTACCGTAAGAATGAGAAAATCTTTTTTGTGTGAAAGGTTTATGCTTACTTGTTTTTCTGCATATCTTAATGCGTTCTGCAGGAGATTTTCTAAAATCCGAAAAAACACGCCCTTATCTATTTGAATTTTGTCCACCGTAATATCGTTTGAAATAATGATTTCTTTATTTCCCGCAATCTGCCGCACATTACTTCTTAATTCATTCAATAATAGCTTCACATTTTCAGACCGTTTTTCAATTTCAATAATTTCAATCTTCTCAATATCCCGAACGCTCTCCACATATAGCTCCAAACGGTTTACCGCCCCCTGCATAGATGATACCGTATCTAAAAGCATATCTTCCGTAAGCTTATCCTGTGGGATATTTTTCTCTAAATAGTCTAAATATCCTTTGAGGACGGTAATCGGCGTCCTTAAATCATGAGATACCGAAGCATTCAATAATTTCCTTTGTTCTAAGGATTCCCACAACGCTTTGTGTTTTTGCCGAAGCTCCCCGCGCATTTTTTCCATAGAACAGCATAACCGCCCTAACTCATCATCACCGTCATATTCAATGTGAAAGTCAAGATTATCCTCCTGTATTCTTTCCACGCCATTCTGTAACTGTGTGATAGGCTCCCGAAGCTTTTTTCGGTAATATACCGCCGCAGCCGCCCCAATCCCGACAGCAATATAAAAAACAGGCAGACCAACCATAGCAGCATAAGAGCCATAATAGATGACAGTATCCCATCTGCTTAAAGGCTGCCATGTGATATTGTTGTTATCAATATCCAAAATATAATTGCCTGTGTTCTCATCCATCTGAAAATCAGGGGAATTTATCGTCATATACCGTTTCTTTAATATTTCATGCTGCACTTGGTTTGCCGTAAAGATAGTGATAGACGATAACAGGGCAGTCACACATATCGTAATGAAAAAAGTAACTGCCATAGATGTCTTAAGCGACTTTGTTTTTATTTTGCCCATTTATAACCGACTCCCCATACTGTTTCAATATAGTTTTTATCCGTATAAACTGACAGCTTATTCCGTATCTTTCGGATATGTTCTTTTACTACAATGCTATCGCCCTCGCCATTATATCCCCAAAGTTTTTCATAGATGGTTTCCCTGTCAAAAACCATGCCTGCATTTTGGGAAAGAAAACGGATAATCTCAAATTCTTTATTTGAGAAGTCTAACTGTTCCTTACCATAAAATACAGTTCGGCTATTGTAATCAATAATCAATTCTTCATCAAACCTTAGATTTTCTGCTGTGCCATTTCTTTCTTCACGCCGAAGGTGCGCCGAAATTCTTGCCAATAATTCATCCATGCTAAAAGGTTTTGTAATATAATCATCCCCGCCGACAGACAGCCCCTTTATCACATCCCGTTCCGTTACCCGTGCTGTCAAAAAAATAATTGGGCAGGATATATGCCCTCGGATAAGCTGGCACAATTCCAATCCGTCCATTTCTGGCATATTGATATCCAACAATATAATATCTGGTATTACGTTTAATAGTTCTAACGCTTTTTTTGCATTTTCCGCTGTATATACGGAAAATTCTTCTCCTAAACATTTTTCCATCATGGATAATATCATTTCTTCATCATCAATAATCAGTATCTTGTATTTCATAGGCAATGCTCCTTATCAGTTAATCCCTTTATCGTAGCCGATAAAAGACAAATTTTCGACAATTTCACGCCAAGTGATTATAATTATACCCGTTATTTCCATTGCTATCAACAGCATTGCATACGGGCGGCAGAAATCACTTTCTACCGCCCGTGTATAGCTATGCAAAAATAATTTCCTCGTTCACAATTTCCCTCGCACACGCCCTTATGTTATTTAGGCATTGCACCCATTCTAAGGCATTTTCTTCCTTTAGGCGTTCTGTTATTCCCTGTGCCTGTTTCATGCCCTCTATGAGCCTGTGGGAGCGTTCCTGTGCCTGCCTGTCTACATCTACAAGATAGGCGTTGAGCCTGCCGCTTGTAAGAAGATTGGTGTATGTAACCTTATGGTACTGTTTCAGATAGTCCAAGTGCCGCTGTCCCCATGTGCCTATCGGCTGTTCTTCTTCGGCGGGTAATCTTAAATCTGGAATAAGATACCCATTTTCTTCGTGGTATGTGCCGCCTAACTGTTCAAATAGTGATTTCATCTGCAAAAACTCCTTTTCTGTATGGTTTGGTTTTTGCGGGGTATTTGCAAGCAATGTATCAGCAGGCTGTATGTATATACTATCTTTAAGTTAAGTAAACCCCAGCAAGGATATAGTCAAGGTCGCTTGCTTCGCCATGGATTCTCGGTTTCAATTTGCTCATTATGTGCACCTCCGTGTGAGAGTCTGGTTCGATTATCGGTAGCCGCTACCAATAATCCGCTATGCCATCTTGCCGGAGGTAATCGACTGTTTTCATGTCATTCTTTATGTAAGAACCTGTTTAGTATCTAGCCAACCATCCGGTCCAGTGATAAAATAGAGGGGATGAGGGGGGAAGACAGGTGAGGAAAAGCTATCCAAGTGACATCAGTC
>CAJTCU010000027.1 GCA_910574935.1 Oscillospiraceae bacterium
TTGCAAACTCAATCAAGGATCTTTCTGGTGCGGAGGTTGAGGTCGTTAAGCGCAACGAGCTCCATACTTTTGCTGTCCTGCCAAAGCGCTGGATTGTGGAGCGCTCTTTTCCCTGGCTCGACAAATGTCGGAGACTCTGGAAAAACTGCGAACGTAAATTACAGAACTCTTTTCAAATGTTTTCTCTTGCCTTTATTCGTCTGCTCTTAAATAGATGCTAAACAGATTCTAAGGTTGACTAACGATTACTACGCCCGCAATACTTCCAAGAAGCGCCGGATCGTGAACAAGATGAAAGGCTATTCCAGCGCACCGCTATCTCCGCCTCCCTATGGCTACATCAAGAGCCCGGAGGCCCCCCGCTTTTGGATGATCGACCCGGGGGCCACCGAGGTTGTGCGGTGTATCTATCAAATAGCCCTGGACGGCTGCGGGCTGGCGGAAACCGCCGCCGCGCTGGAGCTCAATCCCACCTACTACTGGCGGAGTAAAGGGACCAGCCGGGGCGGTTCCAAGAGCACCGTGGAGCCCACCAAATGGGGCATACCACCATCAAGAAAATCCTCACCTTGCAGGAGTATTGCAGGGACGTGATTAACTCCAAATCCTACTTCAAGTCCTACAAGATCAAAAAGCGGATTGAAAACCCGGAGGAGAGCCGGGCAATCTTCCGCAACGTCCACGAGGCCATTATAGACCGGCCCACCTGGGAAAAGGTGCAGACCTTGAAAAAGGGGACCCGCCGAAGGCGGCCCACCGTCACCCAGGAGCCAAGCGCATTTTCCGGCGTTCTCAAATGCCCGGAGTGCGGCGGCAGCCTCAACTTCCACTTTAACCAGGGCAATCACGCTATTAAATTCTTGAGCTGTCAGAACCAGAATTCCGGCCTGCGGAAGTGTTCCAAGCCCCACTTCCGGCTGGAATTTCTGGAGCGGGTGGCGCTGTACGAGGCAAACCGGCTGGCCTGTTTCGCCAACGAGTACGAGGACGATTTCATCAAGGCCATGATGGGCCGTTTTGTGAAAGTGACGAGAATGAGCGGGCCAGGAAGCAGCAGGAGCTGGACGGGCTTTTCGAGAGGCTTTACGAGGAGAACGTGAGCCAGAAAATCAGCGACGCCCGATTTGCAAAAATGTCCCAGCGGTACGAGCAGGAGCAGGGGGAGAACGCCAAGCGGATCAGGGTGCGCGGCTGGAGCTGAAAAAGAGCGAGGTCCAGCGGGTGGACGTTGACACATTTCTTGAAACGGTCCGGCGGTACACCAACACCACCGAGACCACCCAGCGCATGGTGGCGGAGCTGACCGACCACATCGACGTGTATCATGCGGAAAAGCAGGACGGTATTACCACCTAGCACATCACCAACTATTACAACTATATCGGCACTTTCTCCGTCCCTGACCGCCGGAAAAGTCCCGGCTGAGGGGATTACCATGGGGACGAGAAAGGGAGTAGCCGTCAACTACTCCCCGGAGCGGATTGCCGTATAGGATTTTGAGCAAAAATAATGCGGAGTGTCCCCCAAGGACACTCAAATCCTATAAGGACACTCCGCATGGCCTTACCAAGCTTAAAAGATGCCATCGGCCAGGGCCAAAATTCCTAGGGCAATACCGCAGAATTCTAAGTACCGTATTGGGCAGTCAGATTTTTCTTCAGAGGGTACAGATTGAGCGCCGTCCATCTCACCATTGACAAGCGAAAGCTGTGCTCTATCACGGAAAATCTGCAAGCAAGACGGTGCTTAGAATGGTGCGGTGTTGCCCTAGTAGTTATGCGGCTTTACGGGGTTTTAAAACACCCTCATTGGAACTCTGACTTATAAAGATGCCACTTTTATAAGCGGCCGTTTCGCAGGATGATATCCTACTCATCTTCCACGATTTTTTTGACTTCATCCAGATCCAGGGCACAAATATCGGCAATTTCTTCCAGAGATTTATGCCGCTCCAGCATCCGTTTGACTATACCAGTCTTAGTATCACTTGTGCCCTTCTCAATCCCTTCCTGCCGCCCAATCCACCGTTCATCCTTCAATTTAGCCGCCAGCGTCATCAGCCTCTCCACCTTTCCTTTGTCGGCTTTTATGTCCTCCACCGCCCGGTCTATTTGCGATAAATACTCCGAGCCTGAAATGTCAATTGCCAGCTTTCGATACCTCGCGTTGACATACCGCAGAAACTCCAGCGCCGGTTCGCTCATGTTCCTAACCGTAAACGCGGCATTCAGAATGTAGGCATGAGAGCCGTCCTCATACGACAAATCTTCAGCGCCGTCGATCACAGACTTACGCGTATAGAGTGCCAGTCCCCGGCCATAGTAGTCGTCCGTGCAGATGAAAATAATGTAACTTTCTCTGAGCTGCCGGTAGCTCTCAGCAGGTTCCAGCGTCCTGCGGTCTGCTGCTCTGGTAGAATCGGATGCGCCGCTCTAAATCATAGGCATGGCCGGTCTGCATTTCGATATCATACCGGGTTTCGTCCGCGTCCGCCAGAACCACATCCAGCCGGATGCCATGCAGGTTGATGCCGTCCTTGATATCCTGCTGCTTCTCGATATAGATGATACCCGCGATTTTCTTCTCCAGCACCGCCTCCAGAAACGGCTTGACGTTCTCTGGCTGGCGCATGACCTCTGAGAAGACCAGGTCGTTGGACAAGTTGATATCTTCTATGCTGACACTCACGGGAACCACCTTCTCTCTGTTAGTGTACCATGAATTTAGGGGAGCTTGACACGCCCTTTGTCAAACTGGCAGTTTGCAAAACTGCTGTACACCAGCCACAAAGCCCAACGGTTTTCTCTCTGTCCCTACTGTGTACATTATACCCGAATCCGGCCTAAAAAGCAACTGTTTTTGCCTACTCATTGCCGCCCTCCGGCGCGGCGCTGTCATCTTTTTCCATCGCCCGCTCCACCAGCTGGGTGACGAAATCCTTCTGCTTGACCTGATGCCGCTTGAGGTAGGCTTTCAACCGCTGGTAGGTTTCCTCGGGCATCTGAATGGCCATTGTCCTTATGTTTTCCATTATAATTTTCTCCTTGTCTATCTATTTTTTGTTTGCGCCATCCTTGTTGAGTATGCTATACTTAGCTCAACAAGGAGGCGTATCTATGAATATTATCGACGCGATTTCCACCCGACGCAGTGTACGCCAGTTCACATCCCAGCCAATTTCTGATGAGAACCTGCATACCATTCTCACAGCCGGTATGTCCGGCCCAAGTGCGGTAAACGCCAGGCCGTGGAGTTTCCTGGTAGTCCGCGACAGGGATACTCTCTGCAAAATGGCGGACGGCAACGGCTCTGCTGCCCAACCTCTAAAGGGCGCTGTCCTTGGAATTCTTGTGCTGGGCGACATGACCCGCACTTTTGAGCGCGCCCCAGATTATTGGGTCATTGACGGCTCCATCGCCGCACAGAACATGATCCTCGCCGCACACGGCCTGGGCATAGGCTCAGTATGGCTGGGCACCTGGCCCCAGGCGGAAAAAATTGCCGCCCAGCGCCAGCTTTTTGATTTGCCGGAGAGCGCCGTGCCCCACTCCATTATTGCTTTCGGCTACCCGGAGGAATCCCAGAAAAATCTCCCAGCCCGCGGAGGTTATGAGGAAGACCGGGTCCATTATGACAAGTGGTAGCCGAAAGCATTTTAGAACAGATTTGGCATTCCATACCCCAAAATCTGGTAGTTGCCGATGGGGTAGCTGTTCCTCTCGCAAGCGTCGCCGGAGTTGCCCTCGATGGTGTAGACCCTGCCGCCCTCCAGTTTTTCCACAATGCCAACATGGTCGAAGCTGCCGTCCTGGACACCGTACTCATCCGGCCAGTCAAAGAAAATGATGTAGTGCCATTGCCCAAATAAACGGGTTCTATGCAACCGCCCACAGCTCGCTGTAAGGACTTCGGGTCATTGCCCACCTCGCAGGTAAACGGTGTTCGGTTCGGTTCCACATAGACAATCTGTAGAAGATTGTCCGGCTTGTGGGCTTTAATCCTCGTTAAAATGAATTTCTTTAAAGCCAATGGTGTCGCAGAAGTATGCGCCGTCCTCTGTGAGCACCACGTCTGAGACGGAGAGGGGATGCCCGCGGTACAGATGGCGTCCCCTGGTGTTGAGCATGGTGAACACATCCTCCAGGTTCTTACAATCCACATCTCCCCTGAATACCTGGTCATAGATGCTGGAATCAACCGGCGCTTTCTTCTGGGACAGGCCCATGAATTTAGCTCTGTCAGGGTCACGCTCGGATTTGACTTGATAGATTTTGATATGCACGGTGTCCTCCTTTATGTCATTTTCTGCTCATTGGTCTGCTCTTGTTTCTCCGCCTGCTGCCAGGAACAACTGGTAATCAGGCGTTTTGTATGTATCCTTGAGTATTGTGGGGTTCAGCACCAGCACCCTGCCCTCAAAGTCCTAATTCTTGCCAGTGTAGTGGCTGGCGCCGAACAGGCCCATCTCCTGCCACGCCTGGCGAACAGTATCTGTAAACAAATTCACCAGTCGCGGAGGATGTTCGCCAGCACCCAGTTTACCCAGTCGACGCCTTCAGCTTGGATTCAATTTGGTATCGTATTTTCATCTGCGCCGGATATGGGTCTATGGTGGGGCAGCGCTTTCCGTTGCGGCATACAAACCTCTTTTACTATCATTTGTGTCCGGTTGACTGGATCACTTCGTTATGCTATACTTTCCTGAAAGATACTTACCCATCACAACGATGCAAACTGAAAAATTAGAATTTTAGGCTCGGTTTTATGGCTGAATCATTGGAAAGCAGGATACAAACTATGTTTCATATAAAAGCGGAAGAAGAACATCACATAGCAAAAGCGCCCTTTGAATGCAAAAGGGGACATCTCACAATTCGCGGAACGGAATATAGGCCAGCCGGTATTCATTTACCAATAGCGATCGTCTGCCATGGTTTTATGGCGTTTCAGGATACTGTAAGACAATATGCCATTGAATTAGCGGATATGGGGTACTTGACCTATACTTTTGACTTTTGCGGAGGCAGTGTCATAAAAGGGAAAAGCGATGGCTTAACTACTGAAATGTCTGTATTAACGGAAGTTGACGATTTAGAAAGCGTAATCGCTTACGCTGCGGGTCGGGAATATGCAGACCAAAATCACATTTTGGTTATGGGGTGCAGTCAGGGGGGATTTGTTTCCGCGCTGGCCGCGGCAAGGGAAACATATCCTATAAAGAAATTAGTTCTCTTTTATCCTGCGTTTTGCATGCCGGATGATGCCAATGCGGGAAAGATGATGTTTGCAAAATTTGACCCTGAGCATTTGCCGGAAGTCATCCGATGCGGCCCCATGAAACTTGGAAAATGCTACGCCGCAGATGTTATGAAAATGGAGCCGTTTGATGAAATCAAAAGCTATAAGAACGATGTTTTGATTATTCACGGAGCAGAGGACAAAATTGTAAATGTCAGTTATTCAAAAAAAGCCTTTGATGCATACAGAAACAGTAATCCCAGCAGGAATATCAGACTTGAAATCATAAAAAACAGCGGACATGGCTTTTCAAAAAAGATCGATAAAACCGCCATAGAAATATTGAGAGATTTTGTGGCATCATAAGATTGGAGCTGTTATTTAATTTCGCGTTTATCAGATAATCATATCTCACCTTTGCCTGGCGTATTTTGAGCGGCCCTTCCAAGCCCATCGCTGTTCTGACCGCAAATCCAATCATGCAGTTTTTTTCTTCTTTCTCCGTCATAAGTTCGGTCAAGCGGATATCAAATCTGCCGTATAACGTATCTTCAATATCCTCACCCCCCAATCGGCCAGGAGCAGTTTTTCTGCGCCAGCCCCATCATAGTACACTGACATATTGTTAATATCCCTATGAGAATACTTGGAGAATTCATCAGCGATTGCTCCCCACTGACCCAGCAGGAACCGTTCACCCGCCGGGAGTTCTCCCTCGTATTCAGTGTCCCAAATCTTGCCGGTGATCGGGAAGTAGTAGAATTTCCTTTCACTTCCCGCGTCATAGGTCATTTTTCTAATACCGTCACGCAGCTCCTGGGCCGTGCGGTACTGGTCGTAGAGGATGTTCTGCTCCAAGTCCTCCTTGATGAGATCGTTTGCCTGAGTGACGATATGCGCCATGTCGTTGGCGTCCTCCAGAGTGTACTCCTCCGGGTACAGGCGCATTAAGTGCTCGCCAATCTCGCCGGTGGGGATCAACTCCCCCCGGACAACATCTCCGCTGCCATCTATAGAGATATGCTCCGGCCGCAGGCGGGCGCCTAACGAGGCTATCGCTTCGGTCAACCGCGAATAGTCCTGAGGCAACTCTATTATGACGTTTTCCCCGGTATCCTTTGTCAATTTTGCTTTGAACATCTACATCCCCCTAACTCTATTTCAAGGCTACTTCCATGGAGAATCGTTTCCAAATCGCAGCGATCCTCCATGCAGATAAAACAACTGCCCATAAACATCCCATCGCGCTCCCGCGCAATGTATTCGCCCAATTTTGAATAGTCTGCAAAATCGTCCATATATTCTCCAATCTGATAGCCGCGCTCATGCTGAGCTATGTATTCTCCCACATCGGTATAATTTTGCGCTTCGTCCATGATGATAAAGTTATGAAAATGGTCCGCCAGTTTTCTGATTTCATCAGCAATATACAATATGCTGTAGAGGTCTAAATCTTCTCTGCTAAGTACCCCGGCAAGCGTGTTGGCGGCAGCGAAACCTGCTGTATCAAAGGCCTGCTCCAGTATATCCTCCCAGATGTCATCCGGATAGGATAAGATTTCTATCTCCATCGTACAGTCGTCCCGGCATGGTGTGCCTAACCTTTTTAACGCTTTCTTATTGAGACGTCTTCCTCCGGCAGATACAGGTATTCGGACTTTCCCTGGTAGTGCATATGCACTGTTGCGACCTCGTTGTCGTTATAGAGATATGGTGGGAATGTTGTGCCGTCGTAGACCTGCTGAAACGGTACTTCTTCATTCTCAAACAGCAGGCCGTATTCCGTGGGGACCCCTTTGCCGGAGGACAGCAGATCACGGCCAACTTTGGCGAAGTCAAGTGTTTCCTGTTCTGTTTTAGTCAGACAGCCACGGATATTTAGGAGATGATATTCTCCTATTCCAGCAAAGTTGGAAACGTCACGGAACACCGTGTAATGGTTGATATTGAAGGAGAGATTGATAAGCCTCGCCAGGTCTGGGCTTTTCTCAAGGCTTGCCGCCACCAGGAACTGGTCGTATTCGCTGTCATCAACGCGCTCGATGTTCTTGGCGGGAAAGTTCATTTCCAGGTAGTCCCCGGCGTCGATATAGTTCCGTGAGAACCTGTTCAGGTCCTTGCTGACGGCGCAGTCGATGCGCTCGGAACGCATATCCTGGATCATCCTCTGAAAGCCGGGACGGTCCGTGTTGCTGCCGGTCTCCCCATCGTCGATGTAGGTGTCCACCAGTTCAAGGTCGTCGTGGCCCTCTATGTAAGCCAGACAGATGGCCCGCTGGCTTTGGATGCTGTTGGACTCCAGCCGGTCAGCATCCTCTCTGGACAACCGGGCATAGATGCCGGTCTTATAGATTTTATTGGACATTTTGAACCTCCTTGTCATCTGTGTGTCAGAAAACCGAAGGCCCTGTCCCGTATGGGAACGGAATACAAAGCCGCTGGCCTTGTGATGCAGTTCCTTTTTTTGACCCAGCCATATTGTAGCGCCGGATCGCCCGGTTTGTTAAGGATGTCAGGCCCCGGCAAGGTAAAGGGAGTTGATACGCTCCTCGATGGTCTCGCCTTTGTCCGCAAAACTCAGCTTCACGACCACGCCGCCGTCCAGATAGCCATAGGGGTTGCCAAGCTGTTCTATCCATGCCCGGATGCGCTCCTCCGTGGGAGCCTCCGGGTCAATGCGGACTGTGCTGCGGTCACGGAGCGTCGATCTGTCCACCTTGCGGAGGTCGATGTCTTTCATCGCTTCTGTCATGGCAAAGCACCTCCAACTGTTCTGTCCTTTTCAACATCTTATGGAAAGGACAAACTTTCATAGAACAGAGAAAAGCGCCCGCCCCAAAGGGCAGACGCTTCTCCCAGGTTTTTCAAAACTTCATGGGCAGGGCGGTCTTTGCGCTGGAGCCGTTGTAGATGCGGTACACCTGGTAGAGATACCGCTTGTACCCCGGCAGGCTCGTCATGGCCCGGCCCTCCCGGAAGATCACCACCGGGTCTACCTGGCGCAGCCGCGTCACCAGCCGTTTGCGGCTGTACTCCCCGTGATAGAGGTCCACGAACTCCACCAAGCCCTGCACCGTCTCAGCCCGGAGGGAGTCCGGGTCGCCCTTCCAGGCGTCCACGATGGCCTGCATCGCCTCCCGGTACACCCCGCCCCCGACCTTCTGGGACAGGCCGAAAGCGGTGCTGATGCAGGCCAGCCGCTTCGCACCCCTGGTCTGCTTGTAGTCCACATAGAGGCCCACAGCTTCCGTTGCTTTCAGGAACGCCATAGCGTCCTCATCGCCGCCGTAGACCAGCGCCCGGAACCTCGCCCCGGCGGTCAGGCTGGCGGAGGCTCCCGTCTGCTGGGCGAACAGCAATGCCTCATCGCTCTCGGTCAGGCCGTAGAACACCTTGCAGCGGATGGACAGGTCCCGCCCACCATTGAGCAGTTTCCGGGCGGCGATGGTGTGCTGGCCATCGAACACATAGTAGCGGCCGTCCCGGCAGCTCACCTTCGGCTCGTTGGCGATGCGCTCATCGAACTCGGCGGCGATCCTGCGGACCCGGTCCTCGTTCAGTTCACGCTGATAAGTAGTGCGGGGTATCTTCAGCTCTGCGCTGTTGATGGGAAGCTCCCGGCAAAAAAGGTCCTTGCTGTTCATTCTGTGCGTCCTCCTTCGATGTCTGCGATATACTGCTTCATTTTCTGCATGATCTGGATGAGTTTCGGCCTGTAATGGCTGTCCGACAAAAGCCGGGGATACTCCTGAAAGATGCGGTCAAAAAGCTCCATGAACGATACGATCTCGCCATCCAGGGAACAGAGTACATTCTCCTCGGTGCTGGGGGCTTTGTCCCGCTCCATCTCAGCCGATATTTCCGCGATCCTCTGCATCTCGGCCTTCCTGGAAGTGGTCGGCGGGGCTTTGTGGTAGGCAGTCCGGGGCTTTTTGCCTTTATCATCCTTGGATTTCTTCAAATCGGCGGCCAGTCTGAGGCGCTCTTCCGGGTCAGCTTTTGCAACAGCGGCTACTGCCGATGCTGTCGGCTTGATTGTGCCTGTGAGTATTTCCTGCTTGATACCGGGAAGGGCTTCTTCGGCGGCATCCACACCTTTAGCAAAAGTCCCGGCCTCCCTCACATAACTTGCGGAAGTGTTTGTCTCTTTTGCAATGCGGGATTGTGTAACATGGCGGCTATTCTGGTGCGGACATTTTTTGTCCGCACCACTTTCACCAGATGCAGTATGCTGGTTTCCATGAAAGGCAACCGCCTGTTTCTCTGCCTCATACCGCTGCCCGATCAGGTATTTCTTCTGCTGGGGCGTCAGGTTGCGCCTGCCGAGTTGGTTCTTGCATATCCACGAAAGGGCTTCATAGCGGTTGGCAAAGTACAGCTTGTGGACTGCGTAGGTCAGCTCCGGGTGCTTCTGGATGATCTCATAGCGGTTGTGGCCGTCCAGGATCGTGCCGTCCCAGACGATGAGGGGCGAAAAGACCGCCCCATCCGATAGGATGTTTTCCTCCAGCAGGGAGAACTCGTCCTCCGTCAGCGGCGGTATCTTGTCCCGGAACTCCGGGTCGATGATGAGCTTGTCCATCAGGATGCCTCCATTCCCGCAACAGGAGCGTAGTCCTTATCAAGCCCGACACTCACCAGGAGGGCGGCGTTGACCCGCCTCATCTGCTCCCCGGTGAGCCTGCCCACATAGCTCTGCACCCGCCGCTTGTCGATGGTGCGGATGACCTCCGACATAACCAGGGACGGCGCAAGCCCCTGGGCATCATCCAGCACCACATGGGTCGGCTGCTTGGGTTTCTTAAAGGTCCTTCTGGTCACGGCGATCACAATGATGGTCGGGGAGTGGTAATTGCCCGTGTCGTTCTGGACAACAAGCACCGGGCGGATGCCTCCCTGCTCATGACCGATCACCGGGTTCAAGTCGGCGTAATAGACCTCGCCGCGGTGGAAATCGTGAAAATTACGGTCCATATGGATACCTCCTTCTTCTGGTATGTAAATGGGCGGCCCAATACGGTAAGCACCGCATCCAGACCGCCCACAAAATTTCATAAAGCGTGTTTTTGATCCCAATTTGTCCTCGACACCCCGGAACCGTGGGAATCATCAGGCTCGTCAGCTTGCGAAGCTGCTCTCATAGGCGTCTAACCTCCCCGCCTTCTTTGTGGCCGGGCCGCGAGTTACGGAAGTATCATTATCGCTGTCTGTTGTCATCGCCGGGCCAAGAGCAACTTGGCATTTTCAGTCGGATGGATCGCTCCTCCCGGAACCGGGGATCGTGGCGCTCCGCTGTGCAGGCTATTCCAGACAGTAACGTGGTCTTGTCTCCAAGACTTCCTGATGACTGCATATTCAGTTTTCAAAGTCCACACCAGCGGGTCGCCCCGGCTGATGGTTCCAGTTTAGTAGAAAACGGGTGATATTCTTATGGCGCAGGAGTACCAGCCGCTGGTCTTGTTCCGACCAGTCACATATCCTCCCACAGAGCCGCCAAAGTTCGGATAACAGCGTCCAGCCGCCCCCGCACCTCGCTGTCCGAGACCTTCCCCAGCACCAGATAGTCGAGGCTGGCATTAAAAAAGGCGGCAAAGTCAATCAGAATATCCAGCGAACAGCCGCGCTTGCCAGTCTCGATCTTCGCCAGATGGACGGTGCTGACATTCAGCCGTTCCGCCAACTGCTCCTGCGCCAGCCCCGTTTCCCTGCGGAGCTTCTGGATGCGTCTGCCGGTCTCTAAAGTGTCATAGCTCATAAAAAGTCCTTTCCCGAACACAGCGGGGAAGGACTTTTTGCATGGTTCAGACTGTTTCCCTGCCGTGTTCGCCGGCCTGGGACAGCACTTTGGCAAAGGAACTCCGACAGCCCCTTATATACGAAAAAGGCGGAGCCATGTGCGGAAATGCACATAGCCCCGTAAACGCCTGACAGCACAGGAGAGCATGGCACTTCCTACGGCCAGCCCATCTATCCGCCCTTATCCGGCGTTGATGGACTGCCATATGAGATACCCTTGCCCTAATGCATAACAGGCACGATATTTTTGTGGATAGACCGTGAAGCCCGTCCTTATGTGCCTATTCTATCTGGCGGTCTCCTGAAAGGACAGGCCAGACTATGGCACTTTTAGCAACGCATAAATTTAGGAAAATCGCCATTATCCCGGCTTTCATACTCTGTATCTCTGCTCCCGACAGACGCTCGGATAGATCATCAGGCGGGATCATGGACGTGATACAATGACATATCATGGCACTTTCTATCCCCCAAAAATTTCTGGCAGAGCTGCCTTAACCGCCAGAAAAGAAAAAAGCGCCCACCACACGGTGAGCGCATCAGATGAAGTATCCTATTCAGTTTTATCTTTTCAGGTGGTCCGGCACGATAATCTCTCCAGCCGGGATTTCCCGCAGTTCTTTTTTCAGTGTATGGGTAAATCGGATGGTTCCCGCAGTACCGCCCTCTTCCCGACCATCGTAGACAGCGATCACCCGATCGGAGTGTTCCACCATGTAGCGGTTGCGATGAGAGTAAACGCTGGGCTGATACTCCTCCCGGATGACAACAACATCTACACAAGCCTCCAATATCTCATAGGTCCGCTTCTTTTGCCGCAGATTATCAAGCCGCTTCTGGTAGGGGATCACGGCCACAAGCTCCAGCGCCGGATTTGACTTCCGCATTTCCAGCACGATCTCGGCAAAATACTGGTCCACGCCCTCGGCAAAACCGCTCATAAAGCAAGTAAAGCCGTCAGCGACTGCCTTCTCGATCTCCTTCTGTAGAGCCGCCTTTACGCGGTTAATCTCCTTTTGGGGCAAATCCCTATGTCCTGTGACACAACAAGTCTTTTTCTGCATCTGTCTTTCCTCCGTTTGATATTGATGGGCTGACCTGCTACTGCTGTTTGGAGTGGCTCTGTTTCAACATACCCGGCCACAGCTCCAACGGTCAAGGATGTCGCAAGATGACACACAAGGATAGATATAACCTTTTATCCATTTCGATAATAGTAGATATAATTTAGTAAGTCAATGATAATACCCTTTTTCAATTTGCGAATATGGCTATCACATAAGGTACAATCTAATACAAGGCGGAGGTGAGGGCGATGTATGAAGATTTTCTCCCAGAGCGGCTGGCAAAGCTACGGACGCAAAAGGGTGTATCTGCCCGTGATATGTCCCTGTCGCTGGGGCAGGCGAACAACTATATCAACAACATCGAAAACAAGAAGTCCCTGCCCTCCATGCAGGCTTTCTTCTACATCTGCGAGTATTTGGATGTGACGCCCCAGGAATTTTTTGATGAGGGGAACGCCCACCCGGAAGCACTCCAGGCATTTATTACGGAGGCAAAAAAGCTGGACTCCGAATCGCTGGAATACATCCTCGGTATCATGAAAAAGCTGAATAATACAAAATGAAGCGGCCAAGCGACTGGCCGCTTCATTTTGTATTGTATCCGATGATATTCAGGATATCTCCTGCTCCTATACTGGTGATAATCCAAGAAATGTCCAAGCCGTTAGCGCAAAAAGAGGGGCATAGCTGCTTACTGACAGCTATGCCCCTCTTATCATGCCTCAGCGCCGCAACACGGCTGCTGAACGTCCAGCCCGTCTAAGTAGTTCGCTCCCCATTGGCACATCGCATCCAAAACCGGGATGATACTCTCTCCAAATGCGGTCAGAGAGTAAACCGTTTTAGGTGGCTTCTCCGGGATCACTTCTCTATGCACCATACCACATCCCTCAAGCTCGTGTAAATGCTGGGACAACATTTTAGGCGTTGCGCCTGGGATTTTTCGCTGCAATTCCATATAGTGCAGCGGCTGTCCCACCAAATGCCAGAGGATCAGCGGCTTATATTTCCCGCCGATCAGCGAAAGCGTAGCCTCAACAGGGCAGTTGAATTTTGTTTGCTTCATAACCTCACCTCAACAAAAAGTATATCACGATATGTTCATTCGGAAAAGGACTTACATTTTGGGTAGTACCTTACAAAAAAGTGCAATCTTGCGTACATTTCTAACTATGCTAAAATTGTCTCAGATGGTTGCCTTGACATGGCCCATGATCAATTTATCAGAAAGGATGTTTTACTATGGACTTTATCACAATTGCAAAGATCCGCTGCTCCATCCGCAGCTACACCGACCAGAAGGTGGAGCCGGAAAAGCTGGAAAAGATTCTGGAGGCCGCTCATGTGGCCCCCACCGCTGCCAACCTTCAGCCGGTACGCCTGATCGCCGTCCAGAGCGAGGACGGGCTGGCGAAAATCGGCAAAGCCGCCAACATCTACGGTGCGCCCCTGGCGATCATTGTCTGTGCCGACCACAACAAGGCGTGGGTACGGCCCTTTGACCAGAAGCAGATCAGGGATATTGACGCTTCCATTCTGACCGACCACATGATGCTCCAGGCCACGGAGCTGGGCTTGGGCAGCGTATGGGTGTGCTACTTCAAGCCGGATGTGTTGAGCAAGGAGTTTGACCTTCCCGCCAACCTGGAGCCGGTCAATATCCTAGCAATCGGCTATGCCGGTGAGGACTTCGCTGACCCGGAGCGGCACAGCGAAACGCGCATCCCGGTGAGTGAGCTGGTTTCCTACGAAAAACTGTAAGTGAATCCTGCGGGCGGGTGCATTGGGGGTGTGTCTCCTAATGCTCCCGCTTTTCAACAGGGACTATTGCTCCGAAATATGATCGTAGGTCTTTTCCAAAATCCATCTAACGTGTTCATCGGCCAGACTGTAAAGCACATTCTTTCCCACCTTATGCCCAATCACCAACCGGACGCTCCGCAGAATACGGAGTTGATGGGATATGGCCGATTCCGTCATCTTCATTTCCCCCGCCAGTTCGCTGACGCACCATTCCCGCTCCATCAAGAGCCACAAAATCCTGATACGGGTATAGTCACCCAGTGCCTTGTGAAGCTCGGAAAGTGCGTCCAGTTCCTTTGCGGCAGGCTTTGATATTAAATTTCCTTTGTTCATGACTATCCTCAATCTTCGACCATTTGACAGATACGGAAGGACAGGATATGATAGAGGCAGAAATGGAGGTAATAGGATGTCCCACTACCATCTTCCGCACAATCACGGGCAGAATATCGAGCGCGTCCTGGAACGGATGCCGCCTCCTGACGGGTTTCAGACAACCGCCGCTATTTTCCAGCAGCTTGGCGACCCGTCCCGCCTGCGTATCCTCTGGCTGTTGTGCCACAGCGAGGAATGTGTGTACAACATCGCTGCCGCTGTTGGAATGAGCGACCCCGCCGTATCCCACCATCTGCGGATTCTGAAAAAGAGCGGGATCATTGAAAGCCGCCGGGATGGAAAAGAGGTCTACTATACTTTGGCGGACACCACCCAGGCGAAGCTGCTGCACCGAACCATTGACGCGCTGTTTGAGATCACCTGTCCTACCGATTGATAGAAGAAATGCGCCGCGCTTACGAAAGTGCGGCGCATTTCCTGTTATAGCTTTACTCCTGCGCCGGAGTTTCAAACTGCTTGACCCGCATGGCGCGAATGGCGTTCAGAATGGCAATCACCGAAACGCCCACGTCCGCAAATACCGCCGCCCACATATTGGCGCGGCCCACCGCCCCCAGGATCAGCACCAGGAATTTGACCCCCAGGGCAAAGACGATGTTCTCGTTGGAAATGCGGATGGTCTTACGGGCGATCTGCATAATAGCGGCGATCTTGGACGGTTCATCCGTCATCAGTACCACATCAGCGGCCTCGATCGCCGCATCGGAGCCGAGAGCGCCCATAGCGATACCCACATCGGCCCGCGCCAGCACAGGAGCATCATTGATACCGTCACCCACGAAAGCCAGCATCCCCTTATCGCTTTTCTGTGCCAGCAGTTCCTCCACACGGTCTACTTTGTCGGCGGGGAGCAGTTCGGTGTAGGCTCGATCCAGACCCAGGCGGCGGGCCACGTCCTGCCCAACTGCATCCGCATCGCCGGTGAGCATGACCGTCTGGCGAATACCGGCAGCTTTCAGCGTCTTAATGGCAGCGGGCGCGTCTGCCTTGATTTCATCCGCAATCACAATACACCCTGCGTATCTTCCATCAAAGGCCACATAGACCACAGTACCAATAGCGTTGGAGGCCGTATAGGGAATATGCTCCCGCTCCATCAGCTTGGCATTTCCGGCCAGCACCGTCATACCATCAATCACCGCCTGGACACCATGCCCCGCGATCTCCTGCACATCGGTAATACGGCTGTTGTCAATTTTCTTGCCATAGGCTTTTTGGATGGACAGCGAGATCGGATGATTGGAGTAGTCCTCCGCATACGCCGCCAGTTCCAGAAGTTCCTCGTCCGTCATGCCATTTGCTTGAATTTCTGTAACAGCAAAGGAGCCTTTTGTCAAAGTGCCGGTCTTATCGAACACAACGGTTTCCGTGTAGGCCAGTGCCTCCAGATAATTGCTGCCCTTGACGAGTACGCCGATTTTGGACGCGCCGCCGATGCCACCGAAGAAACTGAGCGGAATGGAGATCACCAACGCACAGGGGCAGGAAATCACCAGGAAGGTCAGCGCCCGGTAAATCCAAATACTGAACGCCTGTCCCGTTACCAGCGGCGGCAGGACTGCCAGAGCGAGGGCGGCGAATACCACCACCGGCGTATAGTACCGGGCAAAGCGGGTGATGAAGTTTTCCATGCGGCCCTTTTTGTCGCTGGCGTTCTCAACAAGGTCAAGGATTTTGGCTACGGTGGATTCTCCAAATTCCTTGGTGGTCTGGATGGTTAAAATGCCGGTCTGATTGATGCACCCGCTGATAACCTCCATGCCTGCCTCCACCTCACGGGGCATGGATTCTCCCGTCAGAGCAGAAGTGTCCAGCGTGGAGCTGCCCTTGATAATTTTGCCGTCCAGCGGGACGCGCTCACCGGGCTTGACAATGATGGTGTCACCGATTTTCACGTCCTCCGGGTCTACTTGGATCAGCTTGCCGTCTTTCTCAATGTTGGCGTAGTCCGGGCGAATATCCATCAGGCTGGTGATGGAGCGGCGGGACTTGGAAACAGCATAGGACTGGAACCACTCGCCTACCTGATAGAACAGCATAACGGCCACGCCCTCGGAGTGTTCACCCAGAATCAGTGCGCCAACTGTTGCGATAGTCATAAGGAAATTCTCGTCAAACACCTGACCATGCAGGATGTTGGTGATGGCTTTCCAGACAATATCCCAGCCGATCACCGCATAGCAGACCAGGTAGACACCCAACTCCGCCCAGCCCTCCAGATGGAGCAGGCCACCGGCGGCGAACAGCACCGCCGCCACGATGATGCGGGCCAGCAAATGTTTTTGTTTTTTTGTCATGTTGATACTCTCCTTCCTGCAAAAGCACCGGCTACCAAACGGCAGCCGGTGTTTTCGCACAGTTACGCTTTGACCGTCACATCCGGCTCGATCTTCTTGATGAGTGCCTTGGCCTCGGCCAGCACGCTGTCAAACTTCTCGTCCGGGGCCTCCAGCACCATCTTCTGGCCCAGGAAGTTGACGGTTACACTGGTAACGCCGTCGATCTTCTGGACGGCGTTCTGGATTTTGTCGGCGCAGTGGCCGCAGTCCAGGTCAATGAGCTTAATGGTCTTTTTCATAGCGTTAAGTTCCTTTCTTTGTTGAAATATGTGGTTTGTGGTTGGTTAGACATGGCCGAACGATTAAAAGTCTGTTTAATCGTTTCGCTTTGCAGTATAGCCGCCAGCCCCCGTAAAGTCAATGCTTTTTGGCCCGATATTCCTCTTTGGAGCGCAAAACCTCCTGATTGGATTTCTCCCGGAAAACAAAAACCATTTGGATAAAAAATGCTCCACAATGGAGCGGACAGCGGAGGTGAAAACCGTTTATAATAGCCCTCGGTCAATGCCATTCCCCTACCGGGGATGGGTATTGATACAAACCATAAGAAAGAAGGGATTATTTTGCGTAAGGAGCAATTTGACATCACAGGCATGACTTGCTCCGCTTGTTCAGCCAGGGTAGAAAAAAGTGTTGCCAAGCTCCCCGGCATCCAGGAGGTGTCTGTCAATCTGCTGAAAAACAGCATGGTGGCATCCTATGACGAAACGGCGCTTGACACGGGGCAGATCGTCCAGGCAGTAGAAAAGGCTGGGTATGGGGCGATTCCCAAGGCCGGACAGAACAAGTCCGCCGCCGAACACGCCACCATTTCCACCTCTGCTGGTAAACCGGCGGTCAGCACCGCCCAGGCGGAGTACAAACAGATGAAGGGACGGCTGCTGCTGTCCGCCATCTTCACCATTCCCCTGTTTTACATCTCAATGGGCCACATGATGGGGTGGCCGCTGCCCAGCGGTCTGCTGGGAATGGAGAACGCCATCACCTTTGCGTTCACCCAATTCCTGCTGCTCATTCCCGTGGTGTTCGTCAATGCGAAATACTACCGCATGGGCTTTAAGACCCTGTTCCACGGTTCGCCCAATATGGATTCGCTGATCGCCATCGGCTCCGGCGCGGCTATTGTCTACGGCATCTATGCCATTTTCAAGATCGGCATTGGTTTCGGTCACGGCAATATGGAAACGGTACACAGCTTTATGATGGATTTGTACTTTGAATCCGCTGGGATGATCCTGACCCTTATCACGCTGGGCAAAACTCTGGAGGCCCGCGCCAAGGGCAAGACCTCGGATGCCATCACCAAACTGATGAACCTTGCGCCCAAGACGGCCACTGTGGAGCGGAACGGCATAGAACAGCAAATCCCCGTGGAACAGGTACAGCAGGGGGAAACGCTGATTGTCAAGGCCGGTGAATCTGTCCCTGTGGACGGCGTGGTGCTGGAGGGCTTTTCCTCCGTAGATGAATCGGCTTTGACCGGCGAGAGCATCCCCGTGGAGAAGCACGTTGGCGATACGGTAATTGGTGCGACTATCAATAAGACCGGCTATTTCAAAATGCAAGCCACTAAGGTAGGGGATGACACCACTCTGGCGCAGATCGTCCGGCTGGTAGACGAAGCTACCAGCTCCAAGGCCCCCATCGCAAAGCTGGCTGATAAGGTTGCTGGGGTATTCGTTCCGACTGTTATTGGTATCGCACTTGTGGCGGCAGCGGTCTGGCTGGTGCTGGGCTATGGCGTTGAGTTTGCCCTGTCCATTGGCATCTCCGTCCTAGTGATCTCCTGCCCCTGCGCCCTGGGGCTGGCAACGCCTACCGCTATCATGGTAGGAACGGGCAAAGGGGCCACCAATGGCATCCTGATAAAATCGGCGGAGGCGTTGGAAACCGCCCACAACATTGATACTGTCGTGCTGGACAAGACCGGCACGATCACCCAGGGCAAGCCGGTGGTAACAGACATTTTGTGCGGAACCGGGATAGACCGTTTGCGGCTGCTGCAAACCGCCGCCTCCCTGGAAAAGTTGTCGGAGCATCCTCTGGCGGACGCTATCACCGCCGAAGCGGGAAAGGCAAAGCTGCCGCTGTCCCCGGTTGAGGACTTCCAGCAGATTCCCGGTCAAGGCATCGTAGGCCGGGTAGACGGCGAAATGTGTCTGGCAGGCAACCGCCGCATGATGGACGCCCACAATATCACGGGCGGGGAACTGCTGCGCTCCGGGGAAACTCTGGCGGCAGAGGGCAAAACACCCCTGTTCTTTGCCCGCGCCGGGAAGCTCATGGGCGTGATCGCTGTGGCCGATGTAGTCAAGCCTACCAGCGCCCAGGCTATCCAGGAATTGTCCGGCCTCGGTATTGAGGTGGTCATGCTCACCGGGGACAATGCAAAGACCGCTCAGGCCATCCAGCGGCAGGTCGGCGTAGACCGGGTAGTGGCCGAAGTGTTCCCCCAGGACAAGGAAAAGGAAATACGCCGCTTGCAGGACAGCGGCAAAAAGGTGGCGATGGTTGGGGACGGCATCAACGATGCTCCCGCGCTGGCCAGGGCCGATGTGGGTATCGCCATCGGAGCGGGAACAGATGTAGCGATCGAATCCGCCGACATTGTGCTGATGAAAAGTGATCTGCTGGATGTGTCCACGGCCATTCAGTTGAGCAAGGCCGTCATCCGCAACATCAAGCAAAACCTGTTTTGGGCCTTTATCTACAACATCATCGGCATCCCTATCGCCGCCGGTGTATTCTTCCTCTCTTTCGGCTGGAAGCTCAATCCCATGCTGGGGGCGTTCGCCATGAGTTTCAGTTCTGTATTTGTTGTGTCCAATGCACTCCGGCTGCGGTGGTTCCAGGCAAAGCATGAGGTTTACCCTGAAAACCACCAAGCCGAAGTGGATATAGGCAAAAATAATCAAAAAGGAGTGTTTCAAAATATGGAAAAGGTACTGTTAATTGAAGGTATGGTATGCGGAAACTGCGTCAAGCACGTCCATAAAGCTCTGACCGGGCTGGAGGGTGTGCAGGAGGCTGTTGTTGAGCTGGAAAGCAAGACCGCCAAGGTGTGCCTGGACAGCAGCGTGTCCGATGATACGCTGAAAGCGGCGGTGGAGGATGCTGGGTACACACTGGTCAGCATCCAGGAAACAGCATGAAGGCCAAACGGGGCGATGTTGCCCACAAGCTGAAAATAGCGAGGGGCCAGTTGGACGGTATCCTGCAAATGATCGAGGCTGATCGCTACTGTGTGGATATATCCAATCAGATCATGGCGACCCAAGCTCTGCTCAAAAGCGCCAATCAGCAGATTTTGCAAGCCCATATCCGCAGCTGCGTCCGGGAGGCTCTGCAAACCGACGCCGCAAATCCAAAACTGGAAGAAGCGTTGAAACTGCTGGAAAAAATGGCGCAGTAGTAACCGGGAGCGGAAAGGCCTTCATCTTTCCGCTCCCTTTCTCATTCCTGTTCGGATTGCAAATGCTCCGTTTTGGAGCGGACAATGCCGTTTGATTTCGCTATACTTACAAGTGGTTAGATGTGGCTAATTTCAAGGAGGTGCGATTATGCAAAAAACGCTTGACACAAGAACGAAACTGCTGACAAAAAGCCCGTTTCCGCTGATGATAGAGCTGGCTATCCCCGCCGTTCTGGGCATGGTAGTCGTGGGACTCTACAACATGATGGATTCCATCTTTGTCGGCCAGATGGTCGGGGATGTGCAGATGGGGGCCGTCTCTGTGTCCTATCCCTTTACCCTCATCAATGCCGGTTCCGCCGCCATGATCGGCGTCGGTTCCGCCTCGGTGCTGTTCCGCGCTATCGGGAAGAAAGACCAAGACACCGTAAAGAAGATCATGGGCAACCTGGTTGCCGTAGTGTTGCTGATGTCCGTGGTTTACATGGCGATCGGTATGGTGTTCACCCGGCAGCTCTTATCCCTGGCCGGAGCCAGTGACAACATCCTGACCTATGCAGAAAAATATCTGCGGATCGTGTTCGCCGGTTCCCTGTTCGTGAATTTCTTCCAGAGCGCCAATATGGTCATTCGCGGCGAGGGCCAGCTTAAAAAGGCAATGGTCATTATCGCCAGCGGCGCGATCCTCAACATTATCCTCGACCCCATTTTTATCACCCTGCTCAAACCCTACGGCATGGGCATTGAGGCGGCAGCATACGCAACGATCCTCTCCCAATTTATCCAAGCCGCTGTGACACTGTGGTACTTCAAGAAGAAAAGCCCTAACGTGAAGATCGGACGTATCCGCATTGACGGAACTTTATTGCCGCAAGTCCTCTCGGTTGGTATCTCCGCACTGCTGATGCAGGTTTTGACGCTGGTGCAGCAGACAGTGATCTACCGTGTAGCCTCGGCCTATGGCGGCGAAACCTCCCAAATCCTTCTGGGAGCCGCTCTGCGGTTCTGGAACTTTTCGTTTGTGCCGTTGTGGGGCATCAGTCAGGGATTTCAGCCCGCCGCCGGTACAAACTATGGTGCAAAGGATTACGACCGGGTGAAGAAGCTGACAGGCGTATTTATCACTGCCGCCACGGTTCTGTCTCTGCTGCTCTATATCCCGGCAGAGTTGTTCCCGGACAAAGTGCTTTCCATGTTCATTACAACGCCGGGGGTAGCAGCTTCGGGAGCAACTAACTTCCGCATCATGTTCAGCACCTACATCCTGCAAGGCAGCTTTCTGATTGCTGTGACGCTGTTCCAGTCACTGGGCAAGGCAAGCAAAGCCACTTGGCTGGTGCTGTTTAGACAGATCATCCTGTTTATCCCTTTGTGTGTAGTGTTGCCGATGGTGGGCGGCATGGGCATCCGGGGCGTATGGCTGGCAATCGCTCTGACGGACGCAATCCTGGTCGTTATCACAATCGCCATGATGCTTTCGGAGTTCCGCAAAATGCCTACGACCTCCATCGTAAACAGGTAAGGATTTTGGCAGAACTCGAAAGAAAAATAGCACAGCAAAAGGGCCAGTGCTTTTGCGAAGGCACTGGCCCTTGACATATTTGAATAGACCATCCAAATGGTATATAATAATTGATTGGAGCTGAAAAACTACCAAATGGAGCGGTCTGTTATGGAGAGAAAATATATAATCAAAGATGCCAGGGAGATTCTGTCCCACGAACTCGAAAACCTTGGAACGAAGGAGAGCGCATCAATGTGTGAAAACTATATTACAAACGCAACAAGTCTGGTTTCGGCCATTCCCAAAGACAGCGAGGGATATTGCACTGTCTATAAAATGGATTGTGCCGATGGTCTTGGACTCATGACTGTTTATCAGGTCTACCCTGGCATTCAGCTTATTTACAACGATTTTGAAGCGGCAGGCTGTCAATGGGACAGCCTGATCAGCGGCGATGTGCTGGAGATCAACCATTGCCGTGAAGGACGGGAGGGCAGTCGCTTATTGAGCGGTACTTGTCTGTATCTCGGTGAAGGTGATCTATCCATTCACACGATGGATAACTGCGCCCCGGAAATGTCCTTCCCGCTGCGGCACTATCGCGGAATTACCGTAGCACTCAATTTAACATTTGTATCGGAACATCCCCCGGAAATTCTTTCTGAAACGGGAGTTGATATTTCCTCTTTCAAAGAGAAATTTTGCGCCAATGGCAGTTGCTTTATCATGCGGGCCAAAAATGAGATCGAGCATATCTTTTCAGAGCTGTACTCCGTACCGGATCGTTTGCAAAGGCCATATTTTAAGCTGAAAGTACAGGAACTCCTCTTATTTTTAAGTATGGTGGATGTAGCCGAGGAAAAGCAGCGCGAATATTACACCTCGCCCCAAGTCGAAATTGTGAAACAAATCCATAAGCGGCTTATTTCAAATTTGCAAGAGCGTCCCACAATCGAGGAACTTTCCAAAGAGTTTCTTATCAATACGGCCACTTTGAAAAAGACATTCAAAGGCATCTACGGACAACCCATTGGTACTTATATGAAAGAGTACCGTATCAGACAGGCAGCAACTCTGCTTCGTCAGACTCAGGCTACGATTGCGGAAATCGCCAACAAGGTCGGATATGAAAATCAGAGTAAGTTTGCATCTGCATTTCATGACATAATGAAAGTGCCGCCTGCTGAATACAGAAAAGAAAATATGAGTGAGATGCGAGGGGGTGATCTCTTGGGAAATTAGCTGTTTTGGATATAGCGGAGTCTGGCAAGCAGATTGGTGAAAAGCTGTTTGCCCTGCTGGATGCCAGTCAGCAACAGGAGCTGATGCAGTATGTTCTTGCACAAAAGCAAGGAGGCAGTCCCGATACCTCTCTGCACAGTATCCCTCCTCATATTATCCCGACCGCCCCTATTACCAGATTAACGGAAGTCCAGGCGGAAGATTTATATTTCTGCTTGGAAAACCGATTGGTATATATCTGCGAGACCGAGGTCATGCTGACAGTGAAAGAGTTTGACATCTTTGCCCTGCTCATCATGAATCCCCGCCGCGTACTCACCTATGACATGATAATAGACCTTGTGTGGCACGAAAGTCTTGACTACTACTCCCACAGAGCAATCAACAATCATGTCAGCAACCTCCGGCACAAGCTCAAGGTCACGCCCGAAACGCCGGACTACATCAGGAGCGTTCACAGCATCGGGTACAAATTCAATCCGAATATCGAACTTCTTTGAAGCCCCGGACGCATTTTTACGACCGGGGCTTTTCTAAAGCGGGAAATGGGACTTGACATGAGCGGTTCTTTTTGCTATAATAGAACCACAGTTCAATATTGGAGGGCGCTATGGCACAGGTACTGAAGGACGAGATACGGGAGAAAATTCTTGTTGCGGCTCTGGACGAATTTTATGATAAGGGTTACAAACTGGCTGCTATGCGTAGTATCGCGGCCAAAGCGCAGATCCCTACCGGCCTTATCTATTCTTACTACAAAAACAAGGCCGACTTATTTGATGCCATTCTCCGCCCTGTTCTGTACGATTGGGAGCGGGTATTGACCGCTGGCGGAGCAGACGAAAGCAAGCACAGCAATACAGAAATCTATGGGTTAAGCAAGGCTGAAACGGAATGTCTGCTAAACTTATTTGACCATCGAAAAGAATTTATCATCCTGATCGACAAGAGCGGCGGCACAAAGTATGAATGTGAGAAAGAGCGTTTTGTCAAAGACATAGAAGCTCACTTGCTGGAGCATCGGGACGATACCACCGCAGACGCAGTTTTCATCCACATTATTGCAAACAATTTTGTGGATGGCCTCATGCAGATCATGTATCACTACAAGGGAAAGGAATGGGCGATTATGATTTTACACAAATTATCCAAAATGTATTTGTCGGGGATCGGTCTTTAGACCGGTTCCTTTTTTTATTGAACAATAATAAACTATCGTTCAAAATTAGGGCTTGTTTGAAAAATCGAAAACGTCGTCTTTTTTGCCAGAAGAGGCCACTTTCTACGTCGAAAATCCTCGTCAATCGCGAGATTGCCTTGCGGTTTTCTCCTTGAAATTGTCCCCTTCTGGCCCAAAATTCGTCATTTCCTCTATTTTCAAACAAGCCCTAAAGGAGGAACAGCCTATGATGGCTCAACTAATCAAGCTGTATTTCAAAGGAAAGCCGAACACATCCAACACCGCAGTAAAAAAAGCGTATGCCTCACTGTCCAGCATCGCAGGCATTATCCTGAATCTGCTCTTGTGTACGGCAAAAATCATGACCGGGTTTTTCAGTCGGTCGGTTGCCATATCTGCGGACGGATTTAACAACCTGTCAGACGCAGGAATTTCACTTATGACGCTTTTAGGGTTTCAGATCGCGAGGTATGGCAGGGGAAGTACCCACCCGTTCGGTCATGGACGCTTTGAGTGGATCATGGGGATTTTTGCATCCCTTGCCGTGGTGCTGATGGGCGGAAAACTCGTACAAACCTCTTTCCAGTCCATTGTCAGCCCTCAAAAGCCGCTGTTCAGCGTGGCAAGGCTGTCGTTTCGGAACATCCGTCTTTCACCCCAACTCCTGGGCGAAATTTTGAAAATTGGTATCCCTGTGCTGCTGTTCCAGCTTCTTGCCAGTGCGTCTATGGGACTTACCAACAGTGCTGTCATGATGGCCGGAGCCGTTACGCAGGATGCGCTCGATCTCCTCATCGGAGATAGCCAAGGCGGGGGCGGGCGGCTCTGCCGGGGGCTGTTCCTCTTTGGGCATAGCAAAGGCAGAGGGCTTTTCGCTCTCCGCCTGCCGGTCTATCATTGTGATCTGTTCCATCTCGGAGGGGAACAGCCCCTCCAGCGTCAGTTGTTGATAAGCTCCGCCGTCACGATCTCCTCCGCCTGTGCTTTCAGGGCGTTCATGTGCCGCACCCAGTCCATCTGCCGGGTCTTTTTGTCCGGCGCCGGGTCCGCCGCCAGCAGCTCCTCCATCAACTGCTTCATCCGGGCGGTGGCCGTCTCCTGCACCTCCCACAGGTGCGGGAACAGTTTCCCGATCAGGGTCAGGTGGTTGTAGAGGAGCTTGTTGTTCTCCTCCAGGTACGCCCTCCGCATCCTGCCGTACTTGCCCAGCGGACGGTCCTCCATTTCCTCCAACTGGATGTCCGGGATCAGGTAATCCCCGGCCTTCGTGTAAGTCAGCTCTGCCATGTCCCTTGCTCCTTTCCTCGGATAACTCTGCCTGTTTTGCCCTCTTGTAGGTGCGGATCGCCCGCTCGACCTCACGGAACCCCTGGGAGGACGCCTCGCTGACCGCCGCACCCAGCACATTGGACGCCGCCTGGGTATTGAAGTCGAACACATCCATGAAATCTTCCGGCTCAAAACAGTTCTCCGGGTCCTCCACACAGCGGGAGCAGAGCATATACTTGATGCTGGTCTCCGCCGCCCTCCGAAAGGACACCCCTACGTTGAACTCATCATACCCGTAGAGGAAGGAATCGTCAACGATGCCGAGGATGCTGTCCTTGTTCTCCTCCCAATATTCGTCTGCAAGATGGGCGGCAATTTCCCCGATCTGCTCCTCCAGCCCCGCGCCGGCCCCCACGCCGTAGGCCCGTTCCAGCACATCCTGCACAGCGGGGACATATTCCTCACGCATGGACCAGAGGTTGACCGGGCGGGAGTTCTCCCGTTCCCCGGTGTCCGACACATCGAACACATAGCGCAGCTTCGGGCGGCTGCCCGTGTTGTCCACCAGGGCGATGCCCTTGGACCCCCGGCGCACATAGCGGCGCATGGTCTTGTTCCAGAGGTCGTACTCGGCGCAGGCCGTAGCGTCCGGGCGCTGCTTGTAGATCATGAGCTGCTCATTGTAGAGGTATTTGTAGAGCCGGGCCGCAGTGGTAAGGAAGGCTGTCCACTGCTCCCGGCTCCCGGTCACTTGTCTGGCGGCTTCTTCCGCCATCTGGGTGTAGTAGGCGGCTTTCGAGGGGAACGGTACGACCGCCGCCCCGTCCGCCCGCAAGGTTTCATTCAATGCCATAGGTTGCCTCCGTTTCTTTCAGATTTGTGTGCTTGGGTCAGATGTCCGGGTACAGGTCCAGGCTGTCAAATTCCGTGTCCGTCATGCCCTCCAGCTTTTCCAGGACACTTTTGGAGAGACGGCCCAGCCGCCGCTCCGAGGGCGTAAGCTGGAGGCGCATGGCCTCCAGCTCCGCGATCAGCCCCGCCCGTGTGCCAGGGTTGTAGAGCATCATCATGATCCGCTCGTCCCGCGTAAATCCTTCATCTCTCGTCCCGTCCGGCCTGCTTCTGGGGGCGCGGGTCGCCAGTGGCGACCTCTCGGTCGGAGACCGAGAAGCGCCGACCGAGCCGACAGGCGAGACCCGGGTCTGCGCTCCGGCTGCTCCGCGCCGGAAAGGGCTTTCAGCGCGTCCAGGACAGAGTGCCGCTCCGTTTCAGGCTCATCCTTTCTTCCGTTGTTGATGATCCCATCAATGGAGTTGTAATCGTCCTCCACCGCCATCTCAGCGTTTTTCAGGTAGTTCTCCTGCAGGGCGAAGTTTTCCAGCTCCTTAAAGCCGATGGAATCCACATAGTGGCAGGATACCACGCCGCCCACCTTGAGTGCCACGATGTCGCTGACCGACAGGCTGTGTCCCCGGAAGTCCTCCGGGTGGGCGGCGTTGAACTGCACATAGAGGGCCTCCAGCTGCGCCATCACCGCATCCGGCGTGTCGGGCGCCTTCGGGAGATCCCCGTGGTAGACCACCTCATATTGGCCTCCGGCTATGAGGACGAGAAAGCGGAGTTTACAAAACGGATGTCGGAGCTGCGGAAAGAGATTGACACCGCCGCCGAGCGTGGGGCGGATGTGAAGCGGTTTGTCGCTTTGGTACGCCGGTACTCGGAGATCAGCGAACTGACCTATGAAAATGTCCATGAGTTTATTGACCGCATTTTAGTCCACGAGCTGGACAGGGAAACGAACACCCGGAAAATCGAAATCTTTTACAACTTCGTGGACAAGGTGGACAGCGGCGAGGAACCGACGGAAAGCATATCCTATTTCCGGCAGATTGGCGCTGATGTCAAGAGTTTTGCCGTCTGATAATACAAAATGCTGGGGTAAGACAGCGCACCATCTTTTATGGTTACGCTATCTTACCCCAGCAAAATTCGTACCAGAAAATCCGTCGTCCACGTACTCGTTGACAACTAAAAAACTCTGCTCATTTACATAATCCCTGAGGATTTGTTTCTGCGTGGAAATGCTTGCGCTCTCCCCTTCCAGTTCGTCGACACGGCTTAAACGCATATATAACGCTGTATTGCTGCTGTTTCACTTATCTTAACCTCCTGTCCTTTGGAAACAGCCCGCCACAATACACTGCTTGCATGAATCTATTATAGCATAGAGGATAAAATTTTTCCACTGGTTTCCCGCCGGTCATGGGGTGTCTATGCTGGTGCTGCATGGACACCCCCTCCGCAAGCCCGTTACCCTTGTGCCGCGCTCTCGTCTGTGCCGCCCTCCTGTGCTGTCTGGGCGGTTTTGGCGGCGGATAGGGTGTTACCCTGCTCCGCCGTTCCTGCGCCCTGTGCGGGGGCTGCGGCGGCATCCTGGGCAGTTAATCCGTCCAGTATGCGGCTGTGTTCGGTGGCGATGGTCTGCTCCACAAAAGTCTTGAACTGCTCCTCGGGCAGCGGGATGGTGTCGGGCAGCAGCTTCTCGATAAACCCCATGCGCTTGCAGAGGCGGTTCGTCCTGTCCTTGCGCTCCTGCTCTTTCTGCTCCTGGATAAGCCGCTTTTTCTTGTTTTCAAAGGAATAAAATCAAAAATCTCAAATTCCCCCTTGACAACATCTTTAGAAATCCCCCTACAACGAGCAGCTCATGATCTACAAACAGCGCCCGGACGCTACGGCCTGCGCCGAGTACGACCTCTGGAACAAGACCATGCGCCGCTATGTGCGCCGGGGGTCCAAGGGCATCGCCCTGGTGGACAACACGGGCAGCCGCCCGAAGCTGCGCTATGTGTTCGATGTGTCGGACACCGGGGAACGGGAGAACTCCCGCCCGGTCAACCTCTGGTCCATGCGTGAGGAATATGTCCCCGCTGTGCAGGATGTGCTGGAACGGGCCTACGGCGTGGGGGCCGGCGCGGGGCTGGAGGAGCAGATCGGGGAGATTGCCGCCCACCTTGCAGACGAATATTGGAAGGCGAACAAGAGGAACATCCTCGGCATCGTTGACGATTCCTTCCTTTACGGGTATGATGAGTTCAACGTAGGGGTGTCCTTTCGGAGGGCGGCGGAGACCAGCATCAAGTATATGCTCTGCTCCCGCTGCGTGGAGGACCCGGAGAGCTGTTTTGAGCCGGAAGATTTCATGGACGTGTTCGACTTCAATACCCAGGCGGCGTCCAATGTGCTGGGTACGGCGGTCAGCGAGGCGTCCTCCCAGGTGTTCCGTGAGGTCGAGCGGGCGATCCGCACCTACGAGAGGGCAAAACAGGCAGAGTTATCCGAGGAAAGGAGCAAGGAACATGGCAGAGCTGACTTACACGAAGGCCGGGGTTTACTTAACTTAAAGATGCTGATACATTGCTTGCAGATACCCCGCAGAAACCAAAGTATACAGAAAAGGAGTTTTTGCAGATGAAATCACTATTTGAACAGTTAGGCGGCACATACCACGAAGAAAATGGGTATCTTATTCCAGATTTAAGATTACCCGCCGAAGAAGAACAGCCGATAGTCATATGGAGGTAAGCGAGTGCCAGTGGCACTCAAGCAGCGAACTGACCGAGCCGGCAGGCGAGAAAGCGGCACTTGGACTATCTGAAACAGTACCATAAGGTTACATACACCACTCTTCTCACAAGCGGCAGGCTGAACATTTACCTTGCCGACATCGACAGGCAGGCACAGGAACGCTCCCACAGGCTCATAGAGGGCATGAAACAGGCGCAGGGCATAACGGAACGCCTAAAGGAAGAAAACGCCTTAGAATGGGTACAACGCCTTAATAACATAAGGGCGTGTGCGAGGGAGATTGTGAACGAGGAAATTATTTTTGCATAGCTACACACGGGCGGTAGAAAGTGATTTCTGCCGCCCGTATGCAATGTTCTTGATAGCAATGGAGATAACGGGTATAATTATAATCACTTGGCATGAAATTGTCGAAAATTTGTCTTTTATCGGCTACGATAAAGGGATTAACTGATAAGGAGCATTGCCTATGAAATACAAGATACTGATTATTGATGATGAAGAAATGATATTATCCATGATGGAAAAATGTTTAGGAGAAGAGTTTTCCGTATATACAGCGGAAAATGCAAAAAAAGCGTTAGAACTATTAAACGTAATACCAGATATTATATTGTTAGATATAATATCTGAATAGATTTTTGATTATCTCTTTAGAAGTTCTTAAATGCCGGAATAGCCCGTAACTTCGGGCTTTCCCGGCGTTTTCTGTAACGGAAGAAACTCACATATACCCTCATAACTCCCCATGTCTTTGCGCTGAAAAGTAGTAGAACGGGTAGTAAAATACCTGTTTACTACTAAGCGGCAGCCCTGGTTTCCATTGTGGTTTCCACTTTGGGTTCCAGCCTGTCCATCTCGGCCTGTGCGGAATGGAACGTGGCGTGGGCGTAATAGTTCAGCGTCATTACGATGTTGGCGTGTCCCATGATGTACTGCAACGCTTTGGGGTTCATGCCCGCATTTGCTTTCTTGGTGCAGAACGTGTGCCGCATGGTGTGGGGCGTCATTACCTAGGGCAACGGCTCCTTATGGCACTTGTTAAACTTCTTGGCAAGGCCCCTGAACATGGCGTCATAGTTGGCCGCCACTTTCGGCAGGCCGTCCCGGTTCAGGAACAGGAAGTCGGTATGCCCGTCAATCTGAACGGGCTTTGCACCTCTGCGGTTCTGCATCACACGCTTAAACGCTTCACAGGCTGCTGCGCTCATTGGCACTTGTCTGAAACCGCTGTCCGTCTTGGGCGTTTCGATATAGAAGCCATCCTCGGTACTCCGTAAGAGCTGGTGGTCTACATTGATAAAACGCTTCTCAAAATCCAAATCGGCAACGGTCAGGCCGCTAAGTTCGGAAATCCGAAGCCCTGTTTCCAGCAGGATAACAACCTCGTCGTAATACTTGCAATAGACTTTATCTTCCTGCATGAAGCCCAGGAGTTCTTCTTCCTGTGTTGGGGTCAATGGCACCTTTGGTTCGGTATCGTCGCTGATTACTTCATTGATCTGGAAGTCAAACGGGTTTTTGCGGAGGCAATCATCCTGCACAGCCATATGAAAAGCTGCTTTTAAGGAACGCTTGTTGTTGCAGATGGTGTTGTAAGCAACTCCATTTTCCTGCATACGCAAAGCCCATTCTTTCGCATCGGACAACTTCACGTTTTCGATGCTGGCCGCCCCCAGCTTATCTTCGGAAAGAAGTTTTATTACTCCTCCGCCGAAAGATAGGAAAGAAGCGGATGGAGGAAAAAACGAATAACCCGAGAGGGATTATGCTGGAGCCGACGCATAAATGAATGAATGTTATGAGAGATATCCTGCGCCGTATAAGGAAGATTCCCAGTATGCACAGAGAGCTTC
>CAJTCU010000028.1 GCA_910574935.1 Oscillospiraceae bacterium
CACCAGACCAGCCTTCATGGCCGCGATTACCTCGGCGCGCACGCTCTCGGACAGCTTATCCAGGTCAGCATACTTGCTGGCGTCGAAGTCCGGCGTCGGGCTCGAGCTCGGTTTCTCGCTGGGCGTCGGGCTCGGGGTGGGAACGGAACCATCCATGCTCAGGGTGTAGGTGTAAGGAGTACCATCCTCAGCAGTGATGATAATGGTAATGGGCTTGGTAATATCATAGGTCTTCTCAGTGTCGTTGGGATCGAAGGGAGCGCCGTTTACGCTCTCAACCTCTGCGCCCTCGGAAACCGCGATGGACAGCTTCACAGCCTCGGGGTTGGTGCCCTGGGGCAGGGCCACGGTGAACAGCTTATCGTTCTCGGGGTCCAGCTCGGCGGTGGTCTCATCCACCAGCAGGTGGGTGATGGTCGCCTCGGAGGACTCCTCGCGGATGACCAGCTCCAGCTTGTAGTTGTTTACGTTGTTGCGGCCCTCGCTGTAAACATGCAGCTCGGACTGACGGGCTTCTTGCACGCCCCACTGGTTGTTGATAAAGGCGCTGTCCGCAAGACCCGTAATCTGGGTTTCGGTGCCGGTGAACTCGTTGTCAATGTACAGCTCGCCGTCCTTCACAAAGAACTTGGTGGAGGTAGCGCCCTCGATGCCGGCGGATACCCACTTGTCTACTTCCTGCTCGCGCTTAATCAGGTCGGGCAGGGTGAAGTTCTTGAAGCTGGCAGCGGCAGGGCTCACGGCGCGCAGGTACTCAATGGCGGTATCCTGGGCAGCGTCGATGAGCAGAGCGCCGTTGCTGGTGTTGAAGTTCAGGTCGAACACAGGGTCATTGTCCGTGTGGTAGCCAATGGTGTTGTAGCTGGCGGGAACATTAACGGTCACGGTCTTGGTGGCCTGGTTCACGCTGGCACGCACCTTAGTGTCGCTGCTGCCCACGCCAGAGATGGCGTCGCCAGTGGCGAAAGCGGCCTTCTTAACGGTCACGTAGTAGATAGCGGTAGCGTCACGGTAAGCGTCGGCACTATCAGCGGGAGCAGACTTCTGAACAGCCTCGTTGTCATATACATACAGAACGTTGTCAGAAGAAACCGCGGTGGGGTCGAACAGGTCGCCGTTCCAGGCAGTCAGGTCGGTCTTGTTAATCTTGAATTGCTTGGTAAGGGAATTCTGCTGGGTCTGGTCAACCATGCTGATGTTCAGATTACCAATCGCATGGCTGGCAGCGCCGCCTGCAACATAGGGATATGCCACAGAAGGAGCACTTGTGTTGGTAGCATTGCCACGGAATACCATGCCGAACAGGTCGCTCATCTCAAAGTCGGTGAAGTAGATGATACCATCATCCGTCTGGTGCAGCGGGTTGCTGCTATCGTCGTTAGCACGGAAGTCCTCGGGCACTGTTACGGTAATGACGTGCTCCTTAGCGCTATTGGCCAGAGGAGTAATGTCTACCTTATAGGTATTGTGGTTGTTCATCGCGCCGATGTAAGCAGCATTGGCGGGGTCGATGAAACCGGGGTTCTTGTTGGGGTTGGGAGCAGACGCGCCATGCCAATTGTAGTTCGCGTTGGCGTTGGTGCCATTGGGATAGGCGGCGTCATCGGCAATCACGTTGGAATCCTGCACAATCACGCCATTGTTGGCAGTGTTGCCGGCATATACCAGGTCCTCTTCCACACCGCTGGTGGCCTTGCTTACGCTCAGCTCTGCCTTGGTCTTGGCGGGGGTCTCGTCGCCAGTGCCGCGGCGGCTGAAGGTGATGGTGTAGGCCTGCTTAATGCCCTCGCGGCCGTTCTTTACGCTGAAGTACAGCTTCGCGCCGCAGGCGTTGTTGCTGATGGTAGCAGAACCATCTTTGTACTGGTTGCCAGCGTCGTTCATAGCCTTGCCGTTCTGGCCCAGAACAAAGCTATTGTTGAACCAATGGCCCAGCTTAGTAAAGCCCTCTTCCAGCTCTTTGTACTCGTTGGTAGTGGGCCAAGCCTTGTTGTAGCCGTCGCCCACGCCCCACAGGCTGATGCCCACTTCCTGGGTGGTACGGCCATTCAGAGAGCCGCCGGGGGTAACAACAGAGCCAAGAGGAGTGTCGATGATCAGGTAGGCACCCTGGAGAGTGCTGTTCAGGGTGTAGCCCTCGGGATAGCTGGGAGTGGCCTGAGTGGTAGACACGGTCAGGTCGGCAGTACCCAGGGCAATGTCAGTGCTGGCCAGAAGCGTAACACCAGTACCACCCAAAGTGGTGGGCTGCGTGGCAGGGTTAAATGTATTGCCAGCAGTTCCGGGTGTAGGTAGACCAGTACCAATAGTGGCATTGCCTAAGCTAATGCCCTGACCACCAACAGTAAAGGTAATGGCACCGTTAGCCGCAGCCTTCATATCAGCAGCAGGCACAGTGGCAAGAACCAAATCTTCGGTGCCACCAGCAGTCTTGGTTACAGTGGCAATCAAAGAAGCGCCAGCAGTATCACTTACAGTAGCTTTAAGGATTACACCAGCGCTGGCATTAATGGCATCGGCAGCGAGTTTCTTTGCAATCAGTTGAGCAGCGATTTCGTTGCCAATTGCCGTAACACTAGCTGCTACGGTAGTCGGAGTATAAGCAGCAATTTCCACATCCTGAGGGGCAGGCTGAGGAGTAACAAGGCCAGTAGCGTCAGATTCTTCATATTGCATAGTACCAATCTTGGTAGCAGCAGTTGTGGCATTTGTCCAGTTGCTAATAGAAGCGGTGATAGTATCAGTAGCGTCCGCTGCCTCGGCATAGTTGTTGAACCAGCTAGCATCCAGATCGAAGTTAAAGTTCCGGTGGGTGTCAGCCTTGGTGGATTCTAGGGTCTTCCACACTTTTTCCTTCCCATCGAAGTACTTCAGGGTAACACGGGTGGGGGTGGTGCCAGTGTCCTGGCTGGGCTTAATCAGGTTGATGGTGTAGTCCTTGTAGGTCTTGCCATCAGAACCGAATACCCGCAGCACAAAGCTGCCGCCCTCGGTGTTTACGTTGTCAATCACGGCGCTAGCCGCGTTGGGCTTGTTAAAGCGGTTACCGTTGGCCTGGGTCTTTTTCACGCCCCAGTAGCGGTCGCCCACAATGCTGGGGTCCTGGGCGGGAATGGCCACGTAGTTGCCGCTGTTGGTGGTAGCGGTAATGCGGGCCGGGTGCTGGCCGTCGCCGGTGCTGAACTGGAACTGGTAGTCAACATAGTAGTCGATTACGTCGTTCAGGCCTTCGCCGTTCCAAGCGCCGCTGGTGCCGTCGGCGGGCCAGGCCACCTTGCTGTCGTAGCCGTTAATCTGCAGCTCGTACAGAACAGGGGCGGTGTCGTCGGCAGCCACAGTGCTGGCCTCACTAACGATGATCTTTACGTTCTTATAGAAGCAGTTGTTGATGTCGGCGGGAGCGTTGGGCTCCATGTTCGCCTCGGTCTTAACTGTCAGGTAGTACACATAGGTGGGAGGAGTGCCAGTGCCGCCCTCAAAGCGGACCTGGTTCTCGCCGCTCTTAATGGGATAGTCCTTAGACTCATTTTTGTTGGCAGAGAGAATGGAGTCCCAGCCAGCATTGGCCTCGCTGCCAGGCAGTGTGCTGTTTCGGAAAGCGGGGTCCTCTACGCGCACCACATTGGCGTCATGATTGAACAGGATGGTAGAGGAGCCAGTGCCAATAGCGGTAAAGTCGGTTTTGTTGTTCACCACTACGTTGTAAGTAGTAGTTCCGGAAGTATCGGTAGTGGTTTTATAGGTGTTGTAGGTGTTCTTGCCAACCTTCACCGCCACATCGGTCAGGGCGTTTTCCTGTACAAACTTCACAGTGTAGTTCCGGGTGTGGCCATCGCGGGCAGTCACGGTCAAACGGCCGTTGCCGGTCACGCTGGTGGGCGCCTGGTAGTTCACAGTGGAGTACACGGAGTTGGGGATGAACACCCGACGGGCGATGCGGTTGTTCTCATCGTCCGTGCCGGCAATGGGCTCGCCCTCGGCCAGAATCCCGTCCGCGTCAGACAGGGTCTGGGCAGCGCCAAAGCTGCCGTTGGTGCCGTCGCCGAAACCAGCCTCTTTCCAGGTCATGCCCAGAGGCAGGGTGATGGTCACAGTCTCGTTCACATTGTCGAACTCGCCCTTAATGCCGATAAAGGCATAGTCGGTGGTGCCATTGCGGAACTGCTGGTTGGGGCGCACCGCCTGCAAGGTAGTGTCGTCGTTGGCAACAGTGACCACAGAGGTGATGTTCAGCTTGTAGTCGCCAACCACCTCTTTGTCCGCGTTCAGGACCTGGAAGGTTACCTGATACACCACAGGGGTGACGTCCTTCTCGCTGATTACGGTAGCCTCGTTCAGCAGGTCCAGACCGGAGAAGGGCACCTGAATGGTGACGTCACGCGCGGTGACCACCTGGGCGGTGTAGCCCTCCACCGGCACCCACGCGATGGATACCGTGGTGGCGTCCTGCACAGTAACGTTATACTCGTTACTGCCGTCCGCCGGCTTTGTTGCGGTACGGTTGTTCACCGTCACGGTTGGCGGCTCGATGGTAGGAGCCGGATCCGTGGGAGCATCCTCCGCCGCAGCACTGAGCGGAATCATTGCGACAACCATCATGATGGCCAGAAGCATCGCAAGTGATTTCTTCAGAAACTTGCTTTTGTTCATGATTTCAACCCTCTTAAATTTTAGATTCTCAGCCGGCCTTTTTCGCCGCTGAGTGGAAGTTAACTATATAATAACCTTTGAGCGCGGAAATTGCAAGTGTTTTTTTTAACTTTTTTGCGTCTTTACATAATTTTTTTCCAAACCGGGCAAACTAATAGATTTGGCTTATTTCCGGGGTTTTCTCGGGTTATTCTTGTCTATTTTGCCCCAGTTCCTGGGCTTTTCTCCAGACAATCCCTTGGGTGCTCTGCTCTGAATTGGCGAATATATCCAATCATATTTGTTTTCACTATCCTTTTTACCCTCAGATTTTCCCTTTTTTTCTCAAAATTTTTTTCTTTCTTCTCCCAAACCCTCGTCCTGTCAGGTAGATATAAGCTGTTTTCTCGTTTTCCTTGACTATTATACCACAAAAAACGCCCTGGCGCAATTGCCGCGGGCGTTATTCTTCCGTATAATCAGGACCATGCCGTCGTGTTGTCAGTGCCTGGCCCAGCTTTGCCACCGGGTCACGGCTGATCTCCTGCCCATGCTCCTGGCAATAGGCGTACAGCACCGGACTGGCCCCCAGGCACTTGCCATAAGGTTCCGCAGCCCGGGCCAGCTGCTGGCGCTGGGCCAAACCGGCCTCTACTCGCAAAAAATACCGGCCCCGCCACCGGCACAGCCTTGAGGCCGCCCCCGGCGTCAGCCTATAAATGCCCTCCACAGCCCCGCACAGGGCCGTGGGTCCGTCGAACCGGAACACCATGGGCTGTGGCGCCCCTTTTAGCCGCACCGGCCTCCCCCCTTTACAGCCTTTTCCCCATTCTATGAAGGACCGGGCCGGTTGGTGAACCGTTTATAGCCTGCGTAGTTTTTCAATTTCCTCCTCCGGGTTTTCGGCTCGAAACACCGAGGTGCCTGCCACCAGAATGTCAATCCCCGCCGCTTTACAGCGCAGGGCCGTCTCCCGGTTTACGCCGCCGTCCACCTCCGCCCGTATCTGAGGAAAACGAGCCTTCAGTTCTTTCACCTTTTCCAAAGGCCCAAAGTGCATTTTCTGTCCGCCAAAGCCGGGCTCAACCGTCATAATCGTGGCCTGTGCCAGCAGCGCGCCCCAACTTCCTACAGCTGAAACCGGCGTAGCGGGCTTCAGCGCAATGCCCGCTTGGGCCCCGCTGGCCAAAATAGCCTTTACAGCCTCTTCCAGGGAGCAGCCGCACTCAGCGTGAATCGTAATAATATCCGCCCCAGCCTTACGGAAGGTCTCAATATATGGCATGGGGTTGTCCAGCATCAGGTGCACGTCAAAAGGCAGAGAGGTCCTGTGACGCAGGGCCTCCACTACAGCGGGGCCAATGCTGATGTTGGGCACAAAGTGTCCGTCCATTACGTCAATATGTAGCATGTCCGCTGTGGTAATCCGTTTTAGCTCACTGGCCAGGTCCGCAAAATCCGCAGCCAGCAGCGAGGGCGCAATGGTTAGCATGATGCCTAAAAGTCCTCCTTCTTTCTATACTATATATAGTATACAGATTCTCTATCATTCCGAGAGGTGGGCAAGCTCTATGGCCTTACCATCCTCTGCACACCATCTGGGCCAAAATCGTCATAATCGGAATTGTAATAATGGAAAGCACTGTGGACACGGCCACCAGCTTGGAAGCCAGAGCCGAGTCCCGCTTATACTGCACAGCAAACAGCACGGCGTTGGCCGCCACCGGCGCGGCCGCCTGGATCATCCCGCTGACAAACAGCTCTTCCCCAGGGCGAATAACCGCCAGTACCAATAGGTACAGGGCAGGCGCTAAAATCAGCCGCAAAAAGGAGGCCTTGTATACACTCCCATCAGAGGCAAAGGAATGGATGTCCACCTTCGCGATATACCCCCCGATCACCAACATCGCCAGCGGGGTGTTCAGCGCGGCCAGCGCCCCTAAGGGTTCCGTAATGATTTCTGGAAGTTGCAGCTTTAAGAAGTAGATGGGCAGGCCAAAGGCCAGACCGATAATGCCCGGGTTCAGCAAAACGGTTTTCAGGTTCAGCTTTGCCCCACCGCTCATCATGCTGTAGCCATAGGTCCAGCACAGCACGTTAAACATCACCACGCCGAAAGAGGCATAAATCACCCCTGTATCTCCTACAATGCCCTGTACCAGGGGAATGCCCATAAAGCCCGTGTTACTGAAAATCACAGAAAACCGCAGCACCTTTTGCCGCTCGGGCGACTCTTTCCGAAAGGTCGATAGGCTAATACCCACCGCAATGGCCATCCAAATAGCGGGCAGCGCCAGGGCCATTAAGAGCTCATAGGCCCCCAGTCCGCTGGAAGAGCCAATAAACGAGTTAACAATCACGCAGGGGGTCACGATTTTCAAGAGCAGCGAAGTAATCTCCCCCGTACCTCGCTCGGTGAGCATTCCCTTTTTGGTAGCCAAGTAGCCGACAATGATCAAAATCAGAATCACCGCTACTTTAGCCGCCACCATTAGAATCGCGTCCATGTCCGCTCCTCCCTATTTCTTCGATTCATCCCCCGAGCCGCCGACGTCCCGGCCTTTTTTCCTATACTCCTTGATAAAAGCAGCAGCCAGTATGACCAGCGCCACAGCGGTAATGCATTTCAGCACAATACCCCAGGTACCGGCAAACAGGTCCAGTTCCGGCGGAGTCAGGGCATCCCCCAGCCACCAGCCGCCCAGCACCAGGAAAAAACCCCCGGCCAACAGGAATACCTTGTTTTCTTTCGACATCGAAAAGATGAGGATAAGCCCCACGGCAAACCACATAATGGCGTAAAAATACTGCATCTTTTGTCCCGCGCTTTCTATATTGGTTATTTTTATCTGATACGGATATTATAGCCTTTCCCAGCAGGAATTACAAGAGCAAGGGCAACATATCCCCTTTCTCCTAATCCAAAATGTACAGCACCATTTCCCTTCTTCCGATGATGCTGCACTCCTCTATGGTATCATAGCAAAGGTCCGCAATAATGTCCCCCGCCAGGCAGGCGCCTCCCGTATCTCCGGCTACCCCATATCCATACACAATACTTCCATCCGGCGAAGCCACATACATCCTCGTGCCATAGGGAATAATCTCCGGGTCCACCGCAATCACTCCCCGCACAGCCTCCAGCCCCACCGAGGTAGTCCCTCCCGGAATGCAGTATGCGGTACACGTCCCACGCATAGCCTTTGTATAGCGGATCTCCTCTCCCCGGGGGCCGGTGAGGGTGCCGTTTCCGTTTACCTGCACCGTTCCGCTGCTAGGGGCGCTGTCTTCCTCAGAGCTGGAGGGCTTATCGCCAATATACTCCATCTGGGGCAACTTTTCCACAGCCAAACTAGTCCCTTTCATAACCACCGCGTTGACAGGCTCCAGTACCACCTCTTCCGAGACCATCTCCCGGCTTTCCAGGGTCTCCCCCACATACACCGAGCGGTAGGTGATCTCCTTTTTTCCCTTCAGCCCAGCGGTCAGGGTCTTGCTCTCTCCAATGACTAAGGTGCTTGTCTGCATATATTCTGTTTCAAAGTCAATGTCCTGGGTCTCTACCTCCTCTTTCACCCGCACCTGCCGCAAAACGATCTTCATGCCATCCACCAGCCTGGCTTTCCGGCTCACATTCAGCCGATCCTCCTCTTCCAGCTGGAAGCCGCATTTTTCCAGCGCCTGCTCCACGTTTTCCGCAGACACCTGGTAGTCCTTTGTCACTCCGCCGCTGGTAATCCGGAGATTCACCACCCGCATTACCTGTATCTCCATTCCGTCAGTCAGGAGGCTGTCTAGCGGATAGTTGCAGGAGTCCCGCTCTCCCAGCTTCACTCCAGCTTCTTCCAAAGCCTGGGCCACGGTTGCACCGGTCAGCGTTAGGCGGGCGCTTTTTCCGTCCGCAGTCACGGTCACCTGGCAGCGGCGCTTAATATTCACAGTCAAGGCCGCAGCCACCGTCATTTCTCGATTAGGGGTCACCTGGTCCTCTTTCCCCAGGACAATACCGTTTTCTGCTAGGGCCTCTTCCACCGTACCGCCCAGGTAGGCGACCAGCCGCACAGTGTCCCCACCGTCGTTCACATGAATTTCCACCCCTCGGCGCACCACCACTTTGGTACCGTCCCCTTCCGAGCGGGCCTGGTCCATGTCCCCCAGTGGCGCCATGCCCCGGGCTCTAGCCCCCCGCAGCACATCTTCCAGCTTTAAGCTAGTGGTACGAAAAGAATAGATTCTGCTTCCGTCTACCACCTCTACAGGCGCCGTGGCCACATGAAACCAGATTCCCACAGCCAAACAGACTATTGTAATAAATGCCCCCGCCGCACCCAAGATCATCAGCCGCGCCCGGCGGGCTCTTTGCATGGGTTTCTTATAAGTTTTTCGCATATGAGAAACCTCCCTTTCTATTCCTCTATCTTCTCAAACCGGTATTCCTGTTTGGCCTGGAAATCCTTCTCCTGGTCCACCTCATGCGTGAACATCCCATATGGCCGGGCAAAAATACCATCATTCCCGTACAGCGCCTGGTAAATGACCAGCCGTTCCCGGGCCTCCGTATGGATAGCAATATATACAGTACCCGGTACTGCTTCTTGCCGCTTGTGTACAGCCGCGGCTTTCAGTATAAAGGAAATCTGCCTGGCCGTCAAGTTCTGGGCAGTGGCAGTTTTTTCTTGTCAAATCCTTCCCCTGATAAAAAAAGCCCCAGAAACCACAGGCTTCCGGGGTTTTTTGGCGATATTTAGCGCTTGGAGAACTGGGGCGCGCGGCGGGCGGCCTTGAGGCCGTATTAAAATTCTCTTAGTGCCGTTTTTCCTTGATTTTTCGGGCTTTTTTGAACTTCTCCCCACTGGTTGTCCTATCCCTTAACCAAACAAATTGGTGCATTTTAACTGGAAAATGCCTGATGAAATGCCCCGTTCACCACCGCAAAAAGTTCCTCTGGCTTATTATACTTCACCTTTGCATAGATGTCCATAGTTGTTTTGCTATTTTCATGTCCGGCAAGGTACTGAACCGTCTTGGGATCAACACCCGCATAAAGCAAATTTGTAATATAGGTGTGCCGGAGCTGATGGGGCGTCACTTCAAAATCCAGGGTATAGACAATCCTGGGATTGTTTTTCTGGCTGGTTCCCAGCGTCGGCTTTACCGTGTACTTAATGCTCTGTCCGTTCACATATTTATAATAGGTGCGCTCCTTGGTGGAACGGACAACAATGTACTGCCACACTCGCTTGAACTGTGAGTAAGACAGGGGCTGGCCCTCGCTGTCGGCAATCACATAGTCAGACGTAGAGGTCACTTTCGCTTCTCGCAGGCAGTCAGCCAGACACTTGGGGATGGGAATGTCTCTCCGGGCCGCTTTGGTTTTTAGAACCGTAGAGATCACCGGCCGGTTGTGTTCCGCCCGCCATGCCCGCCGTACCGAAATGTATGGGGTGGGAACATCCAGGAACACACAGTCCCATTGGAGGGCAAGGGCTTCTTCCCGACGCAAGCCAGCGTATAGACCGATCATCACAAAGAGATATGGCGGCAGTCCTTTGATGGCCTCCAGAAGCACCGCAACCTGTTGATCGCTCAGCGCCTCCTTTTTCTGTGCCGGTCTCCCGCCTTTTCCCGATATTCCCACACAGGGGTTATCTGCAAGAAGCTGGCTGCGCTCGGCAGAATAGAAAACACACTTGATGAGCATATTCACTTTGTTATACAGGCCCTCGGACTTCTTGGACAGTGGCACCAACGCCAGCCGGATGTCATCAGCCGTTACTTCCTCCATATACATATCGCCCATTGGCTTGATGGCGTAGTTCCTCATGTTGGAAGTATATCCTTTCAGTGTGGCCGCCGAAACCTTTGCAGATTGCATCATCAGCCATTTCTCGCAATACTCTGCGACGGTCGGATGCTGCCGGTGAAAGAGAATCTCCTGTACTTGGCGTCTCGCCGCTAATTGCTTCTCATAAAGTTCCTCACAAGTCGTTGCGTACAGGCTGACCTGCTTGCCATCGGCGTCCAGAATCCTTGTCCTAATAATACTGGATTCCTTTTCGCTCCACACTTGTATACTGGGGAATTGTTTTTTTCTTAGCCATAGATAATTTCCTTTCTTATGCGCAAATTGGTTCCCTCACTCCCTTTTTATCAGAAAGACCTGATTAAATCAAAGATGCGGATTGAGAAAAACAAAGAGCGAGGCGTCTTTGCCTCGCTCTTGCTGTATTCTCCGTTCTATGCCCACATGGCATCCCATTGGGAAAATGCGCCGCCCATCGCTTTGACAACCTGATCCGGTTGGTTGTATTTGACTTTGGCGTAAATATCCATCGTGATTTTGCTGCTTTCGTGTCCTGCCAGGTACTGCACCGTTTTGGGGTCCACCGAAGAATGAATCAGGTTGGTTATGTAGGTGTGCCGGAGCTGGTGGGGTGTGACCTCGAAGTCCAAGCTGTAAACACAGTGACCATTGTTCCGGGCTTTCTCTCCCAGCTGCGGGTAGAGGATATACTTCACATATTTCCCGTCTACCAGCTTCCGGGCCACTCTCGGTTTGGCAGTCCGCGTCACAATATACTGCCACAGCCGCTTAAATTGTGTGTAGGACAGCGGGCCGCCATCCCGATTCGCCACCACATAATCAGATGTAGATGTTTTCTTCGCCTCCCTCAAGCACTCTGCCAGGCAGGTCGGGAGCGGGATATTCCGCTCTGCCGCCTTGGTCTTTAGTTCGGTGAGAATGACTGGCCGATTATGCTCCGTGTGCCATGCCCGCCGGACTGTCAGATAAGATTGATTTTCTGCATTATGTACCTCCATTTCGATTCGCGGGTCCAGTTGACGGGTGAACTGAAATGAGGTGGAGAACGGCACCGGCACAATTCGTGGCTATTCCACAAGAAATAACAAGCAAAAACGCCAGTTTCCCAAAGTGGGAAACTGGCGTCAAGCGCATTTCTTTTATAATTGCTGGTTAGTCGGCAGGATAATGCCGATGGTGGAGTATAGTGAGCCGAGGCGTGAGCAAGGCTTTTTTGATGAACATAAGTTAATTAGTATCAGATAACACTCATATACTCCAAGCTGTGCATTCCTTCTACGTTTGGGACAACCACTGTCTCCCATCCCGTCCAGCGGAACACCTTATAGAGCCGTCCGCCTTGCAGATAGTAGATGTAATTCCCATCTATGACAAAGGATGTGGAGCCCACATCTGCCAGCAGTTCGTCTACTGTCGGTTCATGGTCAAACAAGCCCCAAAAAGTCGCCGTGTTATCAGAGCCGGTGCTGAAGTAAAGCCGTGTGGAAAAATCCTTCAAGTCGATTCGGTAAATCTGAAAACCATCGCCCACCTCGCCGCTGGAAGCGTAGTAACAGGCGTCCTCGTCAACGTAGATGCTGGAGATCGCCCCGGATTGTCCAAAGGGATCACGGGTCAGCAGGATGGCCTCACCTGTGGCCTTGCTGGTCGCAGTGATGGTGTTCTCCACCATATCAAGCTCCACTGTATAGGCGCTGTTTTCTCCCTTGGACGCATCGGCCAGAAAATCATGCGTAATCTCACGGGAATTGCTGTACCCGCAGCCAGTCAATGAAACGGTCATACAGAGTATCAATGCCGCTGTCAGGAGAGGGCGAGTAGAAATGACCTTCCGCCTGCCAACATAAAACCTGAGACAGAGCCAAACCAGCAGACAGACAATAGCCAAGAACAGAATCACCAAAAGTCCAAACTGCTCCGGCGTGATACCCGGAAAGGTCACTATATCAATCAGGTTCCAGTCCTCGTCATATCCAACCTCTGTCAGTGTTCCCCACACATAGCCGGTTCCTGCCAGCAACCCCGCAGGAAGCGGAAGGACATATTTGAGAAAGCTGCCGCCGATCAAATGTGGCAGGATAGAAACCGCGATGCCGGAAAATGTAGTCAGTACCGTCTGCCGGAACAGGATGGAGAGCAGGGCAATCAGGATTGCAAACCAAGCAGCGCCCAAGCACCTGGACAGGACTACGATCCCATACGCCTGTCCAACGGAAATGAGATAGGGCGAATGTTCAAAAAAGGACAGGCTTTGCAGCGGATAGGATGCTCCATCCAGGCCGACCAACAAGGAGACAACAACAAACTGCACCAACTGAAACAGAGCCGTCGCCAGAACCGCCAGGGCCGCCATTACGCCTAATTTGATTCCAGCCAACCGCCCTCGGCCATTTCTGCAAGAACGGAGGATCTGCGCCATCCCACACTGGTATTCCCCACAAAATACTGGAACACAAAGCGCCAGCAGGAACAACAGCAGGATTACATTCACTCCATCGTGGGTCAGGAGTGTGTCCCATCCCCGCTCATCCATCAGGAAGCGATGGGCGGGGTCCTCTTTTGCGTAGTAATACTGGTTATAGATGGTCAAGAAGGCGGCTTTTCTGCCGTCATCGGAGCGGGTGGCTTCTGCGTATTCCGTCTCCATCTCCTGCGCTTTTTCCTCTGTCACCTCGCCTTGCCAGCGATCCATGTAGGCCAGATAAGTATCTTCATTCCGGTCAATCATATAACTGCTGTCGTAGCCGCTGCCGACGCAAAAGACTGCATAAGCCGCCAGAGCAATCAGAAGAAGTAAAAGCCCTTTATGATGAAATAATATCTTCTTTAATTCTACTTGCAGCATGATTTCCTCCTGATTGCTATGACCAGCAGACACGCGATTACAGCTTGAACGATCAGAACCACGAAAAGTCGGAGCAGATATACCCCGCCGATGCTCACCCCAGACAGGCTTTCCAGCAGTTTACTGCCGCTGGTCAAGGTGAATGGGCTGATGCAGGAGAGGGCCTGTTTCCACCACACGGGGGAGAGCGCCCAACCAGTGCAGTAGTTTAATGCCACGCCAAGCCCCAATCCCATCAGACATGGATAGAGTGATTTTTGGAAACAGGCGGACAGGAGAATCAGCAAGAGTGCTGTCACGCTGAAACCGATGGCCTTTAACCCGCAAATCAATCCATAGAACAGCAAAATCGAGCCGGAGAATGGAGTATATTGATAGCTTTCGATGGCATAGAGCGGGCTGCCCCAGCCATCAAAACCGCACAAAAGCCCAAATACCAGGAGGTTTAACAGGGCGAACAGGATTGTCGGTATCCATGCAAATATCACTCCAGCGCCGCATTTGGAAATAAGCAGAGGCCATCTGCCTCGTTTGCAGGAGGACAGAATCAGGGTCATCCCGTTTTCCTTCTCCCGCGTGAATGCGGGCGCTACCGCCAAAATGAGTAAAAGCAGGATCAGTAGATCGGAAAAGTCATAGGACAGTAAAGCTTCCCAGCCATCATACAGATAAAACGCAGGAATCGTTCGGCCTGCATAGTGATGGAGAATGTAGGCATTTTCTGCCGCTCCCGCTGTGTTACCGCTCTCTTGATAGAAAGTCATATTTTCTTTCGCCTGGGCCAGAATCTCCTCCATATCAGAGGAATACTTGACACTGTACTCCATGTGGGGATAGAAGTAACTGTGGAGCAGATAGTAGTCGCCAAAGATATAGCCGCTGTAAGTCTCCTCCTGCGGCTCCCGGCTATATGTTCCATCTGCCGTCAAAGCGTCCAACCGCTGGTACTCTGACGTGAGGAAGCGTACGGTTTCCTCTGTAATGGGGCCTTTGATCCGCTCATAGATGGTGTCGTAGCCTGCCTGCATTCCGCTTGTATTGGCCGCAACGGGCCGTATCTCTCCGGCGTGATAGTCCGCGATGATTTTGACCGTATTCAGACATAGGAACAGCGCCAGCGCAATCAGTGTATAGCGCCGCAGGATGCCTTTTCTGGCCTCCAAATAGAGAAAACTCATATCTGTCCCTCACTTGGCTGGAAAAAGGTGTGCAGGAACACTTCGTCCAGATTTGGGGATACCGGCTTTGCGCCTCGGAGCGGTTTCCCATCATCCACAATGCGCAGCAGATAGGAGCCATCCTGCTGCTTGATATTGCTCACGCAGTAGGTGTCCACCATCAGAGCCATATCCGCCTCGTTGGCTGATACCTCCCACACCTTTCCCTGGATGCTCTGCTCCAGTTCCCTGGGCGTGCCCTGCATGACCAGTGTACCCTTCCGCAACAGGAGGATCTCTTTGGCGATATATTCCACATCGGAAACAATATGGGTAGCTAAAAGGATGATGCGCCCCTTGGCCAGACGGGAAATGAGATTGCGGAAACGGATTCGCTCACCAGGGTCAAGGCCCGCCGTCGGCTCGTCCAGCACCAGCAGTTTAGGGTCGTTCAGAATAGCTTGGGCGATCCCCAGCCGCTGTCTCATCCCACCGGACAGCGCCCCGATCCGCTTGCTGCGGTTTTCCTCCAAATTGACGAAAACCAGCGCCGCGTCGATGCTCTCTTTTGCGTTCGCTACCCCTTTTACTTGGCACATATAGTCCAAAAATTCCTGTACGGTAAAATTTGCATAGAACTGAGGGTACTGGGGCATATAGCCAATCTGGTCAAAGTAGCGCCCGCCCATCTGGACGGTGTTTTCACCGTCCAGATGGATCACGCCGCCGCTGGCAGGCAGTATTCCAATCAAAATGTTGATCAGTGTCGTCTTACCGGCCCCATTTGGCCCCAACAATCCATAAACCCCTTCTGTCAGAGTAGCGGATACATTTTGGAGCGCGGGATATTTTCCATAAAATTTTGTGATGCTTTCAAGTTCCAGTTTCATCATGTATTCCTCACAGAAGGTCAACCGCTTGTGAGAGGGCATAGCCGTCATCCGTGCCCAGGGCTGCATAGGCGGAATGGCCGATGACCCAAATCTCATAGGGTTTGCAGTTTGTATCCATCGTATAGGTTTCATCCGCAACTTTTGTGCCATCGCTGACCTGATAGGCCCGCAGAGTACCGCTTGGGCTGTCTCCACCCGCACAGGTCACAATGTACTGGCCGTCTGCGGATACGGCGGCAATCCCGCTTTCATCTCCGCTCTCCACGTTGATTACCTTCCCCTGCTGCTGGGTCAAATCCAAAAAGAGGACGGAGCCGGTCTGCTTTGCGCCTCCCATGCTGGCGGGCAGAATCGTATCGGAAACAGCAGCATATTCTCCGTTTACAGAGAGCATGGAACCGGAAAAGCCCTCAGCAGAAAAAATAGCGGCGGTGTTGCTGCTCAGATCAATCGAGCCATAGGCCGTGGTATTTTCCTGCCCGTCCAGGCTTCCGAAAAAGGCCAAATAGTCTCCGCTGCCGCTGTACCCGACCGCCTCAAAATAAACGGTTTCGCTCATGGCCGGAGTGATTTCCGTCAGTTCCTGTGTATCAAAGGTATATTGATAGAGGCTGGGCCCTTCCGCATATACAAGGGTTTTCCCATCCGGCGCAGCAGCAAAGACAGAGCCCCAAAGACCATTTACCAATGCTTCGTCTGTCAATTCGTAGGTGCCCACCAGATTAAGGCTCTGATCGAATAGCCAGTAATACAGCGTCTCCACAGAACTGTCGCCGGAGATCACCGTGACCCCGCCGGTGTCCTGCACATCCGCCGCTGCCTGACTGGACAGCATGACGATGACTCCCTGGCTGGTCTTGTCTGTCAGCAGGGGTGTTTGGGCGGTGTCAAAAGCATAGGTGGCTGTTACTTCGCCGGTAGATAAATCGGTCAGTTTCAGCTCATTGGTGGTATAATCGTACTCCGGCGAGAGAAAATTGGCTCCGCTGCCGGCTGTCTGTTCCGCCGATTCGTCAGGAGCCTGCTGGGAGTCCGCTGAGGGATTGCTGGACGAATTTCCGGTGTTAGCCGCCGGTTCGTTGCCTCCGCAGGCGGAAAGCAGAGAAAGACTGAGTACAAGTGCAAGCAAAATACTGATTCTTTTCATGTTCGTCAAACCTCCCCGTTGACCAAAAGTACAGATGCTGTCTTAACTGGATTGTTGATCTCAAGCTCCCCATCCTCCGGGGTAACGGCAATGGCATAGACCGTGTTCAGCGTACCAAGTGCAGAGGTATCAATCTGGAATGTGGCTTCTACCATCTGGTTTTTTACAGTCCGAACAGAGAGATAGTCCGCTCCATTGAGTTGGACAGGCTGGTGGTTGATGAACAGAGTGATATTGAACTCCGCCTCCGGCCCGCCGTAGAGCTGCACAGTGATTGTCGCTGTTTTCCCATCTGCCTGGATGTAATTTCCATCTTCAACACCTAGGGACAAGGTTGCCGTCGTGTCCAGGATATCGGTCGCACCCCACGCAGCCAGGGTATCTAATACGTCCTGCGGCAAATCCACCACATTGTAGTCCGTACCGGCTGCGGCCAATGTCTGTACGGGGGCGTCTGCTGCAAAAGAAATCTGGCGGGATATGGTTGCAGATTCCTGGTGGTGGAAGCCATAACGCGGATTATCGGGCCCTTCTGCTACAAAACTGGGCTCCAGAATTGTGACAGCCATAACAGGGACGGTTTCCCCCGCTTTGCCGGTCACTGGCTGGAATACCATGTTGAAATTCTCTTGCTGTCCATAATCCAGGTTAAAGACCTGCATATAGCTTTCCTCAAGCTCTGTACCATCCTCATAGACTGCGGAATAGGGCTGGGCCATCCCATCCACAAATAGGAGGACGCCAATCTCTGTGGTTTTTCCAGAAGAAGCGCCAGTTATGGAGAACGGAATTTCCAAGGGCTCACCATCGTAAGTATAAACCATGTCCATCGGGTCTTGCAGACCAAATTCCGCAGAGCCCACCTCATTGTCCGCTGGTTCTTCCTCAAAATAGGCGTCCAGGTTGTCCGATTCATCCGTGGCTGGGTCGCTGGTCTGCGGCGCGCTGCACCCAGCCAGCAAACATACAAGTGCCAATGAAATAAAAAGAAATCTGTGCATAAAAATACTCTCCTTATCGTTAAGATAAGGAGAGTATAATTGGAAAAGGTCTACGATTGGTCAATCGGCATCAATTTTTTCCGCTTGTATCTGCATTTCTACGCAAGCTCCGTTGTTATTGCTCAGAGAGAGCGTTCCACCCTGTTTCTGACAAAGGGTGTTGCAGATCGAGAGGCCAAGCCCGAAGTGGTCATTTTCCGTATTTTCCTTGTAAAACGGCCTTGTGGCGGAGCGGAGGGATTCTTCTGAAAAGCCCTTCCCATCATCATGTACTTGAATTGTAAGCAGACCTTCTTGCCACCCGGCCTTTAATGTGATCTCACGGCGGGCGAAGCGCAGGGCATTAGAAATCACATTGTCGATCATACGATGTACCAAGATCCCATCCAGCATGACCTGAATATCCGGAACCCCACTAATATCCATAGAGAATTGAAGCTGGTGCTGCTGCGCTAAAACGGCGTATTCGTCCTCCTGTTCCTCAAAAAATTTCCGCAAAGAGCAGGATGTTGGCTTCACTGGGATGGCGTCCATCGCCTGTATCTCGCGCACCTGGTTTGCATACTGTTCCAGTCGGTCTGTTGCCAAAGAAAGATTGCGGATCGTGCCCATCAGTTTGTCCTCGCTGATGCGTCCAAGCGGAACATTATGCGAGAGATATTCTGTGTAGCCTTTCATCACGGTGATGGGGGTACGGAGGTCATGGGCGATGGAGGCGCTGAGCTTGCGCCGCTCCTCCATCATAGCCCAAGTCTCTTGATTATTTTTTAGGAGGGCGGCCCGCATGGTGTCCATCGCCCGACAGAGTTCACCCATTTCGTCCGAAGCGGGATAATCCAAACAAAAATCCAGGTCACTCTGTGATATGCGGTCGGCGCTCTGTAAGAGTAACGATAGCGGCTGTTTCAGTTTGATGGAATAGAACATCCAGGCGCAGAAAATCGTACCAAGCACGAAAAGCAAGGTCGGCACCAGGACTACGGCTGCTTTTGCCGCATAGTAGGCGACCCGTTGTGTATCGCTCAGGTTGGCGATTTGGTACTCGGTGGATAAAATCACAAGCTGTCCATTTTCCCCTGGGACGATCTGTTTATTATCTGCAATCACCAGGTTATATTCATCCTCAGTCTCTTGGGGCGGTAACACCTGGTAGTCAGTCACACTTTCCAAGATTTGATTTTGCACGTTGACACAGGTAAAAATGGTTACTGCTGAAATACCAGCTACAAGCACCGCCATAACAAGGACAAGTGATACAAAAGCCCGGCGGAGAGGCATGGAGTGAAGCCAGTGTTTTATTTTGCCCATTTATAGCCGCACCCCCAGACTGTTTCAATATACTGCGCCCCCAGCTTGTTTCGGATGCGGCGGATGTGTTCCTTCACCACAGCATTGTCAGCGGTGCCGTCAAAACCCCGCACCTGTTCATAAATGGTCTCCCGGCTGAATACCTGTCCAGGGTGGAGGGAAAGCAGTTCCACTATATCAAATTCCACCTTGGAAAGTTCTATGGGCTGGCCATTTCGCGAGACAGTCCTTGCGGCGTAGTCCACCACAATGTCTCCAAAGCCCCGGACACTGATTTTTTGCTGGATACGGCTCTCTCTGCGCAGGTGGGCCTCTACACGAGCAGTCAGCTCAGCCAGGCTGAACGGTTTCAAAATATAATCATCCCCACCGGCCCGCAAGCCTGCTACACGATCCGCTTCCTCAATCCGGGCGGTTAAGAATAGGATGGGGCAGGTTACATGATCGCGGATTGCCCGGCACAACGCAAGGCCATCCATCCCTGGCATATTGATATCCAGCAAAATAATATCTGGCTGCTGGGTCAGTTTTTGCAGGGCCTCTTCACCACTTTTTGCGGTAATGACCTGATATTGCTCCATTTCAAACTGATCCCGAAGCATATCTAAAATCATCTGTTCATCATCTATGATCATAATCGTATAACTCATGGTTTCACCTCGCTCGCTGGTATCATAATAGGAAAAAGTCTATAATCAGTCAAATTCACTTTTTCGTTAATCTCATTGGTTGTTTTTTCCCTTCTTCCTACGCCTGTCAGCAGGCTTCTCTGCGTCTTTCGGTATCAGCCAGATTGTCGCCATCTTCACAGCCCCGAGGATACGGCTATCGGCGCAATAATAGTTTATCTGTCGAACTGAAACTCCCCATTTTTGGCTTGCCTCTTTTAATGTTATGTAGTCCATTTTGCACCTCCTAAAATATTATATTTTAGGGTTGAGCAAAACGCGAGTTTTGCAAAGTTGAGTCACAATATATAGGGCTCAAGCGAGCCAGATAGCACTATTTATTGTATAATCTTATGAGCAAATCGGAGTTTTGCTCAACCCTAATTATATTTCGTTTGCTCGAAGAATACAAGTTTATCCCTATCTATTGCTCCACAAAAATCAGCATAATCATGCCGTTCATCAGGTACAATAAGGTTATTTCTTTGCATAAACCGGAACGATACAATATTCTTGAGGTGAACGATTATGCCGATTGATGATTTGACTGCTTTGGGGCAAAAAATGCGGGAAGCCCGAAAGAAAAAAGACCTGACACAGCAGGAGCTTGCGGATCTGAGCCATGTTTCTGTAAAGCAAATCGCCAATATCGAAAAGGGGAAAATGAATCCTTCTTATTTGATTTTAAGAGCATTGGCAAAGGTCCTGCACATCTCTTTAGATACGCTTATAAATCCAGATATTTCTCTGGAGGATGAGGGTGTCAATCAGATGAAAATGCTTTATTCCAGCTGTCCGCCAGAAATGCGTGACACCCTGTTGCATCACACCCAAGAAACGGTGAAAGAACTGACAGAGTTGTCCGAAAAATTTGAAACGAATTGAGCCAGTGAGTGAAATTTAACGATTCTCTCACTGGTTCTTTTCATTTTCGGAGAAAAGAGGCAAGCAATGCCCCAAGATAGCCATTCGGCTCCTGGCGCTGCTTGTTGGGGATTCCCCAAGCCCCTTTTGAACACAGAATTTCATTCTGTGGCTGCGCGTTCCTGCGGAACGCTTTTCACCTGCCTGCGGCGGTGAGAAAATACGAAAAAACGGGCGCGTCAGCGATCCTGCTCCGGTTCTTTTTCCCGGTCATTCTGGCGTTCCTCCCCATATCCCATTAGCCGGTCTACGTTGGCTTTTGCGGCCAGCAGTTCCCGCATTTCCTCGCGGGAGCGCCGGTACTCGGCATAGTCTTTTTTCTTTCCTTCCAACAGCTGGGCATACTCGGCCTGCAAGCTCTTGACGGTGGGCAGCTTCTTGATACCCAAATCGTCAAAAGCCTGCTTTGCCGCCTTGTGGAGCAAAATATCCGCTTCATGTTCCGCTAAAAATTTCTTGGAATACCCCGCCTTGCGGTAGGCCGCATAGATCTCGCGAGTTTTCACATAATTGATGATGTGGGTCCGCAGTACGGCTATCTCCGCCATGCGGGTTTCCGCCGCCTTGATCTGCGCCGACAGCTCATTGTGGCGGGTGGTAGCAGCAGCCGCTTTTTCTTCCAAGACTGCATATTCCAGCAGGCCATGCTCGGTGAGATAGTTCATTGTCTGCGCCATCTGTTTCAGATTGAATACCTTTGCCCAGCGCGCATAGCCAGCGCCTTTTCCGGCCTGCAATTTCTCCTGAATATCCACCAGAAGATTGACCTTGGGCGGCTCTGATTGAACAGCCGCTTTCTTTCTTGGGGTATGCTCTTTTTCCCCAGCCAGTACCGCCCGTATTTCATCTTCGCTGTACCCTTGTCCCAGCTTTTCATCCATGCGGGCAACATTCTTCCAGCCGGGGGCTTTGAGCTGGATTGCCTGTCCCCGGCGCGACACCTCACAGCCCATTTCCGCAAGCAGCTTTAACAGAGCGTCAAAGTCAGCCGGTTTCTGTTCTAATGCCTGGTCAATCATCACGCGGAGCTGTTCCCGGTGGGAGGGCTTCGCCTGATTCCCCAGCCATTTGTTGTAGCTTTTTCCATGCGGTTTTGGGTCCTCTACAATGGAATAGCCATTCTCAACGCAGATGGTATCATTCAGCCGCCGGACCGCGCGGGTGCTGCCCCAGAAGTTTCGGAATTTCCGGTCACAGTTCACATTGACTGCGTTCCAGATGATGTGGTTATGGATATGGGATTTGTCGATATGGGTGCAGACCACAAAGGCGTGATTGCCCTTGGTGAACCGCTTTGCAAACTCCACGCCCAGCCGGTTGGCTTCTTCCGGGGTAATCTCGCCGGGGACAAAGGACTGCCGGACAAGGTAGGCCAGCACATCGTCCGCGCCCCGTACCCGGCCAGTGGTGGAAATGTACTCACGTTTTGCCAGCAGAAACTCGGCATCGGCTACTCGGCTGTCACACGCAAAGCCGGTGACGAGCCTGCCGTTGTCTGTCTTTTGTGGGTTGGCTACATAGTCGATAATGTCACTGACCGCCTGGCTTTCGGTGCGGCCCTTACCGGTGTGCAGCGGCATGATGCGTGTGGTTGCCATGATGGAATCCTCCCTTCATAACAAAACGGCCTGCATACGCAGACCGCTTGTTTCTTTTTATTCAACATTTTTATATCGGATTATCCTGTTTCATGCCAAAAGTAAATCACCCAAAGCTATCTGGCGTTTCCTTTTTCCCACTTCTCCAAACGGGATTGACACAGTGCGGTAATTTCGTTTTTATCTTCCTCCGTCACATCTCTGCGTCCTTTTGTCCGCTGGATTTCCAGATAGCTTTCATAATCGGAAAGCAGAAGGTCAAAAAGCTCCTTTGGGGTACGGCAGACCATGCCGCTGCAATAGCCGGGTAATTCCCCTGTCCCATGAAACTCCACCCGGATATACCCATACCGGCTTTTGCAGACTTCCATTTCTGTATCCAATGCCAGATAGTCCCCAAAAATGTCTATCACCTGTTCAAATGACATCATAGCAGTCCACTCCTTTCGTAAAACCCTGTTCTGCCGCTATTATCCATGATTCCGGCACATCCGGCAAGTTTACCGTCAAAAAGAAAAAGCGGAGGAAGGCGCGGCGAAGAACGCCGTTCCTCCCTCCGCAGATGGGGCAAACTATCCGGTCAGGAGAGCTTGGAAAGCTGGGCCAGTATCTTCTGCACACCCTCCCAAAGCTGTTCCTGCCGCTGGGATATATCCTCCAGGTCAGCGTCATAAACCCGCCCGGTTTCATGCACTTTACGGGTCAGCTGGTTTAAGTTGTTGCTGGAATAGCGCATCAGGGACACCAGCTCCTTCAGCTCCGGCAAATCCAGCTTTACCACATACCCGTCCAGCGCCATTTTCCGCAGGTAGGCTTCCCGGTTGACGGTTCCAAGCTGGGACATTTTCTGCTCAATCAGGGCCAGCTCCTCCGGGGAAACCCGGAAATTCACCTGTACCTCCCGTTTCCGCTTTGCCGCGCTCATCGTTCCGGTTCCCGTTTCTTAGGGGCGGCGGGTCTGCGTTCCGGCGGCTCCTGTTTGAGTTTTTCCAGGACGGAGCCTTTCTCCGGGGCTTGAAGGACTTTCCGCGCCTGCTTCAAGAACAGGTCGGTCAGGCCGGGGTTGACCTTATCCACCACCAGGACATAGCTGTGGCGGGGATCGCCGCCATCCTCCGGCATGGGGATTGTTTTCGCCCAGGCTTTGTTATCGCGGGAGATGCGCCCGTCATGCTCCTTTTTCAGCACCGTATTGGCAAGGATGTACTGCATACGCTCCGGCCCGAACTGTTCCAGCACCTCTTTGACAGCGGCCTCGGTATTCAGGCGGTTATCCCCATAATGGGCGCTGATGGCCTGCCGGGTGGCTTCTTTGCAGGCAAGACTGGCTTGCAGGGAGGCGCGGTACTGCGCCATCTCCCCATGCTCGGACGCATAGGCGGCGGAGTGGGGATAGATCGGGGCGGCTTTCTGTTCCTCTTTTTTCTTGCACATCTCATTGGCCCGTTCCTCAATGCTGTCCCGGATCACATCCATATAGCCGGTTTCCAGCTTTTCAAAATGGCGGTACACATCAGCCAGCGGCGAGGGGGAATCCAGAAGCGCCTGTGCCTGGTTATCGGAGAGTTCCAGTTCCTCCATCGCCAGCACAATGTCCTCCCGGACGGTGTACTCATAGGCATGGTTTAAGACCTCCTCCGGGGACTGGCTTTTCAGCCAATCCCGGAAGGTATCCTGTTCAGCGGCCATCTTCTCATAAAGGGCCGTATTCTTTTCGTTGCTGTTCATATTATCTTGCCTCCTGTTCCTGTTGTCTGGGTTTCTTTTCCATGCTGCGGGGCGGGATGGGGCGTTTCAGCCCTTTCAGCACCGAGGGCCTTTCGCGTTTGGCAATCGCCGCTTCTGGACGGGACTGCCCCTTGCTGTCCATGTTCAGCTCCATATCCAGCTCCACCAGACGGGCGTTCTTGACCCGCAATTCCTCCTCATAGGGGAAGGCTTTGCCCACTTCCTCCTTCGCGGCGGCCTGCTGCTGGTAAAGGTTATCCAGCTGGACTTTTACGCTTTCCAACCGCTGGGGCATCTGGGAAAGCGCGTTGTCAATCCGGGTCAGGTTGCCGCGCGGGTCCGCGCCCAGGGCGGTACGGTGGGTCATGCGGCCTTTCAGTTGGAGCATATATTCCTTCTGAAAAGCGTCAAAGGTTACAAACATAGCAAATCCCCGGTAGCTGCCGACCTGCACCGGCTCGGAGCCTTTAACCTCCTTGCAGGCGTCCAGAAGGGCGGCTCCGGCGTTCTCTTTGTCGGTGAGCGTATCGCCCCGGACTTCCATGCCGGTAAATCCGTCTGTCGGGTGGGGGTGCGCCGCCAGGGTTTCCATATCCGTTTCCAAGCCCTGGATAAAGCCTTTGTGTTTCTCGATCTCCTCCGGGAAGTGCTTTAACAGCTGATCTTCCAGCCGGTACTGCTTGCTCTGGTGGTCGGCCTTCATCAGCTTTAAGCGGGATACCTCCACATCCAAATCCATACGCTCCTTGATGCGGGGGTCCCCGGCGCATAGGGCCTTGATCTCCGCAAAGGACAGGGCGGTTTCGTCCACATCGTCACAGCTGCGGACCGGGGATTTTGAAGTCATAATCTGGGAGATGAATTTCTGCTTGTTCTCCACCGTCTGCCAGAGGTATGCGTCGAAGGTCCCTTCGGTCACATAGCGGTAAACATGGACCAGCGGGTTCTGGTTGCCCTGGCGCTCGATCCGCCCTTTTCGCTGGGCCAGATCTCCGGGCCTCCAGGGGCAGTCCAGATCGTGAAGGGCCACCAGCAAATCCTGCACGTTGGTCCCGGCCCCCATCTTCTGGGTGGAGCCTAACAGGACGCGCACCTGGCCGGAGCGGACTTTGGAGAACAGCTCCTGTTACAATAAATTTGCCCCATATATGTGGCAGCCAGCCACAGGCTTGGGACATCTCATGCCAAAGCTGTTAGAATGGGTAGGCAATGGTCTGATTTACAGCTCCAAGAGCGAAACGCTCGTCAGAAAGTCCGTCAGCCATCCCCCCATTCGCAGCGTTCGATTTGTGCAGGTAGAGCAGCCGCTCGAGTCAGCAAACAGATAGAATCGGTGATGAGAAAAGGATGGA
>CAJTCU010000029.1 GCA_910574935.1 Oscillospiraceae bacterium
TAAGGTGAGCCAGGTGGCCCAGATTGAACAGAAGAACCTGATTGCCATTGAGGGCTAAAAAAATGTCCCTGGCCTTGTTGCGAATAGCGTGGCCAGGGATGTTTCTTGTGGGAGGTTTGACGGTAGCTCCAATAAACCGTCGATAGCCTCACCTCCAAAGTCCCAGAAACGCAAAAAAGCCCCCCTTTGGCCTGGAAATTCATCCAGCCATCGGTGGGGCTTTTCTCGAAAGTATTAGCAAAACGGCCATTTTCGGCGGCTTAGGGCAAAATTAGGGACGGTTGCGGGGACAGGATTCGAACCTGCGGCCTTCGGGTTATGAGCTGTGGTGAACCGATCTTTCTAGCCATTTCTAGGCGTTTCTGCCCCTTTTTGCTCGATTTTCTGGCCAAAACCCGAAGGTCTGACCCTGTCCAGTCCACTGAGTTTTTCCGGTTCTGGGTCAGCTTATGGGTCAGACAGCGATCCCGGTTTCACGGACAGTATGGAAAAAGCCGCTGTCAGAATCGGCAGCAGTCAAAAGGACAGGCTCGATATCCGCATTGATTTTTCTGGAAAGCCTCCATAACAGAGCGACACTGTCCAAGTAGTCGCCTGGAATATCATCAACAATAACGGCAATATCAATATCGCTATTTTCTTTGGAAGTCCCTTTTGCCTGAGAGCCGTAAAGGACAACAGACTGAACCTTGAGTTCTTCACGGACCCCGTCAGCATACTTTTTTGCCAGCTTTAACACTTCGTTTTTATCCATGACAATAATTCCTCCGTTTTACGGATCAAATCTTCACACCGGGATTCGGTTAGGGAACGTAAGAGCTTTTCTTTATTGAGGGGATACCTTGCCTCCACATTTAGCGGGCTTAGAACATCCAAAAGCGAAAGCTGATCTTCGCACATTTCAGCGGAAAACTTCGACAGGTTGGCAAGGCGCACCAGGCTGTGGATATATGGCAATTCGCCGTCAGGTTCCCGATGGACAAAAACTGCCTTCAACCCCTTTTCAATCGTCTGGTGGCACATAAATCCCACATATAGAAAGCGTTTTGTTTGCAGCATCGCTTTTGCTGTTTGCAGGTCATAATCCGCGCAGTCCAGCCAATATGCTGTTTTTGCAAATTCATTCATTGAAAAGCCTCGCAAAGTCCAGTTTACTGCTCATAGTATACCACAAGGTATACGAAAAAGAAAGGTTTTTTTAAAGTCAAAATTTGCGCTGCATAAACAAAGAAAGCGCATATTCATTTTGCCACGCAGCTATCCAAAACATCTGAACCCCAATGTCACCTGTTCATATTCCTCTTTCAGCTTTTGCTTATACTCACCCAATGGGTAGTAAATCCGCGACCGCTCCCGGGCGGCCTCGGCGCCGGAGTAGTATATGGACACGTAACGTGGGTGGTATGGGCGATGCCAGCGCTAGTGCAGATGGACGGTTTGCATATCCGTTTCCCGGCCATACCTGGGACACTTACTCAGGTCACAACGGTATCGACATTTCATTTGCTAATTGCTACGGCGAGCCGGTCTATGCGGTGGCAGCTGGAACTGTCCCCTATACGCAGGATGGATACCTGCTAATGGTGTGGGCTTTATTTCCTGCTCCAATTCGGCAAATTCAGGCGAATCAAAAAAATCGATCAGCGTGATACCTAGACCATCGCAAATCTTCTTGATGGTCAAAATTTTCGGGTCCATGCTCTTTCCATACAAGATATTTTTGATGGAAGATGGCGGCAAGTCTAATAAAGTAGCAAGTTTATTGATGGTAATATTGTGTTTTGCGCAAAGTGATTGAATCCGATTGCAAATAGCTGTGATAGTATCTGTGATGGATAACTGCTCTACAAGCTGGAATTTATCGCACAGTCTAGGGGACAGCCTCAGATATTAATTTTTTCCACTTGACATTGACCTTGGGACATGGTTTATACTATAAGAAACTTAGGGCAACACTGCACAAAGACCGGCCTACTGCCTTTGCATACGATTTGCTTACATATTTTCCCTCGGAGCACACAGTTTTCGCTTACCAATTGTCAAATTGCCTACACTCAGCCTGTGCACTCTGACGAAATAATCTGAAGAGTTAATCGAAGATTAACTCTTGCGCAACTTCTCATTCACAATCTTTGTGCGGTATTGCCTTAATTTAGGAGAAGAAAATGATGAAAGTGCGTTTTGTTAAGAAAAAGTATACATATTGGGACTCCCTGAGATTTTCTATAATCAGTTCACCCGTGTGTACGGTATTGTATCTGATCCTGTCTCTTGCTGTTGCAATTCTGCCAACCTACCAGGTCATTGTTAATGCAAGATTTATTGATAATGCGCTGGGACTTATAGACGGCTCCGCAACAAAAAGGGCGGTATATATTTCACTGGCGATTGTTATCGGGATTATAGCATATCAATGGCTTGTTCAGCCCATAAAGGCATATCTTGCCAACAAAATCGAGATGGATATGAGGGTCAGTCTTAAGGGCGCATATGTTGAAAAATGTTCAAAGATTGCGTTTAAGTATGTTGAAAATACGGACAGTATGGATTTAATGAACCGTGTTGCCGACACAATGGAGCATAAGTTTATCGACGGCTTTACAAATGTAGTCAATCTGATATCGCTGTTTATGGCCATTGCGGGACTGCTTATTGTCCTTATTACACAGATTGCCTGGGTTGCACTGATTATTATAGCTGTTGCCATACCGCTTCTCTATCTTTCGTTCATAAGCGGAAAGGCAACCTATGAGGCCAATAAAGAGATTACCAAATATCAGAGAAGATACAAATATCTCACTACCGTAATGACGGGAAGAGAAAATGTTGATGAGAGAACGGTATTCGGATATAACGAAAAGCTGAACGACAAGTGGTTTGAGCAGTATGAGATTTCCAGAAAAATGGAAACAAGAACACGTGCCAAATGGTTTGTAAAGCTTAAATCCGGAAGTGTGATAACAGCATTTCTGTGTACCTTTATTGCAGCAATGCTTATCAACCCTGTCGCAGCGGGAATTATTACAATCGGTATGTTCTTTTCACTGATAAATGCAACCTTTGAGCTTGTACACACCATGTCATGGTCACTCACAAGATTAATCGAGGCTGTATCCACACATATCGAATACCTTAAGGAGATTACAAAGTTTGCGGCATTTGAACAGTATGATAATGCGGACGCCGTGCCTGAAGGCGGTATAGAATTTAAGTCTTTGGAATTCAGGAATGTAACTTTCAAATATCCCGGTACGGAAACCTATATTCTTAAGGATATGAATATGAAGATAGAAGCCGGCAGGCATTATGCCTTCGTTGGAGCAAACGGAGCGGGAAAGAGTACTATTGCCAAACTTCTGACAGGCCTTTATCAGGATTATGAGGGCAGGATACTTATGAACGGAAGAGACCTTAGAGAATATACGGCAGCTCAGCTTAAAGCCTTTTATTCAGTTGTTTATCAGGACTTTGCAAGGTATTCCATTTCAATCTGGGATAATATCGCCATAGGATGCGTTGGCGGAGCGGATGATGAAACAATCAACAATGCCATAACTGCTCTTAAACTGGACTCGGTTATTGAAGGCCTTGAGGATGGTAAGGATACATTGCTGGGTAAGCTGGCACAAGAAGGCAAGGATCTTTCCGGCGGTGAATGGCAGAGAATCGCCCTTGCAAGATGCTTTGTAAGTGAAGCGCCGATTCGTGTACTGGATGAACCCACAGCCGCCTTGGACCCCGTTGCGGAAAGCAATCTTTATAGTGAATTTGCAAAGCTTTGTGAAGGAAGAACCACATTGTTCTTCAGTCACAGACTGGGCTCGGTTAAGCTGGCAGACTACATTTACGTAATTGATAAGGGACATGTAGAGGAACAGGGAACGCATAATGAGCTGATGGCTGCAAAGCAGCTTTACTATACGATGTATGACAGTCAGAGGATGTGGTATCAATGAGTGAAAAGAAAATAAGTCCCATTAAGATACTTAAGAGAATAACGCCTCTTGTATTTAAGACAACGCCTTTCTTTTTCGGATTGTTCATTGTAATTACAATACTCCATGGCTTGTCATGGGCAGTAAAGATTTTGTTTCTGCAGAAATTTTATGATACTACCAGTGAAGTAATAAATACAGGCGGAAGCATAAAGACCATATACATTTTTCTTATTGTGTACGGCGTGGTTATTATTCTGGCAGAGCTTGTTAACGCACTTAACAATTTCCTGTATCTACCATTTAACCAGAAGGTTATTGGAAAATTGATGCAGAGGGTTCATCTTAAGATATCTAAAATTGGAGCCATCGAATATGAAAATGCGTCAACTCTGGACAGCATCAACAAGGCCGGGATGGGAATCAATCATATCTTCAACATGGTATTTTCATTTATCATGATGATGGCATTTTTCCTGCCCTATGTGCTGTTTATGGGAATATGGATTTTTACTATTAAGCCGATTCTGGCAATCGTAATTGTCATTTCCATGATGCCCTGTCTTCTGACAAAGCTTGTGCAGGTAAGTATGTACGCGAATCTTGAGGATGAGATTGCTCCGCTGAGAAGATCCTATGATTATTATGAGAGCACCATCTGCTCCAAGGAATATTTCAAGGAAACGAGAATTCTGGGCGTAACGAGCTATTTTAAGAAACTTTATTATGACACAATGGTTGTTTTGAATAAGAAAAGCCTTAAGGTGGCAAAGAGAGCCTGTCTGTTTGATCTTGCGGGAAAAGGAATAGGCCTTGCGGGTTATCTGGTTGTCCTTCTGCTTTTTGTGAAAGCATTGCTTACAGGTGATATTACGGCGGGTACATTTGCCGCCATATTCACGGCAATCGTAAAGATGCAGGAAATGGTCGGAGAAATGATTCATCTTGTGGGCGATATAGGTAAAAACAGCGGCTCAATCAACAATCTTCTTGATTTCATAGATATGCCCGAAACAGACGGTGAAACAAAGGTACATGATTTCTGTGAAAAGATTGAACTTAAGAATGTCTCCTTTACATATCCGGGAGCAAAAGAGGAATCCCTGACAGATGTTAATCTGACAATTAACAAGGGTGAAACCATTGCAATTGTGGGACATAACGGAGCCGGAAAATCAACTCTCGTGAGACTGATTACAGGTATATATCAGCCCACCGGTGGCAGTGTAACAATAGACGGTATACCCACAAAGGATATTAAGTCATCGAGCCTTTACGGACTTATGTCCGGTGTATTCCAGAAATTCCAGAAATATCAGATGACTCTTCGTGAAAATGTTAGGATTAGCAATCTTGATGCGGAAAGGGAAGACGGAACTCTGCTGGAAACCTTAAAGAAAGCAGATGTGGATATGGAATCACAGTTTTATCCCGACGGTTTGGAAACCATGCTTTCCCGTGAGTTTGACGGCGTCGACCTTTCAGGCGGACAGTGGCAGAGGGTATCTATTGCAAGAGGTATCAACAGGGACAGTAAGGTAATCGTCTTGGACGAGCCTACTGCAGCAATTGATCCCATTGAGGAGACAAAGATATATAAGAAGTTCAAAGAGATATCCGATGAAAGAACAACGGTGCTTGTAACTCACAGACTCGGAAGTGCCCGAATTGCAGACAGAATCGTTGTTATGGAAAACGGCCGTGTTGCAGAAATCGGAACCCATGATGAGCTGATTCATAAAAAAGGCGCATATTATGTTTTGTTCATGTCACAGGCACAGTGGTATGAAAATCAGAATGCTTAATAGGAACGTATAATATGAAGAAAACAGCTGTTTTTTTCCCGGCAGGCTGCCCGCTATCATACCAGAAGCCTCACAAATTAATACATTAGAAGAATAGGCGCATAAATAATACTTAAAAGAGGAGGATTTTATGAAAAATGAACTCATGTTGATTGGTGAAATTGCAGACTTTTTTGGAATTTCAAGAAAGGCAATGCGTTTATATGAAAAGAAAGGTATTATTAAGCCGGTGAAAGTAGATACCACGAATGGATACCGCTACTATTCAGCAGAACAGGTTCAGCAGTTAAATGCACTGATAGAGTTAAAAGCACTAGGTTTTTCTCTTGATGAGATCAAGATGATCATTGATGGGAAAACATCGAAAACACCATTGCTTGAAATGCTTGAAAAGAAACGGCAGGCATGGCAGGAAGCAATAGATTCTGCGAAATACAAAGAAGAATGTCTGGATAACATTATTCGTAATTTGCAAGGTTCTCAAACCGCGGAAAAAATAACCGTAATGACAGAAGAAGAAAGAGCATGGCTGCTGGTAAAAATGGTATGTATTGAAGATGTCAAAGGACAGAAAGTTCTGAGCGAAGCATTGTGGGTGTAAGGCAATGTGTGTAGGGCTTTAGCACAACTTTACATTTAGCGCTTATATTACTTGTAAGAACGGCGATAGCAAAGCTAATGTTTATCTCGAATGCAGCGAGAGTCCAATTCAGAATGTGATTTACATTACTTTGCCGTTTGGGGTTCTATTGGCTGTGGGGGCTTTCTGTGATTATGGTTTATCATGGCTTGCGCATAGAGCCAATCGTGCTGTTGGGAAGGGAGGATGAATAGTCGGTACTTGTTTTAGAAACTTATAGCAGTGTCAAAATTTGCACTGCAAAACAAAGAAAAGCGGTTCACGATTCTGCCAGCCACTTCTTGAACTCCTCAAAAGTCATTTTGCCAGAGGCGCACTCATCGCGCTTGCCCTTCGCAGTGGCGCTCCAAGCGTAGAATGTGCCGGGGCTGATTTTCCCCGCCTTAATCCAGTTAAAGCGTTTCTTGTATTCCCGGCGGTACTCCTTGAACAGCTCATCTGAGTTTTTCTTTTCTGCCCAGCGTTTCCTCGCGCCGACTTCCCGGCAGGTGTAACCGTTTTCATCTACAGTGAGGTTGCAGAACTCCGCCGTGTTGCGCCGGGGGATAGCGAAGTATTTGCCGCAGTAGGAGCAGATGCGCATACGCTGTTCGCGCTTGACGCACTCGCGGATCGAGAACTCGACGAGGCTATAGATTGAGGTTGGGTGCAAAACCTCTGCAAAGGTTCCCTCGCCAGTTTGCTCATAGGTGGTGGAAATAGGCTGGAACTTGTAAGCATAAAGCGGTTGGTTTTTCTCCCTTTGGAGATAAGCTTTCAGCTTTTCCTTCACGGGTTTCTTCTTGCCGTCGTCGATATCCAGCACATCCTCAAACAGACGCATGATTTGTTTTTGGAGCGTGTCGATGTCACTAGGGGTGTGCCGCAGCTGCTTGTGGGGCAGATGCTTCTGGATATCCTTGTCAGGGTGCTGCTCAATATAGCGGAACCGCGACTGCCAGTCAAGGCGCAGAAACTCGAAGTAGATGTGCTCCTTCGCCAGCTTTTTCAACGTGCTCATCACAACGGCCTGAGAATCGAAGTCGGATTTCTGATAAAAGTTCAGCAGAGCGGCATCCATTTTCTTAAACAGATCCTCCATCGGCCAGATGTCCAGATAGGTGAAACGCAAGAGGCTTTCCAGAAATGGGAAGTCTTTTTCTATTGTCCTTGGGCGTTCTAGCGTCAAATCCTTGTAGACGAAATACTCCCGGCTCTCCGCAAAGTAAGTGTAGAACTCATAAGCCGCCATGTTAACCGTTCTCCTTCACAAATTAAAAATATTTTTGAAATTGTCCTTGACAAATGAATTACCATGTGTTACCATAAGGCAGTTGGCAAATTAAACTTTCTGTAAAAGTAAGTCTACAACAGGAGAACGGAAAAGTCAAGACATTTTTTAGGAGGTGCCAAGTGGTTCAATCCAAGTTCAAGAGTTATGACGAGCTGCCACTGTTTCTCAATGCGAAAACAGTGGCAGAAGTTTTGGGGATCTCGATGGCAGGGAGCTACGAATTGTTGCACCAGGAAGACTTCCCGGTGCTGAGAATCGGTTCTCGCTTGGTGGTTCCCAAGGAGAAATTTCTCTCGTGGATCGAGAGCCAGACAGGAGGTGCACAGCGTGAATAATTTTCTAAGAGCATCATGTAGCGGAGCAAAGAACTTCTTTCCTCTGCCAAATGCAATTTTCAGTTTGGGATTGTCGGCTGGTGAACTGGCTGTCTATGCTTACCTCATGCACTGTGAGGACAGAAGGTCGCACCAGTGCTGGCCTAGTTACAAAACTATTTGCAGGGCTGTCGGAATGAGCGAGAACACGGTGAGGAAGTATGTGCGGGAACTGGAGTACAAAACGCTCATCCTTACGGAACATACAAAGTACGAATCTGAGAGTGGACAGGTTCGCAACGGCAATTTGATTTTTACGATTCTCCCCATCCAGGGAGCAATCAAGTACCACAACGAGTGCCAGTTATCGAGGTAGGCATTTGTGGCCCCTGTGAGGGCCGTGTCAGGCGGTTTGGGCTGGATACCGGGGAAGTAGCGATAACCGGCCTAAAACAGCCGTGTGGGGCATTTGTGGCGATTTGTGAGAGCAGTTTCGGCAGGAGACAGAAACCGCACCAAATATGCAGAGGGTTGCAAGTTTATCCGGCAAAACAGGGCGCAGGAAACGGTCAAAAAGACAAGCAGGTTAAAGCGCGGGGTCTACCGCGCAGGTGACATCGCCCGGCAGAGCCGGTCGGTAAGGAAAAATCAGGGATTACCGGCCTCTGAAATCAGGGGTCGGTCAGAAAGGAGAGCTTTTGAGCGAGAAAAAGCAAAAATATGCGTACTGGATGCGGCCGTCAATGGTCGAGGAGATAGAGGAAATGCTCTCGGCGGCTAATGCTACCTCGAAGGGTGACTTTATTTGCAAGGCGGTTGAGTTCTATATCGGGTATCTTCGACAGCAGAAAAACATCAATTACTTGGCTCCCATGTTGGCGGGAGCAATCAAGAGCGAGGTGCGTTCCCTCGGCAAAGATGTGTGCGAGATGCTGTTCAAGCTGGCGGTAGAGATGGGGATTATCAGTAACATCACTGCGGCGGTCAATGATATTCCAGAGGATACTTTTGAAACTTTGCGGCTCAATGTCGCCCAGGAGGTAGCGCGGACAAATGGGATTCTGACCTTCGAGGACGCTGACGAGTGGCAGAACGGGGGCGACTGATCACGGCGAAAATTATTGTCACCAGCAGGTATATGAGGAATTCTCCAAAGCGCTCGGCCACAAATCTGGTGAAGTACATGGGCACTCGCGAAAGCGTGGAGAGGGTGGCCCAGGGCATTGATAACTCACCCGCCACCGTTCGGCAGCAGAGGTTGGTGCAGGACATCATCAAGTTTGACCGGTCGGCTAAAGATTATGGCGAGTACCATGACTACGAAAGCTCTCCCACCAAGAGCAATGCCAGCGAGTTTATAGACGCCTTCATAGAGCGCAATGCTGACCGTATCGGTGAATTGGATAAGCTGGTCAGCTACATGGCAGAGCGCCCTGGAGTGGAAAAGCTGGGACCACATGGGCTATTCAGTCAGACCGATGACAAGATAGATTTGGATTCCGTTGCAGAGGAAGTAGGTCAGCACAAGGGTATCATATGGACACACGTCATCAGTTTGCACCGCGAGGATGCGGAGCGGTTAGGGTACAACAATGCTAAGGCGTGGCGGGAATTGGTAAGGCGCAACGTCACCGAGTTGGCTGAGGCTCAGAAAATCGACATCAGTAACCTGCAATGGTACGGAGCATTTCACAATACCGCGCACCATCCGCATATGCACCTGCTGGTCTATTCCAAGGATGCAAAGCAGGGGTGGCTGACGAAAAAAGGGATCGATGAACTGCGAAGTGCGCTGGGTAACGACATCTTTCGGCTGGAGCAGTACAAGCTGTTCACGATGGAAACAGGCCTTCGTGACCGGCTGAAGAAGGAGAGCCGAGAGAAAATTGAAAGGCTGCTTGCTAAAATTCGTGATTCATATGCGCCCACTTCCGAAACAGAAATGCTATTTTTGAAACTGGTTTCCCAGCTAAAGATCTGCAAGGGGCGCAAGCAGTATGGTTATCTGCCGAAAGATGTAAAGGATACCGTCAACAAAATTGTGGTGGAGCTTGGAAAGGACAGGGACATTGCAAGGCTCAATTCTGAGTGGAATAAGGTGAACCGAGAGAAGTTATCACTCTATCATGAAAAGAAAAAGCCCGATATTCCTCTGGAAGGTAACCCTGAGTTCCGTAGCATTAAGAACGTGATTGTTAGGAGTGCTGTGCTGGCTATGAGGATTATGGATGCAGAACACTCTCAAACTTATGATGTTGGGTCAGCGATGAAGTCGGTGGTCGGCGCGCTGTGTAAGATAATCTCCAAGAGTTATGATAAGAAAATTGCCCGGCTGAACACTCAGATTGACAGTAAACTCAGAAGTAAAATCGAGCAGAAGAAGGAGGCGCATGGGCTGAAAACGGAGCGTAGCGTCCGGCAGGATATAGATGATGAAAGTTATTCAATGAGGATGTAGGCCCTCAAAATTTGCGTTGCATAAACAAAGAAAAGGGTTTTGGACGAAACCAGAAAAAGTAAGAAAAATGTCAGTGGACATTGGCGGGGATTATGTGGTAATGTTGGTGTCAAGAAAGGGGGCCAAGATATGGCAAAACGCAGAGCAAATGGCGAGGGCAACATACGCAAGCGCAAGGACGGTCGCTGGGAGGGGCGCTATACGGCTGGTCGCGATCCCGAGTCCGGCAAGGTGATTTACAGGAACGTGCTGGGCAAAACCCAGGCGGAAGTCAAGGAAAAACTTGCCCGGGCCATCGAGGATAGCAAAGGTTTGGACGTGGTCAAAGCCGGTCAGTACACGGTGGGGCAGTGGATGGACGTATGGTATGAGAACTACGCCAAAATCAAAGTGCGCCCTTCATCGCACAAAACCTACAAGGGTTATATTGAAAATCACATCAAGCCAAGCATTGGCAAGATACCGCTCAGCAAGCTGACTACCCTGGAAGTGCAGGCACTTTACAGAAAGCTGCTGACCAGCGGTAGGGTGGAGCGTACAGAATCTCAACAGCAGCCCAAGGGCCTGAGTGCCAAAACGGTACGAAATATAAATCAAGTGATATCGTCAGCGATGGAACTTGCCAAAAGTCAAAAACTCATCTCCACCAATCCCACAGACGGTTGCGCTCTGCCAAAAGTTGAGCACCAAGAGATGAAAACGCTGACCGCCGACCAATTAGCCGCCTTCTTCCGCGAGGCCAAGAACAGCGGCGTGTTCGAGATGTACTACCTGGAGCTGGCAACAGGCTTGCGCCGTGGCGAACTGCTGGGCCTGAAGTGGGACGATATCAACCTGGACATAGGTGTTATCCAAGTGAAACGGCAGGTAGCCAGGATTGATGGGGAAGTGGTGGAGGCTCCGTTGAAAACGAAAAATTCCTACCGCACGCTGTCCATCGGAGCAGATGCGATAGAAATTCTTAGAGAGCAGAGGAGCAAAGTGGCTGGCGAGTATGTGTTTCCCTCGCCCAACGGCGGGCCAATTTCGCCGGACAGTGTCCTGCATATGCTACACCGGGTACTGGATAGAGCCGGATTGCCACCCTTGCGTTTTCATGATTTGAGGCACACGTTTTCAACGCTGGCACTCCAAAATGGAGTAGACATCAAAACGGTGTCGGGTATGCTGGGCCACTACAGCGCAGGGTTCACCCTGGACACCTACGCCCACGTCACCACCGCCGCACAGAAAGAAGCGGCCCGCACGATGGACAACTTACTATCCGGCAGTGTTTAGAAGTACCCGGTCGTTTCCCCGTATGGGTCAGCGCATGGGTCAGGTAAGGGAAACAAAGGGAAAATGCAAAATGAAATCCCCGGAAACCCTAGTGTTTCCGGGGATTTTTGGTTGCGGGGGCAGGATTTGAACCTGCGACCTTCGGGTTATGAGCTGTGGTGATTCGATTTTTTCCAGCAGCTTCCAGGCGCTTCCGGCCCTTTTTGCTCGATTCTTCCGGCCAAAACCCGAAGGTCTGTCCCTATCCGTTCCACTGAGTTTTTCCGATTCTGGGTCAGAAAGTGGGTCAAACGCAGCGAATAGAAAAGATAGGAGTGGGGGAGACTACCTCAAAACTTGCGCCGATAAACAAAGAAATAGGGAGCACCAAAAAAAGGATGTTAATAAGCTCTCAAGAACTGCCCCACCATCTCCATAACCTCTTTTGTCCAGCAGCCGGTGCCGTGGCCCGCGCCGCAAACTTTCACAAATTCGGCCCGGCCGCCATGCTCCCGCACCTTTTCACAGAAACGCAGCCCCTGCCGCAGGGGAATGATGGGGTCCTCCTCACCTTGAATAAACAGAAAAGCCGGCAGTTTTTCTGCCCTCTCGATATAGTTGATGGGGCTGGCGTCGGCCAGCATCCCTTCGGGGTTCTGCCGGAAATCCTCCTTGAAAATCTCCCTGGCCTCAAAGGGGAACTCGCCCTCGCCGGGCCGAAGCTTCTTATGTTCTGCCAGACGATCTGATACAAGATTCAGCAAATCGTTTGGCCCATAGAAAATGACGCAGGACTCTATCCCCGTGCTTTGATCCAAATGTTCGCCTATGTTAAAGCGTTCCTCATTCCCGGTGAGAGCGGCCATAGCCACCGTGTGGCCGCCGGAGGAATCGCCCAGCAGCATTACGTGAGCGGGGTCTACATGATACGTTTCCGCATTGGCCCGTAAGAAGCGTATGGCCTCTTTGGTGTCCTGTACGGCGGCGGGAAAACGCACATCATCCTTGTAAGTCCCCCGGTACTCCATGCTGGCTACTACAAAGCCTAGCTTGGCAAGCTCTGCCATTTTCGGCACATGGGCATACCCTTGTGCGCCGCTCCAGCCGGAACCGGGTACGTCTACCAGCAGTGGGAAACGCCGGGTGTCCTTGGGATGGGGCGGGATTTTCCCTTCCTTTTCCAGCTCTGCAAAGATGGGATTCACAAACTTGGGCGGCAGGTTTGGGGCGGCGGGCGACAGCATCTGCAGTTTCAAATCGCCGGTTTCCCGGTGGGCAAAAACAATATCCGGGGTGTAAGTGACTTCATGGGCGGTGTGCGCGTCTGAATAGAAAGTACGGCTGATTTCCATAGTGCTTCCTCCTTGGTTATGTTGCAAACCCAGCATACTGGGTTTTATACAAATCGTAATATTTCCCTCTCTTTTTTATCAATTCACCATGGCTCCCGCTCTCTATGATCTCCCCCCGATCCATTACTACGATGATATCCGCGTCCCGGATGGTGGACAGCCGGTGGGCGATCACAATGCTGGTGCGGTCCTCCATAATTTTTTGCATAGCTCCTTGTATGGCTTTCTCTGTTCGGGTGTCCACATTGGAGGTGGCTTCGTCCAGGATGAGTATCTTAGGGTCTGCCACAAAGGCCCGGGCAATGGCAAGGAGCTGCCGCTGGCCCTGGCTGATATTCGCGCCGGAGGCTGCCAGCAGGGTGTCATAGCCCTCCGGCAGCTTTTGGATCATCTCGCTGCAGCGGCCTAGCTCAGCGGCTTTTTCAATGTCGTCCATGCTGGCGTTATCACTGGCGTATTCCAGGTTTTTACGCACCGTGTCACTGAAAAGCACAGTATCCTGCAAAACGATTGCCACATTCTTCCGCAGGCTGCCGCGGCTCATCTTTTGGATATCCTGCCCGTCGATCCGTATCGTTCCGCTGTCAATATCATAGAACCGCATGAGCAGGTTGACCACTGTAGTCTTTCCGCTGCCGGTTGCCCCCACAAGAGCAACCTTTTTCCCGGGAGGCACCTGCAAGGTAAAGTTGCGAAGCACCGGGTGCCCCGGAGTGTAGGCAAAGTCCACATGGGAAAACTCCACCGCCGCACGGTGGGGCTCCAGAGGCTCCCCGGACATATCCTCCTCTTGTTCGTCCAGGACGGTAAACAAACGCTCTGCCCCGGCAATGGCTGTCTGTAGCTGGCTGTAAACCTGGGCAATCTCGTTGATAGGGCGGCTGAACTGCTTGGCATACACGATAAATGCGGAGATGACCCCCACAGAAATGAAACCGTTGATAGAAAAATACCCGCCGAAGGCCGCGATAATAACAAAGCCAATGTTGCCGATACAATTCATAATAGGACCCATAACGCCGCTGAAAATATCCGTTTTGATTCCCGCTTTGGTCAATTCATCCGAGGTGCTGCAGAAATTTTCTGTCGTGATCTCTTCGTGCTGATAAGCCACCACTGTGCGGTACCCGGCCACCATTTCCTCTACAGTACCGTTAAGCTGTCCCAGATATGCCTGCCGCTTGCGGGAGTATTTGCGCACCCGCCCGGATAGCAGCTTGGTAGCCAGCACCGTCAGCAGCACCGTGGCAAAGCTGAGCAGAGCCAGCTGCCAGCAGTACCACAGCATGATAGCCACAGTGCCAAAAATGGTCAGCACTCCGGAGAACAGGGATGGCAGCGATTGGGATACAGTGGTGGAGATATTCTCCACATCATTTGTCATGCGGCTCATCACATCCCCATGGGAATGGGTGTCGAGATATTTCACCGGCAGGTCAATGAGCTTGGAAAAAAGCTCCTCCCGCATCCGCTTTACAAGGCGCTGGCTGAGCCTGGCACTGATGAGCCCCTGAAAAAGCTGGCTGACACTGTACAGCAGGTACACCGCCGCCATGAGCCCTACGGTGGGGAGCAGAAAGCCACCCCTGCTTCCGGCAATTATGTCAATGGCCCGGCTTTGTACGCTGGGCGCGTACACGCCGCACAGGGTTCCGAAAACCACTGCCGCCAGCATACCCAGCACCATAGCCTTCTCTTTGCCAAAATATGCGGCGATCCGCCTGAGCGCAGCCCCGGCGTTCTCAGCGTGTTCCACTGTGGCAAATCGCGCGCCCGGACCCCGGTTCATCATGCCGGGGATGCTCCGCATCTCCACATTAGGTTTCTGCTCAGGCAATCTGTTCAGCCCCCTCTCCCATTTGTGAGCGGTAGATGTCCTGATAGATGGGGCAGCTATTCATCAGCGCCTCATGGCTTCCTGTCGCCACGACAGCTCCCTGATCCAGCACAACAATGCGGTCTGTTCGGCGGACAGAAGCGATGCGCTGGGCAATGATGATTTTTGTGGCGTCTTGGCGGGCAGCATCCAGGGCCTCGTAAAACCTTGCCTCTGTCCGAAGGTCAAGGGCGCTGGTAGAATCATCAAATATCAAAATCTCCGCCGGCTTTATCACGGCCCGGGCAATGGAAAGCCGCTGCTTCTGCCCGCCGGACAGGCTCATCCCCCGCTCTGCTACAAGGGTACCGTATCCATCTGCCTGGCCTTCAATAAAGCTGTCTGCCTGGGCGGTTTCTGCTGCGGACAGGATTTCCTCATGACTGGCTCCGGGCCTGCCCCACGTTATATTCTCGCTGATAGATGTGCTGAACAGCTCGGCCCTTTGCAGAGCAACAGCAATTTTCCGGCGCAGCGCCTGCTGGTCATATTCCCGCACATCCACGCCGTCTACCAGCACCGCACCGGACTGCACATCGTAAAAACGGGGTATCAGGTTTGCAAGGCTGGACTTGCCGCAGCCGGTGGCCCCCATAACCGCAACGGTTTCTCCCGGCGCTATTTTCAAATTGATATTTTTCAAGACGGGACGGCCGCTGCCGGGGTAGCAAAAGCTCACATTGCGAAATTCCACAGCCCCCCGCAGCTCTGTGCTGCCGGAAAAACTGCCGTTTTCTAGTTCGGGACGGGCATCCAGGATTTCTTTGACACGCTTCCATGAGGCCAGCCCCTTAGAGATGCTTTGAAACAGCATGACCAGCATAAGGATGCCGTGAAGCAGCTGTGTGGTATAGGTGATGGCCGCCATAATGACCCCAGGGGTCGCGCCGCCGCTGGTTACCTGCCGGGAACCGGAAAGGCAGATGACGGCTGTGGTCAAGTACATCAGGGCGTTTATGGCCGGATTCATAAAGGCAAAAATTACCAGTACCTTCAGCTGTGTCTTGATGAGTTCATCATTTGCCCTGCCGAACCGGGCCTTCTCATAAACCTCCCGGACACAGGCTTTGATCATCCGTATGCCGGAGACGTCCTCCTGCATGATAGCGTTGATCCAGTCCAGCTGGGCCTGGAGCCGTGGGAAAAGCGGGTTGGCTTTCCAAAGGCAGAACGCCAAAACCCCTACAATGAAGGGGAACGCGCACAGCATAACAAGCCCAAACTCACAATTGAGCAGGAACATAAAAGTGATGCTGCCCAGGGTCAGGAACACGCATCGTATCATGCCCCGGACAAACTGAGACACAAAGTTCTGCACCTGGGTGATATCGTTGGTGACCCGGGTCACCAGGGCCCCCACCCCGAACTTGTCTGTCTGTGGGAAGGAAAACGTCATAATACGCCGGAAGGCGTCTTTCCGCATTTCGTTGCCGATGTTCTGGGCGGACAGGTGGACAAACACGTTGTTCATGGAGCCGCATAGCCCGCCGAACAATACCAAGCCGATCATTTGCAGTCCCAGGGTCCAGATTAAGGAGAAATCGCCTGTGCCGTTCCTGCCTATTCCCAGCACGCCATCGTCTACGATACGGCTCATAATACCGGGCTGCACCAGATCCATCAATACTTCCCCCATCATGAAAAGCCCGGCAAGAACCGCCAGCGGCAGGTATCTTTTCACGTATTTCCACATACCGCCTATTTACCGCCTTCCCGAAGGGCTCTGCCTTTCCCGCAAGGGTCAGGGCAATTGGCACAGTCGTGATTGCAGAGGGGGCGGCCGTTGTTTTCTCCGGCGGCGTGACGGCCATGGCCCTCCCAATCACTATGGGGGCCATGGTGTCCGTGATGCTCATGATGGCCATGGTGATGTGCCTGGCGGTCCGCGTATCTGGATTCCCAGTCCGCATTTACCTTTTCCAAAAGCTTCAGCAGCATTCTCTTTTCCTCATCAGACAGGGAGGAGAACATCTCGCCATGCCGCCTTATGCGCTGAGAATTGGCATCTTCTGCCTGCCGTTTGCCTTCCTCGGTCAGTGTAACGTCCACAGTGCGGCGATCGGCTTCACTCTCTGTTCGGGTAAGCAGCCCGGCATTTTCCAGCTTGGCGATCACCTCGCTGGCAGAGCCGGGCTGTATGCCCAGCCGCTCCGTCAGTTCCCGCTGGGTAATGGAACCGGTTTCCAGAAGAACAGTCAAAATGCGCTTTTGGCTGCCCCGACTTTCCGACATATCCCGCATGGTGTGTCCGATATCTCGAAGATTGATAACCAGCCTGCCGTTCACGTCCTCCTGCTCATAGTGTGCCTTGCGCCAGGCGATGTGCTTCTCAAAGCTCTCATTTCGTTTCATCTGTTAAGCTCCTCTCGGCTTTATATTAGGTACCTTAATATTATAGAGCCCCTACTTCCATTTGTCAAGGCACCTTTTAAAAATTCCGCTTGACTTTTTGAGTCCTATTTGCTATACTAAAGTTGCAACGTGTAGCGTCACCGCGTAATTCCGGTTGAAGCTGCACGTTGTTTTTTTGTCTGATCACGAATGGAAAGTGTGCGGCCAATAGGCATAAGTCCGGCTTTCTGAATTCTCAGGAGGAATTTTTCATGGACAACAAGTCAAACGCGTTTCTCGAAACCGAGCCCGTGGGCCGGCTCATGGTCAGGTATGCCGTTCCCTGTGTCATCTCCCTGCTGGTAGCGGCCCTGTACAACATTGTGGACCAGATTTTTATCGCCAACGCCAGCTATCTGGGCTCCTACGGCAACGCCGCCAACACGGTGGTTTTCCCCTTGACCGTGGTGGCCCTAGCGATTGCTGTCATGTTTGGCGACGGCTGCTGCGCCTTTGTGAGTATCAGCCTGGGCGCTGGGGACCCGGATTCTGCACGGGGGAGTATTGGCAGCGCGGTGCTGCTCTGCACCGGGGCGGGAGTGCTGCTGGCAGCGGCGTACCTGGCGTTCGACGACCAGATATTGACCCTGTTTGGAGGGCGGGTCAACCCGGAAACCTTCCGGCAGGCAAAGGAGTATTTCTTCTATGTTTCACTGGGCGTCCCCTTTTATATGTTCGGCCAGGCGCCGAACCCTATCATCCGCTCGGACGGAAGCCCAAAGTTCGCCATGGCCTCCACCCTTGCCGGGGCGGCTGTCAATATCGTACTTGACCCGGTGTTCATCTTCGTGTTCCGCTGGGGCATGATGGGCGCGGCGGCGGCCACCGTGCTGGGCCAGGTGCTGACAGCGGGGCTGGCTGGCTGGTACCTCTGCCATATGAAAGCCGTTAAGCTGGAGCGGCGGAGCTTCCACATCCATGGGAAGCTGGTGAGGAAGTATATTCCTCTGGGAATTTGCAGTTTCCTCTCCCAGATTTCCCTGGTCATGGCTATGGCGGCTATCCAGAACATGACGCTGAAATACAGCGCCCTTGACCCGGTGTTCGGTCAGGAGCAGTATACCCAGATTCCCATGGCGGTGCTGGGGATCGTGATGAAATTCTTCCAGATCGTCATCTCCATCGCCGTGGGGCTGGCAGCAGGTTGTATCCCGGTGGTGGGCTACAACATCGGTGCGGGCAGGAAGGACCGGGCCAAAGCCCTCTTTACCCGGCTGCTGGCGGCGGAAGCAGCCGTGGGGGCCGTGGCGCTGCTGATTGTAGAGCTGTTTCCCCGGCAGCTTATCGGTATATTCGGCGCGGCCAACGAGAGCGTCTATTACACCCAGTATGCGGTCAAGTGTTTCAGGATCTATCTGTCTATGACAGTGCTGGCCACCGTGAACAAGGGGACCTTTATCTATCTGCAATCCCTGGGCAAGGCTTTCACGTCCACAGCCATTTCCCTGATGCGCGAGGTGGTGCTCGGCGTGGGATTCGCGCTGCTGCTGCCCACCTGGTTCGGGCTGGACGGGGTGCTATACTCCATGCCCGTTTCCGATGTGCTGACCTTTCTGATCTGTGCCGCGATAATTGTCTATACCTACCGTACCTTGGGGAGCGGGCGGCCCTCTGGAAAAATTCTTTGTGCAAAATGACCATTTGGCTTTCCTGCTGGAAAAATGCTATAGTGACAAGGCAAATCAAATATAGCCATTCAACGACACACGCGGCACGGAATACCCTCAAAAAGTATCTGTGCGTAAGCCTGATTATGGTACGGAAAACGGCGTGTGTCTGTTCTTTTGGGGATGCCAGATATAGGAGCGGCGCGCGTCGGACGTGTGTCGCTCTTGGCATTTTCAGGAGGTTTTTTATGCAGGGCAGTACCTATCTCGGCACGGAAAAGGGAAGCAGGCTTCTGGGGAGATTTGCCATTCCCTGCATCTTCTCGCTGATCCTGTTTACCTGTGTGCAGAAGGTCTGTGCTATCTTTTTACAGTCCATCGGCCATGCAAAAGCGGCTGCGCCATTGTCTGTTTTGTGTGATGTGCTGCTTATCGTGTTTTCTCTGGTTATCCCCATCTTTACCGGCGTGACGGGTATTTTCTGGGCCGCGCCAGTGGCGGATGTGATTGCCATTATCATCACGAGTACAGTCATGGTACGGCTGTGGAAAGAGCTGAGTATCCCGGATAGCGGCATACAAGAAGCCGTCTGGACTCTGCATAAGAGCAGGCCCGGGGTGATCGTCACCGTTGCCCGGGAGCATGGCTCCGCGGGTGAGCCAGCTGGTAGCGGAAAAGCTGGGTGTTCCCTGCTACTATAAAGAGCTGACTGCCCTGGCCGTCCAGGAAAGCGGCCTTGCAAAGAAGTTTATCTCCGGCCTGAATGCGGACGAAAACGCTGTCATGCGTGAATTGTACCTAAGCACCAGCGCTGTGCAGCAGGCCATTACGGCACAGGAAAAAGCCATCCGAATGATTGCGGATCAGGGTTCCTGTGTGATCGTGGGCCGGGCAGCAGATCATGTGCTGCCCGACCGGAAGAACGTAGTGCGTGTCTTTATCCACGCGCCAAAGGACTACCGTGTGAAGAAGGTTATGGAAATGTACGGCGACACCGCTCAGGAAGGAGAAAAGAGCATTGCACGGTCGGACATGGCACGGAGCACATACTATAAAAGTATATCCGGGCAGGACTGGGGCGGATCCACATCAGTATGAACGGAGCATAGACAGTTCCGTGGGGCCGGAGAGGGCGGCAGAGCTGATAACAAAGTACATCACAGGATAAATCAAAATTTGCGCCGCTTAACAAAGAATACACCGTTCAAGATTCCGCCAGCCACTCCTTGAACTCATCAAAGGTTATTTTACCAGAAACACACTCATCCCGCTTACCCTTCGCTGCGGCGCTCCAAGCGTAGAACGCGCCAGGGCTTATCTTCCCCGCCTTGATCCAGTTGAACCGCTTTTTGTACTCCCGGCGGTACTCCTTGAACAGCTCGTCCGAGTTTTTCTTCTCCGCCCAGCGCTTTACCGCGCCGACTTCTCTGCAAGTGTGCCCATTCTCGTCAACGGTCAGGTTGCAGAACTCCGCCGTGTTCCTCCGAGGAATCGCAAAATACTTGCCGCAGTAGGAGCAGATACGCATACGCTGTTCCCGCTTGACGCACTCGCGGAGAGAGAACTCGACCAGGTCGGAAAGGGAAGTTGGGTGGAGGACTTCCGCAAAAGTTCCCTGCCTGGTTCGCTCATAGGTGGTGGAAATTGGTCTGAACTGGTAGGCATAAAGCGATTCTCGTTTCTCCTTATCAAGGTAGGCTTGCAACTTTTCCTGCACAGGCTTCTTCTTGCCATCGTCGATGTCCAGCACGTCCTCAAACAAACGCATGATTTGTTTTTGGAGCGTGTCCAGGTCGCTGGGAATGTGCCTTAACAGCTTATGCGGGATAACCTTATGCAAATCCTCGTCAGGATGCCTCTCCACATAACGGAACCGTGACTGCCAGTCAAGACGCAGGAACTCGAAATAGATATGCTCCTTTGCCAGCTTTTCCAACGTACCCATTACTATTTCCTTCGAGTCGCGGTCGCGTTCTCGATAGAAATTCAGCAGGGCCTTGTCCATTTCCTTAAACAAGTTCTCCATCGGCCAGATGTCCAAATAGGTGAACCGCAAAAGGCTTTCCAAAAACGGGAAGTCTTTTTCCTTTTTGTGCGAGCGCTCAAAGGTCAAGTCTTTGTAGACAAAGTACTCGCGGCCCTCTTCAAAGTAGGTGTAGAACAGATAGTCAGCCATTCTGACCACGCTCCTTTTGAAAATTAAAAATATTTTTGGAATTGTCCTTGATAAACAGACTGGCATATGTTACCACAAGACAGTCTGGAAAATTAATCTGTATTTAAGAGTAAGTCTACAGCAGGTGAATGGAAAAGTCAAGACATTTTTTGGGAGGTGCGGAGTGGTTCAATCAAAGTTCAAAAGCTATGACGAACTGCCACTGTTTCTCAATGCGAAAACAGTGGCAGAAGTTTTGAGAATCTCTATGGCTGGAGCCTATAAGTTATTGCATCAGGAGGGCTTTCCTGTGTTGCGAATCGGTTCGCGTCTGGTGGTTCCCAAAGAAAAATTTCTTTCGTGGGTCGAGAGTCAGACGGAAGGTACAGAATATGAGTAATTTCTTGAAAGCATCATGCAGCGGAGCAAAGAACTTCTTTCCTCTGCCTAACGCAATTTTCAGTTTAGGATTGTCAGCGGGTGAGATTGCGGTCTACGTATACCTTATGTGTTGCGAGGACAGGAAGTCGCATCAGTGCTGGCCCAGCTACAAAACTATTGACAGAGCAGTAGGTATGAGCGAGAACATGGTGCGGAAATATGAGTACAAAACGCTTATCCTGACAGAGCCGACAAACTATGAGAGCGCCGATGGTCAGGTTAGAAATGGTAGACTGACTGTTGAAGAAACAAACCTTTTGAGCATTTACAACGAGGGCGGCAAGCGGGCTTTGATTGAGAATGTCAACGCTGCGCTGCCCTACATGGACGCGGATATGCGGGAGCTTGCAAAGCGCACCGTTTCCAAAGTGGACGCTTTGACCGAAGCGGAATTTGCAGAGCTTCCCATTTACGCCGCTGATGAAGTATGAACGGGGTTAAGCGGCTGACGCCGCCCCAGAGCCGGAAAGTCAACGCCCTTGTGCGCCGGACGTGCTGCAATTATGATAACGGGAACTGTATCTTACTGGACGACGGGGACGAGTGCGTATGTCCGCAGCTCATTTCCTATTCGCTTCTCTGCAAGTGGTTCCGGGTTGCGGTGCTTCCCGCCGACAGGCTGCTTTATGCGGAGCTTTACCAGACCGGGGACAGGAAGAAGTGTACCGAGTGCGGCGCGTTCTTTGCGTCAAGCTCTAACAGTGTCAAATACTGCCCCGTCTGCCGGAAGCGTATCACCCGCCGACAAGCCGCCGAGCGCATGAGGAAAAGACGCGCCCCTGTTACGCAGTAGGCGCGGAAAATCCCTTGATTTACAGGGCTTTCCGGGCGGGAAAATCAGATAGGCGATACTTTATACCTTTACCCCCGAAAATGGCGTTCTACTGCGTAACATTCACGAAAACTGCACCCACAAAAAGACAGGGCGCGGAAGTCATATACTGGCTTCCGCGCCCTGTTCTTTTTTTGCCTATCTGACATTTCCCTTTTCCATTTCTTCAAGCGGGAACTGCGGGAGGGCTTCTATCAGCTTCTTTGTGATGGACTGGCGCATATCTTCGTTGATTTCCTGTTTCGTGCTTCCGTCCGGCTGTCTGACCGCTATTGTCGATAGCCTGTCTATTTCGTCCTTGTAGCACTCAACGACTTTCTCCACCGCCCATTTCTCCCCGGCAACGGCGGCGCGTATGGTTTCATATTCCGGCATTTTCTGGTTTTCGATGCTTCAACGCTCCTGTCTGTATTCTGATAGTCCTATCATAGCACAGCGGCGGGGATTTTGCTATCCTTATCCGCGCTCTGTTCCCTTTTCCCGTTCCGGCTGCCTGTCTGCCTGTAAAATGCTGTCAATGTTCTGCTTGATAATATCGTATTCCCGGACTTTCTTTTTCAGCTTCCCATAGTCCGCGTAAAGGGCTTCTTTCTGCGCTTGGAGGGCTTCATATTCCGATTGCAGCGCGGCGAGGTTCGGGAGCTTCGCAATGCCCGCCGCTTTCAGCGACCTTGCGGCGGCTTCATGGAGGATAATCGCCTGTTCCTGTCCGGCGCGGTATTTCTCCCTGTTCCTTGCCTTGCGGTATGCGTCATAGACGGGTTTTGTTTTTTGGTAGGTGGAAACATTCTTGATAAGCACCGCCATGTCCGCAAGCCGCTTTTCCGCGTTCTTCAATGCGTCTGCCGCCTGTCCGCTTTCCGCTGCCATTTCCTCAATCCGGCTGACTAAATCCGCGTACTGTTCAATCTTGTGTTCCGTCAAGAAATTCATGGTCTTTGCCGCCTGTTTCAGATTGTGGATTTTCGCCCACTGTTCATAGCCCTTACTCTGCGCCGCCTTGATACTGTTCTCAATGTCGATAAGCAGCGACACGCCGCGCTGTTCTCTGGGAGCTTTCGCCGCTTTTGCCCGTCTGCCCGCTATCCGTTCCCTTATGGCTTCCTCTGTATAGTCTGCGCCGAGGGTTTTTAGGCGGGTGAAGCGTTCCTGTCCGGGGGCGCGGCATGATACATATTTCCCCGGCTTTATCTCATAGCCCGCCGCCTGTAACCGCTGCAACAATTCCTCAAAACTGGAAACTTGGGGGATAAGCGCGTCAACGGCAATCTTTAGCTTGCCTTTCCAACTTGTACCCGTCTTTTCTGCCTGGTACTCCGCATAGCTCTTTCCCTTGCTGCCCTTGCCGGGAACGACGACGGACAAGCCATTCTCCCGGCACAGCTTGTCGCTCATGTTCCGTATGCCGTAATAGCTCCTTTTCAGTTCAGCTTTCGTGCGGTCATGGGCGGGCTGTGGCACGACAAAGAAGTCGATGCCCAGTTCTTCCAGCGCTCGGTGTGCCAGGGGGAAGTCATAGGCGGAGTCCGCCGCAGCGGC
>CAJTCU010000030.1 GCA_910574935.1 Oscillospiraceae bacterium
CCTGGCTCGACAAATGTCGGAGACTCTGGAAAAACTGCGAACGTAAATTACAGAACTCTTTTCAAATGTTTTCTCTTGCCTTTATTCGTCTGCTCTTAAATAGATGCTAAACAGATTCTAACAAATTCCTCACCGGCTTTGTTCTTTTTCGAGAAAAAGAAGGTTATCCCGTTCCGGGATAACCGTGGCAAGCAATGCCCCAGGATAGCCATCCGGCTCCTGGCGCTGCTTGTTGGGGATTCCCCAAGCCCCTTTTGAACACAGAATTTCATTCTGTGGCTGCGCGTTCCTGCGGAACGCTTTTCACCTGCCTGCGGCGGTGAGAAAATACGAAAAAACGGGCGCGTCAGCGATCCTGCTCCGGTTCTTTTTCCCGGTCATTCTGGCGTTCCTCCCCATATCCCATTAGCCGGTCTACGTTGGCTTTTGCGGCCAGCAGTTCCCGCATTTCCTCGCGGGAGCGCCGGTACTCGGCATAGTCTTTTTTCTTTCCTTCCAACAGCTGGGCATACTCGGCCTGCAAGCTCTTGACGGTGGGCAGCTTCTTGATACCCAAATCGTCAAAAGCCTGCTTTGCCGCCTTGTGGAGCAAAATATCCGCTTCATGTTCCGCTAAAAATTTCTTGGAATACCCCGCCTTGCGGTAGGCCGCATAGATCTCGCGAGTTTTCACATAATTGATGATGTGGGTCCGCAGTACGGCTATCTCCGCCATGCGGGTTTCCGCCGCCTTGATCTGTGCCGACAGCTCATTGTGGCGGGTGGTAGCAGCAGCCGCTTTTTCTTCCAAGACTGCGTATTCCAGCAGGCCATGCTCGGTGAGATAGTTCATTGTCTGCGCCATCTGTTTCAGATTGAATACCTTTGCCCAGCGCGCATAGCCAGCGCCTTTTCCGGCCTGCAATTTCTCCTGAATATCCACCAGAAGATTGACCTTGGGCGGCTCTGATTGAACAGCCGCTTTCTTTCTTGGGGTATGCTCTTTTTCCCCAGCCAGTACCGCCCGTATTTCATCTTCGCTGTACCCTTGTCCCAGCTTTTCATCCATGCGGGCAACATTCTTCCAGCCGGGGGCTTTGAGCCGGATTGCCTGTCCCCGGCGCGACACCTCACAACCCATTTCCGCAAGCAGCTTTAACAGTCCGTCAAAGTCTGCCGGTTTCTGTTCTAATGCCTGGTCAATCATCACGCGGAGCTGTTCCCGGTGAGAGGGCTTCGCCTGATCCCCCAGCCATTTATTGTAGCTTTTTCCATGCGGTTTTGGGTCCTCTACAATGGAATAGCCATTCTCAACGCAGATGGTATCATTCAGCCGCCGGACCGCGCGGGTGCTGCCCCAGAAGTTTCGGAATTTCCGGTCACAGTTCACATTGACTGCGTTCCAGATGATGTGGTTATGGATATGGGATTTGTCGATATGGGTGCAGACCACAAAGGCGTGATTTCCCTTGGTGAACCGCTTTGCAAACTCCACGCCCAGCCGGTTGGCTTCTTCCGGGGTGATCTCACCGGGGACAGAGGACTGCCGGACATGGTAGGCCAGCACATCGTCCGCGCCCCGTACCCGTCCAGTGGTGGAAATGTACTCACGTTTTGCCAGCAGAAACTCGGCGTCGGCTACTCGGCTGTCACACGCAAAGCCGGTGACGAGCCTGCCGTTGTCTGTCTTTTGTGGGTTGGCTACATAGTCGATAATGTCACTGACCGCCTGGCTTTCGGTGCGGCCTTTGCCGGTGTGCAGCGGCATGATGCGTGTGGTTGCCATGATGGAATCCTCCCTTCATAACAAAACGGTCTGCATACGCAGACCGCTTGTTTCTTTTTATTCAACATTTTTATATCGGATGACCGGAATCTGTCTGACCTTTTTTCCAATGGTCCGGCGTTCTAACGCAAAGACCATATCGCTGGTGCGCTCAAAAAATCCGATGTCCTTTTTCCAGCTTATCCCGCATTTACAATGCTGTAAGCCGATAAACTGCTGTTTCATTTTCCTGCCGCAGCCGGGGCAGACTTTATTACTGGTTCCCATATTTATTCTTCCATCTTATAAAAGCTGTCCAAGTTCAGCTCCCGTTTCAGTTCTTCTTCGGATGGCAGATAAGTAAAATACTTCGACGCGAATATCTGGCGGTTATCTTCCGGCAGCGTGTATTTTACAATGGAATCTCCTTTGTCCGCGCAAAGGACAATGCCAATCGGTGGCGTATCACCGTCATTCATCATCTCACGAGTGTAATAATTCACATACATCTGCATCTGGCCCAAATCCTGATGGGTCAGCTTGCCCATTTTCAAATCTATGAGGACAAAGCATTTCAGAATATAATTATAAAAAACCAGGTCGATGAAAAAGTCCTGCCCATCCAGTGTAAACCGTTTTTGGCGCGCCACAAATGAAAAGCCGCGTCCAAGCTCTAAAAGGAAGTGCTGAAGATGGTCGATCAGGGCTTGCTCCAGTTCGCCCTCATACACATGAGTGTCCGGCTGGATCTGCAAAAATTCCATTACATAAGGGTCCTTGATTATTTTTTCATATTCCGGTTTTGGCTCGGTAGTCTGGATTTCTTTTGCCACAAGCGATTTATCCTGACTTGCTAAAATGCGCTGGTAGTACATGGTGTTAATCTGCCGTTCCAGCTGCCGGACACTCCACGCAGATTTTGCACATTCTTCTGCATAAAAAGTCCTTGCCTGTTCATCCTGGACACGCATTAAAAGCCGATAATGGGACCAGCTCAATTCGGCACACAGTGTGTGCCGAATCGGAAACAAGCAATAAAACTGGCGCATTGCCCGAAGATTACGGACGGTAAAACCCTTTCCAAACTCAACAGTCAGCTGTTCAGATAAATAATCCAGAAGTTTTTTTCCATACTCGGCCCGGTCATTTTCTCCACACGCTTTATAGATTTGTTCTCCTATTTCCCAGTAGGTGATTACCATTGTGGAATTTACCGCCGCGCTTAAACGGTGTTGCGCGGAAACAATCGAATTGCGGATAGAATGATAGGTCTGTTCCGCATTTTGATTGATTTGCAAATCGTGATTCAATTTTGCTCCCTCCTTGCCTATGGACATTATACCACGCAATCACAAAAAAACAAATGCCCCAAAAATCTTGCTGTCTTTTTCATAAAAGCTGCGCTTTCTCTCATCAGAGATTGTAAAAAACTTGAAATAATGTGACCACGCCAATTTAACAGACGGTGTCTGGCATTTTCCATATACTCACTCCTCTATGAAAAGACCCGCCCGTTTGCGGGACTGTCTGCGCTATGACCTTTATCAGTATATCCTATTTCATGCCGAAAGTAAATCGCCAAAGCTATCTGGCGTTTCCTTTTTCCCACCTCTCCAAACGGGATTGGCACAGTGCGGCAATTTCGTTTTTATCTTCCTCCGTCACATTCCTGCATCCCTTTGTCCGCTGGATTTCCAGATAGCTTTCATAATCGGAAAGCAGAAGGTCAAAAAGCTCCTTTGGGGTATGGCAGACCATGCCGCTGCAATAGCCGGGTAATTCCCCTGTCCCATGAAACTCCACCCGGATATACCCATACCGGCTTTTGCAGACTTCCATTTCTGTATCCAATGCCAGATAGTCCCCAAAAATGTCTATCACCTGTTCAAATGACATCATAGCAGTCCACTCCTTTCGTAAAACCCTGTTCTGCCGCTATTATCCATGATTCCGGCACATCCGGCAAGTTTACCGTCAAAAAGAAAAAGCGGAGGAAGGCGCGGCGAAGAACGCCGTTCCTCCCTCCGCAGATGGGGCAGATTGTCTGGTCAGGAGAGTTTGGAAAGCTGGGCCAGTATCTTCCGCACACCGTCCCAAAGCTGTTCCTGCCGCTGGGATATATCTTCCAAATCAGCGTCATAAACCCGCCCGGTTTCATGCACTTTACGGGTCAGCTGGTTTAAGTTGTTGCTGGAATAGCGCACCAGCTCCTTCAGCTCCGGCAAATCCAGCTTTACCACATACCCGTCCAGCGCCATTTTCCGCAGGTAGGCTTCCCGGTTGACGGTTCCAAGCTGGGACATTTTCTGCTCGATCAGGGCCAGCTCCTCCGGGGAAACCCGGAAATTCACCTGTACCTCCCGTTTCCGCTTTGCCGCGCTCATCGTTCCGGTTCCCGTTTCTTAGGGGCGGCGGGTTTGCGTTCTGGCGGCTCCTGTTTGAGTTTTTCCAGAACGGAGCCTTTCTCCGGGGCTTGAAGGACTTTCCGCGCCTGCTTCAAAAACAGGTCGGTCAGGCCGGGGTTGCCTGTGCCTACCTTGCCCCATAGCAGATAGCCGATATTTTCCGCTCTCATTTCCTCCCAGTTCGCCGCATAAAATAAAGCCTTATCCATTTGGGGGCATTTGCCGTTGTCGTTTTCAAAAGTCCATTCCAGCATAGCCGGGTTGGTAAAGCCCTTTCGCTTCAGCCGCGCCACTTCCTCCCGGTGCTTCTGTTCCCGGTCGGCGGCTTCCTGCTTTTCCCGGCGTTTACGCTGGCAGTCACATTCTTTCGGGTGTCGGTCACGTCCGAAAAGGCTCTTGCCCTCGGTGAAGTAGGCTTCTTTGGGCTGGCGGCAGTTCCCGCAGTATAAAAGCCCGTCCTCGCCCGTGTAGTCCTCCGGCTCTGCTTCCTGTGCCGTGGCAAGCCGGAAAATAGCGTTGTCGTAATCGCTCATAAAATCGTCCTCCTTGTTCATGGTCTTTTCCACGCCCTGTTTACGGGGCGTTATATCTCTGCTGTCAAAGGCTCTCGCCCTCCTTGTAGGAATAATCGGGGATTCCTTTCTTTCCTGTGCCTTTCCTGTCACGCCCCGCCCACATACGGATAGCGGCGGCATAGTTGGCGTAGCTTTTCCCATTGGCGGCTATATGCTGGCTCAATTCCTCAATGAACCGTTCCAGCCTGTCCGGGTATTCCCCTTTCAGTTCCGCATATTCGCTTTCGGAGAGAAAGATATTTTTATATCTGCCAAAGGGTGCGGGCTGCTCCCCACTCACTCCCATTCGTTGGCTCTCTTTTAGTTTGTTTATATTTAGTTGGTTAGGGTAAAGTTTTCTTTGTATCATAGGTAAAGATTTCTTTGTGTCTGATGTACAGTTTTCTGTAGGACTGACATCAAGATTTCTTTGTGTCATATCTAAAGAAACCTTTACTACTTCCGGCACTTTCACATAAAGGCGGTTCGGCGCGGAAAATCCCCGGCGTTCCCTCTCCAAAAGCCCGGCAATATCCAGTTCTTTTAGGGAGTTCTGTATTGTCATGGTGCTTTTATCCAGTATTTCCGCTATCTCCGTAATGGGATAGACAATGTATGTCCTGCCCTCGCTGTCCTGCCAGCCGTTTTTCTGTGAGAGGGCGGAACGGTCAAGGAGCAGCGCATAGAGCAGCTTCGCCGTCTGTGGCAAGTCCATTTTCAGCAGGAAACGGGGGTATCGGAAAAACGGCGGCATTATCGTTTCAGTTGTGATGTATTCAGCTATGGTTTTCACCTCCTGTCTGTGGCTTCTGTTACGCATTTAAAACAGCTTTTCCGGGGGTAAAGGATAAAAGTATCACATACCCATTGAGCAGTAGCCGCAAAGCCTTGTTTTACGGGGGTTCTGTATTTTCTAAAGCGTGACATTTCCCCCTCTGTTTCCATTTGCGCTGTGCGGCTCTGGCTCTTTTCATGCGTCCGGCGCAATCCGGGCAGTATTTCCCCCGGTTCGATTTGGGGAGAAACTGACCGCCACACTCGGTACAGCGTTTCAGTTCTGCCCGGTGCAAAAGAGCGGCTTCCAGCTTCCAGTCAAGGGGAAGCACGGCGGCAATGAACCAGCGGCAGAGAAGCGAATAACTGATACTCTGGACGCATACACAAGGCTCTCCATAGTCCAGCGCAATACAGTTGCCGTTATCGTAGTTGCAGCACTCATGCACAAGCCGACACGCCGCCCGGTGCTGGCGGTAGTCCATGTAGGGGCGTTTACCGTTCATTATCCCGCCCCTTTCCGCGCTCTGGCTCGCGTCTTAAAATCTGTTCAATGTTGCCCTTTACAGTCTGCAATTCTTTTGTTTTCTCCCTCTTTTCCCGGTACTCGTTGTAAAGGCTGTTCTTCTCCCTCATAAGCTGCTCAATCTCCGCTTGTAAGGTCTTGGACGCTGGCAGCTTGAAGATTCCCTGTGCCTTAAAATACCGGGTAGCAGCTTCGGCTATCATAAAATCGCTTTCGTGCTGTTCCCGGTAGTTTTTGCGGGCTTTCTCTGTTTTCTGTGCTTTCAGCCCCTCACGGGTTGGCTTGGTCTTGATGTACGCCAATAGCTGTCCTTTTTCTCATGCAGGGTGCTTTCCACGGCTTTCAGTTTGGCATACATGATGTGTTCCCTGTATGCTTCTGTGCAATCCATAGAAATTTCCCCCTTTCTCCCACATGGGGCGGTGCTTGGTTTATAGTTGCATTTTATAATTCAAGGGGTGGCGTTTTAGATTGCTTCCCCATGATTATCTTCCGGCATACCTTTAGCATTTTATTTTCAAGAAAACAGCCGACAAGCTGTGATTTCTCACAAGGCTGTCGTCTGTGCGTCTGGCTCTTTATGGTTATTGCTTTTTGATAACTGTTATTTGCAAATCTTTTGCGTCAATTAAATTTTCCTGTCTGCATTTCGGACAGTAAAGAGGAAAGTTTTCTAATTCTGTATCTTGCCGTATCTGTAATCTTGTTTTGTTTCCGCAGACAGGGCAAAGTAACCACTTTGTTTTCATATTGAAAAATCCTTTTCTTTGATAAATAATCACTTACTGTTTTCACATTTTATTTTTCTTGTAATAATCTCTTTGCGTTTTCAGAAAAAATAAATATCCTCTCGTTTTCGTTTTTGGTCGCCCGTAACACCGATAAAATAGAAAATGCTTGTGTTACAAATGGGTAATCAGTTCCAAACAAAATTCTTTCATATCCAATTTCGTTTATAAGTGTTTTTATATGCTCTGCGGGCTGAATACTAATATCTGTATAGGCGTTTTGATGCTTTTTTAGCAAATCAACCATTTTCTCAAATTCAAAACACCCACTATGGGCTAAAATGAATGTGGTATTAGGAAAAGTATCTAATATTATCTCATACTTATCCAATCTTTGATTTTGTATATCTTTCTTTGTTTGTTTAGACGGAATATTCGTTAAAAGTACATCTTGCGGTAAACCCAATCCACTGCAACATAAAATTGGTAAACCGGTCTTGGATAATTTTTCTATGAGTACTAATGATTTTATGCAGTCAATGGAAAAGCCACATACATGAGGGTTTATCTTCCAACCCTTGATATGCAAATTCATATAATGCTTTATTTTACTGTCAATGTTTTCATCAAAAGGGTGGATTGCCCCAAATGTATATAGCCGTTCATTTTGGGTTACAATTTCCTCCATAATATCTGCACTATTTTTATTAGGTGGGTTTATTTGCTGAATAACTGCTTTGTTGATACAATTATTATCCATATCTTTTAACAGTCTTTCCGTTGTAGCATAATTCAAGACAAATACACCCGTAAACAGCTTTATCTTTGTTCGTAATCCGGCAAGACTAAATAGTTTTGTCGCACATTTAGAAAAGTAAATTTTATTCAAATTAAATAAATCAATAGAAAATGGGAAACAGCTTAAATCCATTAACGATTTATTAAAATCAGATTTCTTTTTTTGTAAAAAGAGTGGAAAGAGCTGGAAAAGACATTCATATGAATGACAATGAAAATCAATAATTTCATAGTTCTCAGCTAATGCCCTTTTGATTACAAAATCACCTTTCGATGTTAATTCTAATTCTTCGTTTTCGGATAAAATAGCATATTTCTTTTTCGTGTTAATGCGTAACATATGACCTCATTTTACCATGTGACTAAAACAAATATAATAGTCATTCAAAGGTTTGTTTTAAGTCCGGCGATTAGCCGGACTTTTATATAATCTGCGTTACAATGCCATAAATCAAAACTTGCAATGCCTTGTCATACTGTTCTTCTCCAATATCTGCTTTGTGTAACGTAGCATAGTAGATTGCGTGAAATGCAGCACTAATAACGTTTATATCTACCTCTTTTTTTACATGGAATAACGCAATCATTTTTTTAATCATGTCGGTATCGTCTTGCAAATGTTCATCTACTATCTCTTGCGGCAACTTACGTTTAAGCAATTCGATTTCACCTGCGTCAGACAATTTCAAAACCAGCATTTTTTCTGTCTTTTTGTAAAATTCAAAAATCATATCCGTTAGCTTTTCTGCTGATAATTCCATATCGACAATATCAGAAAAGGCTTGATACAATTCAAGATTGATATTTTTTTGCTGTTCTTGAATAACCTCAAATAAAAGCAATTCCTTTGATTTGTAAAAGAGATAAAATGTTCCTTTGGGAATATTAACGCGCTTGACAATTTCATCAACTGTTGTACGCCGGACACCGTATTGAGCAAGGCATTTTGCCGCTTCTTCTTTCAATCGCTGTCTAATATATTCCCGTTCCTGTTCTGAAAAACTTTTTGGCACTGTAACACCTCCAGTTTGACTGCTTTTGCCAATATGGTCATTATAGGCGGCATACCTTTCTTTGTCAATGGCTTTAGAGAAGCTTTCACCCAATTTTTTATTTTTCCGAAAAACGGTATGGCGATAAATTGTCCTATTTTGTCTAATAATAAAATTTTATGAAACATGAATATAAAAAGAGAGAAAGGAAAGGGGGATTCCGTAGTTGTCGGCATTCGTGGGAAAATCAAAACTTTTGGATTTTCCCACAAATCCAAACTTAGGAGAAATCCAAACTTTCCTCTGTAAATCCTTTATTCAAGGCATTTTCTGATATAAAATTTTGGATTTTGTTTTGTACTTCTCTTGTCAGAAATGAGAATAAATTGATTGAAACAGAGCTAAATAGCAATGTTTTACACATTTTGTCATAATTGGAGTATTGTACTTTGTGAAACGAAATCCAAACTTTTTCCGGCAAGAATCCCCAATTATCAAGCTGTTTTCAGAAAAGTTTGGATTTTATATAAGTTTGGATTTGTGGGAATGTGTATAACTGGCTGTCTTATGGAATTGTGGGTAACTCTGTTTGCAGGATGTGGGAAAGCTGCACTTTAGCTTTTCCATGTGCTGTGAACAGGGTTATCCATGATTCCATAGCCTGTTATGCACATTTCCACAATGCCCCTTTTGTTCCTCCCGGCGCGGGGCTTCTCCCGCTAACTGACTTTCTTTTTCGGCTGGTTGCTTTTCTTTCCCTCCCGCCTTGCCCTCTGCTGGTCGGCTTTCTTCCGGCGGTATGCCACAAGCCGTTCCGTTTCCTCCGGCGTGAGGTCTGCCCCGGTCTTTTCAACCGCCATTAGCTCCTTTATGGATTTCTGCCTGGGCGGCTTCTCCGGCTCTGTGGCTTTTCGTTTCTCCCGCCAATCCTTTTGCCACTCCCGGTTGTGTGCAAGCCGCTTTTCCTCGGCTTCCTGTTCCTCCGGGGTGAGAAGCCCCGCCTTTTTCCTCGCGGTAAATTCTCGTTTATTACATTATTCACATCTATTTTATTGTCAATTGCGCTTAAAATCACAGCAATCTTCCGTTGAATTTCTATGGATGGATAGACAACAGGCACCTCGCCCATAAATTTCGTATTGATTGATGGCATAGTTGCGCCAGTAGCAATTCCTCTTACAAATTGTTTTGTAGTTTCAAGAGTAAAATAATAATAGAGAAATTGCGAATCTATATCAGCATTCGGTCTTACCCGTAAACACCTTCCTGAAAACATCCAACCCGCATACTCTTTGCTTACATAAGAACAGCGATCCACAGAGCCCACACGACTAAAAACAATATCGCCTTCTTGAAGGATATATTTACTCAGTCGTTCTTTGTCCTGAGCAGAAACACAAGGTAAATTTTGCTCAGAAAACCTCTTTCTTCCCAAATGTTCAACTGTAACAATGGGCGTTCCAATATCCACATAATCTTCTTTGTGTAATTGGCTGCCGAAGGGACCGGTTTGAATATCTGCAAGAGACGAAAGCGATTTACTCATAAAATCAAATTTCATACCCAATCGCCCCCAGCTTTCTCCTGATTTCCTCCTCCAGCTCATGGGACTTGGCGAACAGACCGGAAAGCTCCGAAGTCAGCCTTGCCATTTTCTCCTCAAACGGCTCCCCATCGTCCTCCTGCTCCTCAATCCCCACATAGCGCCCCGGTGTCAGAATGTAATCCTGTTTGGCAATGTCCTGCAAAGTGGCAACAGCGCAAAAGCCTTTCACATCTTCCAGTGTTCCGTTCTGAAAAGCCTCAAAGGTATCCGCCAGCTTCTGGATGTCCTCTTCGGAGAAATCCCTGTGCTTGCGGTCAACCATATGTCCCATTTTGCGGGCATCAATGAACAGCGTCAATCCCGCGAATAGCCATATTCATTTTCGCCATTTTCCAAGTGTCAGCATTGGCTTCCTGCCCATAAACAGAAATCGCTCCACGCCTGCCGGAATGTGCCTGAATAAATTTTGCGCTCTGCACGAACATACCGCCGGACCCACAGCAGCAATCGTAGACGCGGCAGTTATCAAACGGGCGCAGAATAGCAACCAGCGTTTTGACTACGCTGGACGGCGTGTAGAATTCGCCGCCACCAACACCTTCTTTTTCCGCAAATTGAGCGATGCAGTATTCATAGGTGCGCCCCAGAAGGTCTTCACTCTCTTCTGTGTTGCTCATATCGACATTGTTGGTAAAAATATCGACCACATCGCCCAACACCCGCTTATCAAGGTCGGGGCTGGCGTAGTTCTTGGGAAGCACATTCTTCAGTGTTTTATTCTCCGCCTCAATCGCTCTCATGGCCGCATCAATGACAGTGCCGATCTCCGGGGTATGGGCGGAGGAGGCAATGGTACTCCATCTTGCTTCTTCCGGGACAAAGAATACATTCTCCATAGCATAAGCGTCACGGTCATCCTCGAAGCCATCGCCCTCATCCACAAGTTCCTGATAACGCTTATCAAAGGCTGCGGAAATGTAGCGCAGGAAAATAAGCCCGATGATAACTTTTCGATATTCTGCCGCTGGAATGTGGCCCCACAAAACGCAAGCCGCATCCCAAAGCTGTTTCTCAAAGCCGATGTTGGCATTTGTTCTTTCTGCCATCTGATTTATCCTCCCGTATTGTTAAGTCCCGGTTTCGTCCGGCACTAATTCAATAATATCATCTAAAGTGCAGTCCAATAAGGCACATACCCTAGTAAGCACTTCGAGCCGCACTTCCTCATTGCGCCCCATTTTAGCCATCGCATTTGTGCTGATCTTGGCCTGTTCGCATACCTGAGTCTTGTTATAGCCCTTGTCAATCATAAGTTTCCAAAGCCTGTTATAGCAAACGGCCATATCTGCGCTCCCTCCAGTATTGTCATGCAAATGCTACATGGATAGTATATCACACGCCCTGTCCAATTACAAGATTTCCTTGAAAACTTCAAGGCTTTATTTCGTTTGCTATAGAGCGCCGATGGGTATTGAATTTATACCGCCTATGTAGGGCCTTAAAAGCCCATAGCAGGCTTTTAAGGCTCGGTGCGTCCCGTTACTTCTGCCGGATGACCGCCTCGTCACCATCCATCGTGTACGCCGCATCGATGCTCCGGCTGTCCGCTAGGTACGCCTTGTACTTCTGCGGGGCGCAGACCGCCATGATTGCAATGTCGGAGACCAGCTCGTGGACAGTCTGCCGGATGGCCGGGTCCACCGTCACCTTCTCCGCCATCAGCAGGCGGCGGACGGTGTTCATGGCGTTCTCGTTGCCGAAGGCGGAGAGGATCAGGCGCTTGGCGTAGGGCTTCCACGGGCGGGTGGTCTCCAGGTCGCCGCTCACACACTGGTAGTCCAGCATCAGGCGGGTCATGGCCTGCTCCTTGCGGTACTTCACCGTGTAGAACAGCGTCTGGTACTCGGTGTCGCTCATGGGCAGACGGTACAGCCGGTCGGCCAGCTCCGTCAGGGCCTTCGCCGCCTCCGGCTTGACCGCCGCCGCTCCCGCAATCATCAGATTGGCAACTGTGGCGTCCTGGTCGGCCTGCCCAAAAGCGCAGAGGGCGTTGCGCTGCTCCTGGGTGAGTTCGTTCAGCTTCATAGTCTTGTCCTCCTGGTTGAATAAATTTAGGGGTCGCCATAGGACAGCCCCTATGTACGGCAAAACGCCGCCTTCCTGTTCCTCCTTCCTCTGCGCCCGTCTGTCAGCCTCCTTTGCCCTCAACGCCGCAAGCTGTTCCGCCGCCTCCGGGTCGGTCCTGGCCCTTGCCACCAGTTCCGAACGGGTCTCTTTCTGTTTCCGGCTGGCGCGTTCCTGCCGCTTCCGCTCCTTCTCAAGCCGCTTTTCCGCCTCAATGCGCTCCTTTTCCTCCATCTGCCGGATATACTCCGGGTCGGCCTCCCGCAGGGCTTTCAGCTTTGCCCGCTGCCGCTGTCCGGCCTCCCGCTTCTTCCGAAGATGCTCCTCATACTGCGCCGCCGCTTCCGGGTCGGTCTGGGCGGCTTCCCGGAGGGCTTCGAGCCGTTCCCGCCGCCGCTGCTCATACCGCCGCTTCTTGGCCTCCGCCTTTTCCTTCTGGCGGGCTTCAATGGCGGCGATGCGTTCTTCCTCGCTGACCTCCGCCACAGGCGGGACATAGTTCCCAATGAAGTTGAAGTAGATGTCGATCCTCTGCTGGCGGTAGACGGTGCGGCCACCAGTCGGGGCGTGGACCTCGATTTTCTCGATGAACGCATAGAGCATGGCGTCTGTCAGTTCGGAACACTCCCGGTACTTGTTCAAAAGGCCGATGAAGCGGCTGGTGTCGGGCTTTTTCTGCTCGTTGGCGGCCACGGCGCTTTCCAGTTCCGTCCTGCGCTGTTCCAGTTCCGCCTGTTCACTGTCGTACTGGTTCATAAGCCGCTGGTACTGGCGGTCCGGCAGCTTGCCCAACATATTGCTTTCGTAAAGGCCCTTTATCAAAATATCCAGTTCGTCTATACGCCACCCGATGCCGGCCAGTTCCTTGCGGTCATCATCGGAGGTCTGTGCTTGCTGGGCTTTCCATCGGCTCTGCATCTGCTCAATAAAATCGACCTCATTTTCAAGAACATAGCCGCTCACCTTCTGGATAGCCGCCAGGATCGCCGCCTCCAATGCCGATGCCTTTACGAAATGGGAGACACATTTTCTGTTCCTGCGGTCGTTGCTGAACCCGCCGCACTGGAAAGCGGAATCGGAGTCGTATACCTTTCCGCCTCTGATACTCTTTGCCTCCAGGCTGGTATATCGCATTTTTGAACCGCAGTCGGCGCAGAACACCAGCCCGGACAGGCGGTGGGTGTTTGTGCCGCCGGACAGACGCTTGGGCTTGCGTACCCGCAGCCGCTGGGCGGTGTCCCATGTCTCCTGGTCGATGATGGCCTCATGGGTATCTGGGAAAAACATCAGCTCGTCCGGCGTGGCTGGCCTGCGCTTTTTGGTCTTGAAGTTCTCGCAGACCGTCTTGCCGAGGATGGTATGTCCCAGATATTCCCGGCAGTCGAGTATGGCGCCGACCGTGTTGCCCGACCAGAAATACGGGTCGGAGTACCTGTGTTCCAGCTTCCGCTCCGGGTGCTTCTCCGCCATATATGCGGTCGGTATCAGCACCCTGTTCTGCGTTAGGGTTTCGGCAATCTGCGTGGGACCAAGCCCCTCACAGGCGAGCCGAAATATCCGCCGCACGACCGCCGCCGCTTCTTCATCAACAACGAGGGTCTGCTTGTCACCGTCCAGCCGGGTGTAGCCATAGGGGACAGAGCCGCTGCACCGCTTTCCGGCCTGCATCCTTGAATGGAAGATCGCCTTGATTTTCTTACTTGTGTCCTTGGCGTAATATTCGTTAAACCAATTCCGCAGGGGGGTAAACTCGTTATCTTCCCGTGCCGTGTCCACGCCGTCGTTAATGGCGATATAGCGCACCTCATATTCCGGGAATACGATTTCAATAAGCTCCCCGGTTTTCAGGTAGTTCCGGCCCAGGCGGGAAAGGTCTTTTGTTATGACCGTCGCCACGTTCCCGGCTTCAACCTCGCGCAGCATGGTTTGCAGCCCCTCACGCTCGAAGCTCACCCCGGAAAAGCCATCATCAACGAAAAAGCGGGTATTGAGAAAGAAATGTTCATCCGCATACCGTTGTAAGATCAACTTCTGATTTTGGATGCTCTCACTCTCGCCTGCCTGCATATCCTCTTGACTTAACCGGCAATATAAAGCGGTTATCTTGTCTGCCTGTAACATTGTTCCTCCTTTCCGACAGCAGACAAGCATGATATATGTACGGATTACATTATACCATCAACCGCTGTCCTTGTCAGCTCAAAAATTATAAAAAGAGCGCCCTATTTCTGGACGCTTCCGGCGTTCTGCTCCATATCCTTGCGGATAAGTTTCTTGATCTTCTTGTCTATGGTGTCAGTCGCTTTCTCGCTGGCCGACGCACAGACAAAATAAGTCGTTTTGCCAATTTTATGCGTCGTTGTGGCGCTGATCTGATTTTGCGGCAAAGGACTTCCCCCTTTCGCAAATGAATATTACAGGTTATGAACAGTGGCTTGTCCACTATTCCAAGTAATATAAAAGGGGCATAAATCGGACGGCTGGCGGCGACCAGCACCACGGGACTTTCACCCCCGCGTGGTTCTCACGCGGCCCTACCCATTGCCTGCGACGCTTTGAACGCTCGGACTGTGGCTGTAAGGGAGTATCGTTAGCGTATGCGCCGCTGATTATAAGCTGCCGGCTTTTCGGTGTAGGCGGTTCTCGCTCTCCCGCAGGATGCGGGGTCATGGCGCACCCATCGATACGGCGCATACAGAATGTGTCCGTTGCCCTATGCTGCTCCGCCGTTATCTTGCGGGCTTTCTTTGTCAAGGTTCAGCGCCGGGCCGGAGGCAAGGGAACATGGAAAGGGTAAGATGTTCCGCCTGCCCTGCCGGGCCGGTTGCCGTCAGCCTAAACCGACGATAGCCTGAATGAGCTTATTTTCCAGGTGGTGCTTCATCCACTCGTCCAGGCAGATATAGGGATAGCCGTACTCGTCATAGAGCGTCCGGGTACAGAGCTTGTTTATGTAGCCCTCGTAGTACCGCAAGACACGTTCCACAGCCTCGGCATCCCCGGCGCGGGCGGCTTCGATCACCGGCATGGGGAGAAGCGCCCGGCCCTTGTAGCTGGGGTTCATCATCCGCGCTCAACCTCCCTTTGGCATCAACGCCGTCAATTTGTTCCGCAGTTCGTCCAGTGTTTTCTTCCTGTGCCGTTGGACGGCGCTACGGGACATACCCACAAGGCTGCCGATCTCTGCATCACCTAAATCCAGCACAAAGCGCAAAATCAAAATGCTTTGCGTTTGTGCGGACAGGCTGGCAAAGGCATCGGCCACAAGCTCGTTGTCGATATGCAGGTCATACCCGTGCGACGAAAAAGTGTAACTGTCGCTGGGGTAGTGATCTACCGTAGAGAGCTTGTCCATATCTGCCTGCGACAAGGCGCTGATTGACACCTGCCGGTCACGCTGGCGCTTTAAGCCGCGCCGGTAGTTATGGGCCTCGTTCCGCAGTACCGACTTGCAAAAGGCGTCAAACCGGCACTCGTCATAGTTGCGGGGGATAGCTTCCATCTTCTCACCCCCTTTCCTTGGGGATGGTGGTGGTTCTCTCCCTTTCCGCTAACATGACACCGGCAACGCCGTCTGCTACCCGCTAAAAGCCCCCTTTGCGAAAATAATTTTTCCTGATCGGCGCAGACCGTAGGAAACGACAAAAACCGCCCGGCAGGTTGCAGACTTGCCGGGCGGAGGACGGGAATATGATTGCACTTTATAGCTGTGCATAGTTCATGCCCGTGGCCGGAATGTCCCCAGGCGGAGGACGGGCTTTTTTTGACGGGTCAAGCCTCATCAGATTTTGTCGAATAAGTATGCGCCTCATAGCGGCTGCCTCCTGTCAGCCGCTGTACTTTCCAACGTTACCGCGTCATTCTTTTGGGGGATAAGAGAACGGCGGCTTTAATCTCTTAAAACCGCCGCATGGAACAAAATATAGGTATGGGAAATCGGCCTGCCCAGCAGCGGTTCTTTTCTTTTCTGCCGCTGGGCAGATCATTTACTTTAGAGATATAATAAGAGAAGGTTTTGAAGATTTCATAAAGATTTGCAAAAAATGGGTGGCTATAAAAGCCACCCATCCTATCAAAATGGAATTTTCAAAATTACTTTTGCACCGCCTGTGTTTTTAGAGTTTTCTAATATAAGTTCACCATTGTGTTGTTCCATAATGGATTTTGCAATATATAGGCCCATACCAAAGTGCAGCTTTGAATTACGGCTTTGATCGTCCATAAAGAATTGTTCTTGCGCGTGCTGCAACGCTTCGTTAGAAAATCCTTCCCCTTCGTCCGTGACTGAAATTTCAACGAAATTGTCTTTTCCGCAGATATCTATATGAAGTGTTCCATCTTGCGGGGAATAGTCCAACGCATTATTTACCACATTTTGAATGGCACGTCCTAACAAAACCTTATCTGCGGTTAGTTGCATCGGGATGTCGGACATACTCATTCGCAAATGAATTTCTTTTGTCCTGCACAAAGCATCTATTGATACTTTCACTTGCTTTAGATAATCAGGAAGATTAAAGATTTCTTTATTAAGCTGATACCCTGTTGAAGCCGTAGACAGGTCTATCAGGGTTTTAACATAAACTTGCATCTGCGTATAGCTGTCTGTGATGTAGTCAGCACATTCCTGTTGTTCTATTGTTAAGTCAGTATCGTACAACAATTCCGTATTGCCACGGATGATGGTTAGTGGTGTCTTGAGATCATGGGCTAATGCAGAAATCTGTTCTTGCCGCAGTTTGTCGGCCTGCCATTGTTCTGTAAGCGATTTTTTTAGTGCCAATTTCATGTGATCGAGTGCGTCAAGAGTTAAGTCGATTTCATATAAATTGCTTTTTTCAACCTCAAAATTCAAATCCTGCTGCTCAATTTTCTTTACAGCAGTCAGCAATTTATCCATTTTGTTCCCAAGGTATTTCCCGAATAGATATGACAAAACAATCAAGAGAAGCAGGATTTCCAATATAATGACAGCAATTAAAACCCAATCCGCCGAAGAAAATATTCTATGCAGCAGCGGATTGCTGAATTGGGCGGTCATTCTATACCTTAAAATCAGTATTTCGTCAGTCCTGTCTATCACAGCATACAGATAAGGCTTGCTGCTTGTCTGATTGTTCACAATGCACATTTTCCAAACGGAAGCTGGTTCTTCCTGATCGAGCGAACCGCCAATATACTTTCCGTCTTTTGTGAAAAGGGCATATTCACAAAGGGGGGGTATTTCATTTTCTGTAATCCGATCTGTGGATTGTAAACTTCCCCTAGCATTTTCTATTTCTGCGCTCATTCTATTTATTGGGTATATAAATCCAATTTCAACGCCAAATAGATAGAGGGCTATGTTGACAAAAGCAACCAGAAAGACACCAAGCGCAAGAAATATCGCATACTTCATAAAAACGGTACGCAGTTTTCTTACACCCATTTATAGCCAACCCCCCAAATTGTTTCAATCGTTGACAAGTGAAATTCAGCTAACTTCCCACGTATATTCTTAATGTGAGTAGAGATAACAAAACTATCACTTTCTCCTTCAAATCCAAAGACCGCCTCATAGATTTGCTCCCGCGTAAATGTTTGTCCATGATGTCGCGCCAGATATTCGCATATTTCGTACTCACTTTTTGTCAACGGAACCTTTTTTGAATTGATTTCAGCTTCTTTTGCATTGAGGTGAAAAATGACGCCGGATATTGAAAAGCTGTTTTTCTTTTCTCTTATATCACGCCGCAGGTGAGCATTTACCCGCGCTCTAAGTTCGTTTGTCCCGAACGGCTTCGTGATATAGTCATCTGCTCCAAGTCCTAATCCCTGAACAATTTCACTTTCCTGCGTTTTTGCAGTAAGGAAAATGATCGGGCAATCTACACGATCACGGATTTGATTGCAGAGGTCAAAACCATCAATTTCCGGCATCATAACATCCAGTAAAATCAAACCAAACTTTGAAAAATCCATTTCTGTGACTGCTTTAGCGTTTGATTGAAGTGTAACTAAGTGCTGATCTTTTTCTAAAACACGCCTGACAAGCTGGAGCATAGCTATATCATTATCCACTACCAATATATGCGCCATTATCTCACCTCTCTGTCCAAGTTTATATATCCCTCTTGAGATAACCTCTTTTTTCATGGCCCTATTCGCACTCCAAGGACATCTACATTACTGTTGCGCCAAAAGGCATCAGTGCCAGCTTTGCCATTTTGAAGCACTGTACCCCGAAAGGAATACCGATAATCGTACAACACAAAAGCAACCCATTTAGCAGCGCCACCAACGCCAAAGGGATACCGCTGATAAGCAGCCACAAGATATTGGCAATCGCAGACATAGCACCGCCGCCATAATTCACATCTTTTCCAAAAGGGAAGAAAGCGAGTGACGCAAACTTAAAGCATTGACGGCCAATCGGAATACCGACAATGGTAATGCTCCATAAAACACCGGCAACCAGCCAAGAAATTCCCTGCCACAGTCCGCAGCACAAGAACCAAATAATATTGCCCAACCAATTCATCAATTCTACCTCCACCCTCAATCGGCTGACCGATTTCCGCTATATCTGGAAAACCAGTGGACTGCAATTCCTATTATAGCACACGTTGACAATATGCAAAAGAGGATGCCAAAATCCATACCTATTCTGTCTGGCGGCATTAGGCCAAAGGTCGTTTCCAGAACGTAAGAAGAAAAACGAATACCCCAACCATAAGGGATGACAAACCAGATGCCCGTGCCTAATCCTGTTTGGAGAAGCGCAACCAAAAGGCTCCCGAACACTCCAATCCCTATTCCCAAATTTTTACCAAATCGAATTGCTAATACGAAATGAATGCCATACAGCAAAATGTTACTGCCCCAAAGGACAAGTGGAATTACTGTATAAAATCCGGAAGGAATTTCAGTTGTGCCGCCAACCAGTGGAAATAGCGCACCAAATAGTACACTACTCAATACGGTTGCCAAAAGTCCAGTCACAAGCAAAATAGTCAATTTGGAAAGAGCGGCTTTCTGTCTGTATGGAAGTGTCAATATATTTTGAAAATGTCCTGCTTTTGCTTCCTGTTCTGCTGCAACATAGCAGACAATCCCGATTGCAAAGGGAAAAGCAACGGCCATGATCTGAAAATAAGCAGCCAGTTTATTGATGTCATCGCTTTGGGAAACGCCCGCATATAGTAACATCATAGCCGCCCCGCATACGGCAAAAATAGCGTGCAGAAGGAAAAAGCAGGAATGACATAACTTGTATAAATCACTTTTCAAATAGCAGATATAGTTAGCCATTGGACTTCCCCCCACTTCCAAGCAATTTAGAGCAAATCCAAAAGGAGGCAGCAGCTAATGCCAAGCTAATGGCAAGAGCGGGAAAAATGTGCTCAATAGCCAATAACGGAGAACCGTCCTCAATGGGAAGTCCGTTAGGACGTATCTTGAAAAATGGGCAAACTACACGGGCCGGAATAGCGTATGGATTAAGAAAGAACCATGCTTTTTCTGCGCCAATAGTAGATGAAACAATATTCGCCACAAAAGTTATTAGCACAGAGGGAAGATACCCTGTTTTGCTTGCTATCAGCATAATAAAAGGAAGTTGCCACAAGCAAGTAAGGAACAGCAGCATACAGCCGGTTATGCTGTCCAGCGGCGAAATGTTCATAGTCGTAAAACTGGCAATTCCCGTAGTAAATAACCACATGAGCAAATTGCTGATAAAAAGCACAGCAGTCAGGGCAAGTCCTTTGCCAATCCATATTTTCGCAGAAGGGAACGGCAAACAAATAATGTTTTGCAGCCCTGTATTTTTCTCACGGATAACAGCGCCTGCGGCCCACAGTGCGATCACAACAGGAAGAAGCATAGTGTACCACCAGTTGTAGGCCGAATATTGTCCTGCATGACTGCTCAATAAAAAGCCAACAAGTACAGTTGCCAATGGCGCACCAAAAATCAATTTCATCGAGAAGCTGTGCCGCATTTTAAGAAGTTCCGAACGTACAATCCCGAACATTATTTCTCACTCCTTTCCCTATGTGCGCCAACAACATCCATAAAAATACGTTCCAGATCGTGGTTCTTATGGATTTCGTTTTCATAGCCTAAATGTCCGGCAGATATAATGCCAATGTGGTCAGCAATTTGCTCAACTTCGGAGAGTATATGACTGGACAATATGACGGTGATCCCTTTTTGCGGAAAACTTCTGATAAGCTCACGCAAATCTTGAATACCAATCGGGTCTAACCCATTTGTCGGTTCGTCCAAGATAAGCAATTTGGGCTGTGACAACAGAGCCAAGGCAATTCCAAGCCGCTGTTTCATTCCCAGCGAAAAATGGCCTGCCCGTTTTTTTCCAGTATTCTCAAGCTGCACAATACCAAGCACCTGCTTGATGCGGCTTTCTGGAAGCCCCAGGGCCAGTGTTCGGGCTTTCAGGTTTTCATAGGCCGAGAGATTTTCATAGAGCGGAGGCATCTCAATCAAAGCACCAATGTTTTCCAAATCCGCCCGGTTCCACGGATGGCCGTCAAATTCAATCGAGCCAGAGGTGGGACGGAGGATACCTGTAATCATTTTCAAGATGGTAGATTTCCCCGCACCATTCGGCCCAAGCAGCCCATAAATTGAGTTGCGCTGAATATTCAGTGACACATTGTTCACGGCCATCTGCCCTTTGAAGCTTTTACAGAGGACAGTTGTTTTTAAGATCATATCCATATAATCAACCCCTTTTTAGATTGTAACGATAGCATATCCTATGATTTTGAAGATTTCATAAAGATTTTCACAAAAAGTATATGAACTATAAACAGTGAGCAAGTGCATATAGCATCATTCCCAAGGATAATATATGAACTATATACTGTTGTAGGGTGATGTGATATGGCGAAAATCAAGGACTGTCCCGGTTTTGAAACTTTTGGCGAAGATGTGCGGGCCGTAAGGGAGGCGCTGGGGCTTACGATCAAGGCGCTGGCAGAGCAGGTGTATGTTGACCCACGGTATCTTTCAGAAATCGAATTAAAGCCAACCATTCCAAGCATCCCTGTTATGCTGCGGTTGGTACGGATTTGCCGCCTGCCGATAGAACGCTATTTCAGCCCTGAGCTTATTGGGGAGGTCAGTGCCCAGCGCCAGCGTGTCAGCCACAAGTTGCAGCTATGCCCGGAAAAGTATCTGCCCATCGTTGAGGCTACTATTGACGGAGCAATCAAATTAGACGAATAGAGGTCGTTTTGCAAGAGCGAAGCGGCCTCTATTTTTTTGCGCTCTTTTCCCGAAAACGCCTGCCTTTGGTGGGCATTTTTGCTTCTCCCAGGTGTCTTGTTAGTACGGAGGACGGGGGAAGCGGAACGGGGGGAGGGGTAACGTAGCAAGCATAAGATTGCGTTTTATTAGGAAAGCACACTGTCAAAAGGATTTTATGCTTTGGCGGGGGTCAGCCCGCCTCGGCGGTGTCAGTGGAGTTGATTTCAATGTACTCGGCAATCCGGCGGAACTCGTCCGCAAACTTAAAATGAACGCTGATATTGCCGTTTTCGTAAACCTTGATATGGTCTACCAATTCAATCAGGATTTCGCGGGTCAGCTTTTCGATGTTCTGATATTTCGCAAAGGCTACCAGTGCGGGATGCTGCTGGTCAACGCCGTTTGAAAGCTGTTTCCGTTCAGCCGTCAGCCGGGCCAGCAAATCCGAGAGCCCGGCGGCCTGCCGCTCATAATCGGTTTTCATTTCCCTATATTCCTGCTGGGAGATTTCCCCGCCTTTCCAGTCTTGATACAGTGACTGCTTGTAGCGGGTGATTTTCGTCAATTCCTTTTCCTTTGCGGCAATCTGGTCGTTAAGGCGGTGGGATTGACTTTTTTTCAGCGGGGCCGCATTGATACGGGCTACTATTTCCGAATAGGAAACGGCGGTACTCACTTGATACTGGATAGCGAACAGAACGGCGGCCTCTAAACGGTTGTGCTTGATAGAGTGCATGGAGCAGGCTGTCCGGGAGCGTTTCTTGTAAGTGGAGCAGGAATAATAAACATTCTTCCCGCTCTGGCTCCGGGTCACGGCCTTGCCGCAGTCAGCGCACCTCAGAAAGCCGCTGAATAAATGGAGCTCCCGCTTTTTAGGGGCCGTCCTGGTGTCACGTTTCAGAAGTTCCTGCACCCGTTCAAAGGTTTCGTGGGAGATGATTGCCTCGTGGGTATCGGGGACGCGCACCCATTCATCCTCCGGCACAGCCTCAATCTGGTGTACCTTGTAGCTTTTCACCCGGCGGCGGCCTTGTACTAAATCCCCGGTGTAAATAGGATTTCTGAGAATATCCGTTATAATCTTGTTCCCCCACATGGGAGCGTCCGATATAGCTGGGGAGTAGGGCAGGCCCTTTAGCTTTCTGTATGCCGTGGGGCAGGGTATGCCGTGGTCGTTCAGATACATCACAATTTGAAGTTTGGCCGTACCTTGCAGGCACATCTCGTAAATCTTCTTGACGATTTCAGCGGCTTCCGGGTCAACGATTAGCTGGTGCTTGTCTTTGGGATCTTTTATGTAGCCGTAGGGAGCAAAAGAGCCTATGTACTGGCCGTTGCGCCGCTTGTAATCGAAAACCTGCCGGATTTTCTTTGAGGTCTGATAACAATACTGGTCGTTCATCACGTTTGTTATCGGAACGATGATGCTGTTCACGCTGTCCGGGTTTAGGTAGCTGTCCACGCCCTCGGCCAAGCTGATAAAGCGGACGCCCATCTGCACAAAAAGGTTATCAATCAGACTTCCGGCATCGCTATAATTCCGGGCGAAACGGGAAAGGTCTTTCACCACAACGCAGTTGATTTTCCCGCTCATCACATCCCCTAAAAGCCGCTGGAAACTTTCGCGCTCCGTATCGGTTCCCGTGTGGCCGTCATCCACGTACTCGGTGTAGCTTTCAAATTCTTCCGCATGGTTGAAGTGAAAATCATTGAGAATGTCGCGCTGGTTTTTCACGCTGTTGCTATCGTCAAGCCCCCGGTTGATTTTCTGTAAATCCTCTCGGGAAAGCCGGATGTAGCCGCCCATTTTCCAGAGCCGGGCCGTATAGGTAGGGGTCAAAGTCTGCTGATATCCTCTGTTTTTTGTTCGTGCCATTGTTCCTCCTTCCCTATCACATTACACTTATATTATAACTCTGTTCCGGGGTATCGACAAGGATGCCGATGCCTCGGGACATTTTGGAGCTGTTGACAAAGTGCCTGAAATATAGAGACGCGGGAGATTTCAAGCAAGAAAAAAGATGCCTTTCGGCATCACACTGAGAATTTAATCATTCTTTTGAGGTT
>CAJTCU010000031.1 GCA_910574935.1 Oscillospiraceae bacterium
TTTCTTCCTGACTGCCGCTTTTGGGCGGCGGTCTGTTTGCTGTATTCACTTTTTCCATCCGCTTCCTTTCATATTTTTGGCTTAAGGGGCTTGACTTTTTATTTGCAGGCTTTCAGTCTGATTTTTGTAAGTATAATTACACTCCGATTTTCCGAAGTCTGGATTTCGGGGCGGGGGAGAGGGCTGATTTTCAACCTGCGGCTGCACTTCTCTGGTGGTGAAACGCTTGACATAAATTCTTGCAGGTCTGCCCTGGCCCTGCTTTACCCGCTGTATCAGACCGATGCCCTTGCCGCTGTCCAGCTCTGCCAGCAGCTTGACCGCCTTATCGTTACCGCAATTAAGAGCCTCCTTGATTTCGTCTAAAGGATAGTAGATGAACACCCGGTTTTCCTCGTCATACCAGCCGTTCCGGGCGGAAAGGCCCATACGGTCAAGCATAAGGCCGTAAAGCAGCTTGGCGTCGGTGGAGACGAGCTTGAACTCCGGGCCCACAATGAGCTGACGGGGGATACGGTAGAAACTGAACTGCTCCGATTCCCTGCCGTAGAAATAATCATAGTCAAGGCGGTCTTTCATGGGGGAAACTCCTTTCTGTTATGATGGTATCTAAAAATGGGCATGAAAAAAGGGGCGTTCAAAAAGTCTGAACGCCCCATGGGGGAGTGTGCTTGCGTGGCTGGCGTGGCCGGGATATGCCAGTCTACGAAACACACATACAAAAAAAGGCTCGTTCCTTTTGAAACAAGCCTTTTCCCTGTGTACCTTGGTGGAGATAAGCGGGATCGAACCGCTGACCTCTTGAATGCCATTCAAGCGCTCTCCCAGCTGAGCTATACCCCCAACTCATCAGCACTCCTTAGTGCTTAATTATAGTACCACATTCTTTCCGATTTTGCAAGCCCTTTTTTCAAAAAAATTCGATTTTTTTCATTTTTCCCCGTGCCCTCTTGCTCCAACAGAATCCTGCTTCTTTTTTTGTAAAAAAATGTTGACAAATTCCATCCAGAATGATATAATAAATAGGCCTTAAAGATATAGGGGTATAGCTCAGCTGGTAGAGCAGCGGTCTCCAAAACCGCGTGCCGAGGGTTCGAATCCTTCTGCCCCTGCCACAGACTTGGCCCGGAATTCCTTGGAATTCCGGGCTTTTCTTGTGTTTTGGGGTGGTGGTATGCGGTCTGGATTGCCGCTCCCCTGGGCGTGTATTTTGCCGTTTTTTCGTATCTGTTCGCATCCGTTTCTAACTTTTCCGTCTGGCACAGCATCAATAAATCATCAAAATTTCGGGGTGCTCTCCCCTGTGTTGGCTTGCTCTGGCTAGAAATTGAACCCGTCCGTGATTCCCTGCAGACGGGTCGTGTCTTTTTTGACGTAGTACATCTCGGTGATTTGCGAGGTGCTGTGGCCCAGGAGGTCGGCCACCTGCCGGGGCGAGAGTGCTTTGATGGTGCCGTCGGGCTGTTTCACGCCGTTTATCAGTTGGGTCGCAAAATGATGTCTTAAACTGTGCAATCCTTTCTGATCTATGCCCGCTGCTTTCAAAATCCGGTAGTACCTCTTGCGGAAGTTCACCGGCCTGGTGTAGCCGCCCTTCTCGTCGCTCACGAGGGGCGCTGTGGGGCCGAAGTTGCGTTCCTGGCGTAACTCCCTTACCGCCTGCACTGCGGCCTGATTCAGCGGCACACGGCGCTTGCTGGTGGCCGTTTTGGTCTTGCCGACTTTGACTTCTCTGCCGGGGACATAGTCTGTCCCCTCTCGCCTGCAGACCTCCTTGACGTTCTGCCGCACTTCCAAGTACCTGCCCTCCAGATTGATGTCGCTGTTGAGCAGGCCAAGCAGTTCACCGGTGCGGAGTCCGGTATTTAGCATGAGAATGTATGCCGCCGGTTGCTGGTACTTTGGCTTGCCGTTGCTGAATTTGCTAAACGCCTCGGCCTTGAATTTCTCTATTTCTTCTGGCGTGAACACCGTGACAGTTTCCTGAGTAGGCAGGTCTTCTTTGTTCTGCGCCGCCATGAAATTCGACTTCTTTATCATGGGTACGCTATTCATCGGGTTCTTCGTAAGAATTTCCTGCTGGGTCAGGTAGCGGAAATATTCGTTTAGGACGATGTATACCTTCTTCACGGTGGTGTAAGCGTAACCCTCGCCCATCCAGCGGTTCAGAACTTCCTTGAGGTCAGCGGCTGTGATATCGCCTACTACTTTCTCTCCTAGCAGAGGAAAAATCTGATGCGCTACGGTACATTCACAGCGGTCGTAGGTTGTGCGCTCCACCGAAGTAAACTTGAACACCTGGAGCCAGTGGGTCATGCTCTCCTTGAGTGTTCTGCGGGACTCGTCCGACTCCTGCAAGGCATCATTGAAAGCAGCAACGTAGTCTGTCATTTTCTTGGTGACTTCAGCCTTGGTAGTGCCTGAGAATGATTTACGCTTACGCTCTCCTTTTTCGTCCATGTACCAGACGGTGCCGCCCCAACGGTCATCGGTTCTCTTAAAGGCCTTTCCGTTAGTCAACAACTTCTTCTGAGCCATTTGTCAGCCCTCCTTTCGTCAACAGCACAACATACCACACCTTGTTTCGAAAGTCCACTGACTTTTTTCTTACTTTTTGCTCTGATATTCTCAGATTTCTAAAGGCCGTATTCTTTGTTTTGCAACGCAAATTTTGAGTCAAGTGTCTTGCCCTTACAAAAGTGGGTTCGGGCTGCTGCCCGGTAACCGTGCCGTCCGACAACGTCGGACGAGCGCTCTGCTTGCCCTCCCCAAAAGGGGAGGATTTTTGTAGGACATCAGCACTTCATTTGCAACCCCTGGAAATTCCTCGCAATACCGCCGTTTTTCGCGATAGCAACCCCACATTTCACTCCAAATCCTCATTAGCAACCCCTATCGTGATTTTGCACTAGAAAGCCCGAAATCCCTTGAAACAACCGGCGTTGCCGGGCGTTGTGAATCGGCGGGTGGGTGTACTGCAACCCACCCGCCTTTCTCCTGCTTGAAAATCGGATGACTGAGAATCTGTACTGTTTGTGCAAAGTATAGGATACTATAAACTGGACACCTTACGTCCTCTTTACAAAAGTTTTTGAAAAGATTTCCTCAAACTCTATCAATACTGTAATATTAGTGTGTCCTTAAACTACCGTAACTGCTTAGCGTCCCTTCCTCTATACACTATACACCTAAAAATGCGGCGGTTCTGATTTCTCAAAACCGCCGCAACTGAAGATAAGCCAAGTATAAAAGTCTTTTCGCTCAGCGGTGTCTTTCCTTTCTGCCGCTGGGCAGTTTTTTCGTTCCTATTGCCGTGTTTCAATTCTCTTCATCAAAAAAGCGCACAATAGTGCAGCTATAACGAAGATTACAAGCAAAGGCCAGAGGTTATTCCAAATAAACGTACTCTCAGTCAAAAATGCGTATCCCCATGTCGCGGGAAATAATTTACCAGCCATCACAAATGCCTTGGGCAGCATATTGTTTGGAAACATGATCCCTGAGAGCATCGTAGATGGAAGAAATAACATGATAGATATCATTGAAGTATTCGCCGTGCTTTTTGCGGCTAAACCTATCACACTGGCAATGCTAAGCGATACGGCTATCAGGGTGATCAACCCCACGAAATATGTTCCCGGATGTGCCGGGATTTTTGCATCAAAGGCAACCGACGCAATGACATAAAGGATGAAACTCATGATGAGCAGATGGACAAACGCTGAAATGTTCGTCAAAAATAATCCTAATGACAGAGGTACGCCATTCGCTTGATATGCGTTCTTCACGTCGCTCCTGTATATTTCCACAAGCGAGGGAGGCAATCCGATCAGCGCACCCATAGTGACAGTAAATACAGACATGGACTGAATCAAAGTTTCGCGGCTATCTGGCATAACGGATGTAAAAATTCCTCCCATAACCGCGAAAAACAGAAGCGGAACAGCATAGCACGTAATCAACATTGTTTTGCTTCGCAAGTCTAGTTTCCACTGCAATGCGACTCCATATAAAAATCCGCTCATTCCTACTCCCCCCTTGCTATCTTTACGAAATGCTGTTCCAGAGAACCACGGTTTACCTGGATATCTTGAATTTCTATCTCTTTTTCATGATAGCCTTTCAATATAGAAATCAAACTTTCTCCTATGTTATCCACTTCAAACTTTTCCATTCCCTGGCTTGTTTTTGTACAGATATTATAATGTTTTCCGACCGCCCTCGTCAGTTCGCTCACAGTTCCCGCGAATGCGATCCGGCCGTCTTTCAGAATTGCGATATTGTCACACAGGTTCTCTACTTCGGCCATGTCATGGCTGGCTAACAAAATCGTTTTTCCTTGGGCTTTCAGAGTGCGGATATACTCGTGGAGAGAAATCCGTCCCTCAATGTCCAGTCCGGCGGTCGGCTCGTCAAGGAATACAATATCGGGATCACTGATTAAAGCCAGGGCCAAATGAAGCCGCCGTTTCTGTCCGGTCGACATTTCCTGATACTGTTTGTTCGCCAGATTGTCTACACCTAACGCCGTTAGCATAGAGGTATTGACCGATACCTTGTTCCATTTTTCAAAAAGGTGAACAGCCTCTATTCCCTTGATATGGACAGGCAGAGAAGCCGATTGTAATTGAATACCCATACGTCCATTTATAGCGATACTGCCGCTATCGTACTTTCGTAAGCCCTCAATACATTCAAGCGCTGTTGTTTTTCCCGCGCCATTTACGCCGAGCAATGCGAAAATAACCCCTTTGCGTATACACAAATCAATACCCTTTAGTACCTCTTTTTTTCCATAGCTTTTACGCAATCCTCTTACTTGTAATGCGTTCATGTTGTTTCCTCCTGGAATGGATTTATCCCCGAATTTGAAAAGTGCGCGCCCAATGCCGGTTCAATGAAAGCATTTGCTTTGGCCTGCATCTGCTTCAATTCCTGATTAAATTCATCACTTTCTCCTATTTGCATGAGTTTCGGGAGCATGGTAGCATCCCCGTTTTTGAACTCCAAAATCATATCCCAATAGGCTTTTGCGAATTGCAGTCCTTCCGGGCTTTCCACGGGTACGCCCGCATTCTGGAGCCGAATTGCCTCGTCCTGGAGATGTAGAAATTTTTGCAGAAACGCGATACCGCTTTCCTTATCAAACCGGCTGCGGATATGATCCAAGGTTTCTCCGTCAAAATGCTTGATAAGCCAATAAAAATCATTTTTCATTTCCAGATTAACGATGATATCCGCATATTTTTTGAAGTCCACCGTCTGCATTTCGAGCACTTCTGTTTTTAGCGCCTCAATTTCCGACAGCGATTCTGTCAAGTTTGCTATCTTATTGCGTATTGTAGCTGCTTGCTCTGAAAGAATTTGTGCCACATCCGCTGGATCGTCTAGTGGAATCAGTCTGTCTCTGATGTCATTCAAGGAAAACCCTAAATGTTTCAAGGATAATATCTGGTGCAGTTTGACAATATCTTTGTCAGTATAAAGCCTGCGGCCCCCTTCACTCAGGGCTGATGGCGAGAGCAGACCTTCCTTATCGTAGTGCTGTAATGTTCGGACTGTCACGTCCATCCTTTTTGCAACCTCGCCTACCGTCAAATATCCCTGTGGGACAGATCTATATTTTTCCACGCTTAAACGACCTCCTGCGAATAGTATAACTCATTACGTTACGTCATGAGCAAGACTTTTTTTCTTGTTTTTTATAATATCGGCAACAGCGCTCGAAAAATGTAGCTTATAATGCAATTATGACATTAGCAGCAGGAGGAAGGGAAAATTTGCATTTCTAACTATCATAGCTTGTACAGATTACTGTTTGCTCAATGCGCCGTAGGCTATCCCGCAGGTGAATCACATTCTCGTAGTAAGCGGCCTCATCAATCAGTCCGGTAGCGTTCGCTATAAAAGTCAGCTGATTCAGATTATTGCCAATCTCTTTCAACTCGCGGGTCATGGCAAAGTAATCAGCGGGCGGTGATTCTTTAGGCTCATACCCAACGATAAGCTGACGGACATAAGCCGACTTTGTCAACCCACAAGACTTAGCTCGTCTAGTAATCCTCTTGTACTCTTTCTCACTCAGCCGAAGACTGAGCTTTTTCCTTCTACTGATGTCGATATTAAACATCTCCTCTCTGCCGCACGACAGCGCGGCTCTAAAAATGGGGTCATAGGGGCAGCGCCCCTACCCAGCCGCGCGGCATTTGAGGGCAATGTGTCTGACAGAATGTCTGACACGTTGTCCCACAAATGCGATGCTGGCGCGTACTTAAAACTCAATAATTTTCGTTTTAACTACTTTTGGGCCTACAGCCCAATTTAGCGGCTTTCAGCCGCTTACAAATCGTCCCCTAAGCAGAAATCTTCGGCGCTTTCGCTGCCAAAAAGAATGACGCTTAGCGTGGCGATAGCCCGGTTTATGTTCTTGTAAAACGTCGAATGCTCAATCGCAAACCGCTCCTCAATAGCGGATATACTTATCGGGGTATCGCAGAGATAACGGGCATAAATGAGCTTATAGCCCCGCTGAGCGGAAGGGCTGGTTTCGTTTTTGCACATCTCTTTGAAACAGTCCAAGGCTGCATTTAAGCGCGCCCATAGCACCTGATTCGAGGCAGTTAAAAGCGACATTGAGGTCAATTTCTGATAGTAGGCTGTCCATTTCTCCGTTAAAATCCGCCCTCACAAATCGCCGCAAATGCCCTCACACGGCGTTCTTTGCCTGCGGGCGGTAACTTTTCTCGACCGCTGCCCCAAATTGCCCGACACGGCCCTTACACGCCTCAACAGCCCTCCGTGTAATCTTCTCCGAAAACGCCAAATGCCGCAAAACTCTTGCGGCCCTCAAATATCGAATATCTCTTTCGATTACCTTTCTCTGTGTTCATCCATGCGGTGAATTTCAACCATCAGCAAAATTCCCAAGCGCAGTCCCTCTGCAAAAACTGCCCTGTTTTCCATATTGAATATTTCCGCATTCATGTCCATCATGTGTTCCAGCTTTGCGTACTGCTCCTCAGTCAATATTATTCCTGAAAAACGACCTAGAAAAAAGCAGTAGAAAGTGGTAAAATAGGGAGTATGGAATACATAGATTTACGAAAACTGAAAAGTGGAGAGCTCAAGCAGGTACGCCGTCAGGTCGTACGCCTCAAACAGATGGGAAAAGCCGGGAAAGAAATTGAGGAATTAACCGGAGTGCGGCAGAGTCGCGCCAGCGAAATATGGACGGCATATAAGCGAGAGGGAGACAAAGCGCTGGAACCGAAGAAACACGGATTCCAGAAGGGGACGCATCTGCTTCTGACACCGGAGGAGCAGGCGGAAATACGGGAAACGATTGTTACCCGCCGCCCAGAGGAATTCGGCATTCCTGGGAGTCTGTGGACGCTGAAGAAAGTGTGTGCATACGTCTGGAAAAGGTATCGGAAAAGATCTCGGACGGCAGTGTGTCGGATTATATGCGGCGCTGGGGCTTGACGTGCCAGCGTCCGGTCAAGCGTGCCCGGAAACAGAATCCTTCCCGTATCTAAAGGTGGCGGGAGGAAGAATATCCGGCCATCGACCAGCGGGCCAAGGCAGAAAATGCCGTGATTTACTGGGGAGACGAGACTGGAATCGACAACTGCTCGAACTGTGAGCGCGGGTTTGCACCCAAAGGACAGCCTCCTGTTCTGTCGGTGGAAACGAAAAGAGAGAGGCTGAATATGCTTTCCGCCCTGAGCAGGCAGGGGGACGTTCGCTTTATGATGTACGAGGATTCCATGAACCAGCAGCGCCTGATCCAATTTATGGACCGGTTGATTCGGACCTCCAACCAAAAGGTTTTCCTGATTTTGGACAACTTAAAGGTGCACCACGGGAAGAAAGCCGCAGCCTGGCTGGACAAGCATCGGGATAAAATCGAGCTGTTCTTTCTGCCGCCCTATGCTCCCGAGAGCAATCCGGACGAATATCTCAATCACGCGCTGAAACTTTCGGTCCATTCTGGCGACTTACCTCGGACCATATACGATATCCGCCATAAAACTGCTTCCTTCATGCGAACATTACAACATTCTCCTGATAAGGTCTCCGCTTTCTTTCAACATAATCAGATTTCCTATATTCTTGTTCGGGGGTAATAATTCCTCAAACTCCTCGATTTGCTGGCCTACTCTGTTCACTGTGCGCCGGTATTTTTCATCACTGGGCGTTTCTGTTTCTACCGGGGATATTTCGCCATTATATAGCTCGTTTATTACGCTTATCATTGTCTGGCTGCCTCCTTCGTGATAAGGGTCCTTTTTGTCCTTCGCCACCACAATACCCGAAACCGCTGCGGAAGTCCAGACTTTTTTCTTCGTGAAAACCGCTGAAAAAATCGGCTTGCTTTTTATCTATGCCAAAGAGTCGCTTTCTTTGTTTTGCGGCTCAAATTTTGAGCTATGCAGCCTCTTGACAATGGGTCATTTGTATAGTACTATCACGTCAACAATTTGGTCGTTTTCTTGAAAAGCAGACAAAGAAAAAGCCCTTTCGGGGGCTGAGAAAATCGGATATCATCAATAAATCATCAAAATTCTTTGGGGCGTATGTTTCGGAAACACAAACGGCTCAACCGCGCGGGAAATTGGCCGATGTATGTCCGCTGATGCTTTTTCCACATCCACTCCAAAACCGCGTGCCGAGGGTTCAAGTCCTTCTGCCCCTGCCATCCTAGGAAAACCAAAAAGATATTTGGGCAAAAAACCGCGCCATGGCGCGGTTTTTTGCATCTCAAAGGGCTGGATTTCAAAAGTACGAAAACGGGGATGGCAAAACGGCGTTTTGGCTTTCCGGCAGGAAGTGAACCCTCACAACAACAGAATAGCACAGAGTGAGAGGGCCAGTGGAAAAAATCCGCTGGCCCTTTTTCGCAAAAAGACGTTAGTCTTTTGCGTGCATAAGGGCGATAGCCCGTTGCATACATAGCCGGTCGCTGGAGAAACCTCTTCAAAACAAGCGACCGGCTTTTTTTATTTCTTGAAAGAAGGTGCATCAAGTGATCAAAGCAAAAATAACCAACCAGTTTGGAGCAGCCCTCGAACGAGAACTGCCTCTTGACATCCACCAGTTCTACCACGATATGCGGGAGGCCGGTATCAACAAGCCGCCCCGAAATATCCTGCTCCATGATGACAAGGGCGTGGGTCTCCATCTGTCTGCCGACAGTGAGATTGGCAGCCGCCTGCTGAGAGTGTTCAGCAAGGGCGACACTTTAGCTGACGCCAACACTGTGGCATTTGCTGTGTCGACTGCCAGAGAAGAAATTCTCACAGACTTGGAGCAGAACATTATCCACAACCAGTATCTCACCAAGGAAATGCTGTTCGATGACATCCAGGCCATGGCCCAGGCGGCAGGGCCGGTCAAGCTGGCGTTTTACTGCCCCCTGGTAGGCCAGCTGGATGACGGCGAGTGCGACGAGGATATCGACGTGGGCAGCGGTTTCCTGACGGCATACCAGGATCAGATCGAGCAGGGCATCGCTAACGAGCAGGCCCCCGAGATGGGCGATATGGCTCAGTATATGGGCGGTAATCCGGGTGTAGCTGCCAAGCTCATGTCTGCGGTCTGGACAGTAGAGGAAATGGACGGCAGGCTCCTGGGCCGGATCGACTGCCACCTCAAGGAACCGCTTACGCCGGAAGAAATGGCTGATTTGCGGGAAGAAATCCTCGGACAATGCTCAGATGGGCTCGGGGAAGGCTTCGAGCAGCGGCCTATCGAAACGGACGAGGGTGACCTGTACGTTTCCTACTGGAACAGCAGTGATGATTATTTTCTCTGCACCGAGGACGAGTTGGACGAGCACCTGGAACCCCATCAAGGGATGGGCGGTATTTGAAGGAGGTTTTCAAGATAAACGACTGGGATAGATTACACCGAATGGCTGAGCACTACAAAGCCGAGTACCCGTCCGGCACCAGAATTATGCTGTTAAGTATGGGTGAGGACATCCACCGCATTGGTGACAATACCCGTGGAACTGTTATGGCGGTAGATGATATCGGCACTCTCCACTGTACGTTCGACAATGGCCGGTCGCTGGGCCTTATCCCCAGCGAGGACTCCTTTCGCAAGCTGACTGAGGAAGAACTGGCAGAGGAACAGGAGCTGGATATGGACGAGGATGAAGATTTCGGCATGAAAATGTGAGGTGATTTTAACACGGCGAAGTGGTCGGATGGCGCATGGCTATCCGATTTTTTGATATGTTCGCGGGGATCGGCGGCTTCCGCTCCGGCCTGGAGGCCGCGGGCGGGTTTGAATGCATCGGTCACTGTGAGATAGATAAATATGCGAACCAGGCATATAACGCCATGTACGATACGGAAGGAGAATGCTTTTTTGAGGACGCCAGAACCATCGACCCCGGCGCGCTGCCGGATATCGACCTTATTTGCGGAGGCTTCCCTTGTCAGAGTTTTTCAATCGCTGGAAAACGGCGAGGATTTGCGGACGATGCAAGAGGAACTTTGTTTTTTGAGGTTGCCCGCCTTGCCGCCGGTAAAAGACCTGCATTTCTGCTGCTTGAAAATGTTCCCGGCCTCCTATCGCATGACGGCTGTCGGACGTTTGCGGCCATCCTCTCTACGTTGGATGACCTGGGGTACGATGTCGCGTGGCAGGTGCTTAACAGCAAGGATTTTGGAGTCCCCCAATCCCGCAAGAGAGTGTATATTGTCGGATATCTTAGAGACCGATGTGCCGGAGAGGTACTTTCTTTCACAGACACAAATGGAGCGGCTCTTGAGCAAGTCTTACCCGGCCCGGAAGGGCGGCGGGTGTACTCCTCCGCAGGAGTGTCCATCACTCTGACAAGCACGGCAGGCGGCTTTGGCGGCAGGAGTGGGCTCTACGATGTCACCCTGCCCATCAAGGTTATGACCAAGGCTGGGTATCAGTTGGCCCACCCCGGCGACAGCATCGACCTAGCCTACGCCACCATGAACACCAGGCGCGGCAGGGTTGGGGACAAAATCGCGCACACCGTTACCCCTGGAAACAACCAGGGGTATTTCTTTATTGACCTGAACGAAGAACCCAGCCTGACTGAGAACGCCCGATGCCTGCTGGCTAATCAGGATGCAGGTATTGGCAAGTTCAAAGGCGGGAAATCCGGCGTATTCGTAGAAGGAAAAGCTCCTTTTGCCGTTCCTGTGCAGGACGCGGACGGTACTGTGCATTATGGGAAAGTGCGAAAGCTCATGCCCATAGAATGCTGGCGTTTACAAGGTTTTAGTGACGAACAATTTAATAAAGCTGCTGCAACCGAACTATCCGACGCACAGCTTTATAAAATGGCAGGCAACGCGGTCACTGTGCCTGTCATTTCCGCTTTAGGCGAGAAAATCAAAGACATTTACTGGAGGTCATCATGCCAAACCATGTAACAAACATTATTGAGATCAAGGGCGACCCTGCCCGGATCAAATCCTTATTCGAGGCCGTAAAAAACGATGAGTACGGCCTCGGCTCCATTGATTTCAACAAACTGATCCCCATGCCGCCGGAGTTGGATATCGAGGAAGGGAGTCGCACAGACCGCGGTCTGAAAGCCTATCGTGACTTCATTGGGGTTTACACCTTTAACGACAAGAAAGGGGATTTCGACCTGCTGAACATCCCCGAGAAATCAGAGCAGGCATTTCTCCGGGTGCGGCCTGACATCGACCGCGCCGCATGGGATTTGGGCAGGCAGGCGTTCCAGAATGAGCAAAAATATGGGGCCGCTACTTGGTATAAGTGGCGAATCAGGAACTGGGGTACCAAGTGGAACGCCTATGGCTACGAGGACGGAGTCCAATTTGACGGGCATTCCCTGCGGTTCTGGTCGGCGTGGTCACCGCCCCAGCCGGTTATTGACAAGCTGTCGGAGATGTACCCCGACCTGGATTTTGTCCACCAGTTTGCCGACGAGGACATCGGGCATAACTGCGGCGAGGATGAGTACCACAACGGCTCTTTGTGCGGCGAGTATCGCCCTGCTGGTGTTGAGGCCGTGGAGTACGCCAATAGCCTTTGGGGAAATGGTGAGTTGGAGGAAGATGAGGATTTGGACAGCGGGATTTCCATGAAGTAAGTATAGCTAAATTTTAGGCCGGTATCAATCGTTCAGGAAACGATGATACCGGCCTTTTTTCGTTTTCTGGACGATTTCCGGCGAAGAAATGAGGTGGTCTCAATTAAATCGCCGGTATCGTGGGTAGGCAATAAAGCGCCTATCCTCCCCATTATCTACAGCCTATTCCCGTTGCAATACGGCAGGTTTGTGGAGGTGTTCGGCGGCTCCGGGAGTGTGCTGCTGGGAAAGCCCCCTGACCCTTTTGAGGTTTACAATGACTTCGACCGGAACCTTGTCAACCTGTTCCACTGCATGAAGGAACGGACTATGGCCACCATTCAGGAACTTGGGTTTTGTAATCTCAATTCCCGTGCAGACTTCCAGGCCATCAAGAAGTTTTTTCAGCATGAACAATTCGATGACAGATTTCTGGAAGAAGAAATGGAGCTAACCGAAATCCTGTTCCCGCCGCCAGCGGCAGAAGAATTGCAGGCTATCCGGCAGCGCATTACCAAAGATTACGACGTGCGCCGGGCGGCAATGTACCTGAAGTTGCTCCGCTACAGCTACTCCAGCGGGAAGAAGTCTTTTGCCTCACAGCCCTTTGACCTACGGCGGCTGTTCGGCCTTATCCAGCAGCTAGAAAACCGGCTGGCGAATGTCGTGGTAGAAAGTCAGGACTTTGAAACCCTCATCCACCACTACGACCGGTCCGACACATTCTTTTATCTCGACCCACCCTATTTCTCCACGGAGGATATGTACGCGGTGGAGTTTGCCTGGGCCGACCATGTGCGCCTGCGTGATACGGCAGCAAGTATGCAGGGAAGGTTTCTGCTCTCATACAACGACTGCCCGGAGATTCGGGAGTTGTATGAGGGCTTTCCTGTGTTTGATTTTACGAGAGTCCACTCTATGGCCCAGAGGTACGAGGCCGGGAAAGAATTCAAAGAACTGCTTATCGGCAACTATGACCTGTTTGAGCGGGAAAAAGCCAAACCTGCTCAGTTAGCATTTGATATATAAAAAGGAAGTGTTTTTGTGAATAACAGCAGCCAGTTTATTCTGGTGTCCGTGCCTCTGGAAATGTTCCTGGAGACTGGCATCAACACCGAAAGCATCATCCAAGTGAGTGCCCGTGAGGGCAAGATCATCATCGACACGCCGGATACCACGGATGATTACGTCTGCGACCGTGACTGCGAAAACTGTCCGCTGAATGCTGTCCCCTGCGAGTTCAATTGTGAGAGCTGTCCCTGTGAGGCCAACTGTGACGGAAGGGAGCTGGATGAGTGAAAAAACTGCTGCGTATTCTTGGCAAGCGGGGGCGTATCACCATCCCCTTTGAAATCCGGCAGCGGGTGGGTTTTGCTTACAATGACGTGCTGTCTTTTACCGAATCCAGCGACGGCAGGTCGGTAATCGTCCGCAGGGAGAAACTCTGCGATGACTGCCAGGGCAAGGCCACACAAGATATGGCGGAGGACAAGGCCATGCTGTTGGAATTGCTGGATTCCCTGCCCACGGAGCTGCAAAAGGCGGCGTTTGTGCAGCTCTCGGAGAGCCTGGGCAGACTGCCCAGGCGCGAAATCAGAACTGGCCCGCCCCGCCGGGAAATTCAAGGAAAGCGAGGTGCTGTGCTTGCAGATCCAGATATTCCAAATTGACGGCGATTACGATGAGGACAGCCTGAAATTTCGTGGTCTTGAGCAAACCATGGAGCTGCGCGGGGGCGCTGGAATTGATTCCGGCATATATGAGGAAGTGTTTCGCGGTGACGTAAACTGCCGCGACCTGGAAGAAGTCTACTCCTTGTTCAACGTCGGCGGGCATCCTCTGCACCGGGGCCACTCGTTGTCTATTTCGGATGTGGTGCTGACCGAAAATGGCGCGTTCTTCTGCGATCATTGGGGATTTAAGAAACTGGATTTCGACCCGGAACTGGCTCATAAGCCGGATGATCTGTTGCGGATCGTGTATGTGGAACCCGGCAGGCCGCTATTCGTCAGCGAAGTGGGCCGTGACCTGCTGTCCATGCAGAAGGCCGTGCATGGGCCGTTGGAAGTCCTCAACAATCAGGACGGCACCGTCCTACTCTGCAATGGTGAAGGAAAACTCATTGGCATGGAGGGCAACCGCCATGTGGGGGATGATGTGATCGCCGGGCCATTCATTTTGGTCGGAGATAACGGCGAAAGCCTTCGCTCCCTCACGGATGCGGAAGTTGACCGGTATATGGAGCGCTTCGCCCAGCCGGAGGAAATCAGCCAAGAGGAAGTAGAGGAAAGCTCCGGGTTTACCTTTATTTCGATGTGATGGGAGGTGTTCTGCCATAAAAACTATCCGCGCTCCGCCCAGATCGTTAGGGACTTCCGGCTGAATCTTTGTTGCATATTTATTCGGGTTTGGTCTGGACTTTTCCCTATCTTGTGGTATGCTTGTGGTCAAGAAAAACTCCAAGAAAGGATGAAATCCATGAAGAAAATCTTGACCACTATTTTAACCGCTACCCTGCTGGTGAGCAGTGCCGGGCACCACGCAACGCAGCCCCAGGCCACTCAAAACGCACCGGAACCTGTGCCCCAGGCACTTGTGCTGAACGTAGCCCCACCCACCGAAACCAGTGAGAAACGCATCGACACGAGCGCTATTATAGAGCCAATCACGGCTGGCCTCAAGGTTAAACTGGATACGGCAGAAAAGAAGAAAGAGGAGCCACAAACCTCCCCCGCCACCCAGCAGAAAGAACCAATAGAATCAGAGGAACAGCAAGAAAATGCTGCCATAGAGCCAAAAACGGTAGCATCCACCCCTACCCCTGAACCGCCCGCAACTAAGCCTGACGCCTACTTGAAGGTAACCGTGAAAGCCACTCCCACCCCGCCGCCAGAGGCAACGCCGATACCGACACCCGTTCCCACACCGGAGCCGCCAGCCCCAACACCCGCCCCTGCGGAGCCTACCCCAGCCCCGGCAGAACCTACCCCCGAGCCGGTCATAGAGGAACCCGCCTTTGACATCGACTACTGGATAGGCTACGCCCAAAGCTATGCCCAGGGCCTGGGCCTGCGGCTGGAAAGCTCGGCGGTAGACTGCTGGGACAACCCCATCGGGGCCGGGCTGCACAGCACCTGCCTGGAAAGGGATATCAGCAGCCGGATGAATAGATATGCAAATGACCCGGATATCACCGACGTGTGGGTATGGTACGAATCCACCGGCGGGAACAACTACAACATCTATATCGGGTACGCATGATCGCAAAACAACACCAAGGACACCGCAAAAGTGGTGTCCTTTTTTTGTTGCCCGGATGGGCAGAAAAGGAGAGAATATGACATCTACTGTAAAGAGGAAAAGCATGGCACTGCTCATGGCCTTGCTCATGTGCTTTTCCATGTTCGTCAGCTTCGGTACTACCGCCCAGGCTGCAGGAGAGCGCTCCGAAATCTATATGGTCAGTTTCCCCCGCGATGCCGAGAGCAACCGTGACCATTGGGATCGGGACAACCTCCAGTTTATGAACGGCTGGTATATGGAGGCTTACGATATGTTTGCCACCTTCGCAGTCGGCTCCTATGAGGGCAAGGTGGCGTACTGTATCGAGCCGGGTACTCCCATCGACAACGCTCACACCTTCACGGCGAAGGACGAAACCTTTTGGGACAACTACCCCTCGTCCCTCAACAAGACCATCGATGCCGACACCATAAAATCGCTCATTGGCCGGATTTTGCAGTACGGCTACAACGGCAATATCGACTCCACCTGGGTGTCCCAAAACAGCGCCGCAGCGGATAAACTGGCCCACGTCTACGCGACCCAGCTTTTGATTTGGGAGACCATCGTGGGTGAACGCGATGAAAACTTCGGTCACGTCAGCACTGGCGGCAAGAACCCTGTCTTAGATTTCATCAAGCCTGGACACCCTCTGCGCAGCCGGATCATGGACAAGTACAACTCTATGGTCACCAGTGTCCAGAACCACAGCAAAATACCGTCTTTCATGGCTAAGAGCCGTGGAAAAGCGCCCACTATCGAGTTGGAATGGGACGGCAGCCAGTACACTGCCTCGCTGACCGACACCAATAAGGTGCTGGGTAACTACACGTTTTCCTCTGACTACAGCGCCATGAAGTTCACCACCAGCGGCGATGTGCTGACCATTACCAGCCCTACCGCTCCCACCGGCGATGTGACTGTCAGCGCCAGCAAGAAGGACTCCAAACGCATGGGCCTGGTTGTGTGGGACGATGGCACCTTCGGCCCCGGCGTGGGCCAGCAGAACACGGTCACCTATACGCAGTCCGTCACAGACCCCATTGCTGCTTACCTGAAACTCAATGTTTCTTACGGCTCCGCCAAAATCATCAAGACCTCCGAGGATGGCAAGGTGGAGGGTATCACCTTCCGCATCACCGGCAACGGCATCGATCAGACCGTCACCACCAACAGCCGGGGCGAGGTGCAGATCGATAACCTCCAGCCGGGCGAATACACCGTCACAGAGCAGGTGTCCGGCGATTACGTCCCCCAGGAGCCGCAGAAGGTGACCGTCCAGGCCGGGCAGACAGCTACGGTCAGTTTCAATAACAGCTTGCAGAAGGGCAGCCTGACCGTCACCAAAAACAGCGAAGATGGGCTGAACAGCGGCGTTCGGTTCCATCTTTACGGCACATCCTCCATGGGCGAAACTGTGGATTTGTACGCCACTACGAACAGCTCTGGTGTAGCGCAGTTCACCGACGTGCCCATCGGCAGCGGGTACACCCTGGAGGAAGTGGACACGGCTGTCCGCTATGTGGTGCCCTCATCTCAGAGTGTGAACGTGGAGTGGGAGAAAGCCACCAATGCCAGTTTCCGCAATGTGCTGAAGAAGTTCAATATCACTCTGAACAAGGTGGACGGCGAAACCGGCACTCAGCAGGGCGATGCCACTCTGGCGGGGGCCGTGTATGGTGTGTACAAGGACGGCGAGTTGGTGGACACCTATACCACCGACAGCGAGGGGCACTTCACTACCAGCTACTATGTGTGCGATTCCGGCTGGACAGTGCAGGAGATCAGCCCCAGCGAGGGGTATCTGCTGGACGAAACCGCCTACCCCGTGGGTGCTGACCCCAAGCAGTATGAGGTGGAGTTTAACTCGGCCCCGGCTCTCGCCAGCCCTGAAACCGTGCAGAAGGGAAAAATCACCATCATCAAGCACTGTGACGATGGCTCCACGCAGATTGAGACCCCGGAGGTGGGCGCGGAATTTGCCGTGTTCCTCAAGTCTTCCGGCAGCTATGACAGCGCCAAGGACTCCGAGCGGGACTACCTGACCTGCGACGAGAACGGCTATGCGGAAACCAAGCTGCTCCCTTACGGCGTGTACACCGTCCGTCAGACCAAAGGCTGGGATGGGCGCGAGCTCATGAAAGACTTCGACGTGTTCATCAATAAGGACGGCGGGGTGTACCGTTACCTTATTAACAACGCGCCGTTTACCAGCTACGTCAAGGTCATCAAGACGGATGCCGAAACCGGCAAGGCTATCCCCTATGCCGGAGCCGGATTCCAGATTTACGACCCCAACGGTCAGCTTGTTACCATGCGGTTCACCTACCCGGCGGTAACGGAGATCGACACATTCTACACCACCACGGATGGCACCCTCATCACCCCGGAGGTGCTGCCCTACGGCACCGGTTACTCCCTGGTCGAGGTGCAGGCCCCTTATGGCTATGTGCTGAACTCCGAGCCTGTCTATTTCGATATCACCCCAGACAACTCCACCGAGGAAAGCGCGGTTACTGTGGTAGAAGTGGAGCGGCCCAATATGCCGCAAAAGGGCACGATTTCCATCACCAAGCTGGGCGAGGTGTTCTCCTCTGTGACAGCTCTGGGCGGCGCAGCCACAGATGAGGATAGCAACGAAATCGAAATGCCCATCAGCTACCAGCCGGTCTACGAGGAAAAGCAGTTGGCGGGCGCGGTCTACGAGGTAACCGCTGCCGAGGACATCATCACCCCGGACGGTACCATGCGCTATGCAGCAGGCGAGGTGGTATCCACCCTTACGACCGCCCAGGACGGCCCTGTTGCCACCGAACCCCTCTATCTGGGGAAGTACCAGGTGCGGGAAGTGGAGGCCCCGTTTGGCACGGTTCTGGACACAGAAACGCACACCGTGGAACTGACCTACGCTGGGCAGGAGGTTGAGATCACCGAGGCCAGCGCCACCCTCCACGACGACCGGCAGAAGATAAAAATCAGCCTCGATAAGGTGCTGGAGCAGGACGAGCGGTTCCAGATTGGCATGAACGACGAAATTGCCACCGTGCAGTTTGGACTGTACGCCGGTGAGGATATCACTGCCGCTGACGGCTCCGCCATTCCCGCCGATGGCCTGATTGAGACCATTAACTGCACCGAGGATGGCTCGGTTGTGTTTATTACCGATCTGCCTCTGGGCAGCTATTACGTCAAGGAAATCAGCACCGACAAGCACTACACCTTGACGGATACCGTATACCCCGTGGTGTTCGAGTATGCCGGGCAGGATGTTGCGCTGGTGGAGGTTGCCCTGAATGACAGCGAACCTATCACCAACGAGCTCATCTACGGCAGCATCAAGGGCCTGAAAATCGACCGGGAGAATCAGGAAACCATCGCTGGTGCGCTGTTCGGAATGTTCCGTCCTGATGCACTACAGTTCACTTCCGAGACCGCCATACTGACCTCTACCTCAGATGAAAACGGTGTGTTCTCCTTTGAGGATGTCCCTCTGGGCAACTGGATCGTGCGGGAGTTGCAGCCTGCCGAGGGGTATCTGCCCAACACCGATATTCATCATGTACAAGTGGAGAGGGACGAGCAGATTGTTGAAATCAACGTGGTCAATGATCGTATCCCGGAGCTGGGCACTACCGCCAGCATCGGCGGCGAGAAGGAAGTCAACGCCACCGAGGTTTTCACTCTGGAGGATGTAGTGGAGTACACCTATCTGGTGCCGGGCAAGGAGTACACGGTCAAGGGTGTGCTTATGGACAAGGCCACCGGTAAAGCATTGAAAATCAATGGTGCGGAGGTGCGCTCCGAAAGCACATTCATGCCGGAGAACCCCAACGGCGTGGTAACGGTTATCTTTGAATTTGACGCGAAGTATATCAAGACGGACACCGATATCGTTGTGTTCGAGAGTCTGTACCAGGAGGGCCGGGAACTGGCCGTCCATACGGATATCGAGGACGAGTCCCAGACCGTGACCGTCCATGTACCCGAAATTGGCACCCAGGCCACTATCGGAGAGGAAAAAGAGGTTACCATCGACGGGCCGGTCACCATTGACGATGTGGTGGCCTACAAGAACCTGACCCCTGGCAAGGAGTACAGTGTGTACGGCATTCTCATGGACAAGAACACCGGTGAGGCCCTCAAGGTAGGCGGCGAGGAAATTCATGCTGAAAGCACCTTTACCCCGGAAACGGCAGACGGAGAAACTGTAGTACAGTTCACCTTCGACACCACTGGGCTGGTGGATTCCACCGAGATCGTAGCCTTTGAGAGCCTGTCTCGTGAGGGTATCGAGTTGGCGGCCCACGCCAATATCGAAGATCCCGCCCAGACCGTCAAGGTGACTGTTACCGGGCCTAGAATCGGCACCAAAGCTACGGTTGACGGCAAAAAAGAGGTGTCCGGCGAAGGCCTCATCACCATCGAAGATGTGGTGTCCTACAAGGGCCTGACCGCCGGGAAAGAGTACAAGCTGACTGGTACCCTCATGAATAAGACCACCGGCGAACCCTTCAAGCTGAATGGTGAGGAAATCCGTGCCGAGGTCGTGTTTACGCCCGAAAAATCTGAAGGGGAGGTCACCGTCTCCTTCCCCTTTGACACCTCCTGGGTGAACTCCACTACAGATATTGTGGTGTTCGAGAAGCTGTCTCTGAACGGAAAGGAGGTTGCTGTCCACGAGGATATCGGCGATAAGGAGCAGACCGTCACCATCATCGTCACCAGGCCGGAGATTGGAACAAAAGCCACCATCGGCGGCAAAAAAGAGGCCGCTACTGCCAAGGAAATCACCATCGACGATGTGGTGTCCTACAAGAACCTGACCCCCGGCACGGAGTACAAGCTGGTGGGTGTCCTCATGGACAAGGCCACCGGTAATCCGTTCAAGGTTGGCGATAAAGAAATCCGTGCCGAGGCCACTTTTACCACTGAAAAGGCCGATGGCGAAACTGTAGTAAAGTTCACCTTCGACGGCAGCGGCATCACCCAGGCCACGGAAATCGTGGTGTTCGAAACGCTCTATCAGGGCGAGGTGAAGATTGCTGCTCATGAGGATATCAACGATGAAGGCCAGACTGTGAAGGTCGTGCCGGTCACTCCCGGCAAGCCCACCACGCCTAACCCCGGCAACCCGCAGACCGGCGACCGCTCCATTATGGGTTTCTGGATCGGTCTGGGCGCCATCGCGCTGGGCGGGTTGGCGGCTGGCATCATCATGTACAACAGAAAGAAAAAAGAGGATGGTGAGCGATGAAAAAGGTGTATATCTGCGCGCCCCTTTCGGGGGACGTGCAGGACAATCTAGAAAAAGCAAAACGCTATAGCGAATACGCACTGAGGTGCGGGGCGGCTCCGGTCACCCCGCATTTTTATGCGCTGTGTTTGGATGACAGCATCCCGGAGGAACGTGAGATGGGTATGGCTGCCGGGCTTAGTCTTCTGTGGTTTTGCGATGAGGTTTGGATGTTCGGTGACCAGACTACGGACGGCATGAGGGCAGAAATCAAGCTGGCACACAATCTCAATATCAAAGTTAGGATTATCAAGGAACACGAAATCAAAAAAGTGATAGGAGATGTTTCAGCATGAGAAAAAGATGGAAAAAGTTTTTGCTTTGCACTGTGTTCGCAGTGCTGCTGGTGCCGGTTCTGGCGGCTCCCGCCATGGCGACCGGCGATGTGGCAGGCGCTATCCAGAGTACCTGGACAACGGCGCAGACCCAGATCCGGGCAGTGGTGGACAATGTGGTGTTCCCCGTTATCGACATGATCCTGGCGGTGCTGTTTTTCGTGAAGGTCGGCGGCGCTTACTTCGACTATAGAAAGCATGGCCAGCTGGAGTTTACTGCTCCGGCCATTCTGTTTGCCTGCCTGATTTTCACCTTGACAGCCCCGCTCTATATCTGGACAATTCTGTAAAAATATACACGGAGTGGGAGGGGCAATGCGCCCCTCCTGCTTACATTTTTTAGGTGGTGATTTCTATTTTTGATTGGTTAGGCGACATTCTCGGCGGCATAGGAAGTGCCGTGGGCGGAGTGTTCGATACGATTGGAGAGCAGGTCTCGGCGGCCATCTGGGACGCCATGATACGATGGTTTTATAACACGATTTTTGACGCGGCAAGCGACTTTTTCACGATGATGGGCAATATGGGCGCGGATATTTTTGACCTGAACTGGGTCAGCGCCACGATCTCATTATTCACGATGTTCGGCTGGTCGCTGTTCATTGCTGGGACGGTGGTAGCTGTGTTCGACGTGGCTATAGAATACCAGACCGGACGGGCCAGCGTCAAGACCACAGCGATAAATGTGCTGAAAGGCTTTTTTGCCTGTTCGCTTATCGGCATTGTGCCTGTGGAGTTGTACAAGTTCTGCATCAGCCTGCAAAACACTTTCGCTGGGGATTTGACCCGGATATTCTCCGGGCAGCAGGTGCAGGGACTCTCCGAGCAGAGTATTGCTATCCTGACGGCGAATTTTGTGCTGCCCCAAAATACAGTAATCGGGCTGTTCGAGCTGCTGGCGCTGGTGGCTTTCGCCTACTGTGTGGTAAAAATCTTTTTTGCCAACATCAAGCGCGGAGGCATCCTGCTCATCCAGATGGCGGTGGGAGCGTTGTATATGTTTTCGGTTCCCAGGGGATACACGGACGGCTTCAACCAGTGGGTCAAGCAGATCATTGCGCTGTGCTTGACGGCTTTCCTGCAAACCACGCTGTTATTTCTGGGCCTTCTGACGTTCTCGGACAATATGCTGCTAGCCCTGGGGATCATGCTGGCGGCGGGCGAGGTACCGAGGATCGCCCAGCAGTTTGGGCTGGACAGTTCGGTCAAGGTGAATATGATGAGCGTGGTACACGCCACCAGCACGGCGATCAATATGACACGGTCTGTGGCAAAGGCCATAGCGTGAGGTGCCTATGAAAGATAATCTGGAATTGGAGCGGGGCGACATCGCCATCGACCGGGAGATGGATGTTGACTGCGATATCGGAGTGCGACACGTCGTCGCATAATTGATTGTTCAACGCCGAAAGGTGATTGAACTTGCTATTCCGTTAGCAAGACCTACTATCCCCGAAGTGGCGCGCAAGTGCTATGAGGGAGCGGATAGGACAAGGTAGCCCACCCGAAAGGGAGAAGCTGGAACCGTGAGGGGACGGCGAAGCTGTTAGCACAATACGGTTTGGGAGCTGGTCTTGGCAATATGGCTAACAAATGTGAACCGCTGATAAACGTCGTTACGCTGAACAGGCCAAAGCTGCTGACTGGCCTGAACCAAAATGGTGCGCAGTCGGATATTCTCTTTTCGAGTGGGGATACACGGACACAAGACTGCCGGCGGAGAGGCGGAGCCTAAGTTGCCGTTTTATCAATTATGCGGAACGTGGTAAGCCCGTATCCTCCCCACGATACGCGGGAAAGCCCACCGTAAGGTGTGCCGTTGGGGGTGCGGGTAAAGGAACATGGAAAAAGCGAACGCCACTCTGTAATGGGGCGGATAGGGGTTGAACTGAATAGATTACGGTATTACTCCTCCGCCGAAAGATAGGAAAGAAGCGGATGGAGGAAAAAACGAATAACCCGAGAGGGATTATGCTGGAGCCGACGCATAAATGAATGAATGTTATGAGAGATATCCTGCGCCGTATAAGGAAGATTCCCAGTATGCACAGAG
>CAJTCU010000032.1 GCA_910574935.1 Oscillospiraceae bacterium
CCTGACTGCGTATCTGCTTGAGCCCTTCTTTTCCCACTTTCCGCAAATCGATATATTCCATATCCCTATTATATCACTCTTCCTCTCTTTTTCCTAGCTTTTTGAGCGGGAGTAATAACTCAGATGCACGAGAACTATTGGCCAGGTATATTCTCAACCCGCAAAAATCCCCTAGCTGTCTTTATGGTGGTATGGACATAGAAAACAGGTTGGATATTGAAAGCAGAGATATTGTAATATCCAGCGTAGTTGCTCAAATGGATGAGGTTGCCAGATACTTTCATAAGGATTATGGAGTACAACTAAGACACTTTGTTGTCTCATATAAGCCAAATGATACAAATGAACCTGAAATAGTAGGGTATATTGCTTGCTGTGTGGCCGAATGGCTTAGCGAGAGGTATCAGACCATCTATGCGGTACACGAGAACACGGATAACCTGCATTTCCATGTGATGTTTAACTCTGTAAGCTATGTGGATGGGTACAAGTATCATGGCGACAAAAGAGAATATTATCAGCTGATTGAGCAGATAAAAAGCGCCAATCGCCTATTCGGAATCAGCAACCTAAGGTGTGTCTCCAACACATCTTACGAAGATATACAGTAAGCCAGTGCCCTGAGGGAATCACCCTCAGGGCTTTTCCTATTTAGACCGCCATTTCCTAAGATAATCCATCACAGATTCCTTTGGTATTTTCCAATTCCGTCCAATGCGGAAAGCAGGGATTTCTCCTTGTCCCAAGAGCTCATATGCGGCATTTCTGCCAACATTCAGTATCTCTCTTAGGTCCTGTACGGACAAAACGTCACTGTATTCATCTAGCACGATTTTCTCATCTCCTAAAATCTTTTTTACTATTTTGTTCGTTGTTTTTATCTTTATCTCATTCTCATATTCCTGCTTTTTGTTGTTAAAAATTTGGCCATCAAACCTTTACCAACTTTTTATGTGCTAACATAATAATAAAAAATTTCAAAAAGGAGCAGAGAATCATGAGTGAAAATAGCACAGATAACAGCACAGTCATTATGGCATTACGGAATGGGGGAATCCCCCTCAACAAGGGATATTGGACGGAAAAGGAAAAAGAAGAGCTTACCTCCATGTTCCATAGAGGCATAGGAGTATCTGAGATGGCTCTATACTTTAGACGGTCGGAAGAAGCCGTTGCAAATCAAATTAGAGTGTTAGGGCTTAGGGAACAATGTCGGACTACATACAAGAAAAAGCATGAGAGCATATGCCCTAACTGCATTCATTATGATGATTGCAAGGCCACTGGATTTTCTCATTGTCCGGCCTTTTCTTCAAAAAAATCTGAAGAATAAAAAAAGAAGGGGGATAGCATCTAGCTCTCCCCTTCTTTCCGTTTACTTCCTCCTGTTTTTCAGCGGATTCCTAACTCCCCGGCTCACAAGATAGACAGAGGCCGCCAGAATAGCGCCCTCTGCAAACTTTGCCAGAGCCGTGCCAACAATCGCGAACGTAACCGGCATTACCGCGCACCCCCTTTCCTCGGCTCTGTCGTTACGCTCTCCATAACGCACAGAATCGTTAATGTCACTACGAACCCTAACAACGTCCACTGCATTCAAATCACCTTGACCTTTCTGTAAAATGTGCTGGGCTTCATGTCCAGCCTTTTCATTGCCTCGACCGCCGTAAATCTCCCCTCCCGCCACTGCCGGACCACCTTATCAAACTCGGGATGCTCAATGGGTTTCCGACCCTTATAAATGCCAGCGACCTTTGCAACAGCGATGCCCTCCCGCTGTCGCTGAAGGATGTACTCCCGCTCCAACTCAGCCACCGCGCCGAACACGGTCAGCATGAACTTGCCGGTGGGGGTGCTGGTGTCGATGGCCTCTTTCTTGGACACAAACTCAACGTCTTTCACCGCTAACTGCTCGATAAGGTCCAACAGGTCACGGGTATTCCTGGCAAAGCGGCTGATGGATTCCACGATTACCACATCCCCATTGCGAACAAAAGACATCATGCGTTTGAGCTCCGGGCGGTCGGTGTTCTTCCCGCTCATGCGGTCAATGTATACCTGGTCCACGCCCAGGTCGCGCATAAGGACTTCTTGCCTGGCTGTGTTCTGCTCTGTGGTGCTGATACGGATGTAACCTATCTTCATGACGTTCTCCTTTCTTTTTGAATGGTCCTGGTCTAAGCTATGTGAAAGTAAAACTGGAAAAGTGGAGGCGTTATATATAGGGGATTTTCCAGTTTTCCAAAAAGTTGAACAATGAATCCCAATAGGGTCCCTATAAAAGTTGGCATATGCCACAAAGCCCAAATGGACCCTAATGGCATACTTTTTAACTCTGCCAATTGGGTATACCCTATTGGGACACCTTAGCCATTGGCAAAATCAGCAGCTTTCCATTGACATTTACGAACAATTCGGGAACTGAAAACATCTGAGTATACCTCCATACCTGCTCCTCTGATAGCGAAGTAAAGCGCTCCGAATCCGGCGGCGCTCCACAGAGGAAAAAGGTTCCTGCGATGATGTCATAGACTTCGCCAGTACCTCTATCCTTTAGCGCCCTGTTGAGAGGCAAACCCATTATCTTTCCCTCGGCATTGGCAATTAAAGCGACTACCTCATCACAAGGATAAAGAGCTTGAATCAGACCGCCAACAAGCTCCTGCATGGATTCCAGCGTACCACTGATTTCTGTAACTTCTGGTTCTCTTTCAGGTGCAACCTTTAGAATTCGCATAATCTCCCACTCTCCCATCTGGCGTAAGATTGTCCTTCGTACAAGATTTCTTCTATTTCCTCACAAGAGAATCCTTCTTCCCGCAAAGCATCTATATAGACGGACCCGCATCCAAAAGCGGAGGCAACCGCTTTTAGCTCTTCCATATAGTTATCATCTTCATTGGGATAATCGTAAAGCAGTTGATGGCGGTATGGCAATCTAAAGTCGCCAAAATAGCCCCACAAATCTTCCTGCTTCTCAAAGCTGCTGCGGGAGATTTTTCCCATGGGGTTGATTTTCAAAATCTCTCCATCGTCAACTCCTATCTGTTCCCCATACCCCAGCTTTACGCCCATTCTGGATAGTGCTTTTTCCAGAATCGCGCTGGTTGAAGCATACAAGTATATTCTTTCATTGGGGAAGTGGAAAATGCAGATTGGGTTATCTCCCTTTACCAGATACCAGTTGTTACACTCATCCAGGATGGTAAAGCAAAAAGAGCCCTCGACCTGCTCAGCCATAGTCTTTAGGCTGGAAAAATCGAGGGCTCTTTGCTTTTCTATGAGTTGAACCGCCACATAGCTGTCCGTCTGGATTTTGGTGATTGGCAGTTTTAGTGAACGCCGTAATACCCGGTCATTCCGCAAAATACCGTTGTGCGCAAGGGCGAACCTTTCCGCTCCTATCTGCCCCATAAAGGGATGATTATTGTAGTTCTTTTTCTCACTCCCCTGGGTTGTCATGCGTGTATGCCCCATAATGTAATCTGCGCCATTGGGCAGATAGATACGCAGCTTATGCGCCGGACCTGGGCGCTTATAGGTATGGAGCTTTCCCATAGAAATATAGGAAATTCCTGCGGCATCCGTGCCTCTGGCCTCGCACTCAATAGCCAGGATAGAGAGCATTCTGTTCTTCTGTCTTGCGTTCAAAGTCCCGCCATAATCCAGCATTCCAAACAAACAGCACATTAGATTTCCTCTCCTTTCTCCACAGACTCATTGATATAGAGCCGCCGTTCCTTGAGATACTGTATCAATTCCGGTTCCTGAACTTCCTCCACAAAGGTTGTCCATGCCAGCGCTTTCAACTGACCATCCGGCACAGAAATAGCCACGTCGCAAATCTTGTTTACAAGCTGCAACGTGGCTATTAACGTGTTGTATTTTAGCGTTCCCCGGAAGATTCTGAACTCAATGGTGTGGTGATTTTGCAAGTTTACTGCATAATAACGGCCTTTGCCGTAACCTTCCTTTGCTTGGTCGAGAATGTCCATCGGGTGTTCCTTATAACCGTATCTAGCGGCCCATTTGTCAAGCTGGCGCTGAGTGCGGCGGCTGAACTTCAAAAGCTCGTCCCAAAACTTCTCCATGATGTAAAGCACTCGGGCAATAGCGGCCTTTTGTTGATACTCTGTTTCACCAAACGCAGTACGGTTCACATGGACGTGCAAGCCGCAGGTGTCGGCCTTGTGGGAAAGATAACCAAGCGAAACAGCTTCATCAAACACATCCCGCCATGACATGGAATTGCAGTGATAATCCAGCGTCATGGGATGAGTAACAAGTTCAAATCCATCCTCTAAGCTACCGTCATGCTTGCAGTAAAGCAGTTCTTTCCCTCGGTTCGCCTGACGCATGATTTGGCAAGCGTTTTCACTGCTTTCTCCGGCATAGTCCAGCTCAAGTTCCACGCCGAAGTAACGGTCGCCTGTGCCGTAGAAAATGGGGTCGGGTTTGTAGCTGTACGCGTGAATCTTTTTCTCCGTTTGAATCTGATTGAAGCATACCCAGCAGTAGGGGTATTCCTCGTTCTCATCATCTTCATCATAGTAAGCAGAAGTATACGCGATCGGACTGCCACAAACCGTGCAGGTGGTATAAAGCTCAGTTTGACAGGCTTGGCAAAGGGCGGTGTCACAGCCATCTTCCCGCCAAATGCGGGTGCCACAATGAGCGCATAACTCAGTAGAGCTTTCCAGACAGGCGGGACAAAGACGCTGGCTATCGAAGTTCACAAGCTCCGATGGTGGGTAGGGCTGGTTACAGAGGGTGCAAGTTTCAGTCATAATATTACCTCCAAAGAGAATTCATGCTGGGCAGAAGCCCGCACGTTATTTCTATAAAGATAATATATGACTGAAATTTCCTACTCTAGCGGAACACGAAATTGAAGCTATTTCTGCTTTGTATATTTCTGTTTGAGAAATTCCGCGTAGTCTGACAGACTTCCTCTAGCCTCCGGGGGAAAGTGCGGTGGCAGTCTTAAAAACCGGCCTTGGTTGGTATGTGGGGTAGGCTCATCTGTCAAGCCAAGCAAATAGTCTATCGACACATTAAAGTATTTTGCAATTTCAATCTTTATCGCGTCCGGTGGCTCAGACTTCTCCCGCTCATAGGACGAAATCGAATGCTTATTTATCCTGAGAATAGCCGCCAGCTCATCTTGTGTCAAACCGGCATCCTTCCGCAAATCTAGCAAGCGCTCTCCAATCATCAAGAAAACCTCTCTGCTGTTTTCGTTGATTATAGCTTAAAAATCGACTTCCGCTTCTATTATTGACAAATTAGACCCAAAATGCTATAATGTAGATAAATTTTCGATTTTTGGCATAGAGTCGAAAAATCTCATACTGTAAATTCGGCATGGGGAGGGAAGGCAAGATGGACCGGCGGATTGCTCAACTGCGGCAAGAAAAGGATAGTGCTTTACAAAAGGCTGTGAGTACTGTTGAGGCACAAACATCTGAGATTGAGGACCACCTAACACAAGTAAGGGATGAATATGGCCGGGTTGTACAGTTGTCAGGCCAGGCTGGATATGTGCTGGACAATATCGACAGGGAGTTCAAAGCTAAGACAAAGCTCACAGGCAAGGATATTGTGCTCTTGTTTCTGTGTACCGCTTTGCAATGCGCACGACAGTACCTGTTGACTGGCGACAGCTTTAGGATCACCTCTACTCAGGGCGATAAGCTCATGGAAGATACTTTTGGGTTTATTAAGCCTGAGTGGAAAGATATTCTCTTCCAGAGCGTTCCTTACGATGCAATCAAAACAGGTCCTCATATCTCCAAAACTGAACTCGCAGGTACAACCCACAGATACCGCACATTAGGCCATGACCCTGTCCTTGGTTGGATATTCGGAACCGCAAACATCATGACAAGCTCTCTTACCAAATATAATTTGGAGACATACCAAGTTAGTAACGGTATTATTATCCGGCACTATCCCTTGGGAGTAGCAGGGATGCTTGAAAAGGCTATTACTTATACACAAAGAGACCCCATCCTTTTAGCTGCATCTGTGGCAAGACAGGCGATTCACTTTGGCTCTGATATGTTCACAAAACAAGGGCTTCCTGTCCCGTTTATTATGACAGCAAATAACGACCTAGCTAAAGACACTCTTTCCAAGTGGCACATTGATAGCTGGGCTATCCTACGCAGCGCTGGACTGGCTGGGCTTATCAACATGCTCATTTTCTGCATCCATCAGCTCTTTTACAATGAGGACAAGGATGGTCCGCATTCTATGTATGAAGTGCGAACCAGAAAAATACTCAGCTATTCCAACGCCCTTGCTATCGGGAGCAATATTCTTGTAGTAGCGCTTACAAGGGACGTTTCAAAGCTGGATATAGGCGGAATACTCGTTACTCTGTATAGGCTTGTCAGCGACTACAAGTTTATCCATGAGGTTAAACGAGATTTCCTACAGCAGGAGTTCTACAAAATGGTCATTGGAGAAAATTATAATTTCATGGAGGAAAGCAACAATGTTTAACAGCAAATACAAAAAGGGCATGGCAGACGCGGCAAAGGCATATGAGGCTTTTGGTCAGAAACAAGAAGCGGTACTGGATAAAATCTTGGAAGAGGTTCGGCGCGGCAACCGGAGCATGGAGGACGCTCTTAATGAAATCGGCGGCAATGTGGACAATCTGTATGACCATCTGCAATCCAAGGAAAAAGCCGAGCTTTATACTGTCTATACCCCCTTTAATATCAAGGATTTAGGCAGTCAGGAGAAGCTATTCCTTGTGGGTGCGCTTCTTCGGCTTACCACAGATAAAGAGCCAAACGAGAACCAGCAAAACTATCTCAGGGCAATCCAGCGCTATCTTGACATCAAAGAGCCACCCTTTGGAACAGACCCTTTGATGATTGAAAACATTGAGGATATTCCCGCGCAAAAGGCTATCCTGCAAGCAGTTATGGAATTCCTTCGCTTGCAGGATGGCGATAGCTATGATGAAACTGAACTGCAACAGGAGTTTTTGGATGCCTTTAGTGTGAATAGTAAAGGACGAAAAGCCATTATAGAGCAGGTTGAGATGCTTTATAATGCTACTGGAGCTATGGGGCTGGCAGAAAAATACGGGTATGTGGTAGAAGATCCAGAATTGCCTATGGAGCAAACAATAACAGATAACGCAAAATACTCAATATCAAAAGAAGTTGCCCAAAAATTATATGCTTATATGGAAGAAAGCCGGTACAATTTTGCCGAATCTGACAATTACTGCCTGATTGAGAGAATGGATGAGAACAACAATAAACGGATTATTCTTTTTGAAAAATCCACTAGCGAAGAGAAGGATATAACCTCTGTGGGCAAGGGGTTAGTTGGCAACCATTGGGAGGAATGTAGATATTTTCAAGATGATATGTTCATTTTAACTGAAGATAGCACAATATTTCATATTGAACCGCATTCCGTACAATGTGACATTGTATTTGCATCCCAAGATTTTTTAGACTCTCTTTCCGTAAGTGAAAACACTGTACAGATTAAAGTCGATGGCAATACCACTATAATAGATTGGAATGGTAATATCATTTATTCATATGATAATTCAAACCGAAATAGTGAATGGCAATACGGGCATATCTTCTTTTATGATGACTTTATGTGGTCTCTATACTCATCAGGTTGGAACGAAAGAACTTGGAAACTCTATAAATCTACACCAGATAAAGCAAAGATGAAAACCGTCTTAGAAGCATCGAATGGTTTTGAACCAGAGGAAGTACTTGTTACAAATTCCAAGCTCTATATACTAGCTGAAAATCCGAACAAGCGCTCTTACGCATACTCTAAGCGCTCAATTTTCTCCATCGACTTAGAAACACCGACAGATTTCCAAGAAATAATATCAGACATTACAGTTTATAACCAAACCATTCACGGACCAATAAGGCGCTCTTTGCCAAGTGGTTGGGTTTTCATTGGCGAGGATGGTTCTAGCACATTGCGTGAGTACAAGCTGATGTACTTTTCATGTGAAAATGAAAAAATCTCTATACTGGCTAAGGATTGTGGAAAATGCGAAGTACGAACTCATGTATTTAAAAAAGATGATGTATTTCACTACATTGGTCAGGTAAATGTGATTGATGAATACATTTTCTTTAATATTGGGATGCCGATTTCCGCTCACACGACAAGAGCTATGGTTTCCATCCATGAGCCACTAAATGTTCAGATATTACAATAGATAAGAATAAAGCGGCAGGAAATCGTTAAACTCTGAGTCTTTCGATTTTCCATAAACGCAGCCGATATATTGGCCGTATATTCTTACAGGATGTATCATTGCACCCCCTGCCAATCGAGCCTCTTGACATTATATCTCAGGCCATAGTATAATCCTTGAACAAAGAGGAATGCCATATTTTCATAATTTGCATTTTTATTCACAAAAAAAGTTGACCCCATTTTTACCCCAGCCCGTGTCCATAGACACAGGCAAGTATAGGTCAACCTCTGTATATCGCGAATTTATATACGCTATATTAGCTGGTTTAGAGCATTTTAGCGAGATTTTATGCAATCATAATTATTATTGACCCCTCATAACCCGAAGGTCGTAGGTTCAAATCCTGCCCCCGCAACCAAAAATCCCTAGAACTTCTAAGGCTTCTGGGGGTTTTCCTTTTGTTTACGAAAGGGAAAACAAAGGTCTTTCTAACACCTTTCTAACACTTTTTTGGAAGACCCTGTTTTAGGTGCTTCTATGGGTCTGGGAAAGTACGTTTTCCTGAGTTTTCAGTAGTTTTCGGACACAAAATTTTCAAGCAGTCCCCTTTGGGATTTTAGCTATATCTCACAAATAGATCTGTGCTTTTCTTCGAATCTGCTCTTAGGTGAAGTTTTTTAAGGCGAATCTGGCCTGCTGAATTATTTGGATATTCGCCGCAAGGTGGCCTTGGAATCTATTCTAACACTTTTTCTGCTGAAAACTTCCTGATATTTGCGTGTTGCTTTATGATAGGGTTAAAAGAGATCCCGCCAGAACAGCTCTGCTCCTAAAATTTTTAGATATAGTTGGAGCAGTTCGATTTTATGTATATAGCAAAGGAACCCTGAGTTTCAAAACTCAAGGTTTCTTTGTAGGTTCCTAAAAAGTTGTTAAAACAATGCTCTGTTAGCTGCCAGGTTCTTTCCTAATCCACATCAACAATGACCACTTTGCTATCCTCTTGCCGCCAAAGGAATTGTCCCCGCCGCAGTCTCTGTAGACACTCCTGACACTTGGAAATGTCAGATTTACGATCGCAGATGGATTTTGCCAATTTGTAAATATGCTGTCCATCAGGCCGAAAGTAAATTTGTTTGGCGGCCTGGCCAAGGGCAGGTACTGCATTTTTGTGGTCGAGCCATTGGGAACTAAACCATCCGGCTATCCCGAGTTTCCTGCCCTCCCGCAAAATGCGTACAGACATGCTTCCTGCTCCCCAATTGAGCTGCTGAGCCTCATCCAGGATAGGAATTAGCGGAGGCTGATTTGGAGTGTGCATAGTCCATAAGGCTTGTAGAATAAGTTCAACCAGCAATTTACATAGACTTGGGTCGATGATTTGCGAATAATCCAGAACAATTAGCCCTGGTGTCTCCAAATCAAGACTGATTGGCTGAGTGCCACAGTGAACCATCCCGGTCAACAGTTCCAGATACTCCTTGGCAGATTTTACGCCTCTATCCGGTTCTTCCAGTTGCGCAATAAAGTTCAAAAGCCCTTCTAAAGTGGGATTTTTATCCGTTTTCTGATATGCAGTCGTGACACGACGAAGTGAGAGGGTGGCCGTTGACCCCATACGAAATACAGCGTGGATGGCCACAAGCAACTGCTGGGCAAGAAGATCTGGGCTTTGATCAGGCAGGCCAATGAGCGGGTTGAGGTTAAAATCAGCGGAGCTCACATCTATGTGCTGAAAACACAGTGACTCCGGAGGTGAATAGTCCCGAAAATCTCCTGTGTAGTCCATGACTAGGACGATCGACCCTTGTTCAACAGCTTGGATTGCCAACTTTTTTAGGAGATAACTCTTCCCCGTTCCGCTCCGGCCTGAAATGTAAACATGCGGATTATATGCGTCCGGCCAAACAATTATCCTTCCTGAAGGAGTATGGCCAGGACTAAGATTCAAACTCATTGCATGTCCTCCTCTTCCAGAATCAGGGGGTCACCATAAACGTCAAATAACTCTCGCTCAAAGGAGAAAACTCGTGTCAATTTAGGGATCCCATGCTCGTTCCAGATAGTAATTCTGGTTAGAGGAGTGGTCTTGTTGATCCTCGCGCCAGAAAACATTCCTGCCTCGGATAACGCAGCCTCAATAACCGGGCGAGACTGCATCATCGACTGACAGACTTGAGTAAATGCGTCTAATGTGAAATGCAGCCGGTCTTCATCAAAAGCGACTACACCTCTCATGTCCACTGGGCAGCGGTTCCTGTGATGTATATGTAGAATGTCTTTCTGAATCATGTTTCTGGCAATATCAATAAACTGCTCAGGAAGCGAGGCACGTTCGGCCTTTTCTGAAGTCTGTACCAGGATATCCAGAAGTTGGCCGAACAAATTTTCATCCGTTGAGGGAAACGGCACAGAATTCAGCGCTGCACATTCAAAAAAGCTTTCTAGGAAGTTGCGAAGGCCTATGAAGATTCCTAATGTCTGCAAACACGGATCTGTCAACTGACCTTCATCAAGACTCCGTGCGGTCTTTTGCCCATCCTCTAATGCTTTCCTTAGTTCAGGGATGTGGTCAGAGGTATAGCCGCAAAAAGCAATCAAGTAGTCCCGGTTCTGACCGACCCGATCAGCAGATTCCTTCCAGACTTCCCTATCAAAATCATCGGCAACAAAATCAAGGACCATAACTTCTGGAGCGCAGCTTAAAGCTGATGCGCGTGATGAAAGCAGCGTAATTGGAGCCTGGAGCGGCAGTGACCGAGTTTCACGCTTATTTTTCCATGGTACCACATGGTTAAGCAGGGCTGATTCAAGAATTTCCGAATTTTTTGCCGCTTGATTCAGCCGCCCGCTGTCTTCTACAAGGAGGGGTTGGTCCTTTCGTGCAAGAAGGTCGTAGGAGAAATCATTGGTGAGCTTCTCTAAAATAATCGGCGATGTATTGAACCAGGATAGCAGTTTACGAAAATAAGTTAGTATGTTATGCTCGGTCGAGAAGAAACAAATGGCTAGTGGGAATGTATAACCTAACTGTTGAAGCAGGGTGTGGATGGCGGCCTCGTGGTACAGAAGGAGCGTTAGTTGGCGTTTGAAGGAGGTTCGGATCATTTCAAATACTGGCATAAATTGGCTAATGGCGGTGGCAGTGACTGATGAGGATAGATTTGGAAGTAAAGCAAGTACATCATTTTTGCTATTGGATTGGCAGGTGGCAAAGCTTTGGAATATGAAATACCAGCTGGCAGTCTTATCTTGATTTCCCCTCCAACCGGCATAGAAAACCAAGGGACAATGGCGGCGGTTAGGGGCAAGCTGATTAGTGACTACATCTCTTAAGAGTCTGGCTGTGTTCTTCTGTGTACTCAGATGTTGAACGGTGATACCATGTCGTTGAAAGGCATTGATAAGCCGCGCATCAGAGAAGAAATCCTTTTCACTGATAATAAGCGTTTCATATTTATCTATTTCAATTGAATAATATGGATCAAAACGAAGCGGTGGTTCCGAATATTCATAATAATAGGTTGCGTTGATAACAGCATTAATGAGTTCCAGAAATTTGCCGTATCGTCCCAGAGTATAAGTTCTTCCATTGTTGATAATAATTTTAGTATATGCTTCCTCCCGAAGCTGCTTTTGAGATAATTGGTTCTTCAACATTACGTTTTCAGTAACAGCGTGCAAATAAAAAGTCAAGCCCCTTAAGCCAAAAATATGAAAGGAAGCGGATGGAAAAAGTGAACACAGCAAACAGACTGCCGCCCAAAAGCGGCAGTCAGGAAGAAAAGATTGTTTCTGTCAGTCCGTCAAAGGCTCGTCCCAAAGACCTTTCTCTTTAAGAGAATCCCTGACCCTGCCATAGTAAATACGCAGGAACTTGGTGCCTCCGGCGGTCATGTAGACGTAGAACGGTTTGCCATCAGAACGCTTCTTGTCCAGGAATTGGTACACAGGATCGTCAACGGGTTTCAGTTGAAGCAGAATGGACATGATGACAAACAAAGTCTTGCGCAGGTGAGGCGAGCCGCGTTTGCCGATCCTGCCCTTATTGGACACTTTGGAACCCGAATCGTCCCTGCCCGGGTCGATGCCTGCAAAAGCCACCAGCGAACTCTTTTGTGCAAAGCGGCGCACATCGCCAATCTCCGCCATGAGCTGGGGGCCAACAGAAGGGCCAACGCCGGTCATAGCCATGACGGTCTCATACTCGGGGAGCTGAGCGGCCAATCGGTTCATTTCCGCACGGAAGACCTCAGCAGTGTGCGAGATGGTATTAAGCTGCGTTATGGCCTCTCTCACCAGCAGTTTCGTGGTCTCCGACTTTGGAACCAGCGGAAACAGTGTCCGAGCATTCTCGTGGATTGCCGCAGCTTTTGCCGTACTGAAATTGTAGCCATGGCGCTTGCACCACTTCTGGTATTTCACGGTAAAAGCGTTTAGGCTGAGCTTTGCAACGCAGTCCGCGTGCCAGAAAGCATTAGCAAAATCCACCCATTTCTGGCTGCCGTCCGAGCGCACAGGGCTGCTGAACAGAGAACGCACACCCGGATAGGATTGCTCCATTAGGGCGATCAGATTGTTTGAACAGGCGGTGCGGTTCTTGCTGGCCAGTTGGAACTGGCGGTTAAGGGTTTTGAGCTGATATCTTATGGTGTCCATGGGATTATATTGCCGCAATTCCTCCCAATTGTCAAGGGTATATCTGGCAATTTTCTTGGCGTCCGCCTTGTCAGTTTTGACGCTGCGCAGAGAATTGTCGCCATAGTTCCTGAGTAACAAGGGATTGACCGCTGAAACCCACAAGCCGCTTTTGTGCAGTACATTGGCAATAGATTCATAATAATTGCCGGTGTGCTCCATAACTACCCTGACTTCACCATCCAGGGCGCCCAGCTTCTCTAAGAGGCTGGCAAATCCCTGGCTGTTGTGCGTCACATTGAACGGGCGGATCACAATATCCGTCTTTGACCGGAGCACCGCCACGGTGCTCCACCCATTTGAAACATCCACTCCCACAGCATACATTTTGGAATCCTCCTGATACCTTGATTACAACGGTAATCCATCCTTTTCTCATCACCGATTCTATCTGTTTGCTGACTCGAGCGGCTTCTCTACCTGCACAAATCGAACGCTGCGAATGGGGGGATGGCTGACGGACTTTCTGACGAGCGTTTCGCTCTTGGAGCTGTAAATCAGACCATTGCCTACCCATTCTAACAGCTTTGGCATGAGATGTCCCAAGCCTGTGGCTGGCTGCCACATATATGGGGCAAATATATTGTAACAGGAGATGTTGTTATGACTCAAACACTGGCCTATACGGTCATACATACCCCGGAAGCAGACAGACTTGAGAACCAGAAGTTGCTGCTTCAAAACTATGTCAGGCAGCGCGGCTGGAATGAGGTCGATGTCTATATTGATGACGGATACTCCGGCACGAACTTCAACCGCCCAGGCGTCAGGCGGTTAATCGAGGACGCAAAGGCAAAGCGGATCAATGTGATTCTGGTAAAGGACCTTCGGCGTGATTTTCTTCCCGGCTTTCTCAAAGACGGTTTCGACAGTTTCCCGTTTGAAATATTCGTCAAACGTATGAAGCTGCCGCGCTTCATCTAAGGTCATGTCAGAAAAGGTCACTTCCTTTGCCTTGTGTCTGCGAAGCTCTCTATGAGTGTCGCACGCTTCATTGTGCAATACCGTATTACAAAACTTCTGAAAAGCACACTGTTTGTAAAACTCCCTGCTATTAGGTTCCACATTCTCACCTCCTTTCTCGTTGGAAAGTTGGTGGTGCTTCCCCCTTTTCGCGGGGCAATACGGCGGTTTTCAAAAACGCCGAAGATTTTTTTGAAATTTCTTCAAAAAATTTTTTGAGCAGCAAAATACGCCTGTCCGAAAAGCCCGGACAGGCGTATAGGTATTATAAGTAGTATTTAGATGATTAGACAGTTCATATATAAAAGCGTAATTTCCCCCGGTGGTGGTCGGGCTTTTTTTAACAAGTCAATGACCGTCGGATTTTGTCGATACGGTATGTGCTTCATGGCGTCTACCTCCTTTTAGCCGCCGTATCTGTTGGCGTTTGTGGCGTCATTCCTTTTCAGAGGATAGAAAGAAACGGCAGCCTTGATTTATTCAAAGCCGCCGCTGATAGACAGGGTAATGAGTTTATAGAAACGGCTTAATATTGGGGGATATAAAGAGAGCCGACAAACTGCGATTACTCGCAAGTTTATCGGCTCTGCGTCTGTGCGTCTGGCTCTTTGATAACTGACATATTCAGTTGCTTTACATTGATAAGCGTTTCCTGTTTACATTTCGGACAGAACAATGGGAAGTTTTCAAGTATCGTGTCGCCGCGTATCTTTACCTGCGTTTTGTTGCCGCATACCGGGCATAATAACCATTGTTCAGCTATCATAGCAAATCCTTGTTTTCCGTCCAAGTTGAAAGTGTTACACCTCCATAGTGCTGATTTTTTTAGAGAGTGCTTTTGTCAAAACGAAAGCAACTAATATACTTGCCGCCGCAATCACAAGAACAATAACGCTGTTAAATATCTCTCCTGCTAAAAGGATTTCAGACGCAAAGCTACCGAAAATACATGAAACAATCACGCCCACTATAATTGTTACAGAAGCGGATTTTCTCCAATATCCAAACCACAAAGATATTACCGCCAATGCAGCAGCTATTATAGAGTAAGCAATAAGCGATATTGCAATCCCGAATAGCGTTGACATTGTTATAGCTTCTTGACAAATAGGAACAAACGCTTCGGTAGTAAAGAATATTGTAAAAGTAATCACGCCGCTAAACAGCATGGAAACAAATGTAAACAAAAATACAGTTATAACTTTTGCCAATAATACTCGGCTTCGCTTAACAGGGTATGAGAAAAGCAAAAAAACTTTTTTGCTTGCATATTCTTCAACAATAAATCTGTTATACATTGCCGACGATAAGATAGAAAAGCAAGCCGTAGCAACAACTAACGATAAGATGGCTATGCCGTTATATGTAATAAATATCTGAACATCTGTATCAGAAGCGTCAAGATGTGGTATTGCAGCAAATAAGTAAACAAGACCTAATACTGCAAATGTAATTAAAAGTCCCGCAGTTATGTAGCCTTTCAATCGGTTACGTTTAATTTCAAGTTCTATCAAATACAACATTATCTTTCCCCCTCTTTCACAATCGAAATGAAACATTCTTCAAGGTTAAATGAGCTGTCTTTTTTCAATTCCTGCAATGTCATTTCCCGCACAATCACACCATTTGAAATGATACCGATTTTATCCGCTATATGTTCTACCTCAGATAAAATATGACTTGAAAAAAGAATAGTTATTCCGTCCTTTTCTACAAGGCTTTTGAATAAATCACGCATTTCACGAATACCTACGGGGTCAAGCCCATTAACAGGCTCGTCCAGTATAAGCAGTTTAGGCTGATGTACCATTGCACGTGCAATAGCCAAACATTGCCTCATACCAAGTGAAAACTCCGAAACAGGCTGATTGCCAACGCTCTGCAATCCAACTTTGGATAAGGCCGTTTCCGTATCGGCTTTTTTAACACCCATATAGGCAAGATGTATGCTTAGGTTTTCTCTTGCTGATAAATGTTCGTAAAAAACAGGAACATCAATCATACTGCCGATATGCCGTAATATATCAGCTTTCTGTACTGTAACATCTTTTCCTAATACTTGAACCTCGCCCAAAGTAGGGGTTAATAAGCCGGTTAGTATTTTGAACATAGTTGTTTTTCCTGCTCCATTGATACCCAAAAAGCCGTATATTGTTCCTTTTTCTACGGTTAATGAGCATTTACGAAGCACCTCATTTTTTCCAAAGGATTTGCATAATCCTTTCGTGTGAATGGCTTGTTCTGTTGACATTAGATTTCCTCCTCATATTTTGAATATTGTATTGCCTTTTCCCGCTCCGCAGACGGCACATCACCAGGCAGAGCCGACAGTTTACTCATAAATTCTGTTCTATCCATTCCTTAAACATCCCTCAAAGATACCGTTCAATTTGGCAGAATACCGATACCACTCGCTAATATACGGATTAAGCTGCGTTCTTCCTTTCTCCGTAATCTTGTAGTAACGCCTGTTGCGCCCCGCACATTCCATATCATACGCTTCCAGACACTCATCTTTCTGTAACCTGCGCAGAACTGAATACAGCACAGATTCAGAAATTTCAATGACCTGCCGCACCTCCTGTGTAATTTTATACCCGTATGTACCCTCTGGCTCATGGGATATCATAGCCAGCACAACGGCATCCAGCAATGCCGCGCCTGTGTTAAAAACCATGCAATATACTCCTTTCCTGTTTTTATATATCTCATAAAGTTCTCTCCATATGTGAATCTATAAAGCTGTTATAAAAAAATATGTAAAAGGTATAATGTGCCTATGATAGTCTGTGCTTATAAACTTGTGCTGCTGCGCTAAACGCAATTATAATTGTTGCTATGCACCAAGCAAGAGCTATCCACAAGCTGTTCCCCAAAGGCAAGCCAAGCGTCAAGGCACGAATACTGTCAATAATCGGTGTCATAGGTTGGATTTCTGCAAACCATCTAATACCTCCGGACATGGTATCAGTAGGAGCAAAGCCGGAACTGATGAAAGGCAAAATAAAGAGTGGGAACATTAGACCACTGGAGCCCTCCGGCGATTTTGAAATTAGTCCACATAGTACAGCAAGCAATGAAATCGCAATGTTTACTAAGATAAGCAAGGCTACAACAATAAGCCAATCCACAAAGCCGCTATGTGGCCGAAAACCAAGGACAAAGGCGGTAATGATGATTACGGTGCTTGAAATTGTATTTCTCACTACTCCCGCACCAGTATGACCTATCAGTACGGCAGATTTTGAAATTGACATAGAACGGAAACGGTCTATTATGCCTTTTGTCATATCTGTTGCGACGTTCATTGCCGAGTGTTGAGAAGCCTGTCCAAGACTTTGCATAATAATTCCCGGCACAATAAAATCAATGTAGTTTAGGCTTCCCACATCTGCTATATTCCCAAATACCGTTCCAAACAAGAGCATTAAAAAGAATGGTGTTATTGTTGCCATTAACAATGCTTCGGGGTTTCGCAAAGAAATAAGCAGGCAGCGTTTAAACATTATCCAAGAGTCAAGAAATGATATACTTTTGAGTTTATGCACGATTATTTTCCTCCTTTTTCATCAGTCAACGTTAAAAACACTTTTTCCAAAGAGGGAAGTTTTTGCTCAAAGCTGTCAATCGTTATACCGTTCTCATTTAATAATGCCATTGCTTCGGCTGCTTGTTCTTCATTTTGAAAATTGAGTTGCGCGCCGCGCTGCGGCATTATCGTTTTTAGGTATTGCGGTGTCCCCTCTGCAAGTATCTCACCACCATGAAGAATGGCGATATAATCCGCAAGATATTCTGCTTCTTCCAAATACTGTGTAGTAAGGAATACCGTTGTTCCTCCGGCAGCTAATTCTTTTACTAAATCCCACATAGCGATACGATTTTGAGGGTCAAGCCCAGTGGTGGGTTCATCAAGAAAAATAATTTGTGGCTTTCCCATAAGGCTCATGGCTATATCTAATCTGCGACGCATACCTCCAGAATAAGTAGATACTTTGCTGTCTGCTGCGTCCTGCAAATGGAAGAAAGCCAACCACTCATTCACCTTATTTTTGACATCGTTCAGACGTTTAAGCTGTCCGATAAGGTTTAGATTTTCTCTACCCGTCAAAACTTCATCTACCGCTGTGAATTGCCCTGTCAGACTAATGCACTCACGCACATAATATCCTTGACGAACCACATCAAAGCCGTTAATGGTTGCTTTGCCGCTGTCCGGCTTCATCAATGTAGAAAGGATTTTTACGACAGTTGTTTTCCCTGCGCCGTTTGAGCCGAGCAGGGCAAACACACTGCCTTTACGGACAGTAAAGCTAACATCTTTCAAGACGTGATTTGCCTTATAAGATTTTTTTAATCCCGATACGTCAATCATAGTTTCTATCATGTTATCCTCCTTCAATACATACGTATGTATGTTTTTGGTCTTAATTTAACTGCCTATATGGGCAGTTAAATTAAGACTTTATTCTTTTTCAAATTCGTGTTTGCCTATTTCGTCCAGAAGCTCTTTCATTTCTTTATCCATAAAGGGTACGCCCAACACTTGTCCCAACTGTTCGAGAAATGATACTTTATCGGAATACTCTTTGTAAGATACTTGAAATGTAAAAGGACTTAACCATGAAGCAATCAGCATAGAGATAACTTGCGCTGTTTGCTTTGGGTATTTTACGGAAATCGAACCGTCCGTATTTCCCTCAATCAACAGTTTTTCAACGTAGGGAGCTACTACATTTACTTGCGTAAGCATTTCGTTCTTAAAGACAACAGGGCTATCTGATAGTTTTTTCATTTCTGCTCTTAAACTATCGCTCATATCCAAACGGGGCGTGAGGTCAAGTTTGAATACAAACCTAAGTTTTTCAAGGGCGTTTAGCTCTTTCTGCCTGTTAGCAAGGACAAACGGATTGTTGTCATTAAAAGACTTATACATAACGCCGGAAATCAATTCTTCACGTGATTTGAAGTAATGATAAAATGCTCCGCGAGTTACGCCAAGCTCTTTTACAACATCTTCAACATTGACATTTTCTAATCCCTTTTCGGCAAAAAGACGTGTGGCTGTTTCTAATATCTCCTGTTTCGTTTTTTTATCAGAACGTGGCATACAATCACCTCCAAAACATACGTATGTATGTTTTGCCTATTATAGCTCTTATTCTTTGCGTTGTCAATAGACTTCAAGGAAAAGGTTACAAGTATATATGCTCTATTTTGGCTAACTGATAGAACTGTGTAGACACATCCAAGAAGAAAGGGGAACAGTAAAATGTAAGAGGGTGAATAACTATGGCAAAAAGACCAGTACCACGATACGACTTTAAGGCTTTTGGTGAAGCAATCAAGGCAGCGCGTGAGGGGCGCAAGGAAAGCCGCAAGAAAGTAGGCGACGAAATGTTTATCTCGCCGCGCTACCTTGCGAACATTGAGAACAAGGGGCAGCACCCAAGTTTACAGATATTCTTTGAGCTAATGCTCCGCTACAATATATCCGTAGACCAGTTCCTTTTGGAAACGCCGCCGGAAAAGAACACGCAGCGGCGGCAGCTTGACGCGCTCCTTGACGGCATGAGCGATACAGGCATACGGATTGTGACCGAAACAGCAAAAGAGATTTCCGAAGTCGAAAAAGAGGGCAGATGAAATGTGTCCGTCAGAATTGAATAAGGTTTAGAGAACATTTTAATCTTTTTTGAAGATTGCAGCGTTTTTCTTTTGCGTAAGTTTGGCAAAATTGTTTATTCTCCGTAGTAGGGGATAAGAGCCTAAGGGATAAAAACATTCGTAGCAAGCATAAGATTGCGTTTTATTAGGAAAGCACACTGTCAAAAGGATTTTATGCTTTGGCGGGGGTCAGCCCGCCTCGGCGGTGTCAGTGGTGTTGATTTCAATGTATTCGGCAATCCGGCGGAACTCGTCCGCAAACTTAAAATGAACGCTGATATTGCCGTTTTCGTAAACCTTGATATGGTCTACCAATTCAATCAGGATTTCGCGGGTCAGCTTTTCGATGTTCTGATATTTCGCAAAGGCTACCAGTGCGGGATGCTGCTGGTCAACGCCGTTTGAAAGCTGTTTCCGTTCAGCCGTCAGCCGGGCCAGCAAATCCGAGAGCCCGGCGGCCTGCCGCTCATAATCGGTTTTCATTTCCCGATATTCCTGCTGGGAGATTTCCCCGTCTTTCCAGTCTTGATACAGTGACTGCTTGTAGCGGGTGATTTTCGTCAATTCCTTTTCCTTTGCGGCAATCTGGTCGTTAAGGCGGTGGGATTGACTTTTTTTCAGCGGGGCCGCATTGATACGGGCTACTATTTCCGAATAGGAAACGGCGGTGCTCACTTGATACTGAATAGCGAACAGAACGGCGGCCTCCAGACGGTTGTGCTTGATAGAGTGCATGGTGCAGGCTGTCCGGGAGCGTTTCTTGTAAGTGGAGCAGGAATAATAAACATTCTTCCCGCTCTGGCTCCGGGTCACGGCCTTGCCGCAGTCCGCGCACCTCAGAAAACCGCTGAATAAATGGAGCTCCCGCTTTTTAGGGGCTGTCCGGGTGTCACGTTTCAGAAGTTCCTGTACCCGGTCAAAGGTTTCGTGGGTGATGATGGCCTCGTGGGTATCGGGGACGCGCACCCATTCTTCCTCCGGCACAGCCTCAATCTGGTGTACCTTGTAGCTTTTCACCCGGCGGCGGCCCTGTACTAAATCCCCGGTGTAAATAGGATTTCTGAGAATATCCGTTATAATCTTGTTCCCCCACATGGGAGCGTCCGATATAGCCGGGGAGTAGGGCAGGCCCTTTAGCTTTCTGTATGCCGTGGGGCTGGGTATGCCGTGGTCATTCAGATACATCACAATTTGAAGTTTGGCCGTACCTTGCAGGCACATCTCGTAAATCTTTTTGACGGTTTCAGCGGCCTCCGGGTCAACGATTAGCTGGTGCTTGTCTTTGGGGTCTTTTATGTAGCCGTAGGGAGCAAAAGAGCCTATGTACTGGCCGTTGCGCCGCTTGTAATCGAAAACCTGCCGGATTTTCTTTGAGGTCTGATAACAATACTGGTCGTTCATCACGTTTGTTATCGGAACGATGATGCTGTTCACGCTATCCGGATTTAGGTAGCTGTCTACGCCCTCGGCCAAGCTGATAAAGCGGACGCCCATCTGCACAAAGAGGTTGTCAATCAGACTGCCAGCATCGCTGTAATTCCGGGCGAAACGGGAAAGGTCTTTCACCACAACACAGTTGATTTTCCCGCTCATCACATCCCCTAAAAGTCGCTGGAAACTTTCGCGCTCCGTATCGGTTCCCGTGTGGCCGTCATCAACGTACTCGGTGTAGCTTTCAAATTCTTCCGCATGATTAAAATGAAAATCGTTGAGAATGTCGCGCTGGTTTTTCACGCTGTTGCTATCGTCAAGGCCACGGTTGATTTTCTGTAAATCCTCTCGGGAAAGCCGGATGTAGCCGCCCATTTTCCAAAGCCGGGCTGTATAGGTAGGGGCCAAAGTCTGCTGATACCCTCTGTTTTTTGTTCGTGCCATTGTTCCTCCTTCCCTATCACATTACACTTATATTATAACTCTGCCCGGGGCAATCAACAAGGATGTCGATGCTTTGGGACAGTTTGGAGCTGTTGACAAAGTGCTCCCAAATCGCTCGAAATATGGTATAATTAGAGCAGGGGGGCAAGGAAATGCAGTTAAAATATCACATGGTAACGATAGAGGATTTGGTACCGGAAAATCATTTTCTGCGGAAATTGGAAGCGGCGCTGGATTTATCGTTTGTGTATGAGGAGACGGCTCACTTGTACAGCCGGAGGTATGGCCGTGCGCCCATTGACCCGGTAGTAATAGTAAAATACCTGTTGCTGG
>CAJTCU010000033.1:0-4982 GCA_910574935.1 Oscillospiraceae bacterium
ATGAACCCCAAGGCGTTGCAGTATATCATGGGACACGCCAACATCACGATGACGCTGAACTATTACGCCCATGCGACCTACGATTCCGCAAAGGCAGAAATGGAGCGTCTGGCGGCATAGGCAGGACGAGTTTTTACTACTTTCGTACTACCTTTGAGAGCGAAAACCTAAAAACTTTTAAGAGTATATGTGAGCTTCCCCCGACAGTAAAAATGCCGCGAACCCTTGAAAAATCAAGACTTAGCGGCATTTAAGAACTTATAAAGAGATAGTCAAAAATCCCTTTGGATTTTTGAGAGGAACATTATATAATTCGGAAAAAAAATCGTTAAATACGTTGCGGATTGGCGTAAAATCGTCCGTTCCTCTGGCGCTGTCCACCCCGTCATTGACAGCGATGAAGCGTACATCGTAGCTTGGAAAAACGATCTCCGTATACCGGCCCACCTGCAAGTAGTCGCGCCCGAAACGGCTCATGTCTTTGACAATCCAGGTGCCAACCAAGCCCTGCTCCACCAAGGCAAGTCCCTCCTGGACACCGGGGCGATTGAAGTTCGTCCCGGTGTACCCGTCATCTACCAGCACCCTGGTATTCGTGAAACCGTGGGAAGCGGCGTAGCTGCTGAGGATGCTTCTCTGATTCGCAATCGAGTTTGACTCCCCATCCACCAAATCCTCGTTGCTCAAACGGCAGTACAAAATCGTGATTTTCTGCTGATCCACGTTGTCTTCCCCTTTCTTCTGTGGGTCAGCTGACAGTACCGTAGTGCATGGCTCCATTGTAACATGATCCAACTGCTTTGTCGACATCAAACCGCCCCCTTATCTGAAAAAATCAGGCGGCGCATCATGCCGGGGAGCGGTTCATCCCCGGCGCACTCCGTCTCAATGATATACCAGGTGTTACCGATTTTGCGCGTCACTTTGCAGGAGAAGGGGTTTCTCAGCCCATGCTCTCTGTACCAGTCCTCAATAAAATCGGCGGGCGCATCGAACATCGGCTCATAGCAGGCGCACAGGTCAATGGGTTCGTACACATAGTTTTCAAAATCGTTCAATAAAGTACCTCCATAATTCGTAGTCTGTTGGGTCAGTCAACCTTGCGCCTGACCCACTGAATGTCGTAGCCCAGCGCATCGACTACCTCCTGCATGGTCATCCCCTGGCGCACAATGTACGCCTTGATCTCGTTCCTCATATCGGATTTCAAAGTTTTTTCCTCACTTTCTGATGAATTTGATGTTGTGTTCCGAAAACCACTTTTACGGAATGATGAGGATTTTCGCAGTTGTAATTTCCGTTCAGATTTGCTATGATGAAGCCTAGGTCATAAGGGGCCTATATCCACTTCACGGCTTTACATGATCTCTGCCGGAACAGTGGATTTCCTCGCTTTTTCGTAGAGGGGCTACACGGTTTCGTAAATCACCTATGGGTGTAATTCGTTCATCGCAGAATAATATTTTTCACGAAAATCACAAGGATTGAATTTTGCCCCGGCATTTTTAGGTCAGGGTAGCGCGGTTGCCTATAAAAAGATAAAGGCAAACTCAAAACCATCCGTACATACGTACATCGGTACAACCTGCCGTCTGTGTACGCCTGTACGCACGTACAGATAATTTCATTTCTTTTTTATAAAGCAGTTGGTCTTATTAAAACCTCAATTCCCAGGTGGCCCCGGCACCGCTTGCCGCTGCCGATATACACGTTGTTGGTGGCCTCCAGCCGGTAGGCATCGGCGTTCTGGGCGATAAAGCCGGAAAAGCTCTTGGGGGAAAGCGGGTTCTCGGCGTTGTCCTCGCACCAGACCTTATAGGCGGCGTAGAGGTCACGGGTAGCGGCCTCGCTGTCCGCTTTGAACTGGACATAGCCATTAGAGGTCAGGAAATCCACAATGTTGTTGGCCTCCCGGACCACAACAGAGATATTCTCCCTGGCCCGGTCACTGATGGTGAACCGATAATTGTTTACCAGCAGGCGGTGAAGCCCATCCAGACACCAGAGAAATATCCCCTCGCGCTCGTTGATCAGCTTTTCAGAGAGGAACGGGTCATCCGTCCGCCCTGCCGGTCTGTCCCTCGTAGTCAAAACAATCTGGCGGCGAAAGAAACCATCAGACCTGTCATGGAGGGCGGTCAAGGCCCCGTTGCCGAAGCAGAGGAACCGCACATAAAGCTGGCTCTGATAGCTCTGGACGCCCTTGCGCTCCATATCCATCTTGCACTCCGAGGTCACGATGGATTTGATATAGTTGGTCTTGGGCAGGGCGCTCATGTCCATGTCATCGTCCACCATCAGCAGCTTGCTTTCCAGGTCGGCGCGGCTGAACCGATTGTTCTCCACTTTCTGGATGCTGGTGGTGTTCATGCTGTCTCCGAAGATGGAGCGCATCACCAGCCCGATCCGGCTCTTGCCCTCGCCGCCTTTGCCAATGAGCATCAGCATCTTCTGGCCTTTGGTGGTGGGGAGCAGGCAGTAGCCCAGGTACTCCTGCAAAGTGGGGATGTCCTCCGGGTACAGCAACTCCGACAGGAACCGAAGCCACTTCTCTGGCGGCGGCGTATCAGGGCGATAGTTGACGGTCAGGCGGTTGTTGCAGTAGGGGCAGAAGGATTCGAACCCTCGGCACGCGGTTTTGGAGAACGGTAATAACAATTTTATCTCATTTCAAGGAGTTTTACCAATTGTTATGAGATACTGGAAAATGGCTTAAAACCTGGGCTTTTGACACTTTTCAATTCCAACTGCCGTTCTGAATCTGCAAATTTCCTGCACATCTGATAGAAAAATTGATAGATAAAAACAAAAAACTTGATAGAAGGCTTCCAACACGCTTTTACCTGATTTTAATAATTAGATATTGCCTGTGCCCTGATAACAGCCATTATCAGGGCTTTTTTATGCAGTTTTATCCATAAAGGAGATGATCTCATGGGCAAATTTGAACTGGAATATATGTGTCCCCGGCCTGCTAAAGGCTACCGCTATCTGTCTGTTCCAAAAGAACTTCTGGAGAACCCGATTTTCTCCAGGCTTGACTATGGAGCAATTATCTTGTTCGCCAAAATGCTGGAAAGAGCCAGTTTATCCGCCCAGCATGAGGATAAATTCACAGATGAAAGCGGGAGGCTTTTCATCATTTACACGGTCGAACAGATGGAAAAAGACCTACAGCGTTCACACCCAACGGTAATCAAATTCACGAAACAATTAGCTGATATTGGGCTGATTAAAAAAGTACACCAAGGCCAGGGGAAGCCAACGAGAATTTACATAAAGGATTTCACTTCCGTGGATTCTGACGGTCAAAAGCCGCTGGTGGTTAACGTCCGCAAGTCAGAAGATTTGATTTCCAGTAGTCAAGAAACTGAACTTCTGAACGTTAAAAATCTTTCATCTATAGAACTTAATAATAAAGAACTTGAGAATAAAGACCTTCTTCCTTCCTGCCTTCCAGAAGACGGGGCGAGTGAAGGCAAGGAAATATAGAAAGGGGGAATCTCTCATTTATGTCCGCAATTTTTGTTTACTCAGCATGAATATGGACGTCATTTTAGCGCAGTTTGCGAAGAAAATAGGCCCGAAGGGCCAAAAATTCTGAGCGCCGAAAAAAACGGCGTTCAGAGCACGAGCCAGCATCGCATTTGTGCAGACCCTTGTGCGGACAAGTGTGCAGACAAATGCCCGGACAAGGGAGAATCCCTTGCAACCCTTAAAATTAAAAATGAGAGGATGATTTTTTGGAAAGACAAAGAAAGTTTGACATGAGATTGAACGAGAAGGACTTCAAGCTGTTAGAACGCCGGGCGCGAAATTGCGGGCTGAGCAAGTCCGCTTACATACGGCAGCTGTTCCACGGCTACAAGCCCAGGGAAACCCCGCCCGCTGACTACCACGCCATGAGGCGAGAACTGTGTGAGATTGGCAATAATCTGAACCAGGTCGCGTTTATGGCCAACGCCACAGGGCTGGTGGATGAGGCCGCATACTATAAGAACGTGGTATGGCTGCGGGATGCTATCCAGCGCATTGAGAACGCGGTAGCAGGTGATGGTTTGGAGGGGAATTCACAGACAACTGAATAACAAAAAAGCACTGACGCGCGGAAACGGCCCAGTGCTTTTTTGTTTGCCTGCTTTCGTGTAAACTCATGGGAAAGGGAGTGTGAAAAAATGAACATATACGGCTACATCCGGGTTTCCAGCACAGAACAGAACGAGGACAGGCAGCAAATCGCCATGGACAGGCTGGCAGTGCCCCGGAAGAACATCTATCTGGATAAGCAGTCCGGCAAGGATTTTGCGCGGCCCAACTATATGAAAATGGTAAAAAAGCTGCGCCGGAACGACCTGCTCTACATAAAAAGCATCGACCGGCTGGGGCGCAATTACAAAGAAGTCCAAGAGCAGTGGCGCATCCTCACCAAAGAAAAAGGCGTTGACATCTGCGTAATAGACATGCCGCTGCTGGATACCCGCACGGCAAAAGACCTGATGGGGACCTTTATTGCCGACCTGGTGCTGCAAATCCTCTCCTTTGTGGCGGAAAGCGAGCGGGACAACATCCGCCAGCGCCAGGCCGAGGGAATCGCTGCCGCTAAAGCCAGAGGGGTACGCTTTGGCAGGCCGCCCCGGCCCTTGCCGGAGAATTTCTGGGCTGTCCGCTGCGCGTGGAAGCGGAAGGAACTCACCCTGCACCAAGCCGCGCAAGCCTGCGGGATGCCCGACACAACCTTCTATGACACGGTGAAAAGGACTGATATGGATGAAAGCAATCCGCAAAAATAAAGGCACTTCGGAAATGTACAAATAACCGATGGGCTTTTTGGTGCCCTATTTTGTGTCTTACATCATGAGTATCGGCATATTTGCAAAAAAGATAAGCCCAAATCCGAAAAAACTTCACTTCGTAAACCTGTAAATTTACGGTTTGCGAGGGGAGTGACAGCCCGTGTCTGTACTCAATTTCGATGCCATCGG
>CAJTCU010000033.1:5152-19079 GCA_910574935.1 Oscillospiraceae bacterium
GTTTGCGAGGGGAGTGACAGCCCGTGTCTGTACTCAATTTCGATGCCATCGGCGGCATAGGAAGCCGCCCGCTTTCGCAGCAGGAGATGGAGGAAAAGCTCCGGCTGCACCTTCATGACCTGGCAGAAGAAATCGTCTTGGATTTAAACGAGCAGGCCCCTGCCAACAGCCAGGAATTGCTCAGCGCTTTCGTTTCCGAGCTTTTCCTTTCCGCTACCAAACAGGCCATCCGCGAGGAACGACGCAAAAAGCAGGCCGAGGGCATCGCCAAGGCAAAAGCCAAAGGCGTCAGCTTTGGGAGGAAATCCAAGCCGCTGCCCGACAATTTCGAGGAGGCCCGGCAGCTGTGGCTTAAGCGGGAGTTGAATCTGAAAGACGCCGCTAAGCATTGCGGCTTGCCGGAAAGCACTTTTTACGACGCCGTGCGCAGGCTGGGGGAGCCGGTCAGCGTAAACCATCGTAAGCCGCTGCCGGAGAATTTCGAGGAATCCCGCAGGTTGTGGCGCAGCCACAAATTGAAGATGAAAGAAGCGGCAGAGCGCTGCGGCATGGCCGCCACCACGTTTTATGACGCGGTGCGGCGGGTGGAGAACGCGGAGGTTCGCGACTAAACAAATTGGGAAGGAGCCCAACATGTTATCTTTACGATTAAAATCTGGTGAATATTTAACCATCGGCGAGGACATCACCGTGCAGGTCTTCCAAGACCGGGGCAATTCCATTGAGGTCGCCATAGACGCGCCGCGGGATTTGCCTATCCTGCGCGGCAAGCTGTTCGAGCAAACAGGTAGCCGCCCAGAGGGGCTTCACGACAGTGATTATAAACGTGCGTCGGAACAGCGGCGCAACGCGAAGCGATAGATAATTTTGGTTTCTGCCGATTCCGGAATCGGTTGAAATATACAGCGCATCCGACAGAACCGATCACTCTGGCAAAATGCGCAAAACCCCACGATGAACGTGGGCCAGTCCAAAACGCAAAAAATAATTTTAAGGAGACAAAATTATGCGTATTCAACACAACATTATGGCGATGAACGCTTATCGCAACTACAACACCAACACTTCCGCTCTGTCCAAGAACCTGGAAAAGCTCAGCTCCGGCTACAAAATCAACCGCGCCGGTGACGACGCCGCTGGCCTGGCTATTTCCGAGAAGATGCGTGCCCAGATCACCGGCTTGAACGCTGCTTCCAAGAACGTGAAGGACGGCATCAGCCTAGTGAAGACCGCTGAAGGCGCCATGCAGGAAATCCAGGACATGCTCAACCGCATGGATTACCTGGCTACCCAGTCTGCCAACGGCACTTACGACAACGACGTTGACCGTAAGAACCTGCAAAAAGAAGTGGACGCCCTGAAGACCGAAATCAACCGTATTGCCGACAGCGCCAACTTCAACGGCATCAAGCTGCTGGACGGCTCTCTGGCTGGCAGTGGCACTATGGCGGCACAGAAACAAACTTTGGTTGACGCCGCTCACAACCAGCTTCACACGAAGGGCGTCACGGAACAGGAGCCTGGCTTTACAATTGACATCTCTCAGATTTTTGATGGTTTGACAGCGGCGAGTCAAATTAACGCTAACGGTACATTTACCATCAATGTGAAAGTCGGCGGCGCTACTATTGCGCTTACAGCAACGGCTAGTGCTACGATAGCAAAGGGTGCGCAAATTAAAGCATCTATGGTTACTCTGTCTGCAACGGCTACTGCGGTGACGATTGGCAGCGTTGACTTCGATATTGCAGGTGCTAGTACTGGAATAATAAGCTTCGCTTATAAGGCCTCTGGCACCAATAATGCGGCAAACGGTGTAGTGGACTTCCAGTCGTCTATGGATGTCACGGCATCTATAGTCGGCGACGCGACTCTTGGCGCCGACAAATACTTTACCTGCAAAACGCAGAATGTCCAGGATGGCGTTAAGGGGACTCCGGACAAAATGGCCCATGCACAGTTCCAATTGACTGAAGACATGGTGAAGCAGATGATAGCCGGCGGTAAGCTGACCATTGGAACTGTCACATTAGAAGTGGACAAAACTAAAAATGTTGCCAGTTCTGCCAGCGGCAAAATCGGCATCAAGGATTTGATCGACTCTGATGGCAACTTCAAAAGCGACGCAAAAAATTTAAACGCTTTTGCGGACGCAATCACCAGGGCAGGCACTAACTCTGCTTTCCATATTTCTGCTGGCGCAGACAATATAATCGACCTGCATGAGAAAGCTACTTTTTACAGCAGTACTGACACGGCTAAACAGTTGGACAGCAATGCGAAGATTGACGCCCTTGTGTATATGAGCACCGGCGGCGGCGCGGCTGGCTCCTTGACCCTGCAGATCGGCGACACCAGCGACCCCTACAACCAGCTGAGCGTGAAGATTGGTGACATGCACACTTCCGGCATGAACATCGACAGTGTGGATATCAGCAACATCACGGGTGCCCAGAATTCCATCAAGACCATCCGCGATGCCATCAACTACGTTTCCGGTGTCCGCGGCGACCTGGGCGCAACCCAGAACCGTTTGGAGCACACTGCCAACAACCTGAGCGTCATGGCCGAGAACATCCAGGACGCCGAGTCCACCATCCGCGACACCGACGTTGCCGAGGAAATGATGGCTTACACCAAGAACAACATCCTCATCCAGAGCGCGCAGGCCATGCTGGCCCAGGCCAATGCTGTGCCCCAGGGCGTACTGCAGCTCCTCGGCTAATTGTTGTTCTGACGCAAATTTACCCACGCACGAACCGAGGGGGCGGGCAGGTGCCCGTCCCCTTTTTGTGTGGGGTTATGAGAGGGAACCCTATGAAACCTATCGAGATTGCACAACGGCTTGCGCAATTAAATGAACCGGAAAGCGCCGTACGGGCCTACAAGATGGCCCTGGAAGAGAGCGTCGGCGCAGACCCCACCACCGAGATGGAGGCCGCGGCCTACATCCTGCAGTTTGGAAAAGGGGAAGATTATAAGTTTTCCTACACGATTTTTAGAGATTTATACAACCGCGGCGTCTTCCGCGACAACATTTTAGAGATCATGGACGAGGCCTTTTACACGCCAAACCTGCGGGTAATGAAGTCTCGCTATGACCGGAACTGCAAATATTTAGCCAAATACCCCTACATTTTCCGCGGCGATTTCCCCAAATTTGAAGACCTGCCCCTGCGCTTTTACCCCTATGACGATACCAGCTACACGCCCTACGATGTACAAGAAAAGCGTTTTGGAGACTACATCAACTTCCGTGACACAGTAATCGCGCACAATTTCTTTCATGATTTAGAAAACCCCATCTTCGCTGAAGATGTTTTTTCCCAATATGAGCTGGAATACCTGCGGGACAACGTCCGCAAAAGCGAGGACGTAGCCCGGGAGAACCATGTATATTTATACTATGCCAGCTGGCCGGTTTTCTGCTCGTACCTGGCCTGCCTGAACCTGAAACCCCTGCTGGACAGCCGGAAATTTGTCTTCTTGTTTGAGGGTGAAAAGGGCAAATACCCCATCGATTTCAAAGAAGAATTCGGCATCGACTACAGCCAGATGACCCTGCAGCCCGTGCGCATCCGCGAGGTGACGCGGCTGATCTGGCACACCCAGCTGTCCACCCACAACGGCGGCGACTTCTTCAACGAAATCTTCGACGCACATCCCAACCTGCTATGTATGCCCTCCATGATGATGGATAATGTAGAAAGCAAAATTGAGGACGTTCGTAAAGGATTTGCCAAAATAGGAAGCCTAAAGGAAGCGCTGAAATTGGTCAACGGCTGTTCGCCTCGCATGATAGAAGAAATATATAACATGAAGGATCGCACCGATAAAGATATTTTTGTGGCCTTGTTTATGGAAAGTGAAATGGCCACAGCCGGATTGGATAAGGCGGCGCGGATTGTACCAGCCGTGTTCTTTCAGCCCCACTTCTCTAATATATCCTATTCGTTGTCTGTAGATGAAAAAGATCGTGCAGTCTTATATGCGGCAAACTATGAAATCGTGCGCAAATCTCCATTGTTCCAGAATTTCAAATATATCAAAGCTTTCACGCCTATGCGCCGGTTTACCACAAGCCATGGCGCCACTGTAAAATTTATGTATAACTCTGCCCTGAAAAGCCAAAAAGAGTTTGAAAAGAACCCAGAAGAAAAGAAGTCTGTTGTCAGCGATGCAGTGTTTGAGCGAGTGCTTAACCGAAGTTTCATGATAGACCCAGAGGATAGGCTGTACCATGATAGTGTGTTGGTGCGGTTTGAAGATGGGAAATTGAATCCAAAGGCCACCTTTACGGCGCTGGCCGCTTTTCTAGATTTGCCTTATACGGAGAGTATGACGTACTGTTCAGAGTACGGGAAAAGTACATATGGAGATGATGAAAGTACAAGAACATTGGAGGGTATATATGGCAAGCGAGTATATGGCTTTGATACGCAGACTTTATATCGAACCTATGATGATTATGTGAACGACAACGAGCGGAAATTTATTGAATACTTTCTGCGGGATGCTTACGAATATTACGGGTATGATTTTAATTATTATGATGACATGATAGTAGATGAACAGATAGTAAAAAAATGGATTAATGGATTTGATACAGTAAACTACTATATCCGCGAAAGCTGGAGAGCTATTTTCCGTGATGCTAAGGTCTCCAAAGATAACCACCCTGTTACAGATGAAATTGAAAAGAACGTGCAGGAGCGGATGTTGGAGAATTATATGGACAGTTTGCAGGAAAAGCGTAGTAAGAATGTAGATGTTTTGATGAAAGGGTTGCGCTTTGTCAACAAGAATGGCCAACCGCTGTACATGATGCCCAAGCTGGAGTTGGACCCCGCGCTGCTGGAAGCGCCGGTTTACCATTAAGGAGAAGACGACGCATGGAAAAAGGCACAGTTTACTTTTTTACAGGGCTCGCAGGGGCGGGCAAGACTACCATTGGCGGGATGTTTTACAGAAAGCTGAAAGAGATAAAACCGGATGCTGTCTTGTTTGATGGCGATGCGATGCGGAAAAGTGAGAACACCACAGCAGAGAAGGACTATTCTACGGAGGCCCGGAGGAACGGGGCATATGAAATGTTCCGACGATGTAAAAAAGTGGCGGATCAAGGCACTGACTGTGTTTATTGCGGCATTGCCATGTATGGGGATGTGCGGGCCTGGTGCCGGGAAAATATCGAAAACTACCGGGAAATCTATATAAAGGTCGGCATGGAAACATTATACAAACGCAACCAGAAAGGGCTTTATTCCCCAGGCGCAAAACAGGTTGTTGGTGTGGATCTGCCGTGGGATGAGCCACAGACGCCTGATGTAGTGATAGAAAATGACAAAGAAGAAACGCCTGAAATAATTGTAGAAGGACTTTTGCAGAAGTTATACATAATTGGGAGGGAATAAAGTGAAATTCTATTTTAATGAAAGCAAAGTTTGGAGCAGGAAAAAGGAAAGTGTATATCAAGAAATAAATAGTTCCCAACTGCCCTTAGTGTTAATAGGAAAGCAAAGCACGATTGATAAAAGATTTCTGCAAAACCTAACAGTCCCCGTGGAGTATGTTTGCAGTAACACTCCCTCTACCTGGGGAACAACTTGGTGGGGGAAAAGAGTTATCAGCCCCAACGATTTACCAAACCTTTATGCGGCATATAACGCGTTGATTATCATCCAAAATCATGCGCAAACATTGACAACGCAATTGAAAGGCTTATCTATCCCGCCGCAAAATATTTATACATTGGATATGTATTTTGACTGTGATGATAATTCTTCCTATTTTGTTGGGGCGAGGGATGACCTGGAAAGGGTTTACTCTTCCTTGCAGGATGAAAAATCGCGTGATACCTATGAGGCTATGGTGCATTATAGAGTGAACCATGACCCGGAAATTATTAAAGATATCATTTTGCCGATTCGTGAGCAATATTTTCCACAAAAACTTGGGGATTTCACTTTTTTGCATGACCATGAGATTTTTGCTGATGCAGGCGCATATACGGGTGACAGCATTCGAGATTTCATAGGGGCGACCGAAGGCAAATATGAAAAAATATATGCCTTTGAACCTGACCCCATAAGCTATTCGAAGCTTAGGGATAACACTCACGGCTTGGACAAAGTGCATTGTTTTAACCTTGGCGTGGGTGGCAAAAAAGATATTTTACACTTTAATTCATTGGGAAACATGGGTTCCCGGATTGATGAAAATGGAAATACGATTGTAAATGTTGATTCCCTTGATGATATTTTCGATGGGCAACCAGTAACATATATCAAAATGGATATAGAAGGTATGGAATGTCTGGCTTTGCAGGGTGCAGCGAAAACTATCAAGACTCATAAGCCTAAACTGGCGATTTGTATTTACCACTCTGACCACGATGTGGTAGAGGTTCCAAAATTGATTTTGGAGTTGAATCCAGATTATAAACTTTACATCCGGCAATATGCAAATTCTGCTGCCGACACAGTTTGTTACGCCATATAAGGCAGAAGGAAGACAAAATGAACATAGCTTTGATTATAGCTGGCGGTGTCGGCGCGAGAATGAATCAGGACATACCCAAACAGTTTTTGAATGTATATGATAAACCCGTAATCATTTATACACTGGAGGCCTTTCAGAACCATCCCAATATTGATGCCATCGAGGTGGTATGCCTAGAAGGCTGGCATGACATTTTGCGGGCCTATGCCAAGCAGTTTGGTATCACGAAAATAGAGAACATTGTCAACGGCGGTCCAAATGGGCAGGATTCTATCCGCAATGGTTTGTATGACCTGGCAACACGGCATAATTCCCCAGAGGATATCGTTCTGATACATGACGCCATCCGTCCCATGGTAAGTGCGGACATTATATCGGATAACATCCGTGTTTGCCGGAAGTACGGCAATGCTATAACGGTTGTACCCTGTACCTCCGTCATGCTGAAGACCGAGGATTCCCTGTCGGCAGTCTACCAAGTGCCAAGGGATAACCTTAAGACAACCCAAACACCGCAGACTTTTTTCCTAAACGAGATTTTGGATGTGCACAAAGAGGCCACTGCGAAAGGTATTTCCAACTCCATTGCCTCCTGTTCCTTGTACGTGGAGTTGGGGCGGAAAGTGTATCTGTCCATAGGATCTGAGAAGAACTTGAAGCTGACCACTACTGAGGACATCGATATTTTTATGGCGCTGCTGCACACAAAGCGGCCCGATTGGCTGCGGCAGTAATCAAACAAGGAGGAAGGCTTATGAAAATCGCTATAGGCAGCGACCGCAGAGGGTTGGAATACAAGACGAGGCTTATCCAATACCTGGAAAAAGCCGGGCATGAGATTGAAGACGTGGGGACCCATGAGGCTGTCCCCTGTGACAGCCCCGTGTTCGCTTCAAAAGTGGGGGCCCTGGTAGCGGCTGGAAAGTGCCGGTACGGGGTATTGATTTGCGCTACCGGGACAGGCATGGTCATGGCCGCCAACAAGGTTAAAGGCGTCTTGTGCGGCATGGGGTATGATGACGAGGTGACAAGGCTTATGCGGGAGCATAACGACGCAAATGTCATCGCTTTTGGCCAAAACCACATGGCCTATGAGGAGGTGGAACGGCGGGTAGGCATTTTCCTGCAGGCTGAGTTTGCCGGCCTGCACCATGCGCTGCGGGTAAAACAGATTAAGGACATGGAAGAGGGGAAGCCCATCGAGCAATCCCCCATTATCAACAAAAATTGGGTATAAAATGCCACCATAAAGGAGTTGCCGCCATGTACTTGGAAAAAATAGAAAGCCCGTCCGATGTAAAAAAGCTGGCTATAGCCGAGCTGGAAGAGCTGGCAAAAGAAATGCGCCAAGCCCTCATTACAAAAATCAGCCAATGCGGGGGCCATTTGGCTTCCAACCTTGGCACAGTAGAGTTGACCATAGCCCTTCACTATGTATTCGATTCGCCCACAGATAAGATCGTTTTTGACGTATCCCATCAAAGCTACTGCCATAAAATGCTGACCGGGCGGAACCTTGCCTACCTTGACCCCTGCTCTTATAATACTGTGACTGGCTTTACAAATCCCGCGGAGAGCCGTCACGATTTATTCCACGTGGGCCACACCTCCACATCCATCAGCCTGGCCTGCGGCTTGGCAAAGGCGAGGGATTTGCACGGCGGAAAAGAAAACGTCATTGCTGTAATCGGGGACGGCTCTTTGGATGGCGGCGAAGCCTTTGAAGGGTTAAATTTTGCCAGTGAGTTGGATAGAGGAATCATTGTTATTGTTAATGATAATGATACGTCCATTGACAAAAATGTTGGAAGTTTAAGCCACCATCTGCGGGAACTGGAAAGGCTGGGAAATGGTGCGAAGGAAAACTTTTTCCGCACTTTGGGATTTGAGTATTCCCTGGTAGAAAAGGGGCATTGTATTGACCGGATCATTGAATCGCTTCAAAAAGTAAAAGGCATGGACCGCTCTGTGGTCGTCCATGTCAAAACACAAAAAGGAAAAGGATATGTCCCGGCAGAACAAGACACTGAAAGCTGGCACTGGGCGCGCCCGTTTGACATAGAAACAGGGAAATGCACCCGGCTGGGGCCAACAGAAAACTATGGGAACATTGCAGGAGAATTTCTATTGCAAAAAATAGGGAGAGACCCCCAGGTAGTTATGGTAGCAGCTGCAACAGCACTTTGTGCGGGGTTTAATGAAAAGCGCCGAAAAAAGGCTGGGAAGCAGTATGTCGATGTTGGCATAGCGGAACAGCACGCAATATCCATGATAGCAGGCATAGCGCAAAATGGTGGAAAACCTATTTTCGCAACCCATTCTACTTTCTACCAGCGTGCTTATGATCAGATTGAGCAGGAGCTTTGCATCAACCGCTGCCCAGCTACCATGATTGTCACCCATGCGTCTGTTTTGGGGCACACCAATGTTACCCATGTGGGCTTGCTGGACATGGCCCTGCTGGGAAATATCCCTGGCTTGACTTACCTGGCCCCCACCAATAAAGAAGAGTATATGGCCATGCTGGATTGGAGCATCGAACAGCGGCAGGGCCCGGTGGCGATCCGGGTGCCGTGGCATGGTGTATTCCATACATCCGAGCTGGTAGATACAGATTACAGCCAAGTGCAGTATAGAGTTACCCAGCGGGGGAACCAAGTGGCTATACTGGCTTTGGGTGGGTTTTATCAGTTGGGAGAATCTGTAGCCGCTTTGTTGGAAGAACGCACGGATATACGGCCAACGCTGATTAACCCACGCTTCATTACAGGGCTGGACGCTGAAACCTTGGCCAGCTTGGAAGAAGGTCATGACCTGGTTGTCACGCTGGAAGACGGCATTTTGAGCGGTGGGTTTGGCTCGAAAATCGCACAATTTTATGGGACGAGCCCTATAAAAGTGCTGTGTAAGGGTTTTGGCATGGACATCCCCGTGAGCTATAGCCCGGCAGCTCTGATGGAAAGAGACAGACTGACAAAGGAACAGATCGTTGAGGATATAACCGGTTTGTTGGACAGATAGAGAGGAGAAACTCATGCATATTACGGAGATAGAGCGCCGTGAGATTCTGCGCTATATGGAAATGTTCGACTTTCGGGAAAATTTGCAGGACAAGACGTTTCTCATCACAGGCGCGGGCGGGCTTATTGGTACTGGCATTATGAAGTGGATACTGTTGGAGAATGAACTGCATGGCTGCAACGCAAATATCATTGCGTCTACACGAAACCCAGGAAAAAACAGCCAGTACATAACATACTGTACCTTTGGCGAAGAAGAGGACGCTGTGGCAGGGTATAAACTAGACTATCTCATTCATGCGGCTTCCCCTACTACAGGCAATTTTCATAAGGATTATCCACTTGACACTTTTCATGTAAATGTAGATGGTATGGAAAAAATGCTTAGCCTAGCGGCGAGGGAGCGGACAAGTGTTCTTTATATGTCATCAGAAGAGGTTTATGGTCTCCCCAAAACAGAACTTCCTGTCAAAGAAGATGATATCGGCGCAATTGACAGCCTGAAATTAAGAAGCTGCTATCCATTGGCCAAAAAGGTCTGCGAATTTTTATGTTATGTTGCAGCGGAAAAATCGTGCATAGATGCCAAAATTATTAGATTGTCTACTATCCAAGGGTTATTTCAAAAGTGGACATGGGGCAATGTGTCCAATGAAATTTTGAACTGTATAGTTGAGGGCGCTGACTTACACATGAAATCAGACGGCATGACAAAAAAGTGCGTTCTCTATTCCCTGGACGCTATTGCGGCCATTTTTACGGTTCTTTTCAAGGGGAAAAAGGGCCATGCCTATAACGCCACCAACCCAGACACTTTTATGACTGTAAAGGATATGGCCAATACTCTTTTTGCCAAATTTGCCCCAGAACGTAAGATTATTTTCGACCAGGCGGTCGATACAGCCGCCATGGGCTTCTTGCCTCGTCGAAAGCTTCAGCAGGATATCAGTAAAATCAGACAGTTGGGGTGGGAGCCTAAGACCAGTCTGGAAGAGATTTATCAGATTGACATTGACCGGCTGAAATCTTTTCATTCTGCCTAACGTCAGCACTGATAATGGAATAGAGAAACGATACAACCTATAAACGGGCAAACGGAGAGTCCACGAGAAATCCAGTAAAGATTGTCAAGCGCCGTACAAGTCAAGGCAGTTATGGTATTACCATGGCTGCTTCGACTTTGGGCGGCGTTTTTGCTTGCCCTAAAATATAGATGTCACTTCTGCTACTACCCCAAAGAGGGGTACAAAAACAGCCAAAAGTACCCCTACAAGGACGTTTTCAAGGGGCATGATGTCTGTTAAAATTATCTTGTCCTGTCTGGATGACATCACACCCTGAACTACTAGCTCCGCTTTTCGTGGAAAAAGCGGAGCTACAAGAGCCTAAAAAATCTCATGCCATTATGCTAAAATTATATCGTTGAACAAAGCTTGTGAAGCGAACCTTGAAAACAGAACAGGCACTCATCAGGCACATTCCTGTGTGTACGCCAAAAGCAAAGCCGAACAATTTGGAGCGCCATGACACCCAAAGGGGCGAGCGACAAATCCAACTGCAAAGGGCGGGCTGCTCCCGCCTAAGCGACGACAGCACACAGGGTCAAAGATACTTACGTAACTCGCGGCCCGGCCACAAAGAAGGCGGGGAGGTGCAACACCTATGGAGCGGTTTCGCAGACCGCCGCCTGATGATTTCTGCAGATTCCCGGGTGCAGCTAGGAATCAAAAAAGACAAAAAACGGAGGGAGGATAGCTTATGCGTATCCCCATTAACAATATCAAGCTGAACCCCGGCAGGCGCACAACCGAACCAGAGGACGTAGAAAACCTGGCTAAAAGTATAGCTGAATTGGGCCTGCTAAACCCTATCACCATCAACCAGGACAACACCCTTATAGCTGGCCGTCACCGTCTGGAAGCAGCCAAGCTGCTGGGCTGGACAGAAATCGAATGTATTGTTAGGGATTTACAGGGCTTGCAGGCCGAGCTTGCCGAGATAGACGAGAACTTTGTGCGCAAAAATCTGTCTATTATTGACTTTGGCAACCTGCTTCTACGCCGCAAAGAGATTTACGAAATTCTTCACCCGGAAACCAAACAGGGTATGCGCAATGGGCAAACCGCTAAAAACGAAAATTCTTCGGTTTTAAAGGCGAAATCCTTTGCGCAGGACGCCGCTGATAAATTGGGGGTGTCCTCCCGAACCGTGGAAATACAGATACAGACAGCCAAAAACCTGACCCCGACTACAAAAGAAATCATTCGCGATTCGCATACGAAAGTCACCAAAACGAACGCCCTCAAACTCTCCCGCCTGGAACCAGAACAGCAGGAGGACGCTGCCACGCAGCTAGTGACCGGAGAGATAAACTCTGTAGACGAGTACAAGCCCTACTCCGTAGGAAACAAAATCTATCACACTTTTGAGGAATCTGTGGCCGACCTCAAAAATCCAGACAAGGACTGCTCCTGCACCCCAGATATGTTTTTAATTGCCCTGGACGGCCTGATTGACAATTTTCATAGGGATTTCGCCTGGTACGACGAACCGGAGTGCGTAGCGATCTTCCCACAAATTTCGGAAAAACAATTTGAATTCGTGAAAAAAAGAGTAGCCACCGTGACTTCTGCTTTGGAGGGCTTGGTGGAGAAAATAGAACAGAGTTTGCAGAGTGAATCGTGATATAAAAAGGAGGGAGATGCCATGAATAACACGATGTTTTCCGGTTATTCAGATGTGATAACCGTTGATGACCTGCAATCCATGCTCCACATCGGCAGGAATGCCGCTTATGGCCTGCTACAAAGCGGGGCCATTGCCACGATACGGGTAGGCAAAAAGTATATCATCCCCAAAGCCAGCGTGATCGATTTCTTGGGCTTGAATACAGGCGCAAAACCTGCTACAATGAGTCTATCAGGTAAAGCGCGTGTGAGCCTCGAAAGGAGCAAATAAATGGCAATCACGGGCTTTGTAACAACAAAAGGCGGCAAATATTATGCCGTGTTGAACCTCTATGACGAAAGCGGAAAGCGCAGGCCGAAGTGGTTCTCTACTGATCTGCCCCAGCGTGGGAACAAGCGCAACGCAGAGAAGATTTTGCACGATTTGATAGATGAGTGGGAAGGAAAGAATGTGCCCTACTGCCAACTGACCTTTGCGGGCTATTTGGAGCGCTGGGTCAAGCGGGCAGGGGTGAACATCAAACCCAACACCTACCGAACCTATCAGGCCATGGTGGCAAACCACATTGTGCCGTATTTCAAAGAGCACCCGGTTCTCCTGCAGGAGTTAAAACCCACTGATTTGGACGCTTACTATCAGTCCAAGCAGCAACCGGGGAGCAAGCAGAACGGCAAGGGTACGCTGTCAGCCATGTCTATCCGGCACCATCATCAGGTGATTTCCAAGGCCCTGAGCGACGCCATACACGATGGCCTGATCCAGTTTAACCCAGCCAGTGCGGCGAGAAAGCCCAAAGTGGAGCGCTACAATGCCAGTTTCTTAAACCCGTCTGAAATAGACACTATGCTGGCCCTGTTCATCGGGAATGTGGTGGAGCTGCCGGTCAATTTATGCGCTGTGTATGGCTTCAGGCGCAGCGAGGTACTGGGACTGAAGTGGGAGCATATCGACTTTGAGAACCGCACCATAACAGTCACGGAGACGCTCCAGCAGGGCGCAAACGGCGATTATGTGGACACACCTAAGACTAACAGCAGCTACCGCACCCTGCCCATGACGGACAGCGTGTACGCTCTCCTAAAGGCTCAAAAACACCATCAGGAGCGCCTGCAAGGGGCCTTGGGTGCCGGGTACATACAGAATGACTATGTATGCACCTGGCCCGACGGAAACGTGATATCGCCCAACTATCTGACCCGCACCTTCCACAACATCATCGCCAAAAGTAGCCTGCCGAACATACGCCTGCATGACCTCCGTCACAGCGCGGCCAGCAATCTTCTGAACATGGGCTTCTCCATTGTCCAAGTGCAACAATGGCTGGGCCACGGCAGTGCCTCCACCACGCTAAACTTTTATGCCCATGTCGATAAAAATTCTAAGCTGGACATGGCGGCAGCTATGGAAAAAGCGCTGAATCAACCGCATGCGACGCTGTAGGTGTGATAGAAAAATGATAGAAAGCCCCGAAACTGCTGATAGAAAGAAAAAAGAAAAAGCCCGGAACCCGCATGATTCCTGGCTTTTTTGTGAACGCACGACCAAAAAGATATTTTCGCCCAATCGGTGTGCGTATCTGAACTCTCACGTTAGTTTGGTATCGTCTGCTCAACCTCCAACCCTCCCACAAATATTACCTTAATCCTTTCCTTCGACTCCACCACCACGCACTCCAGCACCTGCCGTACCAGTCTGTCATCATACATCATTGGATGATT
>CAJTCU010000034.1 GCA_910574935.1 Oscillospiraceae bacterium
CCTGACTGCGTATCTGCTTGAGCCCTTCTTTTCCCACTTTCCGCAAATCGATATATTCCATATCCCTATTATATCACTCTTCCTCTCTTTTTCCTAGCTTTTTGAGCGGGAGTAATACTTACCGAAATTCCTGTCACATCGCTAAGAGCTTCTGTAGTCATCTGTCTTTCTTTCATGAGATTCTGCAAAGCGCGTGGAAAAGTGTCCATCATACTTACTTGTTTATCAATAAGTTGGATATTAAATACTATATCTTCAATATGCGGTTGTGTGTCATTCTCATAAGACTCTATGTCTTGCTTTTCATATTCTGCAAAATCTTGCTTCCTTTTTTCGCGTTTCTTTTCATTATAGCTTTCATACGGACGTTTTTTATTGAAATTATATGTCGATTTCCGAACAAGTGGTAATTCTATGGATAGTTTTGTATAGGATTCTTCTCTGAAAAGAACACTGTCCAAAAGGAAAGGTATATTATTCCGTGAGGCTACCACCTCAAACTTCAAACAGCACTCGTCCACATGAAGCCTCGCGTACTCGGTCAGCATGGATGCAGCACCCACACCTAAAACAAAGCGCGGGTCGTTCAGGCAGACGTGGGACTCCACCACCGTGTACTCGCCGGATTGCAGGCGCTCCCTCAATTCCTCGCTCTCATCATAAAGCTGCGCCAGCTCTACCGCGCTGATAGTGAACGTCTGATTTTTCTCCAGCGCCCCCGGCGCAAAGGCATAGGGCCGCAAATACCGGCCATCCACATAATCCAGCACACCTCTGGCCTCCGGGTATCCCACTTCCAACAGGCGTATCTTAACAGCCAGCTTCGATACTCCAAACAGGTCCGCTAACTCGGCTATGACAGGAGGCAGCAGGTCGACAAGCGGCTTGTCCGGCGAGTCTTGCCGTTGTAAACGAATCAGCTCCCAGGTCTTCCTTTTGAACGCGGGATACGGCATCTGTATCTTGGGGGCCAGGGCGTTGGCCTGCCATTCTATCCCTGGAAGGCGGTCTGTCACGCCTCCGGCCATGCCGCCATCCACCAGACAGGAGATAGGCTGTCTGCCGGCAATCAGTCTGGCTAAGTAATACGCCTTTCGGTGCCTGTGCCAGTGGAGGCATTCGTGGACAATTGTGTTGTTTATAGAGCCAATGGGACGCGTTTGGGACGCCTGTTCATCAACGATAATAGTACCCGCCCGGACGTTCTCCTGTACCATAGCGTCCTCGTTGGGGCGATAGAACGCGGCTTCGCAATCGTCCATAAATACCGCGCCAAACACCCTTTTTTCTTTTGAGAGGTGCCGGTACTGTATGGTAAGGCCCATCCTCTGGGCCAGCAAGTCCGGGTCAAGTACTTGCGGCGTATGGATGCACTGGCCGAACCCAAATTCCTTCAATACCTTCAAGGCATCCCGCTCAAGCTGCCTTTCCAAAACAAAGGGCAGAATTACTTCCATGGGGCTGTCCTCGCTGCGGGTGACCGCTTCTATAAAGATGGCGCCCACAGAAAAATCCTGTAGTGATTCTTCCAGGTTTGCATGGCATTTAAGGGTGAACCATTGCTGGTACACGTTTGTTTGCAGAGAGCCCTTTTTGCTGCGTTCCGTGGCGCTGATTTCTGCCGCCGCTACGATTTCAAAACCGATGTCCATGCCCGGCTTGTCCTCTGCGTTGCCAGCCCAAGTGATGTCTAAGCCGCGCAGGCTTGCACCCTCTGTCTTTTCCACCCATGGCGGGGAAGGCAGCCGCAAAGCGTCTGGATGGGCCGAAATATAGGCGCTCAAAGCTGCCTTAACTGCGTCCTGATGTGTATGTATGATAATGCCCCATATGCTATCGTCCTGATACCTTTTCTCCGGTTTGATACGTATCGTGCGCACTCGAAAATCATCCAACGCCATGTCTTTAGACAGCGTGCCAGAGCATGATACCACAAAGGTTTGGCGGCATTCCCAAATACAATCTGGTATCAGGGTTCCGTCAGTGTCATACCGAGGCCCGGTGATTATTACTGCCGAAAGTTCCACATCAAAACCAATCCGGCTTCCACTTTGCCATATGACCGGCGGGACGCCGCTGACAGTGACATTTTTCAATTTCGCGTACTCCACTGAGACCTCTTGCGGCACATGGAGATGCAGCCTTTCCGGATTGCTGAAGACGAAACTTTTTAGAATGGCCGTAATCTTATTGATGTGTTCATCTCTGAGCAGGGCCTCTGTGTTCAACACCATTCCTGACCTCCCGCGTATAGCTTGGTATACAAGCAATTATACACACAGGGGCGCAGCATGTCAACAAAAGGAGAACCCCCTGGAATCCCATCCAGAGGGCTCTTTTTCCTGCTTTGTTTTGCTGCCGGTTACGCGACGGCATCGCGGCTGTAATGGTACGTCTCGCAGCCGCATATTTCGGGGCACTCCGTGTCATTCCAATAATGGATGACAATCAGGCCCGGATACTTCCTGGCCAAGGCGTCCAAAACCTTATGGGGAATGCCTCCTTCCGTGGTAAATGCCAGATGCGCGGCATAGTCGAGGGTATAGACGCAGGAACAATTCTCCGGCCCGGCCGCAACGCCCCAAAGGTCTGCCAGAAACGCCTGGAAAGCCGGAGAATCCGGCCGGAAAGCCTGGCGGAACCGCTCCCTGCTGTCTTCCCACCTGGCCATGCTTATGGTGTTCCCGCGCTCTTTCAGATAGGCTTCTTCGTAGGAAGCAATGAGCGTAAGGAAGCTCTCCGGGTCATGGAGGTGGTGGGCAAAGGCTTCCTCCAAACACCAGAATGCCGCGAAGCCGGAAAACGGACGCGTAAGGCGGCAGAAGCAGTAGAAGTCTTCCTCTGTAACATTGCGGAAGCCTTGCAGAAAAAGCTCCTTCCCGCGAAGATACGGGCCGGCTTTTACTTCCTTGTGCCTGTCCAGGTATTCCCGTTCTTCCCGCAGCATGGCTTTTGTATCCAGCCCTTTGCCGCAAAGAAAGTCTTGTAGGAAAAGCCTGGCCGCGTACCCGGCATATGGCTTCATATCGGGCACATCCACCGGCAAATGGGCCGGCGCAGGCAGAATGCTGGCAAAGTCCAGCCGGGAGTTTCCGACTACGTTTTCTTTGACCGCTCTACGCACCTGGGTGGCCCTGCCCGCGAGTTCAAGCCGGCTTTCCATAGTGTGGAAACCCGTGGCATCACATTCGACTGCCATAGGGCATCACTCCTTTTTTATAAATATTCAGAAAAGAGAAACCCGTTCTGCACATTGCACCAAACGATGAAAGCGTGTGGGCCACATGCCCGGCTTGCCCCTTCTGTTGTGCAATCTCGTTATTTTTTACAGGGTATAATCCCTTTTCTGTAGTTATATTATACCACAAACCGGCTCGCTTGTCAAAGGTCGGAACACTTTTCCAGGGAACAGGAAGTTCCGCTGCTGACGCATTAAGTCGTACATATATGCAAAATGTTCATAATTTTTTAACATTTAATTTTGCAAACTTTTGCAAAATTTATGCGGCTTCTCGCCGTATGTCCATACTCTTCCACCGAAGAATCTTCCTGCAAAACCCTTCCGTAAACGCCCGCACCTCTTTGGGCGCGGAGCAGTCCCCAAAGCCGTAAAGCTGGAGGATGCGCCCGGTGTCCGTGTCGATTTCAGCGGTGAAGTAAGGCTTGTCAGGGGCCGAAACTTTGCGGATAAAGAACACCATCTGATGGCCCAGGAGATGCCTTTCAAAGTAGGCTTGCCCGCCCACACAGTGATTCAGGCACTGGCCCTCGGTGGTCAGGTCGCTTCGCTTCATGGGGTAGACCACGCGGTAGCTGTCATTGGCGTATTCCTGGGCCCACCAGTACAGGCCCTCGTCAACGGCCTGCTGGAAGCGTTCGTTGTCCGGCCTGGACTTCAGCTCGTTGACCCTTGCTGCCAGCAGGTCATGGCGCTCTTTCAGGTCCCGAGGCTCCAGGATGGCCCGCTGGCTCATGTCGCTTTTCAGGCTCTGGGCCATGTCGAGATAGTCCCGGTAGAGCCGCAGGAAGTAGGGGAGCTTGTTGCGCCGCATCCGGCCGGTGGAAGCCTCTTTCTGGGCCCGCACGTACCGCAGGGAGCGGCCTATGCCGTTGAAACGGGCAATTCTCTCCAACAGAATCAGGCAATCGCCGTCCAGACGCTGGGCGCACAGCTGGCGTAAATCCTCGGGGCCGGCGTTCCGCTGGGCAGCTATGGCCTTTATTTCCTGGAAGCTGGCCTGGCTCTCCCGCATGGCGGGGAGGAAGTGCTTGCCCAGCCCGGTCAGCTCCGGCAGGTTCTTCGCGCTGGCATCCGGCAGATTCCCCGCCGCAAGGACCGGCAATCCGGCCTTCATCAGGTACTCGGCCTGGGGGATATTCTTGAGATTGTCCAGCAGACGGCGGAAGGAGATAGGGCGGCGCAGTCCCGCAAGCCCTGCCTGCAAGTCCACATTGTAATACCTTTCGCCAAACACCTCCCGTAAATTTGACGTGTACACATAGCTGTCCCCCAGGCACTCCGTGCCACACCGCAGCCGCCGCCAATCGTACCCGTAGTATGGGGCCTGGCACCAGGCGTAGGCGTACTCGATGGGCTTGCCGTTGACGGTCAGAAACAGGGTCTTGAAGCAGTCGGAGAAGCGGTACTGGGGCTCCTTGCGGTCGGGGTAGATAATGCGCTCCACGTCCACATAGCGCAGGAGCAGCTGGCCGTCTACTTTATAGGCGATGCAGATTTTGACCTTGTGGGTAACTTCTTTTTCAAGCCAGCCGGCCCTATAGATTACCGGGTGGCCGCACTTGGGGCAGATTCCGGAGCCTCCAGGCTTGACCTCGCGCCCCGCCTGAAACGACTTTCCGCAATGCCTGCACACGGCCCGCCGCTCACCGGAGACTTGGCCATTGGCCAATGTCTTTTTCAGCTTTGAAACATACAGCACCGAGGACTGGAAAACGCGGTCCTCGCAGAACGCCGCCAGGTCTGCGGGGTACTCGGGGAACATGGCAAAGTGGGCCTTTTGCAGCGCTCTTTTTCGCTCCCGGGCCCGGTCACGGCGCTCCTGATTTACACGGTATATAAACATCTGAATAGCGCAGCCAATCTTACAGTATTGGGAAAAAGTTTTTTTGACAGGCTGCGACGGTGCGACAATGCGACAGCCAATCCGCATATCATGGCTCTGGTGTTATCATCCTCCCCTTTGTCTGAATCCCCCATCGGACGAGGCAGGGAACCTAGACCCTGACGGAAGCAATAGCGGTGGCACGATGACTCTTTCCGAAATCGTTGAACAGGTCGGCGTCCGTGACGATATCCAAGTCGGCTTTGAAGTGAATATGTGATATAATATGGACATTCAAGAGACAAGGAACGTAAGAAAAAAAGAAATACGCCCGGAGGCGCATTTCATATTAGCTGTTGTACAAATCACGAAGGTTAATGTCTCTTGCGCCGCAGGATGTGCAATAACTGTAGACAGGGGCCATGTGACCGTCGTATTCGTCTTTCCATTCAGGGTGACGGCAGCCTGTCATCTCAACGTAAATTCGTTCATGAGTCTCAACGTTCTCAAAGTACTCAATCTCATTGTTGACACGGCGAGGATGATGGATGGTATCAATCAAGGTGCCAACAGGAACGAAGGTAATAGGGCTAGTGGAGATGTTATAACCGGGTATGATGGTGTACAGGGGCTCGTCCCATGCCTCGGAGATGAGAACTTCCTTGGTATGGCGCTCCCAGACAGTTTCATCAGAGATGTTGTTGATTATATGAGTAGGCACGCAGGCGCGTACGGCGTTGCACTTGGTGCAGGTCTCTTCGGAGGGCATATCAGCCTTGTAAATCTTCTCAGACATAGTAGGGAAAGTCAGAGGCAGGCCGTTGTCAGTGCTATGGTTCCCGCCGTGTCCCTGAGGACAGCCCGTTTCATCGCCGAGGTCAATCATAGCCCAATTGAGTTCCTCACGGCTAGAATACTTGTCTGCATTGTCATACAGCCACTGCGCTATATTCATATTGCAGCCGTTACACGCGTCGAGGTCCAGCGCGTCGGCATGAGCCCACTCGCGGACAGTCTCAGTAAAGAGCGTGACCTTCTCAGTCTTCGTCACTTCCCATTCATGGTCGCAGGTGGTAGGGACGTCGGGCTTGTTGTTCTCGAGGTCGGTCTTGATTTCAATAAAGCGCTTGAAGATGGTCGCAATCTCAGCACGGGTGGCGGAGTAGCGGGGACGGAGCGTGCCGTTGGCGTCGCCGCGCATCAGGGCAGCGGACGTGGCCCACTGCATGGCCTCTACAGCCCAGGAGCTGACGTTAACCTTGTCAGGAGCGTTGTCCAGGAACTTGCTGTCAATGGTCAGCGTGTAGTCCTTCTTCAGGTAGTTGAAGAGAATCACAGCGGCCTGCTCGCGGGTGACGTAGTTATTGGGGCCAAACCTATTGTCGCCTACACCATTCACAATGCCGTTCTGAGAGGCCCAGGCAATGTAGGGCTCGGCCCAGTCCTTCTTTACATCGCGGAACGTGCAGGTGTTTTTGTACTGGTTCTGGTCAATGCCGGCAATGCGGCCCAGCACCGTGACGAACATGGCGCGGGTGGTGGTCTGGTTGGGGCTGAACTTGTTGTCACCGGTGCCGGACATGTAGCCGTTCTCGGCCATGTAGGTGACAGGCTCGTAGTACCAGGCGTTCTGGGGCACGTCCGTGAAGCTGCTGGCCGCCGCAAAGGCGGACATAGGGATAACGGACAGGATGGTGATGATGGCCAAGAGAGCGGCCAGGGTGGTCTTGATGGATTTCATAGGCTTATCCCTCCTCATTCAGTTTCCATAATGAACCCGGGGCGGCTTGACGCCCCCGAAAAGCACTAACGCCCCCTAATTATAACTATTTTGAGGCGGTATTCCCGGCGAGGCCCACAGAGGCCCCGCCTTTTTTGTGGAATTTCCCGCCCAAGACAAACAAAAAAGCGGTGCAGGCTTATTACCTACACCGCATAAATTCAATATGCGAAACACAGCCCTATCCCGCGTCCCCGCCAGACAAAATTATTGCTTGCAAATTCACTGGGAATTCAGTATAATAGGGTTGGCGAAACCATGAGGTTTCTGTGTAGGAGGTGTATTCTCCTGCATAGGGTCATGGGGGGATTGCAGTCCCCCCAGACCTGCCCTTTATTTATCTTGGTATTTCTAATTGTAGCACTTTCCCTGGCAAAATGCAAGAGAGAAATGCAAAAAGGCACAGGTTTTCAGCCTGGGCCTTTTTTGATGGGCTGGACGCCTTAGCAGACGCTCCCTCATATTATATTCATATAGCTCTGTTGCGCTATTCACTTTCAAATTCAGTTGCGAAATCTTTTCGAAATTAGCTGCAAAGTCGTTTCGTATTCACTATAGTGCCAACTATGTTGGCCAATCAAATCATTAGTTAATTGGTTCTGTCACAAGACGCGTCTTTTCCGGCGGGACATTATCTTCGGGTCTCGTTGCGTATTTTTCTTCTAAATCCTCGTTTTCCGGAACGCGTATGATTCCCCGGTATTTCTCTTTTTTATAAAAAGCGCATTTTGCATCCACATTCCGGCCCGTATAGTTACCATTTGTCCAGGCATCCAACCCATACTCCACGATAAGAGGTTCGGTGAATACCATATTTCCTTTTGAACGTACTTCCAGGTCCCTCCTGTTTTCATCCTGATGTAAGGTCCACGCAGGGAATGAAGGAAGGTTTCGCTTTAACTCATCGATAAACCTGTTCCGCGACAGCGGCGATTTACCGGGAACATTTCTGCCATACCAGGATTTGTATAGGTCGTACAGGAACGTGTACGGCACCAAATCCCACACGAGCACACCCATGACCTCATTCATAAATTGAAGCACCGGGTCGTTCATCTCTTTGGACTTGTCCAGCTCGCACTTACACGACTCCGGCTCTGGAAGCTGGTCATAATCCATGTTCAGGACCTTGAACAAAACGTACTGTAAAACTTCTTTCCTATGCACATAGTCAGCCTTGATGTACCTGCGTTCCTCGCCGGTGAAAGATTTCGTCATAGGTACGCATAGCTGCCGCCGGTTCAGTGAATCCGATTTATCCCGATAGTTGGGATAGTCGTTCAAACACTGTAACATGAATCCCCGGAACCGGAATGTGATAGGGGGCTTGTACTTGCGGTTGAGCTGAATCTGGTCGCCCGTGATGATTGCTTTCAGATTCCCAACGGAGTCGACATACGTTCCCACATCGTTTTCGTCAGTCAAAATGGCGTTGACGTGGGTGAGCGGCTCCAGCATGAAATCTTTACCGAAGTTGGTGATAGAGATGTTGGCGTAGTTACCCTTTCCCAGCAGGCTGCGCATCAACTCGCACAGCGTACCCTTGCCGTTGTTCCCCTTGGGGGAAATGGAGAAATACCGCCTTATCCCACGGCACCAAATACCGCACCATGGCGCCGGTAATCTTCCACAACAGCTCCGTCATTTCCGCTTTGTCGGGAAGATGGTCCACCAGCGATTCCATCCAGGACACCACATCCCACTTTGTGCCGTCCGGATTGATAATGACGGGATTTGCCGCAATCGGGTTGTAATCCGTCCCGCATTTGGATGTAAATACATATTCCGGGCTGAAAGGGATTAGCCGCTTCTTTTTGTAATCAAAAATGCCGTTGTTTACCGGAATCAAATTCGGGTCGAGAAGCCGGCTGGCTATCGGCGCGGTATCCATCAAAACCGCCTTGATTTCGCTGATATCGCTCTTGCGCAGGGAACTGTTATAGCGCCGGCAAAGCGCGTTGATGGCGTCTTCATCAATGTTGTAGATACCGCGGTTTGGGCCATCCCTTTCGTAGATGCCAAGAACATAACTTTTCTCGTCATCCTCGTTATTAAGCTGAATCCGTTTGACATGATTCAGTTTTATGCAGCAAGCAGCAATCCGTGGGGGGTCAAGTGCGTCTAAAAATTTCCACTTTTCATCTTTTTCCCCTTTAGGAAGACTGTTGTTTCTGACTCTAATTGCCAAATTTATATCCTCTACGGCTCCCCCCGCGACCTCCTCGGGAGTTAGAGAAGCGTTCTTCTTTTTCAGTTCCCGCAAGTAATCAAGTAATATGAACTGCAAAAACTGGTCGCGAGTGCGCAGCGACGTTAAGATTGTTCCAGTGGCTGCGGCATTCTGAACATCTGACGTGCTGCCATCAACGGCATTTTCAAGGTCAGGGTGAGGCTTCGGCTCCTTTCTTTCCTGGGCCTCTGGTTCCGCCCCCCACTGTGTCAAGTTGGTGCCCACTGGGGGGTCTGATTGGAATTCTAGGTGCATAAAATCACACTCCTTTAAAATATTTGGTTGTATTTCCATGGGAGGAAATTCCGACCATTTTTATTCGTGCTCTGTTGTTTTATAGGCATCCTCTCCTTGCGATTTTTCCATAATTTGGGCTCTGATGTAATTTTACCATACCGAAATCGGGAAAATCAAGGGTGCCTTTGGTGGGAAAACTGTCCCAATCGAGGAAAAGCCGCGTCACCATTGCAAAGTCTCATGAAAAAATTTTTTGCGGCTACTCTTGCCAATGATTGGTTTTTGACTAAGCGTATTTTCAATCATAACCTTATCGAAGTACCGCGCACAAGCCGGAAGCCCTTGCCCTTAAAACCGAAACGATTGGCAGCTTTATCGTTTCGGCTGTGGCGGCTGTGCCGCTTCAGGGCACCCTAAGAACAGTCCGGGGGACTGTTCTTAGGGCAAGCGTAGCGCAGTAAAAGCCTCGGAGCGAAGCGGAGAGGTTGCCCGCCATTGGCGGGCAACGGCGTCGGCTATGCCGACCGTCACCCCGTAGGGGTGGCGTCGCCGCTTTTATGCCCTTTTCCCTTTTTGGGCTTCTCGCGGGCCATAAGGCCCCGGAAGGCCAAGTTGGCCCATGAATAGCGGCATTTCGGGCGGTGACAAGCTGCAAAATTTGGCCAAAATTTTGTCATCCGCTGTCACCGTTGTCATCGGCGCCGCGAAAATTCCTCGTTTCATGGGCCTTCTGTGTCCTGTGTTGTCGCCGAGAAATTTGAAAAAAAACGCGCCGGTGATAAGTCAAAAAATTGGGAGCAATCGCCCCGGCATTGCGACGGATAGTCGTGAGGGACCCTCGTCCCGTTCGCAGCCTCGGGCAGTTTGCAAAACTGCAAAGCAGGCGGAGGCGTGCTGCGGGGTTGCAGGCGAGCAGCTTTGGATAGTTTGCTGATGGGCTGAGAACCTTGACGCGAGTTCCCACCCCTGGCTGTCGCTGGAATGGGGCCGCTGGCCCCCTATAAAAAAGAGAGGGCTCCCGGATGGGAGTCCTCTTAACATTCGTAAGCAGGCTTCAGCTTGGGCATTGGCGGGCAGGACAGAGGCAGGGATGACAACCGTGCGACCATGGTGCGACAGGTTGTGGGACATGGAATCATATTGCCAGAAAAGGAAAGCTGGAAGTTTGTCGCACTGTCTCACCTATTTTTGCAAACTTTTAAAAGTAAGGAAAAATATGTAGTGTATAGTATTGGGAAAAAAGTTTTTTTGACAGGCTGCGACGGTGCGACGATGCGACAGCCAATCCGCATATCATGGCTCTGCTGTTATCATCCTCCCCCTTTGTCCAAAGCCCGCATTGGGGGGCTGCCTCGGCGCTGGCCCATTCGTGGGCCTTTTCAGGGTCATTTTTGGCCCTTTTAGGGGCCAATTTTGGGCTGAAAGTACCCGTGGGCCATTCGTGGGCCTTTTAGGGGTCATTTTTGGCTCTTTTAGGGGCCAATTTTGGGCCCAAAAAAGAAGCAGCCCCAGCCAAGTTTTGGCCGGGGCTGCTGTATCCTGTGTTTAACCTGGCAGGCTGTTTGTTGCTGTATGAGGCAGCGCTCCCCACTGAACGTCAACATACTGCGGGCTGTTTGTCACGATGAAAGCATACAGGCTGTCCCTGAACTCCCTCATAGCCAGCCGAAGCGGGTCGGCGTATGTAGCGTCCTCTGCGGTCTGGTAAAGCCAGAAGTCCAGGAGCATTGCAAGCTGATAGTGCCAGGGGCGGACAGCAAAGTTATGTTCCCGGTACTCTGGTGGGCGATGGATGGTATACTTGCTCCCGGCGATAGCCGGGGCTTCCTCGCTGACGGGTTCTTCATGGCCCGCATAGCGCCCATTGTAGGCGCGGATATTGACAGCGTAGAGCTTTTGGTAGATTCTCTCCGCAAAATAGGTACAGGAAGTTTTACAGTCGCTAAGCTCACGGTAGAGGCTGTCCGGGGCTTCGAAGCCCCAATAGTTGTAGTCGCAGTTGAGCCGAACCTCGACGGCGTTTGCCAATGCCGCAAGCGGCTCCAATCTCATTACCATGCAGGACATCGTTTCAACCCCTTCCCAAAATCTTTTTGCGGGCTTTCTCAAAGCCATGGAGAAGCCTTGCGTCTGCCTGTACCTGCTCCATTGTGTAGTCCAGCGCATCAAGCGTTTCCTCGCTGTCCCCAGTGTAGCCGTACTCGTGATTGTTCAGCTCGTAGAGGAACATCTGGTAGATAAAACCGTCTCCGGTCTTATCATCCGATATAGCCGCCGCCATCTCTTTTTCGTGGCGGGCATATGTCTTATGAAGCAGGTCCGCATCTTTTTTCTGGATATATCCCCCTGCTCCGATGGAGTAAATGTTCTTGATGTCCTTCTCAGAGTCCAGGCCCCAGTCCTGCATCATCTCATCAAACTGCTTCTGGCTGAACGCAAAGCCCAGCGGGAGGGCGTCGAACTCCTTCTGCTGCCGGTTGCGTAACTCTGCATACTCATTCATGATATCGTCCCCTTTCAATGAAACTCCGGTTTGATGTCTGCCTTCATGGGCCAGTCTGGTTCCCCATCGAATGCGTTGTTACACGAAGAGTGCAAAGTGTCTCCCCGCTGCTCACATACCTCCCTGGGAGAGCAGCAGTCCAGCAGTTTCCAGAGCCTGCCGTTCTCGTCTTCGTAAACGTAGCGGCTCCAGCTGTCTGTGCCGATGTACCGCAGGTGCAGGGTTTTTATCTGGGCTGTGGCAGGCCCGTGGGAACCGCACTCATACTGCCTGTTCTCGTCCGGCTTCGGAACGCTGGCCGGCGTGACATGACCTTGTGTGTTGTAATATTGCATTGTGCTTGCTCCTTTCAAATTCCCAGCCGCAAACGCAGCCAGTCGTTACAGTCTTTCCCCTGCGGGGGCGGCAGGTCGTAGAGCGCGTACCGGCCCCGCAGACAGTCCATGATACATTCCGCAGCCCTGCGCCCTGGGGCGTCGTTGTCTAGGTGCAGGCCGATTTTCCGGATGCCTCTCTCGTCATGCAGAAACTGTCCGAGAGCGGGGGGCAGGCCGTTTCCCGATACCCCGCCCAAAGACAGCAGGTGGTCCCGCCGCCAGAATCTTCCGTCCAGCGTTTCCAGGGCGGCATAGGACAGCAGGTCGACAGCCCCCTCAAACACATGGAGCGCCGCGCTGTCCGCGGCCCGGACGCGGAACGCGAACCGCTTGTCGCTGCCCCTGGCCTCGCCCTTAAAGCTGGAGTTCACCCCTCTTAGGGCGGCATACCGGGGCTGCCCCCGGGCGTCAAAGCCTACGAACACGGCGTTGTGATAGGGCAGGCTCTCATAGAGCAGGCCAGTCCGCAGGCAGTAGTCAATTATGGCTTGGCCGATACCGCGTTTCAGCAGGTACGCGGCTGCACGTTCACTGGACGGGCTTGGGTTTGGAAAAGCTAACTTGCGCTCATGATTTCTGGGCGCAAAAAAAGACGGCATACCTGCCGCCTTTCCATGAAGCCGCTCCATAGCTGTCGTGAACGGCAGATTCTTAACCTTGATAAGATAGTCCAGCGCCGAGCAGCCGCCAAAGCCCTGGGAGAACCAGTACCACTTGCCGTTGCTGATACGCAGGGAATCGTGCTCTTTGGTGCAGAACACCCCCGGCGAGACCCGGCGCAGGTTGTCCGGCTCGTAACGCTGTAGATAGTCCAGCAGGCCGATTCCCCGGACATCCATAATCGCATCTTTGCTGTAGTACATCATGCCGGGATGGCGGCGGGGGCGGGCTGAATGAAGCCAGCCGCCAGCCATTGGTCGAAGTCCTTGCGGGATACCGGGACAGGCTCCTGTTCAGGCAAGTCGATAAAGCTGTACAGGATGGACTCCGCGTCGCTGCCCACAACGGCAAGCTCCCACCCGCCTTGCAGGGTGTAGCGCTTCTCTGGGACAGGCTGGAGTAATGCGGGCTTTGGAACGGCTGGGGCACGCTCTGCCTCGGCCGGCGCGGCCTGCATCCTCCGCACGGCTTTGGCAATCACGGACAGGCACATGGCGGCGGTTTCTGTCACGGCGCTGCCCAGAATCGTCAGGGTAGACGGAGTGTTGAAGTCCAGCAAGCCGTAAAAGTCCTCGTCTATGAAATGTGGCGAGGGGTCAAGCCCGCACCTTGACAGAAGCATATAGCCCACGCTGTTCTCTATCATGGTGCGGTAGGCGGCAAGCAGGTTATCGCTGTCCAGCTCTTCCAGCAGACTGCCGGGGCTATGGGCGGCCAGGTCATCTAAGCGGTCGTCCAGGGTGCAGGCGACCGTCTTTCTGGCAGCGGCAAGCAGGGTTTCGGCAAAGCCAGAGGCGTCCTCCAGCTTGCCGAGGTAAGACTCCAGAGCCTTACCTATCCCCTTTTGATTTTCCGGCCGGACGTGCCAGAGCGGGACCGGTCTGGACTCATCCGTTTCCCTGGTGTCGGCTATGTCGTAATAGTATACCAGCTTCTTCCCCCGGCCCTCCGGCACAGGGACGCCGTGGCAGCCTTTCTTAACAGGCCGCCCAAAAGCGTCCCAGTCGCTGGATTTCATCAGGGCGGCAGCGTCCGGGCGCTGGGCATAGGCCAGCACCTGGGCCGGGAAGGGTAGCTTAAAGCTCCGGCTGGCAAAGGCCAGAAACTTCCGCCACTCCTGCACATCCAGCAGTTTTTTCATGGTCTGGCGGCTGAGGGCGCGGAGGGAGTCATAGGTCGCGGCCATATGTGGAAACCTCCTTTTCTATATGATTTCAGACTTATACACATTGTAATCGTACCCGTCCTCCGGGACTTCATCCACCCACAATTTGCAGGCACTGTTCCCGCCGAAACGCTCCCAGGCGGTGCTTTCAGCCGATTCCCGGCTATCCGCAAAGACCACCCCGCACCTGCGCCCAATGGCGATGCCTGTCCGCATGGCACAGATTGTCATGCAGAAGAAATAGGGCTTGAGCGTGGGGGTGTTCCCCTCCAGCGCGTGGCGGGCCCGGGCGAGCAGGTCCAGCTTGACGGCGGTAATGCTGTCAAAGTAGTGGCCCCAGCAGTAATCGTTCCCGGCTTTGCACTCCCAGGTAACAAATTGCTTGCCGTTTTCTTGCTCTCCCAGCACGAACTCCACATCCCCGACATGAACTGAATCTGTAATTGTGTAGCCTGCGTTTGTCCTCATGCAATTGCCTCCTCTTGGTCAGTTTTTTCGTAGCCCCGGCGCTCATGACAGCGCCGGGGGCTGTATAGGTCGAATTTCCTGGTGAGCCTCGGCTGCTCTCCCCGGGCGAACAGCCACGCGCTGTCCAGGGGCATAGACAGCATCGTGCCGGTGCTGCGGTTGGCCTTGAGGCCCATGTACCGGGCGGTCTCCACGTCCTGCCCGCCCAGGTACAGGCAATGGTCGCAGTTGTTGATGATGGTCATAGCCGCCGCGTGGCCGTACATACTCTCCAGCTGGGAAATGCTCTGCAAAATCACGCTGGCGGAGATATCTCGGGAACGGACAACGGACAGTATCTTGTCAAAGTCCGGGATGCGGGCGTTGGCGGCAAAGTCGTCTAGGATGAAGCGTACCGGGACGTTCAGACGGTGGGCGGGATTGTGGTCCGCTTCATCGCAGAGGACATGCAGGGCCTGGGTGTAAAACAGGTTTGCCAGCCGGTCCATGGAGCGGTCGGTATCGCTGACGCCGAGAAACACGGCGGTCTTTTCCCGGCCCAGCCGGGCAAGGCCGATTTTGTCCGGGCTGTGGAACATGGCCCTGGCCCCCGCATAGTCCAGCGGGGCCAGCTTTTCCGCCAGGAACATGAGCACGCAGGCGTTGGTACGGTCGGCCTTTTCGCCGTCCCGGCAAATAGAGTAGCGGCGCGCGGCGAAGGAGTCCGGGTCCAGGACGGCAAGCTCGTCCATCAGCTTCGAGAGCCTGCCCGTGCCAATCTCCCGGGAGAGGCGTACCACGGAGTCCATGGTGTGCTCCTCTTCCGGCAGGCTCTCCAGCACATAGCCAATGATGCTCTCCAGGTAAATCCGGGCGGAAAACTCCCAGAACGGGTCCCGGGGCGTCTCGATGGGGATAAGGGCGGCGGAGACAGCCATAATGTCCTGTTCGTTGTGGCGGTTGGTCTTGGGGTCCAGACGGATGTAGTCCAGGGGGTTGTAGCCGCTGGACGGGCCTCCGCAAAGGTCAAGGGAGAGCACCTTATAGCCATTTTGACGAAGTACGGCCTCGGTCTCGGCCCGCAGGCTGTTCTTGGTGTCAGCCACGATAAAGCTCTCGCTGCATTGCAGGATGTTGGGCAGCACGTACCCCCGGGTCTTGCCCGCTCCGCTGGGGCCGACAATCAGGTCGTTGTTGTTCAGCCCCGGGGCGTGGGAGTTATTGTCTGCGAGGCAGTCTTGGGACAGGATTCTATAGCTCATGGTTTCCACCTCACATTTCTTCCACGATGTAGTCGGCCAGGCCGAAGCCGACAGCCTCCTGGGCGTTGAAATAGGTATCTTTTGCGGTACAGGCGAAAATCTCATCCAGAGGGCGCCCGGTGTGCTTCGCCAGAATCCCGGCTGTGATTTGCCGGGTCTCCATCAGGTTCCTGCTCAAGCTGTCGATGGTTAGGGCGCTGCCATTTATACCTGTAGTCAGCGGGTCGTGAATCATGATTTTCCCGTGGGGTAAAATCCCCCGCTCTGTGCCGCTGGCAAACAGGATAGCGGCCATGCTGGCGGCAGTACCCACGCAGACGGTGCGGACGGGGCACTTGACAGCCCGCATCACGTCATAGAGCGCCAGCCCGCTGGCAACCTCGCCGCCCGGGCTGTTGATATAGACCGTGATGGGGGCCGCAGAGTCGGACTTCTGTAAGTATCTCAGCTGCAAAATGATGGAATAGGCCGACTCCTGGGTGATTTCGCCGACAAGTTCGATTTCCCGCTCTTTGAACAGTTCATCCTGCAAGCTGTGGGCTGTGGCGCCCTCGCTGGTTTCGGTCAGAATATTGGGCATGGTGTAAAATGGATTCATAGCAAAAACCTCCTTATATCATGGTGAATGGCAGGACCAGCAGGTAGTGGCGGATGCAGGCGGCCGCAGCGGCTTCCAGTTCCCCGGCCAGGTGCAGCGCCTCGCCGGTTTGGATTTTCCCCTCGTCCTCCGGCACATAATGAACGGCAATATTTTCATGGATGAAGCGGGAGAAATCCATAGGCTTGCCGCCGGTCATCCCCTCCACGGCCAGGGCCATGGCCTGGGTGCGCAGGGCGAGTATGCGCCTCTTGAGATGGCTGTCGGGTGCTTTCAGGCGCTCGGACAGGGGGAGGCGCTGGTTACTGGCTGGGGCAGACGCAGGCCGGCAGTCGGCAAAGGCGCGGCCCAGCAGCGCGATGGCGTCCACGAACATACCCGAGCCGCTGCCGCCAGGGAACGGGGCCTCACACAGCTCCTGTATGGCCCGGGACATTTGCCGGTAGGTGATGACTGCCCCATCGTCTGGGTCCAGGCTGAGAATCCGCTGCATCTGCTCCCACTGTTTCCCCTCCGGGAAGAAGCCGTAGGCCGGGGCGCTGCCCCAGCTTTGGAGGATTTTAGGCAGTACGGTAGGGTCACTGCAACCCGTTTCCTCCAGGGTCTGTAGGCGGGTATCAAGGGATATGCAGCTCATGGCAGGTCACTCCTTTCAGGTGAAATTACGGCATGGCGGCTCCTGGCATCGGGACGATGCGGCTTTGGACAAAGGGGAGGATGATAACACCAGAGCCATGATATGCGGATTGGCTGTCGCATTGTCGCACCGTCGCAGCCTGTCAAAAAAACTTTTTCCCAATACTATACACTACCTATTTTTCCTTACTTTTAAAAGTTTTCAAAAATAGGTGAGACAGTGCGACAAACTTTCAGCTTTCCTTTCCTGGCAATATGTTTCCATGTCCCACAACCTGTCGCACCATGGTCGCACGGTTGTCGTCCCTGCGACTGTCCTGCCCTGGGCAAATAAAACAGGAGGCAGGTCCAGTTGACCTGCCTCCCATCACTTTTCTGCTGTGCTTATTACTCGTCCAGCATCTTCCGGTACTTTGGCCGGTCACTGGCTGGGACATTAAGCAAATCCATTGCCTTGTCCGCTGGAATATCAAGGTTCTCCATTAGAGCCTTGAGGTTGGCAAACAGTTTGCTTTCTTCCCCCTCCTGCCTGCCCTCCTGCCGGCCTTCCCACTTCATATCCTGCAATTTCATAGCCAGCGTCATATAAGTCCCCTCCATTTCTTCATCGGTTTTCACAGCCTCCACCGCCTGCTCTATCTGGGCCACATAGCCCGAGCGAACGTCCAGCGGCCTGCCTCTGTAGCCCGCGTCAATGTAGCGTAGGAAGTCCAGCACCTCAGCGCTGCTGTTGCCCTCTGTGAAGCTGGCGTTGAGGATGTAGGCATGGGAGCCGTCGTCGTAGGCAATATCCTCCGCGCCTTCTATCACGGACCTGCGCCTGTATACCGCCAGTCCGCGCTTGTAGTAATCGTCCGTGCAGATAAAGATAACAAAGCTCTGACGCAGCTCCCGGTAGCTTTCCGCCGATTTCAGGGTCCTGCGGTCAATGCTGCTCTGGTAATAGCGGATGCGCTTTTCCAGGCCATAGCTGGCCCCGGTCTGCATCTCCACGTCATACTGGGTGCGGCTCTCGTCCTCCAGGCACACGTCCAGACGCACGCCGTGAAGGGCCGCGCCGTCTGTCAGCTCTTTCTGCTTGTCTATCGCCGTGATGCTGCCAATCTTCTTGCCCAGCAGGGCCTCTAAAAAGGGCTTTGCGTTCTCCGGGCGGCGCATGACCTCCCCGAACATAAAGTCGTCCGCCAGCGTCAGCTCATGGAACGGCTTGATTGCCATGGGTATCACCTTCTATTACAATATAATTTGGTTGGGACCCTCGGCAGCCAGCCGGGGGTTTCGTCCGTCTCGTGCCAAAGCTACAATAAGAGGAGCAACTGGCTGGCCTTCACCTC
>CAJTCU010000035.1 GCA_910574935.1 Oscillospiraceae bacterium
ACGGCGTTCAAAATCTGGCCGATGATGGTGGCCCAGGCCGCGCCCTTGCCCCCCAATGGCACACAAAGATGAAGATGGGGTCCAGAATGATGTTGGTGATACAGCCGATCAGCAGACCGACCATGCTCACCTTCGGTCGGCCATCCGCTCGGATGATGCTGCCGAACGCGCCGTCGATCATGGCAAAGGGGGAAACCAAGCACGATGATGCTCCCGTATTCCAGCGCATAGGGCAGATTTCCCTCCGTGGCCCCGAACAGATGGCAGAGCGGCTCCAAAAACAGCTCAAAGAGAACCAGCAGAAACACACTGACGCCAACCGTCAAAGTAACTGCATTCCCCACACCTTGCGCTGCGTCCTCGTTACAGCCCTTTCCCAGATTCAGACGCATGTAAGACGCCGTTCCGTCACCGATCATCATGCCCAGGGCCAACAGGATGGAGGTGAGCGGCAGGATGATATTGGTAGCGGCGTTGCCCAAGTAACCAACGCCCTGCCCAATGAAAATCTGATCCACCATGTTGTAGAGCGAGTTGACCACAATGGAAATAATGCTGGGAATGGCCTAGCGGATCATCAATTTTCCAACCCGCTCGGTCCCCAGCGGGTTGGCGACTACTTGTTCGTTCATTTCAAATTCCTCCTAATGAATGTGAATGGTTCAGGCAATGGCGTTACCTGTGTAAAGCTGGTAAACAGAGCCGCTGTCCTATGGGGCATACTACAAGAGCGTAACGGGAAAACCGATGCTGAAGGTATTTCTCCAGTTATGCAAAGAGTACTTTTTTCATCGATTAACGGATCAAGCGGAAGGGATGCTGAATTTTGGCAATCCCTTCCGCTTGATTAATAAAATTTCTTTATAGCTTATAAAAAGATGTAAACAATAAATTAGCAATCTCCCATTGACAGTGCTAATCTCGGCGGCTATACTATGGGCATAACCACAAACCAAGCGCGGTGTAAAAACCGTAAGTCTAAAAGGAGAAATTTTATGCTGACCCCTTATCTGATGGCAAAGGATATGTTCGATGAGCTGGCCGAGTCCGCTTTCAGCGCGAATACCCTGCGGGGCATGATGAACACGGACATCAAGGAGAGCGACCAGGGCTACGAGCTGGACATCGACCTGCCCGGTGTCCACAAGGAAAACCTCGCCGCCGAGCTGAAGGACGGCTACCTCTGCATCAGCGCCACGGTGGAGCAGACCCACCACGACAGCGTCCAGAACGAACGCTATCTGCGCCGGGAACGCTTCATCGGCTCCTGCCGCCGCAGCTTTTATGTGGGGGACAAGGTCAAGCAGGAGGACATCCACGCCAAGTTCGAGGACGGCATCCTGCGCCTGTTCATCCCTAAGGTGAGCCAGGTGGCCCAGATTGAACAGAAGAACCTGATTGCCATTGAGGGCTAAAAAAATGTCCCTGGCCTTGTTGCGAATAGCGTGGCCAGGGATGTTTTAAATTTAACGATAGCCCCAATAAAAGCACGATAACCAATAAATCCACGATAACCCTATATCCAATGCCCCAGAAACGCAAAAAAGCCCGCCGCTGGTCTGGAAATTTGTCCAGTCAGCGGTGGGCCTTTTTTCAAAAGTATTAGTAAAACAGCCGTTTTCAGTGACTTTTGGTAAAAATCAAGGACGGTTATCCCGATACCCATTGTATCAGAATAACCGTCCTTAGATGTGAGGCGGATACGAAAAAGATATTTTCGCCAAATTTGTGTGCGTATCCGAACTCTCACGCTTTTTCAATAGCCTGCTCAACTTCCAACCCTCCCACAAATATTACCTTAATCCTTTCCTTCGACTCCACCACCACGCACTCCAGCACCTGCCGTACCAGTCTGTCATCATACATCATTGGATGATTCTCCAGCCCATCCAGGATAGTAAAAATTTCATCCAGCCGGGACTCTGCATTCTCCTTTTCCTGCTGTGCATTGTCAAGTTGAGCCAACTGTTGCTCCAAGCTGTTTTTCTCAGCCATGAGCGCTGTGGCCTGATGCTCATCGAATTCCTCAACTGTGTCGGTAGCTATAGCCTGGAGCATAGCCTTGAACTTGGCATCGATTTCCGCTATCCTTATCTGGATATCCAGGCTGTTGTCCTCACTACTATCGTTTTTCAGGCCCATACCGATATGCAGTTTCAACGTACCCAGCACATCGGCACCCTGCTTTGCCGTGCGCATGATTGCTGCCATGACGGCCTCCTGCAACACACTTTCTTCCATCGTGGGCGAGTGGTGGCAGTATTTCTTGCCGAAGTCCAACCGGTTGATGCACCGCCAGACGGGCTTCTTTTCGCCCTTGACCGTCCATGTGCATCGCCGGTATGGGGTACCGCACTCACCACAGACCAGCAGTTCTGTCAAGGCATATTTACTGGAGTATCGGCCCTGCTCGGTCTTGGTGCCCTTTTGTTTGACCTTACGCTTGCCGGTGCGCCGCGCCAGTTCTTCCTGCGCCCGGCCAAAGGTGGCAGGGTCGATAATCGCCGGATGATTGTTCTCTACATAATACTTGGGGCGCGCCTGCCCATCGTTGCGCTTGACCTTCTTGCTCAGGCAGTCCACATTTGAACATATCCATCGTTGCTGGCACTTCTTGAACCGGCTGTCATGCCGTCGAACCATCTCGCCGCCGCACTCTGGACAGGTTACCGACACATCTATATGGAAAATTTCACAGGTGCGGTCGGTACCGTGCTGGGTGTTCTTTTGGGCTTTCATCTCGACCATGACCTGGTGCGTTCCCTTATCAATAATTGCTGGAAAATTGTCCTTGCCGGTATATCGCTTATCCTCAATCAGGCGCATAATGCGGGACTTATTCCAGCCGGTAATGCCGGGCTGGTACTCTATATTTTCATCGTTCAGGCGGTTGGCAATTTTCAACAGGGAGCAGCCGTTTTGGTATTCGCTGAAAATGCGATTTAGCACAGCAGCCTCTTGTGGATGGGTAGTTATCACGCCGTTTTGATACTGATATCCGAAGGGGATATTCCTCTTATTCATGCCGTGCGACACCTCACATTCTCAGGGATTAGCTCCGTAAAGGCCAGCCCGCCAATGAGATGAAAGGTCATCCGGGAATTATCCATGACCGTGATGCTCTGGACAATTTCCTCGAATAACGCTTGGCTAAATGGTGTACCCGGCACATATCCGTCCAGGGTATCGTCCAGCGACTTCAGCGTGTATATCAGTTCGTCATCTTCGTCCTCGGCCAGGGCCTTTTTTCGGTCGAGCCGCAGGGCATTGATTTTATTGCTGATTACCGAGGACTGGGCCGCAAAGTCAGTAGCGTTCAGCACACCATTGGTATGGAGCCGGGCAACCACCAGATTCTGCGCACTTAAATCAGCTATCTGCTTATCTATCTGCCGTATCTTTTCCTGGCTCTCGCTGCCATGATTCTGCATCACCTCCAGTTGTTGGATGAGCGTGCCCAGCAGGTCTTGCCGGTGGGAGGCCAACTTGTCCACCATCAAGCAGAAGGTGTCGAAAACGGCATTTTCTCTGACACGTCTACTTTTGCAATTTGTGGCTCCAGCAGCCTTGTCACTGCACATCCAGTACACGGTTCCACGCAGCAGTTGTCGGCGGAAGGTGCTCCCGCAGTCGGGGCAACGCAGGACACCAGACAGAATCGAGTTGTGTTCTTTCTTTGTTGTGGTAATTCTGGATTCCTGCAGCCTTTGTGCTGCCTGGAATACCTCCCGGCTGATAATGGGTGGGTTGCTGTTTTCCACATAATATTGGGCCTTTTCTCCGTGATTTCGCTTTTTGCGGAAGGGCACCGTATCCGTAGTGTACTCCTTTTGCAAAAGCGCATCGCCCATATACCGTTCGTTTTTGACCACATAGTCAACCGTAGTGTGATGCCATTTTTTCTGCCCATATCGCCGTGGAACACCCTCCGCATTGAGGATATTCGCAATATTTTGCTTGCCCACGCCTTGCAGGTAAAGGTCAAAAATCCGGCGAATCACAGCCGCCTCATCCTCTTTGACGACCATCTTCCCATCTACCATCTCGAAGCCATAGGCAGGAGCATTACAGTTGAACTCCCCGGACTCCATGCGCATCTGATAGCTCCTGCGAAGGTGGTCGGAGATATTTACGCTCTCCTGCTGGGCGGCCATGCCGGGGAAAGTCACCAGCATTTCCATGTTCATCTTGTCGCTGTCGATGCCCTGTTCCTCGAAGTAGATGCTCACGCCCAACTCCTTGAGGGTACGCAGGGCTACAAGTAGTTCCTGCGTGTTTCTCGCAAATCGTGATACGGACTTGGTAATGACCCGGTCGATTTTGCCCAACTTGCAGTCACGGATAAGCCGATTCTGCTCATCACGCTTTTTCATGTCCGTGCCGCTCAAGCCCTCATCAGCATATACGTCCACCAGCTTGTATTGCGGATTCTTTCGCTCATAATCCTTGTAGTAGCGGATCTGCGCCGCAAAGGAGTGTAGCTGGTCGGCAGATTTGCTGGATACCCGGCAGTAAGCTGCCAGCCGGGTAACTTCGGGTTTTTGCGGTTCCCGGCTGATGTCGGTTACAGTCATTTGCACCATTCCTTTCTTTGATTTTTCGCATTTTGGCACCAACAAGAATACCACAAGAGTTCAGATACATCCAGCGCAAACTGCCAGAGTTTTCACTTCAGACATATATTTTTTCGGTACCATAGTGGGCAGCGCTGATTTCCAAAATACGCTCATATTCCTCTTGGGTAATGAGTTGCATTTTCAACAGAAGGCGGAGCAGATTCACACTGTAGACGAAGGCAGAATTGTTGATATCGTTTGTCATAGCAGGCCCTCCATATACATGATTCCGAAACTGACGATAATGGCATGATCTACCCGGCCCATTGCGGCCTTGTCCAGCTTGCCGCTATAGCGAATCAATCGGCGCTTGTCAATCGTCCTGATTTGTTCCAGCAAGACAACAGACTCCACATCCAACCCATCTGCGTGGACAATAACGTGGGTGGGCAGTTTGGCCTTGTCTGACTTGCTGGTGATAGCCGCCACAATAGTGGTTGGGCTGAATTTGTTACCGGTATCGTTCTGGATAACGAGGACAGGTCGAGTACCGTCCTGCTCACTGCCGACTACTGGCGATAAATCGGCGTAGTAGATTTCGCCGCGCTTAACATTTCTCATGTTTTCCTCCGTAAGTAGAGACAGCAGTCCAACGGGCAGACTGCCGCCTTGTATCAATCGTTTTGCTCGTCCACATTTGTTCTCAACACCCCTGGACAGGGAACGCACCTCCCGATTATGCCTTTAATCTCATTGGAATCTCACCACCTCCAGGATCTCTGGAGGGCGCCCTCCTTTGCTGCGACGGGTCACGCTCGGCTTTAGGACGGGACGCAAGTATCATTATCCCTTCTGCCGGTCATCGCCGTCGATGGATGTGCGTTCCATCGTCTGAGCCTGGAGGCCAAAAGTTGGTGTCCGCCCATGTAGCTTACCGCTCCTCACGGCGGCAGAAGGAAAGTAAAAGGTGCGTTGTATCTTAAATTTTCAAAGAGCAGGGAGGGGATAAAAAATACCCCTCACTTTCTAAAGCCAAAAAGGTGAGGGGTCTACAACCAACTTTTTTAAATTTTTATGAGCTTTTTCAGTTTGGCAAGGATTTTGCGAACTCGCTTGCTGACGGCCTGCTGAGAAATCCCGTAAATGTCCGATAATTCACACTCGGACACTCCTGCGAAGTAGTACTGTTCCAGCAACGTGCGTTCTTCTTCTGGCAGTGTATCCAGAGCACGGCGCAGCTTGTCCAACAGGAGATTTCTTTCTGCCAGTCCTGCTGTGTCAGCTACTGTGTCCACCAAGATATCCTCGCCATTGAATTCATCCGTGGTAAGCATATCGTAGGAAAAGTCGCCGTTATCCTTTGAGCGATCCTTCAGGTATTTCTCGCGGCGCTTCCTCTTGTAGAACGCCTTGTACGCATCTTCAGGCACTTCCATCAGCATACCGTGCAGGGGGATGAACCGCCTGCCCTGGTATGTAGTTGCCCACTGGCGGAACTCAGAATAACTGAGCTCCAGGTAAGTTTTGCCGTCTAAGACGAACACTTTCTTTGGTGTGTACTCCACCATGATTCCTCCAATCAATCTGTTTTGGGGTTGGCAAAACGATTGATTGGCGGGCCTCGGCACCTTACAAATTTGAACAGGTCAATAGAAAAATAATTTTCCTCATATAATGAGGTGTATTGGAATACATTTCCAATAGCACACTGCTCTACCTCTGAACATTGAAATACACTTTTGTAGTTTTAATAGCGTCAAGCAGTGGCAAAGCCATAAGTTTGATTTCACTCCTTATAGGAATTACAATACATGAATTTAAGGAATTCCTGTGTGTTTTGTCGAAGCAGCATGTATTGTACAATATTTATGAGGTGAAGCAGAATGCCAGAATTTACACGCCCGTTGGGAGATGCTGTAAAGCGAGCCAGAGGTGAACTTGAAATCACACAGCGACAGGTTGCGGAGGCTGCAGATGTGGATGTCCGAACCGTTCTGAACATAGAGAACTATAAGGGAAATCCGAAATTGGAAGTCTTATACCCATTAATCCGTTCTCTAAAAATTGATTCACGAGAAGTTTTCTACCCCGAACTTCTCCGCGACAGTCCCGGCCTTCGTCGGCTAAGGCTCTTGGTGGAGGACTGCAACGAAGATGAGGCACTTTCGTTGGTACCTATCATTGAATCCATCATTAGCGCGATTCGAGCGAGTTCCGTCATCAAGATCAAGTAGGACAGAAAAGAGCCTGTACCCTCAATAGAGGATGCAGGCTCTCCGTATAGTACGACTGGCTCATTTTTTAATTATCATTTTGAATTGTACAACATCTATCAGTGTTTCTTTTCTACATTTCGGACAGAATAGGGGGAAGTTCACAAGGACGGTGTCCTGATACACTTTATTGCGTGTTTTGCCTCCACATGAGGGACAATGTATCCATCTCGATTTCTGCTGTTTCTTCTGCAAGTGTACATCCCCACTTTCTCTTTGCGCAGCTCTGCGACTAAGCGACTGGCTTTTGCGCATTACATTTTATTTAAACAACTACATGGTTGGCTTAGTCAATCCAATTTTTGTAATCTTCTACTGTTTTGCGAAAAACGAGTGCGTTTATACGATGACTCTATCAAATCGCTCCCCCAACCGGCTCAAAATCTCATTGGGGATCGTCCCCGCCCACTCTGCCACTTGGGCGGCGGTGATCTCTGACCCGCCGCTTTTTCCTATTACCATCGCCTTGTCCCCAGGCGACACATGAGGGATCTCTGTCACGTCCACCAGCGTTTGATCCATGCAGATCAGCCCGGCAACAGGCGCTCTTTTGCCGTGGAGCAGCACGCTCCCCGCGCCGCAGGAGAGGGAGCGGGGCAGGCCGTCAGCATAGCCGATAGTGAGCACGGCAATCCGGCTGGGCCGCTGGGCTGTAAACTGCCAGTCATATCCCGCGCCCTCCCCAGCCGTAAGCTCCCGCACCTGGGACACCCTGGCCTTGAGGGTGAGCACGGGGCGCAGCTCTTTTTCGCCAACGCCACACAGCGCCAGCCCCACCCGGGCATAGTCCCCGCCCAGCTCCGGGTGGCGCAGCAGGCCGTCACTTGCCAGCAGGTGTACTTTTGGCAGGGCATATCCCCGCTCCTTCAGCCCATTAACGGCCTGATAGAACCTGCGCCCCTGCTCAGCCGCCAGGCTGTCTGCGCAGAGATGGGTGAAAGCCCCTGTGACGTGGAGGTTTTCGCAGTGAAAAATTCCTGCCAGCTCATCCAAGCTTTCCCAATGCAGGCCCAGCCGGTGCATCCCGGTATCTATCTTGATGTGCACATCAATGGATTTTCCCCGCCGGTTCAGCTCTTGGGCATAGGCAAGGCTCACCGCTGTCTGGGTCAGCTTATGTTCATGAAGCAGCGCCGCCTGCCGGGAGTCTGTCCAGCCCAGCACCAAAATTGTGCCGCTTATGCCATTTTCCCGCAGCTCGATGCTCTCCTCCAGCGTGGCCACGCAGAAAGCGCCCACGCCCATTCGCTGGCATTCCCTGGCAACAGTAACGGCCCCGTGTCCATATGCGTTGGCCTTGAGGACGGGCATTAGCGCGCAGCCGGGGGGCAGGCGCTTTCTCAGGGCTTCCACGTTGTGGCGCAGGGCGGCGCGGTCGATCTCAATCCAAGCACGGCTTTTCTCCATCATGGCTTACCCCCTTTCAAAATAACTCTGGCAGGCTGGGCCACCACTGTGGCATGGCTGGGCACGTCTGTGCTGACCACTGCGCCAGCACCTATTTTCACATAATCTCCAATTTTAATGCCCCCCACCAGCACGGCCCCGGCCCCGATTAGGCAGTGCTCGCCAATTTCCGGGGCCTTGCCGTCCACCTCGCCAATGGTGACGTTCTGGTAGATGCAGCAGCCCGCGCCGATTTTCGCGTACCGGGAAATATACACCCCATGCAGCCCGTGGGGCAGCAGCGGCTCCTCCCACAATTTGGCCCCATTGCCAATGTATCCGCCGTGCCGATGAGCCATCCTGTTCAGAAGAAAGTTCAGGATATCCTGCCAAAATTTCCACTGACACCGCTCCCGCCACCAAAATATCGCCCAATAAAAACCCATATAGTCCCCCTTTGACCATGCAGTAATTTTTTCCCGTGTACTCATGCCAGGTATTCCTCCAGGCAAAGCCCCTGTCGGGCCATGCTTTCCGCATGGGGTGCGCCCACATAGCGGAAGTGCCAGGGTTCGTGGGCGATGCCGGTGACGTGTTCCTTCCCCGCCGGGTAGCGCTCAATAAAGCCATAGGCAGGGGCCAGCTCCCGAAAGCGCTGGCAGATACCCTCATAAGGAAAGTCGGGGCGGATGAAATCTACACTTTCTCCCCGCAGGCCCAGGTCGATGGCAAGGCCGGTCTGGTGCTCACTGTGGCCGGGCAGGGCCACGAATTGCCTTGTGAACTCCCGCCCGTTGTCCTGAAGGGAATCCAGATAGATTTTCTCCTGCTCGTCAAAGGAGCGCCAGCCGCTTACTGGGAGGATATTCCCCCAGCCGCCCAGCTTTTCCATGAGCCGGGAGAGGGCATGGGCGGCCTCCCGCTCCAAAAGGATGCGGGGGAAAGCCGGGAGGACGGGGGTCAGATTCTGCCGGACGCTCATGGTGTAGGGGTGCTGCCGGTTCACTAAAATCAGGCTGTTCATTTCCCCACCGCCAATCCAATCACTGTGGAGACTACCTGTCCCAAGTCCAGCCCCACCGCCTCCATCATGCGGGGAAACCGGCTGTGCTCGGTAAAGCCGGGGATAGTGTTCACTTCGTTGAAGATGATGTGTCCGTCGGGGGTCAGGAACATGTCCACCCGGGCAAAGCCGCTGCACCCCAGGGCCCGGTAGATGGCCTGGGCCGTCTGCTTCACCCGCTCCGCTGTATCTTTAGGGATGCGGGCCGGGACGTGGATGGCGGAGGTCTTGAGGGTGTACTTTTCCGTGTAGTCGAAGAAACCGTCTGCCAGCTCTATCTCGTCCACCTCGCCTACGGTGAGCGTGTCATTTCCCATGACGGCGCATCCCACCTCGAAACCGGAGACGGCCTCCTCCAGGATGATTTCCCGGTCGTACTGGCTGGCAAGGGCCACAGCAGCGGGCAGGTTTTCCCTGTCTGCCACCTTTGTGATGCCAAAGGACGACCCGGCCCGTACCGGCTTTACGAACAGCGGGTAACCGACCTGTTCCGCAAGGGCATGGGCGGATTCCATCCCTTGCCCTCTTTCCAGCACCAGGGAGCGGGGTACTTCTATCCCTGCCGCCTGGACGATCTGGTGGGCCCGATGCTTGTCCATGCACAGGGCTGAAGCCAGTACCCCGCAGCCCACCACTGGGACGCCCATCAGCTCAAACAGCCCCTGCACCGTGCCGTCCTCGCCGTTTTTCCCGTGGAGGACCGGAAAGGCCGCGTCTACATGGATCTCTGTGATATGGTTGTCCGTGCATTTGTAAAGCCCAGGGTCCCGGCGGTCTGGAGAGATGGTAACCGGGGCACAGTTCTCCCCAGTACGCCAAGTGTTGGCAGCAATCTCCTGGGCGCTGCCCTCAAAGCAGTACCAGTCCCCCTGCCGGGTGATGCCGATGGGGATGGGTGTGAACCGTTCCCTGTCCATGTTCTTTATCACGGCAAGGGCGGATTGCAGTGACACCTCATACTCCGGCGAGCAGCCGCCGAACAGCACAGCGATGTTTAACTTCCCTTTCATGGCTGAACCTCCCTGGTTTCCAAATATTCTTCTAAGCAAAGCCCTTGTTCATATATCTCGGCAGCGGTCTCTTTTCCCACGTAGCGGTAGTGCCAAGGCTCGTAGATAATCCCAGTGATATCGCTCTTTTGGTTGGGATACCGGAGGATAAAGCCGTATTTCCAGCTGTTTTCCATGAGCCACCGCTGCACAGGCGTGTCCTTCTGGCTTTCGTCCAGCATCTGGTTTGACACGTCTACAAGGTCTACTGCAAGGCCCAACTGGTGCTCGCTGGTGCCCGGTACAGCCACCACCTTACCCGCCTCGGCCTGGGCTTTTTCCAGCGAGTACCCCTGTGATGTCCATTGCTCCACCTGATTGGCAAACAGTTTTTCTTGGGTCTGCTGGCTGCGGTAAGCGGAACAGATCAGCGGCTCCAGCCCGGCGGCGCGGCAGGCGTCCAGCATATCTTGAAGTTCGTGATAACAGCGGCTGTCTATCCTTTCCCCGCCGCCTAAATCCATAAGTGGCACCTGATAGCCTTCGGGCAGGCTGTTCCAGGGGTTCACCAGGATCAGGCTCCAGCCGGGTACCTCCTGGATCTCCACAATGGCCGGGGATGGCTCCAGCCTGTGATAAAACCTATGACCTACCCACGGCAGCAGCACAGCGCTTATACAGGCCGCCAGCCCCAAGAAGCCAGCCATCACCAGCCACTCCGTTTTCAATCGCGCAGGGCCTGTGCGCCCGGCATGGTTTTGAGCCTGTCTTTCTTTGCGGTTTTCCATGGTCATGATACTTCTCCCCCTTTCATTTCCACATATTCCTCCAAACAAAGCCCCTGCTCATACATCTCCGTGGCGGCCTCCACCCCTACATAGCGGTAGTGCCAGACCTCCTCCACCGTGCCGGTAGTATCTGTCTTATCCCCCGGATAGCGGAAGATAAATCCATACTTATAGCTGTTCTCCTGGAGCCAGATGAATACATCATAGGTTGCCCCCTCCACGTCCACCGCCAAGCCAAGCTGATGCTCGCTGGTACCCGGGACAGCCACCCACTTGCCCGCTTCAGCTTTAGCCTCCTCCTCTGAATAGCCCTGGGATTTATACTTGTTTACCTCGGCATCGTATAGCTCCTGCTGCACCTCCTGGGTACGGTAGCCGGAGATCACCCGGGGCAGCTCGTCCCAGTTGCCCTCCCTGGCGGCTTCAAGCATCTCCGTCAGCGGCCCATAAATGCGCTCGTCTACCTTCTCCCCGCCGGGGAGCTCCTTGAGGCTCACGTTGTACCCCTCCGGGATGGGGTTCCAGCGGTTCACAAGGCGGAGGTTCCAGTCCGTGCCGTCCTCGTAAACTGTTGATGGCTCCTGGGGCTGGCTGTCCTGAATTGTCGGGTCTGGCGTGCCCTGCTTGGTTTCGCTCAGCGCCAGTCCGGGGAAGGTGGAGCTTTCCGGGGGTGGCAGCTTATTCACATAGTCCCTGCACCCCATTGCCGCCAGGAACACCAGCATAGCCGCGCAGGCCGCGCCCGCCACCCATGTGGCGAGGGTGTTCCTTCTGTGTCGCTGCCGATATCTGCGCCTGCGCGCCATTGCTTTCTCTGTCATATGTCATGCCTCCTAGAAAAAATAATAAGCGTTCTCATCTGGCATAGTAGTAAATGCAGACGGCTTTGCCGCCGCGTTAACTACATCATACCAGATGGGAACGCTCTGTTCTTTAATATGAGATTGTATCTTTCCTAAGAAAATCCTAAGATTGCGCGGGCAGGGTGACGGTAAATGTGACGGTTTCATCTATGCTCTCCGCTGTTATCCTGCCCCCATGCAGGGAGACGATCTCCTTGGCGATAGCCAGCCCCAGCCCGGCCCCGCCGGTGCCCGAGGTGCGGGCTTCGTCCAGACGGTAGAATTTTTCAAAGAGGGAATTAAGCTTTTTCTGTGGGATAGTCCTGCCCCGGTTACTAAAGCGGAGGGTGACGGCCCCCTCCTTTTCTTCCGCAGTGATGACAATTTCCGTGTCAGGGTAGCTGTAGGCAGCGGCGTTTTTCAGCACGTTTCCAAACACCCGAGCCAGCTTGTCCGGGTCGCCGGGGACGGTGAGGGCTTCATCGGCCTGCAATCTGACCGTATTACCGTTCTTTTCCAGCACCGGCAGCAGCTCGTCTGTGAGCTGCACCAGCAGATAGTAGAGGTCCACCGGCTCCTTCTGGAGGGCGATCTCCTGCAAATTGTACCGGGTGATGTCGAAGAATTCGTTGATCATCTTTTCCAGCCTGTACGCCTTGTCCAGGGTGATGCGGGTATACTTGGCCCGCTGCTCTGTTGGCATATCCGGGGCCTCGTCCAAAAGGCTCAGGTAGCCGATGACGGAGGTCAGCGGCGTTTTCAGGTCGTGGGCCAGGTAGGCGATGAGGTCGTTTTTGCGGGTGGTCTCCTCCTTTAACCGGCGCTCATTTTCCAGCAAGGCTGACTTGATGTCTGAAAGCTGCGCGGATATCTCGGCCTGCTCCTTGGGGAACACCGTTACGGCGTCGGCGTTGCCTTTCATGTAAGCCCGCAGGCGCTCACTGATGTCGGTGATGGTGCGCTTTTCCTGGCGTTTGGCGGCGGCCTGGGCGGCCACAAAAGCCGCCGTCAGCCACAAAAGCGTGCCGCCGATGAACACCGCCAGCACAAAGGGCTTCAGCCGCCCCCAGTTGATGGTGTGCCAGATCTCCCCTGTGCCCTCTACGGGGTTGAAGTGGCCCTCGGTCTGGGTGAAAAAGCCCTCGAACCAATCGATAAAAAAACCATCGAACACGTTATCCACCAGAAAATACAGCGCCGAGCAGGCTGCAAACCCGGCGGTCAGCAGCATAAGCAGCTGTAAGATTCTGCCAATTCTATTTTTCAATTTTGTACCCCACTCCCCAGATGGTCTTGATTGCCCCGGCGCTCTCTCCCAGCTTTTCCCGCAGGTGCCGGATGTGTACCGTGATGGTGTTGTTGGATTTGGTATAATACTCGTCCTGCCATATCTTGTGGAATATTTCCTCCGCGCTGACCACCTGACCTTTGTTTTCCAATAGAATCCGCAGGATGGAGAACTCGGTGGGGGTCAGGGACAAGGGCTCATCCAGCAGCAGGCACTCGTGGGTCTTGGTGTTCATAAAAATTCCGGCGTGTTCCAGCGCGTCCGGCTCTAGGGTATCCGCCATGCCAGGGTTGTAGCGCTTATAGCGGCGCAGCTGGGCCTTGACCCGGGCCACCAGCTCCAGAGGGCGGAAAGGCTTGGTGACATAGTCGTCCGCGCCCAGGGTCAGGCCGGTGATCTTATCTGTCTCCTCCATTTTCGCCGTTAGCATGATGACCGGGTAGGTGTGGCGCTCCCGTATCTTCTGGCAGATGGCAAAGCCGCTCACGCCGGGGAGCATGATGTCCAATATGGCAAGGTCCAGCTCTGTGGATTCGATGCAGGCCAGGGTTTCCCAGGCTGTGTAGAACTTGCAGACCTCATAGTTTTCGTTTTTTAGGTAGAGCTCTACAAGGTCGGCAATCTCCTTTTCATCGTCCACCACAAGTATTTTTTCGGGCATATGCACCCTCCTTCTCTGTTAATATAATTGTAGCAAAGTGTGTGGCACAGTTTCTTGAGCCTTACATGAGAAAACATTATGATTTTCTTAAGCAGGCGTATTTCCTTCACGTAATTTCTCGCCAGCTTACCGTTCTGCAAGCATTATACCGGGATACTCTTGAAATATCAAGGCAAATGATGTTAAAATCTCGATAACAAATATCTGGGTTATCTTTTCTCTGAGGTGGTTTCTTTTCATATGGGTACTTCCCTACACCCGCCATCATGACAGGCGGCACCTGCCACCGAGAAAGCGCAAAAGCTCCCTGGCGGCAGGTGGTTCCTTTTTGTCATATTTTCTTTAGACGAAAAAGCAAACTGCTCTTGCCGCCCTTGGTTCGGTAGCGCTGCTCCGTTTCCAACAACTCCGCCTTTCGCAAATCCTGCAATGCCCTGCGCACTGTAGACTGAGACAATTTCAATTCCCTGGCGATGGTAGGAATAGCAGGCCAACATTCGCCATCCCGATTCGCCCGGTCTGCCAGATAGATATACACAGCCACGGCCCGGTGCTGCAAGTCCATCTTATACAGAAAATCAAACCGGCCCATCCTGCACTACCTCTGATTCACGGTTATGGGGAGCGACCTCTTTTAGCGGCCTGTTTTGCCTGCTTGCGGGGCCTTTCTTCTTTGAACTTTTCTTTCGCTGCTTTTGCGCGGGAGTGTCCTGGCTCTGCCCGCCAGCATTGGATTCTTCGGGAGGAGTATCATCATCCTTCAACCAGTCAGGATGGTACTTCAGCACGATGGCCTGGAGCAGTTCGTTCTTCTCTGCGTAAGCTACCTTACGATTGCCGTTCTCCGGCACAGCGTATTGCTCGTTAAACTGAATGCCCCAATCAAAATAGAGTTTAAGCCTGACCTTCATGGGATAAAAGCCGGTTTTCATCACGATAAACTGGCCCTTTGGCATGGACTTCAACTCATCAGGCGTCATGAGTGGGCGCTCAATCATTTGCAGAGACTGGCTGGGGTCATTCTTGCTACGGGAAACAGAGCCGGACATTACCGTTTTGCTACCCAGGGCCTTGGACAGCACTTCGGCAGAATTGCTGTTGGGCGCGAACCCGCCGAAGATGATGTCCTGGATGTTATCTACGATAATCTCAGCGCCCTCCTTGCCGTAATTTTTCTCAAGCTGCGCAAAGGACTGTATAATGGGTACGATCTGCAAGCGGCGGGAGCGGGATGCGGAGAACATCATTTCAGCGGATTCAATTTTTGGAATCGTCCCATACTCGTCGCAAAAGAAAATACACCTGTTTTTCAGCTTACCGCCGTTCTCGTCTGCCACGGAGAGGATTTCCCGGTAGAGCTGCTGGATGATGAGTGAAATCATAAAGAACGAGTTGGGGTTTTCCTCCGGTAAAATAACGAACACGGCGCACTTCTCATTGCAAAATCTTTCGGCATCTATCTCCGTATCAAAGCACAGGATTTGGTCGGGTAAGACCCCGGCATTACTGCCGGAGCCTCCCCTAAGAACCGTACATGAGAGTTTCCCCTCATACGGCTCAAGCCTTTCAAAGCTCCCCTTCGGGAACCGGCTCAAAGGAAACATCATTTTTACGAACCTTTCTATAGCATTCCGGATGAAGCATTTGCTTGGGGTTTTGGCGATTTTCCTTATCGTCGTAAACCTGGAATCCGGTGTCCACGGTGATTTTCCGCAAACAGGACACAAACCTTTCTGCTGACGGAAAAGTTTCGCCAATATCTTTCTGCCCTTCAGACTATTGCGCATTTTCTCGGTGTTGCGTTTTTCAAAATATTCCCGGTCGTCCGCGTCGAATGGATTGGAACAGTTGCGGATTTTTGTAAAGCGGATAATATCCGTATCGGCAGCGTAAACCAGCCGTATAAACAGGGTTTCCCCATTATTCATTTTCAGCTTTGTTGGAACAGAAAACGTCCAGCTTCGGTTGCCAATACGGTGGAAATATTTTGTGGCTATCCACGTTTTGCTTTTCTTTGGATGCCTGCGCCTGCACCAAGCCCACAGACATTTGAACACTTGATAATCTACATATTCAAACGCCACAGCAGACACATTGAACCGCTGGTAATTGACCCAGCCGCGAATCATGGGATTCAGCTTGCGAATCAGCCATTCCTGCTTGATAGTGGGGTTTCCCTTCACGGTTTTCCGGATTTTATCCAGAATCCCTTTGAGATTTTTCTTGGACGGCTTAATCAGCAGCTTGCCCTTGTATTTGCGGATGTTGCAGCCAAGAAAATCAAAGCCATTGTCAATATGGGTAATGACCGTCTTTTCCTCCGAAAGCTGCAAACCTCTTTCCGCCATAAACTCCCGCACCATGGGCAGTACCTGTTCCTGTAGTAACTGTCGGTTTTCACCGGTGATGATGAAATCATCGGCGAAGCGCACGAAGTTAACCATAGGGGAGTATTGCTTACCCTTACGGGTGGTTTGATGGAAATGTTTTTTGAGGAGCGGCTGTAATCCGTCCAGCACCATGTTGCAGATTACCGGCGAGATAGGCGAACCTTGCGGCGCACCCTCATCGGTCGGGAACAGCTTTTTTGTTTCAATGTATCCGCATTTCAGCCACTTGCGGAGTATCTTCTTGTCTATGGGGATGTGTTCCAATATCCACCGGTGGCTGATGTGGTCAAAGCACCCCTTTATATCTCCCTCCAGCACCCATTTGGGCGACACCTTTTTCGCCAGGTCATTGAAACATTGTTTAATAGCGTCCTGGGGACAGCGCCCTGGGCGGAACCCAAAGGAGCAAGGGTCAGCACTCATTTCTGCCAGCGGTTCCAGTGCAAAACGGTAGAGCGTCTGCATGGCCCTGTCCAGCATGGTGGGAATACTGAGTGGACGCATTTTGCCGTTCTTTTTGGGGATATATATCCGCCGGAGCGGCTTGGGGCGATAATCTTTTTGTGTCAGTCTGAAAATTGCTTCATACTTCATTTTGGGTGTAGACCATATTTCTCCATCTACCCCGGCAGTTCGTTTTCCTGTGTTTTCCGTCACCCTTTTTACCGCCAGAGCTTTGGCGAAAAAGGATGTGGTCAGTAGTCGCTGCAAGGCTTTCACCCTGCCGGTCCTGCCTTCCTTTTGAGCCTTTACAATACGCGCCTGCAGTTTTCTAACGGTAGATTCCGCATAGTCCCAGTCAATTTCAGACCATGCGGTTGTGCCGTCAAGAGATGCACACAGTTCCCTGTCCATTTGCTTTTCTCCTTTCGAAAATTCTGTAAGTTCTCTTGTAAAGAAAGACCGCATGGAAGTCTGCCCGCTTTCGCGTGGGGTAATGTTATTACTCCCGCTCAAAAAGCTAGGAAAAAGAGAGGAAGAGTGATATAATAGGGATATGGAATATATCGATTTGCGGAAAGTGGGAAAAGAAGGGCTCAAGCAGATACGCAGTCAGG
>CAJTCU010000036.1 GCA_910574935.1 Oscillospiraceae bacterium
GCTGCAAAGTGGTTTTTGATTTGCCAAGTGATATGGAAAGCAGAGGGTATTCCAGGATTTCCAGACAGGTGCTGGATGCGGGAAAAGTGGAAAAGCTGGGGTGGCAGACTGACTTTTCCGTGCAGAATAGGATAGTGGAAACCGTCCAAGTTTTAAAAAATTTTGATGTTGGAGATGCTTTATCTGAATTGGAGAAGTGAATTATGGAAAATCCGCTGATAAGTATTGTTATTCCGATCTATAATGCTGCCCAATATCTAGATCGTTGCATTACAAGCGTATTAGATCAGACATATAAAAATATTGAAATTATTCTTGTAAATGATGGATCATCTGATGGATCGGCAGAAATTTGTAAAGAATTTGCTATAAAAGATGTACGAATAAAATCTATAGACCAACATAATCAAGGAGTAGCTTTGGCAAGAAAGAATGGCGCGAAGCATGCGACGGGGCAGTATATCAGTTTTGTGGACGCAGACGATTACATTGATCGAGATATGTACAAACAGTTAGTTGATTGTTGCCAGGACTATGATCTGGTCATATCGCAATGGTATCGCGAGGAGTCGGCAGGTAGTCGGCGTGCCTCTGATAAAATAGCACCAGGAGCTTATACAACACAGGCAGATATGAGGTTTATTTTAGAACATTTGATCAATGTGTCCACTGCTGGCGGGAAAATTTCTCTGCAATCTGGTTTTACAGGATACATGTGGGGAAAATTGTTCAAGAAAGATCTGGCCCAGTCTGTGTTTGAGAATATAAATGAAGATCTTTCAATTGGGGAAGATTGTGATTTTACATATAGATATTTTCTCAGATGCAGATCTGTACTCGTGACAGATATTTGTGGTTACCATTACCGTATTCATCAAAATTCGGCAGTACATGGCCCTGATGTTGATTGCAAATATTTGAAAAACGCATATGAATTATATATGTCTTTAGCATCAGCTTTTAAGACACATTCAGACTATGAACTTCTATTACCCCAACTTCAATACAAAATTTCTATGATGTTAGCAAAAGCTCCAGCAAAAATGGGCTTCTGTTCAGAATCGCAAAACAGAACAATCGTATTTCCATTTATAAATATGCTGCAGGGAAAGCGCATTGCTTTGTATGGTGCCGGAATTTTGGGTGTAACATATATGCACCAGATAAAAAAATGGGATATTTGCCAGGTCAGGATGTGGGTTGATAAAAACTGGGAATATTACCGCCGCGAAGGCAGAGATGTTTCTTCAGATAATGACTTGCTTGATCGAGAATATGATTATGTGGTTTTAGCTGTGCTGGAAAAAGTTGAGGCCGAGAGGATTTCCCAGATTTTGGTTGATAAGGGCATGGATAAGAGAAAGATTCTTTGGAAAGAGCCCTTTGTTATTGAATAAAATGCAATTCGTGCAAAAAGAAATTCTAGAAAAATTATTTAATTGTTAAAATGTGAAAATTTGCTTCGGGTAAAAATATGGAGGAAGGTTATTTTGAAAATACAACTTTTTGATGGCGGATTGGCTAACCAAATTAGGTACTATTTTTTTGTAAGATACGCACAGAGGCAGCGCCCGGATGATGTATGGTTGTATGATGATACAATCTATTTTGTGGAAGAGAGACACAATGGGTATGAGCTGGAACGGATATTCGGGTTAAAGCTGAATCTTGTAAGTCAGTATTATCGGAGAGAAATATGGGAAAAAATTGTTCAAAATAGGCGTGATGGTATTATTTTACCACAAACATTGTTAGACATGGGAATCCCAAGTGTGTTATTTGAAGGTAGGGTAAGCTTGAGTCAAATAAAAGATCAAGCTGAGTTTTCAGGTAAAACTATTTTTGCCGAGGGGGGACATCTAGGATTCCATCCGGAATATATTGACTTGCCCTATAAAAATATTTATTATCATGCCGAATGGGCCAGCAGAAAATGGTTTGATGCATATGCTGAAGAGAACAGGCAGGAACTTCAGTTTCCTCCTCTCACAGATAAGCGGAATCTGGACTATGCAGGGCAAATGGGTAATTGCTATTCAGTTGGCATCCATGTCCGGCGCGGGGATTTTCAGAATATTGGATGGGACCTTCCCGCAGAGGTCTACAAGTCAGCTTGCCAAAAAGTTGTGTTGGAACACCCGGATGCCCATTTCTTCGTCTTTTCAGACGATTTAGAATGGTGCCGCGCCAACGAAAAAGAACTGGGCTTTGACCTGTCACAGAAAACAACATACGTTGTCGGCAATAGGGGCAAAAACAGCTACATCGACATGCAGCTTCTCAGCATGTGCAAGGGCATGATCCGCAATGCGGAAAGCTCTTTTTCACAGGTGGCGGGATGGTTGAACCCGAATTTGGAGTTTGAAATAAAGCTGAAGAAAGCATAGCTTCACCAGTTCTTTTGGTAAGAAACAGGATTATTCTAAGTGAATATAAACGAGGTACCATAATATGCAAACCGTTCTAATAACCGGAATCAGCGGCCAAGATGGCTCTTACCTGGCAGAATTTCTGCTGGAAAAGGGCTACAAAGTCCACGGCATGGTCCGACGCTCATCTGTGGCTAACACAGCCCGTATAGATCATTTAATTGCACAAAATGCGGTAACTTTGCACGATGGAGACCTAACGGATTCTACCTCCGTTGTCCGTATGATCCATGAAGTACAGCCGGATGAAATTTACAACCTGGCGGCCCAGAGCCATGTGCAGGCTTCTTTTGACGTGCCGGAATATTCGGGCGACGTAGATGCATTAGGCGTTTTGCGGATTTTGGAGGCGGTACGGATTTTGGGGCTTGCAAAGAAAACGCGGTTCTATCAGGCTTCTACCTCGGAGCTTTACGGCAAAGTGGAAGAAATTCCACAAAAAGAGACAACTCCCTTCCACCCCTACAGCCCTTATGCTGTAGCTAAGCAGTACGGTTTCTGGATGGTCAAGGAATACCGTGAAGCGTACGGGATGTTCGCGGTCAACGGCATCCTTTTTAACCATGAGTCGGAGCGCCGGGGGGAGAAGTTTGTCACCCGGAAAATTACACTGGCGGCAGGCAGGATTGCCGAGGGCTTGCAGGACTGTCTGGAGCTTGGAAATTTGGATTCCCTGCGGGACTGGGGCTATGCAAAGGATTATGTGGAATGCATGTGGCTGATGATGCAGCAGGAGAAGCCTGATGATTTTGTCATTGCTACCGGTGTGCAGCACACAGTGCGGGATTTTACCGAAAAGGCATTTGCCGCAAACGGTATCACTCTCCGCTGGGAGGGCACGGGACTTGATGAAAAGGGCTATGACACCGATTCAGGAAAACTGCTGGTGAAGGTTAACCCGGCATGGTTCCGTCCCACAGATGTAGACAACCTGTTGGGAGATCCAACGAAGGCCAGGACGGTTTTGGGATGGAACCCGCAGAAAACCAGCTATGAAGAGCTGGTGCGGATTATGGCGGAGCACGACCGGGAGTTGGCAAAACAGAAAAAAAGGGGGCGGTTCTGTGCCCGGTAAAATTGGCGTGGGGTATGCTTCTGTAACAGAAATCGAGAAAAAATATGTGCTGGACGCCCTGGAGAACCAACGGCTTTCCCAAGGAAAGTATGTGGCGGCTTTTGAGAAAAAGTTTGCGAGTATGCATGGCCACAGATACGGAATTATGTGCAACAGCGGCACAGGAGCCCTCCATCTGGCGCTGGAGACGCTGCGCGAGGTGGACGGCTGGACAGATGAAACGGAAGTGCTGGTGCCCGCCATCACCTTTATTGCCACCAGTAACGCCGTGATGCATGCTGGGATGAAGCCCGTTTTTGTGGATGTTGACCCGGTTACCTATAATATGGACCCGGATGAAATCGAAAAGCACATTACACCCCGGACAAAGTGCATTATGCCTGTGCACTGCTTTGGTATGCCCTGCGATATGAAGCGTGTCGTGACAATTGCCCGAAAGCATAACTTGCGCATTGTGGAAGATTGCGCGGAAGCCCATTTTGCCAAGGTGGACGGGCAGACGGTGGGCAGCTTTTCCGACATTATGGCGTGCAGCACCTATGTGGCCCATACCATCACCACAGGCGTGGGTGGGGTCATGTGTACCAGCGACAGCGGCCTGATGGAGATCATGCGCAGCCTGGTGGCCCATGGGCGGGCCTGCACTTGCGAGAGGTGCCTTGCCAGTGACGGTGACACCGTGTGCCCCAAGCGCATGCAGACAGAGATAGACAGGCGGTTCATGTTTGTGCGGCTGGGCTACAGCTACCGGGTGGGGGAGATTGAAGGGGCGCTGGGCCTGGGCCAGCTGGAGCGGGCAAAGGAGATTCTGGAAGCCCGCCGCCGCAACGCGCAGTTCCTGATAGACGGGCTGTCTCAATATGAATATAAAATTCAATTACCCCGTCATCCCGAAAACGTGGAACATACATACATGATGTTCCCTATCCTGCCCCGCAAAGGCAGCGGCATTGACAGGGACGATTTTGTGCGGTATCTGGAGAAGCATAATATTGAGACCCGGCCCATGCTGTGCCTTTTGAACCAGCCTATCTATAAGGAGATTTTTGGGGATATTGAGAAGGATTACCCTGTGGCGCAGTATATAAACCAGAATGGGTTTTATATTGGGTGTCATCATGGGTTGTCTGAAGATGAGCTGGGGTATGAAATGAGGGGTTTGACAGAATACCTCCAATAACCCTTACAATTAACTATTTAAGAAAGGTGAGATTGCGGAATGCTGGATGGACAGTCTGCCAGGACAGAAAATTATAATGTATCCATAAAGGCAATTGAAAACTTTTCCAAAGAAGCCCGTTTAAATATATATAAAAATATATGTAGAGCCAGGCAATTTGATCTGCAAGTGATACAGGCAGTCGAGCAGGAGCGTATTATTGCACCTGTGTATTTATCTTTGGGCCAGGAAGCGGTTGCAGCTGTGCTTGCAAAAGAAGTCAAGGCATATCATATTTTTACCCAGCATCGTGCTCATGACTTATATATAAGTCTTGGGTGCAGCTTAGAGGAATTCCGGGATGAGTTATTGGGTTTGCCATCCGGTTTCAGCGGGGGCCGTGCAGGTTCCAGCTGCTTGCGGTATATGAAAAATGGGATAAAGCTGTACGGTCATCATGGATTGATTGGTGAAAATGTCCCTCAGGCAGTAGGTGCCGCATTGGCAAGCAAAGAGAAAACGGTATGCATATTTGGGGATGGGTCTGCAGAAGAGGACTATGTCTTAGAGTCCTTAGGCTTTGCAGTCACCCGTAATTTACCCCTTCTCTTTATTTGTATGGACAATGACCTGTCGATTCTGACCCCCAAAAAGGATAGGCGTTCCTGGGAAATCACAGATGTAGCCAAGGGATTTGGAATGAAGGCATTCGATTTAGCAGACTGTCCGTGGAGTATAGGAAGTATTATAAAGGAGTGGGATGGGATGTCCCCTTTGCTTATCAATTGCCGTGTGTGTAGGGAGCGTTGGCATTCCGGTGTTGGCGTTGATGGGCCTCGGGAGTGGGAACGAAATGTAATTGTAAGAAAGCAATTGACCGATTTGGGATATAAGACGGAGATAAAGAAAATAGAGCGTGATGCAGTCCAAGAAATGGAGGAACTGTGGCAATGACTGTTGCGGAAACGATAAAAGAGATTACCCGTCGCCATTTGGAAGAAAGCAATGGCCTGCTTTTTGGGCAATCAGTCACAGCGGTTGGCTGGGTCAATGGCACTGTCCCCAATGTAAAAAATATCATAGAATTACCCATGACGGACGTTGCTGGAGCGGGGTTTGCTGTGGGTGCCGCCCTGGTAGGAGTCAGGCCCATCTTTGTTTTACGATTTCAGGATTTTTTTACCTTGAATTGTAACCAGTTAGTTCATTATGCAGCCATCAGCAAGGAACTGCATGGCCAAGGCGTACCAATCTATATTAGATGTATTGGCGTAGATGGAGCTGGCCCAGTCCATTCTGTAATGCTCCACAATATCCCTATGTATTTTCCAGGGATCACGGTAGCAGTCCCTATGACTCCCGGCGAATACCGAGAGGTCTGGGACAGGTATCAACAGGATGATACGCCATATTTTGTCAGCGAACATAGGAGTTCCTATACCAATGAACAGGAGTGGCAGGACGAAATTGATGGGGAAGAAGCAGATATAATCATCTATGCCATTTCAGACGCGAGAAGAGAAGCGATGGCGGCAGTTAAAAAACTCCAGAATATTGGAATACGTGTGAAGCTAAAGCACATTGTTTGGTTAAAGCCCTTTGACATTGAAGATATGCGAAAGCCCCTTGAAATGAGCCGGGTTGGGATGGTAGTCGATAACGGTTTCCCCGTCTGTGGCGCTGCGAGAAATGTAGCGTATGAGTTGATGGAAAAAACCGGACGTTTTGTGAAGGCGTTATCCTCAGAAGACCATGTGAAATGCTTTAACGTTCCAAATCAAAACAGGACGCCTGGCTGCGACAGAATTGTGCAGGAGGCACTTGCATTAATTTCAAACTGAATGGAAAGATTTTATGGATCAATTAAAAGTTGGCATTATTGGCACTGGAAATATAGGAACAGACTTGTTAATAAAAACAATGAAATCACCAAAACTCAAATGTACTTTGTTTATGGGTAGGCGTGATAATTCCAGAGGTGTTGCAGTAGCAAGAGAGATGGGAGTCCCTGTCTCAGTTGATTCTATTAAGGCTGTTAAAGAAGCACCTGAGCAGTTTGACTTGGTTTTTGACGCGACATCCGCACATACACATTTAGAGAATGCACCAGTCCTACGGGAAAAAGGAATCTATGCGGTTGACCTAACGCCTGCCAAAATAGGAAAAATGTGTGTCCCAGTTTTGAACCTGGATGATTGTGTAGGCCTGCCAAATATTAACATGGTCACCTGTGGGGGGCAGGGTGCTATCCCCATCATATATGCTGTCAGCCAGGTACAAAAAAAAATTCGGTACGCAGAGGTAGTGGCCAACATAGCCTCAAGATCTGCAGGGCTTGGGACCAGAAACAATATAGATGAGTTTACAATAACAACGAAGAATGCTATTGTGGATCTGTGCCCTGTAGAGAAAGCCAAAGCGATTATTACACTGAACCCGGCTGAACCGCCTGTCCGTATGCATAACACAATTTATTTGCTGATGGATAATCCAGATATGGAACGGATCGTATGTTCTGTGATGAATATGGAAAAAGAAGTCCAGAAGTATGTGCCTGGCTACAAGATAATTTTGAAACCCACATTTGAAAACGGGCGTGTGACGACCATGGTAGAGGTCACAGGTGCTGGAGACTATCTTTCTCCCTATGCTGGGAATCTTGACATCATTACAAGTGCGGCTATCCGGGTTGCAGAAAGATACGCCGAGTTGGGGATAAAGAGGAGGTGCATTGATCTGTGATGCTGTTTGATTCGACCCTGCGGGATGGTTCCCATGCGGTCAACCAGCAATTATCTTTGAAGAACGTAGAAGAGTATTGTGAAGCTGTTGACAGTGTGGGAATGTATACCGTAATTGTGGGCCATGGGAACGGCCTGGGGGCATCCTCTCTACAGGTAGGGCTGTCGTTGCTGTCTGACGAGAAGATGCTTACTGCCGCAAAGAAAAAACTGATCAGGACAAAGTTGGGAGCATTTTTGCTGCCTGGCTTTGGAACAATTGAAGACGACCTACAGCCTGCCTTTGAATACGGTGTCGATTTGGTGTGTGTTGCCTCGCACTGCACAGAAGCCGACATCACAAGAGAGCATATTGAGTATGCCGCAAAGCAAGGGAAAGAGGCCTATGGTATTTTGATGCTGCAACATACCGTATCAGACAGCCAGATTTTAGAGCAGGCGAAAAAAATGGAATCTTATGGTGCCAGGGGAGTAGTTTTGATGGACTCAGCGGGGGCTTCCCTGCCTAGCGCTGTAGGGAAAAGAATCGATTATTTGTCTAACCGGTTGAGAATCCCGGTGGGATTCCATGCACATAACAATTTAAGTTTGGCCGTGGCAAATTCTATTGCCGCGGTAGAGGCAGGCGCCCAGATAATAGATGGCACAACCCGTGGATTCGGAGCAGGGGCGGGGAATTGTCAGCTGGAAGTCCTTATAGCTGTGCTTGAAAAAATGGGATATGGAACAGATATAGATTTGTACCAGCTAATGGATATAAGTGATAACATTGTGTCGCAAATGGTAAACACGGCCCAAGGTATTTCTGGCACCAACCTGATTAGCGGGATAGCAGGGGTATTTTCCTCCTATGCGCCCCATGTGTTGAAAACGGCGAAAGAGTTCCAGGTAGACCCCAGAGAGATTTTTATGGAAATGGGAAGGCGGAAAACTGTCGGCGGCCAAGAGGACATTATTGTTGAAGTTGCGGCAGGATTATGCAAGAAAGTCTAGGAACATCCGAAGCAGTGAGGTATATCAGAGGTAAGGAGGAACGAAGTGGAAAAGTCGGCAAAAGTGGTGGTGTTCGGGGCAAGCGGACTGATTGGGAATGCATTGATAGCTGCGTTGCGGGGCAATGGATATAAAAATATTGTACCATGCCTACACAGCGAAGTAGACTTGGTAAACCAGGCGCAGGTACAGGCATTTTTTGAAAAGGTTAGACCAGAGTATATATTTTTTTGTGCACACCGGAATGTTTCAGATTTCCACACGGGCGAAATAATCGATGCGGCTGAATCGTACGCGAACATTATGATGCTGTGCAATGTGATGGAGGCGGCTAAAAACCAAAAAGTTAAAAAGGCCATCTTTGTGGGTAGCGCCATGCTATATCCTTGGGACCAGACGGATGGGGCAGAGCCCATGAGGGAAGAACGACTACAGGAATACTTCTATCTTGGATACAGCGAGTCCATGCGTTCAACCGTGTTAAGCAAATTTGTAGGATTAAAGCTGTGCCAATATTATTACCTGCAATACGGGTGTCCCTTTGTTTATGCCCTTCCTACCCATATATATGGGAGTTTGCTTAATAGGAGAAGCCTATACTTGCTGGAAAGAATCGTTGTGGACATTACCGAAGCAAAAAAGCAAGGCTCACCAGAGATTCATTTAGACATCTATGGAAAGGGCGTGGCACGAAAACAGTTTCTGCATGTCTCTGATTGTGCGGATGCGCTTATTACAGTAATGGAAAAATATGCAGAGTTTGAATGTCCCATTAACATTTCTACTCCCCAGGCAACATGCTGGAGTGAAATTGTGAAGACTGTATGCGGGATTACAGGCTATAATGGTAAAGTTAAATTTGACAGTACACATTCTGAAAACATGGCCAATAGGCTGGTATCAGTAGAGAGGTTGCAGGCCTTGGGCTGGGAACAAAAAATCGGAATGCGGCAAGGTATGACGCAGATATGTAAAGAGTATCTGGAAAGGTTAACATAAAAAAAATTACATTTAAGAGGAAAGGATTCAGTATGCATCACACAACAGACTGGAAAGATACCATCAACGCAAAAGGGTTTACGCATGAAAGTACAGAAGAGATCAATGCAAAAGAGGCGCGCTACCATTATTTTCAAGAGTGCCCAATCTACCCGGATGAATTGATTTCAAATCTGGGAATATTTTTGAACGCAAAAGAACTTGCCCGCATTCTGTTTTTAGATAATCTATATAAGCAGATACTGGAGATCCCTGGCGTTATTATGGAGTTTGGTACGCTATGGGGTGCAGGTGTTTCCTTGTTTTCCGCACTTCGTGGAGTTTATGAGCCGTATAATTGCAGAAGAAAAATTATTGGATTTGATACGTTTGAAGGATTTCCTTCTGTACATGCGAAGGATGGAAATGCGCCGCTTATTGGGATTGGAAATCTAGCTTTGCCCAAAGGATATGAAGTTTATTTAGACCATTTATTAACCGTACAGGAGCAAACGCAGCCTTTGTCCCATATCAGAAAGCATGAGATTATCAAAGGAGACGCTTCTGTTGAAGTGCAGAGATATTTGAAAGAAAATCCAGAAACCATTATTGCGCTTGCCTATTTTGATTTCGATATCTATGAGCCCACAAAAAAGTGTCTGGAGGCTATAAAAGACAGATTCGTAAAAAGCAGTGTGATAGGTTTTGATGAGTTGAATGATCCCAGTTGCCCTGGAGAAACCCTGGCACTTATGGATGTTATAGGGCTGAAAAACGTCAGACTGAAAAAGGTTCCGTGGTGTACAAAGCCAAGCTGGTATGTAATAGAGTAAAGGCAACACCGCACCATTCGCGGGTGGCGCCTTAAGCACCGTCTTGCTTGCAGATTTTCCGTGATAGCGCACAGCCTTCGCTGGTCAATGGTGAGATGGACGGCGCTCAATCTGTACCCTCTGAAGAAAAATCTGACTGCCCAATACGGTACTTAGAATTGCGCGGTGTTGCCTAAATGCTATGAGATGCCAGGATGTATTTGTTATAGGTGGACAAAGTCTTGCGAACGGATCACTATGTTTTGCTTATGTGAGTTGGGGGCTTATATGATGAACAAAGACTTATTTAACATGGAGGGCAAGGTACTACTAATTACCGGGGCTTCCTCTGGCATTGGAGAAAGCTTGGCTGAATTATTCGCCAGGAAAAAATCCAGTTTGGTTTTACTGGCAAGAAGGCAGGAAAGGATCCTTTCATTGGCAGAGACTCTGGAAAAAACATATGGGATAAAGTGCCTGCCGATACCATGTGATGTTAGCAATGAACAGCAGGCTGTAGAGGCTGTCCAAAAAGCTGTTCACACATTTGGGCGGATCGACGTTTTGATAAACAATGCTGGAATCACAGCTAAGTCTGAGGACATCACTTCGCATTCTACGGAACAATGGGAAAGTGTTTTGTCCACAAATTTGGATGGAGCTTTTTATATCAGTAGAGAAGCTGTGAAAACGATGAAAGAGAAAAGGTACGGGAAAATTATAAACATCTCTTCTGTATGCGGGCTTATGGGTCTTGCGAACCAGGTAAGCTATGCCGCTTCCAAAAGCGGGCTGATAGGCCTTACCCGTGCCATGGCGGTTGAATTGGGAAAATACAATATAACTGTCAATGCAATTGCGCCAGGATATATCCTCACAGAACTGACAAATGAGGGAAGCGGAGGGTTCCGCTATTTCAAAAGCAGGACCGTATCAGAGCGGGTAGGAACCGCAGAGGATTTACATGGCACGGCTCTCCTGCTGGCAAGCGAAGCATCCTCCTACATAAGTGGCGCCGTCATCCCTGTAGATGGTGGCATTACAGCAAATATCTGAGGTGGAAAAAATGAAACTGCATAATGGAGTCGAAATCCCTCCTATAGGGTTTGGAACCTATAATCTACAGGTTGATAGAATAAAAGGCGGGATGGATCTTGCAGTGGAAACAGCAATTTTGTGTGGATACCGACTCTTTGATACGGCTCATAATTATGGGAGCGAAGAGACGCTAGGAGCTGCTTTGCAGCATGTAGTAGACTCTGGATTGGTTCTCCGCGAAGATATATTCATTCAAACCAAGTTCCACCCGGAAACGCCTTATGGATATCAGACGGTGATGCGGCAATTTGAAGAAAGTATAAACAAACTGCGTGTGGATTATTTGGATGCCTATATGATCCATGTACCTGTGCCACGGTATTCCGAAGAGAAGTATAGGGAAAGAAACATAGATGTATGGAAAGCCTTTGAGGAACTTTATTACAAAGGGAAAATTAGGGCGATTGGCGTATCAAATTTTCTTGAAAGGCATATTCTGCAGCTTTCCGAAAACTGTAGAGAGATTCCCATGTTTAACCAGATAGAAGTCCACCCTTTTTATCAGGAACGCGGTTTGGCAAAATGGTGCCAAACACATGGAACTGCGGTGCAGGGATGGTCGCCTTTGGCAAGGGGAGATGTCTTTAAGAATGATATTTTGAAAGCGATAGCCCAAAAACATGGGAAAACAATTCCACAGGTTTGCTTGCGCTGGGCACTCCAACGGGACATCATTCCCATTGTGGCAGCAGCAGATCCAAACTTTATAAAAGAAAACGCAGATGTATTCAATTTTACGCTAGATTTGACAGATATGGAAGAAATATCGGCGCTAAACACGAATACAGAACATTGGGACATCTGGATGTACAAAAGACAGCAAATGTACTAGTAATGGGGGAATCTGATGATTCGAGACGCAAAAATATACGTAGCTGGCCACACAGGCATGGTAGGCTCCGCCATTGTGCGTGTACTAAAGCAACAGGGGTACAAGAGAATTATCACCGGTACACATAGAGAACTAGACTTGCGATGTCAGGCAGATGTAGAACGCTTTTTTGCAAGAGAAAGGCCAGAATACGTTTTTGACGCTGCCGCACGGGTTGGCGGAATTAAGGCAAACAGCGAGGCCCCAGCGGATTTCTTTTATGACAACATGCAGATGGCAAACAATCTGATTATGGCGGCACATCAATATGGTGTAAAGAAATTTCTGTTTTTAGGTAGTACCTGCATGTACCCCCGAGACTGCGCACAACCCATGGAAGAAGGTTTTCTTTTAACGGGCCTGCCAGAGTACACCAACGAGGGATATGCCTTGGCAAAAGCCTGCGGCAGCCGCTTGTGTGCCTATATGCGCAGGCAGTATGGAGATAATTTTATCAGTTCCATACCGGCGAATGCCTATGGCCCAGGGGATTCATTTGATAAAGAGCATGCGCATGTGATTCCTGCCCTGATTCGCCGGTTTCACGCGGCCAAAGAACAAGGCGCATCTAATGTAATATGCTGGGGTGACGGAAGCCCACTGCGGGAATTCCTTTATGTGGATGATTTGGCGGATTCCTGTGTTCATCTAATGAACCATTATAGCGGTGAGGAGCCGGTCAATATTGGAACCGGGAAAGAAATCAGTATCCGCAGTTTAACTGAACTGGTAGCAAAAATTGTTGGGTATGCGGGTGCAATTTCCTGGGATACTACACGGCCGAATGGTGCGCCAAGGCGGTTGCTGGATGTTTCCAAGGCAACTGCCCTAGGCTGGACATACAAAACCGAACTGGAAGAGGGCATCCGCCTGACCTATGAGGATTTCCTCTACCATCCCATACGCGCGGAAAGGTAAGAATATGAACATCATTCTATTGTCTGGCGGTTCTGGTAAGCGGCTGTGGCCCCTGTCAAATGAGGTGCGCTCTAAGCAGTTTATCAAGCTTTTTAAAGCAGAAGATGGCGGGCGTGAATCCATGGTCCAGCGGGTATACAGGCAGGTTCGCCATGCCGACCCGGATGCCAAAATCACCATTGCTACCTCAAAGGCGCAGGTGTCGGGGATCCGAAACCAACTGGGGAAAAACGTTTCTATTTCTGTGGAACCCAGCCGGCGAGATACCTTTCCAGCCGTTGTCTTGGCCTGCGCTTATCTGTACGATGTGCAGGGCGTTACACCAGAGGAACCCGTGATGGTGTGCCCGGTTGACCCCTATGTGGATGATTCTTATTTTCAGTCGCTTAAAAAATTAAGCGAACTTGCGGAGACTGGGGCCGCAAACCTGGTTTTGATGGGAATGCAGCCTACTTATCCCAGTGAAAAATATGGGTATATCCTGCCGGAAAACAAGGCGGGAGTTAGCCGGGTTTTGACTTTCAAAGAAAAGCCGGATGCAGAAACGGCGCAAAAATATATAGAAAACGGCGGCCTGTGGAACGGCGGCGTATTTGCTTTCAAGCTGCGATATGTGCTGGACAAAGCCTATAAAACGGTGGATTTTCTAGATTATCAAGACCTGTACGCAAAGTATGAACAGCTCCCCAAAACCAGCTTTGACTATGCCGTTACAGAGCGGGAAACGAACATCCAGGTTTTGCGGTTTGCGGGCGAGTGGAAGGACATCGGCACTTGGAATACCATTACGGAGGCCATGGACGAGCATAGTTTGGGTGATGTGCTGCTCCACGAAAGCTGCAAAAATGTGCATATCCTGAACGAATTGAACGTGCCTGTGCTGGCTGTGGGTCTGCATGATGTAGTGATTTCCGCCAGCCCACAGGGAATCCTGGTGTCAGATAAAGGGCAGTCCAGCTACATAAAACCGCTGGTGGATGGTCTGGAACAGCAGGTGATGTTTGCAGAGAAGTCCTGGGGGAGCTACCAAGTTCTGGACGTGGAGGATGGCAGCCTAACTATTAAGGTTACCCTGAAGCCGGGGCACAGCATGAATTATCATTGCCACCAGTTTCGGGACGAGGTATGGGTGGTGGTTGCTGGCAAAGGTCGAGTGACACTAGATGGTGTGGAAAGGATCATCAAGGCTAGCGACATCGTTTCCATGAAAGCAGGGTGTGCGCATACTGTTTTGGCTTTATCTGAGCTTAAAATGGTGGAGGTGCAGGTGGGGGAAGAAATTAGTAGAGAGGATAAAACGGTTTTTCAATTGTAAAATCGATAGGCGAAAGAATATGTTTTTATATTAATATATGGTGACCTCTCAGCGTCATACATAACTTACGGCGGACATTGACTTTGGCGGTGAAACCGTGAATCCGGTCGGCATTTTCGAGCTGATTCTTCATACATGGTCCGTCCCCATATCGACTGACGCAAGAATCAATTCCACACGGCGTTCAAAATCTGGCCGATGATGGTGGCCCAGGCCGCGCCCTTGCCCCCCAATGGCACACAAAGATGAAGATGGGGTCCAGAATGATGTTGGTGATACAG
>CAJTCU010000037.1 GCA_910574935.1 Oscillospiraceae bacterium
CCGGAGATATCTTTATTGTAGTCGTGTATGTATATACCTGCGATAGAAGCAGTTCTTTTCATGTGGTGCCATTCATGCAGGTGAGGGACGGTAAGATTCTTTCTCTGGATGAATACTGGGGAGATGACGGTGCTGCGCCTCAGTGGCGTTTTAGATAATCAGATAGGAACAAAGATATTTTTGTGAGGAGAAACGATATGAAGATTGTGCCAACCTTGAACTTCGACGGTAACTGCCGAAAGGCAATCCAAATGTATGAAAAGGCATTCAGGGGACAGATAACCTGTCTGATTACCTATGGCGAGGCTGACGATCCGCAATACAATCTACTGATTAGGGATAACCAGAAAAATTATATTTATCATTCGGAACTTCTGATTGGTGACCAGAGAATTATCATGAGTGATCATGTGGACATGGAGTTCCAGACCTGTTACTCGAATTTTCTTACCATTATGTATGATGCGAAAGAGGACGTTCAGCGAGCATACGAGATTATGAAAGAAGAGAGCAAGACCATTTATCCTATGGAGGCTACGCCATACAGCTCCTGTAGAGTTGTTTTTGTTGATAGATTCGGCATCCGCTGGGGGATCATGACGGAGTAGACAAAAGGTAAAGGGTTGGCTAGATATAAGATTCTTGCGGTTGCTGTTGATTTGGATATTTAATGGAGTGTTAAGGCAACACCGCGCAATCTTTGTGCGGTGTTGCCTTAAACCGGAGGGCTGTGTGGAGGTATCTGCAAATATGGCAAGATATATTGCGTTTTTGCGTGGTGTTAATATAAGCGGTAAAAATAAAGTCCCAATGGCGGAATTAAAGAAAGGCTTTGAAGAAATGGGCTTTTCGGAAGTCAGAACATATCTGAACAGCGGCAATGTGATTTTTTCAAGTGATGAAGGCAATATTGAGGGATTTACAAACCAGATTGGAACAATGATACAAAGGCTTTTTGGCATTGACATTCCCGTTTTCGTCATATCAAAAGAGGCACTTGAGGATATTTTAGCTCATGCACCTGATTGGTGGGGGAGCGAAGATAAGGCAACCTATGACAATCTGATTTTCATTATCCCACCAACCACATTTGCTGATGTTTTTGGCGAGATTGGAGAACCGAAAGAAGAATTGGAAAAGATACAGGGCTACAAAGAGGCGGTATTCTGGTCCTTTAGCCGAAAGGATTACCGGAAAACAAATTGGTGGCCCAAGACTGCGAGCACAAATATAAGTACCAAGCTGACGATCAGAACCGCAAATACTGTTCGGAAGATCGTTATAATATAATCTACTAAGAAAAGCAACACATTGGAAAGGGGTTTTTTTGATGAAGGTAGTCTTTGTTATAGCAGCAATCTTCATTTTCGGCTTTTTAATAGCGATCCATGAGGTGGGTCACTTTCTGGCCGCCAGGCTCTGCGGCGTGAGGGTCAATGAGTTCTCCATCGGTATGGGCCCCTGCATCTGGCATAAAGAAACGGAAGAAACCCAATATTCCATTCGTCTTCTACCCATTGGAGGTTTCTGTGCTCTGGATGGGCAGGATGAGGATACCGGGGATGAACGATGCTTGGCCCGTCAAGGCTTCTGGAAAAAATTCATAATTCTGGCTGGTGGGTCCTTCATGAACCTTCTCACAGGAATTGTGATCATTGCCATACTCTTTGCAGGAGCCAGTAGTTTTTATGTGGATCAGGTGTCTGGGTTCAGTGAGGGTTTCCCTTTGGAGGGGGAGAATGGCCTGATGGTGGGGGATATTTTCTATAAGGTTGATGGCTGGCGAACTTACATCCGGGGGGACGCGGCGATGTTTCTTAGTTTTAACGGTGGTCAGGGGATTGATATAGAGGTTATACGAAACGGAGAGTTAATTGTCTTGGAAGACCTGCCTCTCTACCGCGGAACTTACGGAGAGCGTCAGAATAGTTTTGGTCTGCAGGTGGGGGCGAAGCAAGTTCCGGCAGATTTTTTGACGCATTTGCGTTTTGTCGGCTATCAGACTCTGGACTTTGTGCAGCAAATGTGGTTCAACATAATACAGATGATACATGGAAATGTGAGTGTGAAGGAACTCAGCGGCCCCGTAGGTATTATGTCCATCATGACAGAGGTGGGAACATCTTCTGAATCCGCGTCCGGCGCTGCACGGGATATTGCTTTTCTTGCGGCTCTGATTGCTATCAACTTGGCGGTAATGAATATGCTGCCCATTCCGGCTCTGGATGGAGGGAGAATATTTTTCCTACTGGTGGACGTTGTTGCATTGCTGCTGTTCAAGCACAAGATTCCTGATAAGTACCAGGCAGCGGTGAATGCGGTAGGTTTTGTGCTGTTGATGGGTGTGATGGCATTAGTCACCCTACAGGATGTTATAAAGCTGATTCGCTGAGGATTTAAGAGCAGTCTTATCAGGCTTGATAATAAACAAAACCACAATGATGATGGAATAGTCAAATTAAGACGATGAAAATGAATTAAACAAAGCGAAAGGAATGGCAAAGCAATGAAAATCGAAAAATGCCAAAAAGAGTCCTTTGTCGTAATCGGAAAAGAAGGGGCAACAACAGACGGGGACGACTTTATTCAAAAGCTATGGGACGACGCCAATTCCCATTTTGGAGAAGTTTCGCATCTGGTAAAGAAAGACGAAAACGGGAACATCATCGGAATATGGGGCGCGATGTCTGATTTCTCCCGCTCCTTCCAGCCTTGGGAAGATTTCAGTAAAGGGCTTTATCTTGCGGGAGTAGAGTGCAATGAGGACGCGCAAGCCCCCGATGGCTGGACAAAATGGGTGATTCCTGGCTATGAATATATCTACGTGGAACGTGAAAATGACAACGTTTTTCCGGAAGTAATACAATATCTGCAGGGGCATGGCATTTCATTAGTCGGAGCTGTCCATGATTTTACGTGCCCTCAGACCGGGAAAGGATATATGTTTTTCCCGATAAAGAAGTTGTAAAAAAAGAGAATTTGCGGAGGAAAATAGAATGAAATCTATCTGTGGAATTGATTGTACAAACTGTGAAATAAGCGGCACTTGCAAAGGGTGTGCGGGAACGGGAGGACGGCCCTTTGGAGCAGAATGCCTTGCTGCACAATGCTGTAAAAAAGGCAAGACAGCATTAATCAAATTGAAAGAGAAACTGATTGCGGCGTTCAATGCGCTGCAAATTCCAGACATGGAAGAAGTAACAGAGCTGAATGCGTTGAAAGGTTCCTTTTCCAACATTGAATATGCTCTTCCCAACGGACAGATCGTAAAGTTTTGGGATGATAACAAAATTTATGTAGGGAATCAGCTGCATAAAAAGAACAGCGACAGGTGCTACGGGATCATTGCTGATGAAAAATATCTCATGGTGTCTGAGTACAGCGGTTTTGGAGCTGATGCGGAAATAGTCGTATTCAAACAGTGGAATGATGCAGAGAACAAATGGATAGTTTCGAGGAAAAAGTATGATAGGCATATATTTAAGTGGAACAGGAAATACCAAACACTGTATCGAGAAATTGATGGAGTTATTAGATCGATCGGCACAAGCCATCCCGATTGAGGGAAAAGAAACAGCAAATTTATTGGCACAACATGACTTTGTTGTTTTGGCATATCCTGTACAATTTTCAAATGCCCCTGTCATGGTTCGGGATTTTATAATAGATCATTCAGACCTTTGGAAAGGAAAGATGGTGCTTTGCCTTGCTACAATGGGGTTGTTTAGCGGAGATGGGGCGGGCTGTTCCGCACGGTTATTGAAAAAGTATGGCGCAAAAGTCGTTGGCGGCTTACACATTCATATGCCCGATTCCGTTTGTGATGTGAGGCTACTAAAGAAATCCCTTGAAAAAAATCGGGAGATCATTAAAGCGGCAGACAGAGAAATTGAAAATTGTGTTTGCAAAATGAAGCAAGGTAAATACCCAAAAGACGGATTGTATTTTTACGATAGGATAGCAGGATTGCTCTGCCAACGATTATGGTATTATGGAAAAACAAAGGACTATTCTGATAAGCTGAAAATCAACAAAGCCTGTACGGGATGTGGGCTCTGTGTCAGTCTATGTCCTATGGAAAATCTCGTCATAAAAAACAGTAAGGCGACCGCAGGAAGTCGTTGTACTATGTGCTACCGATGTATCAGTTCCTGTCCCCATCAAGCAATAACATTATTGGGAGATACAGTTGTTGAACAATGCCGCTATGAAAGATATTTTGATAAATAGATATCTTTCTGACGGGGAGTAACACGATAACAAGATGAGCACAGGCATAACAGGAGAAACATTATGGTAAATCCGTGGGTAGAAATTCTATTAGATGATTACGAAAATCATATGCGGCTTGGCTCTGTTATGCAGCTGCAGACAATGGACCAAATGATGAAAAGTCAGCTTGAGGATTACCCGGTTTCCAGCGCAATGATATTAGGTGTTGCAGGAGGTAATGGCCTTGAACATGTACAAAAAAGTAAATATGCAAAAGTGTATGGGGTGGATATCAATCCTGACTATCTTCAGGAGAGTGTCCTCAGATATCCTGATTTAACAGGAGTGTTGGAGTGCTTGTGCATTGATCTGACGAAACATATGGAGAGGTTGCCGGAAACAGAGCTACTTATTGCAAACCTACTGATTGAATATATAGGTTACAATAATTTTCAAAAGGTAGTTCAACATACCAATCCAAAGTATGTTTCATGTGCAATTCAATATAACATAGACGTGGAATGGGTGTCGGATTCTCCTTATATTCATGTATTTGACGGGTTGGAGAGCGTACATCAGCAAATAGATGCATCATCTATTGAGAACTTGATGAAAAATATAGGATATCATCCAATCAAAGTATTAAGATATCCGCTTCCCAACGGGAAAGAACTTATACAGATGGATTATGAAAAAGAGGGGATACAGGCTTTGGAAGTTCATAAGACTATAAGGAGTATTACACAAAGGCCATTTAGTATATTAGCTGATTGCGGAAAGGTATATCGGTTTCTTCTTGAAACTTACGAGAGAGACTGGAGAAACGGTGTACCAGCTCCCTTTTTTGAATACTCATACGCTTCATTTTCCTACTGGATGGACATCTCCTATTCTTATAAAAATCGAATTTGGGAATGTGATGGAGAGATTGTGGCATTTTGCTTTTATGAGAATCCAGTGACAGATATCTATTTCTGTCTGAAGCCTGGATACGAAGAACTGGCGTTAGAAATGGTGGCGTATGCTGATGGAAATATGGTCACAAACGAAGAAGATATTCGATTTGTTTTATTTGGCGGACAGGATGCATTGATGAAGGCTGCACAGCAGTTGGGGTATGTGCAGAGATCAAAACACTGGGAAATGCAGTATGATTTAAAAAATGAATTGCACTATCCGCTTCCAGAAGGCTTTCACTTTGTAAACTCATGGGATTTGGATATAACAAAAGTAGGAGAATGCTGCTGGAAGGGGTTTGACCATGAACAGAGCGAAGGTTCATGGAACCATCAGTATGAGCAGCATAATTATTTGCTGAATACTGCGCCTCACGCAACGCAGGAGCTTGACGTGGTGATTGCGGATGAGTCAGGGGAATATGTCTGCTATGCAGGCATGTGGTGGACTCCTGAAAATCATCTGGCGTACATGGAACCGCTCTGCACGATTCCCGAATACCGGCATAAAGGCCTCGCCGCATCGGCATTGTCTGAAATGTATCGGAGAACAAAGGCTTTAGGAGCAACACATATGACAGGCGGTGCAAACAGGTTTTATCAGAAGATTGGATATCAGAATGCAGTAAAATGGACTTTCTGGAAAAAACAATAAAAGAATGGAGGGACGTCCTGTGAAGCGATCAACAGTGACAGCGCAGTTGCCTTGTGACTGCAAGACAGTCTGGGACATTGTTACAGATAACAAAAACTATGAATGGCGGGGTGGTTTATCCAAAATTGAAATGATTGACGAAAATCGGTTTGATGAATATACAAAGACCGGGTTTGTGACACATTTTCGGATTACCGAAAAAGAGCCATACCGGGAATACCGATTTGATATGGAAAATCAAAACATGAGAGGTCACTGGAGCGGCATATTTGAGAGCCGTGATGGTGGTACGCAGATTACTTTTACAGAAGAGGTCCAAGTGAAGAACCCGATTATGAATTTGTTTGTAAAGGGGTATCTGAAAAAACAGCAGGCCAGGTATATTGCGGATCTCAGAGAAGCGATAGCGAAATTGTAAGATTGTTGGCTGGTTACAGATAAAACAGTTTACAGAAAAATACTGATAATTTAATTAGGGCTTGTTTGAAAATAGAGGAAATGACGAATTTTGGGCCAGAAGGGGACAATTTCAAGGAGAAAACCGCAAGGCAATCTCGCGATTGACGAGGATTTTCGACGTAGAAAGTGGCCTCTTCTGGCAAAAAAGACGACGTTTTCGATTTTTCAAACAAGCCCTAGGAGAACTCAAGGTAATGATAATATAAGGAGCCAACAAAATGAGAAATCCAGAACAAACAATAGGAAATTTAATTGACAAGCAGAACGTATCCTTTATTGCCTCTATTTCTGAAGAAGGTTTTCCAAACATAAAAGCGATGCTGCCACCCCGAAAACGGATCGGAATCAAAGAATTCTGGTTTACAACCAACACATCTTCTATGAGGGTAGCTCAATATAGGGAAAATCCAAATGCCAGCATTTATTTTTATGACAAACGCTTTTTCCGTGGGGTTATGCTGATCGGTATCATGGAGGTTTTGGAGGATGCTGAAGCTAAGCAGATGATTTGGCTTGAAGGTGATACCATGTATTATCCCCAGGGCGTGACAGATCCGGATTATTGTGTTTTAAAATTCACTGCTGAAAAAGGGCGATATTACAGCAACTTTAAGTCAGAAGATTTTGATGTATAAAGAGAGGAAATAAGGATGGGAGATAATAATACTATTTTAAAATTTGAGTGCCTTGGAATAGAAAATGGCGGGGTATTTCCTCCTGAACATACAGGAAGAGGAGAAGACAGTTCTCCGGAATTTATCATTCATAATTTGTCTGAACAATGCAACACATTGGCAATCACGCTGGAAGATCTCATCCATCCGATAAAAGGATTTACCCATTGGCTGATTTGGAATATACCTGCTGCAAAAACAGTACCGGGAGCCATTCCCGCAAGTAAAATATTACCGTCACTGGGAAATGCAAAACAAGGTGTTGCTTATGGCATTCACCGTTACGCCGGACCGAAAACGCCGAAAGGGAAAACGCATACTTATCAGTTTACATTGTATGCGCTCGATTGTTCACTAGAACTAAAGGTGAATACAAAAAAGCGCAGCTTTTTGAAGAAAGCAGAAGGGCATATATTACAGACCGGCAGTATAACAGCAAAGTTTGAATGAGGGTGCAACAAAAGGAATTTATTCTTGGTGGCGCTATAGGCGGGATAGGATGAAAAAATAGGCATACTGTGTCCCACAGCGAAAGAGCTTAGTCCATATTTTTCTACAAGGGAAAGCTTGATAAATGCAGAAAATTTGCAAGTTAAGCTATGCATGGACAAGATTGGCTCATGGAGGTGTGTTAGTGAAATACGAAATAGCAAAAAAAGAAAACATTGAACAAATTTATCAATTGGTACAGAACACGATTAACGCTATTTATCCTTTATATTATCCTCAAGGAGTAGTGGAATTTTTTCGCGGGCTTCATTCAAAGGAAAACATTGCCACAGATATAGAAAATGGTTTTGTTAGAGTTTTATCATCAGGTGATTGTATAGTGGGAACAGGCAGTTGCAAGGAAAATCATATATCAAGACTGTTTGTTACTTCTGATTTTCAGAAAAAAGGATATGGCAGTTATATTATGCAATGTCTTGAAAAAGAAACATCTCTTAATCACACCATTATTTACTTAGATGCTTTGCTTGCGGCAGCTTGTTTCTATGAGCATAGGGGATATGAAACATTAAAGCATGAAGAATTATTTATCAATGAAAATGCAAGGTTAGCTTTCGAAGTAATGGAAAAACGTATAGCAGTTCCTAATACAGATATTTTTTATGATGGAAAATGCTTTATACCAAAGATGAATACTGAAAATGGTGAAGTGGATAATCAAACGCTTTTTTTATATCATCAAAATGAGAATATTTTATGGGCGGATTACTATGGCGGAGAAATAAAAAAAGGAAGTATAGTTGGAACGGTTGCTTTGAATGGAGAAATAGATTTTTATTATCAACATATTAATTTGAGCGACCAGATAAAAATTGGGAAATGTCACAGTATACCACAGATTTTAAGTGATGGCAGAATAGAACTGTCTGAACAATGGCAGTGGCTGAATGGCGATAAATCAAAAGGTTCATCAATCGTCATAGAAAAAACTAACGATGAAAAATGAATATCATCACTCGCTTATCCTACAGTCTGGCAAAGCAGTATTGTATTCACAGACGTTTCGGATGAAGGTGATTACGAGTTTACGATACATGCAGGCAAAAATTTCATTGTCATAGCTGGTGAACAATTTACTGGGAACTTGGCTTTGACGGTAGAGTGGATTCACTGTGCAAAGGATAAAACCACATGAAATTAATAAGGAAGACGCATAAGGATAAAGACATCAGAACGGTTCTGCTTTCGGAAAGAACGGTTTGTATGAAAGGAGGAATGCCAGAATGAGTAAAATATTATTGTTAGAGGATGATGTGAGTCTGGTAGACGGAATGAGGTACTCCCTGAAGAAAGAAGGATATGACGTCACCATTGTACGGACGGTGGAGGAAGCTATTGGTGCCCTGCCGGTTATCGGCGAATACGATCTGTTGCTGCTCGACGTCACATTGCCGGACGGAACTGGATTTGAAGTATGTGAAAAGGTCAGGCGGCAGAATACGCAGATACCGATTATCTTCCTGACAGCTTCTGATGAAGAAGTTAATATCATTCGCGGTCTGGATCTGGGCGGAGACGATTATATTACGAAGCCCTTTATGCTTGGTGAGCTTTGCTCCCGTATCCGTGCGCAGCTGCGACGATCAGGGATAGGCAGTCAGGAGAAAACCACTTCCTTTCAATGTGGAGATATTACCATTGACCTGCTTGGCAGCAGAGCGCTGCTGAATGGAAAAGCTTTGGATCTGACCAACGCAGAATACCGGTTACTCTGCCTTCTGGTAAAAAACGAAGGTCTTATAATGACACGCGAGAAGATTTTGGATGAATTGTGGGATAGCAATAGTGATTTTGTGGATGATAATACCCTATCCGTTTATGTCCGAAGGCTTCGTGAAAAAATAGAAGTCAATCCCTCCCAGCCAGAACATCTGATTACCGTCCGCAGCTTCGGATATCAGTGGAAGGAGGTTTCGCCATAAAACTTTTTCAGGACAAACAGATTCGGTACTTTTGCTGCTTTCTCATTTTCTTTATTCTCATTTTATTAGGGAGCGGCGCATGGCTGTTTTCCCTTCAGATTGATTCTGCAAAAGAAATGCTTTACACAAGGGAAAATACAATGATATCCGTATTACTGGAACAAGGGGTCTCAGAAGATGTAATCGCTGCAGCGGTTGCCAATACAGAAAGCGGTGAAAGAGGAACAGACTATCTGAGTAAAATTGGAAGAACAGGAAATACAGCAGCCGATGCCTTACCGGAGTTTACCGAATTTCGTAAGGAAGCTGGAAGACATATGGTATCTGCCGCCGCTTGGTTATCAGTGTTTCTGATGAGCGGCGTTTTTATGTTTTTATGGAAAAGGGATCGGTTATATCAGAAAGCAGAAAGTATCATGCAGCAATATATAGCCGAAGATTTTTCCTGCCATTTGCCTCAAAGCAATGAGGGTACGATTTATCAAATGTTTTCTTCTATGGATCAGTTTGCGACAATGCTGCAGGCCAGAGGTGAGGCGCGGCAGAAAGAAAAGGAATTTCTAAAGAGTACGATTTCTGATATATCCCATCAGCTGAAAACACCGTTGGCGGCACTCACCATATATCAGGAGATTATTGCGGGTGAACCGGATAATCCGGATACAATAAGAGAATTTTCTGAGAAAATGGGCGTTTCCTTAAAACGCATAAAGCAGTTAATTGAAGCAATGCTGAAAATAACACGGCTGGATGCGGGCGGTATTGTGTTCGATAAACAGAAGAATTCGGTTTATGAAGTAGTATCTCATGGCATAAATGAGCTGAAAGCGCGGGCAAAACAGGAGAACAAAGAAATCATCCTGGAGGGGGTCAGGGATCAGACGGTTTCCTGCGATCTGGAATGGACGGGAGAGGCAATCGGGAATATCGTAAAAAACGCACTGGATCATACAGACTCAGGAGGAATTGTTCGTATCCAATGGGCGCTGTCCCCAGCAATGGTCAGAATACAAATTAAGGATAACGGATGCGGCATTTTACCGGAAGATTTATATCATATCTTTAAGCGCTTTTATCGCAGTAAAAAATCGTTGGATACACAAGGAGTAGGATTAGGACTCCCGCTTGCAAAAGCCATCGTGGAGGGACAGAAAGGTGTAATTTCGGTAAAAAGTGAACTTGGTGAAGGAACGGCCTTTACGATTTCCTTCCTTACAGACTCGTAAGCTGAAATTCACCTGAATGTAAGATGCCTTTGCTATACTCTGTAATTACAGGAGGTACTGATATCATGGAAATATTAAAAGTACAAAATTTATGCAAAACATATGGCAAGGGCGAAGCACGGGTAGATGCACTGAAAAATGTCTCTTTTGCTTTGGAAAAGGGGGAATTCGCAGCGGTTGTAGGCGAATCCGGTTCCGGAAAAAGTACATTGCTCAACTGCATTGGTGCGCTGGATGCTCCAAGCTCCGGCAGCGTGACGATGGAAGGGCACAATCTGCATACCATGAAAGAGGAAGAGCGGACTGTTTTCCGGCGCAGGAATATCGGCTTTATCTTTCAGTCTTTTCAGCTTGTCTCGGAGCTGACGGTGGAACAGAATATCATTTTTCCTATCCTGCTGGATTACCGCAAGCCCAATGAACAGGATGTAAAGGAAATACTGGACATGCTGGGTCTGACAGAACGCCGGAATCATTTGCCGCACCAGCTTTCCGGCGGCCAGCAGCAGAGGGTGGCTATCGGTCGAGCCTTAATCACAAGACCCAAACTGATCCTGGCCGATGAGCCGACGGGAAATCTGGACAGCAAAAACAGCCAGGATGTGATGGATCTGCTGACACAGGCAGCCCGCCACTACCAGCAGACAATCCTGATGATCACCCACAATAACAATTTGACTGCTTCTGTAGATCGGGTTTTACGGGTCACAGACGGCGTGCTTACGGACTTGGGAGGGAATGCGAATGATCTGCAGCCTGTTCGCAGGGCAGCCAATACGACATATATGAAGGTAGATACTTCCCTTGGCATCCACCATGCAAAATCAAGTAAAAAGAATTTTGTGTTAATGGTGGGCTCGTTCTCGTTGAGCATTATTCTTTTCCTGTCTTTTTCGGTGACGATTGATTTTATGAAGCACACGCTGACGCCGCTGCATCCGTGGACAGCGGATCTGTCAATCATCAGCCCGGATCAGACATGCTCCGTAAAGAATGGCTTAATCGAGGAGCTTTCCGGCAATCCGGCGGTAGACAAGGTATATGGGCGCATGTTTGCCTATAATGTTCCTGTTGTCGTAAATGGAGAAACAAAGACGGTGGATCTCATTACTTATGAGGAAAAGCAATTTGATTGGGCAAAAAACTACAAACTGTCCGGCAGTCTGGAAACGGCACAGAATCAAACTGGAACGGCTCTGGTTGTTTTTGAAGCGCAGAATACAATCCAGGTAGGAGATACCGTCACTTTAAATATGGGTGGAAAATCTTCCAATATAGAGATTGTCGGTATGGTTTCGGATTGCCCGTTTAATAACCGGGCGGACGTCGGAAAACTTATCTGCTCCGAAGAGACTTTCCGGCAGATGACCGGAGAAAGCGACTATACGATTATTGATATACAGCTTGCACAGGTAGCCACAGAGAATGATGTAAGTGCAATTCGTAAAATGGCGGGCGGAACTTATACCTTTTCCGATGACCGTATGAGTAACAGTAATACACGCGGAACCTACTATTGTTTTGGCCTGTTTGTGTATGGATTCCTGGTTCTCATCGCATTGATTACGATATTCAATGTGATTAACAGTATTGCTATGAGTGTTGCTGCGAGGATGAATCAGTATGGTGCGTTCCGAGCGATTGGATTAAGTAACCGGCAGCTTGTCAGAATGGTTGTGGCAGAAGCCTCCACCTATGCAGTAACCGGTAGTATTTGCGGCGGCATATTAGGATTGCTTTGTAACAAGATTTTATTTGATAAGCTGGTAGGTTTCAACTGGGGAGATCCATGGAATATTCCTGTTGCAGAGCTTGCTGTGATTATTGCAGTAGTAGTGATTGCAGTGATCCTAGCAATTAGGGGACCAATTAAGAAAATCCGTGATATGTCCATCGTAGATACAATCAGTGCGCAATAGATGCGAGTGCCGGAGAGATACAAAATCGTGTTTTTCCGGCATCCGTTTAAGCGAAAGGAAATTGAGGTTATAATGCTAAAAATATTATTTGTGGATGACGCTGCCGATTATTTAAAAACCATATCTTATGTGTTTATGAATAAATTTGAAGTCTATACAGCGTCTGAAGTCAAAGAAGCAATAGCGCTGCTAAATGAAAATAAGGTGGATTTAGTCTGCTCCGACTTACATATGTGCGGTGAAACGGGTGTTGATTTGTTGCAGGAAATGAAACAAAGTGGTATGGAGATACCATTTATTCTGATGTCCGGCGATACTGATAGTATTGAGATAAGAAGAGCAGAATATTATGGAGCAATCTTTGTGGCGAAAGACAGGGATATAGTATCCCAGATTAAGAAAATCGCCGGGAAAATAAAGAACTGAATACAAGAACACAGTCACCATAACGATTCTATTTGAGGAAAGCAGGGCGAGCAGCTGAGAATATCTTTGCTGTTTGTGTTGCTTTCTTGAATTTGAAAAATAAGGAAAGAGGATTTATAAAAATATGTATCAACAAAATAGCAATAGAAAGAAAAAGTCTATGCACTTCCCTGCTGTAATGTTTTTTGGACTGATTATCACCTGTGTCGTAGTGATTGTTGCTGTGTCAGGAAAGAATCTGCTCCACAAAGGTGATGATTTGCTGCAGGGCAAAGACAGCGGTACCACCTTGGCAGCTGAACCGGAAACCAGTGGAGCGTACACAGATTCAAACACAAATAAGAGTAGCGACAGTACGGGATACAATTCCAATATTGATAAGTCGCAATGGAACCTGACTCTGGTAAACAAATGGAACCTTCTGCCAGAGAATCATAACCCTTCCCTAACACAGCTAAAAAACGGACATGCTATTGACGAACGAGCGTATCCTGATTTACAGGATATGATGGATGATTGCCGGGCAGCAGGCTTAAATCCCCTGATCTGTTCCTCGTACCGAACAATGGACAAGCAAAAGAAGCTTTACAAGAACAAGGTGGACGAGTATCTGGCTCAGGGATATTCTCAGAAAGATGCTGAAGCAGCGGCAGACGAGCTTGTAGCAGTTCCGGGGACAAGTGAGCATCAACTGGGTCTGGCATTAGATATTGTTGATGTAGCAAATCAGGTACTGGATGAACGCCAGGAAAATACAGAGGTACAGAAATGGCTGATGAAAAATAGCTGGAAATATGGTTTCATTCTTCGTTATCCAACAGATAAGAGCGATATAACAGGAATCAGTTATGAGCCTTGGCATTACCGTTATGTGGGTAAAGAGGCTGCCAAGGAAATCTATGAAGCGGGGATTTGTCTTGAAGAATACCTAAACGCTTAGAAATGTAAGGGTTCCTTAGAAGAAATAATTTTGAATTGAGTGTCAGATTTAGATTCAAAAGTTGTATAAGGAGAGTAATCCATTATGTCTAAGAATTGGAAATGGAAGATAGTGGGAACCGTGGCAGCCTGTCTGTGTCTTGCGGCTGTTTTAGGATTTCCAGTTCTACGGCAAAAGCATTACGCCGGGAGATAATTAAATTTTACTTCGTGGGATAGCCGAGAATCCGTTTATGATATAAGAACATGGAATGAAGCACATACTGAATATGGTAAGGGCGTTACGGTTACAGCAGGTCAAATGATTATACTAAAAAAGCTACTTGATCATCAGATAGAAATATTTTAATTCATTTTGTATTGGAAATAGTAGATAAAATGTTGAAAATTACGGCGTAATCTTAAAGTCATAAATAGGAGATTACTATGGGAGGTGCGCAGAATGAGTAATACCATTTTAATTGTGGATGATGAGGCGGATATCGTTTCCACCCTTGCAGATTATTTTCTATATAATGATTATAACGTAATGACGGCGACAAGTGGGATGGAAGCGATTGAAAAGGCAGGAAAGCAGCCAGATCTTATTCTGCTGGATATCAATATGCCCGATGTGGATGGGCTGGAGGTTTGTGCCCGGATACGGGGGTTTGTCAGTTGCCCGATTCTGTTTTTGACGGCCAGAGTGGAGGACAGCGATAAGGTCAAAGGCTTTGGTAT
>CAJTCU010000038.1 GCA_910574935.1 Oscillospiraceae bacterium
TTCCGACTGATGTCACTTGGATAGCTTTTCCTCACCTGTCTTCCCCCCTCATCCCCTCTATTTTATCACTGGACCGGATGGTTGGCTAGATACTAAACAGGTTCTAAGGAGGTAGACCATGTTAAAGACGCTTAAAAACCTGTTCAAGCAGGACAAGGAGAAATTTATTGTGCCGAAATCGGTGCAGGCGGTCATCCCCATCAAGACCATCTGGGAGGACGGCATTTTCCTCGTGGGCAGGAACAAGTACGCAAAAACATTCAAGTTTGAGGACATCAACTATGCCGTGGCGAGCCGTGAAGACAAGGAAGCCATGTTCCTTGAATACTCGGAGCTGCTCAATTCCCTCGACAGCGGAGCGACCACGAAAATCACCATCAACAACCGCCGCTTGAACAAGGCGGATTTTGAGCAGACCATCCTTATCCCTATGGCGGATGACGGATTGGATAAGTACCGCAGGGAGTACAACAAGATGCTGCTCGACAAGGCGACAGGGGCAAACTCCATCGTGCAGGATAAGTATGTGACCGTATCCGTCTGCAAGAAGAATATCGAGGAAGCGAGGAATTATTTTGCCCGTGTGGGTGCTGACCTTATCGCCCACTTCTCACGGCTCGGCTCAAAATGCACGGAGCTTGATGCGGAAGAAAAGCTCCGCATCTTCCACGACTTCTACCGCACGGGAGAGGAAACGGCATTCCGCTTCGACCTCTCCCAGACCATGCGGAAAGGTCACGACTTCAAGGACTTCATCTGCCCCGATACCTTTGAGTTTGAAAAGGACTATTTCAAGATTGGCGACAGGTATGGGCGTGTGATATTCCTCAGAGAATACGCTGCCTATATCAAGGACAGCATGGTGGCGGAGCTTTGCGAGCTTAACCGTAACATGATGCTCTCCGTGGATGTCGTACCCGTCCCTACGGACGAAGCCGTGCGGGAAGTGGAAAACCGCCTGCTCGGTGTGGAAACCAATATCACCAACTGGCAGAGGAAGCAGAACCAGAACAACAACTTTTCCGCCGTCATCCCCTATGACTTGGAGCAGCAGCGAAAGGAAAGCAAGGAATTTCTGGACGATTTGACCACCCGTGACCAGAGGATGATGTTTGCCGTCCTCACGATGGTGCATACGGCGGAGAGCAAGGAGCAGCTCGACAATGACACGGAAGCCCTGCTCACCACGGCGAGGAAGCACCTCTGCCAGTTCGCCGTGCTGAAATTTCAGCAGATGGACGGTCTGAACACCGCCCTGCCTTTTGGCGTGAGGAAGATTGACGCTTTCCGCACCCTCACCACGGAGAGCCTTGCGGTGTTCATTCCCTTTAGGGTGCAGGAAATCTACCATGAGAACGGCGTGTATTACGGGCAGAATGTTATCTCCAAGAACATGATAATCGCCAACCGCCGCCACCTATTGAACGGCAATTCCTTTATCCTCGGCGTGTCTGGTGCGGGCAAGTCGTTCACAGCAAAGGAGGAAATGACGAACATCATCCTCACCGACCCCAACGCCGATGTGATTATCATAGACCCAGAGAGAGAATATTCGCCCCTTGTGAAAGCCATGCAGGGCGAGGTCATCCACATCTCAGCGACCAGCGACAACCACATCAACGCTATGGATATGAACTCTGATTACGGAGATGGGGCAAACCCCGTCATCCTCAAATCAGAGTTTATTTTATCCCTCTGCGAGCAGCTTATCGGCGGTGCGAGCCTTGGGGCAAAGCAGAAATCCATCATAGACCGCTGCACGGCGAGTGTGTACCGCCACTATCAGCAGGGCAACTATATGGGCGTGCCGCCCACCTTGCAGGACTTCCGTGAGGAACTGCTTAAACAGAACGAGCCAGAGGCACAGGAAATCGCCCTTGCCATTGAGCTTTTCACGGACGGCTCTCTCAACACTTTCGCCAAGCATACGAATGTGGATACCAAGAGCCGCCTTATCTGCTATGACATTCTGGACTTGGGCAAGCAGTTACAGCCCATCGGGATGCTCGTGGTGCTTGACAGTATCCTAAACCGCATTACCCAGAACAGGGCGAAAGGCAGGAACACCTTTATCTTTATTGACGAGATTTACCTGCTCTTTCAGCATGAGTATTCCGCAAACTTCCTCTTTACCCTCTGGAAGCGTGTGCGTAAGTATGGGGCGTACTGTACGGGCATCACCCAGAATGTTGACGACCTCTTGCAGAGCCACACGGCGAGGACGATGCTTGCCAACAGCGAGTTTATCATTATGCTCAACCAAGCATCTACAGACCGTATCGAGCTTGCAAAGCTCCTTAACATCTCCGACTTGCAGATGAGCTATATCACCAATGTGGGGGCAGGACAGGGGCTTTTGAAAGTAGGCAGCTCCCTCGTGCCGTTCGTCAACAAGTTCCCCCGCAATACGGAGCTGTATAAGCTGATGACAACGAAATTCGGGGAGGTCTAAAAGGGAGTGATTTTGGAGAAAAACCGTATTTACCCGATGGACTGCGTGGAGGTGTTAAAGGAGCTGCCATCGGAGAGCGTGGATTTAGTCATTGCCGACCCGCCCTACTACCGCATGAAAGGGGAATTTGACTTCGTGTTCCAGTCCGTGCCGCAGTATCTGGCGTGGTGCATGGAGTGGGTGCGGGAATGCCACCGCATCCTAAAGCCTACGGGGGCGTTCTACTGTTGGGGGAGCAGCCAGATGATAGATAAGCTCTCCGTGGAGGTACTGGATAAGTTCGACTGGATAAAGCGGAATCTGATTGTCTGGAATTACAGGACGGGGCGCCCTGCCAAAGCCGCCTACCGTGACGAAGCAGATTTTTTGTGGTTTTACAGTAAGCCCCTGCATGAAATCCATGTGGATGCCGTCCGCATCCCCTACGACAAGGGCGGAGAAAAGGACAAGAGGAAGAACCCCAAGGGGAAGTCCTGCGGCAATGTCTGGGAGGTGCCGAGGGTGATGCCAAACTACAAGGAAGCCACCAGCCACCCCACCCAGAAGCCAGAGAAGCTGGCGGAGCGGATGATACGGGCAAGCAGCGATGCGGGCGGCTTGGTGGTAATCCCCTTTGCAGGCTCTGGGAGCGAAATCGTCCAGTGCATTAAGAACGGGCGGGATTTTATCGCCGCCGAGAACAATGTTTCCTATGTGCAGGACATTATCCTGCCACGGCTGAAAAAGGAAACGCAAACCGATTTTTTGTATCGGAGCAATGAAAATACCCTGCGGGCATCCCACGATGCCCCAAAGCAGGGCTTTAGGAAAGGAGGATTTTATGGCGGATATTAGATTTCGCAGCACGGCTCACCGTGATTTCTTTCTGGAGAACATGATGAAATGCAGGGTAAACGACTGCTACCACAGGGCGTTTTTTTATGTGATGGGGATTGCGGAGGAAACAAGGAAGAACATCAATACCATGTTCGACTTCAAGACGGACTGCATCGTGCCAGAGGGGATGCACAGCGGATGGCAGACAAGCGGCACGGTCAAGGTCTGCCACCTTGCTTTCAACCTCTGGAACGGTTACGCAGAGGACGGGCGTGAGAGGTATTCCACACCAGAGGAATTATTCTGCTGCGAGTTCGCCCCCTACTTCATGGAGGGCATCAAGGTGAGGTATCCCGAATATTGCAGGGAGTTACCCGCTCCAAAGCAGCACACCGACCACACAAGGTAAACCAAACGAAATGAAGCCAAGTTGATTTTAGACGAGAAAGGAAAAGAAAAGCCTATGAAAGAATATCTGAAAAAGCACCAGTCTGTTATCTGCATCGCTGCCGCCGTCTGCCTTTTAGGTGCGGCGGCTTTCTGTATCTTCCGCATCTCCCACCACGATGCACAGGTGGACGAGCAGGCAGAGAACTTCAAGCAGCTTGCCCAGATAGTGGAGCAGGCTCCCGAATCCGAGCCGGTTCCCACGGATGAACCCGTGAGCGAGGGCGAGGACGTTCTGGCGAGATACAACGAGCTGTTCTTGCAGAACGAGGACTTGATAGGGTGGATTGCCATTGACGGCACGACCATCAACTACCCCGTCATGCAGAGTAAGAACAATCCAAACTTCTACCTCAAGCGCAACTTTGAAAAGGAGTACAGCGATTTAGGTACGCCCTATGTGCAGGAGGACTGCGACATCGCCGCAAGCGACAATCTGGTTATCTACGGACACCACATCAAGGGCGGCAAAATGTTCGGGGCGTTGGAGAGCTACAAGGAAAAGGAGTTTTACGAAGAACACAAGACCATCCAGTTCGACACCCTCACGAAGCAGGGCGAATATGAAATCATCGCCGTATTCAAGACCGTGGCGTACAGTGCGGAGGGCTACCGCTACTATGATTTTGTCAATGCGGAAAACGAGGACGAGTTTAACGCCTATGTGGAGAAATGTAAAGAACTTGCCCTCTATGATACGGGCGTGACCGCCGAGTACGGCGACAGGCTCATCACCCTCTCCACCTGCGAATACTCTGCCCAGAATGGCAGGCTTGTGGTGGTGGCGAAAAAGGTGGACTGATTTGACCGCCAAATCCCAGAGGATACAGCGTATCTTCGGAAAGGAGGCTCCATATGGCGAAGATTAAGACCAGAGATGCGGTCAAAGGCACAATCAAGGCTATCGACAAGGCGGCTGTCGCTTCGGAGCGCATGAAAGCCGCCTATGCCAAGACCAAGGAAAAGGCGGAGCAGGGTTATTATGCGGAGGAAAGCTCTGCCACCGAGTACGCCGCCGACAAGGTTTCCTATGCTTCGGAGCGGATTGCAGGCGAGGGCGCACACCAGCTCAACAGGCAGGGGCAGAAATCCGTCCAGACCACCAAGGAGAACATCATCAAGGCAAAGGACAAGGTGGAGGACTTTAAGGGAAAAAGGGCGGTAAAAACCGCAGAGAAACAGAAAGCACAGGCTGCTGCAGAACGGAACGGCTCACAGCCCCGTCACGGGGCGGCGAGCCGTTCTCCTGCCCCCGATACCCCCGCAAATGCAGGCGAGAAAGCAAAGAGCCGCTTTATCAAGACAAGGCAGCAGGGAAAGCAGACCATCAAGACCACCGCCCGAAATGCCGAAAAGACGGTAAAATCCACCGCCCAAGGCACGGTAAAAACGAGAGAAGCCGCCAGAGCCGCTGCCCAAGGTGCGGTAAAATCAAAAGAAGCCGTCAAAGCTGCCACAAAGAGTACGGTCAAAACTGCGGAGAAAGGCATCAAGACCGCCCAGACCACCTCTAAGGCAGCGATTAAGACCACCGAGCAGACCGCCAAAGCAACAAAAGCAGCGGCAAAGACTTCCGTGAAAACCGCCCAGAAAGCGGCGCAGGCGGCAAAAGCCACCGCCAAGGCGACAGCCCACGCCATTAAAGCGGCGGTCAAGGCTACCATTGCGGCAATCAAGGCGATTATCGCAGGCACAAAGGCTCTGATAGCGGCTATCATGGCAGGCGGGTGGATTGCCGTTGCTGTGATACTCATTATCTGCCTAATCGGGCTGCTTGTCGGCTCGGTGTTCGGCATCTTCTTTTCGGGCGAGGACTCTGGAAACGGTATGACCATGCAGACCGTAGTCCGTGAAATCAATGCCGACTACGACAGCCGCCTTGATGAAATCATAAACGGCACTTCCCACAATGTACTGGAGATGTCTGGAAGCCGTGCCGTCTGGAAAGAGGTGCTTGCGGTGTACTCCGTCAAGACCACCACCGACCCAGACAACCCACAGGAAGTCGCCACAATGGACGATAACAAGAAGCAGCTCCTAAAGGACATCTTCTGGGAGATGAACGAAATCAGCTTCCGTACCGAGAGCAAGACCGAAACCCAGATAACCGAGAGCGATGACGGTCACGGGAATATCGTGGAAACGGAAACCACCGTCACCCAGACCTACCTTTATATCACCGTGAGCCACAAGACAGCCGAAGAAATGGCGGACAGATACGGCTTCAACGAGGAACAGCGGCAGCAGCTATCGGAATTACTTGCCGAGGAAAACAATTCCCTCTGGTCTGCGGTGCTTTACGGCATCACCATCGGGGACGGCGAAATCGTCACCGTGGCTCTGTCGCAGGTGGGCAACGCAGGCGGCGAGCCGTATTGGTCATGGTACGGTTTTGACGGGCGTGTGGAATGGTGTGCCTGCTTCGTTTCGTGGTGTGCCGACCAGTGCGGCTATATCGACAGCGGCGTTATCCCTAAATTTGCGGGATGCGTCAACGGCTCTCAGTGGTTTAAGGATAGGGGGCAATGGCAGGAGGTTGGCTTTACGCCAGAAGCAGGACAAATCATCTTCTTTGACTGGGAGGGTGACGGGGAAACCGACCATGTCGGCATCGTGGAACGGTGCGAGAACGACATCGTCTACACCGTGGAGGGCAACTCTGGAGATGCCTGTAGGCAGCGGAGCTACCCTGTCGGGAGCCGCTCTATCTACGGCTACGGCATCCCTGCCTATTAAAAACAGGCAAAAGAAAAACAGAGGGGCTTAATCCTCTGTTTCCTCTTTTGCCTTACATAGTCCGCTTACGGTTGCTTCTATGACGAAAAGCTCTTTATCATCTAATCTGTTGAGCTGTGCGTCTAAGCGTCTGCGGACAGAACTTTTTTTGACTTCTTTGTTTGGGAATATATACTCATCAACTGACACATCAAACATTGTAATGAGTTGAATAAACAGCTCAATACTCGGATACTGCCCCTCATTCTCAATCGCTTGAATATGTCTGGGAGCATAGCCGATAATACCAGAAAGCTGCTCTCTTGTTATCCCTCTGGATTCACGGGCTTTTTTGATTGCCTGTCCAATCGGAGTAAAGTCGAAGTCAAAATGAATGTTTCTTTCGTCCATTAGCTCACCACCTATACTCTGAAAATCTTACTCTTATATTTTACAGAGATATGGCTTCCAGTCAAACGATGTATAATCTCCTAAAATAGGAGATTTTATATCCTGTTACAAGAGACGGAAATTCATATTTACATAGTTGATATAGTCCGCTTCACTGTCTATAATATATGAAAGCTGACGCTTGGAGAAAAAAATATTAAAAAAAGCGAGGGATTTTTGATATCCATACGACTACCTTTATGAAGCAGGAAAACATCTGCTCAGAAAGGAGTGGTCAAGGGAATGGACAAATATGTGCTTCAGACCAACAGTTTGTCAAAATCTTTTGGCAGAACAGAGATTTTACATGGAATCGATATGTCTATTGAGTACGGCGAGATTTACGGGCTTATTGGGCAGAATGGCGCAGGAAAAACGACCCTGCTAAGATTGATTAGCGGATTGATGAAGCCCACAAAAGGCACGGTGAATCTTCAAACGGGCAAACCTTTTATTGGGTATATGCCACAAAGTTGTCGATTTGATGATAATACAACTGTTTCTGAAATAATTCGCTTTTTTGCCCGATTGCGGAACGCAGATACCAAAGAAAGTGTTTTTCTTGGGAAAAAACTGAAATTGGATATGAGTAAAAAGGTCAAACACCTATCACCTGGGCAACAGAAAAAACTGCAAATGATTATTGCAATGACAGGTGAACCAGATTTATATGTTCTGGACGAGCCAACGGCAGGCTTAGACCCCAATGCAACTTTTGAGATGAAAGGCATTATTAAGGGTATCCACCAGAAAGGGAAAAGCATCATCATTTCCTCTCATATTTTGCAGGATATGGACGAAATTTGCACCAACATTGCGATATTGCAAAACGGGCAACTGATATATGACAATGAAATTGAAAGCTCTTATATTTTCAAAATAGCCAACATTTCAAGACAGGTTCTCGAAATGTTAGCGAGCGATTTCTCCCTTTCAGTAGATAAGCTTGGAACTACACTTACCGCACAAATTACCAAGGAACAAGTTCCTCTGTTGATTTCTGCGTTGACTTCACACGACATTAGCATATTTGAGGTCACTGCTTGCAATGTGAAGCGCATAGTGCAGGAACAACTTCATTTAGAGGAGGTGCGAAAATGAGAATGGATATTCTGTCTCTTGTTAGACGAGATTTCAAAAAAGCAATGAACTTACGCACATTGGTTATTTGGATAGCTCTTGCAGGTATGGGAGTGTTCTTCTTTTATACATCGGGTGGTAGAACAAAATTAGTAGAGAGCGACCAGATTGAGTTTTTAGCATTGTTTCTTCCGCATATGATTTTCGGCTCATGGGCGGTACTATCGTCATATTTTGATTTGGTTTCGTCTGATAGAGAACACAATGTTTTAGACTGTATCATATGTTCGGGCATTCCGAAAACAAGAATCTTTATTTCAAAAGTCCTTGTTGCAGCAATCATGTCATTGGTTTTGTCCTTTATCTATATGACACCAGTTACTTGTGCCATCATTGGGCTTAGCGGCAACTTTGCACATATACTTGTACTGATACAGTATTTGCTTCCATTATGGGGATATATTATGGTCTATGCTACTATGGGTATGTTGATTTCAATACTTGCCCGTTCCTCAAAGGCAGCGCTCATTTGGAGTTTAGCAATAGGTTTACTGTTGATGCCCCGTTTCTTTGTTATGATAGTAGAGGGAATCGGAAAAGCATTTGGATGGACAACTCAGATGGTTGATAATTTCAGTCTGATAGCACCAGGAGTAATGATGCAGGCACTATCAGAAGTATCAGATATTTCAAGGTTTTCGCAGGCATCCGTCATTTTTGGTATCAGCATTATATCATTTCTAATAATTGCATATTTAACCTTTATAAAACAGGATGAATATAACTACGGTGAATAAGGAGGGATTTTCTATGAAAAAAGTTACGGTTTTATTAATCACAATTTTGATGATGGCAGTTTCATTGGTTGGATGCGGCGGCAATGACGATACTATTCAGACATGTATCATTTCAAATAGCAGCTATTCTTTGCAGGAAGAGTTGGAGTCAGCAAATCAAGAAGACGCTCTTATCGTTAATGAACCAGTTTATGCAAGCGTCCATTTTGTCGAGAGTCCAAAAGGCATGGAATATACCGTGAAATGGTATCTTGATGGTACTGAAATCAAATCTGAAACAAAAGCAACAGAAAAAGATATGCAGGACATTGTTGTGTACGAACTGGAGGCAGAGCAGGCAGCGGCTGGCTCTTTGAAGCTTGAGGTAATCTACAAGGATACTATATTGCTTACAAAGGAGCTTATAATTCAATGAGGTAGATGATTATATGAGTGTTTTCAAAGAGGAACGAGAACAAAAATTCATATCGGTGTATCACTCGTATGTCAGTGAAATATACCAGTATGTATATTTGCGAACGGGAATGAAAAAAGCTCTGGCTGAGGATATAACACAAGACATCTTTATGGATGTATATAGAGGGATGTCCGGGTTTAAGGGATTAAGCTCTGAACGAACTTGGATTTTCAAAATAGCCAGAAATAAGTTAAATGACTTTTATCGAAAGCAGTATAGCCCTAAATTTGAGATGGTTGAGATTGATGATTATATGGCAGAGTATCTCGAAGACCCATCCCAAGATATACAGGAGCTTTTGATTAAGTCATTTGAACGGGAAAAAGTTCGAGCCTGTTTAAACGGGCTGCCAGAACAATATAGAATTGTTTTGGTACTGAAATATATTGACGAAAAAACCGTTAAAGAGATTGCATCTATTGTAGAAAAGTCGCCAAAAGCCATAGAAAGCATTTTGCAGCGGGCAAAAAACGCTTTTATAAAAAGCTATGCAGGATATGAGAAAAGGAGGGACTACAATGCCAAGGAAAGATGAGTTTATCGAAAAAGCATTTGAAGTATTTGAACAGGACGGGATACCCACAGAGCAGCAAAGGAACATGATGCTCAGTCGTATATTAACAGAATGCAAAGCGGAGGACACTTCTGGTATTGGTAAGATTAAAAAAATGATTGTCACCTATCCTTGGAGGTTTGCTTTTACAGTTTCAGCCGTTCAAGCTGTTGTTTTTACTATGATTTTTGGAATACAGTACACAAATTTGTTTCTGAGTTTCTTTGGAGGGTAAATCTATGAAGCAGTTGATTGAAGCACTAAACCATCCTGCGGAAGCCTTTGCAAAAGGCAATAAAGCAGTTTCGTGGGGATTGGTGATAATTACGATACTACTAAATTCTGTTTTTGAGCCTGTTCTTCAGCATTTTTACGGAGTAAATCGACCAGAATTTGAGATGCTGAGAATGTTGAAAATCACAGGATATGGGATATTATCTTATGCTCTCATTTGCATTTTATTTTGGGCTGTATGCAGATGTTTGGGCAGTAACAGAACGGTATCAGACCATATAAAAGCATGGGGTATCTCATATGCTCCTACTGCAATTTGTGCTGTTGTAGTAGCTTTTACCGAAGTTTTCTTCTATCTATTCTGGAATAATACTATTTTCGGAATGATTTTGAACATTGTGTTTGTAGGCATTTTGATTTGGAAAGCCATTCTCTATTTCGTATATTTGAGAAATTTTGCATCTCTAAAAGGATGGCGTTTCTTTATTGCTTGTATCGTAATGGGACTAATTATTTTAATTATGGCAGCTCTAAATGGATATGTTGGCTTAAAAACTCCTGTTTTGTAATATGGGAGGTGATGTAATGGCAGATACTCAATGGATACTATGTCCAATTTGTAAAAACAAAACCCGCATTATGATACGGAAAGATACAGAGCTTAAAAACTTTCCACTCTTTTGTCCAAAGTGCAAGCAAGAAAGTTTGATACGAGTAAAAAAGTGTCATATTACAGTCATTAAAGAGCCAGACGCATAAGACGCAGAGCCGATGAACAAGTGAGCAATCACAGGTTCATCGGCTCTGTTCTTTATATGAATATAAATTGGACAAGCCCACCGAATAAAAAAACGATGTTTCGGTGAGCCGTTTTGCTATGCCTTAAGCACTCTCCGACTTCGCTTTTGAAGTTTGGAGGGATTTTTATTGTCTGCAAGCAACAACTTCTACTTACATATACCATACCAAGGATGGGCGGATAACCTGCTAAAAAAATCCTCGTCAACATATGGGGGCTTTGTACCTCGAAAGTAGAAATCAAATCTCTATACAATAGAAATATATTCTCCTTAAACCGTAAAGGTGTGGTAGCCTTTGCGGTTTTTCTTTTGTCGTTTTTTGCTGAAATACGCCGCATGGCTCTTTCTGCCGTGGGATGCCGTTCCCCGCCTCTCAATCTGGATTTTAGCGATTTTCAAAATTCAGATTGGAGGTACTTACGGTGAAATATGCACCAAGAAAGGTCTATATCAAAGAAAACGGCGGCTATACGGAATTGTCTTACGAGGATTTCTGCCGCCGCAGGGAAGCGGACGGAACTTATAAGGACAAGTTCTTTATCCCCGTGCAGGGCTGTCTGATTGAGACGGAACAGACCCACTACATCGAGTTCTATCGGGACAAGGAACGGTGGCGTTATCTGCAAAAGCTCGATGCAGACAACAGCCTGATGTCTTTAGAAGCGATAGAAAATGCTGATGACAGCGGTAACGGTTTTGAGTTTATAGCTGATGAAGCGGTAAATGTTGCGAAAACCGTTGTCCGCAGAATGATGTTGGACAAGCTGAAACCTTCCCTTACACTGCTGTCGGAAGAAGAACGGAAGCTCATACAACAGCATTTCTATGAGGGCAAATCGCAGGTTGAGTTAAGCCGTATCTATGGGATTAACCAGTCCAGCGTCAGCAGGCACATCATGAAAATCCTGCAAAAGCTCAAAAAACTTTTGGAAAATTAAATTTTCCGTGCATAGCCCCCTCATTTTTTCCTTTGGAAAAGTGAGGGGGCTTTTCTATGGGCTTCCCGCAGCTCCTTGACAACCGAATACCCATTCACCAAATACATTCTCTTTGTGATTGTGATGAGCAAAAGCGTGTGCAGCGGTACGCCATGACCTGCCGAAAAAGCAGAAGCGATGAAAGGTGGTGAGCGGAAACTACCGACTCAAAATATCGGGCAGCCCCCGATTTCGCCATGACCCACAAAGAGGACAATGATACTCCCGTCCAGTCACAGTCCGAGCGGTAGCCAATCCGCCGCAGGCAATGAGGGCGGCTCTGTCAGACCGACAGTTGGGGTGCGATTCCCGTGGTGTCAGTTCGCTGCTGACCGTTTGGTGACTTCCCTTACGTTTAACGTATCCGCATTTCGGGGCGTCGAGGACAAATAGAAATGCTCCTATCATATCAAGCCAGATGCAGGGCGGTCTATGGAAACAGGGCTTTGTTTTTACGCCCCGCCAACCTTAAACACTCCCTTGTATCTGGCTGCTACATAGGCAGGAACCCCCTGCCTAAATCCAGATAGGAGGTCAAACACATAATGGAAAGGATTATCAGGCGTGGGGACATCTTCTACGCAGACCTAAATCCCATTGTCGGCTCGGAGCAGGGCGGCAGGCGACCCGTACTCATCGTTTCCAACGATATAGGGAATATTCACAGCCCCACCGTTATCATTGTACCAATCACGAGCCGAGTGCATACAAAGGCAAAGCTGCCCACACATACCGAGGTAGGCAGCTTCGAGGGGCTTGACAAGAACTCCCTCATCCTTGCAGAGCAAATCCGCACCATAGACAAGCGTAGACTGGAGAACTACATCGGCAGGCTCCCCGAAAGCATCCTGCCAAAGCTCAACCGCTCCCTCGCCGTCAGCATAGACCTGGCGGCAAAGGCAGCGGCAACAGAACAGCAACCCTAAGTGATGCTTGTGCCTACTCCGCACAGGCTTATTTTTTTGACAGGAGGTTTTATGAACTACGCAGAGGTTCCCATCTGGGAGAAATACACCCTCACAATCGAGGAAGCCGCAAAGTATTTCCG
>CAJTCU010000039.1 GCA_910574935.1 Oscillospiraceae bacterium
AGTACTAATAGGCCGAGGGCTTGACCAAGTTTGTTCCCACCCTTGATTCGATTCCTTTCCTGCTTCTTTCGCTTTATTCAGTTTTTAGGGTACACGCCGGTTACGGCTTAAAGTTTATTACGTTAAATTTAGTCTATCCAGTCGGATAGGCTATTTTTTTCTATATTCACTTGGTAAAGAGGAATTTGTTATGAAGATTATTGCCCATACCATGCGGTATATGGGCGGCGTTTTATTAAATCCAGGCTGGGACCTGCGTAATTATGCGGACACTGATTACCTGGCCTACGCTGCCGCTTATAACGATTGCTTTTCTGATATGCGTCGGGCCCTTGGGCTTACCCCCATTTACTGCTGTGACAATAGAGAAACGCTGCTCTCTAAAGCGGAGGATATCTTTGTCCTAAAGGTGAAAGGAGAACTGGCGGGCTCGGTGGCCATATACGGAAGCGAGATCGACGACCTCTTTGTTGCAAAAAACCACCAGAGGAAAGGATATGGACAGGGGCTGCTGCGGTTCGCAGTGGCCCGTATGCAACAAGGCGGCGTCTGCCCGATTACCCTGCACGTGGCGGACTGGAACCGGAATGCCGTCCGGCTTTATCAGAAGAATGGCTTTCAAGTGATACACACAGAGGTTGTGAGATAGTGTTTCCCCACAAATGATTTGTTAGGAGCTTTTGCTATGGAAAACTTATCAAATGTGCTGAATTTTTATGAAAATTTAGGGGAGATCGACCGACTACACCGGGGCCTGGGCGTAGTGGAGGGAGCCAGAACTAAAGAACTCCTCTCCCGCTATATCGAGCCCGGCATGACTGTCTACGACGTGGGCGGCGGCGCGGGGTATTACTCTGACTGGTTGGCAGGACTGGGCTGCCAAGTCACTATGTTTGATCTGGCCCCATCTGCCGTGGCCTACGCCAAGACACATCAGACCGCTTTTTATGAGACAGTGACAGCCGATGCCAGGCGCTTGCCTGCGCCAGAGACCGCTTGCGATGCTCTTTTACTAATGGGCCCTCTTTATCATTTAATGGAGACGGAAAGCCGCCTACAAGCCCTTGTAGAGGCAAAGAGAGTTCTGCGTCCCGGCGGAGTGTTGGCGGCTGCTGGAATCTCTCGGTTTAGTAATGCAACCTGGACCTTGCGTACTTACGGGACTGAAAATCAATATATGGACGAAGAGATTTATATGGATATGGTTCGAAATGAACTGAGTACAGGAGAGCATCATCGGCCTAAGGAGTACCCTACTTTCTTTACAGAGGCGTATTTTCACTCTCCGGATGCATTGAGGCAGGAAATAAGCCAGACTGGATTTACAGTAGACGCCCTGCTGGCCGTAGAGGGAATTAGCTGGGTTACACCAGAATTAAACACGGTGTGGGAGAATGTTGATGCTCGGGAAAAACTGCTTGATATGGTTCGCCTTACAGAAAGTGAGCCTTCTCTCTTGGGGATGAGTCCGCATTTTTTTGCAGTGGCCAGAAAATAGACAAAGGAAAAACCTCTCAGTAGCTTTTAGCCTGAGAGGTTTTTAGTTCCATGGAGATATGGTATGGCTGGTTATTATAGATGCCTCTAAAATAGGCTTGCAAAGGTGTCCACAGCAGAATCCGTGCTAGTCATAATTACATTTGTAAGGATGATCACATCACTGGCGCTTACTTGGCTGGCAAGCTCTGGCACATTACCTGTGTAACTTCGATAATCTACTACATACACGTCCTGATAGTGGCTGGTGAGAAAGGGAATAAAGAAGTTTCCAAAGGACTCCTGCACCACCACACAAGCTGAGCCATCGTTTAGGTCGCTATTGTGCAGCACTTTATAGGGCTGGTCGCCGGCGGCAAAGATTAGATAGAGGAGAGAGGAATCATAGTCATCCCCATTGGCAATTACCGCGAAGCCTTCTTGGGTCACCCCGTCGCTGTCTGTAAAGTCTAGGCTGGTGTTGGCAGAGGAATAATAGGCGTCCACCGTGTCCATATAAAGGGCTTCCTCTCCTACCTGAGAGGCAAAACTGCCCATAAAACCTTCATAGGATTTCTTCTCAAATTGATCTAGGGATACGGCCTGGATGCCTTTGACCTGGCAGAACTGCTCATAGGCATAATAAGCTCCCAGTTGTGTCCAAGTGCGGTCTGAGTCAAAGTAAATATGTTCTGTGTAGTGGCTGGCCAGCGCGTTGATAAGAGGCACTGTTTTCACATTAGGATTCATGGCGTGAATGGATGGGTATATGTAGCGGTCAATGGCCTTGCGCTGGTCGCTGCTGTCCACGTTGTGCTCGGTCAAGTAACTGTCCGGCAGGCGTACATCCATAGCGGTCGGCACCACTATATTATATAAGGTAGCGCCGGATAAGGCGTTACCTGCGTTAGCCACAGTGGTAATATACTTGTTGGTAGCTTCTTCCGAAAAGTGATAGTATTCGTAAGCGCCGCCGTTTACCACCATTAGCCCGCCTATATCTTGTGGCGCGGAGTCAGGAGCAGTTTGAGGCGGAGCTGTGGATGTAGGCTCCGGCGTGGGCGCCGGGGTGGGAATTAGGTCCTGGGAAGAGGCAGAAGCCGTTGAAGCCAACTGGGAACTTTCCGGCGCGGGCTCCTCACTTCCGCCGGCCAGGCGGATAATGAGCACCGTAATGCCTACAATAAGCGCCAAAGCCAATAGAACCCAGACGATCCACGGAGGGCCCCTGCGCCGGCTGGGACGGCGAAAGGGAGAACCGCCCCGGCGAAAAACGTAATCTCGCTCCATAGCTTATGCCTGGGGGCCGCCCGGCTGGGCGTTTTGAGACTGCTGGATGTTTTGTTCAGGAGTAGAGCCTGGGGTAGAGGCCATGGGAGGGGTATACTGAGGGGGTGCGTACTGGGACGGATATGGCCCCTGCGGCGGCATAGGCTGTTGCTGCAAGGGGGACATTCCGGGTTGATAGGGCTGGGGGTATCCGGCGGGGGCTTGTACAGGAATGGGCTTAGGCTTTATCTGGCCGTAGGCCCGGTAGGCCAGGTCCGAGAGCAAGGGAATGTTTGCCTCGTTGTCTTTCCGTACCCGGATGATGCCCAAAATGCTGAATACCAGCGCGGCCAAAGTGATGAGCACAGCGAGAGCCGTGGAAGTAAAAGATAAGACATCCGTCAGGAAAGGCACACGCACCAGGCGCAAAGCCCAAGATACCACATCATTCACAAAATAGACAATCGCCGAAAGCATCCAGGCCTGAAGAGTTTGGCGGCCGGTCCATTCGTCCCGCTCGATAAAAATCGCGGCAGCGACCAATGCAGCCGCAATAAGGGGCGAGTGGAAAATAGCGGCTGCAAAAGCCGCAATGGGGTAAAAGCATAAAACAATGCCGAACTTACCTTTTTTCATAAGATAAAGAAGCCTCCTTCATAAGTTTGGTTTACAGGAAACCGATATTTTCCTATAAAATAGACACACTTGAAAACCAGATATGAACAATTTTCAAGCAAGCGGCTTTGCCCTTGGTTCAAAAGGAGCTTTCCCTTTTGAACTGCGTTAATTATAGTTTACGGCATTCAAGCAGGCAAGTCAAGGAATTTCTGTGAACATTTCCAAAAGCAAAAAAACTTGAAAAAAATTGAAAAAAGGGCTTGCATTTTCCGAAAGGATGTGGTATTATATCTAAGCAGTCAGGCGGTGAGCCTGGCAAGAGAAGTTGGTGTTGATTACAACGAGGGTCCACCCGTTCCCATCCCGAACACGGAAGTTAAGCTCGTTTGTGCCGAAGATACTTGGCTGGAGACGGCCTGGGAAAATAGGTTTTCGCCAACACAGAAAACGGTTTCCTTAATGGGAAGCCGTTTTTTGATTTTTAACCATAAGGGAATAGGGCTTATGCGGTTGTTTCATGTCAGCGAAGAATCGGACATTCAGATATTTCAGCCCCGACTGCCCTCCCGCAGGGATTTAGACCCAGCAGTGGGCCTGGTATGGGCTCTGGATGAGGCGCGGCTGCCTAACTTTTTGACGCCCAGGAACTGCCCCAGGGTGGCATACCATGTGGGGCCAGAGACCACCCAGGAGGACAGGGAACGATTCTTTACCAGCACAACAACCTGTCACGTGGTGGTGATTGAGCACGGGTGGCTGGAGGCGATGAAGAGTACCGTATTATATTTATATGAGTTTGATCCAGGGGATTTTTCTTTGCAGGACCAGGTAGCAGGGTATTATGTGGCAACCTCTCCCCAGCGACCCCTGGCAAAACACAAAGTGGAGGATCTTCTGGGGGAGCTAACCGCCCGGAACGTGGAGGTTCGACTGACAGATCAGCTGTGGGATATTGCTGACAGAGTGAAGGGCTCCACGCTAAATTGGTCACTGTGCAGGATGGCCTTTGCCAGGAAAAAAGCAGGACAAGAAGCGCGGGCTTTGGGAATTTCAGGATAAGGCCCATGATGGGAACATCTATATATGCAATAATATTGTAGAACAGTATCATGATCTTGTATATTGAAAAGAACTTGAAAAAAATTGAAAAAAAGGCTTGCATTTTCCGAAAGGATGTGGTATTATATTCAAGCAGTCAGGCGATGAGCCTGGCAAGAGAAGTTGGTGTTGATTACAACGAGGGTCCACCCGTTCCCATCCCGAACACGGAAGTTAAGCTCGTTTGTGCCGAAGATACTTGGCTGGAGACGGCCTGGGAAAATAGGTTTTCGCCAACACTAAAAAGCAGCATCCATTTGGAAGCTGCTTTTTTTATTTGTATTTCAAAAAAGCCAAAAAGACGCGAGAAACGGTTCAGAGGAGAGGCCAGGGGAACTGCGCTGGCTGGTCCAGTTCCCTTTATATGCTATCGAGAATTTGTGGCATTCGTCGTTTCCTCTATGTTCAAACAAGCCCTAGTCGTTCAAAAAGCCAATGATGTATTATAACTAAAATAACTTTTCATGCCGGGCCGATGTGGACAGGTGGATGGTCTAGCCGGTGATCATTGGCAAAAGGATGATTAGCGCAAAAGTACTTTAATGTTTTTTCGTCAGCTTCCGAGAACAAGAATGAAAATAGAAAAGGAGAACTGAAGAGATAAATCAGTAAAAACAGAAGAAATCAGAAGCTTTTATCTATACCAATGAAAAAAACGGGAAAACCCGTTGACACCCAGGAAAACTTGTGCTATGATTTCCTAGTGAAAATAACTGAACGGCATGAAAGTTTGGAGGTTTTAAGCTATGTCAACTACTATGCCAAAGGCCGGCGAAGTCCAGCGCAAATGGTATGTTATCGACGCTGCCGGCAAGCCCTTGGGCCGGGTGGCTGCGCAGGCTGCCGTACTGCTGCGGGGCAAGCATAAGGTCACCTTTGCACCCCATGTGGACTGCGGCGACCATGTGATTATTGTAAACTGCAAGGATGCTGTACTCACTGGCGGCAAGGCGGAGAAGAAGTATTATTACCGGCACACCGGATACATTGGCCATCTGAAGGCCACCCGTTACGACGCGCTGATGCGCACTAAGCCAGAGCTGGCCATGCAGCTGGCTGTGAAGGGCATGATCCCCTCCAGCTCTTTGGGGCGCAGCGCTATGGCGCGCCTGCGGCTGTACGCTGGCAGCGAACACAAGCACGCGGCCCAGAAGCCGGAAGCATGGAATATGTAAGAGGAGGATGTTAAGCTATGTATGAAACCGCACCCTATTTCTACGGCACCGGCAGAAGAAAGAGCTCTGTAGCCCGCGTGCGCCTGTATCAGGGCACTGGTAAGGTGACCATAAACGACAGGGACATTGACGATTACTTTGGCCTTGACACGCTGAAGTACATTGTGCGCCAGCCCCTGGCTTTGACAGGCACTAACGAAAAGTTTGACATTGTATGCCGGGTTTCCGGCGGCGGCGTTACCGGCCAGGCCGGCGCCATTCGTCATGGCGTGGCCCGCGCTCTGCTGCAATATGACAGTGAGAACCTGCGTTCTGCCTTGAAGAAGGCTGGGTTCTTGACCCGTGATCCCAGAATGAAGGAGCGCAAGAAGTACGGCCTCAAAGCCGCCCGCCGCGCGCCCCAGTTCAGCAAGCGATAATCGGCTGTTCAAACCGTATCAAAATTGCTCAAAAACCCCGGAAAATCAAGGTTTTCCGGGGTTTTCTTATACCCAAACAAGCTGATATAGTTTGACCTGATTTGACACAACGAGAGCCATTTTCACCCAATTTTTAGTGGTTAAAAATAGGACAACCGGCAAAAATGGAGGTAAAAAACGGGCTTAGTGGTTAAAAAATAGGACAACCACAGCCCTGATTTCGGGGTATTTCAGAGGCGATTTTTACTCCCTCTCACCCCTCAATTTATACGAGAACAGTTTGGCGTAGTTTGACCGAATTTGAATAATTGAATATGATTTTAATGCAGGCACTCAGCATTTTTTGCTGGGTGCTTTTTGCGTTTCCGGGGAACTGTATTCCGGGATCAGAAAAAGCCGTCACTTTTCAATTTATGAAGTGGCGGCTTTTTCTATTTCCAGAAGCAACCACAACGACTTAGAAATGAGGTGATTATCTTGAACACGCAAATCATCGCCATCGCCAACCAAAAGGGAGGTGTGGGCAAGACCACAACCTGTGCCAACTTAGGGATTGGACTGGCACAGGCCGGAAAGAAAGTGCTTCTCATTGACGGGGACCCGCAAGGGAGCCTGACCATCAGCCTGGGCAATCCCCAGCCGGATAAGCTGCCTTTTACCCTCTCCGACGCGATGGGCCGTATCCTGACCGATCAGCCGGTTCGCCCCGGCGAGGGGATTCTGCGCCACCCGGAGGGCGTGGACCTGATGCCGGCGGATATTCAGCTGTCCGGCATGGAGGTGTCGCTGGTAAACGCTATGAGCCGGGAAACGATTCTGCGGCAATATCTGGACAGTGTAAAGGGGCAATATTCCCATATCCTCATAGACTGCCAGCCCTCCCTGGGTATGCTCACCGTCAACGCGCTGGCCGCCGCCAACCGGATCATAATCCCCGTCCAGGCGGAGTATCTGCCCGCCAAAGGGCTGGAACAGCTGCTCTCTACGGTAGCCAAAGTCAAGCGGCAGATCAACCCGAAACTGCAAATAGACGGTATCCTGCTGACGATGGTGGACAACCGCACCAACTTTGCCAAAGAGATTGCCGCCCTGCTGCGGGAAACTTACGGCAGCAAAATCAAGGTGTTTGGCACTGAGATTCCCCATTCTGTCCGGGCAAAGGAAACCAGCGCGGAGGGCAGGAGCATTTTCGCCCATGACCCAGGCGGCAAAGTAGCCGAAGGCTACGCAAATCTGACCAAGGAGGTGTTGAAACTTGAAAAGCAGCGCGAAAAAAGTAGAGCTGGCATCGGTCGATGATCTGTTTTCCACCGAGGAAAGCCGCGCCGACGCGGGGCGGGAAAAGGTGGTAGAAATTCCTTTAAGCGAGCTGCACTCGTTCAAGGGACACCCCTTCAAGGTCAAAGATGATGATGCCATGATGGAAACAGCGGACAGCATCCGGCAGTACGGCGTTCTTGTTCCTGCTATCGCCCGTCCTGACCCCAGCGGCGGCTATGAGCTGGTAGCCGGACACAGGCGGCATCGGGCCAGCGAACTGGCAGAGAAAGAAACCATGCCGGTGATTGTCCGGGATTTGGACGATGACGCCGCCACGATTATCATGGTTGACAGCAATTTACAACGGGAAAGCCTGCTCCCCAGCGAAAGGGCTTTTGCCTACAAAATGAAATTGGAGGCCATGAAACATCAGGGAGAACGCATGGATTTAACTTGTGCCCAAGTTGGGCACAAGTCCGATGGAAAGAAATCAAGAGATATTTTAGCAGAACAGGTAGGTCAAAGTCGCAATCAAATTCAGCGGTATATTCGCCTGACCGAGTTAATCCCCGAACTGCTGAACATGGTGGACGAAAAGAAAATTGCCCTGAACCCGGCCTATGAGCTGTCCTTTCTCAAAAAAGAAGAACAGACCCAGCTTTTGGACGCGATGGACAGCGAACAGGCCACCCCCTCCCTTTCCCAAGCCCAGCGGCTCAAAAAATTCAGTCAGGAGGGGCATCTGTCCATAGATGTAATGCGGGCGATTATGGGCGAGGAAAAGAAAAGCGATCTGGACAAGGTGACGTTTACCTCCGACACCCTGCGGAAGTATTTTCCCAAAAGCTACACCCCTGCCCGGATGCAGGAAACCATCATCAAACTGCTGGAACAGTGGCAGAAAAAGCGTCAGAGAGATCAGGAACGCTGAAAGGAGCGCCTATGAGAGATCACGTTTCCAGGGAGTTAAAGGGCCACAACATACTGGCTGTGGAACGGTTTCAGGATAAGACCCGCTGGATGGTGGAGTTTTCCGTCCTGCGGCCCCGCACCGCCTACGGCGCACCCGGCGATGAAACGCGCCTGTTTCTGGACGAGGACGGCTACCAGGCCGTTCTCGCCAGCCAGAAACGCCGGGACATCAAAATCAAACGGTATGCCCGCGTCATTGAGGGGCATATCCTGGACTTCAAGCCCAAAAAGAAACGCCACCCGTAAACCCGACAAATTGAGAGGAAGGAATGAATATGTGTACTGTTAAGGAAATCAGAGAAGCCATCCGGGAGGACTGCCGCTCCCAGCGCAACATGGAAACCATTGAGATTGACCGGATTTTTCAAACCCTGACGTTTCCGCAGTTAGAGAGCCTGTTTGACAAACCGCCCATGCCGCCGTTTTTTCACCGGTACAGGCAGAAGTCAGCCAGCAAATGAACGCCGCAATTCTTTTTACGGGATTGTGGCTTTTTTCATGCCCTGGGAAACGAAAGGAGTGCAGAAAATGGCCGTTTTTCGCGTAGAACGCACACAGGGATACACCGTTATGAGCAACTATCATCTGCGGGACAAGAGCCTGAGCCTGAAAGCAAAGGGCCTGCTGTCCCAAATGCTCTCGCTGCCGGAGGATTGGGACTACACCCTTTCCGGCCTGGCTGTTATCAACCGGGAAAGCAAGGACGCGATCCGCTCCGCAGTCAATGAGCTGGAAAAGGCGGGGTACATCAAGCGCCGCCAGACCACCGACGCGGGCGGCAAGTTCAGCGCCAACGAGTATGTGATTTATGAGCGTCCGGTAACAGAGGAACCGCCCGCCCAACCGTTGCCCCCAAAACCGTTGTTGGAAAAACCGTTGTCGGGTTTTCCGACAACGGATAATCCGGCAACGGGAAAACCGTCAACGGAAAATCCAACGCAAATAAATATAGAGAAATTAAATACCCAAAAATCAATTACTGACGGATCAATTACCGATTCCATTCCCTTCCGGGGAACGGCGGCAAAGCCACCGGAACCGAAGCGAAGGGAAACGATGTCACTGACAGAGATGGAAAGTTATCGGGAGCTGATTTTGGAGAATATCGAGTATGACTGCCTCAAACAGCGGTTTGGGACCTACCGGGAGGATTTGGACGAGATTGTGGAGCTGCTGGTGGAAACGGTCTGCGCGAAGCGTAAGACCACCCGGATTGCCGGGGCGGACTTCCCCCATGAGGTGGTGCGTTCCCGCTTCCTGAAGCTGGACAGCTCCCACATCGAGTTTGTCATGGACTGCCTGCAAAAGAACACCACCGAGGTACGGAACATGAAACAGTACCTCCTGACGGTGCTGTTCAATGCGCCCACCACCATGAGCAACCATTACACCTCACAGGTCAACCACGATATGTACGGCGGCTTTTGAAAGCTGGCCGTTTTTGTCTGCCCGGAACTGCCGGGAGAAAGGAATCTGTTATGAAACGACCGCTTGCGTATATCACCGCTCCCTGGAGCAAGAACCCCCATGAAAACGCGGCAAGCGCCGCCAGCTACTGCCGCCAGGTGTATGACGCTGGATATTCCCCGGTCTGCCCTGTTTTGTTCCTGCCGCTGTTTTTGAAGGATGAAATCCCCCAGGAACAAAAGGACGGGATCGACATCGCCAGAGATTTCGTCGTCGCAAAGTCCGCTAAACTCCGTTTCCGCCTGTCGGCGAAAACTGCGTCCGCTCCCTTGCTCCTCCTCTCCCCACAAAATCTTCAATTTTGCGGGGACCCCGATTACCGCTCCCATGTGCTGGTGGTCTGCGGACACTCGACCGATGAAACGGTCAAAAACGATATTGCCACCGCTGAACGCCTGCGGATCACCGCCACCACGCTGGACGGGATTCTGACGGTGAAAGGCCAGGGCCGGGAGAAAGGAGGCGTACACCATGCCTGAAAAAAAGACAATCGGCCAGCTGATGGAGGAAATGCGGCTTAAAGCCGGGGCGCGGGAGTATTCCGGCCATAGTTACATGGACTTAAACCGGTTCGCGGAGGACACCCGGCACATGATTATTTTTGATACCCTGACCGCTGATTCCCCTGTTGGCTGGAAAGGGGAACGCAGCCGCGCCTTTCTCACCGAGGAGGGATATAAAAAGTCCCTGGAACGCCAGGAACAGGGGAATATCAGGATTGTGAGCCATGCGAAGGTCCGAAACGGAAACCTGCGCTATGACCGGCAAGACCAGCTCCGATAGAGAAACCATGCAGAAAATCCATAGAGAGGAGGCGAAACACCCATGCAGGACGAAGTGGAAAGCAAAACCCTGACGCTCATTGTCAGCGGCACAAAGTTCACCGGCAGGCTGTTCAAAGCGGCGATTATGAAGTATCTGGCGCACCTGAAAGAGCAAAAGATGCAGAAACAGCGGGAAAAGGGCGCGGAGGTCAAGCCACAGGGCAGGCAGACGGTGAAGCAGCTCATCGGGCAGAACCAGGGCGTATCCAATCTTGAGATCACAGACCCCTCCATCAAGGCGTTTGAGCGGGTTGCCCGGAAGTACGGCGTGGATTACGCGGTAAAGAAGGACCGCAGCTGTTCCCCGCCCAAGTACCTGGTCTTTTTCAAGGCCCGCGACGCGGACGCGCTGACCTCGGCATTTACCGAGTACACCCAGAAGAAGGTCCGCAAGGCGTCCCGCCCGTCTGTGCTGGCGAAGCTGAACCAGTTCAAGGAACTGGTGAAAAACGCGGTGGTGGACCGCACAAAGCGAAAGGAGCTGGAACGATGAAAAAGCCCCTGAACATCAAGAAGCTCGTTTTGCTGAACCTGCCCTATATCCTGATGGGGCTGTTCGCCACCAACTTCGGGGAGGCGTGGCGGATGGCCCAGGGCGCGGACGCTTCGGAAAAGGTATTGTCTTTGATCTCCGTCCTTCCGGCGGCGCTTGGAAGTTTCTGGCCCAGCTTTCACCCGCTGGACCTGCTGGTCGGGCTGTGCTGCGGCGCGGCGCTCCGGCTGGCTGTTTACCTGAAAGGCAAAAACGCCAAGAAGTACCGCCCGAATATCGAGTACGGTTCCGCGAGATGGGGAAATTCCCAGGACATCGCCCCTTATGTCGATCCGGTATTCCAGAACAATGTAATCCTCACCCAGACGGAACGCCTTACCATGAGCAGCCGCCCCAAGGACCCCAAGACCGCCCGCAACAAAAATGTGCTGGTCATCGGCGGTTCCGGCTCCGGCAAGACCCGCTTCTGGCTCAAGCCCAACCTGATGCAGCTCCATAGCTCGTATGTGGTTACTGACCCAAAAGGTACAATCCTGATCGAATGTGGAAAGCTGCTCCAACGGGGCGCGCCCAGGCTGGATAAGGACGGAAAGCCCATGAAGGATAAGAACGGCAAAACTATCTATGAACCGTACCGGATCAAGGTGCTGAATACCATCAACTTCAAAAAATCCATGAAATACAATCCTTTCGCCTATATCCACAGCGAAAAGGACATTTTGAAGCTGGTGACGACCTTAATCGCCAACACCAAGGGCGAGGGGAAAGCCGGTGACGATTTCTGGGTCAAAGCGGAAACGCTGCTGTACTGCGCCCTGATTGGATATATCCACTACGAGGCCCCGGTGGAGGAACAGAACTTCTCCACCCTGATTGAGTTTATTAACGCGATGGAGGTCCGGGAGGACGATGAGGAATACAAAAACCCCGTTGACCTGATGTTTGACGCGCTGGAATCCGAGAAGCCCAACCATTTCGCGGTGCGGCAGTACAAAAAATATAAGCTGGCGGCGGGCAAAACCGCAAAATCTATACTGATTTCCTGCGGTGCGCGGCTGGCGGTATTCGATATTGCCGAGCTGCGGGAGGTCACAGCCTATGATGAGCTGGAACTGGACACCCTGGGAGACCGGAAAACCGCCTTATTTCTCATTATGAGCGATACCGATGACAGCTTTAACTTCCTGATTTCCATGTGCTATACCCAGCTGTTTAACCTCCTGTGCGAGAAAGCGGACGATGTGTACGGCGGCAGGCTCCCGGTCCATGTGCGCTGCCTGATTGACGAGTGCGCCAACATCGGGCAGATTCCAAAGCTGGAAAAGCTGGTAGCCACCATCCGAAGCCGGGAGATTTCCGCCTGTCTGGTATTGCAGGCGCAGTCCCAGTTAAAGGCCATCTACAAGGACAACGCCGACACCATCATCGGAAATATGGACACTTCCATCTTTCTGGGCGGCAAGGAACCCACCACCTTAAAGGAGTTAGCCGCCGCCCTGGGAAAAGAAACCATTGACACCTACAACACCGGGGAGAGCCGGGGACGGGAAACCTCCCACTCTCTCAATTATCAGAAACTGGGGAAAGATATGCCATACTTGTTCGTGAAGAGTTCAGTTGCCTAATAAATTCACATGAACAGGGACACGAACAACTGGATTCTGGAAAACTGAATACAGGAGGTCAC
>CAJTCU010000040.1 GCA_910574935.1 Oscillospiraceae bacterium
CCGGAGATATCTTTATTGTAGTCGTGTATGTATATACCTGCGATAGAAGCAGTTCTTTTCATGTGGTGCCATTCATGCAGGTGAGGGACGGTAAGATTCTTTCTTTGGATGAATACTGGGGAGATGACGGTGTTGCGCCTCAGTGGCGTTTGGAAAAGCAGATAGGAACGGACATTGCTTCATTAAGAGGAGAACCGGTATTATAGATTGCACCAACACGGAACTTCAGCGGTAACTACGAAGAATTGGAAAAGATAAAAGGCTACAAAGTGACAGTATTCAGGTTCTTTAGCCGGAAGGTCAAATTAAAACGATGGAAATAAACGGAACAAAGCGAAAGGAATGGCAAAGCAATGAAAATCGAAAAATGCCAAAAAGAGTCCTTTGTCGTAATCGGAAAAGAAGGGGCAACAACAGGCGGGGACGACTTTATTCAAAAGCTATGGGACGACGCCAATTCCCATATTGGAGAAGTTTCGCATCTGGTAAAGAAAGACGAAAACGGGAACATCATCGGAATATGGGGCGCGATGTCTGATTTCTCCCGGTCCTTCCAGCCTTGGGAAGATTTCCGTAAAGGGCTTTATCTTGCGGGAGTAGAGTGCAATGAGGACGCAGAGGCCCCCGATGGCTGGAAAAAATGGGTGATTCCCGGCTATGAATATATCTATGCGGAACGTGAAAATGACAGCGTTTTTTCGGAAGTAATACAATATTTGCAGGAGCATGGCATTGCGTTAGTAGGAGCTGTCCATGATTTTACGTGCCCTCAGACCGGGAAAAGATATATGTTTTTCCCAATAAGGAAGTTGTAAAAAAAGAGAATTTGCGGAGGAAACCACAATACAATCCATTGTAGAATGGATTGTACAAACTGTGAATGAGACGGCGCTTGGTAACAGGGGCGCAGGAACAGAAGGCCAGCTCTTTGGAGCGGAATGTCTTGTTGCACAATGCTGTAAAAAAAGCAAGACAGCGTTCAGTGCGCTGCATATTCCAGATATGGAAGAAGTAACAGAACTGAATGCGCGGAAACGTTCCTTTTCCAACATTGAATATGCTCTTCCCAACGGACAGATCGTAAAGTTTTAGGATGGAAACAAGATTTATCGGGGGAATCAGCGGCATAAAAAGGACAGCGATAGGTGCTACGGGATCATGGATGATGAGAAATATTTCATAGTATTTGAGTACAGCGGCTTGGGAGATGATGTGAAAACAGTCGTATTTCAACAGAGAAATGATGCAGAGGACAAATAGATAGTTTCCAGGAGGAAGTATGATAGGCATATATTTAAGTGGAACAGGAAATACCAAGCACTGTATTGAGAAATTGATGGAATTATTAGATGAATCGGCACATACCATCCCGATTGAGGGAAAAGAAACGGCAAATTTATTGGCACAACATGACGTTGTTGTTTTAGCATATCCTGTACAATTTTCAAATGCCCCTGTCATGGTTCGGGATTTTATAATAGATCATTCAGACCTTTGGAAAGGGAAGATGGTGCTTTGCCTTGCTACAATGGGGTTGTTTAGCGGAGATGGGGCGGGCTGTTCCGCACGATTATTGAAAAAGTATGGTGCAAAAGTCATCGGAGGGTTACACGTTCATATGCCCGATTCCGTTTGTGATGTGAAGCTGTTAAAGAAGCCCGTTGAAAAAAATCGGGAGATCATTAAGGCGGCAGACAGAAAAATTGAAAGTTGTGCGAGCAAAATGAAGCAAGGAAAATATCCAAAAGACGGTCTGCATTTTTACGATAGGGTAGCAGGATTGCTCTGCCAACGATTATGGTATTATGGAAAAACAAAGGACTATTCAGATAAACTGAAAATCAGCAAAGCTTGTACGGGGTGTGGACTCTGTGCCAGTCTATGTCCTATGGAAAATCTCGTCATAAAAACAGTAAGGCGACCGCAGTAAGTCGTTGTACTATGTGCTACCGATGTATCAGTTCCTGTCCCCATCAAGCAATAACATTATTGGGAGATAGAGTGGTTGAGCAATGCCACTATGAAAGATATGTGGAAAGGTAGATATCTCCGGTTTTTATAAAAATCGGAGTTTGCAGGAGAAATAATTATGGGCAGTATGGGGAATTTGATTTTGGCAATTCCTTAAGTTTTCACATCGTCATGATGGCTCTTAAAAAATACTATGGTGGGGACTATATGTCTATGTAGGGGAATGATAGAACGAATTGTTGGATTGATAAGACGCAATAAAGAGAGGAAAAGCAAGTAAATTCCAATTTGTTGAAACGCAAAACGGGAGATGCGCGTTCCCTTGACAATATACCAGAGTGCGAGCGCCAGAGGCTGAGGAGGAGAACTATGATGAATCGTAAAGAACTTTTTCAATATATACAGGAAAAGCAGCCGAATATCTGCCAGATCAGCGTCCTACAAAATGGGAACGAGGTGTATTCCGCAGAATGGAACGGCTATCAAAGGAGAGACTGCACATATATTATGTCTGCAACAAAAAGTATTATGTCTCTACTGGTGGGAATAGCCATCGATCAGGGAATGATTGGAAGTGTGGACGATAAGGTGCTCTCCTACTTTCTGGAATACTCCGTTAAGCGCGGCGAGAAAATGATCTATGCTGTGACTATCAAACATCTTCTGACCATGCGCGCCCCCTATAAGGGACACGGCGACCCGTGGACGAAGGTATGTAGCAGCGAGGAATGGACGGCGGCTTCTCTGGATTTTCTTGGAGGAAGGAAGGGCATTACCGAGGAGTTTGATTACCGGACGGTTTGTCTGCACATCCTTTCCGGCATCCTTTACAAGGCGACAGGCATGAAGACCGTAGACTTTGCAAACCAATCCCTGTTCCTCCCTCTGGGAATACAGGAGCACGAAAATTATTATGCGGAGACGGCGGCAGAGCATAAGCAGTTCACCATGGATAAGCTGCCGAGAAAAAATGTATGGTTCTCCGACCCGCAAGGGCTTGGCACCCCTGGCTACGGTCTGTGTATGAGTGCCGCTGATATGGCAAAAATCGGACAACTCTGTCTCCAAAACGGTGTGTGGGGCGGGAACCAGATCGTGTCCTCAAAATGGATCGAAGAAATACTCGTCCCGAAAGCGGTGACAGGCGACGGCTTCCGGGGGATGTCTTACGGCTATCTCTGGTGGATCGTATACCCGGAGAAAAACATTTATGCTGCCGTTGGAAACAGCGGCAATGTAATTTATGTGGATCCGAACAGGAAGATTGTCGCCGCGATTTCTTCGTATTTCAAGCCTACTGTATTTGACCGCGTGGACTTTATCGAGGATGTATTGCTGCCCGCTTTACAATAGCCCAGCGTTTAGAAAGCATAAAGGGCGGGAAATGAAATTTCACATTATAGGATTTCAGAATGCAGTCAAAGGGATAGTATGGCAAAAAGAATCGAATGGGGGAATATCCAGTGAAGCGATCAACAGTGACAGCGCGGTTTTCCTGCGACTGTAAAACGGTCTGGGAAATCGTTACAGATAACAAGAATTATGAATGGCGGAGCGACTTATCCAAGATCGAAATAATTGATGAAAATCGGTTTGACGAATATACAAGAGATGGATTTGTAACGCATTTTCGGATTACCGCGAAAGAACCTTGCCGTGAATACCGATTTGATATGGAAAACCAAAATATGAGTGGACGATGGAGTGGTATATTTGAGAGCTGTGATGGTGGTACAAAGATTACTTTTACAGAAGAGGTCCAGGTGGGAAACCCGATTATGAATTTATTGGTAAAGGGGTATCTGAAGAAGCAGCAGGCCAGGTATATTGCGGATCTAAGAGAAGCGATAGCAAAATTGTAAGTTGGAGGATTAGGGCTTGTTGGAACATAGAGGAAATGACGGATTTTTGACCCAAAGTGGTCCGCTTTCAGGAGAAAACAGCAAGAATCCTTGCGATATTACGAGGATTTTCGACGCGGAAAAGGGCCGCTTCTGGGTAAAAAGACGGCGTTTTCCATGTTTCAAACAAGCCCTAAGCACGTAAAGCAACAAAACTTTGCAGAATGGTTTTGCTCGTTTTGAAGAAGATGAAGAAATAGATAAAAGTGGTTTTTATGGGAACACCAGATTGTTCGGTGAGAACATTTAGAAGCATTGGTTGTTGCAGGCCATCAGATTATGTCTTGCTGTGCCCCAGCCGGATAAAGCAAACGGGCGAGGGAACACTTTTACAGTCTACGCCAGGTAAAGAGGCTGCCTGGAAATATGGAATCTCCGCTTTTCACCCCAAAAGCGCGCGTCATCCCCAATGTGTTGAGCAGCTACGTTCCTGCCATGCAGATGTATATGTCGTGGCAGCCTTTGGACAGATCCTACCAAAAGAGCTTTTGGAGATATCTCCTTATGGGTGCATCGTTGCACATGCCTCTCTGCAACCGAAATACCGCGGAGCAGTCCCTATCTAGTGGTCAATCTTGGAGGGAGAACAGGTGACGGGATTTACCACTATGCAGATGGACGGGGGAGTGGACACCGGTGATATCTGAAGCATATGGACCTGGAAGAAGGCGATATGACAAGTTGGCTAACGCAGGGGAAAGCCCGATGCCATATGTGAAAATGAGTTATAAGAATATGGGAAGTATTGGCTGGAGCCAACCCGCAGCGGAAATTGAGCATATGCTGTGGGGGCTCGACCCATGGCCCGGCGCCTATACCTTCTGAAACGGAAATATGTTGAAGATGTGGAAGGCCGCCGTAGAAAAGAAAGACGCCACAAAGCGGGTTCCGGGTACGGTCCTTAAGGCAAAAAAAGACTATTTTTCCGTTCAGAACGGGGATGGAGTATTGAAAATTCCACGGAAAAGCGTTATCATAAAAATAAATGATGGCGTTCAGAACATTTTGATGTATTAAAGAGAGGAAATAAGGATGGAAGATAATAATGGTATTTTAGAATTTGAGTGCCTTGGGATAGAAAATGGCGGGGTATTTCCTCCTAAACATACGGGAAGAGGAGAAGACAGTTCTCCGGAATTTATCATTCATAATTTGTCCGAACAATGCAACACATTGGCAATCACACTGGAAGATCTCAGCCATCCGATAAAAGGATTTACCCACTGGCTGATTTGGAATATACCCGCTGCAAAAACCATACCGGGAGCCATTCCGGCAAGTAAAATATTACCGTCACTGGGAAATGCAAAACAAGGTGTTGCTTATGGCATTCACCGTTACGCCGGCCCGAAACCGCCGAAAGGGAAAACGCATACGTATCGGTTTACGTTGTATGCGCTCGATTGTCCATTGGAACTTAAGGTGAATACAAAAAAGCGCGGTTTTTTGAAAAAAGCGGAAGGACATATATTGCAGACCGGCAGTATAACAGCAAAATTTGAATGAGGGTGCAATAAGAGGAAATTATTCTTGGTGGCGATATAGGAGAGATGAGATGAAAAAAATTGGAATATTGTGTGCCACGGCTAAAGAGGTTTATCCATATCTTTCTACAATTGAGATAAAAAAAGCAAGCGAGTATGCCATGCGTTGCTTTTGCAATGGCCTGATTACCGGCACAGAGGTTGTAGCAGTATATTCAGGCTGTGGGAAAATCAATGCTTCGATTACAGCGCAGATTTTGATAGATCGGTATCAGGTGGATGCAGTCATCTTCTCCGGGATAGCCGGCGGTATGAAGAAAGAAATAGAAGTGTTTGATACGGTGGTATGTACAGCTTCTGTGTTTCACGATACGGATAATGAGATATATATGGATTTTCCAGTTAAGGACGAGCCTATATTTTATGCGGATCATCGATTGATTTCTCTGGCAAGAAAAGCGGCAGAAGGTATAGAGCGAAAAATTTATTTTGGCCTCGCCACGACGGGAGACAGGTATGTGGAGCCAATCCATTCAGATGCTTTGTGTATTGATATGGAAACAGCTGCAGCAGCGCATACGTGCTATTTGAATAAGGTGCCGTTTGTGGCAATCCGATCTATATCAGACAATAATAAAGAGTCTGGCCAAGAGGCAATTAACCGAAATTATGAAAAGGCCGCGTATCAGTCTTATCAGTTTGTTTATGCGATGCTCCACGAGCTTGAGAAAGAAAATGCCTGTGCATCAGGAGAAGATGGAAAATGAGTAAAATATTCTTGTTAGAGGATGGAATGACTCTAGGGCTTGTTTGAAAAATCGAAAACGTCGTCTTTTTTGCCATAAGAGGCCACTTTCTACGTCGAAAATCCTCGTCAATCGCCAGAGTGCCGTAGTTAGCGCAGCTAACTACAGCGGTTCTTCTCCTTGAAATTGTCCCCTTCTGGCCCAAATTCGTCATTTCCTCTATTTTCAAACAAGCCCTAGTAGATGGACTAAGGACGCGTCAGAATAATGAAATCAGATAATTCTGATTTAAGGAAGCAGGGCAAGCAGCTGAGGGTATCTTTGCTGCTTGCATTACTTTCTTAAATTTGAAAATACATATTTACAAGAGGATCTTTAGCATGAACGAACAACAGAATAAGAGAAGAAGGAAAAAATCTGTAAACTTTCCTGCTGCAATGTTTTTGGAACTGCTTTTCACCGGGGCCGTAGTGATTGCTGCCGTGGCAGGAAAGAATCGTGACAGTACAGGCCCCAATTCAAATATCGATAAGTCGCCATGGAACCTAACGCGGGTAAACACTGGTGAACAAATGGAATCTTCTGCCAGAGCTTCATAACCCTTCCCTGACACAGCTAAAAAACGGACATGCTATCGACAAGAGAACCTATCCCGATTTGTGGGATAGGTTGGATGATTGCCGAGCGGCAGGACTGAATCCGCTGATCTGTTCCTCATTGCCGTATCATGGACCAGCAAAGAAAGCTTTACAAGAACAAGGTAGACGAGTATCTGATGCAAGGATATCCTCAGGAAAGAGCAGAAGCCGCGGCCGGCGGACTTGTGGCGGTACCTCGGGACAAGTGTACACCAGCTGGATCTGGCTTTGGACATTGTAGACGTAGCGAATCAAGTACGGGATGAACGTCAGGAAAATACAAAGGTACAGAAATGGCCGATGAAAAATAGCTGGAAATACGGTTTGATTCTCCGTTATCCAAACAGATAAGAGCAATATAACGGGGATTTGCTATGAAGCCTGGCATTACCGCTATGTGGGTAAGGAAGCAGCCAAGGAAATCTATGAAGTGGAGATTTGCCTTGAAGAATACCTAGACGGATTGAATTTAACTTCGTGGGATAGCCGAGAACCCGTTTATGATATAAGAACAGGAAATAAAGCACATACTAAAATTATGGTAAGGACGTTACGGTTGCAGCAGGTCAAATGATTTTACTAAAAAAGGCTGCTTGATCAGATAGAAATATTTAAATTCATTTGGTATTGGAAATAGTAGATGAAATGTTGAAAATTGCGGTGTAATCTGAAAGCTAGAAATGGAAGGTGGGCAGAATGCGAGATACTATTTTAATTGTAGATGATGAGGCAGATATTGTTTCCACTCTTGTGGACTACTTTATGTATAACAACTATGACGTAATGACGGCAACAAATGGGATGGAAGCGATTGAAAAGGCAGGAAAGCAGCCAGATCTTATTCTGCTGGATATCAATATGCCCGATCTGGATGGGCTGGAGGTTTGCGCCCGGATACGGGATTTTGTCAACGGCCCGATTCTGTTTATGACTGCCAGAGTAGAGGACAGCGATAAGGTCAAAGGCTTTGGTATGGGCGGGGATGATTATATTGTAAAGCCCTTTTCATTGGATGAGCTTGGCGCTAGGGTTGCCGCACACATCAGACGGGAACGCCGCAGAGGGGACACCCCCAAGGTGAAGCTTGCCGATAAGCTGGCGATTGACTATACAGAAAGACGGGTGTTCTATGACGGGGAGGAAATTCCTTTTGCAAAGAAGGAGTTTGATATTATAGAGCTTCTGTCCGGCCATCCGGGGCAGATTTTTAGCAAAGAGCGGATCTATGAACTTGTCTGGAGCTATGACAGCGAAGGAGAATCATCCGTTGTAGCCGAACATGTCCGCAGAATTCGTGCAAAGCTTGCAGCCGCAGGTATAAAACCTTATGTGGAAACGGTTTGGGGAGTGGGGTACAAATGGGCAAAATAGCAGACTTTTTCAAAAGGAAGTCGATAAAGGCGGCTTTTACTACTTCCATGCTCGTTTGTATCATCTCTGCCCTGCTGCTATCCTTGGTCCTATCAAATGTTTGTCAGTGGGGGCGGTCCAAGTATTATGAAAAATATCAACTCCAATTTGTCGTATCTGATCCTGAAATGATGATTGGATTTGATAGAACCGACGATGAGCGGAAAGGAAGCATAACCTATCAGACAACACGGAATTTAAAGGATCATTTAACAGCAACTGAGCGAATGATATATAACATGCTTGTCTTTTTAAGCGTTGGCGTTTATCCAATTTGTTTCATTTCCTGTATTGTTGCCACCAGTATTCTGTTCTACAAACGGCATATGCAGAAGCCTCTCGCCATACTGGATCATGCTGCCGGCCAGATTGCTGATAACAACTTGGATTTCCAGATTGCCTACGATAAAGAGGATGAACTGGGAAAGCTGTGCGCTTCCTTTGAAAAGATGCGGCAGGCATTGCAAGAAAGCCATGAAGAGATGTGGCGGCAGATGGAGGAACGCAAAAGGCTGAATGCGGCATTCTCTCATGATTTGCGGACACCGCTGACAGTTCTGAAGGGACAGAGTGAGCTTTTGAGGCAATATGCGCCCCAAATGACCGCGGAAAAACTAAGCGATACCTCAGAGATGATGCACCGGCACATCGTAAGGCTGGAAGAGTATGTGCAGACCATGGGAGAACTGCAGCGGCTGGAGGATATTGAAATTGTCCGGCAGTCCATAACGCTGGATGCGCTTTGTAGGCAATTAGAGGAAACGGGAGAGGCCGTATGCAATGGGAAAGAGTTTTCCTATGAAGTTATAGATGATAGGGATTCTGATTTGAATCTGGACATGGCTATTGTAATGCGGGTATATGATAATCTTCTTGCCAATGCAGTGCGGTTTGCAAAGGAAACGATTATGGTATCGGCAGAGTCGCAGGATGGGTATTTATACCTTACCGTTTCTGACGATGGAGCCGGATTTGCCAAAAAGGATTTGGAGAATGCCACGAAGGCATTTTATAAAACAGTGCGTGAAACAGATAACGAGCATTTCGGTATGGGGCTGAATATCTGCAAGATTCTTTGCGAGAAGCATGGCGGGTATATCCGGCTGACCAATCGGGATGGGGCGGTTATTACTGCGGCGTTCCGGCAGTGATTCTTCTGGCTATGATAAGGTAATGAAAAGAATCCCATATGGAAAAGTGATTACGATTGGAAAGATTATCGACTGCTTTGCGAAACTCAAGGGAGCAAATTTTACAGACTCGGTATGGGAAGGGTTATGCAGATGTCCCTTTTGGATTAGATGAACTTTCGGTTTCTAGAGTAACGGATCGGGAATTTTATAGGTAAAAGGCATGTTTAGAATTAAAAAATCCTGGTCTTATTTACGCTATTCCGATTTTTGTTTCTTCAAAAGTATTCCGCATACGATTACCGCCACAAGAAAGACAAGGATTAAATACCATAAATTTTCCAGGTAAAAGCCATTATCCAGCATCAATCGGTATCCCCAAGAAGCAGGAAAAATGCGCCCTATCATTTCGAGAAAATCGGGCAATAAATTAATGGGGAACATAATCCCCGAAAGCATAATGGAAGGCAGAAATACTAACTGTGCTATCATCGTCAATTTTGCTTGATTTTTTATAATCAACCCTAAAATACTTCCAATGCTTAAAGACACAATAATGTATATAGCAAGTGCAAGAAAGAAAGTCGGAGGCTGTGCCGGAAAGACTGCCTCAAATAGTAAGGGAGCCAGCAGCACTATCACAGCGCAAGCAATCATCAAATGTATCAATGCGGAAAGAAACATCGTAATGAGACCCAGATAGATAGGCACTCCGTTTGATTTATAAACTTTTTTTATGTCACTTCCATAAGTTTCAATCAATGATGGCGGCAGTCCAATAAACGCTCCCATTGAAACACTCATTACAATCATAGATTGAATGAACGTGCCTCTCATATCGGGCATAACAGAAGTGAAAATACCGCCCATCAGAAGAAAGAAAATAAGCGGAATGATATAACAGGTAACTAACAAAGATTTGCTTCGTATATCCAATTTCCACTGTAACGCAACGCTATATAAAAACCCACTCATTCTGTTTCCCTCCTCGTCATCTCCATAAAATGCTGTTCCAGTGTGCCACGATCAACTTTAATATCTAATAGATGAATTTCATTTTGTTTCAACTCGCCGAGCAGAGTAATCAAACTATCTTCTATATTATCCGTTTCAAAAGTGCTCTCCCCATGCTGTGTTTTGATATGGATCAAATATTTTTTTTCAACCTTTTCTGTAAGCTCTGAAGCTGTGCCCAAAAAAACAATATTTCCGTGATTTAAAATGGCAATACGGTCACATAAGGTCTCTACTTCCGCCATATCATGGCTTGCCAATACAATCGTTTTTCCCTGTGATTTGAGCGTTCGGATTTGCTCGTGAAGCGAAAGCCTACCCGCAACATCCAGTCCCGCGGTCGGCTCATCGAGAAAAATAATATCTGGATTACCAATAAGTGCAAGAGCAAGATGTAATCGCCTTTTTTGCCCTGTGGATAGTTGGAGATACTGTTTCTTCTCAATATCTTTAATACCGAGAGCGTTAAGCACAGTGAAATCAATCTTTGCCCGATTCCATTTTGTAAATAACCTTACAGCTTCCATTGGTTTGATATGGGCAGGTAAAGATGATGATTGCAATTGAATACCCATTTTCCCGTTTACCGTAATTGTACCGCTATCATATTTTTTCAAACCCTCAATACATTCAAGGGCTGTCGTTTTTCCTGCACCATTTACACCGAGCAGAGCGAAAGTTTCTCCCTTTTCAATTTCAAAATCAAGTCCATTGAGAACCATGTTGCTGCCATAGCTTTTCTTTAATCCACAAACTTGTATTGCGCTATTCATCCTTGCACCTCCTCAAACGGATTTACTCCGAGTTTCGAAAAGTAAACTTGCAAAGCTGGCTCTAAATACTCGTTTACTATTTTTTGTCTTTTTTCCCAAGCGTTTGTAGCAGCATCAATATTGCCTATTTCCATCAATTTCGGCAACATACTCATATCGCCGTTTGTAAATTCCATAATCAAACCCCAATATTCTTTTACAATCCGCTGGCACTTTTCACTTTCAGGGGGCACATTTTCCTTTTGAAATTGTACGATTTCATCGCTCAAACGATTAAATCTATCTATAAAGTTCAAACCGCTTTCCTTATCAAACCGATTACGGATATGGTCAAGCGTATCATCATCAAAACGCTTAATGAGATAGTAAAAGCCGTTTTTCATATGCAGATTGACAATAATATCTGCATATTTCTTAAAATTAACGGTCCGCATTTGTAACACTTCTTTCTTTAACTGCTCGATTGCTGTCAAAGAAGCTGTTAACTGTTTAATTCTTTTGCGGATGTCATCTGCCTGCTCTGTAAGAGCGTTTGCAACAGCATCTGGTGTTTCTAAAGAAATCAGGTGTTGCTTTATATCGTCCAAAGAAAATCCCAGTGATTTCAAAGATGTAATCTGATGAAGTGTAACCAAATCTTTATCGGTATAAAGCCTGCGTCCACCTTCGCTTTCTGCTGATGGAGATAACAAGCCCTCTTTATCATAGTATTGCAATGTGCGGACAGTAACGCCTATTTTCTTTGCAATCTCTCCAACCGTCATAAACCCAGGCGGTATTGCTCGGTGTTTTGCCATAATCGTTTACCTCCTATAATACATTATACATCATTACGCTGCGTCACAAGCAAGCCTTTTTGAAAAAATTTAGGTGATAAAGAAACGTCTTAACCGCCTTGTCTGCTATATGCGAAAATAATCTTCTTATCAATCATCCTCTTGCATGCGCTTGTATGTTGTTCTTTTTTGGGGGGATTCTAAGGAATTCTTCACCTTTCATGGGGCCATCATCAGTTATTGATGGCTGCCTGTGCATTAAAAAAAGACAATTTATTCCGCGAAATTGTTTTGACGAGTAGACAAAAAGTTGAAAATCTCCTTTTATCCTATACCTGTCAGATGGGAAACCTATCTGAAGAAAGGAGCTTTTTAGGATGAACCATTCTATAG
>CAJTCU010000041.1 GCA_910574935.1 Oscillospiraceae bacterium
TCTTCCTGACTGCCGCTTTTGGGCGGCGGTCTGTTTGCTGTATTCACTTTTTCCATCCGCTTCCTTTCATATTTTTGGCTTAAGGGGCTTGACTTTTTATTTGCAGGCTGTTACAGAATGTTTCCGTCTGGCTGCTGATGCGGTCAGGCGCTTTTTTTGCCCGATCACACCAGCCCAACAAAGCGGTAGTAGATTTTAATGTCCTGGTGTCTTTGACCGTCTATGACGGTTCGTTCTCCAACTTCAATGCGGTCAATCAGTTCCTCAATGATTTCCCGGTTCAGTTCCTGCAAGTCCAGATACTGCCGGATGGTTCCGGCCCACTGGTGGATATTGGCGATGTCCTGCTGGGCTTTCCGTTCCCCGGCTAACAGGCTGTCCAGGCGTTCCGATTTCTGGATGCGTTCCTGCTCGTTCTTTTGAATCAGAACCGAGAAGGAATCGCCGCTGATTGCCCCACTTACCTTATCTTCATAAAGTTTTGCGGTGATCTGTTCCAACTCCTCCAAACGCCGCCGCAAACGGCTGATTTCCTGTCGGCAGTCCTCTTGTTGCGCGGCGCTTGCGGATTGGATGTGCTGTTTCAGCTTATCCAGTACAGCGGCTTCATCGGCTGCAACCGCTTTGCCATGCGCCCGGATTTCACTCAGCACCAGGTTTTTCAGGCTGATCTCAAAAATCCGGTGCCAGGAGCAGATGCTGTGTCCGGTAGTGGCAAACCGGGAGCAGAAATAAGAAGTATAGTGCTTGACAGTGCCATTTTTCCGGCGCTGTGTTTCGCGGGCGGCAACCAGAGGATGCCCGCAGTCCGCGCAGACCAGCTTTCCGGTAAACAGAGATGCTTGGGGCGGCGTATTGTTAGCGGAAATCTGTTTCGCCGCCTGATTGATTTTCTGGACAGCCTCCCACAGCTCCGGCCCGATAATTGCCTCGTGCGCACCCTCATGGGAAATCCATTCCGATTCCGGTTTCCTTATCATGGTCTTGTCTTTATAGGAACGGGAACCGGTGCAGTTCTGTGTGAGCGTACCGACATAAATATCATCGTTCAGAAGGCTTCGGACGGTTGCGTAAGCCCACAGCCGGGAATACTTGCAGCTGCCATTTCCGTAATGGACCGCCCAGTACCAGCGGGGAGGGAGAATCCCTTTCTCATTCAGGGCGGCAGCGATTTTCCCATAGGCCATGCCGGACTGACGCATCTGGAATATCTGCCGCACAACAGCGGCGGATTCCCCGTCAATGACCAGCTTGTGTCTGTCCTCCTCGCTCTTGCGGTATCCGTAGGGAGCGTAGGCGGCAAGATACTGGCCGCTTTTCTTCTTGGCATGAAGCACCGACTTGACCTTGCTGGACAGGTCCTTGAGATGGTAGTCATTCATCAGACTGCGGAAGTGCAGCATATCGGTGTTGTCCCCCTCGCTGTCCAGGCAGTCCAGAACCGACACGAACCGGCATCCGAGGGAAGGGAAAATGATGTCCGTATAACGGCCCACCTCCACAAAATCCCTGCCTAAACGGGAAAGGTCCTTTACCAGAATCAGGTTAATCAGGCCATGCCTTGCGTCCTCCAGCATTTCCAAAAATCCGGGCCGCTGGAAGTTGCCCCCGCTGTACCCATCGTCCTGATAGGTCTTGACCTCGATCCAGCCGTTGAGCATGACGAATTTGGAGAGGATTTCATATTGGTTCTCAATGCTCACCGATTCATCGCTGGGGATATAGCCCTTCGCTTTTGCGGAATTGGAGGCGTCATCCACACTCAGGCGGCAGTAGATACCGACTTTATATTGCTTCGCCATAATCCTGCCCCCTTTCCTGTGCCAGCGCCCCGTCCACATTCCCGACATAGCGGTAGTAGACCTTGACCTCACAAATCCGCTGCCCGTTGACCTTCTGGGTATCGCCAACCTCGATCCGGTCTACCAGTTCAAAGAGAATGGTTTCGTCCAGTTCCGAGATTTCGGTATAGCGCCGGATAATTTCCAGCCAGCGGTCGGTATCCACCTGGTTTTCCAGGTGCGCCCGGACTTTCCTTTCCAGTTCCGGGACTGCCTCCGCCTTTTCTGCCCGTTCCGCTTCATATTTCTGCATCAGGGTCTGAAATACCGTCTGCGGGATGGAGCCGGTGCATTTATCCTCGCAGAGATTCTGCATCAGACGCTCCAAATCGGAAATACGGGCTAAGGAGGATTTTAATTCCTGCTCATAGGAGAAAAGCCGGGTGTGGGATTCCTTCTCCTTCAGCCGGAGAATCTCGCCCATCAGCCGGTCCGGGTCATATTCCGCAAAGCGGGCCTTTTCCCGGATGTCCTCCAATACCAGCTGGGTCAGCACCGTTTCATAGATGGTGTGGATGGTACACGCGCCCCTTCCGCTGCGGGAGTAGTTGCCGCAGATGAAAGAGCTGTACCGTCCCGGCCTGCCATCCTTATAGGTGAATTTTTCGATATGGTTCCGCATTTTGAAACCGCAGTCGGCACAGTACACAAGTCCGGTGAAGATACTCTTGCAGCCATCGGACGGGGCGCTTTTCCGCACCTTCTTTTTGCCGATGCTGGCTACGGTATCCCACAGTTCCCGCGAAATAATAGCCTCGTGGGTCCCCTCCACCCGAATCCACTCGTCCTCCGATTTATTGACGAGCTTGCGGGATTTATAGGAGAGTGTGCCGCTTTTGCCCTGTACCATGTTCCCGATGTAGACCTCGTTGCGGACCATGTTTTTTACCGTCTGGTCGGCCCACTTGTGGTTGACCCTGCGGGGGTCGCTCTGGCCCTTTCGCTGGTAGTACAGCACACCGGGCGGCTGAATCCCTTCTTCATTGAGCGCCACCGCGATGGCGTGGAATCCCATGCCTGATGCCCGCATCTCAAAGATACGGCGCACAACCGGCGCGGTTTCCTCGTCAATCACAAGATGGTGCTTATCCAGCGGGTCGCGCCGGTAGCCATAGGCGGGGTAGGTTCCCATAAATTTTCCGTTTTCGGCACAGGCTCTCTTGACCGCCTTGACCTTCTTGCTGGTGTCCCGGCTGTAAAATTCATTAAATAAGTTCAAAAAACACATGACATCGGTGCTTCCGTTGTTGCTCATGGTGTCAATGCCGTTGTTCAGCGCGATGAACCGGCACCCAAGAGAGGGGAACAGGTAATCCGTATATTGTCCAAATTCGATGTAGTTGCGGCCAAAACGGGAAAGGTCCTTTACCAGAATCACATTGATCCGCTTTGCCTTTGCGTCCTCGATTAACCGCCTGACGCCTGGGCGGTTGAAGTTCGTGCCGGAGTATCCGTCGTCGATATAGACATCGACCTCATTCCAGCCGCGCTGCCTGACATAGTTTTGAAGCAGCAGCTTCTGGTTCTCAATGCTGACCGATTCCCCATCACGTTCATCGTCGTTGCTTAACCGGCAGTAGATGCCCACGTTGTATGTTGTATCCATCATCTTTCTTTTACCTCCCGACCATCTCAGAATCCATACCTCGTGCGGCAAAATGGCTCCGCAGGTTTTACCCTGCATGAATATCTTACCGGAGAATCCACCGCCGCGCAAGGATACGGCAGGCCGCGAGGCTTTCTGTTATTTGGAACCGCTGGCAGCTGGAATGGCTTCCGACATGGCGCGTCTGACTGCCAACTGTTCCAGCGTCTTTCCCAGGTCCTTTTCTCCCGAAAAAAAGCTGGTGACGCGATAAATTGTTTTCCCGATCCGCACCTCTTTGTAGGAGCTTGTCGGGGTTGTCTGTTTGGTCATAAAGACGCACCTCCGTTCAAAAATTGTTTTTACTCTATGGTTAAAAAGCAGCCGTATCGAAAGATAAGGGCGGCGGTTGCCGCTGGATACCGTCCGGTACGGCTGCTGCAATTCTGTTTGGATGGTTCGTCATATTTGCCACGCCCCCTGACGATGGGGACATAACAGGCCGCTCCCGGCAGAGCTGTCATAACTCCGCAGCGCCGTTTTTCTCGCGCGCCGCAGGGTTCCCCCCAAGTCTTTGGCGGGCCGTGAGGAAGTATCTTTAAGCCCCCGCACCATCATCGCGCCCGGAACGCCATCTCCGGGTTTAAGGCTGGACGTAGATCGCTCGGATTGCCTGTCTGTCATCACCTCCTGCAAGCAACCGTCCTGGCGGCGCGCCTTTTCCGCTTCGATACGGGTTATGTACCTGTTATGCCGTATATTCAGTTGTCAAGCTGCAATAAGGGGCAAGAGGACTTGTCCCTTCAATGTGTAGGCATTGGGAAAGGCCGTTTGTCACCCTTGATTCAAAAATATTTTGATTTTTTTCAAACGTTTATAGATGACATTCCGGGAACAGTTCCACAGCCTTGCGACATCAGCCTGCCGGTATCCGTCCACAATGAGCAGGGTCAGCAGTTCCAGATCGTCCTCCGGCAATTTGCAGAGCCGCCGGTACAGCAGTTCATCCTCCAGGGAGGACAGCCAGCCAAACCGCCGGGAATCCACATCGCCGGTGTCCTAGGTGCAGGACAGGGATTCAAATTTTCGGAACAGGCAGGACTGCTCGCTCTCGTCCTCACACTGTTCGCTGGGAAGGGCCTGTACGCGGTTCTGATAGGTTCGCTGGCTGCAAAACCAGGACCAGTCATATTCCTTCATGGCCGCGATCTGCCTATCGTCCATACCGGCTGCGCGGTATTCCTGTTCCAGCCGGGTCCATTCTGTATCAAACTTCCTTTTTTCGTATCCATAGTGAAATCCCATTGACATTTGAGAACAGGAAATTTTTTATCATCTTTTTGTCTTTCAAGCTCAAATTAATTACTTCTGCATGATAGCTTCTCGTTTTTATGTTCCTCCCAACTCTATTTGTTGCTCTATACAGCTCCTGAATAAATTTGAATACTGTTTGCAACGGACACCCCCTTGTTGTTTGAGTATGTTGTTTGTTGGTACTTCAATGATACATCATTCAGCAGCGGGTGTCTTTATTTTGTGCAATATTTGGTATTTACTCATTTATAGTTATGAAGATTTCTCGCTTTGCTCTATCTGTAATTCACCCTTTTTAAGCCGGAACACCACATCCGCCTGTTTTGCCAGCTCACCTGAGTGGGTAACAACTATCACGCATTTCTTCATCTGATGGGCGCTTTCTTTCAAGATTTCCGTAATATCCCCAGCCGTATCCTCGTCCAGATTGCCGGTAGGCTCGTCCGCCAGAATCACCGGAGCTTCGCTTGCGAGCGCCCTTGCAATGGCTACCCGCTGCTGCTGGCCGCCGGAGAGTTTCAGCACGTTCCGTTTGGATTCCTCCCTCGTCAGCCCCAGCCGTTCCAGAAACGGGAGTGCCGGTTTCTTTGAAGTCAGCCGGACATTCTCCTGCGGGGTCATATAGTCAATCAGGTTGTAGCTCTGAAAGATAAAAGAAACATTCTTTTTCCGATGGCCTGCCAATCCGGCCTGTGCAATGTCTTTCCCTTCAAACAGGATATTCCCGCTTGTGGGGCTGTCCAGACCGCCCAGCAGGGATAGAAGGGTTGTCTTGCCGCACCCGGACGGGCCGAGAATGGCATACATTTTTCCCGCCTCCATCTGCGCATTGATCCCTCTCAGCACCTTCCTCTTTTTGTCATAAGAGTATGTTAGATTTTGCAGTTCCAAAATTCCCATAGAGGCACCTCCTATTCACCTTCGGGCACAAATTCATAGTCAAAATCATAGTCCTTTACTTTATCCGGCACCTCGTAATCTATGATGGGCGAGCCGGATTGCTCCTGCGTTTCGTCTGATTTATTCTCCTTGGGGGTACACCCTGTGAACAGCAATCCCACAAAAAGGAGGACAGAAAACATTTTCCATACTTTTTTCATATCGTTACCGCCTTTCTCAGCTCATTTTCGATAGAATTTCCCGCGGTTTCAGCCGCATGACGGAAATTGAGGATATTCCAGCGGATACCGTTACAATCCCGATCCCCAACAGGAATAGGAGGCCCATTTCCTCAAGCTGTACACGAACCTGTAATTCCGGGGTTTCGATTTCCGGCTCACCGGTATCTGTTCCGGCCTCCCCACGGGTTCCGGCAGATAAGCCGTCTTCCTGCTGCGCCTCCGTTACCGCCTGCCCGGATTGCAATACGCTTCCCATCTGGCCCGCAATGGCGCTGGCGGAGAAATAAGAGAGGGAAAATGCTAATATCGCAATCAGCAAAACCTCGGCAATATACTGCCCTAAGATGGACAGCTTGCTGATCCCAACCGAGAGCAGGACGCCGGTTTCATGGATGCGGGTTCTGGCCCACATGGTTAGAATGAGCGAGAGGATGGCGATGCTTACAATCAGCGCGATCATCAAAATGGTGGATACCAGCTCCGATAACTGTTCCAAAGAGGACGCGGCGTTTTCATAGTCCTCGTTGTCAACCAGAAAAGAAAAGCCTTTCCAGTCCACGCCGCTGATTTCCTTTACTTTAGAAATGATTTCCTCCATGTTCTGCGGGTCGTTCACCGATACCGTCAGCTCGTTAAAGCCCTGTATTGCGGGGCCGTTTTCGTAAGCCACCAAAGTGGCAAGGTCGGTGATGATAAGGTTTTGTATTTTTTCGTAGGTTGTCACCTGATCGTTGATGCCTTCGATTTCTTTTGGAGAGAACAGGCCCACAATCTCAATCTCCACGCCTTTGTCCGTCTGGATTTTGTCACCAATTTTCAGGCCGTTTTTCTCAGCCAAATCCTTGCTGATCAGCCCCTTGTTTTTGTCGTCCGGCAGGATATGCCGCCCCTGCGTCAGCGTAAGCTGCCCGGAAGTAAACCGGGTAAGCTCCTCGCTTTTCCATGTGCTTAAAATCTTTGAGGATGCGCGAAATTCTTCCTCAATGGGGATATTGCCGGTAAATAGTTCCAGAGAGGGGAACGCCGCCAGCCCCTCCACGGTGGCGCTGCACTCCTTGATCCCCTCAATTTCCCGGATTTGCTCTACCAGCTCCGGGCTGATCTGCTGGGTGGAATACATCAGGGTTCCGCCCTCCACGCTTTCCACCTTCAAATAGGGGTTGTTTTCCGTGTAGTCAAAGCCAATGAGAAAACTCCCGCCAAGGCTTTGCCGCAGCTCCTGCTGGGCGGCTTTCGAAGCGTTCCCCAGTGCCAGAGCGGTCAATACAAAGGTTGCCATCACCAGCAAGATGACAAAAAGAAGGATACTCTTGCCCCTCTTGCGGACGATATACAGCCACGCTCGATTCATAAAGTTCATAGAATGACCTCCATTTCATATAGGATAAGTGTTGCAACGCTGACAGCATAGCACCCCAATATGGAACCAGTATGAAACGGATAAAAAAAGCCATCGCTTTATAGGAGATAAAGGGTAAAGCACATTCCCGGCGGGTTTTTGGTCGCCTCAAATTGATAGGGCATCCCAAGGGCCTTTGAAAGCGTATCTACAATATATAATCCCAGCCCATTCCCTCCATCTTTGCGATCTCTGGCAAAGTCTGGGCGGTAGAACGGCTCAAATACATGGGCCAGCTTATCCGGCGGGATGGGCGTACACTCATTTTCTATTTTTATCTGTCGGGCGTTCAATATAACGGTGATCTTGCATCCCGGCTTTGTGTAAGCGACCGCATTGGAGAGCAGGTTAGACAGGATCTTTTCAAGGCTTTTCTTTGACGTGTGGACAGGGCACTTTCCCTGTATGCTGAAAGAAAAGTCGAGTCCCTTTGCCTTCGCAATCAACTGATAGGGCTCGCAGATTGCCGGAAGACGCTCAGACAGGTCAAAGGTTTCCGCGTCCTGTTTCTCCTGTGTAAAATCCAGCCGGGAGGTATCCAAAATTTCTTTAATCATAAAGGATAGCTGCCCGGTAATCTCCTTACATTCCAACAGACAGCGATCCCGGTCTTTGTATTTTCCAATGCCTAAGATCATGTTTTCCAAAATCGCGTTCAGGGCAGTCACCGGCGTTTTCAGCTCATGGGAGGCGGCCCGCAGGAAATCAATTTTCAACCGTTCCGCCTCACGGACGTTTTGCTTTTCTTCCTCCAGATTTTCAATGGTGGAAAGCAGGCTGGCATACAGCTTATTGACGCGGGCGGCCAGCTCGCCAATCTCGTCCTTCGTATGCACCACGCAGGCTGCAGCCTTATCCAGCTTTTCCATCTTTTCCGTTGTAACCGCAATCTGCTTGATCGGCCTCGTCATGGCTCTGGAAAACAACAGGGAACACCCAGCGGAAATGATGGCGCAGCAAAGCAGGGATACCGGCAGTGCTTTTCCGATAGCGGATTTTATCAAAATACCAGTATTCACATCACTCTCAATAATGGCTCCTTCCACAAAACGGTTGGTGCTTACGGTCATTTGCGGCGCAAGCACATAGAGAAAAACATGAGCCATCACGGTGACAAACAGCATTACCAGAAAGGTGTATAAGAAGATTTTAGTAAAGAGCTTTAAATTTCTCATGGGTGTTCCTCATACTTGTAGCCAACGCCTTTTACCGTTACAATCCGGTTAAGACTCAGCTTTTTCCGTAAATTTTTAATGTAGGTATCAATCGTGCGGTCAATGATGGGGTAATCATATCCCCACAACTCGTCCAAGATCTGCGACCGTGTAAGCACCAGACCTTTATGCTCTATCAGCAATTTCAGCAGGTCGATCTCCTTTGGTGTCAGGTCAATAGGGCCGCCCGGCCCGGAAGCAGTATAGCCGCCAAAATCCACCGTAATATCGCCCATCTGAATTTGTTTCAGTTCCGGACTTTTCCCACACCGCCGCAGCAGGGCCGTCACCCGTTTTCCCAGCAAAAGCATGGAAAAGGGCTTTGTGATATAGTCGTCCGCCTGTTCATCAAAGCTGGCCGCCTGAGTAGGCTCATCGTCAAGGGCGGTAAGCATTAAGATAGGAATGTTGCTTGTTTGGCGCAATTCTTTTAATACCTCCAAACCGGTTCGCTTCGGCAGCATAATATCCAGAACCACTAAATCAACCGATTTCTCCCTTGCAATCTGCAAACCCTGTTCACCATCAAGGGCCGACAAGGTAATATGCCCTGCGGATCTCATATATTCACAGATTGCCTCGTTGGTGGCAGTATCATCTTCCACAATCAATAAAACAGCCATTTTTACACCTCCTCACATTATTATACCAAAGCAATATGGAAACAGTATGAAATGCTTTGTGTCAGATTGACAGTGTACTGAACTTAATGGGAAAAAGCAAGCCTTTCATAACGGATCAATCCACACAAGGCAGACTGGCTCATGTTGACAGGAAACTGGCCCGCCTTGCTGTAAGTGAAATACTTTCCCTATTTACTATTTCTATTAGATTCAGAACTATAAATGAGTAAATACCAAATATTGCACAAAATAAAGACACCCGCTGCTGAATGATGTATCATTGAAGTACCAACAAACAACATAACTCGATATAATTTTTTCGTCATATATTTTCCCTTTCTTTGTGATTTAACCCTATCAGTAACAAAATTTGATAAGGCTATTGTAAAACCCAAATGTCCGCGAAATGTTATAGCGGCCAAAAAATTTCATTGAAAATCGGGGTAAAATGTTACAACGCTCGGACATTTCAAAAAATTCTACGGCGGGTAACCAGAACTGGTCGTCCGCCGCGTTCTATTTTGTCGGCAGCATAATGGAAAATTTCGAACCCCTGCCCGGCTCCGAAACCAGTCTGATATAGCCGCCCTGCCGCGTTATGATCTCGCGGGCCAGATACAGGCCAATGCCAACGCCCTGCTGTTCGTGTACTTCTTCCTCACGATAGAAGCGCCGGAAGATGGCGGCCTGATCGCTTTCAGAAATGCCCTTGCCGGTGTCGGCCACTTTGATCTCCACATACATTTCCCACAGTACCACTGATACTGTGATTTTCCCGCCTGCCGGGGTATACTTCACCGCATTGTCCAGCAGGTTAAAAAGGGCTTCGGATGTCCACTTGCTGTCATGGGAAACGGCCAAATCCTCCGGGCAGTCCACGGACACGGTGATTTCCTTTTTCTCCGCTGCATACACAATCCCACTCATAGCCTGCGCCACGGTATCAAAGAGGCGGCTCGGTTTCTTATCCAACTGGATCACGCCCGTTTCCAGCCGGGAGGTTTTCACAAGGGCCTGAAAGAGAAAGTCCAGCTTCTCGTCTATATCCCACAGCTTTTCCAAAAGCTGCCCACGGGTCAGCACTTGCCGGGGATTTTTACGGAACAGGTTCAGCATTTTATACTCCATCGGGGATAGGGTCAGGGACTTGCCGTTTAAGGAAGCCGCCTGCTCCGAGAAGTCCAGAAACAGCCGCCCGTCGTCGTAAATGTCCTTGGCCGGTTTGTGGTGTTCCAGCATGGCGAACATGGCTTTGATTTTCCGCTGCAAGGCCCCGATCACAAAGGGCTTTGTGATGTAGTCCACCGCGCCCACCTCATAGCCCCGTATCTGGTCGCTCTCCTGATCGTTGGCGGTCAGGAAGATTACAATGGTGTCCGGGTGCTGGGGCTTTATCAGCTTGCACAGTTCAAAACCATTCCCATCCGGCAGGTTGATGTCCAGCAGCACTAAATCAAATTCCCGCTGGCGCAGGACATCAGCTGCGGTTCTGGCATTTAGGGCAGAAGTCAAGCCGTACCCGTCTGCGGTCAGGTTATAGGCCAACATCTTATTCAAAAAACTGTCGTCCTCGACAATTAAAATCTGTTTCATATCCTCACTTCCTTTGCTTTTTGCAGATAGTATAACAGGCAAATGTCCGCGAAATGTTACAGCGGACAGATTTTTTCAAAAAAATATCCACCTCTATTATAATTTGATTTGGTTAGTGATACAAGGATAGCGGTTATATCTCACTAAAAAACAGCATAATCATACCTGTCAGTCGGCATAATAAGGTTATTCCTTTGCGTAAATCGGCACGATAGAATATACTCGAGGTGAATGATTATGCCGATTGATGATTTAACCGCTTTAGGGCAAAAAATGCGGGAAGCCCGAAAAAGAAAAGACCTGACACAGCAGGAGCTTTCTGATTTGAGCCATGTATCTGTCAAGCAGATTGCCAAGATTGAAAAAGGGCAGATGAATCCGTCCTTTTTGATTTTGAAGGCACTGGCAAAGGTACTGCCGATTTCTCTGGATTCTTTAATCAATCCAGATGTTTCCCCGGAAGATGAGGGAGCCGGTCAGATGAAGATGCTGTATTGCAGCTGCCCGTCAGAAATGCGTGAAACCCTCTTGCACCATACGCAGGAAACCATGAAAGAACTAACCGAACTATCCAGGAAATTTAAAACGAATTGAGCCGGTGAGTGAATTTAAGAACCTGTTTAGTATCTAGCCAACCATCCGGTCCAGTGATAAAATAGAGGGGATGAGGGGGGAAGACAGGTGAGGAAAAGCTATCCAAGTGACATCAGTCGGAAAC
>CAJTCU010000042.1 GCA_910574935.1 Oscillospiraceae bacterium
AAAGATATGCCATACTTGTTCGTGAAGAGTTCAGTTGCCTAATAAATTCACATGAACAGGGACACGAACAACTGGATTCTGGAAAACTGAATACAGGAGGTCACAAATGAAAGAACTGCCAGAAAGAATCCATGACGATACCAACGGTCTTGACTACGTTCTTGTGGGTGATTATTACATTCCCGCCCTGCGGCTGACGGAGGAATCCCGCCCAATCGGGCATTGGGGGCGCAGGCGTAAAGCCTATCTGGAAGAAGCCCGCCCCGCCCTTTATTGCAGCCTGCTGTTGTCAGGGAAACTCTGGACGCACCTTGCCGACGTGGACGGGCAGGCACAGGAGCGGCTTGACCTTATCATGGAGCAGATGAAAGCCGCCGAGGGCGTGACGGAGAAATTGAAAGCGGATGACCAGCTTGAATGGGTGCGCCGCTGCAATTCTATCCGCAACCGGGCGGAGGAAATTATCTATGCGGAACTGGTCTATGCGTAATGCGGCAGGCTCCTGTCTGGAAAAAGCGGCTCTAAAGCCGGAAAATTGAACATAGGACACACGATACAGTAAAGAGGACTGCTAACCGGATTTTACGGGAATGGCAGCCCTTTTTGCGTCATTCTTTCGTTTTTTTCTTCCCAAACAGGGACAGCAGCTTTGATTTTCCACGCTGGCTGGCAGATACGGGGAGAAGGGGGGATTTCTTGAACACACGGGCAAGGGTGGCACGTTCCTCTTCCGGGAGGCTCATATAGTCAATGCCGAATACCCGGCAGATAGTAAACGCCCGTTTTTCGTCCGCCGTGCCTTTGTGCATGAGGGCGTCCAGCAGTATCACCGGGATGTTCCTGGCAAAATCCGCTGCGGGGGTTTCCGGCTCGGCAGTGGTCTTGTCGGATTCGTGCCGGGTGCGGAGGTCTTTTACAATCCGGTCAAGGTCATCATGGATAACATGGCTGAAAAACAGTTCCTCGCTGACCTGCCCTAATTCTAAAGTACGCATATAGAGGTCGTTTTCAGGGGGCTGCCGCTGTTCTATGACGGACTGCCTTGCTTTTTCCAGAACTAAGTTCATGTCATGGATACGCATATCCGCAATCCGGTCAATGCAGACTTCCATATCCGTCAGCAGGCGCAGGAATCCGGGATGGCAGACAAACTCACAGAGGAGCCGGTTGTTCAGTGCGCCGCTTTTTAACAAATCAACTGTGGAATCATTCAAGTGCAGCTCATGCAGGGCGGTGTTCGGGTGGTTCTTATTTTCGGTCAGCCCCATGAGGTAATCCATGGAAAGACCGTAGTATTCCGCCAGCTTTGCAAGGTTGAACGGGCTTATATCCGTGCATTTGTCGGATTCATATTTTACCAGCGTGGCTCTTGCTATGCCTGTTGCCTTTTCCAGTTCCGCAAGGGTCATGCGGCGGCTGGTTCTCTCGTCTTTTAATTTCTCCTGAAGCGTCAGTTTTATATACATTGCGCCCCTCCTCTCAAAACAGGGTTCATGACCATTATAGCACAGGGCATTTCCGAAAGCGTGGAAATTTTGGTTTTTCGGGAATTTTTCCAGCCTTTCGGACATACGGGGGAAGCCGGTTTATTTTGATAAGATTTCAGTGTCACAGGACATTGAAAACAGAATGACCGGCTGCAAGTGATATCGTTCCCGGAGAAGTAGTGCCATGACAGGAGCATACCAAAGGAACGGAAAACGCTGGGGTGATTCCGGGCAGGAACGGATTGCAGGCAAAACGGCAGGGAAACAAACTATCAATTATGGAGGAAGGAACATGAAGTTAAGCATTGAGGAAAAGAAGATTTTATATGCCTTCGGGTGCGGGAGCCATGAGAACACCGTCCGCAGGCTGAAATGGGTCACTGCCCTGACGGTGGATGAAAAAGTGAAACGCCGGGTGCTGTGCCTGGCAAGGAAGCTGGATGACGGCGGAGCCGGGGAATGGTATCCCTGTTTTTACCGCCATCTCCGTTTGGAAATGGAAGGATATTTTGAAGCAAAGAAGCATATCCGCATGGTTGAAAAAAGCACAGACTGGGAGGGATTTTATGGGAAAGCCGTCTAAGTATGAAAAGGAAACGATTGTCAACTTCAACGAGGGTGAGAAGGAAGCCAGTATTTACACATTCAATGCGGACTTGAAGCGGCGGCTGGCGGAGTTCAGCAAAAAATATCCGCTCCTGTGCCGTTTGGAGAAGTCCACGCCGGAAGGGAGCGTGACCTATGTTCTGGATAAGTCCCGGCTGTCTATCCGGCTGGTTCCGCCTTACAGTGAGGAACGGCGGGCGGCGGCGAGGGCATACGCCAAAGAACACGGCTTCAAGCCCCTGCCGGGAGGGAAGGATATTGCCTGATTTGGGGGCGTTTTACGGTCAAAACAACGGGTGTGGAGCCGGGATTTTCCCCGTGGTTGACGGTGGAGGTATCAGACATCAGGGAAGCCCCGGACGGCGGAAATGCCTGTTTTGGGCGTGTTTTTCCGGCTGTCATGGGGCATGGATGGGGTTTCTGTGGGAAATCAGAACGAGTGCGGTGCGTTCTGATTTCCTGATACGGAAAAAGGGAGCCGTCTTTGACGTGGGCGGACGCAGCGCACTCACGTTGGCAGCAACCTTTTATGCGGGGTACAGGGGCGCAGCAGCCCTGTTGGGGTCAAGGGGCAACGCCCATTGGCGGGTTAAGGGCGGCAGTCCTTATCGGGTCAAGGGTGAAACGCCTTGCCCAGCTAGAGTTGGCGCTTGCGCCAATTCGTACTGGGTATTACCTGACGCAAGCCCCGCAGGTTCGGCGGCTTCGCAGCCCTCCCGCCAGCCCGGGAATCGGTAAAAAGGAAAGGGGGATTTTGGATTGAAACTGACACGGCACAACGGACGCTCCGGCAAAAACGGCACGTACAACCCACGCCACAATGACCGCCGCTTTGACGTGGAAAACAGCGGTCATATTGATTCGGAGCGGGCAAAGAAAAATGTATACTGGGACTGCTACCGGGGCTATACCACCGCCGGGAGCCGGGAGGATTCTTCCCAGCCGGATTTCAGCTTTGAGCAGATAGAACTGGCTTATTACACCGAGAATTATTCGGATTTCATTGAAGCCCAGAACGCAAGGAACGAGAAGAACCGGCACACGGAACGCAACCGCACGGTGGGGGATTTGTTAAAGAACAATAAGACCTGCCCGGAGGAAAGCATTTACCAGATTGGGACGGTGGAGGAATCCGTCCCGCCGGAAACATTGTTCCAGATTGTGAATGAGTTTTATGCAGAGTTTGACCGGCGTTTTGGTTCCCACGTGCATCTTCTGGACTGGGCGCTCCATCTGGACGAGGGGACACCGCATATCCATGAGCGCCATGTATTCGATTGCAAAAACCGGTATGGGGAGTTATGCCCCCAGCAGGAAAAGGCGTTGGAAGAACTGGGAGTGCCGCTCCCTGAACCGGATAAGAAAAAGGGAAGGAACAACAACCGCAAGCAGACTTTTGATGCGGAGTGCCGGAAGATGCTTTTCCGTATCTGCGCCGCACATAACCTTCACTTGCAGGCAGAGCCGTCCTACGGCGGGCGGGATTATCTGGAAAAGCAGGACTTCATCATTGAAAAACAGAAGAAAATACTCTCCGCACAGGGGGAAGCCTTGACGAAAAACACCGTAGCCATAGCGGAGCAGGAAAAGAAGTTTGATAAAGCCGCAAAAGCCGTTTCAGAAAAAGAAAAGGAACTGGAAAAGCAGGAGGGGCTGATTGCGGAAAAAGGGCGGGAACTTTCGGAAAAGCAGGCGGCACTTGCCACTGTCACCATGAAGATTGCAGACATGGAATCGCTGGTGGAGGAAGTGGCGGACACGGCTTATGAGAAAGCCTGCGAAGTTGTGGCGGATACCGTCCGGGCGGAAACGCAGAAGGAGGACATCAGGNCGGTGGAGGATTACAAAAAGTGGCTGGCTTCGCCGGAACGGAAAGCCCCGCAGGAGAAAAGGGATTTCGCCGTGAAGTGCCTGTGTACGGTTCAGGAGCAGATTAAAAATGCGGCGCAGAAAGTGTTAAGGAAAGTCCAGTCTGCGCTCCAAAAGCCGGAGGTGAGCCGTGCAAACAAGGAGCAGATTAAAGAGAAGGCAAGGGAATCCATGAAGGACAGGCTCGCAAGGGGGAAAATAGAAGCTGACCGGGTGAACCGGGAGCGCATGGAGCGCAGGAACGTAAGGGCAGCAACAAAAAAAGATATGGAGATTTGAAGCATTTGCTTTCCGCTGTGGAAATGGCAGATGCTTTTTTATTTCCGGGAAGGGACGGTATGAATGTATTTGAAGCAGTAAAGGAAAATGTAACGGCAAGGCAGGCGGCGGAAATGTACGGCATCCGGGTGAACCGGAACGGCATGGCGTGCTGCCCTTTCCATGATGACAGGAATCCCAGCTTGAAGGTGGATAAGCGGTTCCACTGTTTCGGCTGCCAGGCGGACGGGGACGTGATTGACTTTGTGGCAAGGCTTTACGGGCTGCCCGGTCTGGAAGCGGCGAAAAAGCTGGCTTCGGATTTTGGCATTTCTTATGACAGCCGGGGGCGGGCTTCCCCAAAACCGGCAAGACGGAGCGTGTCGGCAGAACTGCGGTTCTTGCAGGCGGAGCGGAAATGCTTCCGGGTGCTTAGTGATTATCTCCGTCTGTTGGAGCGCTGGGAAAGGATATATGCGCCGGAATCGCCGGAGGACGGGTGGAACCCGCTGTTCGTGGAAGCCGTGCAGAAACGGGAGTATGTGGGTTATCTTTTAGACACGCTGCTGACCGGGACAAAGGAGGCAAAAGCCGCCGTTATCAAGGGGCATGGGAAGGAGGTGGAGCGGATTGAGCGGAGGGTATCAGAGTTTGCCGGCGGCGGAAAGACAAGCCGGGGAAACCGCAGCAGACAGCCGGAACGGTGAAAAGACAGTTGCCGAAGTCCGGCAGATGTTGGAAACCACGCAAAAAGGGCAGACCGCCAACACGCCGGGGAATTACAGGGCGGTGTTTTTGCATGACCCGCTGCTTAGCGGGGCGTTCAGCAATAACCTCCTGACTGACCGGATTGACATTGTAAAGCCCCTTGGCTGGTATCGGGACGGGAGCCGCCTGACGGACGTGGATATTCAATATCTGGTTCTATACTTGGAGGAACACTACGGGCTGACCTCGGAAAAGCGGATTGAGGGGGCTATCAAGGTCGCCGCCAATGAATACCGGTATCACCCTGTCCGTGATTATTTAAACAGCCTGCAATGGGACGGGACGGAGCGGGTGCGCTATGCCCTGCGCCATTTCCTCGGTGCGGAGGTAAATGATTACAATTACGAAGTCCTCCTGCTGTTCATGCTGGGGGCAGTGACACGGGTATTCAAGCCGGGGACAAAGTTTGAGGTCATGCTCTGTCTGGTGGGCGGTCAGGGAGCCGGGAAGTCCACCTTCTTCCGGTTCCTTGCTGTCCGTGATGAGTGGTTTTCCGATGACCTGCGGAAGCTGGACGATGATAACGTATACCGGAAGCTGCAAGGGCATTGGATTATTGAAATGTCGGAAATGATTGCCACGGCAAACGCAAAGAGCATTGAGGATATTAAATCGTTTTTAAGCCGCCAGAAGGAAACCTACAAAGCCCCCTATGAAGTCCATCCAAAAGACCACAAGCGGCAGTGCGTGTTTGCCGGGACTTCCAACACGCTGGACTTCCTGCCCCTTGACCGCACCGGGAACCGGCGTTTCCTGCCGGTGCAGGTGCAGGCGGAAGCGGCGGAGGTTCACATTCTGGAAGATGAAGCCGCTTCCAGAGCCTATATCGGGCAGATGTGGGCGGAGGTCATGGAGGTTTACCGGAAGGGGGATGTAAAGCTGAAATTAAGCCCGGCAATGGAGAAGTATCTGAAAGAACACCAGCGGTCATTCATGCCGGAGGACACCCTCGCCACCCGGATTCTGAACTTTTTAGACGGGTACGGCGGGAAGATGGTATGCTCCCTGCAAATCTACCATGAAGGGCTGGGGCACCCGGCTTATGAGGAACCAAAACAGTATGATATTCGTGATATTAATTCCATCATGAAGAACTATGCGGCGGGCTGGAAAGCCTTTGAGAATCCCCGACATTTCCCTCCGCCCTATAACCGGCAGAAGGGTTGGGAACGGGTGGAGCCGCCTGACAACGGAGGGCATGGAAAATCAGGTTTCCAGCCTTTGCCCGAAGGGGAAGCCGTCCAGCTTGGGCTGCCGGAGGAATGGCTGGAAGCGGGAAAACCGTAGCCGGTTGTCGGCTGGTTGCACCTTACGTTGTCAAGCCCGTTGCCGGGAAGCCGCCTGACAAATGCCGTATTTCAGGGCTTTTTCTTTCCCTGACAACGAAAGCAACGGAAAAACAGAAAGAAAATCAATCAGAACAGAAAACGGAAAGCAGGGTTTTGTGTGCGGAGTTTTTTAACGTCCGTTGTCAGCTCCCGTTGTCAGGCTCCCACCTGCCCGGCAGTCCACACTATCACACCCGGACGGAAACGCTCCGGGTATCTTTATGGAGGGAAATGCATATGGCAAAACAGGCAGATTATCCGGCGCAGAACCGGAAGGAAAATAAAAAAGTACAGTTTATCGTTTCCCGTGAGTTTGCGGGAAGCCAGACCATGCGGGAAGCCTTTGAGCAGCTTATTGAACGGCAGACCTGTGAACGGTTTGAGGAATGGCAAAAACGGCAAGCCAGCTAAAGGACGGAACCGGAGAAAAAACGGAAATCCGGCATAAAACAGTTGAAAGAATGGCGGGGGCATGGTATTATCATAGTATCGTGTCCCTGTTCATAGAAGGAGAAGCCTATGAGCAGGAAAAATAATCTGTTAAATCAAAAAATAACCGCCCTCTATTGCAGGATTTCCCTTGATGACGGCAGCCAGAATGAGAGCATGAGTATCTCAAACCAGAAACTTTTGCTGAAGGATTACGCTGAAAAGAACGGTATGCCCCGGTACGAGTATTACGTTGATGACGGGTATACGGGAAGGAATTTCAACCGCCCTTCATTTAAGCGGCTGATTGCCGATATTGAAGCGGGGAAAATCGGCTGCGTGATAACCAAAGACCTGTCAAGGCTTGGGAGGAACTATATTGAAGCGGGCAGTTATATCGAAATCTTTTTCCCTAAGCACAATGTAAGGTATATTGCGGTCACGGACGGCGTGGACAGCCTGACCCGTCAGGAAATGGATATTACGCCGTTCAAAAATATCCTGAATGATATGTACAGCCGGGATATTTCAAAGAAAGTGCTGGCTGGTCGCATGACACGCTCCCGCCAGGGGAAGTTTTGCGGCGGTCAGCCGCCCCTTGGCTTGATGCGTGACCCGGAGGAAAAGGGGCACCTAATCCTTGACCCGGACACTGCGCCGACTATCCGTAAAATTTTTGACCTTGCCTTGAACGGCTGGGGGTGTATGCGGATAGCCAAACAACTGATGGAGGATAAAATCCCCATCACACGGGTAAAAAGCAATACGGAATGTGACGTGAATTATTATTCGTGGGGGAGCGCAAGAATCAGCCATATCCTGCGGAACCCGTTTTACAAAGGCGCACATCTTGTCTGCCGGACACACCAGAAGGGAATCCGCTCCAATACCTATGACATCATTCCCCGTGAGGAATGGGAAGTCCTTGAGGGCTGCCATGAAGCTATCGTAAGCCCGGAGGACTGGGAGAAGGTGCAGGAACTGATTGACCGCCGCCCGCCCATCATGGAAGGGAACGCCTGCCCCTTCTATAACCTGTTCCACGGCATTATCTACTGTGCCACCTGTGGGAAGTCCATGCAGGTACGCTATGAGAAAGTGGGCAGAACCGGGAAGAACCGCTTTACCGGCGAGGAACGGGAGCCGATAGACAAGGCGTATTATATCTGCCAGACCTATAACCGGCTGGGGAAAAACTCCTGCACCAGCCACAAAGTGGAAGCAAGGGATTTATATAACCTTGTATTGAAGGATATTCAGGAACTTGCGGCAATGGCGCTTAAAGACGTGGAATCGTTCTACCAGCGGATTTGTAGCCGTATGGAACGGCGGTATCTGGCGGACGCTTCGGAGATGGAGAAGGAGCGGGAACGGCTGGAAGCAAGGAACCGGGAGATTGACGATATGTTTTTGAACCTGTATACTGACAAGGCAAAGGGAATCCTGTCAGAGCAGCGTTTTGTGAAGCTAACGGCGGCAATGGAGCGGGAACAGGAGGAAAACCAGAAACAGTTGAAGGAATTGGCACTCTCCCTGCGCCGCTCCAACGAGCAGGAAAGTGATGTCCGCACCTTTATCCGGGAAATCCGGCAGTACGCCGCAGTCCGGGAACTGGACGAGGGTATCTTAAACCGCCTTATCAGCCGGATTCTGGTGGGTGAGGTGAAAAAGGTTGACGGGGAGAAGTTTCAGGAAATCAAAATCATTTATAACTTTGTCGGTGAGATACCGGCGGTAACAGAATAACGGCAATGCCCTTCTCTCTTTCCGGGGGAAGGGTTTTCTTTCCGCCTGCACATGAAAAAGAAGCCGGTTCTCTATTCTCCGGCTTCCAGAATAAACTGGGATTTATTTGATAGGTGTCCCAATGCGTTTATCCAATCTCCATTGTGGTGCCATTCCATCATCGGCATAGTATTCGTCCATTGCTGTAATTTTATCGTTTTTTGTTTGAATAAACGAAGTCACATGAAAAGAAATACTTCTATCTTTGGGATAGATACGAACAACTGTAATAATTAAATCATTCACAATTTCTACTCTTTCAACGAGTCCGTCCCATTCTCCGGGGTACTCACAATTCGCAACAATATATTCATCCACCGTAAAATGCTCGTTGGTGCAATGCCAATTTACATAGGCTTCTGCATGAAAGTATTTTCTAATTTCTCTTTCATCTTGGGCAAGAACGGCTTTCCAAAATTGTTCTATATTCATAATTTTCTCCTTTAAATTGCGATTTCCCAGTATGTCAAACTGGAAATGGTTGAGAAAGACACTATATTGAAATCCAAAATTTTTGAATAATGCCACTTTTACTTAATCCCACTGTATCAACAATTTCATTTTCCATCACTCCACCGTTTTTAATAATCGTCCTTTGCGAAGCTACATTTCCCTTATCGCAGGTTACTAAAACCTTGCTTTCTCCAAACGCACGGCAAAAAGGTAAAACTAATCCCAGCATTTCAGACGCATAACCTTTTCGTCTTTCTGACGGACGAACACTATATCCAATATTACCCCCAAAAATTTTTGAGAAAATCCGATAATGGGTGTCGAAAATCAATCATACCAACAACAAAATCGTCTTTTCGCCTTACCGCTAAAAACACTTCTGATGGAACATATCCGCTTTTATATTTTTCTCTTAATCTTCTCTCAAAGTCAATCCACTCATCAAATGATTGGACATCTTCAAGACCTGCACAACCATCAAAACTATCTCCACATTGTAACATTTCTTCTTTATATGACATGACTTGTTCTGCATATAGTTTAGATGGCCTAACCAACATCAATTCACGCATCACATTCATCCTCACAAATTTGAATTTTCGCATCTCTATAATTCATATTCTGAATGAATGTCTAACCCATTCTTTCGTATTTCATCCAATTGACCAGCACTTAACGTCCCTGCCCGATAAAGCAATAGGTACTCGTTTTCAATCGAACTGTCAAATATCAGCAGATCATCGGTATTGATTGTAACCTTAACTCCATTCTCATACAGTATTTTAATAGGATGGTCTCTATATCCGGTTGCATATCCAAGCATTACGTTACTGCTCGGGCAGACATTCAGTTGTATCTGATTATCTGCGAGAAATCGCATGACCTTCGCCGAGGCGGCCGCATTTATCCCATGGTGAACTTCACTAAGCCCTAATACTTCAACTGCCCGCATGACATTCTCTGCTGGCCCGGTTTCACCTACATGCATTTTCTTGGACAAATGATATTGTTCCGCTTTTCTATACAATGGCAAAAAAGCCTCAAATGGATGCACATTCTCGCCACCGCATACATCAATCGACTTGAAAAAACCGGAGGAAATATAACGATCGATTTTTTCAGCTTCCTGTTCGACATTACAAGCTGAAATATATGTGATCTCAGGTTCAAATACTGTATTGGGACAATATTTCAAATGAAAATCTCCGATAATGGATTTGAACGCATCCATCCCACCAACCAGATCAATCTCCGAAGCCCCAAAATTCATCGAAAGCCTCTTAATATTATTCCTCCTCGCTTCTGCAAAAGCACCTTCCCATCTTATGATCATCCCTCCAATATCTTTGCAGTATGGCTTGATAGTAACTGTAAACCATTCCTGCATTCCTCTAAGTCCATCAAATCTGTCGGGCGGTTTGGGAAAACTGCGTTTCAGGTGTTCTTCCAACCAAGCTCTTCTGCACCCTTTGGTAGAATGATTGTGGATATCACTCTTTGGAACTTCCAGCAATTTGACTATATCATTCTCTAACAGACCCTCACAAAACAGGTTTTGCATATCATTGTTCCTTTCATATCTATCTTCACAAATGTAAATTGCCTTACTTAACTTCCAATTCTATCGCATTCAAACACACCAACAACTCACGATTTGTTACTGCGTTCAGTTTATCACATTTATAGAACATCTACAAGATTCCGTGTATGAAAAAGCAAAAAGAATGAATTCTTCACTTGACAATGTGGCAAAGA
>CAJTCU010000043.1 GCA_910574935.1 Oscillospiraceae bacterium
GCATGAAGGGGCTGCGGGCGGTATGCGACCGGGCCGAGACCATTACGGCCAAGGAGTTCTGGCCCTATCCCAGCTACGGCGATATTCTTTTCAGCGTAAGGTAAAAACATTGTAACTTAAAGGAGTGTGGATATTATGGGAGCAGAGCAGATTATATCCCTGGTGACGGAAACTGTGAGCACACAGGTATTCGGGGTCTGGTTTCTCATTGGCGCGGCCCTGGTGTTCTTTATGCAGGCTGGTTTCGCTATGGTGGAGACCGGTTTCACCCGAGCCAAAAACGCGGGCAATATTATTATGAAGAACCTGATGGACTTCTGCATTGGCACAGTGGTGTTCGTACTTTTGGGCTTCAGCCTGATGATGGCCGAGGACTACGTGATGGGCTTTATCGGTATACCTAACCTGGATATATTCCGTAATTTTCCTGGTTTTATTGAAGAAAATGCCTCCAGCTTTGTGTTTAATCTGGTGTTCTGCGCCACGGCGGCCACCATTGTCTCCGGCGCTATGGCCGAGCGCACCAAGTTTTTGTCCTACTGTATTTATTCCGGAGTAATCTCCCTGTTCGTATACCCTGTTGAGGCCGGATGGGTCTGGAACAGCCAAGGCTGGCTGGTCCAGCTGGGCTTCCATGATTTTGCCGGCTCTGCGGCCATCCACTCCGTGGGCGGCGTCACGGCGCTAATCGGGGCCGTTCTGGTGGGTCCAAGGCTTGGCAAGTACATGGAGGATGAAGAAGGCAAGGTGAAGAAGGTAAACGCCATACCCGGCCACTCCATCACCCTGGGGGCTCTGGGCTGTTTCATCCTATGGTTTGGATGGTACGGCTTCAACGGCGCGGCCGCCTGGGACAACACCTCCCTGGCCTCTATTTTCCTGACTACCACCATTGCCCCGGCAGTGGCCACGGTTACCACCATGCTGTTCACCTGGATAAAGAATGGTAAGCCGGATGTTTCCATGTGTCTGAACGCATCCTTGGCAGGCCTGGTGGGTATTACCGCCGGGTGCGACGCCCTGGACGCCCTGGGCTCGGTGATTGTGGGAATTGTTTCCGGAATTCTGGTGGTCGCGGTGGTCGAAATCCTGGACCTTAGGCTACACATCGACGACCCGGTAGGCGCTGTAGGCGTGCACCTTGCCAATGGCGTATGGGGCACCGCCGCTGTGGGGCTTCTGGCTAACCCTGACGCTCCGGCGGGCCTCAGGGGACTGTTCTACACCGGCGACCCCGGCCTGCTGTGGGTACAGCTGCTGGGCATCCTGGCAATCCTTGCCTGGACGGCTGCGCTGATGACCGTCACGTTTGTGATAATCAAAAGAACCGTTGGCCTGCGCGTTGAGCCGGAGGAGGAGATCAAGGGCCTTGACAGCACCGAACACGGCCTGCTAAGCGCCTACGCGGACTTTGCCCCAGCGGTTGAGAGCCTGGACTACGGCTGCGGGAATGCCATGGCCGTTACCGGAGACACGCCGGCCGCTGAAGCTATCCCGGTGAAAAAAGAGCCCACCCTGGTTCCTGACGGCGTGCCCAAGCTCACGAAGGTTGAGATTATCTGCCGGGAGAGCCGGTTCGAGGCCCTGAAGTCCGCCATGATGGCCCTGGGCATCACCGGCATGACGGTTTCCCATGTGCTGGGCTGCGGTGTACAAAAGGGCAAGCCCGAGTATTACAGAGGCGTGCCGGTGGAAGCCAGCCTTCTGCCCAAGATACAGGTGGATATCGTTGTCAGCCGGGTACCGGTCTCCTCGGTTGTAGAGACGGCAAAAAGGGTGCTGTATACCGGCCATATCGGCGACGGCAAGATATTTATCTATGATGTGGAGGACGTAGTGAAAGTGCGCACCGGCGAGACCGGATATGACGCGCTGCAGGACGTAGAATAATATGCCATGCGGAGAAAGCGGGGCTCGGTGTGACCCCGCCTGTTCCGCTTTCACGGAGGGATTCTTATGTGTTCAATCATCAGCTGCTGCGGCCCCTGCAACCAGCCTGACCTTGTAAAGGCATGCTTTGACCGCAGCTTGTCCCGGGGCCCGGACGACACCCGGTTTATCGATACTGGCAACGGCTTTATGGGCTTCCATCGCCTGGCTATCATGGGCCTAAGCCCTCAGGGCATGCAGCCCTTTGAGCTGGACGGCAGCTATGTGGTCTGCAACGGCGAGTTATATGGCTTTGAAAAGTTCAAACAGCAGCTCGCAGACAGATACGTCTTTCAAAGCGGCTCTGACTGCGAGGTACTGCTGCCCCTTTACAGGGAGTATGGCGCCGGCATGTTTAACCTGCTGGACGCGGAATTTGCCTGTGTTATATATGATGGAAACACAGGAGAGTACATAGCCGCCCGGGACCCCATCGGCATCCGTCCCCTGTACTACGGCTGGGGGGAAAGCGGCACCATGCTCTTTGCCAGCGAGCCCAAGGACCTGATAGGCCTCTGCGGGGAGATACGGCCCTTTCCGCCGGGACATTATTACAAAGCCGGGAGGTTTGTCCCCTACAGGGATATTTCCCGGACCGAGAGGGTCTGCCACGACGATATGGACACGATATGCGAAAACATCCGGGCTAAGCTCACTGCGGGCATAAAGAAGCGGTTGGTTTCAGACGCGAAGCTGGGATTCCTTCTTTCCGGCGGTCTTGACTCATCCCTGGTCTGCGCCGTGGCGCAGCGGTACTGTAAAACGCCAATCTGCACCTTTGCGATTGGTATGGAGGGAGACGCCATAGACCTGAAATATGCCCGGCAGGCTGCGGACTTTATCGGCAGCAGCCACACCCAGGTTATAATCACCAGACAAGACGTGCTGGACGCTCTGGAGACAGTGGTGGCGGTCCTGGGGACATTCGATATTACCACTATCCGCGCCAGTGTGGGCATGTTCCTGGTATGCAAATATATCCATGAGAATACAGACATCCGGGTCCTTCTTACTGGAGAAATATCCGATGAGCTGTTTGGCTATAAGTATACGGACTTCGCCCCCAGCGCCCAGGCTTTCCAGAAGGAATCCGAGAAACGCATCCGGGAGCTGCATATGTACGATGTTCTCCGGGCCGACCGCTGTATCTCCGTCAACTCTCTGGAGGCCAGGGTGCCCTTTGGCGATTTGGACTTTGTGGAGTATGTTATGTCTGTTGACCCGGAGAAAAAACTGAATACCTACGGCAAGGGCAAGTATCTTCTGCGAAGGGCTTTTGCCCAGGGGGATTTTCTGCCGGAGGAAATTCTCTGGCGGGAAAAAGCGGCTTTTTCCGACGCGGTAGGCCACTCTATGGTGGACTATTTGAAGGAGTATGCCGAGGGGCTTTACACAGACAAGGCGTTTGAGGCAAAAAGCAAGTCCTATACCCACGCCCGGCCCTTTACGAAAGAAGCCCTGCTGTATAGAGAGTTGTTTGAGAAATACTATCCTGGCCAGGGACAGCTAATCGATGGTTTTTGGATGCCCAATCCGGAATGGGAGGGCTGTAAAGTAGACGACCCGTCGGCAAGAGTGCTGGCAAACTATGGGGCCAGCGGAGAATAAAGGAGAGGTGCGTATGAGTATCCATGAGGAATGCGGAATTTTCGGTGTGTGGCTGCCAGACCGCGCGGAAGCGGCCGAGCTCTGCTATTACGGCCTTTTTGCCCTTCAGCACCGGGGGCAGGAGAGCTGCGGGATTGTGATAAACGACGACGGCGTATTCGCGTCCCACAAGGACGTTGGCCTGCTGGGAGAGGTATTCACCCCCGAGGTGCTGGGCCGCCTGCCTAAAGGAAACATGGGGGTGGGCCATGTGCGCTACGGCACCACCGGAGGCGGCGGGCGCAGAAACTGCCAGCCCATAGAGGTGAACCATCAGAAAGGAAAAATGGCCCTGGCCCACAACGGCAACCTTAGCAATGCCGCCGGGCTTCGAAACAAGCTGGAGCTTTCCGGCGCTATTTTCCACACGACCAGCGACACGGAGATTATCGCCTATATTGTCACCCAGCAGCGCCTGACCGCCCCCTCCATTGAAGCCGCCCTGCGCGCGGCTATGGACCAGCTGGACGGAGCCTACTCCCTGGCGCTTATGTCCGCCCAAAAGCTCATTGCCGCCCGGGACCCCTTTGGTTTCCGGCCCTTATGCTACGGCAGGCTTTCCGGCGGCGGGTACGCGGTGGCCTCGGAAAGCTGCGCTCTGGCGGCCATTGGCGCGGAATTTCAGCGAGACCTGGAGCCGGGGGAAATTTTGGTGTTCGGTCCTGACGGAATGGCGTCATATCGGGCGCACTGCGGCCAGAAGCCGAAAAGGCTTTGTGTCTTTGAGTATATCTATTTTGCAAGGCCCGACTCGGTGCTGGACGGAGTACCCGTGCACCTGGCACGGCAGCGGGCCGGCGAACTGCTGGCAGAGCGGCGCCCCGCCAGCGCCGACCTGGTTATCGGTGTGCCGGACTCGGGCCTGGACGCGGCCCTGGGCTTCAGCAGGGCATCTGGAATCCCTTATGGCATGGGGCTCATTAAGAACAAGTACATTGGCCGCACATTCATCTCTCCAATCCAGGCCCAGCGTCTGGACCAGGTGCGCATTAAGCTAAGCCCCATAGAGTCCGCGGTGAAGGGACAGAGGCTGGTGCTGGTGGACGACTCCATCGTGCGAGGGACCACCAGCGGGCGCATTGTCAAGCTGCTGCGGGAGGCAGGCGCCAAAGAGATACACCTGCGGGTGTCCTCGCCGCCGTTTCTGTACCCCTGCTACTATGGCACGGACATCGACTCCCAAGACCACCTGATTGCGTGCAGGCATACAGTAGAGGAGACTGCCGCCATCATCGGGGCGGACTCCCTGGGCTATCTGCCGGTAGACGCCCTTGACCGGCTGGCGGGGAGCCCCGGTATTTGCTCCGCCTGTTTCAGCGGGCGGTACCCAACACCCATTCCGAAGGACACCCGCAAGGACCGGTTTGAGCAAAAGCTGGGAACGAGGGAGAATGCGGCGTTTCGGAAAACTGAAAAAAGAACCCTTAGTCAAACGTCAGTTTAGGGTAAAAGCAGCAGAAAAGAACCGGCCACCCGGATGCGGGAGAGTTTTGGTGAACCCAAACTATGCGGCGTGTTCGTTGTTGCTATTATTGGCGCCCATGGCGGCATGACCAAGCATGCCAGTTACGGGTCTGACCCGTTTGTGGCCCCTGTGAGGGCCTTGTCAGGCGAACTGGGGCCGCTCTCGAGGAGCAAGAAGAGAGCAGGCCCAGAACGCCGTTTTGGGGCATTTGTAGCGATTTGTGAGGGGCGCCTGCCTCGCCTCCAGCTGCGGCACAAATCCTCCGCGAACAACGGCGCAAACTCGTCGCAAAGATATGCACTGAAATGGAAGATAATCCAGCCAGAGAGAACAGAAAAAGCATGGTCGAAAAACAAGCAGGAGAAAGCAAGGCGCCAAGGTGGCGCCTTTGCAGTTCACACCGTCCGGCGGAGCCGGGCGGGAATGCTAGAAACTACGGGCTTTTTCGGGAGTTATAGCGCATGGTGAGATAGGTGTCATAGTAGGGTCACAAATGAGGATTTGGTGTAAAGTTTGGGGTTGCAAGTGGGCAGAAACGGCGGAACACCGGGAAATTTTTAGGTGTCACAAGTTGGTGTAACACGATTTTGGAGATGCCTTATGGATTCAGAAAATATGCAGCGGATAAGCCTGTATTTGGACAGAGGGCTGGTCAATCGGGCAGACAGATTTGCAAAAGAGCAAGGCTTTTCCTCTCGGAATGAACTGTTCACACGAGCGGTTGAAAACCTCATGGCTGACAGCGATTTACAGGATAATGACATCCTGGGTGAAAAACTGGCTGGGGCGGTTTTGAAATTGTCCGAGGATAACGCGAAAGCTATCTCAAAAGGACTCTTCCGTTATGCGGTGCAGCTTGAGATGGTGATGCGGGTGCTGGCAGAGCTTTCTGAGTACACACCCAAGCAGGTAGAGGAAATGCGCCGCGAGGCCATAAACAATGTGCGCCGCACTCGTGGGAAGGTGCGTTTCGAAGAATATTTTTGCAGGATATTACGAAGATTGATACCACCAAAATTTACGTCGCTAAACAAAGAAAAGGGTTGTGGAAAAAGTTTTAGAAATGCAAACAGATAAGCAACTTTACTCTATATCATTTTTCTGCGACATGTGGTATATTGGGGAATAAGCTACTTGGTGGTCCCGCTCCCCAATAGCAAGTAGTATGGGTGCATATTGGAACAAAAATCAAGGAGTAATCTGTCATGAGCATCATCCACGATGAACTGAATAAGCTGGGCATTGTCTGCAATACTTTCTCCGTCCTACAGGACAAGGATGGCATCATTGTTGCCAGAATCGCAAGCAGGGAGAAATCGCATATTCTAAAGTGTTTCAAAAAAGATGAGCATAAACGGGAATTGGATAACTACCGGCTCTTGGCTTCCTTGAACATTCCCACAATTCGTGTAATTGCGTCCACGGATTCTGCGCTTCTTCTTGAGGACATTGAATTCAGCTCTTTTTATCGACTGGGTGTGCAGGAAGACATGTCCGACCCAGATGTCGCCCGCCAAATTGCAGTATGGTACAAGCTGCTTCACAGTCATGGATATGGTTATATTTGTCAGCACGGAGAATCCATGTATGACGAGGCAGACTTCTTCACTCTCGAAAACATTGCCTTCATCAAGGAAAAGACCGAAACTCAGAGCGCACCGGCATGGGGGCTTTTGGAACAGCATTATTATACCATTAACAATCAGCTTTGCAACGCAAGACGGACGCTGACATACAACGACTTCTATTATACGAATATGGTTGTTGCCAAAGATAATTCCTCTGCGCTGATGTTTGACTACAATCTGTTAGGTAAGGGTTATGCCTATACAGATGTTAGAAATGTGTTATCCTCTCTGTCTGGAGAAGCCGGGAAAGCATTTCTTGACGAATATGGAGTGTTTGAACCTATGGAGAAAGCGTTGGACGATGTGGTGAGCGTTGTTGTCACTCTGCACCAGGCCTGTCTGCGTGGAAAGGTTCCTTGGTGGGCGCAATCTTTGCTTGATGAAATTAATACCACCTTTATCGAGAAAATTGAGTGTTTAAAAAGTATGATATAAATTGTTATGAATTAGACTTGCCGCACCAATACACAAAACTTGCTTATGTGTGGTTCGATTTAAAGCGGGCAGACAAAGTATATGTGCAGTTAGAAAAATGTAGCAAAAGGGAAGAAAGGCAAATGCCATATTTTCGGGTTGGGAAACCGCTAGAAAGATGCAGGTTTCCCCCTTTGCACCTACACCCACGCCACCCGCCAAAAGCAGGAGCAGGCCGCCGAGAAGATGGGAAATTTCATGGACAAGGTCATGTGAGTGTGGGTCAAGCACGAAAAACGGCTGGAACTTCCTACCCGGAAGTAGCCAGCCGTTTCCGTTTATTTCCGCGTGTGGGGTGAGCGTCTGCCAGTGGCAGACAAGCTGCGAACCGACCGAGCCGACAGGCGAGACCACGGTGTGGGTCAAAAACGCCCCTGGCACTCTCCGGTTATTTCTGACCATTTCCGCATGTGGGGTGAGCACGCGCCAGTAGCGCGTTGACGCGAACCGACCAAGCCGGCAGGCGAGACCGGGGTGTGGGTCAGGACAAAAAGCCGGCGGAGCCACGCCAAACTCGCAAAAAGAATAAGCTGAAACCTTATCCGCAATATCCATTTTAATATGCAACCGAGCAAAACAACTTGCGATGTTCCAGCTTTGACCGTTCCCCACCCAGTGTAGAAAATCGCTCCAAAATAATTTGGCTACATACAACAAAAGCCTCGCATGTTTCATGCAAGACTTTGTCAATGGTGGGGGAGAGTGGATTCGAACCACTGAAGTCGTCGACAACAGATTTACAGTCTGCCCCCTTTGGCCACTCGGGAACTCCCCCATAAATTATGAAGTTTTATACAAGGCTTGTCCGGCCTTCCTGTCGGGCCGGACCGCCCAGTTTGGAGCTGGTGAACGGACTCGAACCCCTGACCTGCTGATTACAAATCAGCTGCTCTACCAACTGAGCTACACCAGCGGATTTCCTTAATGCTTGCTTATTATACCTCCTTTAAGCGGAAATGTCAAGAGCTTTTTGTGGGTTTTTCTCGCATTGACAATTTTTGATACAAATGTAAAATCCTGATTATATTTTGATGAATTTACTGCGGCAGTATAACCAAGCTCTATCTTCTTCTTCTTATCACTTATCGGTTGTTACTAGTGTAATATTTACACTAGGTTAATAACTTTTATGAAAATATTGGGGGAGCCGTCTAATTAACTAAAAATTACCGCTTCATTCCATTATGCCATCCCACTGAAATTGATCTCTGGATCTCTAAATTATAACTAATATATCTTCCCGCTGGTTCCAAAGCTGCTAAGCAAAGGGGAAACTCTCCCTGGGTATCTCCTTGTATGATAAAGTTGTAGCTATGAAATCTCCTCTCCACGGGTAGTGCTACACTGTGGGATGTTGTGGATCGGTGAGTTTCTCCTACCACCTGGATGGTTTGTGAAAGGCTCCAGCCACAGCCCTTTGCAGTTTTTTGATCCGCTAAATACCGGCAGACGGTTGATGTGGAACAAGGCTACAAAAGCAAAGTGTCCTGTGGAAACAGCATCACAAATTTATCGTTGGAGGTATCGCTATGTTTTGCGTTGCGATTGATGTGGCAAGGACAAGCATGACTGTTTCATCAGTAGTTCCGAGGGTATGTTGCCAGATGTGTTCACCATCCTCAATAACCGGAAGGACTTCAACACCCCGCTTTGTATGCCGCAGACCTGCTCCACGCCCCAGGACAGTATAAAAGTAGGGCCTGAGGCACCATCCTTTACCGGAAAGCCTCAGCCTAAGTGAGATGAATACGGACCGTGTGGCTGCACGAACAATTGCAGGTATGCTTATAAGACGTACAACTGCTCATAAGCATACCATTCCCCTCATTTGTGACCTGAACGCTGAAATCCAGGAAATTGAGGCCGCAATCCAGGCCATCATGGAAGAACTTCACTTTCCCACTACCACCATTCCGGGGACTGGATACCTCATGGGAGTCCATGATCCTGGCCGAGGTCGGGGACTTCTCCCGGTTCGATTCTCCGGACAGCTTAAAAACGGTTATCCCCACATGGAGAAACGCGGTTCCAGGTATCTGCGCTATGCCCTCTATAACGCAGCCAAATACGGCTGCCATTGGGACGCTGGATGGGGTGAGGGCAAGCGTTACAACGTCGCCTTATCCCATGCCGCCAAGAAGCTGATGCGACTTCTTTTCGCGCTAGAGAAGTCAGCCCTACTGCCCAGCACGTACTTCGATAGCTATTCGAGGGTCTGTTCACGCTCTTCTTTGCTATCCTCTTTTCTTTCCCTCTTTCAATCCGTCCGGAAATACGATGTATAGCATTGAGGCTCGGGTTGGTATTAAGGCAACCCCGCACCATTCTAAGCACCGTCTTGCTTGCAGATTTTCCGTGATAGAGCACAGCGTTCGCTTGTCAATGGTGAGATGGACGGCGCTCAATCTGTACCCTCTGACGAAAAATCTGACTGCACAATACGGTACTTAGAATTCTGCGGTATTGCCTGAAAGCATTACACCTGCTCCATCGGTGCGGTATATGGTATTTACCTTGACATCTGTATCATCAGGGGCGACGCGAATATATCCAGAATCAATTATATGAAACAGAGGAATCCGACATGAAAAATTATTACTTTATTGCAGGTTGGCTGGAACGATGATTCTTTACTGCTTGCCAAAATAATTCTGTTGATCAGATTAGGGCTTGTTTGAAAAATCGAAAACGTCGTCTTTTTTGCCATAAGAGGCCACTTTCTACGTCGAAAATCCTCGTCAATCGCCAGATTGCCGTAGTTAGCGCAGCTAACTACAGCGGTTCTTCTCCTTGAAATTGTCCCCTTCTGGCCAAAAATTCGTCATTTCCTCTATTTTCAAACAAGCCCTAACGATCAGAGCGGAAAACAGACCCAGAGTGGGTTGAAGCAGGGGTCTCAAGAACTTATACCAGAGTGGGTGGATGATCTATGCCGCCCATCTGTAAACCTGTTGATGACGGCGAGGATGTACGGAGGACTTCAGCTCCCGGCAGCCCAACAGAAGAACCTGAACAGTAAAAAAACGGTGGGCAATGGTGTTCCTGAATTTGTACCGGAATGGGTAGATGGGCAGGAATATCTGCGGGGTGAATACGAGCCGGTAGACACTGGCATAAGTTTGCCAGTGGAGGGGAACCAGAAAGAAGAACCGAATCAACATATTATCGCGCATAATTAACCGGAAAGATACTGCGCATATCAAATTCATGTTACACCTATTTCTTGGACCAGTGAGGGCGTTTTTATTCTGGTCTTACTTGTTATTTCAAAATGATCCTCTTGACATTGGTGTATGAATTGATTATAATATACCGGTACAACCAATACAATTAAAGTGATGAGAGGAGGAATAGCGTGGAAATAATCATCAGTAGCA
>CAJTCU010000044.1 GCA_910574935.1 Oscillospiraceae bacterium
GATTTGTTACTGCGTTCAGTTTATCACATTTATAGAACATCTACAAGATTCCGTGTATGAAAAAGCAAAAAGAATGAATTCTTCACTTGACAATGTGGCAAAGAACTGATGTCAACCGATGAATTGGCGGTGATGGACGGCGGCAAGTGCATCTTGCAGGTGCAGGGCGTAAGGCCGTTTTTCAGCGACAAATTTGACATTACCAAACATCCGCAATATAAATACCTGCTGGATTCCAGCAAGAAGAACGCTTTTGATATTGCAAAATATCTGAGCCGGAGATTGACCGTCCGACCGGACGACGTTTTTGAAAGCTGTGAACTCGAAGCGCCGCCCGCGTCTGATGCACCCGCCGATTGACTTTTCAACCGGCGGGCTTTTTTTGTCCCTATCCAACCAATCACAACAAATTTAAGGAGGAAAATGTATGGAATTTTTTACGAGCGCAATCGACACTTTGAAGGTACTGGTTATCGCGCTGGGCGCTGGCCTTGGCGTGTGGGGCGTTATCAACCTGCTGAAAGGTTACGGCAACGACAACCCTGGCGCGAATGCTCATGTACGGTAAAGAAGCAAGCAACCGAAAACAACAGATAGACCGCCAGCACCACACTATTCCGAACCAAAGAAGCCAAAGACCAAAAGACAAGCACCGTGGAAATGTGTATAACTTGCTATTCCGTCATGGAAAAGTCCGTTCACAGAATGTGGAAAAGCTAAAGTGCAGCTTTCCCACATTCTGCAAACAGACTTTCCCACAACTCCATAAGACAGCAAGTTATGCACATTACGCACAGTGCCGACTACTACGGAATCCCCCTATCTTTCATATCTTTTTATAAATTCTTAAATTTCCTTTAGGGTATTGCATTATCACCTACAAAGTGTTAAGATGTTTATGCACCCACAAAATGTTAAGATAAAAGGAGGACAACATGGCACAGCAGATTTCTGAATCCGAATTGGTACTAATGAAAATCATCTGGAAGAATGGAGGGGCAGCTTTATACTCCCTCATCATGGAGGAATTAGAAAAAGACAAAAACGAATGGAAGAACAACACCGTACTCACCCTGCTTTCCCGGCTGGGCGAAAAAAAGTTCTTGAAAGTCAAAAAAATCGGCAGAAAGAATGAGTATGTGGCTACGGTAACAGAAGCAGAATATCAGACCATGCAGACCCACAGCTTTCTTGATAAAGTCTACGGCGGGAATGTGAAAAACTTAGTATCAACCTTGTTGCGGCAGGATATTCTTTCGGCAGACGAATTGAAAGAGATTGAAACGTTTTGGAGAAAAGAAAATGAGTGAATTTATAAAAATATTATTGTCGCTGTCTGTTTCCGGCGCACTGTTACTGCTCCTCATTTTGGGATTGAAGCCGCTGTATAAAAACAAATTCAGCAAGCGTTGGCAGTATTATATCTGGATAGTGGTTGCTTTGCGGTTTCTGCTTCCCTTTACTCCCGACACTACGATTGTTGGAAGCCTGTTTGAAAAATTCGACACGGCAGCAATAACAAATGAAATCCCTACAAGCCCCAATGTACCCGTTCCCGCAGATACGGGTAACAGCAAAGCAGAGCCGACACAGACAAACCGGGAAATAACCACCGCTGCCATGCGTGAGCCATTTAACAAATATGTCTGCCTGTTTTTTATCTGGTCAGCATTGGCACTGGTTTTATTTGTTCGCAAGGTAACGGTTTATCAAGGATTTATCCAATACATCAAAGCAGGAAATAAAGAAGTATCGGATATAAAAATCTTGAATCTGCTATCTGATTGTGAAGAAAAACTGAATATCAAGACAAGGGTAGAACTATCCTGTAATCCGCTGATTGCCTCCCCTATGCTGATTGGTTTCTTTCGACCAAGAATCATTTTGCCTGTTGGCGAATTGGAAGATAAAGAGTTATCTTATATCTTTGTGCATGAGCTAACCCACTACAAGCAGAGGGATATGTTTTACAAATGGCTGATACAGATTATTGTGTGCGTCCATTGGTTCAATCCTTTTGTATATCTGCTGGAAAAAGAAGTGAATAAATCTTGTGAATTGTCATGTGATGAAAAAGTCTTATCCGTACTTGATGATAAGGCAAAGCGTGAGTATGGGGATACGCTGATTTCCTTTTTGAAGTCAAGCAATCTTTACAAAAGTTCTTTAGCTTCCGTTACATTGACAGAGGGTGCAGAACAATTAAAAGAAAGGTTAGGTGCTATTATGAAATTTAGAAAAAAGTCAAAAGTGGTTATTGCTATCACTGCTATTTTTACGGTTGCTGTTTGTGTCTGCTTTTTTGTAACAGGTGCATATGCCGCGCCTTCTGCTAATAGCAAAGAAAAGAATTTAATGCCGGACGCTGTCCCGAATGTTGAAAACAACAAAGGATACACATATGTTCAGCGTGGTTTCTATTCTGATTCCTACATCATTGAAATGGGCTGGAATCTAAGCGATACAATAAGCAAAGAATACACAAACAGCAAAGAAATAACATTAGAAGATAATTCTGTAATAAAGGTGTATTTTGATGAAAACACAGTAGATTATCTGAATGATAGTAACGCTATTTCTGCAATAGGGAAATTGCTTTATTCTTTAAACAACAGAGATATGCAAAATTATCCAACGATAGAAACACCGCTAATTACAAATGTTACTTATGTCAGCGAGAATAATTTATCAATACTTGCAGATGAATACTTTCAAAACAGTAGTTTAACTGAATTTTCAGCAATTTTTCCTGTATTAGATATAGAGCTTCAAAAGGAATATTGTCAAAAGATATATGATGATAATAAGATTGCTTTCTTTTCCTCTATCATACCGTACATGGATAGGGATTTAGTGATGTTGTATGCAGATAAATCAGACCAAGACCAAAAGGTGAATTTCTTTTCCGTTATCTTAGGCTATGTACAGTCAGATGACCTAAATCAATATGCAGAAAAATATTACGAAGCAAATAATATTTCTTACTTTACGATTTTGGTTAATTACATGACAAAAGAAGAAAGACAGGAATGGCTGAAAAGGGCGCAGACAGATAAGAAAACTAACTTTGTTGCAGTCTTATCTGAATAATTGTTTGATTAAATTGTTGCGGTTTAACAAGGGGCAGCCGATAAGAACAAAGCTGCCTCTTGCAAAATAAAAGAACCTAATCAACATTGTTTCCCCATGTGGGAGAAAGGGGGAATCATCTATGCCTTGCACAGAAGCATACAGAGAACACATCATGTATACTTTCAATGGCTATTGCAAGACCGTCATACGCTTTGCGGCTATCAACGCATGGCGTGACAGAAGCAGACGGCGGCAAAAAGAAATATCCCTTGAATACCTCACAGAAGAAAAGTTTTACCCTTTAGGCACAACAGACGAATATTTTGAAGCACCCTATGAAGAATACCCCGTTACGATATGCGGTCAGACAGTTATCCTCACCAATGGGGAACTTGCCACCGCCCTGTTATCTCTGCCAGAGAGAAACCGGGAAATCATTTTCCTTTACTTTTTCGGAGATTATACACAACAGGAAATCGGGGAAATGTACGGACGCTGCCGGAGTACGACCGGGTATCAGATACGCAGGACGTTACAGCTTCTGCACAAAGAAATGGAGATGCTTTCACATGGGGAATCCTAACCTTGTGCCTTATGAAACAATTATCAGAGCGACCAGCGGCGAGCCGGAAGCCGTGGACGAGGTTTTACGGCATTACAGCAAGCGAATCCGAATCGCCGCCATTGAAAACGGGCATATCGACAAGGACACCGAGGACAGCATAAAATCCCGGCTTGTTGCCGCCCTGTTCAAGTTCCGTTTTGACAGACAGGCTACATGACAGGAGGTGAGATTTGTCGGTAAAATAATCATGCTTACATTCAACGACACAGAGGAAAAAGCAGTTGAGAAAGCGATAGCCGCCCTTGCCGATATGATACCGCTGGAAGCCATACAGCCGCCGCAATCCCCCGCACTGGTTTTTCCGGGATTGGAAATAAGGCTGCACCAACGCCGGGTATTAAAAAACGGGGCAGACATATACCTCACACGTTTGGAATACGGCGCACTCTGCTACCTTGCCGCCAGTCCGGGGCGGGTATTCACAAAGGCGCAAATCTTTGAATCCGTGTGGAGCATGGAAAGCGAAAGCTGCCAGTCAAGCGTTGCCAGCGTGATATGTAATTTACGAAAAAAGATAGAGCCGGACAGCAAAAACCCCACCTACATAAAGACCATTTTAGGCATAGGCTATAAGTTTGCTTCCGGGGAATGACAACTGAATAACCGCCGACATTTAAGGCAGTCAGAAAGCAGGAAATCAAGAAAAGATTTCCTGTTTTTTTTGCGCCTGTTTTTGTCAAATGCTGTTACGAAAACACGAAAAGATTTTCCGGGGAACTTTGCCAAATTTTTCTTCCAGTGCGTAGTAATAATGACGGGAAAAATACTGCCGCAAAGTTGGCAGAAGCCCCGCCCTCTCCGTCAAGGGTATCAGCGGAAGCCCACACAGGGGAAGCCGCTACTTTCTTAGAGCAAGATTCTACCACAGTACCAAATTTCGCCTACCGGTTCATTTTGTCCTATGGGAATCTTGTTGGGGTTGCCACCCCAAGCCCGCCTTTTTGCGGCTTGCGCCGCTTGAAAAATCCCCGAAAAAATTTTTCGGATTTTTCAAAAAAACACTTCCGCTTTACCCCCTGTTTTTCTCCTATTAGTGAGAGGGCAAAGCATAAAAAGAAAGGAGTTGAAAGCCATGAAAAGATACAACACGCCCCATCGCCACCGGGTAATCAAGACACGCTTGACCGAGGAAGAATACGCCGAGTTTTTCGAGCGTGTCACCCTCTGCAAAATGAGCCAAGCCGAGTTTATCCGGCAAGCACTTACCAAGTCGAGCATACGCCCGGTCATTACTGTTTCCCCGGTCAATGATGAACTGCTTTCTGCCGTTGGGAAACTCACAGCCGAATACGGGAAAATCGGCGGCAACTTGAACCAGATTGCCCGCTGTCTAAACGAGTACGGCGCACCTTATAACGCCCTCTCCCAAGAGGTACGAGCCGCCACAGCGGAGCTTGCCGCCTTGAAGTTTGAAGTCTTGCAGAAAGTAGGTGAAGCCGTTGGCAACATTCAAACATATCAGCTCTAAAAATGCCGATTATGGAGCTGCCGAACAGTACCTAACCTTTGAGCATGACGAGTTTACCATGAAGCCCACACTGGACGGAAACGGGCGGCTTCTCCCCCGTGACGATTACCGCATATCTTCCCTTAATTGCGGTGATGAAGATTTTGCAATCGCCTGTATGCGCTCCAATCTGAAATACGGCAAGAACCAGAAACGGGAGGACGTAAAGAGCCACCACTATATTATTTCCTTTGACCCCCGTGACGCTGCCGACAACGGCTTGACCGTAGACCGGGCGCAACAGTTAGGCGAGCAGTTTTGTAAAGAGCATTTCCCCGGACACCAAGCCCTTGTATGCACCCACCCGGACGGGCATAACCACAGCGGCAACATTCATGTGCATATCGTAATCAATTCCCTACGGATTGCGGAAGTGCCGCTATTGCCCTACATGGAAAGACCAGCCGACACAAGGGAGGGCTGCAAGCACCGCTGCACGGACGCAGCTATGGAGTATTTCAAAGCGGAAGTCATGGAGATGTGCCACCGGGAAAACCTCTATCAGATTGATTTATTGCATGGGAGCAAGAACCGTGTTACCGAGCGTGAGTATTGGGCGAAGCGGAAAGGACAAGCCGCACTGGATAAAGAGAACGCTTCCCTTGCCGCCGCAGGTGAGCCGCCCAAACTTACGAAATTTGAAACCGACAAGGAGAAGCTACGGCGCACGATCCGCACCGCCCTGTCCTCTGCCGTTTCCTTTGAGGACTTTTCCGGGAAGCTGTTACAGCAAGGCGTGACCGTCAAGGAGAGCCGGGGGAGGTTATCGTATCTCACGCCGGACAGGACGAAGCCAATCACCGCCCGGAAACTGGGTGATGATTTTGACCGTGCCGCCGTACTGGAAGCAATCACCCAAAACGCACAGAACGCCGTCAGAGCCGCCGAAACGCCCCTACCCAAGCAGGAATACCCCCGCAGTATAAAAGACCGTTTACAGCGCAACAAAGCCGTTATAAACGCCCCGAAACAAGACAGCGTACAGCGTATGGTAGACATAGCCGCCAAGAAAACCGAGGGCAAAGGACGGGGATATGAAAAGTGGGCGACCTTGCACAACTTGAAGCAAATGGCGGCTACCGTGAGCATTTACGAGGAATCCGGCTTTTCTTCCCCGGAAGAACTGGAAGCTGCCCTTGCCGCCGCCAATGCGGGCTTGCATGAAACCACCGGGAAACTGAAAGCCGTGGAAAGCACTTTACGGGAGAAAAAGGACTTGCAGAAACAGCTATTAGCGTACATCAAGACCAAGCCAGCCCGTGACGGATTGCGGGCGCAGAAAACGGAGAAAGCCCGGAGAGCTTACCGGGAGCAGCACGAAAGCGAGTTTATCATTTCCGAATCTGCCGCCCGGTATTTCAAGGCACAGGGAATCTCCAAGCTGCCAGCGTCCAAAGCATTACAGACCGAGATTGAGCAGCTAACCAAAGAGAAAAACGCCCTTTACAACGAGTACCGGGAGAAGAAAGCGAACGTCCGGGAATTGCAGACCGTGAAAAGCAATCTTGACAAGATATTACGCCGTGAGCCGGAACGGGGAAAGGGGCGGGAAAATGAACGGTAAACGCCCCTACATGGACTACCAGCAGTACAGAGCCGCCCGCCGTCTTGTGCATGAGTGCTGTAACTACGATAACGGCAACTGCATTGTGCTGGATAATGGAGAGCCTTGTGTATGCGTCCAGAGTATCAGCTATTCGCTTATCTGCCGCTGGTTCATTACCGCCGTTCTGCCGCTGGACGGGAAACTGGAAGCCGCCTTACTCCACCGGGCAGACAGGAAACGCTGTACCGAGTGCGGCGGGTATTTTCTCCCCAAGTCAAACCGGGGGAAATACTGCCCGGATTGCGCCGCAAGAGTGCGCCGCCGGAAAGAAGCCGACAGACAGCGGAAAAGATACCACCTTTCTACGCATTTAGGCTATGAAAGAAGCCCGTAAATCAAGGCTTTTTTGACCGCCCTCAAAGGGTAGCCGATACATTTATCCTTTACCCCCGAAAATGCCGTTTTAACTGCGTAACAGGAAGCCACAGACAGGAGGTGAGAACCATAACCGATTACATCACAGCAGACACCATATTGCCCCGTTTTCTGCCCTATCCCTATTTTCTGCTGAAAATGGACTTGTCGCATACCGCAAGGCTGCTCTATGGGCTGCTTCTTGACCGTTCCACCCTCTCACAGAAGAACGGCTGGCAGGACAGCGAGGGCAGGACGTATATTGTCTATCCCGTTTCGGAGATAACGGAAATGCTGGATAAAGGCAGCACCGCCATAAAAAGCGCACTGAACGAGCTGGACGCTGCCGGGCTTCTGGTGAGGGAACGCCGGGGCTTCTCCGCACCCAACCGTCTTTATGTGAAAATACCGCAAATGCCAGTGGTACAGTTTTCCGACCATATGACCGCCATACAGCCGGAAAACCGACCCTCTGATAGCCGGAAAAGCGACCCTCATAAGGACGGAAAAGCGACCTTTGCGTTGGACGGAAAACCGACCCCTAACCAACTTACTATAAACCAACTAAAAGAGAACCAACGAAAAGGAGTGAGTGGGGAGCAGCCCGCACCCTTTGGCAGATATAAAAACCTTTTCCTCTCCGAATCCGAGTATGCGGAGCTGAAAGGGGAATACCCGGACAGGCTGGAACGGTTCATTGAGGAATTGAGCGAGTACATAGCCGCCTACGGGAAAGTGTACGCCAACCATGCCGCCGCTGTCCGTATGTGGGCAAAACGTGACAGGAAAGGCACAGGAAAGAAAGGAATCCCCGATTATTCCTACAAGGAGGGCGAGAGCCTTTGACCGCATAGACACAACGCCCCGTAAACAGGGCGTAAAAGACCATGAACAAGGAGGACGATTTTATGAGTGATTACGATAACGCCATTTTCCGGCTTGCCACGGCACAGGAAGCAGAGCTGGAGGACTATATCGGGGAGGACGGGCTTTTATATTGCGGGAGCTGCCGCCAGCCCAAAGAAGCCTACTTCCCGGAGGGCAAGACCTTTTTTGGACGTGACCGCCACCCCAAAGAATGTGACTGCCAGAGAAAACGCCGGGAAACGCTGGAAGCCAGCCACCGGGAATATAAGCACCGGGAGGAAGTGGAACGGCTGAAACGAAAGGGATTTACAGACCCGGCTATGCGGGAATGGACGTTTGAAAACGACAACGGGAAATGCCCCCAAATGCACAAAGCCCATGCTTATGTGGAGTGTTGGGAGGAAATGAAAGCCGGGAATATCGGTTATCTGTTATGGGGCATGGTAGGCACAGGCAAAAGCTATTTCGCCGGGTGTATCGCCAACGCCCTCATGGAGAAAGAGGTTTCCGTGTGCATGACAAACTTTGCCTTGATACTCAACGACCTTGCCGCCAGCTATAAGGACAGGAACGAGTACATAGCCCGCCTTTGCAGCTTCCCTCTGCTTATCCTTGACGATTTCGGCATGGAGCGTGGCACGGAATACGGGCTTGAACAGGTTTACAACGTGATAGACAGCCGATACCGAAGCGGCAAGCCCTTAATCGTGACAACAAATTTGACGCTGGAAGAATTGCAGAACCCGGAGGACACCGCCCACGCCCGCATTTATGACCGCCTTACGGAAATGTGTACCCCCGTCTGCATTACCGGGGAGAATTTCAGGAAAGCCAGAGCAAGGGAGAAAATGGAACAGCTTAAAACGCTACTGAACAGAAAGGAGAGCCTATGACCGACACCCCCAACAGAAGCACCGCCACTACCGCCCGCCGCCCGGATTGCGTGACCGAGGTACGCCGGGGGAACACTGTCCTTGTGGTTTCCGGCTACTTCAAGCAAGGCACTACCGCCACCGCCGCCGACAAGATGATGAAAGTGCTGGAAGCCGAAAGCGCAGCCGGGGGAACAGCCGCACACGCTATATAATGCGATAAGCCTTAATAAAATAACGTGATATTTTTCGACATAAAGTAGCAAAAAGGACTGTACAGCCAGCCCACTATTCCGTATGTCTATTATATTACTCCCGCTCAAAAAGCTAGGAAAAAGAGAGGAAGAGTGATATAATAGGGATATGGAATATATCGATTTGCGGAAAGTGGGAAAAGAAGGGCTCAAGCAGATACGCAGTCAGG
>CAJTCU010000045.1 GCA_910574935.1 Oscillospiraceae bacterium
TATACGGCGCAGGATATCTCTCATAACATTCATTCATTTATGCGTCGGCTCCAGCATAATCCCTCTCGGGTTATTCGTTTTTTCCTCCATCCGCTTCTTTCCTATCTTTCGGCGGAGGAGTAATACCATAGGACGGGGCTGGCTGTACAGTCCTTTTTGTTACTTTATGGCACATAATGTCGGATAAATTTCAGCAAGGAATGTCACTTCACATGGCATGGGCGGCTGTTCCCCCGGCTGCGCTTTCCGCTTCCAGCACTTTCATCATTTTGTCGGCGGCGGTGGCGGTGGTGTCCTGTTTGAAATAGCCGGAAACCACAAGGACAGTGTTCCCCCGGCGTACCTCGGTCACGCAATCCGGGCGGCGGGCGGTAGTGGCGGTGCTTCTGTTGGGGGTGTCGGTCATAGGCTCTCCTTTCTGTTCAGCAGCGTTTTAAGGCGTTCCATTTTTGCCTGTGCTTTGGCTTTTCTGAAATTCTCCCCGGTAATGCAGACGGGGCAGCACATTTCCGTAAGGCGGTCATAAATGCGGGCGTGGGCGGTGTCCTCCGGGTTCTGCAATTCTTCCAGCGTGAGGTTCGTTGTCACGATTAACGGCTTGTCGCTGCGGTATCGGCTGTCAATCACGTTATAGACTTGCTCTAAGCCGTATTCCGTGCCACGCTCCATGCCGAAATCGTCAAGTATAAGCAGGGGGAAGTTGCAAAGGCGGGAGATATATTCGTTGCGGTCTCTGAAGCTGGCGGCAAGGTCGTTGAGTATCGCCGCAAAGTTTGTCATACACACGGAAACCTCTTTCTCCATGAGGGCATTGGCGATACACCCGGCAAAATAGCTTTTCCCTGTGCCGACACTTCCCCACAAAATCAGCCCGTGGTTCTCCGCTTTCATCAGTTGCCAACACTCTACATAAGCATGGGCTTTGTGCATTTGGGGGCATTTCCCGTTGTCGTTTTCAAACGTCCATTCCCGCATAGCCGGGTCGGTGAAGCCTGTCCGTTTCAGCCGTTCCACTTCCTCCCGGTGCTTGTATTCCCTATGGCTGGCTTCCAGCATTTCCCGGCGTTTCCGCTGGCAGTCACATTCTTTCGGGTGGCGGTCACGCCCGAAAAAGGTTTTGCCCTCCGGGAAGTAGGCTTCTTTGGGCTGGCGGCAGCTCCCGCAATATAAAAGCCCGTCCTCGCCCGTGTAGTCCTCCGGCTCTGCTCCCTGTGCCGTGGCAAGCCGGAAAATGGCGTTATCATAATCACTCATAAAATCTTCCTCCTTGTTCATGGTCTTTTACGCCCTGTTTACGGGGCGTTGTGTCTATGCGGTCAAAGGCTCTCGCCCTCTTTGTAGGAATAATCGGGGATTCCCTTTTTCGGCTTCCCCTTTGCCCTGTCATCAGCCGCCCAACGCCGGATAGTGGCGGCATGGTTCTTGTATTTCTTCCCGCTGGAAGCGATATAGCCGGATAAGCGGTCTATGTAATATTCCCATTTGCCGGGAAGTTCCTCTTGCAGCTCCGCAAGCTCTCTTTCTGACAGGAATACATTTTCATATCTGCCAAAAGGGGCGGGGGCTGTCTGTCCTGTCTTTATCTCTCCCTCTCTCTTTATCTCTAACTCTATATCTATCTCTTTCTCTATCTCTATCTCTGGTGGACAAATGTCCGCCCCATATGGTGGACGTTTGTCCGCCACGGCTTCCGGCAGGGCTTTCTGTTCCTGCAAAGCCCGCCTTGCCCGGCGTTTGCGCTCCCCCTCGGTAGAGGACTGACCGATTAAGAGTTCAATGTTGCTCATGTATAAAGCCCCGTTCTGCAAGGGTTCTACAAGCCCCAGTTTCATAAAAATCTGCAAAGCCCTCTCCACTGTGCCTACCTGCTGGCGGGTGATTGTGGCTATCATCTGTGCGGTGTAGGGGATATTCTCGGCAAGCTGGAGCTTCCCCCCGTTTTTCAGTGATTTTAGGTGCAGCTTCAAGAGGATGTTTGAGTAGAGCATACCGTCCTGCATACTTTCCAGTAGCACGATAGCGTCCTCGTCAAAATAGCTCTCTTTCAGCTTTAGGTAGTAATATTTGCGGTTGTCTGCCATTCGTTCCTCCTTATGGTCTGTTCTGTGGCTTCTGTTACGCTTTAGGACGCCGTTTTGAGGGGTAAAGGATATAAACGTTGAGGGCGGTCAAAAAAGCCTTGATTTACGGGGGCTTTCCAGTTCCTAAAGCGTGACATAGTAGCCTTTGTTTCCGCTTGCGCTGTGCGGCTTTGGTTCTTTTCATGCGTCCGGCGCAATCCGGGCAGTATTTCCCCCGGTTTGACTTGGGGAGAAAATACCCGCCGCACTCGGTACAGCGTTTCCTGTCTGCCCGGTGCAGAAGGGCGGCTTCCAGTTTCCCGTCCAGCGGCAGCACGGCGGCAATGAACCAGCGGCACAAGAGGGAATAGCTGATACTCTGCACACACACGCAAGGCTCGCCGTTATCCAGCAAGATACAGTTGCCGTTATCGTAGTTACAGCACTCATGCACAAGCCGACACGCCGCCCGGTACTGGCGGTAGTCCATGTAGGGGCGTTTACCGTTCATTCTCCCGCCCCTTTCCCCGTTCCGGCTCACGGCGTAAGATTTTGTCAAGATTGCTTTTCACGGCTTTCAGTTTCCCGGTGGTTTCATGCAAGCCCACACTGGCGGCGGCAAGGGCGGCTTCCAGTTCCTCCGGGGAAGAAAAGCCGGATTCCTCGTAAATGCTCATGGTCGCTGCCATTTGTTTTAGGTTATGGACAGCCGCCCAGCGGTCATATCCTATGCCCTTGCCCTCGGCTCGCTTGGCTTCCCGGTCTACCATGCGCTGTACGCTGTCCTGTTTCGGTGCGTTTATAGCGGCTTTGTTGCGTTGTAGACGGTCTTTTATGCTGTGGGGGTATTCCTGTTTGGGTAGGGGCTTTTCGGCGGTTCTTGCAGCGTTCTGTGCGTTTTGGGAGAGTGTTTCCAGTACGGCGGCACGGTCAAAATCATCACCTAATTTCCGGGCGGTGATTGGCTTCGTCCTGTCCGGCGTGAGATAACTCAATCTCCCCCGGCTCTCCTTGACGGTCACGCCCTGTTGTAACAGCTTCCCGGAAAAGTCCTCAAAGGAAACGGCAGAGGACAGGGCGGTGCGGATCGTGCGCCGTAGCTTCTCCTTGTCGGTTTCAAACTTAGTCTGCTTGGTCGGCTCTCCTGCGGCGGCTTGGGAAGCGTTCTCTTTATCCAGTGCGGCTTGTCCTTTCCGCTTCGCCCAATACTCACGCTCGGTAATGCGATTCTTGCTCCCGTTCAGCAAGTCAATCTGATAGAGGTTTTCCCGGTGGCACATCTCCATGACTTCCGCTTTGAAATATTCCATAGCTGCGTCCGTACAGCGGTGCTTGCAGCCCTCCCTTGTGTCGGCTGGTCTTTCCATGTAGGGAAGCAGCGGCACTTCCGCAATCCGTAGGGAATTGATTACGATATGCACATGAATGTTGCCGCTGTGGTTATGCCCGTCCGGGTGGGTGCATACAAGGGCTTGGTGTCCGGGGAAATGCTCTTTACAGAACTGCTCGCCTAACTCCTGCGCCCGGTCTACGGTCAAGCCGTTGTCTGGTGCGTCACGGGGGTCAAAGCTGATGATATAGTGGTGGCTCTTTACGTCCTCCCGTTTCTGGTTTTTGCCGTATTTGAGATTGGAACGCATACAGGCGATTGCAAAATCTTCCTCACCGCAATTCAGAGAGGAAATTCGGTAATCGTCACGGAGAACAAGCCGCCCGTTTCCGTCCAGTGTGGGTTTCATGGTAAACTCGTCATGCTCAAAGGCTAGGTACTGTTCAGCCGCACCATAGTCGGCATTTTTAGAGCTGATATGTTTGAATGTTGCCAACGGCTTCACCTACTTTCTGCAAGACTTCAAACTTCAAGGCGGCAAGCTCCGCTGTGGCGGCTCGTACCTCTTTTGAGAGAGCGTTATAGGGTGCGCCGTACTCGTTCAGACAGCGGGCGATCTGGTTCAAGTTGCCGCCTATCTTTCCATACTCGGCTGTGAGTTTTCCAACGGCAGAGAGTAATTCATCATTGACCGGGGAAACGGTAATGACGGGGCGTATGCTTGACTTGATAAGGGCTTGCCGGATAAACTCGGCTTGGCTCATTTTGCAGAGGGTGACACGCTCGGAAAACTCTGCATATTCTTCCTCGGTCAAGCGTGTTTTGATTACCCGGTGGCGGTGGGGTGTGTTATATCTTTTCATGGCTGTGAACCTCCTTTCGTGGGTGGATTTTTTCAAGCGGCGCAAGCCGCAAAAAGGCGGGCTTGGGGTGGCAACCCCAACAAGATTCCCATAGGACAAAATGAGCGATTAGCGAAATTTGGTACTGTGGTAGAATCTTGCTCTTAAAAAGTGGCGGCTTCCTCTGTGTGGGCTTTTGCTGATAACCCCGGCTTGTTTGGCGTGGATTCTGCCAGCTATGCGGCGGTATTTCTCCCTCTATTACTTACTACGCACGGCAAGGCAAATCTGGCAAAGTTCCCCGAAATTTCTTTTCGTGTTTTCGTAACAGAATTTGACAAAAACGGAAAAATCAGCTCCGTTTTGCAGTGATATACGGACGGTTTCAAAAAATGCCAAACTTCCCGGCAATTATTTTTCCCCATACTACCTACTACGGGAAAAAAGAAAATTTTGGCAATGTTTTCCGAAAGTTTTTGAATTAATTTATTGCGGCGCAAAATCCGGCTTGGTTTTGGGCGCAAAAAAACAGGAAACCTTTTCTTGATTTCCTGTCTTTGGCTGCCGCTGATGGGCGGCAGTTATCCTGTTGTCATTCCCCGGAAGCGAACTTGTAGCCCACGCCTAAAACGGTCTTTATGTAAGTGGGCTTGCCGCTGTCCGGCTCTATCTTTTTCCGCAGATTGCATATCACATTTGTCACGTTTGACTGGCAGCTTTCGCTTTCCATGCTCCACACGGCTTCAAAGATTTGCGCCTTTGTGAACACCCTCCCCGGACTGGCGGCAAGATAGCAGAGTGCGCCGTATTCTAAACGGGTGAGGTAAATGTCCGTGCCGTCTTTTAATACCCGGCGTTGGTGTAATCTGATTTCCAATCCCGGAAAAGTAAGCGCCGGGGAATGGGGCGGCTGTATGGCTTCCAGCGGTATCATATCGGCAAGGGCGGCTATGGCTTTCTCAACCGCTTTTTCCTCGGTATCATTGAATATCAGCATGGCTATTTTCCCGACAAACCTCACCTCCTGTCATGCCGCCTTTTTCAGTCAAAGCGGAACTGGAACAGGGCAGTAATGAGCCGCCGTTTTATGCTGTCCTCGGTGTCTTTGTTGACGTACCCGTTTTCAAGGGCGGCAAAGCGGATTCGTTTGCTGTAATGCCGTAAAACCTCGTCCACGGCTTCCGGCTCGCCGTTTGTCGCCCGGACAATGGTTTCATATGGCACAAGGTTAGTATTCCCTATGTGAAAATCCCTCCATTTCTCTCTGCAACATCTGTAATGCGCTGTGGATATAATGCCATGCCGTACTCTTACAATGCCCGTATAAATCCGCGATTTCCTGCTGTGTGTAATTCCCGAAAAAGTAAAGGTAAATGATTTCCCTCTTTTTCTCCGGCAATGATAACAGGGCGGCGGCAAGCTCCCCATTGGTGAGTATGATTGTCTGACCGCATATCGTAACGGGGTATTGTTCGTAGGGTGATTTGAGAAATTCGTCTGATGTGCTTAGAGGGTAGAACTTTTCTTCTGTGAGGTATTCAAAGGATATTTCTTTTTGCCGCCGCCTGTTCCTGTCGCGCCATGCGTTGATAGCGGCATAGCGTATGACAACTTTGCAAAAGGCGTTGAAAGAATACACGATATGTTCTTTGTATGCTTCTGTACAAGCCATAGAAAAATCCTCCTTTCTCCCACATGGGGCGGTGCATGGTTTACAGTTGCTTTTATAATTCAGAGGGACAACAACATTGAGGCTGTCGCCCCTTTGATTATTGATTGCAAAAAAGAACCGATAACCGCATTTTATTACTTCTGCGTGTTATCGGCTCTGCGTCTGTGCGTCTGGCTCTTTGATAACCGAAATATTAAATTGTGTTACACTGATTAAGATTTCCTGTTTACATTTGGGGCAGAACAGCGGGAAATTCCGAAGCTCTGTATCTGACCGCATTTTAATGCGTGTCTTGCTTCCGCAAACAGGGCATAATAACCATTTGAATTGCTCGCTCTCGTTATGATTCATGGGTTTTATTCTTGCTTTCCTTTTTCAGTACAGCACTGCTGATAACGCTGATACCGCCCAATAACGCACAAGATTTTGACGGAAAAAGGATTCCTGCCGCCACAAGACCAGCGCCGACAACTAAGTTACATACCGCTGCCGTTTTTAACGCTTTCTTTTTCGGGTTGGGAAGCTCTACGGATATTCCCAGTGTGTCATTCAGCTTTTCGCAAGCCCTGTTTACTTCTTTAATCATTTTGCCCTCCTAAAATAATAACTGTATGCCGTGATTTGCAATGAGTAACACGCCAATGCCTATGACAACCCATAAGGCTGTGGCTTTCTTTTCTTTCCCTTTTTTCTTGTTCAGAAACAGGAAAAGCAATCCCGCACCCACAAGGCAGATACCGATAATCAATGATATGATTGAAATAGTCTGCATAATTTCCGCACTTGGAACGGGTACAAAGTCGGGAATTGGAAAGTTCATTTTATAGCCCCCTTTCTTTTAATTGCTCAAATCTGATAAAATCATTTTCCTCATTGTGATTGCTGAAAAAGTGATTCCTATGATGCGGAAAATAATTGCCGCAATGGGAATTGACAAAAGTCCTGCGCTGCTTCCCTGTGAATTTGACGCTATGGCAACAATGATGATAGACGAAACAACGGTTGCAATCGCTGACTTCTTTATCATTCCAACATACAGCGGGAGAAGCCCCAACAGGATTGCGGATATTGTTGTAACTGCCTGTGTCATTATGTTTCCAAAGCTGAACGTGACAAAATCAAAACATTTTGCCGCAAGAAATATTGTGGCATATTGGAAGATATTTGATAGTACATGGAACAGGAACATGATACCACATATCAAAATGAGTTTTGCCGTAATCAGTTTTGTGCGACTGATTGGGTAAGTGAAAAGCAAACAGATTGTTTTATTTCTGTATTCTTCAATCACAAATACGGAAATCAGTACCGCTTCCCATACAATCAGAGTAGCCCTTACAAGCATTGCCGCTAACGTAACTGTATCTAACTGGACAGGGGCAAATCCCGGAAGCGTGGATATATTGCCGCTTGCAGTTAAAAGGCTGGACGTAAAGACGGAAAGCAGAAAGATAATAAAGTTAGCTGCTAACAGTCCGGCAATATGCGGCTTTAACGGTACTTTCTTAATTTCCATGCGGATAAGGTTCCACATTTTTTTCACCTCCTCCCAATAAGCCTAAATAATAGGTTTCAAGGTCTATCCCTTTGGCTGTGAGTTCTTTCATTGATACTTCCGCAAGCATAGCCCCGTGGTCAATAATTCCGATTGTGTCGGCAATTTTAGATAGCTCGTCAAGGATATGGCTGGATATTAAAATGCTTGTGTGGTATTCATGGTTGATTCGCAGTAGCAGCTCCCGTACTTCTATAATTCCCTGTGGGTCTAAGCCGTTTATAGGTTCGTCTAAAATGAGCAAATCCGGCTTTGTGAGCATTGCCCTTACAAGCGCAAGCCGCTGTTTCATTCCCAAAGAGAATTTCCCTACGGCTTTATTGCCCGTTTCTGCAATACCCAACAATGACAGCGTTTCCATGATGTTTTCATAGCCTGCGCCCATGTATCGGCAATGGAGTTCCATGTTCTCGTATGCGCTTAAATGGCTGTAAAAAACAGGGCTTTCAATAAGGCTGCCGATACGGGAGAAAACGGGATTGTTGCCCTTGTTGATAGTTTCGCCTAATAAACATACCGTACCTGTATCGGGGAAAATGATGTGGTACAGTGTTTTCATCAGCGAAGTTTTTCCTGCGCCATTTGCGCCCAGAAATCCGTATACTTCCCCTTGCCTTACATTCATGCAAATATCATTCAGTATGGGGCTGCCCTCTATGGATTTTGATAAATGCCGGACTTCAACCGCATTTGTCATTCGCTCGCCCCCTTTTCGGGGCATAGCCGCCTTTTGAATATCAGAGTTGCTTTCTGTGCGATTCCGATTAGTGAATATTGGGAGCTGCCTATACATGGATAGGCGAAACAAGTAACCAGTTCCCAGCCGTCCTTACCGTAATGATTCAGTTTATCAGACAGCGACTTTTCGGAATGTTCTGTTTCCTTGCTGTCAATTACTATCGTTTTGTACTCAAATTCTGTCATAAAAATCTCCTTTACTCAAAAATATCTGCCACAAGGCTATCCACCATAAAATCAAAAACAGCGAAATAATCACAAGTGACGGAAAGCGTTTCTTTTGCATTGATTGTTGACAGTAGCGCACTCAAAATTCCATATGCCTGTGCTTCCTCCATTTTCAGATTGAGGTCTGCGGCATGGATAACCTGTCTGAAAAAATCGAAACTGTCAAACTTGATTTTCTTAATCGTTTCTTCCGGCAGCTTTGTCACAAAAGACTGAAAATCCGGCGTATTGACATTGTAGAGGAATGGCTTGCTGTCATATTCCCGGAAAAGCCTTTTCATAGACTGTGCAAATCCCTTTTTCGTCCGGCTGTTCCTGTTTATGTCGATAATTGTTTCTGTCAACCTCCTTTGTATGTCTGTGATTGTTTCAAGGAATAAATCTTCTTTTGTTGGGTAGAGCGTATAAAAAGTGCCGATAGATATAACTGCTTTATCGCAGAGATTTTTAATGCTTGTCTTTTTGTATCCTTGCGCTATCCAACATTCCTCGCATAGTTCTTCCAGCTTTTTGCGGATTGCTTTTTTATCAGCGTCCGAAAGGACTGGCTTTGACGGCATAGATTCACTTCTCCTTTCTTCTGAATTGTATTTGCGAATATTCGCTATAAATATTCACAAAACGAATGATAGCACGATTGATAGCTGTTGTCAAGTAGGGAACTTGATTTAGCAATGCCGTATTTCTCGACAAAAAATAATTTTTTTATTAAAGATAGAATGAGTGAGAGGGATTCCGTAGTAGTCGGCATTGTGCCGTAATGTGTATAACTGGCTATCTTATGGAATTGTGGGTAACTCTGTTTGCAGGACGTGGGAAAGCTGCTCTTTGCTTTTC
>CAJTCU010000046.1 GCA_910574935.1 Oscillospiraceae bacterium
TGACTGCGTATCTGCTTGAGCCCTTCTTTTCCCACTTTCCGCAAATCGATATATTCCATATCCCTATTATATCACTCTTCCTCTCTTTTTCCTAGCTTTTTGAGCGGGAGTAATACAGCAGCGGCGGCATATATCCGATGACTGTGTTTCCTGTAACTGCTGAGGTCAGCATCCCCATGGAACCTAAGAACAGGGCGTCTGCTACGGTTCCGAGCGCCAGAACCGGCGTGACATCGCAGCTTTGCTGTTTCATAAATACGGTAAATGCACAGATCAGCAGGGCGGCAACCCCTACCGAATACACCGTTCGTATCAGATGAACCTTTAGTGTATTTGACAAGGGCATAATAACACAACACCTAAAGAATGGAGCCAACCTACACCAGACCGCCGCTATTGGGGAAACTTAAAGCGGCGGTTTTTTCTGCGATATGGCCGGGGCTTACTGGGGGCCGCCCTGTTTTGGTTATCAAGGCGGCCCCCAGCAGACCCCGGCCATTCTCCGCAAAGTCAAATTATTGCGCAGCAACTTCGAGACATTTTGTCCCAAAGCAACCGCTGTCCCCACGCATTTTTGCATAGGGGCTCTGGTGGTATATCCCCCGTCGCCGCCTACTATTAAGCACAGGCGGGAGTGGGCAGTCAAGGGTGCGTAGCACCGCCGCTTGCGGCGGCTTGCCCTTGACGGCCCGCCCCGGCTGTGCCACCCCTCCCGGCGCGGCGGGGGATATATCCTCCAGAGCCGCCCCCTTTCCCATGAATGGGAAAGGGCGGGGGGATAGGGTTGAACGCGCTGTAAAACCGCTTATTTTCCACGGCTGAACTGTTAGCATTTAGGCATTTGAAACCCGCTTGTATCAAGGGTTTCCGGGCGCGTTCAGCAGGGGGGTGGTATGTTTATATGTCCTGCGCCCTATTCGTTCCACAAAAGCTAACATGGGCGGTTGTACTTTGAGACATTTTGTCCCAAAGATAGAGCCTTTCGCCTAAATTGATTTTTCAGCTATATTATGCTATTCTTTTGCTTAATAGCAAGGTGATTTTCGAGTAAAATATGTAGGAAAAGAAAGACAACGGCGAACTGGTGCAATAATTGCTATGGTCGCTATTATTATTTTCAAAAAAGTTTGTAACGTTTTGTATGCACCGAAGTCATAAGGGCGGAGAAAAATCTGAAAAGAAAGCGAGGTGTTAGGGGTGACAGACTTTGAAAAGATATACTCGGAATACTATGATACAGTATTTCAGTATACGCTATCTCTTTGCAGGAATGAGAAATGGGCAGAGGAAATCACCCAAACCGCTTTCTTTAAGGCATTAAGAAGCATAAATACATTTCGTGGGGAATGTAAATTGAGTGTATGGCTCTGCCAGATAGCAAAGAATACATTTTACTCAGATGCAAAGCGCCAGCAGCGGCAAGTGGATTATCCTTTAGAGCTTATCCCATCGGAGGAGACAATCGAGCAAAAACTATTGGATAAAGAAGCGACATTGCAGATACACAGCTTACTTCATTCTTTGGACGAGCCGTATAAAGAGGTATTTTGGATGCGGACTTTCGGTGAACTATCGTTTAAGGAAATTGGTGTATTGTTTGGAAAGACCGAAAGTTGGGCGCGGGTGACTTACCACCGGGCAAGAATGAAAATAAAGGAGGGTGTCAAATGAATTATCCTTGCAATCTGATACAAGACCTTTTACCGTTATACCTTGACGGCGTGTGCAGCGAAGAAAGCAAAACGGTTGTGGAACAGCATTTGATAAAGTGTCCTAACTGCAGGAAATACTATTCAGCAATGCGCGAATCCGATGAAATTATTATAATGCCCCCTAATGCAGAAAGAGAAATTCAGAAAGCCACCTCTTTTCAGTCCGTTAAGAAAACACTGTTTCGTAAGCAAATTCTGATTGCAGCCGTTTCCATTATCGTGTTGGCTGTCATTGCCTTTGCGGTCATAAGTGTATTGAAAAATTCTGTGGGCATTGTGGAATATGAGGATAATATTTCTGTTTCCATGATAGACGGTAGTTTAGTAGGACGCTTAAACGGCAGTCAAGAAACTTATATAAAAATCATTCGCACTACCATAGAAGCAGATGGACAGGAAGAAAATTATCTGTTCTATTATCTGTCCGATACCAAATGGAACGACCTCACCACCAGCAGACAAGTTTTTTCAGAATATGTCTTATGCCCTATGGATAAGGGCGCAGATCAGATTGACAGAGTTTACTATTACACCGGTGATTATACAGGCATTGAAACTATGGGCAGTGACAAATTGCAAGAGATAATCAACGCTTCGGTGCTTTTATGGAGTAGATAAAGTTTTCTTGCTTGAAGTGGGAACATTCTCTCAAAAAACTTGTAACGAAATGAAAGGTGCGTAGTCATAGGAACAGAATAGAAGAAAGTGAGGACTATTATGCTACAGCACCTAAAACGGAAATGCCGCCCGACCACTTTTTTGTTAGTCTTGGGATTTGCAATTTCATTAACCTCTGTATTGATTGGGATTAGCTCTGTCAACTCAATACTGGTATCCTTATCGGAAATGGATAGTAAGACGCCCATTTACCTTACTATGCAGAACACGGGGACATCCCTTGCCCTTGCCATCTATGCTTTTTCAATCACAAACTGTCTTGTTGTTACGAATTATTGGGTTATTGCACAGCGGTACAACATAGCAGTTTATAAAGCCTTTGGTTGGTCTAACAGACAACTGATTGGAGCGATTGTTGCGGATATGGCGGGTACATTGTCAATCAGTCTTTGTATCAGCATTGTTTTGCTTGCCCTTTTGAAACAATGGAACACTGCTATATTTTCCATAGAGCTGACACCTTTTTTCCTCATCGGGACACTTGTATTGCTACTGTTTACTTTAGCGGTATCCACAGTAATTCCAATAATTAAGATTATGAAAATTTATCCTGCGGAGGTGATTTCATAATGGGAAAAATCTTTAATTTAGCTATACGGGAAATATGGAAAAGGAAGTTTTTTTCGCTGTTAATGTTTTTGGTGTGCTTGATAGCTATGCACGCCGTTTTGGCTTCAATCACTAACGCCACAAGTGCGGCCTACCAGCAAAAGATTTTTGAAAACAATTTGGGTTACGATATGTCGAAGATATTGCACCTTGATTATCGGCATACTGAAGAAAACCCGGAATTTGCAGATGTATTAACGCAGTACATGGATTATATCGAGGAGCTTCCCGGCGTTTTGAGTGTGGGGCAGTTTGATGTAACGGGTATGTATTTTGCAGAACTAAAAGCATCAGACGAATACCGGGCTATAAACGCAGAAATTATAAAGGACGGAAAATATGCGGACTATGCCGATGTTACACAGCTTTTGAGTGTGGATGAAAACTTGCTGACCTTTGTAAAAGGCGGTATTTCAGAATTTGCGGAAACCACAAGCGGATATCTGCCGATTTATGCAAGTGAAGTATTTAAGGACATTCTGCCGATTGGCTCAACTCTTACTGACGAGCGAACAGGCGAGAAATATGAGCTTGCGGGATTTATCCCGGAGGGCAGTAAGTGGGTAGAGGAAAATGATTTGATACGTTTCCCTATGGTTTCCATAGATGGCTGGTTTGTTGCCCCTTTTTCGTCTGATAGCAAAACGGATATTATGACGCAGCTTTCCAGTCTGCATAATACGTATGTGCTGCTTTCAGACAGTGCAGATATTGATTATTTGAAACAGGCAATCATGGAATATTCTTTGCAGCATGGTTTTGAAGCCACCGCCGATACGTTGGCAGAAGAATACAAGCTATATCGTTTGGAAACGAAAGCCTTTACCACCCGGCAGATTGCCCTTGCCGTATTCGTTTCCCTTATGTCGGTAAGTTCAATCATTGCGGTATTTACCACTAACACATTATTGAAGCGAAAGCAGTACGGTATTCTTATTGCAAATGGATTTACCTTAAAAGATATTGCCATGTGCATTGCGATGGAAATTACAGTCATCGTCCTATTCTCTACGCTGATAGCGTGGGAAATGAAATTTTTGGAGTTTAAGAAAAGTACAGATTTGTTCCGGGATATTCTATTGACGGCGCACATTCGTTATACGTTGCCAATCTGCTGCTCGATTGCCGCCGCTCTCATAGTTATTGCCACGGCATTACCGGCCATAAAAGTTTTTCAGTATCAGCCGGGCGGATTGATAGGAGGAAACACCAATGGCAATTATTGATTTGAAACATATCGCAAAGGAGTACCGAAGTGACACTATCGTTACTCCTGCATTAACAGATATTGATTTAAGCATTGATACAGGTGAATTTGTCGCCATCATGGGAGCTTCCGGCTCTGGCAAGACAACCTTACTGAATATTATCGGCTGCATGGATATTCCTACCACAGGTACATATCTGTTTGACGGAATGGATTTAAGCCTGTCAAGAGAAAGACAGCTATCTTCTATTCGTGGGAAAAGAATTGCTTTTGTGTTTCAGCACTTTGCGTTGATTGATGATTATACGGTATTTGAAAATGTGGAAGTGCCTTTGATAAAACAGAACTACGCCAAGGCAGAACGGAAAAAGAAAGTGTTGGCCGCCCTAAAGGCCGTGGGTATCTCTGAACTTGCACGAAAGCGGCCCGTTCATATATCGGGCGGTCAAAAGCAGCGTGTGGCAATCGCAAGAGCTATGGCCTGCGGCGCAGATATTATTCTTGCCGATGAGCCCACGGGGGCATTAGATAGCAAGACCGGAAAAGAAATCATGCGGCTATTTTCAGACTTGAACAATGCAGGAAAGACAATTATCCTTATCACCCACGATAGGCAGATTGCATCCTATGCAAAGCGTCTGATTACCATTCAAGACGGGAGGATTTTGAAAGATGAACAGATTTAAGAATATGATTACCTTGCTCCTTATCGTGTGTTTTGCCTTTTTTCTTTGCGCTTGCTCCAGCAGTGAAGGGGAATATGAAAGCATACGGAAATTTGAATTTAGATTTTTCCCGGAGGAATACGAGGAAGAATACAGTGAAGTATCGAAAACACTTTCTTTGGAAGCTGGTACAGATTATCAGTTAAAAATAGATGCTTCCTGCGAAAGTGGTACAATGAAAATCTACATTAAGTACGCAGACGAGGACAAAAAGGAGTATTCCATCAATGCAGATATGCCCTGTAATGAAGTGTTGTCAATCCTTACAAGTACGGCGAGTGAAATATCTGTTGTTATCTCTATTGAGCCGGACACACAAGGGGAAGTGATTGCAGAACTTTTAGTAAATTAACAAGGAACAGCCGCGACAGCGGCGGTGACGCAGCCAACCTCTTTGGGACATTTTGTCCCAAAGAGCCGGGTCTGGGGAGGTTCCCCAACAAGCATTTTTGACGGCCCCTGGCCAGTCAAAAATGGCAAGTGTGGCCACACTTGCCCTGCTTGCTGTTTGTGCATCTTATGTAAATTGCGCTTTTTAAGGCATGGCGCGAATTTAATTACTTTGGGACAAAATGTCCCAAAGCTGGGGCGGTACTTTTCACAGTGCCGCCCCCTTTTCATGCCCGGCGGCTCCGGCTGGGCTGGCTGGCAAACATGAAAAAGTTTTTGAAAAATTCCCGTTGAGCCAGTCCGAAAATCATCCAAAAATGTCTCGGTTAGTGAGGGGAGGTTTTTCAAAAAAGGGGCGCACTTTCTACATAGTCCCTATCAAGTTTGGGACAATTTGTCCCAAAGTAGGGGCAGACCATAGGGCGACACTGTAAAAGGTGCCGCCCTTTTCTTCTGCCAAAATTTTAAGAAATGGGAGGGAGTTCATGCAACCACAGCCAAAGTATCAAAGCGAAGTCAAAACCGTTGTTATGGGAGAGCGGACAATCACCATCAAAAATCTTACCCCCATTCTCCCCCCAAAGGAACGGGAAAAACGCAAACGTGAGGTAGAGCAAAAGCTGTTTGACGTGTTCAGCAAGTACGCCGGACAGCGCGTGTAACCCATCGACATCCTTGTGATATGGGGCCGCCCGAGGTATAATATAATTGTAGGTTGGCTCCCGTTTAACGGAAGGGAGCTAATTATGGATAATAGAATAGATGCGATTTATGGGCGGCAGTCGATTGACAAAAAGGACAGTATCAGCATTGAAAGTCAATTTGAATTTTGCCGCTACGAACTAAAGGGCGGTGAGGCGAAAGAATACAAGGATAAGGGGTACTCCGGCAAAAATATTGAACGGCCCGATTTCCAGCGGCTTTTGAAAGACATTCAAACCGGGCTTATCCGGCGGGTGATTGTCTACCGTCTGGACAGGATCAGCCGCTCCATCGTGGACTTCGCAAAGCTGATGGAGCTGTTCAAGCAGTACAACGTGGAATTTGTTTCCTGCACCGAAAAATTTGATACGTCAACCCCGATGGGCCGGGCGATGCTCAATATCTGCATCGTGTTCGCCCAACTGGAGCGGGAAAGCATCCAGATGCGTGTGACGGACGCCTTTTACTCCCGGTGCGCCAAGGGCTACTATATGCGGGGCCGCGCTCCATACGGTTTTGATACGGAGCCCATTGTGATGGACGGTATCAAAACAAAACGGCTGATTGAAACCGCCGAGATGGAATACGCCGAATTGATGTATGAAATGTATGCGGAGCCCGAAACCTCCTACGGCGATATTACCCGGTATTTCACCGAGAATGAAATTCAAGTGTACGGGAAAACGCTGAAACGGGGATTTTTGGCGCAGCTCCTGCGTAACCCGGTTTACGTTCAGGCTGATATGGATATTTACGAACACTTCAAAGCCCAGGGCGCGAAAATCGAAAGCCCCCCGGAACTGTTCACGGGCGATTATAGCTGTTACTTATACCAGGGCCGGGAGGGGGAGGAAAATATTCTTGTTATCGCTCCCCACAAGGGCCGTATTCCCTCGGCGCTCTGGCTGAACGTCCAGCACAAGCTATCCCAAAATACCACGTTCCAGAATGGCCGGAAATGTCATAATACATGGCTGGCCGGGAAAATCAAGTGTGGGTGCTGCGGATATGCTTTAGCAAGTCTGAACGCCGCAAACGGAGTAACGTACATGAGATGTAAACAGCGCATGGAAAACAAAAGCTGTCCGGGGCCCGGAACGCTGACGCGGCAGGAACTGGAAAAATCGGTGTATGATGAAATGGTAAAGAAGATGCGGGAATTTCAGACGTTGAGGGGCGGCAGGGCGGAAAGCTATAATCCAAAGCTGACCGCCGCCCGCGCCAAACTCGCCAAAATCGAGGGCGAGATTGAAAAGCTGATTGACACGCTGACCGGGGCAAACCCTCTCTTGTTGCAATATGCCAATAACCGCATTGAAGAATTGGACGCAGAACGGCAAAAGCAGTTAAAGCTGGTGGCCGACCTCACCGCTAATTCTGTTTCAACCTCTCAGCTTGACAGCATATCCGGCTATCTCAAAAACTGGGACGAGGTTAGTTTTGACGACAAGCGGCGTGTGGTGGATACGCTGATTTCCAAAATCGAGGCTACCAGTACCGAGCGCATCATACACTGGAAAATCTAAAAATTTTTGCTTTGCATTATACCATTGTCAAAGACGTTTTGCTGTGCTGCAATACTTGGAAGATACCAGGTCGTCAATTTCCTCGTTCTGCTCCGGCTGAAATACCGGCGTCAGAAGCACAATGCCAATCAGGGAAACAAACATC
>CAJTCU010000047.1 GCA_910574935.1 Oscillospiraceae bacterium
TGCTACTGATGATTATTTCCACGCTATTCCTCCTCTCATCACTTTAATTGTATTGGTTGTACCGGTATATTATAATCAATTCATACACCAATGTCAAGAGGATCGTTTTGAAATAACAAGTAAGACCAGAATAAAAACGCCCTCACTGGTCCAAGAAATAGGTGTAACATGAATTTAATATGCGCAGTATCTTTCCGGTTAATTATGCGCGATAATATGTTGATTCGGTTCTTCTTTCTGGTTCCCCTCCACTGGCAAACTTATGCCAGTGTCTACCGGCTCGTATTCACCCCGCAGATATTCCTGCCCATCTACCCATTCCGGTACAAATTCAGGAACACCATTGCCCACCGTTTTTTTACTGTTCAGGTTCTTCTGTTGGGCTGCCGGGAGCTGAAGTCCTCCGTACATCCTCGCCGTCATCAACAGGTTTACAGATGGGCGGCGTGTATGTTTCACCGTCCACCCACTCCGGAACAAGCTCTTGTGCTCCCTGTTTCATCCCGGTCTGAGACTGTTTTCCGCTCTGAGCGTCATTTTTATCTCCTGAATTGTTTCCACAGGCGGCAAAAGATAAAATCATGACTGCGGCCAAACCACAAAGTAACAATTTTTTCATGTTGGATTCCTCCGTTTCATTTATTGGATTATGGATATATTGGCGTCGCCTCTGATGATAGAAGCTACCACCTTTAATACCTCTTCCTGCTGAATCTGCCAGCCCACAACCAAATACTGGATTCCGCCCGATCGAAACTCTGCAGTATAGAGTTCCGGGACATTTCCTGATATGTGCTGGACTCCGAATGTTACATCTGTTCCGCTGATATCCGTTGTCTGCCGGTTTGTTTCTGGTTCCAGATACAAACACGTCGCAAGCTCTCCTACTTTGGCTGCTTGTATGGAAATCCCTTTTACATAGCCGGTTTCCTCAAACAGCTCCGGAGAGCCATCCTCATAGAAGCCCGTATAGAATCCCAACGTTACAAGGTCGGATACAACCGCGCCATCCTTTGTATAGACCGGCTCTGCATGGTCATTATACGATGAGGCCGTTAAACCGGCCGGAACATACGCCGGCCGCAGATCTTTTCCGTAATACGCAGATATCTCTGCAGCATTCCAGCTACGCACATCATATACAGTTGGGTCATACCCGACATCGTTCCCGCCAATGCCGTCGATGGTGTTATTGTGTATCAGATCCATATCCAGCAGAAAAGCGTCAGACTCCTCCGGCACCATTTCAATCGATCCAGGGGGCTGTGTGACTGGCAGTGCAGTTTCTTTCAAAGAGGCAATTCCGATTGCCGTACCGATCAGTATTACAAAACAAGCTGCTATACTGATATATTTGTTAAAGAAGGACAGCTTGGATTTTCTTATCTGTTTTGTCTCAGCTTCTTGAATAAACTTCTCATCAACAAAGCTCATGCCAACCATCAGATCTTTCCCATTCATACGGCTACGCCCTCCTTCCTTAAAAATTCCTTCAACTCATTTCTTGTACGGAACAAAGCCGTTTTCACCTTGCTTTCGCCTATGCCGTACCTTTCCGAGATGCTGCGGATAGAATCGGTATACCAATAGCGCCGCATGAATATCAGTCGCTTTTCCTCTGTCAGACTGGAAAGGAATTTGTTCAAGAGCTGCCCAATCTCCTCGCCGGTACGGTTTTCGTCTATCTCAGAAGCAGGATCTGGAATGCACAGTTCCATTTCATCTGTCAGCGCAACCAGCTCGGCACTTCTTTTTTTCGCATTCTTCCAGTCCAGTTTCCCGAACGAAAGATACCGGCAGATCTTCGCGATATAGGCAAAGAAATAATCGGGCTTTTTCGGCGGAATGGTATTCCATGTTTCAAGGAATGTATCATTCACACTTTCTTCCGCATCCAAACGGCTGTTTAATATTTTCATCGCAAGCTGGTGGAGTCTTGCACCGTACTTTATTTCAGTTTCCTTGATTGCCGCCTCGCTGCACTCCCAAAATAGCTGTACGATTTCTTGATCCTCCATTGGAACCTCCTTCCTTCCATGTGTAGAGATAACCTCTCTCACCCTTTAAGTGGGATTTTATATCCTGTCGGTTACATACTCACATAAAATTTTTTGAATCTAATTTCGAAAGGCGGAAATCCATTTAGGATTCCCGTCTGATCTGCTCTATAAAGGTTGCTACTTTGGCGTCATCCTTATTGGCATTCTACTATTCCATAACCCATAATAGCCAATAAGCGCATAGCTTTCTCTACATTTCGTGCATATGAAATGATAGTTGCCTTCTCATAGACTTTACCAACTAATTGATGTACGCTCAATTTATGAAACCTGATGTTTGGCAAACACTCTTCGGGAGGCAAATACGCTAATCGCTATAAAAATGACAGCTGCCGGAATTGCCCACACCGCATAGAATACGCCGTTGCTCATTTGCTCTACCGACATAAGCGAAACAAATTGCGCATGATACATCGGCAAAAGCCCTATATACCGAAATAAAGGATTGGTTTCGGACAGAGGCCATATCATAGGGAAAAAGTACACTGCCTCTGAAGTAACTACCGCCACCATTTGATTTTTGCTGACGGCTGAGATTAGCAGTGTAATGCCTGCAACGCTCATCGTTCCTGTAAAGGCCAACAGAACCTGATATTTCAGCAGTGTTCCGCATGTCATATTGAAAGGAATATATCCCTCTCCAAATGACATAGGCGCAAAAAGGATGCTGCAGTCCAATCCCTCTTTTCCATATAGCACGAATGCAAAGAGAAGATTGGCAGCAACTACTGCCAGGGTAACGATAAATGCGGCAATCAAACCAGCGCCGACCTTCGCCGCACTACATTTTGTCCTTCCATATTTCCGTCATCCGATACCGAAAGCAACAAGCCATCATCCTGCAATGAAAAAGACAGTGTAATGGAAGTCTGGGCAAACCGCACAGCATTCGCTATGAGATTATTGCATACTTGAGAAACAAATATTTTATCCATAAGAATATCACAGTCAACCGTTTCCTTTTGCATAAGTAGCTTTTTCCCGTTTTGTGTGCATAAAATCTTGGCACTTTCCTGCAGAGACGATAAGAACTGCTGTAAAGGAACCGATTTATATTCCGGCCGCGTATCCTCCAGCCGCCGAAGGTTACTCATACTATTTTCGTAGGCTTCCATACGCGCAAGGTGCTTTCCCATGGTGGCAGCAATTTCTTTTGTCTGGACATGTTCACTTGCCTGCAGCATTTCGTTATATCCTTTCAGCACTGTGAGAGGGGTACGCAGGTCATGTGCAAAAGCGGCATTGAGCCGCTTGCGTTCTTCTACCTGACGCCACATTTCAGAAAAATTATTTGCAAGCATAGCCCGCATGGTTTCAAAAGAGCCAACCAGTCTCCCCAATTCATCTTTGCTGTCATATCCAATCGAAAAGTCTAAATCGTTATTGGATATCTTTTCTGATGCTGTCCGTAACTCAGCAAGCGGCTTTCTCAGCTTTTTTCTGTAAAACAGCAATGCCGCCGCTATAATACACAACGCAGAATACACAGGTGCGGCAATCAAGGGAATCTGTTTCAAAAGATTTATAGTGCGTTCGTCACTTGGAGACAACGGAACAAATTCTTTTCCAATATATACGCCGTCTCCCAAGCGTTCGCCCTGCTCATTTGTCAGATAATATTTTTCACCGGACGCTAGGTAAGACGTCCGAATGGCTTTGGCTGCTCTTTCGCATATAGAATTTGTCATTACCGAAAGAGCCAGTGCAAGCATAACAAAAATCACAATATAAAGCACAAGACTCTTTGGTAGAGATAAGTCTTGCCTGGCACGCTTCATTTTATCCATTTATACCCGCACCCCCAAACTGTTTCGATATACACGTTGTCTGTATATGCAGCTATTTTTGTCCGGATCCTGCGAATATGCTCTGTTACAACGCTGCTGTCACCTTCGCTGTCATAGCCCCAAATACTTTCATAAATCCGTTCCTTATCGAAAATCTGCCCCGGATTCTGGGATAAAAACTCTACGATGTCAAATTCTCTTTTTGCAAATCCTATGCGTTTCCCCTGAAAGAACAGACAACGTTCTGCATAGTCGATAACCAAGTCACTGGAAAACTTAATCTTCGCCTCGAAATTATGCCGTGTTTCTCTCCGTAAATGTGCTTTTACCCTTGCTTCAAGCTCCACAAGTGAAAAGGGCTTAACGATATAATCATCACCGCCGGCAGCAAATCCTTTTACCTTATCTGTATCTTCAATCCGGGCGGTCAGAAAAAGAATAGGACACGATATATAATCCCGAATATGCCTTCAGACCTCTAATCCATCCAGCCCTGGCATGCATATATCAAGCAAAATAATATCCGGGTTATGCTCCACTTGTTTTAGCGTCTCTGTTCCATTGGCTGCTGTTAAAACGACATAGCCTTTGCTCCTAAAGAAACTTCCAAGCATTGACACAATATCCGCTTCATCATCAGCTATCAGTATTTTGCACTCATTTTTCACACCTCCATTTGGATTAGTATAACAGATGCTTCTCAACATTTTATCTACATCTTCTTTCCTCTCATATTATGTCCAATAAGCTTTCTGCTCTTTCCATATTTCATGGGTGCTGAATGATAGCGTCTACATAGGTCAGCATCATAAAAAAGCAGATGCTTTATGGTCAAACTCATATATCTAAAAGCAATGAGGGCAGAGATGCAGATCTCCACCCTCATTATTTCTTCTTTGCTTCCCATATTCGACAACCATTTTTGTATTCTTGCTTACAATAGGGCACAACGCCCATTCGGTTTTTACCATCTCACAACCTCCTTACCACCATAACATTGAAGCTAATGTTGTAACGGTTGCATCATCATCGTCATTGTTTTGCGTTTCGATTTTGCAAAAACCAACCCATTTCTCTTGTTCGGAAATATCGCAAACCATATAGCTGCATTGAAATTCCTTTTGTAAACGGAGAACAACAGCAGAATTAACTTCAACATTCAAAATATTTTTTAGATTATCAAAGGATAACTTAATCTCTGTTTTTCCGGTATTTTCAAGATATTTTTGCAATTCTCTATAATTTCCCATATTATCCTCCTTTCAACACCGATTTTTATAACAAAATATAGCAACATAATATGATACCAGAGTGGGGAACCTGACTTAGCATGGACTCTCCGTTCTGTTTAATTATCATTCGCTCTCTTGCTCTTTCACTGTTCTCTGCGTCGGTATACGCGGTTCGCACGAGGGAAGCTCTATCTGACTTTTATAGGTTATCTTATTTCCAAGATACTTGAAGCCTCCATTGTCAGATGGCATTACCGTAACTTCATGCGTAAAAAGGCAATCCGTTTTATTATCCAGACACATAACATTCACTTTTAATGTTATCGACCCGTCTTTGTTCTTTATTGCCTCTGTAATTTCCGGTATCACTGTCGGGTAATATGCAATGTTGGAACAGTTAAGCTCCTGCCAAGGGTATATGTCCTTTGTAGAATCATATAATGCTTTTTCCCTAAACTCAGACAGAGGAATATCAAAATAGGGAAGTATTGTATTTTCAAATACATCTGAGGGAATACAGCAATGGTAATAGGGCTCATCCTCTTGCGCATAGTCCCTTGCATAGACATAATCATTGTGTTTCAATTTATATAGCCATTCAAACAGGTCGTTAAAGCACAAGTCCCCATAATCCGAAGTATCCCAATCACAGAGAAACAGATTTACATTGTGATACCCCACCGGCATAATATACCTCGCATTCAAATCATATCTTTCTTTGTCTACGGGTTTCAACCTTAATAATTTTGCCGCTTCCCAACCTGTGGTTGTAGGAACATCCTGGTAATAAAAATCTCCATTATAATTCATATTCCAATTTATTATTTCCCTTTTTAAACCATTGTTTAACTCAAGATTACCTTGTTTGTTCCAAGATGTAGATGCAAAAATGCTGATTGCTTCACCATCTTCATACCGTAACGAGTTGTAATATAATTCTCCTAAGGATGAAACTTCCCAAAATACGGTTTTCGCATCCTTTCCTTCTCTAACAGCATCCCAAAATTCTAAAATACCGTCTGAGTTTTCAAGGTATTCCGGATAAACTTCATCGCTGTTAATAACCGGATATCCGGCTTTCATCAAAACAGATTCAATCGTATCTATTGCATCCTGGCTGATAACAGTTTCATCCGACCAATCTGAAGAAGGATACTTTTCTGCTTGTTCATATATGTCCTTATAAAGTGGGAACATTTTTTCACATTCATTCTGGATAGCCCTCATCTCATCTTCGGATATTTTTTCTCCACCATACCTGAAGTCTATACCAATTGTTTGTGACGTTTCTTCCTTTAACATATCATTATCAGGTGTAGAGTTATTGCAGCTACTAAAAATTACAGCCAGCATAAAATTCAAAACCATAACCTTGATTTTTTTCATTGCTATTACCATACCTTTCTGCCGTCGCGCCCAGTTGCAGCAATATTGTTTTGAATTGTGAGGCAATACCGGAGAAATCAGGCACGCTTCAGATCATGTAAGATTTATTATATTACTCCCGCTCAAAAAGCTAGGAAAAAGAGAGGAAGAGTGATATAATAGGGATATGGAATATATCGATTTGCGGAAAGTGGGAAAAGAAGGGCTCAAGCAGATACGCAGTCAGGTGGTACGGCTCAAGAAAA
>CAJTCU010000048.1 GCA_910574935.1 Oscillospiraceae bacterium
CCACCCCAGCTTTTCCACTTTTCCCGCATCCAGCACCTGTCTGGAAATCCTGGAATACCCTCTGCTTTCCATATCACTTGGCAAATCAAAAACCACTTTGCAGCCGCCAGCGTCAGCTGCTTTTTCCGCAAACGCCCGGATTGTCCTCTGATACCGTTTATCCGCAATATTATACGCCTGTCCGGACTCCCCTTTTTCCAATACAACCAACAAGCCCTGCACCGCGTCCACCACATAGCAATGGGAGCGTTCTCTCAGCCCATCGCTCTTCAGCACAATGTCCCGTCCCTCCGCCGCGGCCCAGAGGAACTCCGCCACCGCCCGACTGTCCTGCCGTGACATGGTTGGCCCAAACAGATGGCAGGGCCGCACGATAACCACATCCACCCCAAACTGGATCCGGTAACTCTGGCACAGCACCTCGGCGGCGCGCTTGCCCTCCGGGTAGCAGGAACGTGGGCTGGACAAATCTAATGCCCCGCAATAATCCTCTGTGAAATCATCCTGGTTCTCATTTGGCTGCCCGTAAACTTCCCCAGAAGAAACATACAGAAACCGCTTCATCCCATGTGACAGTCCATATTCCATCAGATTTTTTGTACCCAGCACATTCGCCAGCAACGTATTCACTGGATGTTTTGCCATATTCACCGGGTCTGCGTTGCTGGCGGCATGGATGATAAAATCAACCTGTTCCAAAAAATTTTCAAATGGCTTGCATACATCCTGTTGAATAAATATGAAGTTCCTATTATTCCAGAATGGCTCAAATCTTTCCCGCGCCTTTTCCAAATTGCGCCCAACTGCCACCACCCTGCATGGTTCTGCCTGCTGCCGGTTCCACACCATAACGGCGTCTGCCAGACAGCTTCCCAGCATCCCGGTTGCCCCTGAAATAAGGAGTGTCTTTCCGCTAAGGAAGTCCAGCCGGCTTATTGCCTTCAGGGAATTTATGTACGCCTGATTTCCCATCAAATCCATGGTCACTCCCTCAACGCCAACAGGGCCTTGAAAATCTTCAAATCATCTGGCGTAGTCAATTTTATATTTGTCTCCGCTCCAATGGAAAAGTGCACGGATTCCCCCAACTCCACCATGAGCGTACAGCTGGCAATGGAGTTCAAAATCCCTGCTTCCAGGGCTTTCCGGTGAGCGTCTGCCAGCTTTTTTATTGGAAATGCCTGGGGGGTCTGGGTTAACGCCAGCCTTTCACGGGGAACCACCTCAGACGAGGTCTGCTCCCTTGTCCGACGCAGGACCACTGTGTTGCAGGGCACAATGGAAACCGCTGAACCATGCCGTTTACACTGGACAATGCAGTCCGAAATGATCTCGTGGGAAACCATCGGCCTTATGGCGTCATGAACTAAAAGTATGTCCTGATCACCATATAACTGCTCTGCATGGAACACGCCGTTACGAATAGAAGCCTGCCCGTTTTCCCCACCGGAAACCACCCACTCCAGCTTGTCAATTTTGTACTGCCTTGCATAGGCCCGCAGAATATCGTGCCAGCCGTCCACACATACCACGCCAATTCTGTCAATATCCGGATGGGACTGGAAAGCCTCTAGTGTATAAATCATCACCGGCTTGTCATTTACATTCAAGAACTGCTTGGGGATTTCCTGCTGCATCCGCTGGCCCTTACCGCCCGCGATAATCAGCGCGATATTCATAGGCTTTCCTCCAAACCGAATTCCCTGAACAGCCTGTCCACAAGAACCGCTGGGGCTTCCTCCCGGTCGTTTTCAATGACCACATCGGAACAATCCGGCTCATCCCAAGGCAAATCCACCCCCACCACTTGTTTCATGCCAGGGGAATAAAGCCCCTTCTGGTTGCGCCTATACAGCGTTTCCATAGACACTTTTATGTAGATTTCCCGGTAATTTTCGATGTTCTCCCGGCACCAAGCCCGCACATCCGCATACATGCCGATGCCACAATACACAGCGTCAATGCCCTGCTCTGCAAACTCCCCGCACCGCTTTAGCACACTTTTCGCGCCAGCCCGCCGGGCTTCTGTGGAGTAGTCCCGGGGGGTCCGGGCGTTGGTTTTATCCCGGTTTTTATCCCCGTCAATCAACACCGCCTCTGGCCTGATGGCTTTCAGCCTCTCATAAAACATGCCGCCAATGGTGGTTTTCCCTGCCCCCGCCAGGCCCGTAAAGAAGTAAACCGTTCCTTTTCCCATTTGTGTTTACCTCCTCAGTGGTACAGCGGCTGTTCCAGCAGCTCATGGTCTAGTTCCAGCTTCGGCATCATATAAAGTAGTTGCCCATGTTTGTTTACAAATTGTAAGCCATCAAATAGTATTTTTGCATTACGCAGCCGATTTTCATAGAATGTCTGCATATGCTTGTCTAACAATTGCCCGCGCACGCTTTCTTGGAAGCTGTCCTCCAAAGGCTCGCCGCTGTTTGTCAATTTCACTTCGTCAAATACCACTTTCCGCGTCTCGCGGATATAATGATCTACTGTGGAAAAACTCAAAATCCATTTTTCTATCTGCGGCTCATCCACTGGACTCCCATCATAATATTGAAAATCATATCCATAAAACGCATAGGCATCCCGCAGGAAGTATTCAATGAATTTCCGCTCGCTGTCATTGACATACTCATCATATGTTTTATAAATCGGTTTAGGATCAAACCCACTGGCAATATACCCGCCGTAATCCATTGCTTTCCCGTTTTCGGAACAGTAAGTCATGCTTTCCGTATAAGGCAAATCCAAAAAGGCCGCCAATGCAGAGAAAGTGGCCTTAGGATTGAGCTTCCCGTCCTCAAACCGGACTAAGACGCTGTCATGGTACAGTCTGTCCTGTGGGTCAACCATAAAACTACGGTTGAACACGCGCTCTGAAACCGCATCGCTGACCACACTCTTTTTTTCTTCTGCATTTTCCTGGCTTGCCAACGATGAAGCATACATGAACGCAACTGTAGCCCCATGGCTGGTCGTAAAACGGCGCATGGGCGTAAAGGTTTTTATGTATTTAAACCCCTGGAAAACAGGCGAGTGCTTCACCTGTTCATAGTTGCCCGCATGAAGTACAGCGCGGTTTTTGTCATCCACATTCAAAGAATATATAATGTTATGGAAGTGGGGCTGGAAGAACACAGCGGGCACAATCCTGGACGCCCTGTCCCATCCCGCTGTTGCCATCTCACTGTTAAGGAAAACTGCAACCATTATGTCCTTGTCCGTACGGTCACGCATCCTGTACATTTCCTCTATCGTCTGCGGGGACCAGTCCGCTACATTTTGCAGAGCCTCTTTCAGCGACTTGAACTGTTCAAATATTTCCCGGCATTTCCGAATGGTTTCCTCTACGTTATACATCATCATGGAGGGTAGCACCAACAGGTTCGGGTGGGCATCGAAAATTTCGTTGAAAAAGTCGCCGCCATTATGGGTGGAAAGCTGTGTGTGCCAAATCAGCTTATTGACCTCCCGAATGCGTACGGGCTGCAAAGTGTACTGACTGTAATCAATACCAAACTCAGCATTAAAATCAATGGGATATCTGCCTTTCTCATCCTCAAAAAGGAACACAAACTTCCGGCTGTCCAGCAGCGGTTTCAAGTTCAAACAGGCCAGATAAGAGCAAAAAACCGCCCAGCTGCTGTAGTATAAATATACATGGTTTTCCCGGGCCACGTCCTCGCTTTTGCGCACGTTGTCCCGGAGATACTCTAACTCATATTGCGAATAAACATCTTCCACGAAGATGGGGTCATCTAAATTCTTAAAGAAGTAGTGCTTGATAACCGTATCCCGAAAATTGACATAATCACCGAAGTGCCGCCCTTCTACATCATAGGGCGTGTAGCTGTTATCGTCATAGGGATAAAATTGCAAAGGTAAATCCTCAAATTTAGGAAAATCATTGCGGAAAACATAGGGATACTTAGCCAAATACTTACAGTTGCGCTCATAACGGGACTTCAAAATCCGCAAATTAGGCTGGAAAAAGGCCTCGTCCATAATCTCCAGAATATTATCCTGAAAAACGCCCTGGTTGTATAAATCTCGAAAAAAAGTGTATGAAATCTTATAATCATCGCCCTTGCCGAACTGTAAAATGTAGGCCGCCGCCTCCATTTTCGTGGTAGGGTCCGGCTCCTCCGTCAGAGCCACCTTGTACGCTTTTAACGCGTCCTCTGTCTCGTTCAACTGCGCCAAACGCTGCGCTATCTCAATCGCTTTCATCCTTCGATACCCTTTCAGCATCCCCACACAAAAAGGGAACGGGCACATGCCCGCCCCCTCGTTTCGTGCATGGGATTTACTTATAGAACAACACTCTGCCTGTAATGCTAATTCAATTATAAAGATTAGCCTAACAGCTGCAGAACACCCTGGGGCACTGCGTTGGCCTGGGCCAGCATAGCCTGTGCGGACTGAATGAGGATGTTGTTCTTGGTGTAAGCCATCATCTCTTCTGCCACGTCGGTGTCGCGGATGGTGGACTCGGCATCCTGGATGTTCTCTGCCATGACGCTCAGGTTGTTAGCGGTGTGCTCCAGACGGTTCTGGACAGCGCCCAGATCGCCGCGGACACCGGAAACAGTGTTGATAGCATCGCGAATTTTCTCAATAGCTGCGGCTGCGCCAGTGGGATTGCTGATGTCAACACTGTCAATGCCCAGAGCACTGGTGTGCATATTGCCGATCACAACGTCCAACTGGTTGAACTTGTCGCTGGTGTCGCCAATCTGTAGGGTCAGGGTGCTGCCTGCAGCGCCGCCGGAGCTCATCTTCACCACTTCGTCCAGCTTGCTCTTACTGTTCAGCCAAGTGTCTTCGTTAGAAGAATCATAGTAGCTGGCCTTTTCATGCAGGTTGATGACATTATCAGCGCCAGCGCCAATATGGAAGGTATCATTGCCAGAACCCAAGCGGGTAATAGCATCCGCAACCTGGTTCAACTTGGCGGCGTCAATCTTGCCATCAGAACCCAGCAGATCCTTCACACCGATTACAGTACCGGTGCTGCTGGCAACATTCTTCTCTACATCCACTGTGAATGTCTGATTACCAATCGTCATGGAATCTCCATTAATCATAGAATTCACAATGTCTGCTGTCAGCTTAAACTGGGTATGGGCCATCTGGTCAGCAGTCTTCGCAACACCATCCTGCACATTCTGGGTCTTGCAGTTGGTAAAGTACTTGGTTCCAAGGGCTGCGCCACTGGCTTCAATCGTAACGTCCATAGAGGACTCAAAGTCTGGGACGCCGGCAGTGTTATTGCTTCCCGATGCCTTAAAGGTGAAAGTAATTTTACCACTGGATGCGCAGCTAGCTGTAAAGTCGACATTGTTGATAGTCTGTGTAGCTGTACCAAGGCTGAAGCTCACTTTGCTGGCGCTAATCAGTGCGCCAGCCGCAATAGAGCCGGTTACAGAAGCGGTAACCCCAATTGTCTGATCGCCGACTTTTACGTTGATGCTAAAGGTGGCGCCAACTGCAAGTGTGGCAGACGCCTTCAACTGATCAAAGATCTGGGAGAAATCAATGGTAAAGCTGGGTTCCTGTTCTTCCTTGCCCGCTTCATGGAGCTGCATGTGGTCTTCAGTCACCAAAGAGGTGGACGTGGTAGCCATGGTGGTATTACTGCCAGCCAAAGAACCGTCCAGCAGTTTAATGCCGTTGAAGTTGGCGGAGTCAGCAATACGGTTGATTTCACTCCGGAGAGCATCCACTTCCTTCTGCAGGTTCTTGCGGTCAACATCATTGTCATAGGTGCCGTTGGCAGACTGGGTGGCCAGGTAGTCCATGCGGTTGAGCATGTCCTGGATCTCCTGCATGGCGCCCTCGGCGGTCTTTACCAGAGAAACGCCGTCCTTTACGTTCTTCTGGGCAGCGCTTAGGCCGGTGATCTGGGCACGCATCTTCTCAGAAATAGCCAGACCGGCCGCGTCGTCACCAGCTCGGTTGATCTTGTAGCCAGAGGACAGCTTCTCCAGGTTCTTTGCCAGAGCGGACGTGTTGGTGTTGTAGTTGCGATAAGCGTTCATCGCCAGGATGTTGTGTTGAATACGCATAATTTTTTCTCCTTAAAATTATTTTTTGCGTTTCGGGCAACCCACGTTCATCGTGGGGTTCGTGCTGGTTCGTCAAACTGGCCAAGCCTAACTATCCAACACTATTTATTTCAACTGGCCTAGGACCAGCAGAAATCTAAATCAAAAGTGTTTTTCATTGCGCCGCAATTCGGACGCACGCTTGTAATCCTCATTGTGAAGCATCTCCGGGCGCTTTTCCGTCTGCTCGAAAAGTTTACCCCGCAGTACAGGCAGTTCCCTCGGAGCGTCAATGGCAACTTCAATAGAGTTGCCCCGATCTTGAAAAACCTGCACGGTAATATCCTTGCCGATGGTGAAATACTCACCGGGCTTCAATCGTAATGACAACATGTTGGGCTCCTTCCCAGTTTTTCTAATCGCGGGCTTCTGCGCTTTCTACCCGCCGCACCGCATCATAGAAGGTAGTCGCGGCCATCCCGCAGCGCTCAGCGGCATCCTTCATCTTCAGCTTGTGGCTGCGCCACAGCATCCGGGCTTCCTCAAAATTCTCCGGCAA
>CAJTCU010000049.1 GCA_910574935.1 Oscillospiraceae bacterium
TGTTTTTACCTTACGCTGAAAAGAATATCGCCGTAGCTGGGATAGGGCCAGAACTCCTTGGCCGTAATGGTCTCGGCCCGGTCGCATACCGCCCGCAGCCCCTTCATGCGCTTTAAGAGCACGTCGCGTACCGTGTAGCCCTGCTCCTCTACCGTGCCAGAGAGCTCTCCGACAGCTTCCTCCAGCTGGCCCGCGCGCTGGGAAATCTCATGGGCCAGCGGTGAAAGCTCCTTGATTAAATCCTGCTCATAGCCGCTGTCCAGCCCGGCGTCAAGGGATTTCTTGGCCAGGGCGGCCTCCAGCAGCTTTACGGTATAGGCCTCTACAGCCGGGGCAATCTGGCGGCGGGCCATGCTGACCATCGTGTTTGCCTCAATGGTAACGGTCTTGACATAATTCTCCAGCATAATCTCACAGCGGGATTCCAGCTCCGCCCGGCTGTACACCCCCTGGGAGGTAAGCATCGCCACGTTTTTTTCGTCCAGCAGGTGGGGCATGCAGTCCGGGGTGGTGGGATAGTTCAGCAGGCCGCGCTTTTTAGTGGCCTGCTCAATCCATGAACCGTCATACCCGTTGCCATTAAAGATAATCTTCTTGTGGTCCTTTATGGTTTTGCGTATCATCTCATGCAGGGCGGTCTCAAAGTCCGCCGCCCCCTCCAGCCGGTCGGCGTATATCCTCAGGCTTTCGGCTACAGCGGCGTTCAGCATGATGTTGGCACAGGCAATGCTGTTGGAGGAGCCCAGCATACGAAACTCAAACTTGTTGCCCGTGAAAGCAAAGGGCGAGGTACGGTTGCGGTCCGTGGTATCCCGGTTAAACTTGGGCAGTACATCAACCCCCAGCTTCATCTGGGTTTTCTGGGCCCCGGCATAGGGAGCGCCGGTCTCTATGGCCTCCAGAACGCCGTTAAGCTCATCGCCCAGAAAGATGCTGACAACCGCCGGAGGGGCCTCGTTGGCTCCAAGCCTGTGGTCGTTGCCCGCGGTGGCCACGGCTATGCGCAGCAGGTCCTGGTAGTCGTCCACTGCCTTGATCACCGCGCAGAGAAACAGAAGGAACTGGGCGTTCTCATAGGGGGTCTCCCCAGGGGAGAGCAAATTTACGCCCGCGTCGGTAGAAATGGACCAGTTGTTGTGCTTGCCGCTGCCGTTTACCCCGTCAAAGGGCTTTTCGTGCAGCAGGCACACCAGGCCGTGCCTGGCGGCCACCTTTTGCATAACCTCCATGGCCAGCTGGTTGTGGTCCGTGGCCACGTTGGTGGTGGTATAGATGGGGGCCAGCTCGTGCTGTGCGGGCGCCACTTCGTTATGCTCGGTCTTAGCCAGTATTCCCAGCTTCCACAGTTCGTCGTTCAGGTCCTCCATATAGGCCGCCACCCGGGGCTTTATTACGCCAAAGTAGTGGTCGTCCATCTCCTGGCCTTTGGGGGGCCGCTTGCCAAAGAGGGTGCGGCCGGTGAAACGCAGATCCGGGCGCTTATCATACATCTCCTGGGTAATGAGGAAGTACTCCTGCTCGGGCCCTACCGAGGTGCGCACGCACTTTACCTCCTGGTTGCCAAAGAGCCGGATAATGCGCATGGCCTGGCGGTTAAGGGCCGCCATGGAGCGCAGCAGGGGCGTTTTTTTATCCAGCGCCTCGCCGCCGTAAGAACAGAAAGCGGTGGGGATACACAGGGTTTTCCCCTTTATAAAAGCGTAGGAGGTGGGGTCCCAGGCGGTATATCCCCGGGCCTCGAAAGTGGCCCTAAGACCTCCGGAAGGGAAGGAGGAGGCGTCGGGCTCGCCCTTGATCAACTCCTTGCCGGAAAACTCCATGATTACGCCCCCATCGGGGGAGGGAGAGATAAAGCTGTCGTGCTTTTCGGCGGTAACGCCGGTCAGGGGCTGGAACCAGTGGGTATAGTGGGTGGCGCCCTTAGACACCGCCCATTCCTTCATCGCGTTGGCCACGGCGTCGGCCACCCCGGGGTCCAGTTTGGCGCCCCGCTCAATCGTCCCGCGCAGGGACTTATATACATCAGATGGAAGGTTGGCTTTCATCACCCGGTCGTCAAAGACCATGCTGCCGAAATATTCCGGAACCAGTTTCATAATACGCACATCCTCTTTTACAAAAAAATAAGACAGGGGCGCTCCCCCCGGAGCACTCGCTGTCCGCGCTCCCAGAAAAGACGCCCTTGCCTTTGCCGTGCCCCATTATACGCCAGCCGGGGCGGTTTGTCAACCCCTGTTTTGCAATATTTATTTTTGATATTTCATTTTTTTAAGAAAATCCTAAGTTTTTTTAGCTGCCCCTTGACATTTTGCAAGAAATCGCATATAATATCTTCAAATGAGCAATGGCGTTCATTCCGGTCCAGGGACTTCCTGCGCCCGGGGCGGGCGCTCTTTTTTTGAAAATTTTTATTAAGGATATGGTACTATGCAAATCGAAGGTCAGGTCCGCATCCCCTCTGGCTGTGCCATTGCGGCCCTTATCTCCAAAGAGGGCCGCAGAATGCCGGGCAGTATTGTGGCGCGGGCCATGCGCCCCATGCGCGAACGCTCCAACGGCCTGGGCGGCGGCTTTGCCGGGTACGGCATCTACCCGGCTTACCGGGAGTTCTACGCCCTGCACATGTTTTTTGATTGCAGGGATACCCGCAAGTTCTGCGAGGCTTTTTTGAAAGAGCGCTTCGAGCTGGTCCAGTCAGAGCCAATTCCCACCAGAAAGATCCCCTCTATCACCGACGAGCCCATCATCTGGCGCTACTTCCTCGCGCCCTTTCCCTCCCTGCTGAAAAGCCTGCGGCTGGACGAGAAAGAGTTTGTGGCCCGCACCGTGATGCAAATAAACACCGAAATAAAAGGGGCCTTTGTGTTCTCGTCCGGGAAGAATATGGGCGCGTTCAAAGCCGTGGGATATCCCGAGGAGGTCGGGGCGTTCTACCGCTTGGAGGACTACGCCGGCTACGCCTGGTCCGCCCATGGGCGCTACCCTACCAACACCCCGGGCTGGTGGGGCGGGGCGCACCCTTTTACCCTGCTGGACTGGTCGGTGGTACACAACGGGGAGATTTCTTCTTATGACGCCAACCGGCGGTATATGGAAATGTTTGGGTATCCGTGCACTTTACAAACAGACACGGAAGTCATTACCTATATGATGGACTACCTGCTGCGGGTACAGGGGTTGAGCCTTAAGGAGGCCGCGTCGGTGGTTGCCGCCCCTTTCTGGAGCACGATCGAGAATCAGGCGGAGCATAGAGAAAAGCTGGTTTATCTGCGCAGCATGTTCCCCAGCCTGCTTATTACCGGCCCCTTCTCCATTGTGCTGGGGTTCACAGGCGGGCTGATGGCCCTGAATGACCGGCTAAAGCTGCGCTCCATGGTGGTAGGCGAAAAGGAGGACAGGGTGTTCATTGCCAGCGAGGAGGCGGCGGTGCGGATGATGGAGCCGGAGGCGGAGCATATCTGGGCGCCGGCAGGCGGCGAACCGGTGATTGTGAGAGTAAAGGAGGGGGCGTACTGATGGGCGTTGACTTTTTCTACCCGGAATATGAGGTCCGGCGGGACGCCGGCCGCTGCACGGGCTGCGGCGCCTGTGTAAAACAGTGCTCTCATCAGGTACACGCCAAAGACGGCAGGAGCAAAAGCATAACGGCCGACGACACAAAATGCGTCAACTGCCAGCGCTGCGTCAGCTTCTGCCCGGCCCGGGCGCTGAAAATTGTCCGTTCAGATTATGCCCCCATGGGCAACTTCAATTGGCGGCAGTCCGTGATCCATGAAATCTATAAGCAGGCCAGAACCGGCGGCGTGCTGCTGTCCTCTATGGGAAGCCCAAAGGAAATGCCGGTGTATTGGGATAAAATCCTGCTCAATGCCTCCCAGGTGACAAACCCGCCCATCGACCCCTTACGGGAACCAATGGAGACAAAGGTTTTCCTGGGCCGGCGGCCAGAGCGGGTGGTAAGAAGGCCTGACGGAAGCCTGGATACCGCCATGCCCCCCCTGCTGGAGCTGTCCATGCCGGTGATGTTCTCCGCAATGAGCTACGGCTCCATCAGCTATAACGCCCATGCCGCCCTGGCAAAAGCGGCGGATAAGCTGGGGGTCCTCTATAATACCGGCGAGGGCGGGCTGCATGAGGACTTTTACCGCTATGGGCCCAACACCATCGTGCAGGTGGCCTCTGGGCGGTTTGGGGTACATAAGGGATATTTGAACGCCGGGGCGGCCATTGAGGTCAAAATGGGGCAGGGGGCCAAGCCGGGAATTGGGGGGCATTTGCCCGGCAAAAAAATGGTGGGGGACGTGGCCAGGACCCGCATGGTGCCAGAGGGCTCCGACGCCATTTCTCCCGCCCCCCACCACGACATCTACTCCATTGAGGATTTGCGCCAGCTGGTGTTTTCCCTGAAAGAGGCCTCCGGGTATCAAAAGCCGGTGATCGTCAAGGTGGCGGCAGTGCATAATATTGCCGCCATAGCCAGCGGCGTGGCCCGGGGCGGGGCGGACATTATCGCAATAGACGGCTTCCGGGGCGGCACCGGCGCGGCGCCCACCCGGGTTCGGGATAATGTGGGCATCCCCATCGAGCTGGCCCTGGCGGCAGTGGACCAGCGCCTGCGGGACGAGGGCATTCGGGGGCAGGTCAGCCTGGTGGCCGGCGGCAGCATCCGCAGCGCGGCAGATGTGGTAAAGGCCGTGGCGCTGGGGGCGGACGCCTGCTATATCGCCACGGCGGCCATGCTGGCCATGGGCTGCCATCTTTGCCGCACCTGTCAAACCGGGCGCTGCGCCTGGGGCATTGCCACCCAAGAGCCGGAGCTGGTGAAACGCCTGGACCCGGACGCCGCCGCCAACAGACTGGTGAACCTGATGACAGCCTGGAGGCATGAGATAAAGGAGCTTATGGGGGGAATGGGGATCAACTCCATCGAGGCCCTTAAAGGCAACCGGCTCATGCTTCGGGGCATAGGGCTCACCCAAAAGGAACTGGATATCTTAGGCATCAAACACGCGGGGGAATAATATGGAAACAATCAACATACAGGGCCTTGGTTCCCGTGAGATCAACCAGCGCCTGCAAAAAACCGCCGCCTGTAGGCTTACCGGCTGCTGCGGGGAAAGGTTTCTTGGCGCCGGCATGGACGCCGGCGAACTGACGGTAGAGGGCGTGGCCGGAAACGCCCTGGGGGCTTATCTCAACGGCGGAAGCATCACCGTATATGGGAACGCCCAAGACGCGGCGGGCGACACCATGAACGCCGGCGAGATCATCGTGCACGGCAGCATTGGGGACGCGGCGGGGTATGCCATGCGGGGCGGGCGCATATTGGTGAAGGGAGACGCCGGGTACCGGGCCGGCATCCACATGAAAGCGTATAAGGACAAGGTCCCCGTGATGATAATAGGCGGCAGAGCCGGAAGCTTTTTGGGAGAATACCAGGCCGGGGGGATTATGATTGTGCTGGCGCTCAACGGCGGCAGGCCGGTGGGCAACTTCCCCTGCACCGGGATGCACGGAGGAAAATTGTTGCTGCGGGGCTGCTGGGAAGGGCTCCCCTTTCCCGCCCAGGTCACCGCGCAGCCGGCAGAGCGGGAGGAACTGGAGGAGGTGCGCGGGCAGCTGGAGGCGTTTTGCGGCGCCTTTGGATATGATATTTCCCAGGTGATGAACAGCCCCTTTACCGCTGTAACCCCGGACAGCGGGAACCCCTACCGGCAGATGTATGTGATGAACTGAAAGGAGCGGCGACCATGAAATATACGCAGAGCGAGGTCCTACAGTATGTAAAGGAAGAGGATATTAAGTTTATCCGGCTGGCTTTTTGCGACGTATTTGGCCGGCAGAAGAATCTTTCCATCCTGCCGGGGGAGCTGCCCAGGGCCTTTGCCCAGGGGATTCCCTTTGACGGTTCCTCCATTGCGGGCTTTGGGGACCAGGCCGGTTCAGACCTGCTGCTGCACCCAGACCCCGATACCCTGGCGGTGCTGCCCTGGCGGCCAGAGCACGGCAGGGTGGTGCGCATGTTCAGCGGCATAAGCCTGCCCGACGGAACAGACTTCCCCGGCGATACCCGGCGGCTTCTGCAAAGGGCGGTGGAAGCGGCGGAAAAACTGGGGCGC
>CAJTCU010000050.1 GCA_910574935.1 Oscillospiraceae bacterium
CTGGGAAGCTTTTACCTGTTTTCTATGGTCACAGGCAGCTACACAGCAAAGCTGTGGCTGTTCCTGGTGGGAATTCTGATGATGGTAGCAGCTTTATTCTATCAAAGGCTTCGTAAGCGGATACAGTAAAATATTCACGGTGAGAAATAGACCACCATTGCCCGTTCAGAAATCATGAATAATCAAAGGCCCTGATATTCCACAATTTGATGTGGATATCAGGGCTTTACATAATATCTGTTCTAATATAAACATGGTATTCAAACTCATAGTGGTAGGCAGGAAGCGTTTGATATAGCAGACTGTGAAACGGTCGAGAAGGACGTCCCGGTTAAACGAGGGGCGAGCATGTTGTAGAGGAAGCAATGTAAGCTGATAGCAACCAAACCATGTGAGGGTGCGTAGCACTCGCCTGTTATGGCTGCATAGTCCGTAATCAAATAAGGTGTTGAATTGTTTTGCGGTTTGTAATCGCAAAAATAATTGACTTTCTAGTGGCTTTGCGGTATACTACTATACGGACGGAGGTGGTCATCATGATTTACAGACCTATGTATGTGGATAAAATAATGGCTTATGTGGACACCCCTTTTGTAAAAATACTCACAGGAGTACGCCGCTGCGGAAAGTCTACGATACTCAAAATGATTATGGAAAAGCTTAAGACCGAGCGAGATGTTCCGGCGGAGCGTATCATAAGCTGCCGTTTAGACTCAATGGAATATGAGGATATGACGGCGAAGCAGATATACGCCCAGCTAAAAGAACAGCTATCGCCTGATGGCAAAACCTATTTGTTTCTTGACGAGGTTCAGGAAATCAAGGGCTGGGAAAAGGTCGTAAATTCACTGGCGACAGATTTTGATGTTGATTTGTATATCACAGGTTCTAACTCCCGAATGATGTCCTCCGAAATATCGACCTATCTTACCGGGAGATATGTTTCTTTCCGGATTTTTACCCTGTCCTTTGGTGAATACCTCATGTTCAAGGCAAAGTATGCCGACGTGGGAGATCCAAAAGCAGAGCTGGCAAGCTATGTCCGTTTGGGAGGCTTCCCGGCAACCCATTTACAGGCGTATTCTCAGGACGAAATCTATACGATTGTCCGAGATATATACAATTCAACGATTTTCTCTGATATTGTAAGGCGAAATCAGGTCAGGAAGATCGACCAGATGGAGCGTGTCGTAAAATACACCTTCCATAATGTCGGCAATACCTTTTCTGCAAAGGCGATTGCGGACTACCTAAAATCGGAGCGCCGTTCCCTTGATAACGAAACGGTTTACAGCTATCTTGAAAAGCTGGAGAAGGCATATTTGCTCCACCGCTGTTCCCGGTATGATTTGCAGGGCAAGGAAATTCTGAAAACGCAGGAAAAATTCTATCTTGCAGATGTCTCGCTTCGGTACAGCGTCCTCGGATACAATGCAGACAGCGTAGCGTCCAGCCTTGAAAATATTGTGTATTTGGAACTTTGCAGGCGTGGATACACCGTTAATGTGGGTAAAACAGGGGATGGCGAAATTGACTTTGTGGCTGTAAGGCAAAATGAAAAGGTATATGTTCAAGTCACACAAGAGATTAGATCTGAAAAGACGGAAAAACGGGAGTATGACCGTTTACTTGAAATACACGATAATTACCCCAAATATGTTCTCACGACGGATGAATATGCAGGAGGAAACTATGAGGGCATTAAAACAATGCACATAGCGGATTTCCTTCTCAGTTCTGAATATTAATAACACTAAAATGTATTCAGATTGTGTCGTTTGTGGCTCTGCTTAGTACAAGCGCCTATTTTAGATCAACGAGATGATAAAATCTGTTTTGCTGTCAGGCATGGAACGGGGCGACCTCCGGACTGTCCTGGAAGCTGAGTCAGCCTCGTTCGCCTGTTGGGGAATGTTGGCTGGGCTGATTCAGTTTGCCTCAAGTAAGGAAGAATATATCAAACAGTCCATGGGACTGTCCAAAGAGCAGTTTCTTCAGTATGGATTTGATATGCTCTACCATTCTATTGCAGGTTCGGATTGAGAAGGATCTTGGGAATAGGATACCGAGAAAAAGAAACTATTGGGTGGACTATGTATAATATTATTATTTGTGACGACGACAGAGTCTTTGTCGATTATATAAAAGGAATTATCGCAAAAAGCGGAATGGATAAGGGAGAGATTCTGTTTAGCGAATATTTTTCAGGTGAAGAGCTAGTACAAGGGCTTCGGAACAGGAAAAGGTGCGATCTGCTGATTTTAGATATGCAGATGAAAAATCTGGACGGACATGAAACGGCGGCAAGGTTCCGGGAAGTTTTTCCAAAAAGTATCCTTGTATTCTGTTCCGGTATGCGCATGCCTACAGATGAGTCGTTTAAAGCGACTCCCTTTCGGTATTTGCTCAAGAGTTATTCTGAGAAACGGATGATTTCGGAGATGCGTGCAGTAGTCAGGCAAATTAAAGAAAATCATAAGGTTCCATGCGTTGTTGGAAATTATTATCATAACAGCGTGGCTCTCGTTCCGGACGATATATTGTATATTGAGAACACAAAGCATGGGAGCAGGATTCATGTTATTAAGGAACAGATTGAGTATTCCTTTGAAAACAATCTGACGACAAAACAGAAGCTGGGTGAACTGTTTGAGATTTTGTCTCCTTTTGGATTTGCATACGCACATAACAGCTATATTGTCAATCTGAGGTATGTGGTCAAGATGTGCTCGGATGGAGAAATGAAATTAAAGGATGGAACAATCTTGACGATTTCGCGCTCCAAGCTAAGAGAATTCCGGAATTCCTTTGCAGAATGGGTCAGCCGCAAGTATATGGAGTGATGCTATGAATAGTATGAACCTTATAGACTACAATATGTTATTGGTATATTGTGTAGTGGAGATTTACCTTATCTATTCATTTTTTGCATGCTTCTTTGAAATGAAGTTTTGGGCCAAGGAACGTAAGAATCTTTTCCTTATAAATGCGGTTGCCGTGTTCAGCCTGTATGGGGTGAATTTAGTGGGTAAACGGGAGATCAACCTTGTTATGTTCATAGTAATAACCTTGGCTTATGCGATGACCTTGTTCAGAGGAAAGACAGGGAGCAAAGTTCTATGCTACATAGTGGCAGATTCCATAATATTTGCAAGTGAATGTCTGTTTAGTATCATCTTTAATCAGACGAATGAGAAGGACATGTTGATGTCAGGGCTTCATCATGAGATATTGCCCCTAAAACTTCTAACGTATATTATGTTTGTACTGGCAGAACAGTTTATAGGGAAGTCGAAAAGGAATATGGATAACCATGTCTTTATAGAATATCTGTGTCTGCCAGTGGCAGGATTTGGTATCATGGCAGGGATATTCTATTCTGGTATTGATTTTGATACGAATGTTTATGTGAAGGTGCTGATCACTGTGAGCTTCAGCCTTCTGCTGATCGGAAATATTCTTGTGTTCTATGCATTCAACAGATATTCGGAAGAAATGTACCAAAATGCGGAAAAACAAATACTCATCACAAAACAACAGGCAGATTTAAAATATTACACGCATATGGACGAAGTGCAGGGAAACCATAATGAGTTTGTCCATAATATAAACCATTACCTGTCTCTGATTCATAACTTTGCCAGACAGGGCGACTGTGAAAGTATCATGAATGCGGTGGAGGAAATGAGCGGGCATATAGAGAACAGCGAGACGGAAATATTCTGCAGCCACCATGTACTGAATATGATCTTATCTGAGAAAAAGGGATGGGCGGAAAAGAACCAGATTGACTTTGATGTTTATGTGGAGCCAGGAGTTAAATTAGATATGGTATCCGATATCGATCTGGTCGCATTGCTGAGGAATTTGCTCGATAATGCACTGCGCGCTGCCGGAGAATGCCGGGGCCAGAAATACGTGAAGGTGCGGATTTTCATGCAGGATATCGGAGGGTTTTGCGTATTTAGGATTATAAATGGATACTCTGGGGATATTACCATGCAAGGGGATACGCTCCTGTCAACTAAAAGTGAAAAGGGCCTGCATGGGCTTGGAATTGGCAGCGTAAATAAGACGGCGGAAAAGTATGGAGGTTATCTTTCATGTAAAATAGAAAAAGATGTATTCACGGCAATATTGTTATTGTCAACACAGGAATAAAAATAAGATGCTTGATAGCAGGGAAAGCCATGGGGCTTAACTTGCTATCAAGCATTTTTGATTGCAGTATCAGGATATGTTTATCTTCTGCTAAAACTTTTGAAACTATATGAGCCGCTCTGCCGTACTAAAAGCAGAATCCTACATTTACAGCTATCAGGGGAAAAGTCCCAAAATCGATAACAGGATTAAAAAGCAAGGATGCGATAGGCTGGTAGAACGTCTCATGTTTCACGGCGTGCAAAAATCGCCTTTCAATCTGCAAAAACGGGACATTTTGTTGTGATGTGTGTTTAGAAATGATAACATTAAATGGAAAGCAGCATATTTAGATTGGAAGACATCCTTAATAGCCATTCTTTGACGGCTATGGAGGTACACAGATAATGGAGACAAAGTGGATTCTAAAGTGTTTGACCGACTTGAATGAGCATAACAACCGGGGATGGTATAATGCACATTTAGCGGAAACAAAAGCGGCAACGGAGAAGTTTGAAGAACTGGTTCAGGAGATAATTCTGCGTATTGGAGAGTTTGACAGAAGCATTTTATTACTCCCGCTCAAAAAGCTAGGAAAAAGAGAGGAAGAGTGATATAATAGGGATATGGAATATATCGATTTGCGGAAAGTGGGAAAAGAAGGGCTCAAGCAGATACGCAGTCAGGTGGTACGGCTCAAGAAAATGGGCAAGAGCGGAAAGGAGATAGAGGAGCTCGTAGGAGTACGCCAGAATCGGATCAGCGAAATATGGACCGCGTATCAGCGAGAGGGAGAAGCGTCATTGGAGCGGAAGAAATACGGAAGGAAACCAGGGACCCATATGCTGCTGGAGGCCTGGGAGCAGGGGGAAATTCGCGAGGTTGTGGTGGAGAAAACGCCGGAGGATTTCGGGATACCAGGGAAACTCTGGACGCTGGGCCGAACGAGGCAATACATCATGAAACAATACCATAAGGACGTGAGCGAACGGAGGCTGTCGGAATATATGAAGCGCTGGGGGCTGAGCTGCCAGCGTCCGGCGAAGCGCGCCCGGAAACAGGATCCCACGCGTATCTAAGGGTGGAAAACTGAGGAAGCCCCCGCCATTTTGGAGCGCGCGTCAAGGGAAGACGCCGTGGTTTATTGGGGGGACGAAACCGGGGTGAGCAATTGTGAGACGGTGGAACGGGGATTCGCCCCCAAGGGCCGGCCACCGGTTCTGCCGGTGGAAACAAAGCGGGAACGGGTCAATATGCTTTCGGCAATCAGCCGCGAGGGCCATGTGAGGTTCATGGTCTATCAGGACGCCATGAACCAGGGGCGGCTGATCCAATTTATGCAGCGTTTGATCCGCACGTCTGAGCGGAAAGTGTTCCTGGTTTTGGATAACCTGAAGGTTCATCATGGCAAACTTGTTAAGGCTTGGCTGGAGAAGAAAAAGGCGCAAATTGAGGTGTTTTTCCTTCCGCCTTATGCACCGGAATACAATCCGGATGAATACCTGAACCACGCGCTGAAGCTCTCTGTGCATACTGGGAATCTTCCTTATACGGCGCAGGATATCTCTCATAACATTCATTCATTTATGCGTCGGCTCCAGCATAATCCCTCTCGGGTTATTCGTTTTTTCCTCCATCCGCTTCTTTCCTATCTTTCGGCGGAGGAGTAATACTATGCGCTTAATATCGGTATGGGGCCAAAGCTGGGAAGCTTTTACCTGTTTTCTATGGTCACAGGCAGCTACACAGCAAAGCTGTGGCTGTTCCTGGTGGGAATTCTGATGATGGTAGCA
>CAJTCU010000051.1 GCA_910574935.1 Oscillospiraceae bacterium
CCAATTTCCGCAGAAAATGATTTTCCGGTACCAAATCCTCTATCGTTACCATGTGATATTTTAACTGCATTTCCTTGCCCCCCTGCTCTAATTATACCATATTTCGAGCGATTTGGGAGCACTTTGTCAACAGCTCCAGTGTGGCCAGAAGTTTATGCTTTTGACTGCTGTGAAATAAACTGCCAATATTCTGTAAATATATTTGAATCTCTAAATTTGTGCATCAGCCATTGTTCTCTTGTTAAAGAACCATTATTAAGAATTTTACTATCAAGAAACTGCAAATAACCAAAAAAATTCCGTGTATATGGGCCAAATATATCTATTCCCCTTTGCCAATAAAACTCCCCTTTTTTAGAATTTTCTAACAGTGGATTTAGAAACAAAAAATTCCCATAATTTTGCAAGTCCCAAAGATTGTTTGGATTCTCTGCTTCAAAGCGATAATGTCCACACATTAAATTTGTCAGCATTATTGCGTCTACATTACCTGGAGCCACAAGGGGAGCGGAAGAAAATATACCCGTATCACCAAATAAATACGAATACCATTCGTCCAAATCACTGATTATATCCAAACAAACTACAAGTATGTTGAAATTCTTATCAGTACTTAAAGGAAATTTTTCATTAGCGCTATTTACGTAGTCTGACAATTTGTTGTCCAATCTTCTTTTTTCTTTGATGGGGATACCTGCTTCTTCTCCCAAGTGTTTGATCGTGCTAACTACCTTGTCATGATTCTCAATACGCTCAGCAAAATAGACAGTAACCTGTTGTTTGTTGTTAGCCAAGTCGTCCTCAATGCGCTTACTTAAGTCTGGCGTTTTTACTTCTACACAGATTTCTACATCGTCACACATAAAAGAACATTCTGGATTTTTCTTGCCATTATACACAGGTTCATATTTAAAAGTATCTTTATATTTATTTGCTAAAAAGCCTGTAACACTTAACTCACAAGCAGCCTGTAAATACTGTACTAACGTAATTCCTTTTCCCAAATGAAACTTATTCTTTAGTAAATCATCATATTTCTTTTTTGGTATAACCTCACGAAGCACACTTAAAATTTGACATAGTAGGGCAGTCCATGTTCTTGAGCAAACTTTAGTGGATGTTGAACATCATTAGCCTTAATCAATTCGGAAACTGAATTATTCAAATTTATACCTCCTTGCATTTTTGAAAATCTATTAAAATATACTGCTTAAATACGGTCATGTCAATTAAAACTGATGGAGTCAATCAATGGCTACGACTTATATCAAGCCCCACAAACAGACCGCCAAGCGGACGGCCATTCAAAGCCTGAAAGACCGCTTTGACTACGGCCTGAACCCGGAGAAGCTGGGGGCGGTGTCCTCTTACCTCTGCGACCCGGAAACCGCCCACGCTGAATTTATGCTGGTAAAGGGCCAGTATCAGGCGGAAACGGGCCGGACGGCGGAGCAGGGGGCGCTGTGCTACCAGCTCCGCCAAGCCTTTCCCCAGGGGGAAGTCACCCCGGAGGAGGCCAACAGGATCGGCTATGAAACGGCGACGCGCTGGACAAAGGGAAAATATCAATTTTTTGTCTGCACCCATACCGACAAAGGCCACATTCACAATCACATTTACTACAATTCCACGGCCTATGACCGCTCCAGGAAATTCCGCAACTTCATCGGCTCCAGCTTTGCCCTGCGGCGGCTGTCTGACCGGGTGTGCCTGGAACACGCGCTGTCCGTGGTAGAGCGGCCCAAGCTCCACAGCAAGGGCCGCTTTCTGCATTATGGGCAGTGGCAGGGGGCGGCCCGGCCACCGTCCCAAAAGGAGCAGATACGCTGGGCCATAGATGCGGCCCTGTCCGAACGCCCCGCCGACTTCTCTGATTTTCTCCGGCGCATGGAGGCGGCGGGCATCCAGGTGGTGCATGGGCGGGGCGGAGTGATCTCGTTCCGCGTCCCCGGCCACGACCGGGCGGCCCGGCTCCGGGCATCCACCCTGGGGGCTGGCTATGGACGGGAGGACATTCAGGCCGTGATCGACGGCAAGGCTCCCACGCGCCAGCCGAAACAGGCGAGGCCCCGGCCCGCGCCCCAGCGCGTCAATCTGCTGATTGACATTCAAGAGAAAATGCGCCAGGGTAAAGGCCCGGCCTATGAACGGTGGGCCAAGGTCTACAACCTGAAACAGATGGCCGCCGCCCTCCAATTCCTCCAGGAGCATGGGCTGACCGACTATGACACGCTGGCGGAGCAGACTACGGCGGCGGTGGATCGCTTTCATGCCCTGGCCGGGGAAATACAATCCACCGAGGCCCGGCTCTCCCAAACGTCCGAACTGATGGCCGCCGTGGTGAGCTATGCCAAGACCCGGCCTGTATTCGATGGGTACAAGGCGGCCAAGTATTCAAAAAAGTATCTGGCCCAGCATGAGGCGGAGCTGGCCGACTACCGGGCGGCCAAGGCTGCCATCAATGACATTTTGGGCGGGGCCAAGCTCCCCAAGATGGACATGCTGAAAAAGGAGCGCCGGGAGCTGGCTGAAAAGAAAAAGGCCCTCTATACCGAGTACCGGGAGGCCCAGCGGCAGATGCGTGAGTTGGTGGCGGTCAAGGGCGGCGTGGATCATCTGCTCGGCCTGACGGACGGGCGGGAAAATAAGGCCCAGGAGCGGTAGCGACAGGGCCGCAGACAGGGGAGCTTCTGGTCAGCATGGCCAGAAGTCCATCGGGTTTGGGGGAACCCCAACAAGCATTTTCGCGGAGCGAAAATCGCAAGTGTCTATACACTTGCCTTGCTTGCCGCTAACGCGCTCCCCCGGAAACCCCTGCGAAAAAGGCCGGAGGCGTTCTTCCTACGTCTCCGACCTTTCACGGGCCTTGCGGATGCCCTCTGCGGCCCCCTCCATGATGATAAGCTCTTTTTCGTCCATGCCGTTCAGCATACGGTCAAGGTGTTTCCGGCGTTCGTCCTCTCCGTTGTGCCTATCCGGGTAGAAAAATTCATCTACGGAAATATCCAAAAGGGTGACGAGCTTGTAAAAGGAGTTGAGGCTGGTGTGCTGGCCCCGATTTTCAATATACATGATGGAGCGGGGGGTGAGGTCTACAAGCTGGGCCAGATGCTCCTGCGTCCAGCCTTTGGCCTTGCGCCTACGTTTGATTTCTTTGCCCAGGGCGCGGCAATCCAGGCGCTTTTCGTATTGGTACATTCTCACATCACCCCTATATTATTTTACATTTCAGGGGTGAATATGAGAACGAAATATAATTTTATATTTTAGTAGTATTTAACTTCATATTACATCATTGCAAAGATAAATCGGACGAGTTATAATAGAACCCTCCACTTTACCACCAGACTTTAGAAAAGAGGTACAATAGCACAATGGGGGGTGAATATTTTGACCACATATAAAACTGCCGAGGTTGCGGCTGTCATCGGAGTACACCCGAACACCGTCCGCTTATACGAAGAATGGGGGCTGATCCCAGCGGCAAAGCGGCAAAAAAACGGCTACCGCGTTTTTACCGCTTTTCATATTCAACAATTCTGGCTGGCCCGGACTGCTTTTCAAATTGAGGTATTGCAGGGCGGTCTGCGAAAAAAGATAGTTGAGGTTGTGAAATTATCAGCCCAGGGGAATTTTGACGGAGCCATCCTGCTCACGCGGGAATATGTCGCTGATTTGGGAAAAGAGCGCGACCATGCGGAAGAGGCCATCTGCATTGTCCAGCATATCTTGTCCGGGGACAGCCCGGACACTCCGGTTTTCTTGAAACGGAAAGAAACCTCCGATTACTTGGGTATCTCAATGGACACACTTCGGAATTGGGAAATGAATGGGTTGCTGACAATCAAGAGGAAACAGAATGGGTATCGCGTTTACTCGGAGCAGGATATAAGGCGGCTGAAAATCATTCGTTCCCTGCGGTGTGCAAATTACTCCTTGGAGGCAATTTTGCGGATGCTCCAACAGCTCTCCAAAAACCCGAACGCCGATATTAAGCTGGCACTCAATACGCCACGGCAGGACGAGGATATTATTTCCGTTTGTGACAAGCTGATTGTCTCCCTTTCCTCAGCGGAGAAAAACGCAATAAAAATGCTGGGTATGCTGCAAGAAATGAAGAAAAATTTTTGAAACCCTCCATCTTACCACCAGAGTTTTCTCTGGTGGTATTCTTATACCATCGAAAAAAGGAGGTATCAACGTGGAAGAAGTTGTAAAAGTCGAAAGTTTGACCAAGGCGTATGGGGCGCTCCCTGCGGTAGACCATGTGAGCCTGTCGGTCAAACGCGGTACGGCCTTTGGACTGCTGGGGGCCAACGGAGCTGGGAAAAGCACGACTATTGAGTGCATCCTGGGGACGAAACGGGCGGACAGCGGGAATGTCTCTGTCCTCGCCCTTGACCCCAGGAAAGACCGCCGCCGCTTGTTCCAGCAGGTGGGCGTTCAATTCCAGGAGTGCGACTATCAACCGGAAATCAAGGTTTCCGAATTGTGCGAGGAAACGTCCTGTCTTTACAAGACCCCTGCCGATTGGAGAGAACTGTGTGAACAGTTTGGGATTGGGGATAAAACGGGATCACCCGTCAAGAGCTTGTCCGGCGGGGAACGCCAGCGGCTTTTTATCGTACTGGCCCTTATTCCAAAACCGCAGGTCGTTTTTCTGGACGAGCTGACAACCGGGCTTGACGCAAGGGCACGGCGGGGCGTTTGGAAAATCCTGAAAGAGCTGAAAGACGGCGGATTGACAATTTTTCTGACCTCCCACTTTATGGACGAGGTAGAGGCCCTCTGTGACGAAATTTGTATTCTCCAAAAGGGCCGGGCCGTGTTTTATGGAACGGTGGCACAGGCGAAAGAGAAAAGCGGCTGTGAAAACTTTGAGAACGCCTATCTGAAACTTTCCGGGGAGGGGATCGAATGAAAGCCTTTTGCACTCTGCTGAAAAACGAGTTGAAGTTGAATATCCGCAATATGAACATGGTAATTTTTGCGCTCCTCCTGCCCCTGGTGGTGCTGGTGATCCTTGGTTTTCTGTACGGGACAAGCCCGGCGGCGGACGGCGCAGACTATACATTTTTGGAACAGTCCATCGGTGCGCTGTGCGCCATCTCCGTCTGCGCGGGCGGGTTGATGGGCCTGCCGCTGGTGGTAGCGGAATACCGGGAGCGAAAAATCCTGAAACGCTTTCAGGTCACACCCATCAGCCCCGGTATGCTGCTTGCCGTGGAATTTCTGATCTATGTGCTTTATGCGCTGGTGTCCCTGATTTCCCTGCTTCTGGTTTCCGGGCTGGCCTGGGGCGTTCACCTGCGCGGCTCCTGGGTGAGCTTTGCTGGCAGTTGGCTCCTGACCGTACTTTCTACCTTGAGCATTGGCATGATGGTGGGCGGTATCGCCAAGAATACCAAGAACGCAAGCGTTATCGCCTGTGTGCTGTATTTCCCCATGCTGATTTTCTCCGGGGCCACCCTGCCCTTTGAAGTGATGCCGGAGAGCGTGCAAAAGATTATCAGTGTGTTCCCCATGACCCAGGGCATCCAGTTTATGAAATCGGCGTTCCTGGGCCTGTCAGTTGAACATTTTGCATTGCCCATTTTTGTGATGCTGGGCGTTACTCTGGTCTGTTCTGGAATTGCGGTGAAATGCTTTAAGTGGGAATAATGCGGCCGCATTTCATTCTACTGTTTACAACATAGCCTTGATAGTATTCCAAGCCCATGATATGCTCGGTAACGGGAAACCAGAAAGGAGGAGCTGATTTGATAGCTTCTGGTCATCATGGAGCTGTTGACAAAGTGCTCCCAAATCGCTCGAAATATGGTATAATTAGAGCAGGGGGGCAAGGAAATGCAGTTAAAATATCACATGGTAACGATAGAGGATTTGGTACCGGAAAATCATTTTCTGCGGAAATTGG
>CAJTCU010000052.1 GCA_910574935.1 Oscillospiraceae bacterium
TAAAGACCGTTTTAGGCATAGGCTACAAGTTTACTTCCGGGGAATAGCAACAGGATAACCGCCGCTATTGGCGAAGATACGAAACAGGAAATCAAGGAAAAAGGGTTCCTGTTTTTTTGCGCCCATTTTGCTTATTTCCGGCTTTACTGTATGGGAAAATACCGCCGCAAAATTGGCAGAATCCACGCCATGCAAGCCGGGGGAAAACGGCGAAAGCCAGCACAGCGCAGTCCGTCAGTTTCTTAGAGCAAGATTCTACCACAGTACCAAATTTCGCCTACCGGCTCATTTTGTCCTATGGGAATCTTGTTGGGGTTGCCACCCCAAGCCCGCCTTTTTGCGGCTTGCGCCGCTTGAAAAAATCCACCCACGAAAGGAGGTTCACAGCCATGAAAAGATACAACACGCCCCACCGCCACCGGGTAATCAAGACACGCTTGACCGAGGAAGAATACGCCGGGTTTTCCGAGCGTGTCACCCTCTGCAAAATGAGCCAAGCCGAGTTTATCCGGCAAGCACTTATCAAGTCAAGCATACGCCCGGTCATTACCGTTTCCCCGGTCAATGATGAATTACTCTCTGCCGTTGGGAAACTCACAGCCGAATACGGAAAAATCGGCGGCAACTTGAACCAGATTGCCCGCTGTCTGAATGAGTATGGCGCACCTTATAACGCCCTCTCCCAAGAGGTACGAGCCGCCACAGCGGAGCTTGCCGCCTTGAAGTTTGAAGTCTTGCAGAAAGTAGGTGAAGCCGTTGGCAACATTCAAACATATCAGCTCTAAAAATGCCGACTATGGGGCGGCTGAACAGTACCTAACTTTTGAGCATGACGAGTTTACCATGAAGCCCACACTGGACGGAAACGGGCGGCTTGTTCTCCGTGACGATTACCGCATATCTTCCCTTAATTGCGGTGATGAAGATTTCGCCATAGCGTGTATGCGCTCCAATCTGAAATACGGAAAGAACCAAAAGCGGGAGGACGTAAAGAGCCACCATTACATTATCAGTTTTGACCCCCGTGACGCACCAGACAACGGCTTGACCGTAGACCGGGCGCAAGCGTTGGGCGAGCAGTTCTGTAAAGAGCATTTCCCCGGACATCAAGCGTTGGTATGCACCCACCCGGACGGGCATAACCACAGCGGAAATATCCATGTGCATATCGTCATAAACAGCTTGCGGATTGCCGAAGTTCCGCTGTTGCCGTACATGGAAAGACCAGCCGACACAAGGGAGGGCTGCAAGCACCGCTGTACAGACGCAGCTATGGAATACTTCAAAGCGGAAGTCATGGAGATGTGCCACCGGGAAAACCTCTATCAGATTGACTTGCTGAACGGGAGCAAGAACCGAGTTACCGAGCGTGAGTATTGGGCGAAGCGGAAAGGACAAGCCGCACTGGATAAAGAGAACGCTTCCCATGCCGCCACGGGAGAGCCGCCTAAACAGACCAAGTTTGAAACCGACAAGGAGAAATTACGGCGCACAATCCGAGCCGCCCTGTCCTCTGCCGTTTCCTTTGAGGATTTTTCCGGGAAGCTGCTACAACAGGGCGTGACCGTCAAGGAGAGCCGGGGGCGGCTATCCTATCTCACGCCGGACAGGACGAAGCCCATCACCGCCCGGAAACTGGGTGATGATTTTGACCGTGCCGCCATACTGGAAGCACTCACCATAAACGCACAGAACGCCGCCAGAGCCGCCGAAACGCCCGCACGCAGACAGGAATACCCACGGAGCATAAAAGACCGCTTACAGCGCAACAAAGCCGCTATAAACGCCCCGAAAAATGACGGAGTACAACGCATGATAGACATAGCCGCCAAGAAAGCCGAGGGCAAGGGGAAAGGCTACGAGAAATGGGCGACCTTGCACAACTTGAAGCAAATGGCGGCTACCATGAGCGTTTACGAGGAATCCGGCTTTTCTTCCCCGGAAGAACTGGAAGCCGCCCTTGCCGCCGCCAGCGCGGAGCTGTCAAACGTCCATGCGGAACTGAAAGCCGTGGAAAGCACTTTGCGGGAGAAAAAGGACTTACAGAAACAGCTGTTGGCGTACATCAAGACCAAGCCAGCCCGTGACGGGCTGAAAGCACAGAAAACAGAGAAAGCCCGCAAAAACTACCGGGAGCAGCACGAAAGCGAGTTTATCATAGCCGAAGCTGCCACCCGGTTTTTTAAGGCACAGGGAATCCAAAAGCTGCCAGCTTCCAAGACCTTACAAACGGAAATTGAGCAGCTTACCAAAGAGAAAAACGCCCTTTACAACGAGTACCGGGAGAAGAAAGAGAACGTTCGGGAATTGCAGACCGTGAAAAGCAATCTTGACAAAATATTGCGCCGTGAGCCGGAACGGGGAAAGGGGCTGGAAAATGAACGGTAAATGTCCCTACATGGACTACCCACAGTACAGAGCCGCCCGCCGCCTTGTGCATGAGTGCTGTAACTATGATAACGGCAACTGCATTGTGCTGGATAACGGCGAGCCTTGTGTATGTGTGCAAAGTATCAGCTATTCGCTTCTCTGCCGCTGGTTCACTGCCGCCGTGCTTCCCCTTGACTGGAAACTGGAAGCCGCCCTTTTGCACCGGGCAGAACTGAAACGCTGTACCGAGTGCGGCGGTCAGTTTCTCCCAAAATCCAACCGGGGGAAATACTGTCCCGATTGTGCCGGACGCATGAAAAGAGCCAGAACCGCACAGCGCAAGCGGAAACAGAGGGGGAAATGTCACGCTTTAGAAAACACAGAACCCCCGTAAATCAAGGCTTCCCGGCTACTGCTCAACGGGTATGCGGTACATTTATCCTTTACCCCCAAAAAAGCCGTTTTAAATGCGTAACAGAAGCCACAGACAGGAGGTGAAAACCATAACCGAATACATTACAGCCAACACCACAATGCCGCCCTTTTTCCCCTATCCCCGTTTTCTGCTGAAAATGGACTTGTCACAGACTGCAAAGCTGCTCTATGCGCTGCTCCTTGACCGTTCCACCCTCTCACAGAAGAACGGCTGGCAGGACAATGAGGGCAGGACGTATATTGTCTACCCCATAGCAGAGATAGCGGAAATACTGGATAAAAGCACCATGACAATACAGAACTCCCTAAAAGAACTGGACATTGCCGGGCTTTTGGAGAGGGAACGCCGGGGATTTTCCGCGCCGAACCGCCTTTATGTGAAAGTGCCGGAAGCAGCAAAGGTTTCTTTAGATATGACACAAAGAAATCTTGATGTCAGTCCTAAAGAAAACTGTACATCAGACACAAAGAAAACTTTGCCTATGATACAAAGAAAACTTTACCCTAACCAACTAAATATAAACAAACTAAAAGAGAGCCAACGAATGGGAGTGAGTGGGGAGCCGCCCGCGCCCTATGGCAAATACCAGAATGTTTTCCTCACTGAAAGCGAATATGTGGAGCTGAAGCAGGAATACCCGGATAGCCTTGGACGGCTTATCGAGGAAATGAGCCGGTATATTGCTTCCAGCGGGAATGACTATGTAAGCCATGCCGCCACGCTTTACAGGTGGGCGGACAGGGAGAAAAAGGAGAACCCGAAAAAGGGAATCCCCGATTACACCTACAAAGAGGGCGAGAGCCTTTGACAGCGAAGATACAACGCCCTGTAAACAGGGCGTGAATAAAACCATGAACAAGGAGGACGATTTTATGTGTGATTATGATAACGCCATTTTCCGGCTTGCCACAGAAGCAGAGCCACAGCCGGAGGATTACACGGGCGAGGACGGGCTTTTGTACTGCGGGAGCTGCCGCCAGCCCAAAGAAGCCTACTTCACCGAGGGAAAAGGGCTTTTCGGACGTGACCGACACCCCAAAGAATGTGACTGCCAGAGCAAACGCCGGGAAAAGCAGGAAGCCGCCGACCGGGAGCGCAAGCACCGTGACACCGTGGAAGAATTAAAACGCCGGGGCTTTTCCAATGCCGCCATGAGCCAGTGGACTTTTGAAAATGACAACGGCAAATGCCCCCAAATGGATAAGGCGCACTTCTATGCGGCGCATTGGGAGGAAATGAAAGCGGAGAATATCGGCTACCTGTTATGGGGCAAGGTAGGCACAGGCAAGAGCTATTTTGCCGGGTGTATCGCCAACGCCCTTATGGAGCGTGAGATTTCCGTGTGCATGACGAACTTTGCCCTTATCCTCAATGACCTTGCCGCCAGCTATAAGGACAGGAACGAATACATAGACCGCCTTTGCCGCTTCCCTCTGCTTATCCTTGACGATTTCGGCATGGAGCGCGGCACGGAATACGGGCTTGAACAGGTTTACAACGTGGTTGACAGCCGATACCGAAGCCGGAAGCCGCTGATTGTCACAACGAATTTGACGCTGGAGGAATTGCAGCACCCGGAGGACACCGCCCATGCCCGGATTTATGACCGTCTGCTTGAAATGTGCTGCCCCGTCTGCATTACCGGGGAGAACATCAGGAAAGCCACGGCACAGGGGAAAATGGAACGGTTAAAAGGAATGATGAACGGAAAGGAGAGCCTATGAACCATGACACCAGCAAGACCAGCCACACCGCCGCCCCTCTGGACGCGAAGCCCGACCTTGTGAAGCGGATAGGGAATACCACCTTTGACATTCATATCCATTTCAGCGAAACAAGCCGGGAAACCTTTACGGACAAGGTAGTGCGGCTTATTGAGAATGACAAGGACAGTGTAACCAACTGAAAAGAAGATACACTTTTTCTTGTTCCCTACTTGACATTACCAAAAGGCACGGTCGTTCTGGAATGTGGGAAAATGCTTCAGCGCGGCGGGTATGAGATAAAAATACTCAATACGATTGATTTTAAGCAGTCCATGAAGTACAACCCATTCCGCTATATCTACTGCGAGAACGACATTTTGAAGCTGGTCAACTGCATCATGGAGAACACCAAGGGCGAGGACAGCAAGGGCGGTGAAGATTTTTGGGCAAAAGCCGAAGCCCTCTACTATCAGGCGCTGATCGCCTACATCTGGTACGAAGCGCCGGAAGAAGAAAAAAACATGACCACCCTGCTGGAAATGCTCAATGCGTCCGAGGTGCGGGAGGATGATGAAAACTTCAAAAACGCCGTTGACCTGATGTTTGACGCGCTGGAAAAATGCGACCCACAACATTTTGCGGTGCGCCAGTATAAGAAATACAAAATGGCGGCGGGCAAAACAGCAAAATCGATCCTGATTAGCTGCGGCGCAAGAATGGCTCCCTTTGACATCCGGGAGGTGCGGGAACTGATGGAGGGCGACGAACTGGAACTTGAAAAGATTGGCGACCGCAAGACGGCGCTGTTCTGTATCGTGTCCGACACGGATATGACATTCAATTTCATTTCTGCGATGGTTTATACGCAAATGTTCAACGTCCTGTGCGACAAGGCGCTGGAAAACGGCGGCGCACTGAAAACCCATGTTACCTGCCTGCTGGACGAGTTTGCCAACCAGAAAATCCCCAACTTCCAGCACCTGATTTCCGTTATCCGAAGCCGCGAGATTTCCGCCCATATCGTGGTGCAGACGCAGAGCCAGTTAAAGGCCGTCTACAAAGACCATGCGGAAACCATCATCGGCAACTGCTCCTGCGTCCTGTTTTTGGGCGGCAAGGAGCGCAGCACCCTGAAAGAGATTTCGGAAACGCTGGGAAAGGAAACCATCGACCTTTTCAACACCTCCGACACGCGGGGAAGCCAGCGCAGCATGGGGGTAAATTACCAGAAACTCGGAAAAGATATGCCATACTTGTTCGTGAAGAGTTCAGTTGCCTAATAAATTCACATGAACAGGGACACGAACAACTGGATTCTGGAAAACTGAATACAGGAGGTCACAAATG
>CAJTCU010000053.1 GCA_910574935.1 Oscillospiraceae bacterium
CTGGTCGGCCTGGGACGCCCAGGGCCGCGAGTGGAAGTTCCAGCGGGACGTGAGCATCGAGGGGCCGGACAGCGAAAAGTGCGAGATGGTCACGCCGATCCTCACCTACGCCGACATGGACACCCTCCAGGAGCTGGTGCGGCGGCTGCGCAAGGCTGGAGCCAAGAGCGACTACACCAGAGGGTGCGGAGTCCACATCCACATCGGGGCCAAAGGCCACACCGCCCAGACCCTCCGCAACCTGGCGAACATCATGGCCAGCCACGAGAGCCTCCTGGCGGATGCCCTGGCCCTCGACCACTACCGCATGAGCCGCTACTGCCGGACGGTCAGCCCCCGGTTCATCGAAACGGTCAACCGCCGCAAGCCCAGCACCATGAGCGACCTGGCGGACATTTGGTACAGCGCCAACAACGCCACCTACGGCAGGAACCAGCACTACAACGACAGCCGCTACCATATGCTCAACCTCCACGCTACCTTCACCAAGGGTACGGTCGAGTTCCGGCTTTTCCAGTTCGACGCCCCTACCGCCGACCGTAAGAACGGCCTCCACGCCGGACAGCTCAAGAGCTACATCCAGCTTTGCCTCGCACTGAGCCAGATGGCGAAGTCGGTCAAGACCGCCAGCCCCAAGCCCCAGCAGAACGACAACCCCAAGTACGCCATGCGCACCTGGCTCCTCCGCCTGGGCTTCATCGGCGAGGAGTTCGCCACCGCCCGCGACCTGCTGACCCGCCGCCTCGCCGGGGACGCCGCCTTCCGCAACGGACGCGCCGCTTGAAGGGCAAACAGAAGGAGATAGCCTTCTGCTACCTTACCTTTGACCGCTTCGGCGGTCTTAAGGTGGTAGAAGGGTACCTCCTTCGGAAAGGACGGAATCAAAATGGCAAAAAGATACTACATCGCCTACGGCAGCAACCTCAACATCCCGCAGATGCGGATGCGCTGCCCAGGGGCGCGAATCATCGGCACCTCAGTCATCCCCGACTATGAGCTGCTGTTCAAGGGGAGCAAGACCGGCTCCTACCTCACCATCGAGCCGAAAGCCGGGGCCAGCGTCCCGGTGGCGGCATGGGAGGTCAGCGAGGAGGATGAGCTGGCCCTGGACCACTACGAGGGCCACCCCACTTTTTACTACAAGGCCGAGATGGTGCTGCCCATCAAGGGCATCCGTTCCGGCAAGGTTCGCCGCCGCAGGGTGTTCGTTTATATTATGCACGAGGAACGGAGCCTCGGCCTGCCCTCCGCCCACTATGTGGCGGTCTGCCGAGCCGGGTATGATGCCTTTGGCTTCGGCCAGCGGTACTTGACCGACGCCATCCAGCGGAGCATGGAGGGGATGAAATGAAAGACAACATTTTTCGCATTTCGGTCTGCCCCAGGTGCGGCCAGACCTACACCGCGCCCCCGGCCACAGCCAGGGACGGCTCCGGCCCCATCTGCCCCGACTGCGGCACCAGGGAGGCTCTGGAGAGCATCGGGGTGGACACCGCCGAGCAGGACAAAATCATCGACACCATCCACCGCTGCCAGAGAAGGTAATTTACACAGTTTCCACGCCAGTTATTTGTGTAGTTTACGTTCCGAATTGTCTTGCTATTATCTCCGTTTAGAGCGAATATGGGTACACCGAAAGGGAAAACCACACTTTGAAAACGGAGGACAACACCATGAAAATCAAGATGAACAGCAAGACCGCAGCCAAGGCCGACACCTACCGGCTCCCCACCGCCACCACCCCGGAGAACCTCGAAATGCGGTTGATGAACAACTGCGGCACGATCCTCACCTTCGGCGACCGCGTCCTGGTCGCGGGGTACTACTACAACCCCAACGGGCGGTGCTACTACGGGGCTACCTACCGCTTCACCACCGCCGACCACACCTGCGAGGGCCGGGTGGAGCTGGTCAGCATCTCCGAGGACGCCTTCGAGGACAACGGCCACGCCATTGCCTGGGCGATGGCCCACTGAGGGGGTGCGGATGATGACGAGGCAGAAAAAGGAAATCGTCAAGAAGATTGACCGCATACAGACCGGAATCGAGATGGACGAACGGATGGGGTGCGGATTGCCCCCAGCGGTCTACGAGGAGCGGGAGCGAGAGGTCTACGGCCTTTTGGAGCAACTGGCCCGGCTCCAGCACTACGCCAGCGTTGAGGAGATGCTCTACGACACGCGAGGCTGCGAGAACAGCGGATGCCCCTGGTGAACTGAACCAAAACCGAATACGCCGCAGCACCAGCCCTCCGGGGCTGCTGCTCGTTATGAACCGTCTTATTCGTCCCACGACCGGCCCTCTGTAAGAATCTCGTCCAAACAGCCGTCATCGTAGGAAGGACTGTCGCCCTTGTATGGCACAGCGCGGGGCCTGCCCATTTTGTAGAACTTGCAGGATTTGGGTCCATAGCAGAAACTTTCAAAGCGGTATTTCTGCCTGACGCCCCAATCATACTCAATGGCCACCGCCGCCATGGTGGCCCAGACACACTGAAAGAATTTCCCCTTGTAGCAGGAGGTGCTAAGCATCCTGGCACCCCGCCGTTCACAGGTAGCCATATCCGGCAGCGGTGCGAGATAAGGCGGCGGAGAACCTGCATCCTGCGGCTCTGCGGCGCGTTCCACCACCTTCAGCGCCCCAGCGCGGTAGTAATCGGCGTACTCCGTGACCGCATACATCTTCGTCCAGGCAGTTCCCTTTATCTTATCGCCGATACGAAATTGTGCTTTTTGCTGCTGCTTTTCCGAAATTGCCACAGAAAAAGGCCCTGCCAAACCGTTGACTTCTCCGTCCAGAAACAGGTTGTAGCCCAGATGTGAATGGGTGCGGTTGTCCAGCCGGTACCGCCAGACGGTGGTGCGGGGCTGAATGGAAACGATAGTGCCGGACCATGCCCGTTTTTCTGATTCATTTTTCATGAAAGGACCTTCTTCCTGCTATGTGATTCACCTCATTATATCGTAGGACTGTTTTTTTGTCGACCACTTGCCGCTGGGCAGGTCATTTTTTATACCCATTTTGTAGAAAGGAGGCGGTTCCGATGGCGACACGAGGCCGCAAACCCAAGCCCACCGCAATCAAAGAACAGGAAGGTAACCCCGGCAAGCGTCCACTGAACGCCAACGAGCCGAGACCGGAGCGCAAAGCTCCCCGCTGCCCAGCTTGGCTGGACACTGAGGCCAAGCGAAAGTGGCGGCGCATGGGCAAGGTGCTGGAGCAGATGGGCATCCTCACCGAACTGGACATGGCGGCGTTCGCTGGCTATTGCCAAGCCTACGCCCGATGGAAGGAGGCAGAGGAGTTCATTACCCAGCACGGCTCCATGATCCGCACCCCCAACGGATACCTCCAGCAAGTGCCGCAGGTGTCCATCGCCCAGACCAATATGAAAATTATGCTCCGTTTCTGTGAGCAGTTCGGCTTGACTCCCTCGGCTCGGAGCCGCATCATCGCCGGGGACGGCTCGGTGGAGCCTGCGGACGAGATGGAGAAACTGCTGGGAGGTGGCTCCTGATGGCATACGAATACACCCCCTCCAAGTTCATGCTCCCCACCTCCCGCTACGACAAGGCCAAGGCGGACCGGGCCGTCACCTTCATCCAGAATCTCTGCCACACCAAAGGCAAGTGGGCCGGGACCCCGTTCATGCTCCTCCCTTGGCAGGAGCAGATCGTGCGGGACATCTTCGGCATTGTGAAGGAGAACGGCAAGCGGCAATTCCTGACCGCCTATGTGGAGATTCCCAAGAAACAGGGCAAGTCGGAGCTGGCGGCTGCGGTGGCACTGTATCTGCTCTACGCTGACAACGAGCAGTCGGCGGAGGTCTACGGTGCGGCCTGCGACCGCAACCAGGCATCCATCGTGTTCGATGTAGCAAAGCAGATGGTGCAGATGTCCCCGGCGCTCATGCGCCGCTCCAAGATCACCGCCGCCCAGAAGCGCATCGTGAATTACAGCAACAACGGCTACTACCAGGTGCTTTCGGCGGAGACCGGCACTAAGCATGGGCTGAACGTGTCCGGGCTGGTCTTTGACGAGATACACGCCCAGCCCAACCGCCAGCTCTACGATGTTCTCACCAAAGGCTCCGGCGATGCCCGTGAGCAGCCGCTGTTCTTCATCATCACCACCGCTGGCACCAACAAAAACAGCATCTGCTACGAACTGCACACCAAGGCCCTCGACCTGCTGGATGGCCGGAAGAATGACCCATCGTTTTATCCCGTGGTGTACGGCCTGAGTATAGAGGACGATTGGACGGATGAGGCCAACTGGTACAAGGCCAACCCCTCCCTGGGACATACCATTTCCATTGACCGGGTGCGGGAAGCCTACCAGAACGCCTTGGACAACCCCGCCGAGGAAAATGTGTTCAAGCAGCTCCGCTTGAACATCTGGACTTCCGCCACCGTGTGCTGGATACCGGAACACATCTACGACCGGGGCAACCGCCCTATCGACCTGGATGACCTCTATGGCCGGGATTGCTTTGGGGGCCTCGACCTCTCCAGTACCTCGGACATCACCGCCCTCTCGCTGGTGTTCCCGCCCCGGTCGGAGGAGGAGGCCTATATCGTGCTGCCATTCTTCTGGCTCCCGGAGGAAACGTTGGAGCTACGCTGCCGTCGCGACCATGTTCTCTACGATGTGTGGAAACGGCAGGGCTTCATCAACACCACCGAGGGCAACGTGGTTCACTATGGCTTTATCGAAAAGTTTATCGAGGATTTGGGGGAGCGGTACAACATTAAGGAGATCGCCTTTGACCGCTGGAATGCTACGCAGATGGTACAGAACTTGGAGGACATGGGCTTTACCGTGGTCCCCTTCGGTCAGGGCTATAAGGATATGTCCCCGCCCTCCAAGGAGCTGTACAAGCTGCTGATGGAGGGCCGCATCAACCACGGCGGCAACCCGGTCTTGAAGTGGATGGCTCAGAATGTGGTCATGCACCAGGACCCGGCTGGGAACATCAAGCCGGACAAGGACAAATCCACAGAAAAAATAGATGGCATCGTGGCAACAATCATGGCCCTCGACCGGGCCATCCGCTGTCAGGATGCCACCTCTGTTTATGACACCAGGGGCCTGCTATTTATCTGACCCGCTGCTAAACAAGCAGTAACAGCCCCTTTTGCCGCTGCCTCAGTAACGACAGACAGAGTGCTGTTGAGTATTTTCACAAGCTCCTTTAGGGGCTGACCTGAGTATGTATCGCTTTTTTCTGTGGAGTCATAGTAGGTAATCCCGTCTTCAATTCTAAGTCTGATCCAACCTGCATTTACAAGGTCATCAATCATTCCGTTAAACTCACCCTCACTCATAAAGCACATATCCTTGGTAATATGGTGACGGTTAATACACGCTTTTACAATATGCGCCCGTAACTGGGGAGCTTTTGTACTGGGTTTCAGCGAATTGCACCTATAGGGCCTCCGAGCTGATTCGGGGAATGTGTATTCCCCTGTGGACTCATCCTGCAAAGCACCTGGAATGAGATCTTTTGCCAGCCAATCGGACACATATTTTTTCTTTGTTACGCCGACTTTTTTCATGTAGCCATTCAAATCCAACATGATGGCTGCCTCCTTCGACAGTGTTCTGCAATATTCTACCACATAGCCATTCGGAAATAAAGACCAAGGAGTGTGATTTCTATGGGCTTTTTCAGCAGTCTGTTCCGTTCGCGGGACGCCCCCCAGAACCGCACCGCCGGGAGCGGCTACACCTTCTACTTCGGCGGCTCCACCTCCGGCAAGGCCGTCACCGAGCGGAGCGCCATGCAGATGACGGCGGTGTATTCCTGCGT
>CAJTCU010000054.1 GCA_910574935.1 Oscillospiraceae bacterium
AATATATAGTTAACTTCCACTCAGCGGCGAAAAAGGCCGGCTGAGAATCTAAAATTTAAGAGGGTTGAAATCATGAACAAAAGCAAGTTTCTGAAGAAATCACTTGCGATGCTTCTGGCCATCATGATGGTCGTCGCAATGATTCCGCTCAGTGCTGCGGCGGAGGATGCTCCCGCACCGGTAGATCCTCCGGTGATCACGGTGAACTCGCAGTATGCCGACTATGACGCCGAGACAAAGACGCTCAGCGTAAAGGTCGAGGATACCGCGTCCGTGGACATCACCCGTGGCGCTCTGACCGGCGACCGTGCCGGTTGGGAGGTTTACGTGGTCACCAAGACCGTGAACCCCGAGACCCAGCAGAAGGTGGAGCTGAAACTGCCCACGTACTACCTGGACCTGACCAAACAGGCCGAAAAGAATGAGGACGGGACGTACAGCCTTCCAGTGAAGATGTACGACGACACCAACAGCAAGCATGAGCTGAAAGGCGAGTACACCTTGGTGGTATCCGAGGACCATACCGTGGCCTTTGACTCTGCCGACCTGCGCACCGTGCGCGTGAACCAGAGCTGGAAAGAGGGCAATACCTCCACCACCATCTCTGCTATCTCCGGCGAGGCTGTCAACGAGGCCGAGACCATCTCCATCGTGCTGCCTCTGGGCCTGACCGCCGACAAGGTGGGTCTGGGCCAGAACATGGACGACGAGCAGGCCCGGCGCATCTTTGTGCCCGAGTCCCCCAACGCCACGGTGGAGTACTTTGCCCCCACTACGGACCAGACCAAGGCCCGCGTGGTGGTAACCGCCCGCGACGGCAAGACCAAGACCTTTAACGTAACCTATAGTTACGAGCAGGCCCTGCGGGACGTGGCCATTATCGACCGTGAAGAAACCACCCAAACGCATGACGGCGCCGGCACCGTGGGCGAGGCCCAGGGCATTACCATGGACGCCAACGGCGACGCGGTGATCTACATTCCTGTTAGCAATAACAAGTGGCTAGACACTTCCCACCACACCACCAGCCACTTCTATGCCCGCTTTACCAATGGCAACGGCCTGGTGCGCGTGGAAGATCCCCAGCCTGGTACGGTTGAGGACCTGACTGGCGATTCCTGGTCCGCAGGCGGGACTCACGGCCAAGACGAGCCCATTGTCAGCGTGAACAACACCATCCGCTTTGTTAAGGTTGGCGACGTTTGGACCGCTTGGCTCACCGTTATCACCAAGGCCAACTGGAACGAGGACGACAGCACCCAGAACAACCGTACCGCTGGCGACCGTGAGAACGTGTACGCCAACGTGAAAATCGTTCTGTCCGCCAAGGCGGGCGGCGGTTCCGGCAGCTCCGGCGATAAGCCCAAGCTGTACGAGCTGCAGCTGGACGGCTACGAGGCTGTTGTGAACCGCGATGGCTGGGAAGACGGCGACGAGATCGATATTTATGTCAGCAACAACGACTACATCACTTCTGGTTGGGATACCTACCAGGGCAAGCGCATCAGCGCGCTCACCAGCGCCGGGGCCACCATCAGCATCCCCGAGCAGAGCACCGCGGTGCACGGGCCCTACTGGCAGGTCATTCCCACCCTGACCGACCCCTACGGCACCAAGGGCCGGCTGGAGAAGGGCGAAATTAACAATGTAAATATCGCCGGCCACCAGTTCAACCTGCAAATCACCTCTGGCGGCGAAAGCGCCAACATTAAGGTGAACCTGCTGAAAGCCGCCCACTATGTGCCCGAAATGACCGGCTTCCGGCTGTACGACGAGGCCAATGACAAGTGGTACGAGGGCGTGCAGACCAGCTACCGTGGTGACCACTTTGTGGTAACCCTGCCTCAGAGCTGGGGTACTGTTGTACCCGTGAATTCCCGTGTACGGGGTGAAGGCAAGGACACCAAGCTAGCTTTCATTTGGCAGAGTGGAGCCAATTCTGGCATTATAGGTACAAACACTTCGATTAACAAGGGAGCTGCACACTGGGTGCTTGATTTCAGTGAATTGGTTTCCGATGCTGATTTCCATGAGGCTATCAGTGCTGCTTGGACCTCCGGTGCGGGGACTACTGCTGAGATTACAGCAAAAATTGCATCCGGCACTGGCTGGACCAATGACAAAAAGCTGCTACTCTCTATCGGTAATGCTCCGTTCGCCTATGTCGATTTCAAAACCGCTGGCGTAGCCGATAATACGGCCCATACTCTGGCCTATAGTGTTTATCCTATCGGCGATAACGGCACTCATCCGTATACCGGTAAAGTGAAAGTCCGTGGCGCTGGCACCTTAGGTGACAATTTTGCTACCGCCGCAGGGCCTATGAGCAATCAAACTCCCAGTACAACTACTCGGCCTTCCTTCCAGATCGAGGATACTGTGAAGGCTTTTTACCCGGGTACTACTTCTAGTGACTTGGGTGACGAGAAAACTTCTATTCAAGCTGCCTTTACCAATAGCGCTGAAATCGGCCTAACCTACAGCTGTGCCCTGGGCTACACCTACGACAACCAGCCCCTGCATAACAAACTTACGAACTTCAAAGTCTACGCCGACATCAGCGATGGCACCTATGCCACCCCCGGCGGCAAGGGCTTTGGCGTGACCACGAATGCCTTCGGCATGAACGGAGACGCCAACGGAAACGGCCGTAAGGATTCCTTTGAGTACGAGGAGATCGAGAACCACATCACTACTGTGAAGAAGATCTGGACGCCCAACTACACCGTTGACAAGAGCGGCAAGGAAACTGGCCACGGCAAGATGAGCGACTACCTGGTGCTGCGTGTGACCAACAGCGAGAACAACGTGGACTTCCGGGACTACACCATTGAGCTGCGTCCCCAGGACAGCGTGAACGACGGCGTTTCCGGCGGAGCCAGCTCCATGGCTGAAATCACCGTGGGTAATGCCACCACCGCCCTGGACAATGACCTGGTTTATGGCGGCAACACCATTTCTATGATTGCTGGCCGCGCGGCTGCTTATGTGGGCGGTCCTACGCCTACCCCCACTGCCGCTCCTGCCGTGACCACTGCTCCTTATGTGCCTGCCACAGCTACCGGTGCTAACAGCCGTGAGGGTCTGGAGGACGAGCGGAAGTTCGAGGTAGCGCTAAATTCTGCCGCTCCTGCTGGCACTCCGACTCCTACCGAGAAGGACCAGTCCAACGAGGCTACCGCTGCCCGTCTGAACGACGCTGCCGCATATGTGGGCGCTATTAAGGACGGCAAGAACAGCTTCCCCATCGAAATTAAGGACATTCCCGGCGTAACTGGCGCGAAGGTTCTGGAGGTCACCGTACCTTACAACTACAAGGCCCAGACCAAGCCCCAGGATACTACTAATACTAACGACCTGCTGAACGACGGCCAGAAGGTTTACTTCACCGGCGTTACAGCTTCCAAGGACTCTACTCTGGTGCGTTGGAACAACACTAAATATCAGAAAAATACCACTGCTACTATTAATAAAATTCTCTCCCTGGACATGAACATTCAGGACCAGCAGGGAGCTACCAACCCCATGTCCTTCGTATTTACCGAGGACGAGATTGCCAAGGCCTGGAATGGTTCTGTCATTAACCGCGATGTGATGAGCAAGGCCAATGTGCTGTACCTGTATAGCAAGTCCGACGAGGGCAAGGCTGCTGGCTACGTTGCTGGTGCCACCACTGACCATTCCGCTACTGCTCCTGGCGAAAAGGGCGCTACTTGGGAAGCCAAGGACACCATGCCCACCATGATCTACTACGTGGTGGCCAAGCGGGCCCCTGTAAGCAAGAACACTGCCCTTAGCAGCATCCAGTCCAATAAGCCCGGCCAGGTGGATGTGAATGTGAACTGGTCTCAGAAGATCATTGACGTTTCCATCCCCTACAGCTGGAACTGGGGCGCTTACCGCGAGGACGACAGCCATGACTTTACCTTCAACTTCGCCATCGACGAGAACGCGACCCTCATCGACGTAATGCACGACACCCCCGAGGTGCCCATGAAGGCCAACCGCTCTACTTCTGTAGACGTTTCCGAGTACGAGGGCAAGCGCCAGGGCGTGTTCCAGTGGATTTCTGGCAAGACCCAGTTCTTTGTCCGCAACGGCATGCTGTACACCTTTGACCCCGACACCGGCGACGAGCTGCAAATTACCGGTATTCAGGGCGACAAAGACGAGTACCGCAACTATGCCCACGGCGTGATCACCAGCAAGGACACCGAGCTGCGCATCTACGACCAGGACAAGAAGAACATCAATACCTACAAGCTGCGCGTGAACATCAAGGCCTCCGAGGGCATCGCCGACATCAAGACCCTGAAGGTGGGCGAGAGCTTTGCCGAGCTGGCCGAGGATGGTAAGACCTACAACGTGAAGCTGACCGACGAGGACCAGGCTTCCATGCTGATGGAGATTACCACCGCTTCCGCTCTGGCTACCGTAGAGGTAACTACTGTTGACGGTACCGAGACCTACGACGCCAACAACTACCTGACCAAGCGCTGGAACCTGACCGAGGGCGCTACCATTAAGGTAACCGCGGAAGATGGCACCAGCAAGATTTACAACCTGGTGATTGGCGAGGCCACCGAGCCCACGCCGAGCCCGACGCCCAGCGAGAAACCGAGCCCGAGCCCGACGCCGGGCGAGGTGGACATCAGCAAGTACACCGACCTGGATAAGGTGAATAAGTCTCTGTACGACGAGGTAGTAAAGGCCCTGAAGGCCGGTTTGGTGCAGGGTATTACCACCACCGAGTTTGATCCCAAGGGGAACATGACGCGTTGGCAGTTTGCGGTAGTGATCGCCCGCGCCAAGCTGATCGACAGTGGCGTGACCGGCACCACCAGCGAACTGGATAAGCAGATCATCGAAGAGAACGGCACCGATGTGCCCTTCACCGATATGGCGAATGTTTCTGACATCCGCAAGGCGGCTGTGGCCTACTGCTTGAAGAACAGCTACATGAAGGGTATCACCGAGACCTACTTCGACTACAACGGTCGCATCACTCGTGAGCAGGCTGCCGTGGCTATGGCCCGTGTGGCAGGCCTGGACGAGAATGCCGACACAGACGTGTCCATGTTCAAGGATGGCGACAAGATTGCCAAGTGGGCCCAGGGCGGCGTAAACGCGGCCCAGAAGGCTGGCTTGATCAACGGCTACGAAGATGGCACCTTCCGTCCGAAGGTTGACCTGACCCGTGAGCAGGGCGCCGCGCTGCTGGCTCGTAACTTCCTGAAGGACGACGAGCCGGAGAATCCGGATGATGGCGATGAGCCCAGCAACCCGGACGATGGCGATGAGCCTAGCAATCCCGACGACGGCGATGAGCCCAGCAATCCTGACGAGGGAGACGAACCCAGCAACCCCGACGAGGGAAGCGAGCCCAGCAATCCTGATGAGGGAAGCGAGCCCAGCAACCCCGACGAGGGCGGCGACACTAGCGAACCCAGCACTCCGGACGAGGGTGGGGACACTAGCGAGCCCACTGAATAAGGTTTCAACTCACCTAAATTTTATGATTACCCCATAAAGCGAGAGGGGCGGAGAAATCCGCCCCTTTTGCTTTTTTGTTTTATGCTCCAGAGAGAGACACATTGCGGGGTCCAGGGGAGCTTGCTCTCCTGGTAGGGGTCAAGGGGGCAAAGCCCCTTGCAGGGTGTGGGACAGAGTCCCATGACCTTTAGCTAAGAAGCGCA
>CAJTCU010000055.1 GCA_910574935.1 Oscillospiraceae bacterium
GATTTGTTACTGCGTTCAGTTTATCACATTTATAGAACATCTACAAGATTCCGTGTATGAAAAAGCAAAAAGAATGAATTCTTCACTTGACAATGTGGCAAAGAGCTGATGAGCCAGGATGAGCTTGCGGTGATGGACGGTGGAAAATGTATCCTCCAGCTGCGGGGCGTCCGCCCGTTTTTGTCAGATAAGTATGACATCACCAAGCACCCCAATTTCCAGTACACCGCCGACGCGGACGATAAGAACGCCTTTGACATTGAAGCGTTTCTGTCCACCCGGCTCAAATCAAAACCCAACGAGGTCTACGATGTGTTTGAAGTTGACGTAGACACCGAGGGCGAATAATCCTGTTCCGCGAGAAAGGAGTGATCTTATCTACCCGCCAGGGTCCCTGAAACCTGCCTCGGTTGAGGCCATTGGCGTACAAAGCGGACAGCTCAACAAAAAAATGAAGAAGGAGGATAGCCGGAATCGAGCCGCCCAAAATTCAAGGCGGTTTTGTTGTCCGGCTTTTGTATGCCTATGAACCAACACTAACCACAAAGCGATTCCGGCTAAATTAAAGTATGGAATTTTTCAACAGCGCAATCGACGTTTTGCAGACCCTCGTGATCGCACTGGGAGCCGGCCTCGGTATCTGGGGCGTCATCAACCTGCTGGAAGGCTACGGCAATGACAACCCTGGCGCGAATGCTCATGTGCGGTAAAGAAGCAAGCAACCGAAAACAAGAGATAGACCGCCAGCACCACACTATTCCGAACCAAAGACCAAAAGACAAGCATTGTGGAAATGTGCATAACAGGCTATGGAATCATGGATAACTCTATTCACAGCACATGGAAAAGCTAAAGTGCAGCTTTCCCACGTCCTGCAAACAGACTTTCCCACAACTCCATAAGATAGCAAGTTATGCACATTACGCACAGTGCCGACGACTACGGAATCCCTCTCATTCATACTTATTTTTACAATTTGCTATATATTTATTCTTGACAAAGCGACACGAATGACGCATAATTAAAAGCGACACGAGTGTTGCAAAAAGAAAAGAGGTGATAATATGAGCTTGAAAGGAGAAAAGACAAAACAGGACATTCGAGAAAAGGCATATCAACTGTTTGCGGAAAAGGGATTTAAAGATGTAACTATGAAAGATATTTGCGAGTTGACGGGGCTTAGTCGTGGAGGACTATACCGCCATTATGAAAGCACCGAGCAGATATTTTTGGAGATAGTTAATGCTTTTTCTAATAAGCAAAAAAGTGAAGTATTTACTAAAATTGAGCAGCACGTTTCTGCTACCACGATATTACAGGAACTTCTTTCAAGATATGCAACAGAAATGATTGATTACGAAAATTCTATAAGCCTTGCTATTTACGAATTTTATAGTAATCCAGTGGTTTCTAAAGAAGATAATTCAGTAAAAAAACAGTACGAAATTTCAAAATCAACATGGATAGAACTTATCAACTACGGAATGGATACGAAAGAATTTAATTCCGTGAACCCGGAATCAATTTTCAATGTAATTATTTTTGCATATCAAGGAGTACGAATGTACAGCAAGTTGATGAAAATGGATAAAGATATTACCAATCAAATAATAAATGAAATAAAGCGGCTATTATTGCCGGAGGAGATTCAGCATGAAAAATGATATTGTTTTGGTAAGACCAACTTTAGCACTAAAAGAAAAAGCACTTGATTATCGAAAGGAACATTTTCAACATGGAGAAGAAATTATCTACGGAAGTGAGCTTTTTGACAAGACAGAAAGCTACGAGGAATGGCTATCCTCTGTAACGCTAAACACGAATCCCAAAACGGTAAATGAAAATTGGGTAGTTACGGATACTTTTTTTGCTTTCAGAAAAAGTGATGATAAGATAATCGGAATTATTGATTTAAGACATACGCTGAATGAATTTTTGAAAGATTTAGGGAATTGTGGGTATAGTGTACGTCCATCTGAAAGAAAAAAGGGATATGCAACAGAAATGCTATGCCAACTTCTCCAAGTGGCTAAAGAAGCAGAAATGAAAGAACTTCATATATCTGTTGAAAAAGAAAATTCAGCGTCAATAAAAGTTATACAAAAAAATGGCGGCGTGTATGAACGGAGCTTTTCTTTTGAAAATGAAGTAGCAGATATTTATAAAATTAAATTATAAATTTTTGAGTTTAGCGGGGGCGACAGCTTGAGTGTTATTGCCCCTCTGAATTATAAAAAAGTAACAGTAAACCATGCACCGCCCATGTGGGAGAAAGGGGGAATCATCTATGCCTTGCACAGAAGCATACAAAGAACACATTATGTACACGTTCAATGGCTTTTGCAAGACCGTCATACACTATGCGGCACTCAACGCATGGCGTGACAGGGATAAGCGGCGGCAAAGGGAAGTATCCCTTGAATATCTTACCGAGGAAAAGTTTTACCCGTTCAGCACATCAGACACTTATTTCATAGACCCCTATAAGCAATACCCTGTTACGATATGCGGTCAGAGGGTTATCCTCACAAACGGGGAGCTTGCTGAAGCTCTGTCCTCTCTGCCGGAGAAAAAGAGGGAAATCATTTACCTTTACTTTTTCGGGCATTACACACAACAGGAAATCGGAGAAATATACGGACGCTGCCGGAGTACGACCGGGTATCAAATTGTCACTGCCCTGTTTAAGTTCCGCTTTGATGAACAGAAAGTATAAGAAATCGCTTTCATTTTTTGAAAAACGGATATATAATAAAGCAACGATGGAGGGTAAAGCGATGGATAAAGAATGGGAAAGATTATATGAAGAAGCAATGAGTGTTTTGAACCCCCATGATGTTTCAAATAAAATGTGGGTAGGAAGTGTGGCATCTGCCGTACTCACAAAAAAAGGTAATATTTACAAGGGTATATGCATTGACACAGATGGCTCTATAGGAATGTGTGCTGAAAGAAATGCTTTATCAACAATGCTTACATATGGCGAAAGTGAGATTAAAAAAGTGGTTTCAGTATATAAAGATGGAAATATCATTCCGTCTTGCGGTATTTGCAGAGAATTTATGATGCATTTAGGCGGAGATGTGGAAAATATTGAAATTCTATTGGATATAGAAGGACGGACAAGTAAATTGATTGATTTGATGCCTGAATATCCACGACATAAATAAATTCCAGTTCGCAGTGCTGCTAAGTGAGTGCTAAATCGGTAATCATAGGAATATGCATTATACTTCATATTTTATGCAGTAGGAACACTTTTCCGAAAAGGGAGATTCAGTATTAGACAAGTCGGAATTTGGGAGATGATAGAATGATATTGTTGATTGTTGATACTCAAAATTCAATTATGACTAATGACTTATATGAATTTGAGATTTTTGTATATCGTATTAAAACACTAATCAAAGAGGCGCGCAATAATAGTATAGAAGTTATTTATGTTAGACATGATGATGGTGCTGGACAGAAATTAACGAAAGGTGCGTTAGGCTATGAAATATACGAAGAATTTCAGCCAATGCCAAATGAGCGTGTTTTTGATAAAAATGTAAACAGTGCTTTCAAAGGTACGGGGTTGTTGGACTACCTACATGAAAAAAATGAAGATACAATTATTATTGTAGGGCTACAAACAGATTATTGCATAGATGCAACAGTAAAATGTGGTTTTGAGCATGGACTTAAAATGATTGTTCCAGCAAATACAAACAGTACGCTTGATAATGCGTATATGACAGCAGAAAAATCTTATAGATATTATAATGAGTTCATGTGGAATGGAAGATACGCAGAATGTATTTCCTTTGAAAAAACTCTTGAATTGATGAATAGATAAATTCCAGTTTGTGGAATTATAGCCAGCTAAAAACTGAATAACCGCCGCTACATAGAACGGCACACCAAGACAGGAAATCAAGAAAAGGTTTCCTGTTTTTTTGCGTCCATTTTTGGCATTTTGAAAAATTGTCAGTATTATACCATGCAAGGGGGACTGAAATAAATTCTCTCTCTTGTTTGGCAAATCCGCAAGCTGTCCGTGGAGGGCAGGCAAAGGAAAATCCCACCTGTTTTGTTTGGCAGTTTTCAATTTTCGGTGGTGTGGGAACTGAAAGGAAAGTGAAGAAATTTCCGCAAATCTCCGTCATTTTTGCTTTGCGTGGTGTTGTAGGTAGTAGAGGGAGAAATATCGCCGCAGCTTTGGCAATATACCCGCTTGCGGCACTAAAAGTATTGACAGAAGCCAGCACAGAGGAAACCGACACTTTTTAAGAGCAAGATTCTACCACAGTACCAAATTTCGCCTACCGGCTCATTTTGTCCTGCGGGAATCTTGTTGGGGTTGCCACCCCAAGCCCGCCTTTTTGCGGCTTACGCCGCTTGAAAAATCCCCGAAAAAATATTTTCGGATTTTTCAAAAAACACTTCCGTTTTGCCCCCTGTTTTTCTCCTATTGGTGAGAGGGCAAAGCATAAAAAGAAAGCCTGCAAATAAAAAGTCAAGCCCCTTAAGCCAAAAATATGAAAGGAAGCGGATGGAAAAAGTGAATACAGCAAACAGACCGCCGCCCAAAAGCGGCAGTCAGGAAGAAAAAATTATTTCTGTCAGTCCGTCACAGACTCGTCCCAGAGTCCCTTCTCTTTAAGACAATCCCTGACCCTGCCATAGTAAATACGCAGGAACTTGGTACCTCCGGCAGTCGTGTAAACGTAGAACGGTTTGCCCTCAAAACGTTTTTTGTCCAGAAACTGGTAAACAGGGTCCTTCTCGGGCTTCAGCTGGAGCAGGATGGACATGATGACAAACAAAGTCTTGCGCAGGTGAGGAGAACCGCGTTTGCCGATCCTGCCCTTATTGGACACTTTGGAACCCGAATCGTCCCTGCCCGGGTCGATGCCTGCAAAAGCCACCAGCGAACTCTTTTGTGCAAAGCGGCGCACATCGCCAATCTCCGCCATGAGCTGGGGGCCCACAGAGGGGCCAACGCCAGTCATAGCCATGACGGTATCATACTCAGGGAGCTGAGCGGCCAATCGGTTCATTTCCGCACGGAAGACCTCAGCAGTGTGCGAGATGGTATTAAGCTGCGTTATGGCCTCTCTCACCAGCAGTTTCGTGGTCTCCGACTTTGGAACCAGCGGAAACAGTGTCCGAGCATTCTCGTGGATTGCCGCAGCTTTTGCCGTACTGAAATTGTAGCCATGGCGCTTGCACCACTTCTGGTATTTCACGGTAAAAGCGTTCAGGCTGAGCTTTGCGACACAGTCCACGTGCCAAAAAGCATTGGCAAAATCCACCCATTTCTGGCTGCCGTCCGGTCGCACAGGGCTGCTGAACAGAGAACGCACACCCGGATAGGATTGCTCCATTAGGGCGATCAGATTGTTTGAACAGGCGGTGCGGTTCTTGCTGGCCAGTTGGAACTGGCGGTTAAGGGTTTTGAGCTGATA
>CAJTCU010000056.1 GCA_910574935.1 Oscillospiraceae bacterium
TGCGCATGTTCAGCGGCATAAGCCTGCCCGACGGAACAGACTTCCCCGGCGATACCCGGCGGCTTCTGCAAAGGGCGGTGGAAGCGGCGGAAAAACTGGGGCGCGGCTTTTCCTTTGGGACCAGGCAGGAGTTCTACCTATTTAACCTGGACCAAAATGGGCAGCCCACTTTGGAGCCCTACGACCAGGCGGGATATATGGACATTGCCCCCGAGGACCGGGGGGAAAACATCCGCCGGGAAATTTGCCTGACCCTGGAACAGATGGGCATTGTGCCAGAGCGCTCCTACCACAAAGAAGGGCCGGGCCAGAATGAAATAGACTTCCGCGATTCTGACCCCCTGACCGCCGCGGACAACGCCATGACCTTTCGGACCGTGGTAAAAACAGTGGCAAGGCGCAACGGCCTCTGGGCGGATTTTTCACCCAGGCCCCTTCCAGACCGGCCTGGAAACGGCTTTCCGATCAGTCTGTCCGTGGGCTTGGAGCACAGCGGCGACCTTTGCCCCATCATTGCTGGGATACTGGAGAAAGCGCCGGAGATGACGGTCTTTCTGAATCCCACGCAGAGCTCATACGCCCGGTTTGGCCAGTATAAAGCCCCCGGGGTTATCGCCTGGTCCAGCCAGAACCGTTCTCAACTGGTGCGCGTTTCCCCCGGCCCTGGGGAATCCCGGCGTGTCGAGCTGCGCTCCCCAGACCCAACGGCCAACCCGTACCTGGCTTTGGCGCTGATGATACAGGCGGGCCTTTACGGCGTCCGGCAGGGCCTGGAGCCGCCTATGGCAGCGGACGTAGACCTGGATAAGGCGCCTCCCGAGGTGCTCGCCCGCTACCGCCCGCTGCCGGAATGTTTGCCAGAAGCCCAGCGCCTGGCCTGGCAGGGCGCGTTTATCCGGGAGCATCTGCCCGCTTGTGTGCTGGAAAGCTTCTGCAAGCGGTGATCCTTGACAAAAGAGGGGAGATGATGGTACTGGAAGAGCAGGTCTATCATATGCTGGTGATATCCGGCCAGGACAAATTCAATCAGGCGCTGCTGGGGGTTTTACCCGGCGTATTCCGGGCCCACACCTGCTTTGCCAAAAGCATCAGCCAGGGGCGGGGGCTGCTTGCGGACAGGGCCTTTGATTTTGTGCTGGTGAACTCGCCCCTTCCAGACGGCGCCGGGCTGGGGTTTGCCGTGGATATTAGCGGGTCCCGGGAAAGGGTGGTGGTACTGATGGTCCGGGCGGAGCTTTGGGGAGAGGCCTACGCCAGAACCGCGATACACGGGGTGTTCACCCTGGGAAAACCCCTGTCCAGGCCCGGCATGGACCAGGCCCTTCGATGGATGGTGAGCGCCCGGGAAAAGCTGCGGCAGGTGGAAAAGAGGACCCTTTCCCTGGAGGAGAAGATGGCGGAAATACGCCTGGTAAACCGGGCCAAGTGGATTCTGATCGAATCCTGCGGCATGGATGAACCCCAGGCCCACCGGCATTTGGAAAAACTGGCCATGAACCACGGCGTTACAAAAGGACAGGCGGCTCAAAAGATTCTGGAAGGGGAGTTTGTATGAAAACACGGTTTTTACTTGGCCGGGACATCTCCCAATTCCCCGTATGCCCCCAGCGTAATGCACCCTATAGATAACGGAATTGCTTAACCCCACTACCGGAAAACACAAGTCAAAAGCAAAATAACGAAAACCGAAAGGATAGGGCCCCACCAGCTTGAACCGACCCCGTCAAGAAGGCAGAGAAAAATTTAAAGGAAGTTTATAGCGTAGCGGCGCTGTGGCAAAGAGAGATTCAGGTATGTACCACTGTTGACGTATTCAGGGCTTTTTGCCACCCTGTGATTCTCATTATACCGATTTTTCCCTGGCCCACAAGTACGCACTTTTTTGTGGGGTAGTATAGTGAAAAGCAACCCGCCCTCTTGACAGGGCGGGTCTAATACAATACAATTGGAGTGTAACATGATATTTTAAAGTATTGGAGGCTGACGTATGCTGACCAAAGAAGAACTCCCCCAGTGCCCAGTGGCCACCACCGTCCAGCTCATTGGAAACAAATGGAAACTTCTGATTATCCGCAACCTGCATATGCGCCCCTGGCGCTTCAACGAATTGCAGAAGAATTTGGAGGAAATCAGCCAGAAGGTGCTGACGGATTCCCTGTGGGCTTTGGAGTCGGACGGTCTTGTCACCCGTACGGTCTATGCAGAGGTTCCGCCCCGGGTAGAGTATGCGCTGAGCGAGTTGGGAGAGACCATGCGGCCTATTCTGGATGCTATGGAGCAGTGGGAGGCGGGGTATAAAGTGATGGCTGGGGAAAGGGGCTGACCCTATTCTTTGTTATGCGGCACAATTTTTGAGGTCGATTTTAGACTTGGCGCGAGGAATTTCCTCAAATCTTTTCTCCTTCTGACCCACACCCCGACCCACACGCGGAAATAAACGGAAACGGCTGGCTACTTCCGGGTAGGAAGTTCCAGCCGTTTTCACTTAACAAAGTTTTACAGAATCAAAACGAGGAGAAAGCATATGAAACTATTCTTAACAAGTAAGATTGGTGCAACGATTCATAAAAATGGTTTACGGATCCCGGGACGAATAGATAATCGCTGGGGGTTTTTGACACATTTTCAGGATGCAGTGAAGTCAACAAAACAGTTGCTTTACATTTCCAGCACCCCGGAAAACAATGAAAAAGTAACGGATTGGTTTTATAATACTATTGCTGCACTGGATAAAGATAAAATCCATTTTGAGAGAAACATTTTGGTCAACGGTCAAAATGCTATGCTCTTAGATGAGTTGATAGAGCAAAGTGACGTGATTTTTCTATCCGGAGGGCATCTGCCGACTCAGAACCAGTTTTTCCAGGACATCAAGCTGAAGGCGCGGTTATCCAATTTCAACGGCGTAATCGTTGCGCAAAGTGCCGGTAGCATGAATTGCGCGGAAAAAGTATATGTGTGTCCAGAGTTGCCAGGCGAAAGTATAGATTCGGATTTTCAGCGTTTTCGGCCAGGGCTTGGGATTACGGACATCAATATCATCCCGCATTACAATGACAACCGAGAGCTGATACTTGATGAGAAAAGACTCTATGAGGAGATTATTGCTCCAGACACATTTCAAATCCCACTATATGTCCTTTCAGATGGAGCGTACTTCTATATACACGATAAAGAGGTTGAAGTTTTTGGAGAAGTTTACCTTTTCAAAGAGGGAAAATGGAAACAGATTTCGGGATTTACTTCATGAGATACGGTCCCAAACAATCTGAAAGCTGGTTTAAGCATGAACCTACCGTGTAATCGTCAGAGCGGGCTAGGTTCAGGTCTTTGATATCTTCTATTGCCGCAGCCAACTTTTCCTTGACCTCTGCCCGGGTCTTGCCCAGCACGTTTTTGATGATGCGCTTGCCGGTAGCGGGATCATAGCCTGCCGTGTAGCGGCCCTCCCAGCAACCGTCTTTGCATTTGCGGATGTTGCCCTCGCCGTTCGCTCTCTTTTTTGCCATAAATCGGCCTCCTTTCCTGACCCCAACACTACCACATATTGTGGACCTATGTCTAGATATTTTTCTGCTGTATTCTTTTGCTTTGCCACTCAAATTTTGAATCAAACTGTTCCTACATATTGTAGTCGTACCTATAATCCTCCCCGCTGAATCTCTGCCCATGGGCCAATTTCTTCAGCGCCTCCCGACTGCGCTGCCTGCTATCAGACCATGTGGGGATGGGCGGCAGCTCTGGTGTGTCCATAGCCTGTTCCAAATAGCGGCCCAACTCAACCGCATTATATGCTATCTCTCCCATCCATCCTTCCCCCGGCTCCCCGCTGCCTGGTGAAAACCCAAATACTTGACGGAAGGTGAACAGCATTTCCAGGTTCTGTTTGAGGAAGGTTTCATCATGTAGACTGCTATCACGGCACCGCCGCCCCTCCGGCGTGATGAAGGTAATGTGCTTTCTGGCGTCTGACCACACCACCTCATAGCCCTCCTGCTCCATATTCATGATGAAGGTTTCCCGGTCAAAAGCGTACTCTAACGCCTCGTTTATCGCGTGGATCAAATCCAATTTCCAACTCTCACTGCGGAAGCCAGCCTGATACTCGCCGGATTTCATGCGCTTTTTCTTGCTATGCCTCTCGGCTTTTTCCAAAACGGAAAGCCCATGTTTCAAACACATCTCATCGTTCACGTTGCGATGTGCCTGCAAGTCCGCAGCATTTTGATGCAGCTTTTTGCCATTCACACAGTTTACAGAGTTCACCACTAGGTGATTATGTAGATGACCAGTATCCAAGTGAGTGGCTACCACCACTTCAAAATCAGGAAATTCCCTCGCCGCAAATTCCAAACCGATGGCGTTTACTTCCTGCGGGGTGAGGTCATCTTCCTCTGGAAACGACTGCACGAAGTGAAAAAACTGCCGCCCGTCTGTCTTGCAGAAACACTTTTTTGCCGTCATCATCTCGGTAAAAGCGCATTGGGGAATACAGTTGTGACCTGTTACAAATTTCAAATCTCCTCACCTGGTTTTACAATCCTGGGCCATATATTTTAGAACGCCTTGCGTTGCACCCATTGTTTGCTTTCTATTTCTGATTGCGATAAGGCAATACCGCAGAATTCTAAGTACCGTATTGGGCAGTCAGATTTTTCTTCAGAGTGTACAGATTGAGCGCCGTCCATCTCACCATTGACCAGCGAACGCTGTGCGCTATCACGGAAAATCTGCAAGCAAGACGGTGCTTAAGGCGCCACCCGCGAATGGTGCGGGGGTGCCTTAAATGTCGCCATCACTCTACCTCCCCGGTTATTCGCTCAAGCTGCGAGCAGATTTTCATGTACGCTGCCACCAATTCTTCGCTCTGCATCACATTGATTCGCCCCATATTCGCCCGTGTAGCGAGCTGATTGAGGTTGCGGCCCTGGGCCTTAAGCTCCGAAAGAATCTCGCCTAACCCGTCCACCTGGACAATTTTCTTTGCCCAATGCACACTGGATAATGTAGTCCGTCATGGTCATCTTGGCTTTCTTAGCCTGCTTCTGGATGGCTGCTTTTTCGCTCGACGTAAGCTTTGCCGTAATATTACTCCCGCTCAAAAAGCTAGGAAAAAGAGAGGAAGAGTGATATAATAGGGATATGGAATATATCGATTTGCGGAAAGTGGGAAAAGAAGGGCTCAAGCAGATACGCAGTCAGG
>CAJTCU010000057.1 GCA_910574935.1 Oscillospiraceae bacterium
AAGCCGTAACCGGCGTGTACCCTAAAAACTGAATAAAGCGAAAGAAGCAGGAAAGGAATCGAATCAAGGGTGGGAACAAACTTGGTCAAGCCCTCGGCCTATTAGTACTGCCAAGCTGAACATGTTACCATGCTTACACACGCAGCCTATCAACCTTGTAGTCTACAAGGGGCCTTACTAGCTTGCGCTATGGGATATCTAATCTTGGAGGCGGCTTCACGCTTAGATGCTTTCAGCGTTTATCCGTTCCACACATAGCTGCCCAGCTGTGCCATTGGCATGACAACTGGTGCGCCAGAGGTGTGTCCATCCCGGTCCTCTCGTACTAAGGACAGCTCTCCTCAAATATCCTGCGCCCACGACAGATAGGGACCGAACTGTCTCACGACGTTCTGAACCCAGCTCGCGTGCCACTTTAATCGGCGAACAGCCGAACCCTTGGGACCGAATACAGCCCCAGGATGTGACGAGCCGACATCGAGGTGCCAAACCTCCCCGTCGATGTGAACTCTTGGGGGAGATCAGCCTGTTATCCCCAGGGTAGCTTTTATCCGTTGAGCGACGGCAATTCCACTCTCTACCGCCGGATCACTAACTCCAACTTTCGTTACTGCTCGGACCGTCATCCTCGCAGTTAGGCCAGCTTATGCGTTTACACTCAATAGCACGGTTTCCATCCGTGCCGAGCTGACCTTTGAGCGCCTCCGTTACTCTTTTGGAGGCGACCGCCCCAGTCAAACTGCCCACCTAACAATGTCCCCCGGCCAGATTCATGGCCGCAGGTTAGAATTCCAACAATCTAAGGGTGGTATCCCAAGGGTGGCTCCCTACAAGCTAGCGCCCGTAGTTCGCTGCCTCCCACCTATCCTGTACATAAATTATCGAAACCCAATATTAAGCTACAGTAAAGCTCCATGGGGTCTTTCCGTCTTGTCGCGGGTAACCGGCATCTTCACCGGTACTACAATTTCGCCGGGCGGGTAATTGAGACAGTGCCCAGATCGTTACACCATTCGTGCGGGTCGGAACTTACCCGACAAGGAATTTCGCTACCTTAGGACCGTTATAGTTACGGCCGCCGTTTACTGGGGCTTCAATTCAATGCTTGCACATCTCCTCTTAACCTTCCAGCACCGGGCAGGTGTCAGCCCCTATACTTCATCTTTCGATTTAGCAGAGACCTGTGTTTTTGATAAACAGTCGCCTGGGCCTATTCTCTGCGGCCACATCTCTGTGGCATCCCTTCTTCCGAAGTTACGGGATCAACTTGCCGAGTTCCTTAACTACCCTTCTCCCGTTGGCCTTAGAATCCTCTTCCTATCTACCTGTGTCGGTTTGCGGTACGGGCGCCTTAGATATACACAAGACTTTTCTCGCCCCCGTCCATGCACGCTTCCCTACTATTAGTTCGGTCCCTTACGCCCGGGGCAACCATCGCCCGGGTCGTGCACTTCCAGGGTGTCCTCTTGCTTAAATCTTTCGGCGGCTACGGAATGTCCACCGTATGTGCATCGGCTACGCCTCTCGGCCTCACCTTAGCTCCCGGCTAACTTGGAGCGGACGAACCTTCCTCCAAAAACCTTAGACTTTCGGCCAATATGATTCTCACATATTTCTCGCTACTCATTCCGGCATTCTCACTCGTATAAAGTCCACCACCGCTTCCGCTATGACTTCACCCCTTATACGACGCTCTCCTACCATTCGTAACCGTTCTTCATATCTTCACTTTAGCTAAAGAAGATTTAACTCGCTTTGCTCGTCTATTTTTTCTTCCGCCTTACTGAATACATGAAGAACGATTACGAATCCCAAGCTTCGGTGTACACTTTAGCCCCGTTAAATTTTCGGCGCAGGGCCACTCGACCAGTGAGCTATTACGCACTCTTTTAATGAATGGCTGCTTCTGAGCCAACATCCTGGTTGTCTGTGCAACCCCACATCCTTTTCCACTGAAGTGTACTTTGGGACCTTAGCTGTGGGTCTGGGCTGTTTCCCTTTCGACAATGAAACTTATCTCCCACTGTCTGACTCCTGTACATCAATTATCCGGCATTCAGAGTTTGATAGGCTTCGGTACCCTCTCGGGCCCTAGGCCATTCAGTGCTTTACCTCCGGTAATCTAATACAAGGCTAGTCCTAAAACTATTTCGGAGAGAACCAGCTATCTCCGGGTTCGATTGGAATTTCTCCGCTACCCACACCTCATCCGCTACCATTTCAACGGGAGTCGGTTCGGTCCTCCATGGAGTTTTACCTCCACTTCAACCTGGACATGGGTAGGTCACCCGGTTTCGGGTCGAATACAACTGACTTCATGCGCCCTATTCAGACTCGCTCTCGCTACGGCTTCAGACCATAAGTCCTTAACCTTGCCAGTTACATTCACTCGCCGGACCATTCTACAAAAGGTACCCGATCACCCTTTGACGGGCTCTCGGTGCTTGTAAGCACAAGGTTTCAGGTTCTATTTCACTCCCCTCCCGGGGTGCTTTTCACCTTTCCTTCACAGTACTTTCCACTATCGGTCACCAGGTAGTATTTAGGCTTGGAGGGTGGTCCCCCCGTCTTCCCACCGGGTTCCACGTGCCCGGCGGTACTCTGGATACAGCTAGCTTATTTCACCTTTCGTCTACGTGACTCTCACACTGTTTTGTCAGCCTTCCCATGCTGTTCGACTAGGTTCCATAATACACATTGCTGTCCAAACCCCAAAGGTATTACTACCTCTGGTTTGGCCTCTTCCGCGTTCGCTCGCCACTACTAGCGGAATCTCGGTTGATTTCTCTTCCTCGCCCTACTTAGATGTTTCAGTTCAGGCGGTTCCCCTCATAGGGCTATGTATTCACCCTATGATGACTGGACATGACTCCAGCCGGATTGCTCCATTCGGAAATCCACGGCTCAATGCCTACTTACGGCTCCCCGTGGCTTATCGCAGTTAATCGCGTCCTTCTTCGGCTCCTGGTGCCAAGGCATTCCCCTTGCGCTCTTTGTAGCTTGACCATGTGTTCTCATAAAGATTTGCTTTGAATAAGCTTTTCTTTACCCTTTAGAAATTGCAGTTTCTACCTTCAACAAGCCTTTCAAAGACTTATCTCTAGTTAAAACTCTCGATTTCTGTCTGCTTTGCTTTATTCAGTTTTCAAGGTACAACTGCCCTTTCGGGCTGGTGGGCTCAAGTGGACTCGAACCACCGACCTCACGGTTATCAGCCGTGTGCTCTAACCAGCTGAGCTATGAGCCCATAAGATTGACTGCGTCAACTTCGTTGACTCCGCCAACTTACCAAGTTTGACTTCGAGGCTTCCGCCTCGATTCCCTTTGGAAACCGTCAAACTTTTGGCTGCCATGCAACCCTCTGTTTTCGCTTTCCTCTGGTCTTGTCTCACTTCTTGCCGGCTTGTCGGCATATTCACTCTTGCCCTTGGTGGAGATGAACGGGTTCGAACCGATGACCCCCTGCTTGCAAAGCAGGTGCTCTCCCAGCTGAGCTACACCCCCATATTGAAAGGTGTCCCTTTCTTCTCCTTTTGAGAACCTCTTAGGGCCCTCAAAATTAAACAACGATTAGAAGTTTTCCCCGTGCCCGACCTAGGATATCTAAACTTATTATTCATAAGTTTGGTTCTCCATAGAAAGGAGGTGATCCAGCCGCACCTTCCGATACGGCTACCTTGTTACGACTTCACCCCAGTCGCCAATCCTACCTTCGGCAGCGCCCTCCTTGCGGTTAGGCTACTGACTTCGGGCATTACCGGCTCCCATGGTGTGACGGGCGGTGTGTACAAGGCCCGGGAACGTATTCACCGCGGCATGCTGATCCGCGATTACTAGCAATTCCAACTTCACGCAGGCGGGTTGCAGCCTACGATCCGAACTGAGACCGTTTTTGGGGTTTTGCTCTGCCTCGCGGCTTTGCTTCCCTCTGTTAACGGCCATTGTAGTACGTGTGAGGCCCAGGTCATAAGGGGCATGATGATTTGACATCATCCCCACCTTCCTCCGTTTTGTCAACGGCGGTCCGGCTAGAGTGCTCTTGCGTAGCAACTAACCGTAAGGGTTGCGCTCGTTGCGGGACTTAACCCAACATCTCACGACACGAGCTGACGACAACCATGCACCACCTGTCTCCGCTTTCCCCGAAGGGCACCTAACGTATCTCTACCTCGTTAGCGGGATGTCAAGACCTGGTAAGGTTCTTCGCGTTGCATCGAATTAATCCACATACTCCACTGCTTGTGCGGGCCCCCGTCAATTCCTTTGAGTTTCAGCCTTGCGGCCGTACTCCCCAGGTGGATTACTTATTGTGTTAACTCCGGCACGGATGGGGTCAGTCCACCCACACCTAGTAATCATCGTTTACAGCGTGGACTACCAGGGTATCTAATCCTGTTTGCTACCCACGCTTTCGTGCCTCAGCGTCAGTTAAAGCCCAGTAGGCCGCCTTCGCCACTGGTGTTCCTCCCGATCTCTACGCATTTCACCGCTACACCGGGAATTCCGCCTACCTCTACTTCACTCAAGACTTACAGTTTCAAAAGCAGTTTATGGGTTAAGCCCATAGATTTCACTTCTGACTTGCAAGCCCGCCTACGCACCCTTTACACCCAGTAAATCCGGACAACGCTTGCTCCCTACGTATTACCGCGGCTGCTGGCACGTAGTTAGCCGGAGCTTCCTCCTCTGCTACCGTCATTATCTTCACAGAGGACAGAGGTTTACAATCCGAAAACCGTCTTCCCTCACGCGGCGTTGCTGGTTCAGGGTTTCCCCCATTGACCAATATCCCTCACTGCTGCCTCCCGTAGGAGTCTGGGCCGTGTCTCAGTCCCAATGTGGCCGTTCAACCTCTCAGTCCGGCTACCGATCGTCGGCTTGGTGGGCCGTTACCCCGCCAACTACCTAATCGGACGCGAGCCCATCTTTCAGCGGATTGCTCCTTTGATCATCAAACCATGCGGTTCGATCATATCATGCGGTATTAGCGTTCGTTTCCAAACGTTATCCCCCTCTGAAAGGCAGGTTGCTCACGCGTTACTCACCCGTCCGCCACTAAGCTAAACAAGAATCAATAGCAAGCTAAATCATCAGCGTTTAACTTCGTTCGACTTGCATGTGTTAGGCACGCCGCCAGCGTTCGTCCTGAGCCAGGATCAAACTCTCTAAAA
>CAJTCU010000058.1 GCA_910574935.1 Oscillospiraceae bacterium
GAAGCTCTCTGTGCATACTGGGAATCTTCCTTATACGGCGCAGGATATCTCTCATAACATTCATTCATTTATGCGTCGGCTCCAGCATAATCCCTCTCGGGTTATTCGTTTTTTCCTCCATCCGCTTCTTTCCTATCTTTCGGCGGAGGAGTAATAACATAAGGGCACATGTTCTGCACCAACTTAGCCAATGCCGGAATGAACCCGAAAGCGTTACAGTATATCATGGGACATTCCAACATCACTATGACGCTGAACTATTACGCACACGCAACATTCGCTTCCGCAAAGGCTGAAATGGAAAGGCTGATTGCAGCATAGCCGCACACGGATTTACGACTTCTTTTACTACCACCCAGAGGGAAAACCTAAAAGGTTTTGAGGGCATATAAGAACTTCTCCCCATATCTAAAATGCCGGGAAAGCCCGAAAATACGGGCTATACCGACATATAAGAACGTCTAAAGAGACAATCTAAATTCACCCATAATTTTAAATAAAAAAAGAGCCAACCACCGAAGTTTCCCTCGGTAGTTGGCTCCTATTGCCCTTCCCCCGCCCCAATTGGCGGGGGGCTGTATGCAATTGTTTCTTTTATCTCCACCACCACATAGCCCCGGCCTTTTCTTCGGACCTTTGCGTCGTTCCCCCGCCGGATGATGGTTTCAATGGCTTTTATGGTTTTTTCGTCCATCTTCATGGCTTTATGATGCTGATTACATCCGTGGAAATCCTTGAAAATTTCCGCATGGCGCTGTTGTCCCTTAAGTATTCCGCACCCTTTAAGGTAATATGAATATTCTTGATATCCACCAGCCAGCCACCCACGATATCTCTTTGAATTGTCACCCCGGAAATGTATCTTTCTTCCATCAGAAGGTGGATCACGTCCAGCCATTTTTCTTTTGGCGCACCCAGTTTTTCGGGGCCGACCAGCGCCCCCATATACTCCGCCTTTTCTTTGTGCTCCAGGCTGTACAGAATTTTATACGCGATTTGTAGTGTGCCCATAGCCACCTCCTATTTTATATTTTCTAGGATTTCTATGCGCTCGATTTCGTCCTCCGTCATGCTGATTATTGTTCCATCGTTTTGTTCTACATCAAACTCTAGAAACTCGTTTCCATCATCGTTATAATCGTAGTCATAGCCGTACAATTCCCCAAAAATCACATTGCCTTTCGCAGTGAATACGTTTATCTTCTTTCCAAAATAGGCCTCTGGCGCTGGAATATTCAATTTCTCTACCTCCCAGAAAACGGAACTGCATGAACGCCTGTCTTACTGTAATGGATTTTGATATTATATGTTTTTATTATATCACCATTTTGGTTGATTGTATAGCCTATTTCTCTCCCAGCATCAACAATTTCCCGGTTGTTCCATTTGAGAGTTTCTGTAAGATCAATTTTTCCACTTCCTGCTTTTTGATTGATGATCTCTTGCAATTCTTCCTGGGAAATGGTAATCACGCTGCGCCCCGGCGTTGCCGTGCCCGCCATATGCCGGGCTTGCTTCTCCGGGTTGATGTTCAGCGGGTAGTCCCCCTGGCGGATGGCTTCTCTTATAGATGCTTCTGCCTCATGCTTGGATTTCACGGCTTCCGCTTCTGCCTCATGCCTAACCTTCGCGACCTCCGCTTTGGCCGTGGCACGGGCGTCGTATGTATACGCCACATTCATCCTTTCCCGCTGCTGTGGCAGGTCTGCCGCCTTACTAAACGCCCGATACTCTTCATCCAGCCGCCGGATACGGGCCGAAGCCGCTGTTTCCTCTTCCTTCAATCCCGCCGCCCGGTATGCCGCCCGCTCTCGCTTTAGTCTGCGGATGGTCCGCTCGATCTGCCGCTGCTTCTGGGTGGCCTCGTACTGGGTGTAGGTTTTGCCCTCAAACAAAAAGGGCGGCGGGTCCATCTCCTCCAGCTCTTCGTCCGTGTAAGTGCGCTGGCTTACCCCTTCAATAAATGGCCAATAGCTGTGGCGGCAGTGGGCCCCGCCTATTCCCGTAACGCTTCCCAGTCCGCAGGTCTGGACAAAATCAGGATATTCTTCCATATATCATTGCTGTTAATTGATTAATTGATTTGATTATTGGCTTTACTCCTTGCGTAAATTTATGGGTGAAATGCCTTATGCTTAACCGAACCCTTTGCGCCCTATAAATCTCTCATTGTCCCTTTTCTCCTGTATTTGTTTCCTGTTTCCATATGCGGTTACCCCGTACTCAAGCGGTGACTGCCCCATACACTTTTTGAAAGCTGCGCCAAACTTTCCCTGGTGCGCATAACCGGTCTGCTCCGCAATATCCGCAATGCTCTGGTCCGTGTCCTTAAGCAGGGCACAGGCGTATTCCATCCGCTTTCGCCTGATATATTCCGATATGGGGCAGCCATAAATCATGGCGAAATATTTTTTCAGGGAAGAAGGGCTTACTCCCGCCTGCACCGCTTGGTAGTCTTCCATGCTGACGATGGCCTCATATGTGTTCTCCGCATGGTACATGGGCAGCTCACCACGGTTGGGGAGCGCCTTTTTCGTGATGTGGTTCTCCCGGAATGTGGTCTGGAGGAGCAGGCTGCCGGTGTAGGAGTAATTGCCCAGCACCTTCCGCACACAGGAGCGCCCCCAGAGATGGCCGTTACGAGTAGTCCTGCCCTCGGCGTTCAGCTTTTTCATAATGGCCTCAACGCCCATGCCGGAGAGGTAATCGGCGAAAATCTCCCGCACGATCTCTGCCTCATCCGGCTTGACGATGTAAACGCCGTTTTCGTACCGATACCTCAAAATCTGTCCCGACCAGGGCTTGCCATCCTCGAAGTTTTTCTTGATGCGCCACTTCTGGTTCTCGCTGGCGGAGAGGCTCTCCTCCTGGGCGTAGGACGCCAAAATGGTGAGCATCAGTTTCCCATCCGTGCTCATGGAGTGGATGTTCTGCTCCTCAAAGTACACATCCACCCCATAGCTTTCAGCTCCCGGACGGTCTGGAGCAGCACCACCGTGTTCCGGGCAAACCGGGAGATCGACTTGGTGATGAGAGGTCGATGTTCCCGGCGCGGCATTCGGCCAGCAGACGCTGAAACCGCGTGATGGCCCCAGTTGTCTGCTGGGTATCAAGATAGCCCCAGGAGCCATCCACCACAGATTCGCCAAACAGCAAGCCGGTCCCTACAAAAGCCCTGGGTACTGGCGTAGCATACAGACTCTTTGAACAGTTTTGCTCTGCTCGGCAGGGTTACATTAGTAATCGTTGGTTTGTTCATGACGGTCTGCGGGTTGTACCTCGCAAAATAGAACATAGGGTGTTTCGCTTCAATCGAAACATTGACGAGGCACTCTCCATTTGCCACGATGGGGATAGTGTTTTTCTCCAGCGTCAGAAGTTTACCGCTGCCCAAGATGTCGAAAAAGAGCATATACTGTTCATTCTCTGCATTACCTTGGATTTTTACTGCGGTTTGCCTTCCTACCAGAGGTTCTACCCATGTAATACATTGAATGGGAATGGAATAAAGATCACCGTCTTTGCAGATGCGAAAAAGCACACTGCGCTGGCGTTCCCCTTCCTCATACATGGTCCGTCCCCATACCGACTGATGCAAGAATCAATTCCACACAGCGGTCGATCCCCAGCTTGCTGCTGTTCAGACAGAGGTCATAATTTGCCGCCATCCCCCACGCCTGATCGGTGATATGCCTGTAGTAGCTGGAACGCTTTCTGTCCCGTTCCTTCACATGGCTTCTGGCAGCGTCAAGGGCAACCCCATGCTCTGCGATGACACGGTTGGCCCGGTCAGGCAGTGCGCCGGTGATAAAAACGCGGAAGCAGTCCGCACGCCCTTGCAGGATGTAGTCGGCGCACCGCCCCACGATGACGCAGGACTCCTTCTCCGCCAGTTCCTTGATGAGCTCGGTCTGATAGGCGTTGATCTGATCCGGCAGGGCCATATTCCCTCTCTGATTGGCGTTATAGGCCGAGTAGCCCCGCGATGAAACGCTGGTGAACAGGCTGCTGGCGGAGGAGTATTCCCCCTCCCAACCCACCGTCTCGGCGGACAGCCCGCTGCGTTCCGCCACAGTTTTTCCAATGGTATGGCCCCCGCTGCCGCACTGACGGCTGATGGTAATCACACATTTTTTCATTTTTCCGCCACCTCTTTATTGAAAATCTTTTTCCAGAAAGCGCCTAAAGTGATCAAAGAGATCACGCCGGACAGTCCATCGCCAACAGGCCCGGCCCACAGGATACCCTCCACGCCCCACAGGTATCCAAAGAGCAGCATAGCGGGAATCAGGAAAATGATCTGCCGGGACAGGGAGAGCAGCGCGGCGGGAACAGGCTTTCCGATGGCTTGAAAGAAGATGCCGGTCACAGCGCCCGCGCCGATCATGAAGCAGGCCAGCAGATACACCCGGAAGCACTTCACCGCAAACTCCATGTACAGGTCCGACTCCTGCCCAAACAGGTTGATGATATACTCCGGACAGAATTGGAAGATGAAGAAGGCCGCCACCAAAATCAAGGTGCAGCTCGTCAGGGCTAGCTTGTAGGTTTTCTTCACCCGGTCGTACTGGCCGCTGCCGTAGTTGAATCCAAAAATAGGCTGGATGCCGGTGGCAATACCCAAGGCGATGCCGGTGATCAGTTGGCTGACTTTCATGGTGATGCCCAGCGCTGCCAGAGGGATGTCGGCTCCGTACTTGGACATGGCCCCGTATTTCACCAGGGAATTGTTCATGACCGCAATGACAAATACCGAGGCGACCTGAGAAATAAAGCTGGATGTGCCAAGGGTCAAAATCCGTTTGATAACGCTCCACTTCGGGATCATGTGCTGCTTTTTTATCTCAATGGTCTTAAAGCGCAGCATACACGCAACAAAGTAGACGGCGTTCAAAATCTGGCCGATGATGGTGGCCCAGGCCGCGCCCTTGCCCCCCAATGGCACACAAAGATGAAGATGGGGTCCAGAATGATGTTGGTGATACAG
>CAJTCU010000059.1 GCA_910574935.1 Oscillospiraceae bacterium
GCCGCCATCCCCCGCATCTACCGGCTGAAGTTCCACCGGGACATCTACAAAGACCTCGCCGCCCTGGAGAAGAGCGTGGGCGAGAACACCGAGAACGGCTCCGGCCTGGATATGTTCTCTCTGGAGATGTTCGAGAACATCGCCTACATCATGGCAAAGCACGCCGACCCCGCCGCCGTCCCGGACTCGCCGGAGGACTGGCTGGACAGTTTCAACACCTTCTCCATCTACCAGGTGCTGCCGCAGCTCATCGAGCTGTGGGGGCTGAACGTGCAGACGGATGTTCAGTCTAAAAAAAACTTCGCCCGACTGACCGGGAAATGACCACGCCGTTGTTCCTGCTGCGCTGTTTGCAGGTCGGGCTGTCCCTCCGGGATCTCGACCTGCTGACGGTGGGCATGGTCAACGACATTTTTGCGGAGCATCTGAATGATGACTTCAAGTACGCTACCTTGGCGACCCAGGATGATTTCGACCGCTTCTGATGGGAGGTGACGGCCTATGGGCGCGAGACGGATCGCGGGCATCACGGTGGAGATCGGTGGCGACACCACAAAGCTGACCACCGCCCTCAAGGATGTGGACAAGGCCCTCTCCACCACCCAGAGCAGCCTTCGGGATGTCAATAAGCTGCTCAAGCTGGACCCCGGCAATACGGAGCTGCTGGCACAGAAACACAGGCTGCTGGGCGAGGCCGTCTCCGAGACCAAGGAGAAGCTGGCCACGCTGAAAACGGCGGCGGAACAGGCCAATCAAGCCCTCGCCAATGGGGAGATCACCCAATCGCAGTATGACGCTCTCCAGCGGGAGATCATCGAAACTGAACAGAAACTCAAGGATTTAGAGCGGCAGGCGGAAAATTCGTCTGTCGCTCTTCAAAAAATCGGACAGGTGGGCGAAAAGCTCCAAGCCGTGGGCGATAAGGTGTCCGGGGTGGGTGAGACGCTCACCAAGTCGGTCACCGCCCCGGTGGTGGGCCTCGGCACCGCCGCTGTCGCCACCGCCGCCAACTTCGAGTCCTCCATGTCCCAGGTGCAGGCCACCATGGGCATTACCAAGGATGCCATGTCCACGGTCAACGGCGAGAGCGTGAACACCATGGACACCCTCTCCGCCCTGGCAAAGCAGATGGGCAGCGAGACGGCCTTCTCCGCCAGCGAGTGTGCCGAGGCTCTGAACTACCTCGCCCTCGCCGGATATGACACCCAGGAGATGTGCGACACGCTCCCCACCGTCCTCAACCTGGCGGCGGCTGGCGGCATCGACCTGGCCTCGGCCTCCGACATGGTGACGGACGCCATGTCCGCCCTGGGCATGGGTACAGACGAGGCCACCACCATGGTGGATCAGATGGCAAAGACCTCGTCCACCACGAACACCTCGGTGGCCCAGCTTGGCGATGCCATCCTGACCATCGGCGCTACGGCGAAGTCCGTCAAGGGCGGCACCGCCGAATTGAACACCGCCCTCGGCATCCTCGCCAACAACGGCATCAAGGGGGCCGAGGGCGGTACACATCTGCGCAACGTCATTCTGTCCCTGCAAAACCCCACAGACAAGGCCGCTGCCTGCATGGAGCAGCTTGGCGTGGATGTGTACGACTCCGAGGGCAATATGCGCTCCCTCAACGATGTGCTGGGCGACCTCAACACCTCGATGGATGGCATGACTTCCGCAGAGAAGTCCAACATCATCGCCACCATCTTCAACAAGACCGACCTCGCCGCCGTCAACGCCCTTCTCGCCAACACCGGCGAGAGCTGGGACACCCTTCAGCAGTCTATCACCGAGAGCGGCGGTGCGGCCCAGCAGATGGCGGATACACAACTGGACAACCTCCAAGGCCAGCTCACCATTCTGAAGTCGGCTCTGGAGGGCCTCGCCATCTCCATCGGAGAGCTGCTCATGCCAGTCATCAAGAACATTGTGGCTGGCATCCAGTCCTTCGTGGATTGGCTGAACAGCCTGGATGAAGGCACCAAGCAGACCATCGTCACCATTGGGCTTATCGTTGCGGCGGTGGGGCCAGTCCTCATCGTCATTGGCAAAGTGATCTCGGCGGTCGGCACCATCCTCTCGGTGGTGTCCAAGATCGGCCCGGTCATTGGCGCGGTCAAGACCGCTGTTACCGGCTTGTTCACGCTGCTGGCGGCAAACCCCATCGGGCTGGTGGTCGCGGCCATTGCCGCCCTCATCGCCATCTTTGTGGCCCTCTGGAACAACTGCGAGGGCTTCCGGGAGTTCTGGATCGGGCTGTGGGAGGCCATCAAGAGCGCGGCCATCGCGGTGTGGGAGGCGCTTTCCTCCTTCTTCCAGGGAACATGGGAGGCCATCGTCAACTTGGCCCAGACCATCTGGGGTGGTATCGGCGACTTCTTCTCTGGGCTGTGGGAGGCCATCTCCACCACGGCCCAGGCGGTTTGGAATGGCATCAGCGAGTTCCTCTCCGGCCTATGGACCGGCATCGTCAGCACTGCCCAAAGCATCTGGAGTGGTATCACCGAGTTCTTCTCTGGGCTGTGGGAAGGTATCAGGTCGGTGGCTGAGACTGTCTGGAATGGTATCAGCACCTTCCTGTCCGGCCTGTGGACGGGCATCGTGAACACCGCCCAGACCATCTGGAACGGTATCACCACCTTCTTCTCCGGGCTGTGGGAGAGCATCCGGGCCACCGCCGAGGCGGTCTGGAACGGTATCAGCACTTTCCTCTCCACACTTTGGACAGCCATTTCCGCGGCGGCGCAGACCATCTGGAACGGCATCGCCACCTTCCTGTCCACCCTTTGGACGGCTATCTCCACCACGGCCCAGGTCGCGTGGAACGGAATCAAGGAGTTCCTCTCCGGCATCTGGGAGGCCATCAAGGGTGTGTTCACCGCCGCGCTGGAAGCCATCAAGTCGGTGGTGACCGGGGCTTGGGAGGCCATCAAGAGCGTGGTCACCACGGCGATGGAGGCGCTCTAGACCGCAATCAGCACCGCATGGGAGGTGATAAAGACCGCCATCTCCACGGCGCTGGAGGCGATCAAGACCGCAGTCACCACAGCGTGGGAGGCTATCAAAACGGCGGTCACCACAGCGATGGAAGCCATCAAGACGGCAATCACCGCTGCCTGGGAAGCCGTCAAGACCACTGTGCTGACGGTCATGGAGACGGTGAAAACTGCTATCACCGCAGCGTGGGAGGCAATCAAAACCGCCGTCACCACGGTGGTCAACGCCATCAAAGATACAGTGACCCAGGTCTGGAATGCCATCAAGGAGGCCGTTTCCGGCATCATGGACCGGCTGAAGGAAACCGTCGTCAACGCCTGGAACGCGCTGAAGGAGGCCGTCACCAGCGTGGTCAATGGCATTAAAGAGGCGGTCACGGGTGTGTTCAACGGCCTCGCCGATGGTGTGCGGACGGCAATGACGAAGGTGCTGGATGCGGTGAAGTCTGGCTTCAACTTCGTCAAAGACCACATCCTCGGCCTGGGCAAACAGGCCGTGGGCTGGGGCCGCGACCTCATCATGGGCATCGTCAACGGAATCAAAGGGGCCATCGGCGCGGTCAAGGACGCTGTGTGCAGCGTGGGCGACACGATCCGCTCCTTCCTCCACTTCTCCGTCCCGGACGAGGGGCCGCTCACCGATTATGAGTCCTGGATGCCCGACTTCATGGCTGGGCTTGCCAGGGGCATCGAGCAGAGCCGGGGAGCCGTCCGCGCCGCCATCGACAGCGTGGCGGACGATCTGGCCCTCACCCCCACTGTATCTGTGGCGGCGGGCAGCTTAGACGCTCTAAAGACTGGCAGCGGGAGATACACCGAGACTGCCACCGCTGACAGAGGTTCCGATCTGTCCACTCGGCTGGATGCCATGTACGAGGTGGTCACCAAGTACCTGCCCCGGCTGGCCAACCGCCAGATCGTGCTGGACTCCGGCACCCTGGTGGGCGAACTGTCCGATGGCATGAACCGTACACTCGGCAAATCTTTTTTGTAAACAGGGAAATGGGATCCCCGCCGAAGCCCAGCGTAGCGGGTTCGGTGGGGAGAGGACGAGCAGCGGAATGAGTGAGCTTTGCCGCCTGCGGCGAAGCGAAGGATATGGAGCTTGCGAGGACGAGGGGAGGAATCTGCTATGATCCGAAAATTCAGACTGACCAATGGCGTGGGGGACGGCTGGGAGCTGAACAGCCGTTCCTCCTTCTTTCACGCCATCGCTGGCCTGGGCTTCAAGGATGGCACCCAATACGAGCAAGTCGGCACCGACTTCATCCCCCTGGAGGAGCTGTTCTCCCAGGGGGAGCTGTCGGGCCGC
>CAJTCU010000060.1 GCA_910574935.1 Oscillospiraceae bacterium
ACGCAGGAATACACCGCCGTCATCTGCATGGCGCTCCGCTCGGTGACGGCCTTGCCGGAGGTGGAGCCGCCGAAGTAGAAGGTGTAGCCGCTCCCGGCGGTGCGATCTTGGGGAGCGTCCCGCGAACGGAACAAGCTGCTGAAAAAGCCCATATCAATTCACCGTCCTTTCTCAGATAAACAAAATGCCCCGGTCATCGTAGACCGAGGCGCTGGTGTCGTTACCGCAACGGATAGCCCTGTCCAGGGCCATCACTGTGGCAACGGCACCATCGATTTTTTCGGTGGATTTCTCCTTGTCCGGCTTGATGTTGCCAGCCGGGTCGGTGCGGATGTAAATATTGTCCATCATCCACCGCAGCACCGGGTGACCGCCGTGGGCCACACGCTCTTCCAGCACCAGCTTCATCAGCTCCTTGGTGGGCGGCGACATATCCTTGAAGCCCTGCCCGAATGGAACCACAGTAAAACCCATGCCCTCCAAGTTCTGTACCATCTGGACGGCGCCCCAGCGGTCAAAGGCGATCTCCCGGATGTTGAACCGTTCCCCCAGCCGCTCAATGAACTTCTCAATGTAGCCGTAGTGGACCACATTGCCCTCGGTGGTCTGGAGAAAGCCCTGCTTCTCCCACACATCGTAGGGAACATGGTCCCGCCGGACTCGGAGGTCGAGGTTGTCCTCTGGAATCCAGAAGTACGGGAGGATGCTGTATTTATCGTCCTCGTCCACGGGCGGGAACACCAGCACGAAGGCCGTGATGTCGGTAGTGGAGGACAAATCCAGACCGCCGTAGCAGACCCGGCCCTCCAAGCTGTCCTCATTGGCGGCAAAGGCGCACTTGTCCCACCGCTCCATGGGCATCCAGCGTACCGCCTGTTTCACCCACTGGTTGAGGCGGAGCTGCCGGAAGGAGTTCTCCTCGGCGGGGTTCTGCTTGGCGGAGTCACACGCCGCCCGCACCTTGTCAATGCCCACCGTGATACCCAGGGAGGGGTTGGCCTTTTTCCACACTTTGGGGTCTGTCCAATCGTCCCCCTCATCCGCACCGTAGATCACAGGATAGAAGGTGGGGTCAATTTTCCGGCCCTCCAGAATATCCTTGGCCTTCTGATGTGTCTCGTAACAGATGGAGCGGGTGTCGGTGCCAGCGGTGGTGATGAGGAAGTAGAGCGGCTGCATCCGGGCATCGCCGGAGCCTTTGGTCATAACATCGAACAGCTTTCTGTTGGGCTGGGTGTGCAGCTCGTCAAAGACCACCCCGTGGATGTTGAAGCCATGCTTGCTGTATGCCTCCGCCGAAAGCACCTGGTAAAAACTGTTGGTGGGCTGGTAGATGATGCGTTTCTGGGAGGCCAGAATCTTCACCCGCTTGGAGAGGGCCGGACACATCTTCACCATATCGGCGGCGACCTCGAACACGATGGACGCCTGCTGACGGTCGGCGGCGCAGCCGTAGACTTCGGCCCGCTCCTCACCGTCCCCGCAGCAGAGCAGGAGGGCGACAGCGGCGGCGAGTTCGCTCTTGCCCATCTTCTTCGGGATTTCGATATAGGCAGTGTTGAACTGGCGGTAGCCGTTGGGCTTGAGGGTGCCGAACACATCCCGGATGATTTGCTCCTGCCAGTCGATAAGTTCAAAAGGTTTCCCGGCCCAGGTTCCCTTGGTGTGGCAGAGACACTCGATGAAACCCACGGCGTAGTCAGCGGCCTCCTTGCTGTAGGTGGAGTCCTTGGCTCTGAACGGTGTGGACTTATATTTTTTCAGCTTACGCATGGCGGGTCACCTCCAAGATGACATAAAAAATGACCTGCCCTGCGGCAAGCCAGTAACGAGCAGCAGCCCCGGAGGGCTGGTGCTTCGGTGTATTCGGTTTTTCTTACTCAAAGGGCAGCGGCTCGAAATCCTCCATCTGTTTTACCCAGGCGGCGTATTCCTCGTCCGTGACCATCTGTGCGTCTGTGCAGACCGGGCATTCCTCCCCAAGCTCTCTGCCGCAGGGATACTCGCCATCTGAATCTTCCCAATCGGTTCTCGCTTTGGCGTTGGCGGTCGCAATCGCCGTAGGCTCATCATTAGCCTGCACCATGTCGTTCCACCACTGCGGTTCGCAGGGGCCGTTCTCAGCATCGCCGTCCGTTCCAGGAACGACCATCCAAACCTTGTACCAGCTCATTTCCGCACCCCCTCAGTGGGCCATCGCCCAGGCAATGGCGTGGCCGTTGTCCTCGAAGGTGTCCTCGGAGATGCTGACCAGCTCCATCTCGCCCTCGCAGGTGTGGTCGGCGGTGGTGAAGCGGTAGGTGGCCCCGTAGTAGCTGCGCCCGCTGGGGTCGTAGAAGTACCCCGCGACCAGGATGCGGTCGCCGAAGGTGAGGAGGGTGCCGCCGCCCAGCATCAGCCGTGTCTCAAGGTTCTCCGGGGTGGTGGTCTGGGGCAGGCGGTAAGTCTGGGCCTTGTTGGTGTTCTGCTTTTTCATGTTCGGTTCCTCCGTTTTCAAAGTGTGGTTTTCCCTTTCGGTGTACCCATATTCGCTCTAAACGGAGATAATAGCAAGTCAATTCGGAGCATAATCTACACAAATAGCTGGTGTGAAAACTGTGTAGATTACCCCCTTTGGCAGCGGTGGATGGTGTTGATGATCTTGTTCTGCTCGACGGTGTCCACCCCGATGCTCTCCAGGGCCTCCCTGGTGCCGCAGTCGGGGCAGATGGGTGTGTTGTCCGCCCTGGAAATGGCGGGGTGGTCGGTGTAGGTCTGTCCACACCTGGGGCAGACGGAAATCCGAAAAATGTTGTTTTTCATTTCATTCCCTCCACGCTTCGCTGGATGGCGTCGGTCAAGTACCGCTGGCCGAAGCCAAAGGCATCGTACCCTTCCCGGCAGACCGCCACATATCGGGCGGAGGGCAGTCCGAGGCTCCGCTCCTCATGCATGATGTAGGCGAATACCCTACGGCGGCGAACCTTCCCGGAGCGGATGCCCTTGATGGGCAGCACCATCTCGGCCTTGTAGTAAAAATTGGGACAGCCCTCGTAGTGGTCAAGGGCCAGTTCGTCATCCTCGCCAACCTCCCACGCCGCCACCGGGACGCTGGCCCCAGCCTTCGGTTCGATGGTGAGGTAGGAGCCGGTCTTGCTCCCCTTGAACAGCAACTCGTAGTCGGGAATGACCGAGGTGCCGATGATCCGCGCCCCAGGGCAGCGCATCCGCATCTGGGGGATGTTGAGGTTGCTGCCGTAGGCGATGTAGTATCTCTTTGCCATTTTGATTCCGTCCTTTCCGAAGGAGGTACCCTTCTACCACCTTAAGACCGCCGAAGCGGTCAAAGGTAAGGTAGCAGAAGGCTATCTCCTTCTGTTTGCCCTTCAAGCGGCGCGTCCGTTGCGGAAGGCGGCGTCCCCGGCGAGGCGGCGGGTCAGCAGGTCGCGGGCGGTGGCGAACTCCTCGCCGATGAAGCCCATACGGAGGAGCCAGGTGCGCATGGCGTACTTGGGGTTGTCGTTCTGCTGGGGCTTGGAGCTGGCGGTCTTGACCGACTTCGCCATCTGGCTCAGTGCGAGGCAAAGCTGGATGTAGCTTTTCAGCTGTCCGGCGTGGAGGCCGTTCCTGCGGTCGGCGGCGGGGGCGTCGAACTGGAAAAGGCGGAACTCGATTGTACCCTTGGTAAAGGTGGCGTGGAGGTTGAGCATATGGTAGCGGCTGTCGTTGTAGTGCTGGTTTCTGCCGTAGGTAGCGTTGTTGGCGCTGTACCAAATGTCGGCCAGTTCGCTCATGGTGTCGGGCTTGCGGCGGTTGACCGTCTCGATGAACCGGGGGTCGACCGTCCGGCAGTAGCGGCTCATGCGGTAGTGGTCGAGGGCCAGGGCGTCCGCCAGAAGGCGCTCATGGCTGGCCATGATGTTGGCGAGGTTGCGGAGGGTCTGGGGGGTGTGGCCCTTGGCTCCGATGTGGATGTGAACCCCGCACCCTCTGGTGTAATCGCTCTTGGCTCCGGCCTTGCGCAGCCGCCGAACCAACTCCTGGAGGGTGTCCATGTCGGCGTAGATGAGGATCGGCGTGACCATCTCGCACTTTTCGCTGTCCGGCCCCTCGATGCTCACGTCCCGCTGGAACTTCCACTCGCGGCCCTGGGCGTCCCAGGCCGACCAG
>CAJTCU010000061.1 GCA_910574935.1 Oscillospiraceae bacterium
CCTGACTGCGTATCTGCTTGAGCCCTTCTTTTCCCACTTTCCGCAAATCGATATATTCCATATCCCTATTATATCACTCTTCCTCTCTTTTTCCTAGCTTTTTGAGCGGGAGTAATACCTGCTAAGGCTTCGTGAAAAGCAGGAGGAAATGGTTGCCGATTTTCTTTCCCTCTATAAAACGAAACGGAGCAATCTGTATATTACTGCGGATGTGTTGAGTCGTATGGAACGGAAATATCGGATCCACCGAGTCGGGGAGAAGAGAGAAGACCCAATATTATGCGGAGTCCTTCGCAATATCTTCTCAACTCTGGTTTACAGAGGAGATTTAATTGAGGGCCATACGAAAAATGGTGTAGGATACCGCACAGCGACAGAAAAGGATAAAAAAGGACGGATGATTGCGTGAAACAAAGGTTAATCAAAGATGAGCGGCTGTATTGATTCGATGACAGGCGCATTTTACTGCAACAAGCAGTGCGAGCTTTACGACCGGTAAAAGAAGCAGGATAGGGCAGAAGGAACAGGAGGTACAATGACACAAGGATACTTTGTAGAAGAACGTGGAAAAGATGTGGTAACAGTTGCGGAGCTTTGCAGCGACGCCTATTTGCAGAACGGTCACGGTGAGGAGATACTGGAGGCATACGCAGAGAATCAGGAAAAGGAGTATTTGTCCGCTCTTGCGAAGGAAACATGGTATTACCACAGGGCCGAGATCGCTCAGATATGGCCCGGATGGTACCGGAAGGCCGAAAAAAAGAAAAGAACCAGTTCCTATGCGGAGTACGCGTATGTTTTGAGAAATGACAAGCTGCATGTATACCATCGCGGCGGCAGATTGTTTACGGTCAATCGCGGGACAGCAGCTATCTGGTTAAAGGTGGTCAAAGAGCTGGAGCATTTTGAAAAAACATACCTTTACTCTGAGAGCAAGATGGAAATGCAGTACGAACAGGAGAAGACGATGTTTTCCATGCTGCAGGGACGGATTGACGAGGGTATATCGTTCGAGTCGTTAGAGGCAGAACTCATTCCAAAGGATTTTGAGCCGCTCATTTTAGAAGATTATCATTGCGCGGAAATGTGGCAGATGGATCGCGTTTTAGTGTCTCATGGAATCGGCTTATCATCATTAGTTTTCAAACATGAAACATTAGAAGATTATTTTACTTGTTTGACTGGAGGTGCAAAATTTGAATAATGCATTTCAAACGGAAATTTTAAAATTAAAAAAAATAAAATGGCTTTTATTGGTTTTGTGTTTACTATTTGTATTCCTGTTTTATTGGTTTTAAAATCTCTATTCCTTGATAAAATCAAAATTGACTATCACGAATGGATACAGACAGTTTTCATGTTAGTAAATTTGGTTTTGCCTATCATGAGCGGCTTTTTTATAACCCAGTCAATGCAAAAGGAATATGGAGAAAAAACAATTATTAATATTATTACTGCACCTGTAAATAGAAAGGTATTTGTATTTAGCAAAATTACTGTTTGGTTTTTCTGGTATGTAGTAGTTATGATTGTTACTGAGTGCTTGACAATCTTAGGTTCATTAATTTTGTTTCATTCACAAGTTACATCTTCTGCTATTTGTTTTACAATACAGTTGTTTACACAAATTGGTCTTTTAAGCTATATTGCGTTTTTACCAATCATTTGGATTGCTATAAGGCAGCGGACTTTGTTTTATCCAACCATGCTATCTGTATTATTTTTCGTATTATTGCAATGTGCTGGTTCTCAAGTATCGGAAGAATTGCTTCCAGTAGCATGTTTTGTCCCGTGGCTTGCTATACAAATATCTGCAATGCTGCCAGCAAATAGTCAATACTTATGTATATATAGCTTCAATACTATGCTCTGGGCTGCTTGGAGTTATTTTAGCAATTTTTGAATTTCGGACACAAGATTTATAGAAATTAAAAGTACGTCCCTGGCTCTGCCATATCAAAGTATTGCCCTGTTTGTGCCAGAAAAGTTAGGTTGGAAAGGTCAAACGAGAGCAGACGCAGGAGCAGGGAACAGAAAAGGACAGATGGTTAGAATACAGATTAAGGATAACGGAAGCGGAATTTTACCGAAAGACATCCATCATATCTTCAAGCGCTTTTATCGCAGTAAAAAATCGTTGGATACACAAGGGGTGGGATTAGGACTTCCGCTTGCAAAAGCCATTGTGGAGGGACAGAAAGGTGTGATTTCGGTAAAAAGCGAACTTGGTGAAGGAACGACCTTTACGATTTCCTTCCTTACAGACTCGTAAGCTGAAATTCACCTGAATGTAAGCCGCCTTTGCTATACTCTGTAATTACAGGAGGTACTGATATCATGGAAATATTAAAAGTACAAAATTTATGCAAAACATATGGCAAGGGCGAAGCACGGTTCGGATTGCCCATTTAATAACAGGGCGGACGTGGGAAAACTTATCTGCTCAGAAGAGACTTTTCGGCAGCTGACCGGGGAGAGCGATTATACGATTATTGATATGCAGCTTGCACAGGGCGCCACAGAGAATGATGTAAGTGCAATCCGTAAGATGGCGGGCGGAACCTATACCTTTTCGGATGACCGCATGGGCAACAGCAATACGCGCGGAACTTATTATTGCTTTGGCCTGTTTGTGTATGGATTCTTGGTTCTTATTGCATTGATTACGATATTCAATATCATCAACAGTATTGCCATGAGTGTGGCGGCGAGGATGAAACAGTACGGTGCGTTCCGGGCGATTGGATTAAGCAACCAGCAGCTTGTAAAAATGGTTGTGGCAGAAGCCTCCACATATACGGTGACTGGCTGTATCTGCGGCGGTATTCTAGGCTTGCTATGCAATAAGTTTTTGTTCGACAAGCTGGTTGGGTTCCACTGGGGAGATCCCTGGAGCGTTCCTGTTTCAGAGTTTGCCGTGATTCTTGCAGTGGTGGCAGTTGCGGTGATCCTGGCAATCAGAGGGCCTATCAAGAAAATCCGAGATATGTCCATCGTAGATACAATCAGTGCGCAATAAATGTTGTGCCGGAGAGATACAGGAAGACGCATAAGAATACAGACATCAGGATGATTCTGATTTGAGGAAGCGGGGCAAGCAGCGGAGAATATCTTCACTGTTTGCGTTGCTTTCTTAAATTTGAAAATACATATTTAAAAGAGGTTTTTTATCATGATCCAACAACACAATAAGAGAAGAAGAAAGAAAAAGTCTGTAAACTTCCCTGCTGTAATGTTTTTGGGACTGCTTATCACCTGTGTTGCACTTGCTTCCCCGCTATTAAACGGCAAAAATATTCATCCAAGAGGCGATTATACAATCGAAGAAGTCCTTGTGTTACCGCAGGAAGCGGGGATGTATGTGGAAATTGTGGAATGGCGGGGCGAAGGATTTAAGGCGATTGTCACGGATCCGGGAGATAATGGTGTTTTTCCAGAGAAAGCGGAGTTGACCATTCTCTTTGATGAAGAATCAGAGATTCGCTTAGACAATAGAGACATGTTCAAATATAATGCTGACGAACCGAACGCTGAAGCAGTCGGTTGGGAGACCAGCACAATTGTCCAAGTGAAATTCATAAAGTATGTCAATTATTTGGAAGGAAATCACTTCTATAACCAGCTGTTTGCGAGTCGTGTCGAGGTGAATTCCAGTCAGTAAAGCTGCAGGAGGCCGCGCTGTATGGAGCGGTCTTCTTTGCCGCATACTTAAAATATGTACTTCACCCGCAGGACGTGGTATAATCAGACGAATGCTTTGACAAATAGCTGAATAAGTGTAGCTTTCGCTGAATAGTAGATAAAATGTTGAAAATTGCGGCGTAATCTGAAAGCCAGAAATGCAGCCAGATCTTATTCTGCTGGATATCAATATGCCCGATATAGATGGGCTGGAGGTTTGTGCCCGGATACGGGGGTTTGTCAGTTGCCCGATTCTGTTTTTGACGGCCAGAGTGGAGGACAGCGATAAGGTCAAAGGCTTTGGTAT
>CAJTCU010000062.1 GCA_910574935.1 Oscillospiraceae bacterium
CCTTTTTCCTTGATTTCCTGTTTCGTATCTTCGCCAATAGCGGCGGTTATCCTGTTGCTATTCCCCGGAAGTAAACTTGTAGCCTATGCCTAAAACGGTCTTTATGTAGGTGGGGCGGCGGCTGTCCGGCTCTATCTTTTTCCGTAGATTGCATATCACATTTGCCACGTTTGACTGGCAGCTTTCACTTTCCATGCTCCACACGGCTTCAAAGATTTGCGCCTTTGTGAACACCCTCCCCGGACTGGCGGCAAGGTAACAGAGTGCGCCGTATTCTAAACGGGTGAGGTAAATGTCCGTGCCGTCTTTTAATACCCGGCGTTGGTGTAATCTGATTTCCAATCCCGGAAAAATAAGCGCCGGGGAATGGGGCGGCTGTATGGCTTCCAGCGGTATCATATCGGCAAGGGCGGCTATGACTTTCTCAACCGCTTTTTCTTCGGTGTCGCTGAATGTAAGCATGACTATTTTCCCGACAAATACCACCTCCCGTTATGCAGCCCTTTTCAGTCAAAGCGGAACTGGAACAGGGCGGTGATAAGCCGCTGTTTTATGCTGTCCTCGGTGTCTGTGTTGACGTGTCCGTTTTCAAGGGCGGCAAAGCGGATTCGTTTGCTGTAATGCCGTAAAACCTCGTCCACGGCTTCCGGCTCTCCGCTGGTCGCCCGGACAATGGTTTCATATGGCACAAGGTTAGTATTCCCCATGCGAAAATCCCTCCATTTCTTTCTGCAACATCTGTAACGCACTGTGTATGTAATGCCATGCCGTACTTTTACAATGCCCGTATAAATCCGCGATTTCCTGCTGTGTGTAATTCCCGAAAAAGTAAAGGTAAATGATTTCCCTCTTTTTCTCCGGCAATGATAACAGGGCGGCGGCAAGCTCCCCATTGGTGAGTATGATTGTCTGACCGCATATCGTAACGGGGTATTGTTCGTAGGGTGATTTGAGAAATTCGTCTGATGTGCTTAGAGGGTAGAACTTTTCTTCTGTGAGGTATTCAAAGGATATTTCTTTTTGCCGTCGCCTGTTCCTGTCGCGCCATGCGTTGATAGCGGCATAGCGTATGACAACTTTGCAAAAGGCGTTGAAAGAATACACGATATGTTCTTTGTATGCTTCTGTACAAGCCATAGAAAAATCCTCCTTTCTCCCACATGGGGCGGTGCTTGGTTTACGGTTGCATTTATAATCCAGAGGGGCGGCAATTTTATATTGTCGCCCTCTGATTGTCTTTAGCGTTTGACTGCTTTTTTTCTGCAACAAGTAAACTATGATAAAAATAATTTGTATACTTGATATTTTTTTGAGCGCAATAACTATCTATATCAGCGGATAATTGTTTCCAATATTCCATGTTCTTATTGTTATATATGTCTTTATAACCACTTAAATATTGTGGGTATTTTTCAGAAACGTATTGAAAAATATCCTGTTTGTAATTCCCACGAAGATTCAAATTCTCGAACCAATATTCACATACAAACGCTGCTGTTGCTTCAATGATTTTTTTAAAATCTGTTATATACGGAAATATGGGTGACATAAATAAAACTGTATAAATACCCTGTTTATGTAATTCCTTTAATGCTGTAATCCGCTGTGTAATGCTGCTGGCGTTATCCATATCACTTTGAAAATCGTTATCTAAAGTGTTAATAGAAATTGCAACTACTAAATTTTTCAGCTCTGTTAATATATCAATATCTCTTAGTATCAAATCAGACTTTGTGGAAATAGTAATCAAACAATCCGCTTTCTTTAGCTGCTTTAAAACATTTCTTGTCACTTGATATTTTGCTTCAAAAGGATTATAACAATCCGTTACAGAAGAAATAAATACAGATTTTTGATACAGCTTTTTTACACTAATTGTTTTATCACAACGCTTTATATCTATAAAATTTCCCCATTCTTCTGTATGTCCTGTAAATCGTTTCATAAAACGGGCATAGCAGTATTTGCAAGCGTGAGGGCAGCCAACATAAGGATTGATTACATAATCACTGGCTGGTAAATTCGATTTTGTAATCAAGTCTTTTGTAACAATTTCTTTTTCTATTATGCTCAAGATAAATCACCTCCATAAAACAAACAGAAATATACATTTTTATTAATTGCCTATTATATTCAAAAGGGCGGTAGCACTTTAAGCTATCGCCCCTCTGAATTATCAGCCTAAAATTGAATAGGCTGTCCACAATGGTGCTTATAACTTTTGTTTTCCGTTGATTGATTTGTCTACTTTTTTGTTACACTAATTTATTTTTCCTGTGCCGGAGCAACTTTCGCATAACCGTCCCATGCAAATAATGCGTCTTTTGATTCATCTGCAACGATTTTCTCAATATTGCAAAGATACAAGTAATGGTCGCCGGATTCCATAGTTTGTGCAAGGGATACCACAAAGGCAACTCGTGTATCCTCTGGAATTTGAATATTGCTTCCCTCAATATTTTGTAACACAATCGGTGTTTCTTTCAGCTTGTCCTGCTCGTTGCCGCTGAAAGAACCATATGCCATTACTGCATTGTTTAAGCTGACACCCGGAGCAGCAAAAACCGCTTTTCCTGTCCGGCGAATGTTACTGCCGGAATTAGATTCTTTTCCCATTGCAAATGCAAGCATAGGCGGGTTATAAGATGAGTACATAAAGAACGATACCGGAGCCATATTAAGGCTTCCATTTTCCTTTGTTGTGCAAAGCAGCATAAGCGGGTCTGGTGAGGTAACTGCTGTTGCCTGTTCAATGTTAATTTCTTTCATGATAAAACTATCCTTTCTTTGATAAAATTTTTGAATTACAGCAGAGCCTTTGTTGACTTTTGCTGATAAGATAATTATACTTAGTTTGAAATGTTCTTCAAGTACGCAGAATATTCTTACATAGTATGGTAGACCATACTGTTAAACACATATTTGATATATTCATATCCTAAAGAAAGGACGATTCAGTATGGATAAGGATTTAACTTATGACGAATGGACACAAAAAGTTAAAATCGGTATTCTCACCGAAGCTGGTAATTGCCCGGTAACATCTTTAATTATCATGTTACAAGGCAAATGGAAATTTCAGATTATTTACGAAATGTGTATTAAATCCCCTATACGTTTTGGCGAATTGAGAAAAAACATTGACGGCATTACAAATACAATGCTCACTTCTTCTTTGCGCGAACTGGAAAAAGACGGGTTGGTGTCACGAATACAATTTAACGAAATTCCTCCCCATGTAGAATATTCTCTGACTGATAAAGGCGCAGCATTATTGCCTGTCTTTTACGCTATGACAAAATGGGGGCTAACCTATATTCCGTAAAATAAAAATATGTTTTAAAAGATAAAGAAAAAGAGGGATTCCGTAGTAGTCGGCATTGTGCCGTAATGTGTATAACTGGCTATCTTATGGAATTGTGGGTAACTCTGTTTGCAGGACGTGGGAAAGCTGCTCTTTGCTTTTC
>CAJTCU010000063.1 GCA_910574935.1 Oscillospiraceae bacterium
GCGGCCCGACAGCTCCCCCTGGGAGAACAGCTCCTCCAGGGGGATGAAGTCGGTGCCGACTTGCTCGTATTGGGTGCCATCCTTGAAGCCCAGGCCAGCGATGGAGTGGAAGAAGGAGGAGCGGCTGTTCAGGTCCCAGCCGTCCCCCGCACTGTTGGTCAGTCTGAATTTTCGGATCATAGGAAAGACCTCCCCAGCGTTCGGTTCATGCCATCGGACAGTTCGCCCACCAGGGTGCCGGAGTCCAGCACGATCTGGCGGTTGGCCAGCCGGGGCAGGTACTTGGTGACCACCTCGTACATGGCGTCCAGCCGAGCGGACAGGTCGGAGCCATTGTCAGCGGCGGCAGTCTCGGTGTATCTCCCGCTGCCAGTCTTTAGAGCGTCTAAGCTGCCCGCCGCCACAGATACAGTGGGGGTGAGGGCCAGATCGTCCGCCACGCTGTCGATGGCGGCGCGGACGGCCCCCCGGCTCTGCTCGATGCCCTTGGCAAGCCCAGCCATGAAGTCGGGCATCCAGGACTCATAATCGGTGAGCGGCCCCTCGTCCGGGACGGAGAAGTGGAGGAAGGAGCGGATGGTGTCGCCCACGCTGCACACAGCGTCCTTGACCGCGCCGATGGCCCCTTTGATTCCGTTGACGATGCCCATGATGAGGTCGCGGCCCCAGCCCACGGCCTGTTTGCCCAGGCCGTGGATGTGGTCTTTGACGAAGTTGAAGCCGTTTTTTACCGCGTCCAGGACGTTCTTCATGGCGTTGGACACACCCTCCGCCAGCTTGGAAAACACCCCGGTGACGGCCTCCCGAATGGCGTTGACCACATTGGACACGGCCTCCTTCAGCGCGTTCCAGGCATTGACCACGGCCTCTTTCAAGCGGCCCATGATGCCGGAAACGGCCTCCTTGATGCCCTCCCAGACTGCGACCACTGTTTCCTTGATGGCATTGACCACCGTAGTGACAGCGGTTTTGATTGCCTCCCACGCTGCGGTGATCGCGGTTTTCACCGCCTCCATGACCGTCAGCACAGCGGTCTTGACGGCTTCCCAGGCAGCGGTGATGGCAGTCTTGATAGCTTCCATCGCTGTGGTGGCCGCAGTTTTGATTGCCTCCCACGCTGTGCTCACGGCGGTCTTGATAGCCTCCAGCGCCGTGGAGATGGCAGTTTTTATTGCCTCCCATGCTGTGGTGACAGCAGTTTTGAGCGCCTCCATCGCCGTGGTGACCACGCTCTTGATGGCCTCCCACGCCCCGGTCACCACCGATTTGATGGCTTCCAGCGCGGTGGTGAACACACCCTTGATGGCCTCCCAGATGCCGGAGAGGAACTCCTTAATCCCATTCCAAGCGGCCTGAGCCGTGGTGGAGATAGCTGTCCATAGGCCGGAGAGGAAGGTGGCGATGCTGTTCCAGATGGTCTGCGCAGCCGTGGAAATGGCTGTCCAAATGGTGGAGAGGAAAGTGCTGATACCATTCCACACCGCCTCGGCAGCGGAGCGGATACCTTCCCACAGGCCGGAGAAGAATGTGGAGATACCGCTCCAGATGGTCTGGGCGGTGGTCACGATACCCGTCCACAGGCCAGAGAGGAAACCGCTGATGGCATTCCAGACAGTCTCTGCCACAGAGCGGATGCCTTCCCAAAGGCCAGAGAAGAACTCAGTGATGCCGCCCCAGATGGCTTGGGCGGTGCTGACGATGCCTGTCCACAGGCCGGAGAGAAACTCCCCGATGGCACTCCACACAGCCTGGGCCGTGGTGGAGATGGCCTCCCACAGCCCAGAGAAGAAGTCGCCGATACCACCCCAGATGGTCTGGGCCAAGTTGACGATGGCCTCCCATGCTCCCTGGAAGAAGGAGGACAGCGCCTCCCACACAGCCACCGCAGCGGCCTTGATGTTCTCCCAGAGGTTGATCCAGAACTCGCGGAAGCCCTCGCAGTTGTTCCAGAGGGCAACGAAGATGGCGATGAGGGCGGCGATGGCGGCGACCACCAGGCCGATGGGGTTTGCCGCTAAGACAGTGAACAGCCCGGTGGCGGCGGTTTTCACCGCACCAATGACCGGGCCAATTTTGGACACCACCGAGAGGATGGTGCCGACCGCCGAGATGACCTTGCCAATGACGATCAGCACAGGCCCCACAGCGGCTACGATCAGCCCGATGGTGACGATGGTCTGCTTGGTGCCTTCATCCAGGCTGTTCAGCCAATCCACAAAGGACTGGATGCCGGAAACGATGTTCTTGATGACCGGCATGAGCAGTTCCCCGATGGAGATGGCGAGGCCCTCCAGGGCCGACTTCAGAATGGTGAGCTGGCCTTGGAGGTTGTCCAGTTGTGTGTCCGCCATCTGCTGGGCCGCGCCGCCGCTCTCGGTGATGGACTGTTGGAGAGTGTCCCAGCTCTCGCCGGTGTTGGCGAGAAGGGCGTTGACGGCTGCGAGGTCGGTCTTGTTGAAAATGGTGGCGATGATGTTGGACTTCTCGGCGGCGGTCATGCCATCCATCGAGGTGTTGAGGTCGCCCAGCACATCGTTGAGGGAGCGCATATTGCCCTCGGAGTCGTACACATCCACGCCAAGCTGCTCCATGCAGGCAGCGGCCTTGTCGGTGGGGTTTTGCAGGGACAGAATGACGTTGCGCAAATGTGTACCGCCCTCGGCTCCCTTGATGCCATTGTTGGCGAGGATGCCAAGGGCGGTGTTCAATTCGGCGGTGCCGCCCTTGACGGACTTCGCCGTGGCACCGATGGTCAGGATGGCATCGCCAAGCTGGGCCACCGATGTATTTGTGGTGGAGGAGGTCTTTGCCATCTGGTCCACCATCGTCACGGCCTCGTCCGTACCCATGCCCAAAGCGGACATGGCGTCCGTCACCATGTCGGAGGCCGAGGCCAGGTCGATGCCGCCAGCAGCGGCCAGGTTGAGGACGGTAGGTAGCGTGTCGCACATCTCCTGGGTGTCGTACCCGGCGAGGGCGAGGTAGTTCAAAGCCTCGGCGCATTCGCTGGCGGAGAAGGCCGTTTCGCTGCCCATCTGCTTTGCCAGGGCGGAGAGGGTGTCCATGGTGTTCACGCTCTCGCCGTTGACCGTGGACATGGCGTCCTTGGTAATGCCCATGGTGGCCTGCACCTGGGACATAGAGGGAGCTGTTGACAAAGTGCTCCCAAATCGCTCGAAATATGGTATAATTAGAGCAGGGGGGGCAAGGAAATGCAGTTAAAATATCACATGGTAACGATAGAGGATTTGGTACCGGAAAATCATTTTCTGCGGAAATTGGAAGCGGCGCTGGATTTATCGTTTGTGTATGAGGAGACGGCTCACTTGTACAGCCGGAGGTATGGCCGTGCGCCCATTGACCCGGTAGTAATAGTAAAATACCTGT
>CAJTCU010000064.1 GCA_910574935.1 Oscillospiraceae bacterium
GATCCTCTTGACATTGGTGTATGAATTGATTATAATATACCGGTACAACCAATACAATTAAAGTGATGAGAGGAGGAATAGCGTGGAAATAATCATCAGTAGCAATAAAGGTCAGCCAATCTATGAGCAGATTACCTCGCAGATTAAAGCGAAGGTTATGAGCGGCGAGCTGCAAACCGGTGATTCCATTCCCTCCATGCGCGCTTTGGCGAAGTCCATTCATGTAAGTGTTACATCCGTACAGAAAGCATATGAAGACCTGCAGCGGGACGGCTTCATCGAAACAACGGTGGGGCGAGGGAGCTTTATCACGGCAAATAACAAGGACTTCTATCAGGAGGAGCGGCAGAGGCAGATGGAAGAACACCTGCAGGAAGCGGCGGAAATTGCCCGGACCAGCGGCATCTCGCTGGGAAAAACCATAGAATTGCTGACGATGTTCTATCAGGAGGAGGAATAGACGATGGATAACATTTTAGAGGTCAGAAACCTAACGAAACAATATGCGGATTTCACATTGGATCATGTGTCCTTTTCAATTCCGAAAGGAACGATTATGGGGCTGATCGGTGAAAACGGCGCCGGCAAGAGTACCACAATCAATGCTATTTTGGATCTGATTCATAAGGATGACGGAACGGTGACCTTCTGGGGGCAGGAACTGTCCTCTGCAAAGCAGCTGAAGGAAGATATCGGTGTTGTATTTGACGGGATCAATTTCTACGAGACGCTGACAGCGGCCAAGGTGGGAAAAATCTCTCAGACAGCGTATAAGCAGTGGGACGACCGCCCGTATCGAGAGTATCTGAACCGCTTTCAGCTTCCTGCGGATAAAGAGATTAAGACTTTTTCCAAGGGAATGAAGATGAAGCTTTGCATCGCAGTGGCGCTTTCGCACAGGCCGAAGCTGCTGATTTTGGATGAGGCTACCAGCGGTCTTGATCCGGTGATGCGGGACGATATTCTGGACGTTTTCCTGGAATTCGTACAGGACGAGGAACATTCTATTATGATCTCCTCGCATATCACCACCGACCTGGAAAAGGTTGCGGACTCTATTACGTTTATTCACCAAGGAAAAGTGCTGTTCTGCAAAGCAAAGGATGAGCTTCTATACCACTATGGCATAATCCGCTGCGGAGCTACTGCCTTTGACGAAATTGACAAATCAGAGATTCTTGCGTATCGGAAAGAAGATTACCAGTGGAACGTGCTGGTAAAGGATAAAGAAAAGGCAAGGCGGCGATATAAAAACGCAGTGGTGGATGATGTCGCTATTGATGATATTTTGCTTTTGTATGTGAAAGGAGAGAAAATAAAATGAAAAGCTTGATTTTGAAAGACCTATATAATATCGGACATAACATGAAGTCTATGCTTTTGGTTTTGGTCATCTTGGCAGTCGGACTGATTTCTTCCGCTGGCACAGAAAGCTATGTGGTTGCCAGCGGCGTGATCTGCGGAACGATGGTCATCACAACATTTTCTTTCGATAATATGTCCAAATGGCCGCGATATGCCATGATTATGCCTGTCTCCAGAAAGGATCTGGTAGCCTCCAAGTTTATCGTTCTGCTGATTTTTGCGGTGGGCGGCGCTGTTGCGGGCCTTGTGCTGGGGGCTGGCGGCGGCGTCCTGCTTCATAAATTCGTGCTGAATACAGAGGGAATCGTGACGCTTCTGCAGTTGAGCCTAATTGGTTTCCTATATACGGCTATCTGTGGCAGCATTTCAATCCCCCTGGTGTTCAAATTCGGTGCGGAGCGGGCGCGTATGTTGATGTTTGCCTCGTTTATCGCCCCGAGTGCAATTTTCTACGGTATATATAAGCTGCTGGAGGGTATAGGAATCGTCTTAACGGAGGATATGATCCCAATGCTGCTCTGCTTGGCTCTGGTGATTGTTGTTGTGTGGGTCGCAGTGATGTACAAACTAAGCTGCCACATCTTTTCAAAGCAGGAGCTATAAAAGAATACAGGATAGATTTACCCCATCTGAAGAAAGGAAAGCTATCATTAAATGGGCTTAAAATGTTGAGCGGAGCGAATAAAAATCGGTTATAATAAGTTATTAAATCTATAGAGTGTTAATTTTGGGGAAAGAATCAGGAGGAAGCTGAAGGACATAACGAACGGACCAGATTGAATGGTATGGTGATGTTTGCGGTATTTGTCCTGATAACGATTCTTTTACTGACAGGACACGGGGCTAGGGCTTGTATGACCATAGAGAGAAAGATAAATTTTTGACCAGGGGAGGTCCATTGCAAGGAGAATTCCGCAAGGCAGCCCAGCGGTTGACGAGGATTTTTCACGCGAAAAGGGGCCGCTCCTGGGCAAAAAGACGGCGTTTTCGATGCCTCAAATAACCCCTAATTTGATAGCCGGTTTATAATACGTCCAGTATTCAGAAAAAGGAAACGTACGCTTAAAAAGCTATGCCGAGTTGTGGGAATATTAGTTGTTATTATTCTCATCTTGGTTATGGGCGATTGGCCAAAATACGCTTCCTGCTGCTATGGCATATGTTTTCAGAGCGGCCACCTTACTTGATGGTGCTGTAATGATGATACTAGCAAATTCAATATGCAATAAGTAAATTGAGAATGGAAGATAAAGCGAGGATAAACTCAATGGATATACAGAGTTTTTGGAAAGCGGTATTAAAACAGAATGCAAAAGGCTAAGAGAGTTCTTTTTCAGTGATGCGTATATTAACTGGCATGGTACCAATGAAATTCACTGTGGAAGAATATATCAGAGCAAATTGTGAATATCCCAGAGAATGGGATGGTGAGATCAAACGAATAGAAAAGACCGGAGATATCTTTATTGTAGTCGTGTATGTATATACCTGCGATAGAAGCAGTTCTTTTCATGTGGTGCCATTCATGCAGGTGAGGGACGGTAAGATTCTTTCT
>CAJTCU010000065.1 GCA_910574935.1 Oscillospiraceae bacterium
AACAGATAAGTATAATAAGGTTATAGGGAAGCGCGCACCCTCAAAGAAAGGAGGTTACACACCATGAAGAAGCAGACAGAGAAAGACAAACTCACCGCCCTATACGAAAGGCTCTCCCATGACGATGAACGAGCCGGGGAATCCGTCAGCATTGAGAATCAGAAGCGGATTTTAGAGGATTACGCAAGGAAAAACGGCTTTACCAATATCCGGCACTTTACAGATGACGGAATCCGTGGAACTACGTTCAAGCGTCCGGGGCTTGACGCTATGTTAGACGAAATCCGGGCGGGGAACGTGGCAACGGTTATCATCAAAGACCAAAGCCGAATCGGGCGTGACGTGGTTGAGGTGGGGCTTTTGAAGCGCACCTTTGACGAGTACCATGTGCGTTTTATCGCCGCAAATGACAACCTTGACACCGCCAACGGCTTTGATATTATGTCTATCTTCCGTGACGTGATAAACGAGTGGTACGTTGCCGACACCAGCCGCAAAATCAAAGCTGTTTTCAAGTCCAGAATGGAAAAGGGATTGCGCTGCTCTGGTAGTGTCTGCTATGGCTACCGCGCTTCCAAAGAGGAAAAAGGCGAATGGATAATTGACGAGGAAGCCGCCGCCGTTGTGCGCCGCATCTTCCAGAGCGTCCTTGCCGGGGAAACCATAGCCAGCATAGCAAAGGCACTCCGCGCCGAGAAAATCCCTATCCCGTCCGAGCATTGGAAGCGGACGGGCGAGCCAGTCCGTGCGGCAAAATACACAGACCCTTACGCATGGTCAGCCACCACTATCGGCTACATACTGAAACGCCCGGAATACACAGGGCGCAAGGTATTGGGGAAAACCGTATGCGAGAACTACAAGACCAAGAGCAGCCGCAAGACCGCGCCGGAAGAACAGTATATTTTTGAGGGCGCAATCCCCGCCATTGTGGACGGGGAAACGTGGCAGACCGTACAGAAGATACGGGAAACCGTGCGCCGCGCCCCCAAGCGGCAGAACGCCCCGAACCGCTTGACCGGGCTTCTCTACTGCGCCGACTGCGGCTCTAAACTCACACACCGCTATACCCTTGTGCAAGGGAAATGGATTGAGGACGCTTTTATCTGTTCCGGCTACCGCCACTTAATCCATGACTGCACCATGCACCATATCCCCACGGCGAAGATTGAAGCCGCTATCCTTGCCGTTATCCAGCGGGTAAGCTGGTATGTGCGGCACAATGAAAAAGAATTTACCGAGCGTGTCCGGGAAGCGTCCGACCAGAACCAAGAGAAAACCGTCAAGGAATGTAAGCAGAAAATCAGCAAAGCACAGAAGCGGCACAAAGAGCTGGACGGGCTTGTGAAAAAGCTGTACGAGGGCAACGCCACGGGCAAGATACCCGACAAACATTTTACCCGGCTTCTTGCTGAATATGACGAGGAACAGACCGGGCTTGAAACGTCCATAGCGGAATGGCAAAGGCAGATTGAAAGCTGGAACGCTGATAAGCTGAAAACAGACCAGTTTATCCAGCTTGTGAAACGCTATACCGACTTCTCCGAATTGACAACGCCCATGCTCAACGAGTTTATCGAGAAAGTGATTGTGCATGAGGGCGAGGGGCGGGGGAATGACCGCCGCCAGCGGATAGACATTTATTTAAACTTTATCGGCGCATTTGAAGTACCCGCCCATATCGTCACCCCGGCAGAGGTGGAGGAACAACGCCGCCAGCAGGAGGAACAGGTGGCAAAGGAAGCCCGTTCAAAGGAGCTTCAAAAGGCGCGGTATGAGAAGCGCAAGGCAGAGAAACGGGAATTTACCGCAAGGAAAAAAGCGGGGCTTCTCACGCCGGAGGAACAGGAAGCGGAGGAAAAACGGCTTGCACATAACCGGGAGTGGCAAAAGGAATGGAGGGAGAAACGAAAAGCCACAGAGCCGCCCAAGCCGCCTAAGAAAAAATCCATAAAGGAACTTATGGAACTGGAAAAGACCGGGGCAGAGCTTACGCCGGAGGAAACGGAACGGCTTGCGGAATACCGCCGGAAAAAAGCCGCACAGCATAAGGCATGGCGCGAAAGGCAGAAAGCCGGACAGCCAAAGACAAGGACGCTCAAAGAGCTTGCCGCCGCCCAAAAAGAGGGGGAAGCCTTAACGCCGGAGGAATCGGAACGTCTGGAAGCCCACAAGAGCCGGAAAAAGATAGCAAGGGAAAAGCTGGTACGGCAAGCCGAAACCGACCCGGCAGCGGCGGCAGAGCTTGCGAAAAAGCGGGCGTATGCTTCCGAAGCCACCAAGAAATCCCGGCAGAAAATGTATGAGGAAGCCGCCACTGGAAACCCCGAAGCGGTGGAACGCTATGAGAAGTATCTTGCCGCAAGGAGGGAAGCATACCACAGGAAAAACCAGGAAGCAGAGAGAACCGCATAGCCTCCCCGTCTGAACATCAAGAGCCGGAAAAGCAAGGGCGCATTGTGGAAATGTGCATAACAGGCTATGGAATCATGGATAACTCTGTTCACAGCACATGGAAAAGCAAAGAGCAGCTTTCCCACGTCCTGCAAACAGAGTTACCCACAATTCCATAAGATAGCCAGTTATACACATTACGGCACAATGCCGACTACTACGGAATCCCTCT
>CAJTCU010000066.1 GCA_910574935.1 Oscillospiraceae bacterium
CTCCTCCCGCAGCTCCTGAAGGCCGTCCTCCAGACCGGCGATACTGGTCTCGGTGTCGGTGAACAGGTCCTTCAGCACATCGATCTCACCCACCACATCGCGGGCGGTGAACACGCAGGTGCCGTCCTGCACCGTGTCGCCCACCTGGGCGATGCCAGCGTACTCCACAGGCTCCGCGGCGGCGGTCACACCAGCGGTAGTGCAGTAGAGCGTCACCCAGCCGGGGGACTTTTTGCAGGTCACGAAGTCGCCTTTGAAGTATTCGGTGGACCGCTGGAGGGAGCTGGCCCCGCCGCTGCCGGAGGCCCCGATGATCTTCTCGAAGGTCGGCACCAGGTTGGTGATGCCCGTCCGGGTCACACCAAAGGTAGCCAGCTCCAGGTCGTAGGCGGTGTTGTTGAAGTTCACATCCTCGTCCCCGGTCAGGTCGGTCAGCACAGAGGCTGTCTCGGTCAAAAGCTGAATCGGCTCATCCGCATTGGAAAGGTCCATGTGGATATACAGCCGCCCTTGGAGAGTGCCGGAGCCGCTGTTGAGGATGACGCCAACCTCACAGTCGTACACCTCGAAGAACCGCCCCTTGATCATGCCGAAGCCCTGGGACACATGGAGGACGTTGCCCCTGGCGTAGGTGACATTGCAGCCCTTGAAGATGCCGTTGGTGCCGATGACCGTCTGCTGGATGATGGCGTCGTCCAGCGGGGTCACGCTGCCGCCGCGAAAGGTTTTCAAAACGATGTTATTGGCCATTGCCGCTCCTCCTTAGAATTTTGGTGAGGTCCAGCCGGACGATGCCGAATACCAGCTTGGTGTTTTTCCCGCGCTCCCGCCCGGTGAGGATGCTCCGATAGGCCACCCCGTCCGAGATGATGTCCACCTCCTGCCCGAACTCTATCCGCTCCGGCTTCACCAGCCAATCGTCATTCGCCATCGTCAGCTCGATGAGATTGGAGTAGGCCAAGCCGGAGAACTTGTCGTGGGCGGCGCGGATGGCGGCGGCATCGAAGGTGCCGCCCTCCTCGCTCTGTACCGCCTGCATCTCGCAGACCACAGGGGTGATGCGGTCCCGGTCGTAAGTGTCGTAGCCCAGGTCTGGGTGGAGGTAGTAGGTGCAGGTAGCGGCGTAGTCGGAACTGTCGTACAGCACCAGCTTGTTCACATCTGCGCTGACCTGCTTGATGGTGACGCTTTTCTTGATGATATTGGGAAGGTCCGCCTCGATGGTGAGGATGCTTCCCCCGGCCCGGCCCACCGAGAGGTGTATCTCCCGGTTCTGGATGTCCAGCGCGGCCTTGACCAGAATGCCGTACTTCTGCATGGCGGGGATGATGACCGAGTCCATGAGGTTGACGATGTTGTAGTGGCCTCCGCTCTGGGCCGGGGTGATGCGGAGGCTCCAATCGGTGGTGGCGCTGGTGTGGGCCACGGACAGGCCGTGGATGTTCTGGAGGGCATCCGGGTTGTCGATAAAGGTCTCCCGGATGCGGTCGCAGATGAACTCCTCCAAAGTACCAGTATTTTGCAAATCCACATCAAACAAAATACTGGTGTTTAGCAGCTCCACCAGGGGCTTGTAGGAGATGGTCTGGAGCCGCTTGGAGCGGTCGGTGCCATAGCCGATCTCGGTGACCACCCCGGCGTACTCCTCGCTGCCCCGGCTGATGCGGATGAAGTCCTGCTTCTGCACATTGGGCAGAGCCAGCACCGTGATGGTGTTCTCGTCCGAAGTGAGGTAGTCCTCTTTGTAGGTGACCTCGTTGACATTGGTGTTCCCGACCATGGTGAAGTCAGGCCGGAAAATCTCCACACTATACGGTTTCATACGAAATCTTCCCTTCCACCATCATTTTCACTGTGTTCAGCCCATCGTGGGAAACGGAAATGCGGTTGCTCCCATGCTTGAGGTGGAAAAACCGCTCTGTGGTAAAGTCGCAGAGCTGGTAGCGGTCGGCAACAATGTCATCCGCCGCGCCGCGCTCAGTGATGCTGTACGGAATGCCGGTGGCATCCACCACCAGCTTGTGGTCTGCCATGATAAGGCCCTCGTAGCGGCCCGTCTCGAACAGCTCATTGTCAACATAGTGTTTCCAGACCGGGTTGAGGCAGGGGCCGAAGATGGTGACCTTGCAGGGGCTGTCCTCGTAGCTGTCGCTATCGATGACCAGGGTGTTCTGGGATACCTCTGTATAAGAGTAGGTATAGGTGTACGGATAAACCTTTCCGCCAATGGACAGCACCCCGCTCTGCCGGGTGACGCTCTTGTAGAACAGCCCGGTGGCGAGGAATGTCACATCGCAGACCAGCCCGCCGCCGCCCTCCATCAGCTCCCCCTTGGAAAGCTCGGTCAGCCGGACAGGGACCCGGTAAATTTCATCGGTCTGGTAGATGAGGGTGAGCGGCACCGCCCGGACGAACCGGGAGAAATCACGGTAGGTCTGGTAGGCGGTGGTTCCGCCGAATAGGATGCGGCCCGACAGCTCCCCCTGGGAGAACAGCTCCTCCAGGGGGATGAAGTCGGTGCCGACTTGCTCGTATTGGGTGCCATCCTTGAAGCCCAGGCCAGCGATGG
>CAJTCU010000067.1 GCA_910574935.1 Oscillospiraceae bacterium
ATTTCATAAAGGACCTCGTACAGCTTTTCGCTGTCGATCCATGTCTCGCCTTTGCCATAAAAAATGCCGCCCTCGTCCAGAGCGGCCTCGATCTGCTCCTCCAGCGCCGGGTCCTTCTTATCCGTGTAGACCTCGATGTGGAGGACATCCTGCTTGAAGTACGCCACCCCATCGGCGGCGAAGTTGTCGGCGTTGGGGAAGCGATACACCAAAAAGGGCGGGTCTGGCCCCTCGCCCTCGGCAAAGTGGTCATAGGCGAAGGGGAACCCCAGCCGCTCCAGCAGAGCGGGAACATCTGATTTTTTCATCGCAGCTTCCTTTCCGCGATCTCCAGCAGCTCCTTCTCCGCCAGAGCCTCGCCAGGGGCGATATGGGGAAAGGAACGAGTCCTGCCGCCGCCCCGCTTGACGTGGCCGTTTTCCAGCAGATGGGTCAGCCGGTAGTGCTTTGCCGAGTGGACGGTGTTCACCAGGGATTGGGCAGTTTCCTCCACCTTGGTAACCGTCCAGCTTGCTTTGTATTTGCCCGTCTTGACCGGGGCGCGGGACTGTATCTCGGCTTTCACATCCTCGCTGACGATGCGGACAGCCTCTTTGACCTCGTCTGAGGCCATGGACACATATTCCTCAAGCTGGGCCATGACCGCGCCGGGGAATTGGTCGATGGACACCCTGTCTCTTGCCATGCCGTCACCGCCTTTCCCGCTGGGCGGTGAGCTTCAGCTTTTCATGCCGGAGCTGCACATCGTCCACGCAGGTGATGTTGTAGATATTGCCGCCGAACAGAATGCGGAACTTGGTACTGTTTAGCTCCCGGAGCCGCTCACACCAGCGCACCTCGAACACCAGGGTGTCGCTGCCCAGCGTCTGCCCAGCGGCCCCGTACTCTTTCCCGGAGGCGAGGTTGGCGTAAGCAGCGCAGGACCAGAAGTCCACCCAGACATTGGTGTGGTTTCCAATGGCATCGGTCACCACCTCGCTGTGCTGGATGGTGATGCGGGAGCGCAGCTTGGAAATCTCCATCAGAAGGCCACCTCCCGCTCCGTGGCGAGGATGTAGCGGAGCATCCGGGTCAGCTCATCCATGTCGGCACTCTCACGGTGTTCGTAGAGGTAGGCCACGGCGAACAGCACCGCCACTTTGTTGATGGGAACAGGCTCCACGGCCTTGCGCAGCGTACCCTCGCAGAGCGTTTCCGCCGCCCGGATGAACTTCCGAATGATGGTGTCATCATCGTCATGGTCTACCCGGAGGTACTTCTTGGCCTCCTTCAGAGAAACGAGCATAGCGTTACCCCCTCTAAATCCGGGGGGCCCGGCAGATACACCACCGGGACCCCCGGCAAATCACTTCGCGGCAGTGCTGGCCTTGATGGTCAGGAGCTGCACCGCCTCCGGCAGCACCAGCTTGCCGTCCACCCGCTCCTTGGCCACAAAACCCACCATGCCGTTTCCGGCAAACAGCTCCTTCAACTCGGCGAAGGAACGGGTCCCCCGGTCGCCGATGTTGTAGTAGCTGAAATCGCCGAAGGCGATGGCGGGCTTTCCAGCGGTGACGGTGGGGAAATAGGGAGAGGTGTGGATGGCGTAGCCGAACAGACGGTCCGGCTCCCCGGCCTGGTAGGAGGGCTGCCAGAGATACTGGCCGTTGTTATCCTTCAGCTTGCGCAGGACGGCCAGCGTCTGGTCGTTGGTGAGGAAGGCGGCGCTCTTGCGGTAGGGCCGCTTGAGGGCGTAGACCAGGTCGATGACCTCGTCCGCCGTGATGGAGGCCCCGGCGGTGGTGACGGCGGTCTGCGCCCCTCCGGTCGCCGCCAGCAGACCCAGGGGCTTGCCGGAGCCGTCCCCGTTGAGGAAGGCATCCTCCTCGGCGTTGCCCAGGGCCTTGGCGAACTGGGCGATGATGTAGCTCTCCAGACCGAAGGCATTATCGTAGAGCAGCTCCTCGGTGACCTTCACCGCCACATGGAGCTTGTGGGCGTCCAGGGTGATCTGGGAGAAAGTGGCATCCCCGAAGGTGAGCGCGCCGCCCTCGTCGATCCACGCGGCGGCAGGCTTGGTGGCGGCGATGTTGATCTTGTGTTCCCCGCTGGTGGTGATGCGGTGGCCCAGCCTGCGCATGATGTTCTCCTCGGACAGAGCGTCGATAAGCCGGGAGTCGTACTCCTCCGGCACCAGGTAGCCGCCGTTGGCGTCGATGCCCTCTTGAAGAACGTTGCTCACCTGGCGGAAGTTGGTGCGCAGGGCGGTGAGCATGG
>CAJTCU010000068.1 GCA_910574935.1 Oscillospiraceae bacterium
ATTTCATAAAGGACCTCGTACAGCTTTTCGCTGTCGATCCATGTCTCGCCTTTGCCATAAAAAATGCCGCCCTCGTCCAGAGCGGCCTCGATCTGCTCCTCCAGAGCCGGGTCCTTTTTGTCGGTGTAGACCTCGATATGGAGAACATCCTGCTTGAAGTAGGCCACCCCATCGGCAGCGAAGTTGTCGGCCTTGGGATAGCGGTACACCAGGAAGGGCGGGTCCGGCCCCTCGCCTTCGGCAAAGTGGTCATAGGCGAAGGGGGACCCCAGCCGCTCCAGCAGAGCGGGAACATCTGCTCTCGTCATCCTCTCAGCTTCCTTTCCACTATCCCCAGCAGCTCCTTCTCCGCCAGGGCCTCGCCGGGGGCGATGTGGGGGAATGCCCTCGTCCTGCCGCCGCCCCGCTTGGCATGGCCGTTCTCCAGCAGATGGGTCAGCCGGTAGTGTTTTGCCGAGTGGACAGTGTTCACCAGGGATTGGGCGGTCTCCTCCACCTTGGTAACCGTCCAGCTTGCTTTGTATTTGCCCGTCTTGACCGGGGCGCGGGACTGTATCTCGGCTTTCACATCCTCGCTGACGATGCGGACAGCCTCTTTGACCTCGTCTGAGGCCATGGACACATATTCCTCAAGCTGGGCCATGACCGCGCCGGGGAACTGGTCGATGGACACCCTGTCACGAGTCATATCCTCACCGCCTTTCACGCTGGGCGGTGATTTTCAGCCGTTCGTGCCGGAACTGCACATCGTCCACGCAGGTGATGTTGTAGACGGCCCCGCCGAACAGGATGCGGAACTTAGTGCTGTCCAAATCCCGGAGCCGCTCACACCAGCGCACCTCGAACACCAGGGTGTCGCTGCCCAAGGTCTGCCCTGCGGCCCCGTACTCCTTCCCGGAGGCGAGGTTGGCATAGGCGGCGCAGGACCAGTAGTCCACCCAGGCGTTGGTGTGGTTGCCGATGGCGTCCGTCTGCACCACGGCCTGCTGGATGGTGATGCGGGAGCGCAGCTTGGAAATCTCCATCAGAACGCCACCTCCCGCTCTGTTGCGAGAATGTAGCGGAGCATCCGGGTCAGCTCGTCCATGTCGGCATTCTCCCGGTGTTCGTAGAGGTAGGCCACAGCGAACAGCACCGCCACTTTGCTGATGGGGACAGGCTCCACAGCCTTCCGTAGCGTACCCTCGCACAGCGTTTCCGCCGCCCGGATAAACTTCCGAATGATGGTGTCCTCATCGTCATGGTCTACCCGGAGGTACTTCTTAGCCTCCTTCAGCGTGACGATCAAAATGCTCACCTCCAAAATGGGCGGAGGGCCCCGGCAGATACACCACCGGGACCCTCGCAGATCACTTGGACGCCGCCTTGATGGTCAGGAGCTGGACGGCCTCCGGCAGCACCAGCTTGCCGTCCACCCGCTCCTTGGCCACAAAGCCCACCATGCCGTTCCCGGCGAACAGCTCCTTCAGCTCGGCAAAGGAACGGGTCCCTCGGTCGCCGATGTTGTAGTAGCTGAAATCGCCGAAGGCGATGGCGGGCTTTCCAGCGGTGACGGTGGGGAAGTAGGGAGAGGTGTGGATGGCGTAGCCGAACAGACGGTCCGGCTCCCCGGCCTGGTAGGAGGGCTGCCAGAGATACTGGCCGTTGTTATCCTTCAGCTTGCGCAGGACGGCCAGCGTCTGGTCGTTGGTGAGGAAGGCGGCGCTCTTGCGGTAGGGCCGCTTGAGGGCGTAGACCAGGTCGATGACCTCGTCCGCCGTGATGGAGGCCCCGGCGGTGGTGACGGCGGTCTGCGCCCCTCCGGTCGCCGCCAGCAGACCCAGGGGCTTGCCGGAGCCGTCCCCGTTGAGGAAGGCATCCTCCTCGGCGTTGCCCAGGGCCTTGGCGAACTGGGCGATGATGTAGCTCTCCAGACCGAAGGCATTATCGTAGAGCAGCTCCTCGGTGACCTTCACCGCCACATGGAGCTTGTGAGCATCCAGGGAAATCTGGGCGAAGGTGGCGTCCGCGAAGGTGAGCGCGCCGCCCTCGTCGATCCACGCGGCGGCGGGCTTGGTGGCGGCGATGTTGATCTTGTGTTCGCCGCTGGTGGTGATGCGGTGGCCCAGCCTGCGCATGATGTTCTCCTCGTTCAGCCCATCGATGAGCCTGGAGTCGTACTCCTCCGGCACCAGGTAGCCGCCGTTGGCGTCGATGCCCTCTTGAAGAACGTTGCTCACCTGGCGGAAGTTGGTGCGCAGGGCGGTGAGCATGG
>CAJTCU010000069.1 GCA_910574935.1 Oscillospiraceae bacterium
GCCCGGCTGTGGTTCCTCAAGAAGATCGTCTTGAAAGCGGAATACCCCCTGAGAGAACAAGCCAATCACAACAGCGGCAACAAAAATCAAGTAGGGAATGGATTTTACAATCTTTTTGATTTCCCGCAACAACAGCATTACCATTCACCCCCCACTTCACCCAAAATCTCACGAACGCCGCTGGTGTGTAGATACAGCATATATGCGTCCTCAATATTCGGCTCACACGCCTTGGCGCCCTGCATCAAGGTGTCTGCAATAAAGCGGATGTGAACCTTGTTTCCCTGGGTGTGCATACTGGTGATGGAGAGCTGCCTTTTCAGCTCTGGAAGCTCCCGCTTAGAAGCGGTCATGGTAAACACTCTGCCTTCTGCTTCCTGCAAAAGCGCGTCCACCGTGCCATTGTAGATGACTCTACCCTCGTTGATAATGGCGATATCCTCGCAGGTGGCCTCAATGTCCCCTACAATGTGGGTGGACAAAATCACAATCTTATCCTCTGCAATCTCAGACAGTAGGTTTCTGAATCGGACACGCTCCTCCGGATCCAGCCCGGCGGTGGGTTCGTCAACAATCAATACCTTGGGGTTATTGAGCAGCGCCTGGGCGATTCCAAGACGGCGTTTCATGCCGCCGGAAAGCGCCTTCACCTTTTTGTCCCGGTGCTCTGTCAGATTCACTTTTTTGAGGAGTGCGTCAATCCGTTCTTTTCTCTCAGCACCGCTGAGTCCTGACAGGATTGCCAGATATTCCATGGCTTCCCCCACCTTCATGGATGGGTACATGGAAAACTCCTGTGGCAGATAACCGATAATCCTGCGGATCTCTTGGGCGTTTTCTATGGGGACGCCGCACACGGTAATTTCTCCGTCTTTCTTTTGCAGCAGTGTGGCCAACGTCTTCATCAAGGTGGTCTTGCCTGCGCCGTTGCGCCCCAGCAGACCGAACATGCCCTGTTGGATGGAAAGATTCACGTCAAAAAGCGCCTGCTTCTTTCCGTAAAATTTATTCAACCCTTTGATTTCTATAGAATGGTTCATTTGAAAAAGCTCCTTTCTCCAGATGGGTTTCCCATCTGACAGGTATAGGATAAAAGGAGATTTTCAACTTTTTGTCTACTCGTCAAAAATATTTTGTGGAATAAATTTCCGTATTATATGCAAAACAGGCAGCCACCAATAACGGAGGACTGCCTGTCAAAATAAAAATGATTTTATTTGGACGAGATAACTATACCTGTACAAATGGAATATCTATAGAATTATGTTCTATTTAATTCAAAAAGAACACCAGAATAATCCTTCACAAAGTACCGGATATTGGTTCTGCCCTTTTTGATGATTGTATGCCCCTCTGCCTCCAGCTTCTCTTTTTGTGCCTCGACGCCGCCGGGATATTTGGGATTTAACTCCCCATTTGCTTTTAAGGTTCTCCAATAAGGCGTTTCATTCTCAGAACGCTGATAGCTCGCCCAAGCTGCAATTGACACAAAAATTCCTGCCGTTATCGGCTCTGTAAAATCTGCTTCATTGAGCTTCGCAAAGTATTCACGAATCTCTCCCAGGGTAATCACTTTTCCATATGGGATTCTTTTCATTACCTTATCGTAATCAATTGGCGGTGCAAAGTACATTTTGTCCCCGCTATATTTTTCAATGCTCTTCTGATCTGTGATTGTCTGAATCTTTGGCATATCCTTGTTGTCATGCAGCATCGCATTGAAGTCTTTTTTATCTTCATTAGCCATATCTGACACCTCCTGCTTTTATTATAATTACTTTTACCAGTCCATGCAATGAGACTGTTTTACTTTTTTCAGAACTGTTTGGTCTTGGTTTGGAAGAATTACTGCCTGAATGCCGCAGTAACAACCGCCCCATACCGAAATGCTCGTTATCTGTTTCCCGCACCGTTTTGTAAAACGGCTTTGTGGCATTCTCCAAATCCTTTTTGATATTACTCCTCCGCCGAAAGATAGGAAAGAAGCGGATGGAGGAAAAAACGAATAACCCGAGAGGGATTATGCTGGAGCCGACGCATAAATGAATGAATGTTATGAGAGATATCCTGCGCCGTATAAGGAAGATTCCCAGTATGCACAGAG
>CAJTCU010000070.1 GCA_910574935.1 Oscillospiraceae bacterium
CCCTATTTGGAGCAGTTGGAGTACGTCCATAAACATGTTGTGCCGCTGCAAGCCGCTGCGGCGGACTCCGCCTATGACTTCCCCCTGGCACACCGAGCGCTGGAAGAACTGGGCATCGACTTCTTTGTTGTGCCACAGCCCGCCCATGACCGCACGAAAGCTGAACTGAAGCGGGATGCATTCACCTATAACGAACAGCGGGACGTATACTTGTGTCCTAACGGGAAAGAACTGCGGCGCAAGCGGCTGTATCGAAGTGGCAGCGGGCTGTTCTGGGAATACTGGGCGGAAAAGAAAGACTGCGGCAGCTGTCCTTTGCGGCAGAAATGTTTGAATGAGACGGACAAGGCCGGCGCCAGAAAGCTCCAGGACAGTTATTTCAAGACTGTTGTTCAAAAACATTTCTCCAGGCGATGGGAGCCGGATTACCGGGAGGCGCTGAAGCAGCGGCAGATCTGGTGTGAGGGTACTTTTGCCGCACAGAAATGGGGACACAACCTGACGCGTCTCCTGCGGCGAGGTTTAGAGGCAGCGGAGGACCACTGTCTCCTTTCCGCCGCGGCCTTGAACCTCAAAAGAATGATTAAATTCTCAGTGTGATGCCGAAAGGCATCTTTTTTCTTGCTTGAAATCTCCCGCGTCTCTATATTTCAGGCACTTTGTCAACAGCTCCATAGAGGACTCGAAGTTGGCGGCGGTGGCGACAGCGGCGGTACCAAGGCCCACCACCGGGGCGGTGACCGACTTGGTGAGCGTCTCGCCCACCCCGGACACCTTATCTCCTACGGCCTGGAGCTTATCACCCACCTGCCCGATTTTTTGAAGAGCGACAGACGAGTTTTCCGCCTGCCGCTCTAAATCTTTGAGTTTCTGTTCAGTCTCGATGATCTCTCGCTGGAGGGCGTCATACTGCGATTGGGTGATCTCCCCGTTGGCGAGGGCCTGATTCGCCTGCTCCGCAGCGGTTTTCAGCGTGGCCAGCTTCTCCTTAGTCTCGGAGACGGCCTCGCCCAGCAGCCTGTGTTTCTGCGCCAGCAGCTCCGTGTTACCGGGGTCCAGCTTGAGCAGCTTGTTCACATCCCGGAGGCTGCTCTGGGTGGTGGAGAGGGCCTTGTCCACATCCTTGAGAGCGGTGGTCAGCTTTGTGGTATCGCCGCCGATCTCCACCGTGATGCCCGCAATCCGTCTTGCACCCATAGGCCGTCACCTCCCATCAGAAGCGGTCAAAATCTTCCTGTGTTGCCAGGGTTGCGTACTTGCAGTCATCGTTTAGATGCTCCGCAAAAATGTCGTTGACCATGCCCACCGTTAGCAGGTCGAGGTCCCGGAGGGATAGCCCGACCTGCAAACAGCGGAGCAGGAACAACGGCGTGGTCATTTCGCGGTCAGTCGGGCGAAGTTTTTTTTAGACTGAACATCCGTCTGGACATTCAGGCCCCAAAGCTCAATGAGCTGGGGCAGCACCTGGTAGATGGAGAAGGTGTTGAACTGGTCCAGCCAATCCTCTGGGGAATCTGGGACGGCGGCGGGGTCAGCGTGTTTCGCCATGATGTAGGCGATGTTCTCGAACATCTCCAGAGAGAACATATCCAGCCCGGAGCCGTTCTCGGTGTTCTCGCCCACGCTCTTCTCCAGGGCGGCGAGGTCTTTGTAGATGTCCCGGTGGAACTTCAGCCGGTAGATGCGGGGGATGGCGGC
>CAJTCU010000071.1 GCA_910574935.1 Oscillospiraceae bacterium
TAAAGACCTGCTAATAAAAGTCAAGAGCCAAATTGAAGGTAAGCGGGATTTTATAGTCGCCGCAAAAAGGGTACAGAAAACCAAGCCACCGCCATTGAAAAATTTTGGCGCTGGCCTGTGATAGGCGGATCTGAGATAGAGTGTTAAGCTTCGAGGCTGTCCAAGTACTGCCTCACGGTGGCATAGTAGATACGCAGGAACTTGTTGGCGGAGGCCATCATGTAAACACGATAAGGTTTGCCCTCGGCGCGTTTCTTGTCCATGAACTGGTACACCGGGTTATCAGATGGGGAGCGCTGGAGGATCACGCTCATCACCAGGAACAGCGTTCTGCGCAGGGCGGAGGAGCCACGTTTGGAGATGCTCCGGCTGCGGACTTCCATCTGGCCGGACTGGTACGGCGGAGCGTCGATACCCGCAAAGGCCACCAGCGCCTTCTTGGAGTAGAAGCGGCGCACATCGCCGATCTCCGCCATGAGCTGAGGGCCGAGGGCCGGGCCAACGCCGAACATCCCCATCACAACAGGGTATTCCGGCAGGGATGCCGCCAGGGACTGCATTTCATTCCGAAGCGCGGACAAGGCGGCGGAAACGGCTCGGAGCTGGGATACCGTCTGCTCCACCAGGAACTTGGCCGTATCGGTCTTGGGCATGACGCTGAAATGTCCACAGGCGGAGGCGTAGACGTCCAGTGCTTTGTCCTGACTGAAATTGTAACCGTGTTTCTTGCACCATTTCTGATACTTGGCTGTAAACGCTTTTTCGGACAGCCCGCAGACACACTCACAGTGCGGGAAAGCAGCCACAAAGTCCACCCACTTCTCGCTGCCGTCCGCCCTGGCGGGGCTGGAAAACAGGCGATTTGCGTCTGGAAACGCGGTGTCAAGCAAGGAAATCAGATTGTTTTTGAGCATGGTCTGCACCTTGGCGCATTGCTGGTACTGGCGGTATGTAGTTTTCAGCATCAGCCGCACTTCATCCTCCGGGATGTATTTGGGCAGTGCCAGCCAGTGGTCGAGGCCGTAGTTGGCCAGCTTGATCGCGTCCTTCTTGTCGGTCTTGGCCCGCCGCAGGCTGTTGTTCCCGTAACCATGCACCAGCATGGCGTTCACCACGGAAACGTAAAACCCGGAATCGTAGAGGAAGCTGGCCACCGGCAAATGGTAGTTCCCCGTAGCCTCCATCACCACGCGGGTTTCGCCGCCCAGTTCTCTCAACCGGCTCGACAGCTCACACAACTCAATGCCGGTGTGTCCTACCTCAAAGGGCGGGATCACCAGCTCTCCCAAAGGACGCATGACGGCAATCATGCTTTTGCCTTTGGAAACATCAACACCTACACAGTTCATGTTCATTCTCCCAATACAAAATTTGCAACCGGAACCCATCTTTTTCTCGCTGCCGATTCAATCTATTGGGTGACGCGAACTCAAGGCTCAACCTGCTTAAACCGAACGCTGCAACAAGAGGATGGCTGACAGTCTTTACATCGGACTTCAAAGCCCAAGGAGGTGAAGGCCAGCCAGTTGCTCCTCTTATTGTAGCTTTGGCACGAGACGGACGAAACCCCCGGCTGGCTGCCGAGGGTCCCAACCAAATTATATTGTAATAG
>CAJTCU010000072.1 GCA_910574935.1 Oscillospiraceae bacterium
TCCATTTCTGCCTTTGCGGAATCGTAGGTCGCATGGGCGTAATAGTTCAGCGTCATCGTGATGTTGGCGTGTCCCATGATATACTGCAACGCCTTGGGGTTCATGCCTGCATTTGCTAACCGTGTGCAGAACGTGTGTCTGAGGATGTGGGGCGTGATGTTCGGAAGCTGCTCTTTGTTCTGCTTGTTGTACTTCTTTACAAGCCCTTTCAGCATACTGTCGTAGTTCGCTGACACCTTGGGCATCCCGTCATTTTTGAGGAACAGGAAGTTTTTATAGCCCTCTACACTGAACGGGGCGGCATTGCCCCGATTCTTCAGCACACGCTTCAACGCTTGGTAGACTTCCTCGCTCATGGGAATCTGCCGTATGCCGTTCTTGGTCTTTGGCGTTTCGATATAGTAGCCGATGTCGGCATCCCGCAAAAGCTGATGGTCTACATTGATTTGGCGGTTTTTGAAGTCCAGAGCTGTGGTCAGACCACAAAACTCTGAAATTCTAAGTCCAGTGCCGAGCAGGATGATTACCTCGTCACGGTATTTCCTATATACCGTATCCTGCTCCATGAATGCCAAAAGGCTTTCTTCCTGCTTCGCTGTTAATGCCGCCTTGCGTTCCCTGTCGTCCTCGATGACCGTATCAAGGGCGAAGTTAAAGGGGTTCTTGCGGATGCAGTCATCCTCGATGGCGGTGTAGAACGCCGCCTTGAGGGAGCGTTTGAAATTGCTGATGGTCTGGAAAGCGAAACCTTTCTCGCTCATCCGTATCGCCCATTCCTTTGCGTCCGACTGCTTCACGACATCAATGCTTTTCATGCCGAAAGGGTCATCCTGCAACAAGCCCATGAGGTAGTCACGCCCTTTTTTCGTGCCGTGCTTTACATTCTTCCGAAGTCCATTCTGCTTTGCGTAGAGCTGGCATACGGTCATTTTCTTGCCGATGGTGTCGATGCCGTCCTCCAAGTCCCTGCTGATTTCCTTTATCTTGTCCCTCAGAGCAGGAAGCTCCCGCCTGCCCGCAGGGGTCTTATCTGTGGCTACAAGTTTCCATGAGTACACAAACTGCGGCTTGCCGAGTGCGTCTATATATTTGTATGCGTATCTCCCGTCTTTTCTCTGGCTCTCTCCAGTCCTCAGTATCCGTCCTTTATTGTCACGTCTCTTTTCTGACATAGTGTGAAGCTCCTTTCCGTTCTGGAACGAGCCTTGATACGACATACCTCTATTATACCGATATTTCGGCTCGTTGCAACTATATGACTTCCATAGAATCAATCATTTTTTCAAACTGCTTCCGCTTAATCTGCACACGGTTTCCGTTCATAATCAGCCAGTTGGCGTTGGGGTGTTCGTCCGCCAACTGGCGGAGCTTCTTTTCCCCGATGCGGAAATACTTTGCGGCTTCCTCGATTGTGAGGGTGTATTTCTCCCAGATGGGAACCTCTGCGTAGTTCATAAAACCTCCTGTCAAAAAAATAAGCCTGTGCGG
>CAJTCU010000073.1 GCA_910574935.1 Oscillospiraceae bacterium
CCTGACTGCGTATCTGCTTGAGCCCTTCTTTTCCCACTTTCCGCAAATCGATATATTCCATATCCCTATTATATCACTCTTCCTCTCTTTTTCCTAGCTTTTTGAGCGGGAGTAATAGTGACGGAACACGACTGGCGCAGCTTACCACTGTACGGTGGGCGCTCCTTTTTACAGATAAGGCGCAGGACAAGCCTGCCGCCGGACCTGTACGGTGTAGATCGCCGCCCCTCTGATTTCGATTTGCCCTTTAACCCACTCAAAAATCGAAATTGGAGGATTATCATGAAAGAAATCAATCTGCGGGAATTTTACCCGGAAATATATAAAACGGATCTGTTTATCAGCCTGCCCGATGAGGTCATGGATGTGCTGATAGAATATCAGCGGAAAGAAATGGCTTACCGCCGCCGTACATACCGGCATAAGGCATTCCTTTCTCTTGATTATGGGGATGATATTGAACGCGAAGCTGTTCTTTTTACCCCAACGCTGCAGGAGATCGTAGAAAGGCACCTGGAGGAAGAACGGATGTACCAAGCTATTTCTTCGCTGCCGGAAAAACAGCGCCAGCGTGTGTACGCTCATTATATTCTCGGCATTACACTGATGGATATTGCCAAGATGGAAGGTGTTTCTCTCCATGCTGTCTATGAAAGTATTCAGCGCGGGCTTCGGCGTCTGGAAAAAATTTTAGAAGAAAATTTCTAACCCCCCTACAAATGTACCCCCGAAAATGTCACGACTTATAGAAGGACAATTTTGGGGGACAATGCCATTTCGGTGAGTGAGAACCTTCAACGGTGCCACACCCACCTGCATATGCAGACAAGCTCCCAGCCCTTCATCTGGACCTTGAAAACTGCATATACGGTGCCATTAGGTACTTTCCCTGTATTCCGAGCGGCAAATGGAGCGGCGCGATGACAGGCGGCTTTAAGGAGGTGATGAAACCCAGCCGTCCGAGCGATCTACGCTATCTATTGATCTGGCTGTGGCAGGCCAGACGCGATGACTGATACAGGGTATAATGATACTTTCTCACGACCCGTCAAAGACTTGGGGGGAGTCCCTTCTGTGTTCGTTAGCTCTGGCGAAGCGACGGCACAAGCAGGGCTATGATGCGGTAAAGCTGACCGCAGCCTGTGGCATCCCCGGCCCGGAAAAGGGCCTGCCGGGGGGCGTGGCAAATACGGCAAGTTACCTAAAAACCATCTATGCCGTTGATTTGATTTTCGAGCAGCGGCATGGATTCCTATAAAATCGAAATCAGATACCATGAGGCCGGGCCGCTCTTTTTGTGTGTCCGGCCTTATTCATGTGATTTTGATGATCCAGTATGAAAAGAAAGCCTGCAAATAAAAAGTCAAGCCCCTTAAGCCAAAAATATGAAAGGAAGCGGATGGAAAAAGTGAATACAGCAAACAGACCGCCGCCCAAAAGCGGCAGT
>CAJTCU010000074.1 GCA_910574935.1 Oscillospiraceae bacterium
TTGTAAAATCCATTCCCTACTTGATTTTTGTTGCCGCTGTTGTGATTGGCTTGTTCTCTCAGGGGGTATTCCGCTTTCAAGACGATCTTCTTGAGGAACCACAGCCGGGCGGCAGCTACGGATATAAAAGTGAGGAAATAGCGGAACAGATTATGCCGTCGGCACTGAGAGATTTGTTGACGGAGTTTAGTAATAATAACTATACCACCTATCCCATCGGATTTATCAAGCATGTAAAGCTTAGCGAGGGCAAGCAGGAAAGGATGGCTGAAATCCTTTCTGAGATTACAGGGGCTGACACGGAAACAATTTTACAGGAAGCAGCCGGGATAACGTCTGGAGGTTCCGATAATTACACCTTCCAGATCGGCGGGGACGGGATGCAGCAGGACGGGAACGGCGGCTTTACCATCGGATCGGATGAGAAGCGGCAGAGCAGCCCGGAAAAAAGGACATTCACGGTTCGTGATGACATGGACTATGCCCGGTTCAAGGAACTGATGAGGCAGGCGGACGATCTTTTGGGCGGCGGCTCCAAGTACACGGTGGATTCCCTGATTGGGTACGGGGCGGTTCCCCTGACCTATGAAGAGGCCAGAGAGCGGTACGACCTTGCGGTCAGTTCCGATAAAGTGACCGGCGGATATGCCCGTTTGTTCTCCGATTATGCAGGGGTTATGGTACTGTCGATCCTTCCGGTGTTTCTGGCAGTCATCCTGAGCATGAAAGACAGGCGTGCCAAAATGGAGGCACTTATCTACACAAAGGAAACATCCGCAGTCAAACTGACCTTCATACGTTACTTGGCGCTTGTTATCGCAGCCATGGCTCCGGTAATTATATTATCCTATGTATCAAACATAATGGTTTGGAGCAGCTATAGCGGCATGCAGTTAGATTATCTGGCTCCGCTCAAGTATGATTTCGGGTGGCTTATGCCCAGCGTAATGATTTCCACAGCTATTGGTATGTTCTTGACGGAGTTGACCAGCACGCCCATTGCCGTTGTAGTACAGGGATTTTGGTGGATGCTTGATGTGAATCTGGGAATCAAAAGTGTTCCTTCGGGATATGCCCTGTTTCGTCTGGCGCCCCGCCACAACGTAGGTGCAGATTCCCTGTTCCGTACCCAGGATTATCTGGACCATTTTGGAGACCTTGTGCAGAACAGGCTGCTGATGGCGGGAATCGCCCTGGCGCT
>CAJTCU010000075.1 GCA_910574935.1 Oscillospiraceae bacterium
GTAGCTGCCGCCCGGCTGTGGTTCCTCAAGAAGATCGTCTTGAAAGCGGAATACCCCCTGAGAGAACAAGCCAATCACAACAGCGGCAACAAAAATCAAGTAGGGAATGGATTTTACAACCTTTTTAATCTCCTGCAACAACAGCATTACCAGTCACCTCCAAATTCACCCAAAATCTCACGAACGCCGCTGGTGTGGAGATACAGCATATATGCGTCCTCAATATTCGGCTCACACGCCTTGGCGCCCTGCATCAAGGTGTCTGCAATAAAGCGGATGTGAACCTTGTTTCCCTGGGTGTGCATACTGGTGATGGAAAGCTGCCTTTTAAGCGCTGGAAGCTCCCGCTTGGAAGCGGTCATGATAAACACTCTGCCTTCTGCTTCCTGCAAGAGCGCATCCACTGTGCCATTGTAGATGACTCTGCCCTCATTGATAATGGCGATATCCTCGCAGGTGGCCTCAATGTCCCCTACAATGTGAGTGGACAAAATCACAATCTTATCCTCCGCAATCTCAGACAGTAGGTTTCGAAATCGAACGCGCTCCTCCGGATCCAGCCCGGCAGTGGGTTCGTCAACAATCAATACCTTGGGGTTATTGAGCAGCGCCTGGGCGATTCCAAGACGGCGTTTCATGCCGCCGGAAAGCGCCTTCACCTTTTTGTCCCGGTGCTCTGTCAGATTCACTTTTTTGAGAAGTGCGTCAATCCGTTCTTTTCTCTCAGCACCGCTGAGTCCTGACAGGATTGCCAGATATTCCATGGCTTCCCCCACCTTCATGGATGGGTACATGGAAAACTCCTGGGGCAGGTACCCGGTAATCCTGCGGATCTCTTGGGCGTTTTCTATGGGAACGCCGCACACGGTAATCTCTCCGTTCTTCTTTTGCAGCAGTGTGGCCAGCGTTTTCATCAGGGTGGTCTTGCCTGCGCCGTTGCGCCCCAGCAGACCGAACATGCCCTGTTGGATGGAAAGATTCACGTCAAAAAGCGCCTGCTTCTTTCCGTAAAATTTATTCAACCCTTTGATTTCTATAGAATGGTTCATCCTAAAAAGCTCCTTTCTTCAGATAGGTTTCCCATCTGACAGGTATAGGATAAAAGGAGATTTTCAACTTTTTGTCTACTCGTCAAAA
>CAJTCU010000076.1 GCA_910574935.1 Oscillospiraceae bacterium
CTATAGAATGGTTCATCCTAAAAAGCTCCTTTCTTCAGATAGGTTTCCCATCTGACAGGTATAGGATAAAAGGAGATTTTCAACTTTTTGTCTACTCGTCAAAAATATTTTGTGGAATAAATTTCCGTATTATATGCAAAACAGGCAGCCACCAATAACGGAGGACTGCCTGTCAAAATAAAAATGATTTTATTTTGACGAGATAACTATACCTGTACAAATGGAATATCTATAGAATTATGTTCTATTTAATTCAAAAAGAACATCAGAATAATCCTTCACAAAGTACCGGATATTGGTTCTGCCTTTTTTGATGATTGTATGCCCCTCTGCCTCCAGCTTCTCTTTTTGTGCCTCGACGCCGCCGGGATATTTGGGATTTAATTCCCCATTTGCTTTTAAGGTCCTCCAATAAGGCGTTTCATTCTCAGAACGCTGATAGCTCGCCCAAGCTGCAATTGACACAAAAATTCCTGCCGTTATCGGCTCTGTAAAATCTGCTTCATTGAGCTTCGCAAAGTATTCACGAATCTCTCCCAAGGTAATCACTTTTCCATATGGGATTCTTCTCATTACCTTATCGTAATCAATTGGCGGTGCAAAGTACATTTTGTCCCCGCCATATTTTTCAATGCTCTTCTGATCTGTGATCGTCTGAATCTTTGGCATATCCTTGTTGTCATGCAGCATCGCATTGAAGTCTTTTCTATCTTCATTAGCCATATCCGACACCTCCTGCTTATATTTTAATCACTTTTACCAGTCCATGCAATGAGACTGTTTTCATTTTTTCAGAACTGCTTGGTCTTTGTTTGAGAATATCACTGCCTGAATACCGTAGTAACAACCGCCCCGTTCCGGTTACTCAGCCGGATATACCCGCCATGCTTCTCGCAAAGGACCTTGCAGATATTCAGCCCCATACCGAAATGCTCGTTATCTGTTTCCCGCACCGTTTTGTAAAACGGCTTTGTGGCATTCTCCAAATCCTTTTTGATAAATCCGGCGCCATCATCGGAAACAGTCAGATACAGGTATCCATCCTGCGACTCTGCCGACACCTTAATCTTTTCCTTTGTAAACCGCACTGCGTTGGCAAGG
>CAJTCU010000077.1 GCA_910574935.1 Oscillospiraceae bacterium
CGGAGGAACGGACGCTGTTCCTCAACGGCACCATCGCTGAGGATAGCTGGTATGACGATGATGTGACTCCGCAGCTTTTCAAGGACGAGCTGATGGGCGGCTCCGGCAACATCACCGTCTGGATCAACAGCCCCGGCGGGGACTGCGTGGCGGCGGCGCAAATCTACAATATGCTCATGGACTATCCCCATGACGTGACCGTGAAAATTGACGGCATCGCTGCCAGCGCCGCCTCGGTCATCGCTATGGCTGGCACCAAGGTGCTGATGTCCCCGGTGTCCACCATGATGATCCACAACCCGGCTACGGTGGCCTGGGGTGATTCCGGCGAGATGGAAAAGGCTATCGCCATGCTGGACGCTGTGAAGGACTCCATCATCAACGCCTACGAGATCAAGACCGGGCTGTCCCGCGCTAAGCTGTCCCACCTCATGGACAGCGAGACATGGATGGACGCGAACAAGGCGGTGGAGCTGGGCTTTGCGGACGGCATCCTGTCCCGCGCCCAGACGGAGGACGAGGCCCCGCCCGCTGGCTCCATGCTGTACTCCCCGGCAGCGGTGGTCAATTCCCTTATGGGGAAGATCGCCGCCAAGTGCCGCATTGAAAAACCGAATACCACTCCCACAGGCCGTTCCATCGACACGCTGATGGAGCGGCTTGAACTTTTGAAATTTTAAGGAGGAACACATCATGACCATTCTGGAACTGAGAGAGAAGCGGGCCAAGGCGTGGGCAGCGGCAAAGGCTTTCCTGGACAGCCACCGCAACGAGAAGGGCGTTTTGTCCGCCGAGGACGATGCCGCCTACACCCGTATGGAGCAGGACATCACTGATCTGGGCAAGGAGATTGCCCGCCTGGAGCGGCAGGAGGCGCTGGACGCCGAGCTGTCCAAGCCCACCGCCAGCCCCCTGACCGGCAAGCCCCTGGGCGGCGCTGATCCTGACGAACCCAAGACCGGGCGGGCCTCCAAAGCCTACAAGGAGGCCATGCTCACCGCCCTGCGCACCAACTTCCGCCAGGTGAGCAACGTTCTTCAAGAGGGCATCGACGCCAACGGCGGCTACCTGGTGCCGGAGGAGTACGACTCC
>CAJTCU010000078.1 GCA_910574935.1 Oscillospiraceae bacterium
TGAGGATCGGCGTGACCATCTCGCACTTTTCGCTGTCCGGCCCCTCGATGCTCACGTCCCGCTGGAACTTCCACTCGCGGCCCTGGGCGTCCCAGGCCGACCAGGTGTAGTAGCCGTTGCGGTAGGCGGTGTCCTCGAACCGTCCGGTGCCGAAGAACTCGGCGGCGAGCTTGGCGGCGGCGTGGCGGGTGATGCTGTTCATCTCCACCTCGACCCCGATGGTCTGCATTTTCATCTCGGCGACCTGGTTTTTCATTTTCTCGTTCATGGTGCTGACCTCCGTTTTTTGTGTGTCCGGCGGGGTGTTTCCCCTTTCGGTAGTGACATATTCGCTCTAAAACGGAGATATAGCAAGTCAATTCGCACCTATAAAGTACACGATCATTCGGGGCTGGAATTGTGTAGTCTATAGCTCGGCCTGCACCAGCGGGGCCAGATTTTCACTCTCGCCGGTCAGGATGTCCAGCATGAACTTGGCTCCGGTACGGAACCCGTCCAAGTAGCGTTCCTCCGCCGTGGTGGTGCTGGTGGTAAGCTGGGCGGACACCAGCCGCTCCAGCGCGGCAAGGCACTCACCGTCCAAGTGTTCCCGGAGGAACGACTCGGCATCGGACACCTCCTGCACCGCCTTTTTCAGTTCCGAGGTCTGCTTAATGGCGGTGGCATCCGGGGAGAGATTGCCCAGGTAGAACTCACGGATGATGCTCCGCATTTCACTCCACCACCTTTCTGCACTCGTCCACACCATACAGCACATGGAGGGAGCCACCGCCGTCCCAGGCCACCATGATGGAGCCGGAGTCATCCACTCCCCGGACGATCCCCTTGGTGCCGATGGGCGGGGCGTGGGGATCGTCCATACGGAGCAGCTCCACCCGGCATCCCACCGGGTACTCCTGGCGGATGTGCTCCACCGTTTCCCTACGCGGAAACTTTATGGTCGGCCACCTCCTCTCTGCTGCCGGACTTGAACGCGCTGTTGCCGGAGAGGTTGCGGAGCAGGATTTTCCGCTCGTCTTTGAACTCGGCCCCGATAAAGCCCAGCCGGAGCAGGAA
>CAJTCU010000079.1 GCA_910574935.1 Oscillospiraceae bacterium
CCTTGAACCTCAAAAGAATGATTAAATTCTCAGTGTGATGCCGAAAGGCATCTTTTTTCTTGCTTGAAATCTCCCGCGTCTCTATATTTCAGGCACTTTGTCAACAGCTCCATCTCATGCCAAAGCTGTTAGAATGGGTAGGCAATGGTCTGATTTACAGCTCCAAGAGCGAAACGCTCGTCAGAAAGTCAGTCAGCCATCCCCCATTCGCAGCGTTCGATTTGTGCAGGTAGAGCAGCCGCTCGAGTCAGCAAACAGATAGAATCGGTGATGAGAAAAGGATGGATTACCGTTGTAATCAAGGTATCAGGAGGAATCCAAAATGTATGCTGTGGGAGTGGATGTTTCAAATGGGTGGAGCACCGTGGCGGTGCTCCGGTCAAAGACGGATATTGTGATCCGCCCGTTCAATGTGACGCACAACAGCCAGGGATTTGCCAGCCTCTTAGAGAAGCTGGGCGCCCTGGATGGTGAAGTCAGGGTAGTTATGGAGCACACCGGCAATTATTATGAATCTATCGCCAATGTACTGCACGAAAGCGGCCTGTGGGTCTCAGCGGTCAATCCCCTGCTGATCAGGAACTATGGCGACAATTCTCTTCGCAGCGTCAAAACCGACAAGGCGGACGCCAAGAAAATTGCCAGATACACCCTTGACAATTGGGAGGAACTGCGGCAATATACACCTATGGATACCATACGTTACCAACTCAAAACCCTTAACCGCCACTTCCATCTGGCCAGCAAGAACCGTATAGCCTGTTCCAACAATCTGATTGCCCTGATGGAGCAGTCCTATCCCGGTGTACGCTCTCTGTTCAGCAGCCCTGTGCGCTCGGACGGCAGCCAGAAATGGGTGGATTTTGCCAATGCTTTTTGGCACGTGGACTGTGTCGCCAAGCTCAGCCTGAACGCTTTTACCGTGAAATACCAGAAGTGGTGCAAGCGCCATGGCTACAATTTCAGTACGGCAAAAGCTGCGGCAATCCACGAGAATGCTCGGACACTGTTTCCGCTGGTTCCAAAGTCGGAGACCACGAAACTGCTGGTGAGAG
>CAJTCU010000080.1 GCA_910574935.1 Oscillospiraceae bacterium
AATTTTTCAATGGCGGTGGCTTGGTTTTCTGTACCCTTTTTGCGGCGACTATAAAATCCCGCTTACCTTCAATTTGGCTCTTGACTTTTATTAGCAGGTCTTTATAATAGAAAGACCGTATCGCGCACATAGCTGATCGGACAGCTTGCGGATTCGGTCGTAGTACATGGCATTGGGCTGGTGGAACTTGCTCCCATCTACAAAGGAAACCGAGTTGAGGATAATGTGCGAGTGAATATGGTCTTTATCTGTATGGGTGGCGACCACTACCTCATACTTGTCCCCAAACAGTTCCTTTGCCAGCTCCACGCCGATCTGGTGGGCCACGTCCGGCGTGACCTCCCCTGGCTTGAAGCTCTGGTTCAAGTGGTACGCCAGCCTGCCGCCCTGTTTGCCAAAGCGCAGCTTGGTACTCAACATCTGATTGGTAGGTGCCTGCCAGTCATTGGGCGGAATAAAGAGATTCACACCTGACACCAGCTTGCCCTCCTGGGTTTTTGCTGGGTTCATGATGTAACAGATGGACCGGGCCAGGTTACTCTTAATCGGCCATAGCTTCGTCTGCGCCATCCGCTGTACCCACTACCGCCTGCTCGATTCGCCGCAGGCTGTCCCGCAGGTGAATCACGTTCTCATAGTAAGCGGTCTCGTCAATCAGGCCGGTGGCGTTTGCCACAAATGCCAGTTGGTTCAGATTGTTGCCAATCCCCTTTAGCTCGCGGATCATGGCAAAGTAATCAGCGGGTGGGGATTCCCTGGGTTCATATCCCACAATGAGCTGCCGGATATAACCCGACTTGCTCAGCCCGCAGGACTTGGCTTTCCTTGTGATTCCTCTGCACTCCGCCTCGCTGAGCCGCAGAGTGATTCTCTGCGTCCGGTTTATGTTGATGTGCACCAGCTCCTGTTACAATATATTTGCCCCATATATGTGGCAGCCAGCCACAGGCTTGGGACATCTCATGCCAAAGCTGTTAGAATGGGTAGGCAATGGTCTGATTTACAGCTCCAAGAGCGAAACGCT
>CAJTCU010000081.1 GCA_910574935.1 Oscillospiraceae bacterium
CTGGAGGAGCAGATCGAGGCCGCTCTGGACGAGGGCGGCATTTTTTATGGCAAAGGCGAGACATGGATCGACAGCGAAAAGCTGTACGAGGTCCTTTATGAAATGGAGGTATCTGCATGAGCAGCACCAATAAGCGCAACAAGGTCAAGTTCAATATCTGCAACGTCCACTACGCTCCGCTCTCCCAGGACAACGATGGGAAGTACACCTGGGCGACCCCCGTGGCCCTCCCCGGCGCGGTGTCCCTCTCCCTGGACCCCCAGGGTGAGCCGGAGAGCTTTTATGCGGATGGCATCGAGTATTACGTCATCAACAACAACCAGGGCTATGACGGCGACCTTGAGGTGGCCCTCATCCCGGAGTCCTTCCGGCGGGACATCCTCATGGAGACCACGGATGCCAACAGCGTCCTGCTGGAGAACGCCGCCAGCGAGACGGGCAAGTTCGCCCTGCTGTTCGAGTTCGATGGCGATGTGCGGAAGATCCGCCACGTCCTCTACAACTGCTCTGCGTCCCGGCCCTCTATCTCCGCCAAGACCAACGAAGAGAACCGGGAGGTGCAGACCGAGACGCTGACGGTCAAGGCCCGGCCCCTGTCCACCGGCTATGTGAAGGCCAAGACCGGCGATTCCACCACGGCCAGCGTCTACAACAACTGGTACAAGAGCGTGTACCAGCCCGCCGACACCCCGGCTGTGGACGAGGATGCCTCCGCTGGCGGTCAGGGCTAAAGGAGGGCTGAACTATGGGTATCAAACGCACCATCGAGATCGACGGCCAGGAGGTGGCGTTCAAGGCCAGCGCCGCCATCCCCCGCATCTACCGGCTGAAGTTCCACCGGGACATCTACAAAGACCTCGCCGCCCTGGAGAAGAGCGTGGGCGAGAACACCGAGAACGGCTCCGG
>CAJTCU010000082.1 GCA_910574935.1 Oscillospiraceae bacterium
CGCACCGCCGGGAGCGGCTACACCTTCTACTTCGGCGGCTCCACCTCCGGCAAGGCCGTCACCGAGCGGAGCGCCATGCAGATGACGGCGGTGTATTCCTGCGTCCGCATCTTGGCGGAGGCAGTGGCTGGCCTGCCGCTGAACCTCTACCGCTACACTGAGGACGGCGGTAAGGAGAAGGCCATCGACCACCCACTGTACCTCCTGCTCCATGACGAGCCGAACCCGGAGATGAGTTCCTTTGTGTTCCGGGAAACGCTCATGACCCACCTGCTTCTCTGGGGCAACGCTTACGCACAAGTCATCCGAAACGGCAAGGGCGAGGTGGTGGCGCTGTACCCCCTCATGCCCAACAAAATGACGGTAGACCGGGACGAGCGGGGCCAGCTCTACTATAGCTACCAGCGGAGCAATGATGAGGCCATCCGCTCCAAAGGCCAGACCGTTATCCTCCGGCCCTCGGATGTGCTGCACATCCCCGGCCTGGGCTTTGACGGGCTGGTGGGCTACTCGCCCATCGCTATGGCAAAGAACGCCATCGGCATGGCTATCGCCTGCGAGGAGTACGGCGCTAAGTTCTTCGCCAACGGCGCGGCTCCGGGCGGCGTCCTGGAACACCCCGGCACCATCAAGGACCCCCAGCGGGTTCGGGAGAGCTGGCAGTCCACCTTCGGCGGCAGCGGCAACGCCAACAAGATCGCCGTTCTGGAGGAGGGCATGAAGTACACGCCCATCGGCATCTCGCCGGAGCAGGCTCAATTCCTCGAAACAAGAAAATTCCAAATCAATGAGATCGCTCGAATTTTCCGAGTGCCGCCCCACATGGTGGGCGACCTGGAAAAGTCGAGCTTTTCCAATATTGAGCAGCA
>CAJTCU010000083.1 GCA_910574935.1 Oscillospiraceae bacterium
TGAACCTCAAAAGAATGATTAAATTCTCAGTGTGATGCCGAAAGGCATCTTTTTTCTTGCTTGAAATCTCCCGCGTCTCTATATTTCAGGCACTTTGTCAACAGCTCCATCTCATGCCAAAGCTGTTAGAATGGAGGGGCAATGGTCTGACTTTCAACTCCAAGAGCGAAGCGCTCGTTGGAAAGTCCGTCAGCCATCCCCCCATTCGCAGCGTTCGATTTGTGCAGGTAGAGCAGCCGCTCGAGTCAGCAAACAGATAGAATCGGTGATGAGAAAAGGATGGATTACCGTTGTAATCAAGGTATCAGGAGGATTCCAAAATGTATGCTGTGGGAGTGGATGTTTCAAATGGGTGGAGCACCGTGGCGGTGCTCCGGTCAAAGACGGATATTGTGATCCGCCCGTTCAATGTGACGCACAACAGCCAGGGATTTGCCAGCCTCTTAGAGAAGCTGGGCGCCCTGGATGGTGAAGTCAGGGTAGTTATGGAGCACACCGGCAATTATTATGAATCTATTGCCAATGTACTGCACAAAAGCGGCTTGTGGGTTTCAGCGGTCAATCCCTTGTTACTCAGGAACTATGGCGACAATTCTCTGCGCAGCGTCAAAACTGACAAGGCGGACGCCAAGAAAATTGCCAGATATACCCTTGACAATTGGGAGGAATTGCGGCAATATAATCCCATGGACACCATAAGGTATCAGCTCAAAACCCTTAACCGCCAGTTCCAACTGGCCAGCAAGAACCGCACCGCCTGTTCAAACAATCTGATCGCCCTAATGGAGCAATCCTATCCGGGTGTGCGTTCTCTGTTCAGCAGCCCTGTGCGCTCGGACGGCAGCCAGAAATGGGTGGATTTTGC
>CAJTCU010000084.1 GCA_910574935.1 Oscillospiraceae bacterium
AGAACCTGTTTAGTATCTAGCCAACCATCCGGTCCAGTGATAAAATAGAGGGGATGAGGGGGGAAGACAGGTGAGGAAAAGCTATCCAAGTGACATCAGTCGGAAACAATTTGAAGAAATACGCGAGGAATTGTCCAGAGTCAAAAAGCTAACACATCCCAGAAGCTACGACCTGTATGACATATTTTGTGCAGTTTTGTATCTGTTGAAAGAAGGATGCACATGGCGAGCCATCCCACATGATTTCCCTAAATGGCAAAATGTGCGGTATCATTACGACATATGGTCAAATCCAGATGAAAATGGAGTCAGTGTTCTTGACAGGGTTTTACGCAAACTGGTGGAAGCAGAGCGGGAAAAAAACGGACGCAAGGCACAAACAACAATGATAATTGTCGATTCCAAAAGCATTCAAAATGCTGATACCGCAGAAGAAAAGGGCTATGACGCGGGGAAAAAGTATCTGGGATAAAACTACATATTGGCGTGGACATTTTGGGGCTACCCCACGCAATTATGGTGACGACCGCCAATGTAACAGATCGAACCGGCGCAATTGATATGGTTGATTATTATTGTGATGTAACCGACCATCTGTCTGCGCTCAAAAAGATTATGGCAGATGGAGGCTACACCGGAGAAACATTTGCAAACTCAATCAAGGATCTTTCTGGTGCGGAGGTTGAGGTCGTTAAGCGCAACGAGCTCCATACTTTTGCTGTCCTGCCAAAGCGCTGGATTGTGGAGCGCTCTTTT
>CAJTCU010000085.1 GCA_910574935.1 Oscillospiraceae bacterium
TCGCTTCCCTCGTCGGGGTTGCTGGGTTCGTCTCCCTCGTCAGGATTGCTAGGCTCATCGCCATCGTCCGGGTTGCTGGGCTCATCGCCGTCGTCCGGATCCTTAATATTGCCATCCTCGTCCAGGAACGCACGAGTGAACAGGCACACAGCATGCTGGCGCAGAATGTTCTGGGTGGGTCCAAAGTTCCCGTTATCAAGGCCATTCACCAGGCCGGCGTCATATGCGGCCCGCACATAGCCCTTCGCCCAGTTGGCAATCTTGTCGCCATCCTTGAACATGGACACGTCCTTGTTCTCGTCGCTCAGGCCAGCCACGCGGGCCATGGCCACGGCGGCCTCCTGGCGGGACAGGTTCCCGTTGGGGTTAAACTCAGTGTCGGAAACACCCTTCATGTAGCCCTTGTCCAGGCAGTACGCGATAGCCGCTTTCGCAGCGTCGGCACGGTTGCCCAGGTCGGTAAAGGGCGTCTCGGTGCCGTACTTCTCCACCAGAATCGCATCCAGCTCGGCAGCGTCGCCGGTCTCGCCAGCCTTCTTCAGGTCAGCGCGGGCGATCAGCAGGGCCATCTGGTAGCGGCGCATGCTCATGCCTACGCCGAACTCGTACGGCTCTGCGTCGGTCTTGATACCCTGCACCAGACCAGCCTTCATGGCCGCGATTACCTCGGCGCGCACGCTCTCGGACAGCTTATCCAGGTCAGCATACTTGCTGGCGTCGAAGTCCGGCGTCGGGCTCG
>CAJTCU010000086.1 GCA_910574935.1 Oscillospiraceae bacterium
CATTGCGGGGTCCAGGGGAGCTTGCTCTCCTGGTAGGGGTCAAGGGGGCAAAGCCCCTTGCAGGGTGTGGGACAGAGTCCCATGACCTTTAGCTAAGAAGCGCATTGCGGGGAGGGGGACCCGCGTGCGGGGGAGGGGTGCTTGCAAGAAAAAGCACCCCTCCGGCACAGCACCGGCGTTTTCCCCGCGAAGCGGGCGCACTAGCCCCGGGCCACGGCCCTTATCAGCCGAAAAAATATTTATGCTGATATGGGCAGGGGCCACCGGGGAAGGCGGCTTCTGACTTTCCGCTGTTTCGGCAGCGTTCCGCTGGCGAAAGGCGCTCTCTCTTGGCGGCGCGGGTCTAGTGCAGCCTCTTTTCCTGGGAGGCCGGGGATGGGTTTGGGGACCCGATTTTCCTTCTTTCGCGCCGCCACGGTCAAGGAATAAGGCCGCAGGGCTCTGCCCCGCACCCCGCCAGGGACTTAACAGCCCCTGGACCCCGCAATGCGTCCCTCACTGAAACATAAAACAAAAAAGCAAAAGGGGCGGATTTCTCCGCCCCTCTCGCTTTATGGGGTAATCATAAAATTTAGGTGAGTTGAAACCTTATTCAGTGGGCTCGCTAGTGTCCCCACCCTCGTCCGGAGTGCTGGGTTCGCTAGTGTCGCCGCCCTCGTCGGGGTTGCTGGGCTCGCTTCCCTC
>CAJTCU010000087.1 GCA_910574935.1 Oscillospiraceae bacterium
TGGAGCTGTTGACAAAGTGCCTGAAATATAGAGACGCGGGAGATTTCAAGCAAGAAAAAAGATGCCTTTCGGCATCACACTGAGAATTTAATCATTCTTTTGAGGTTCAAGGCCGCGGCGGAAAGGAGACAGTGGTCCTCCGCTGCCTCTAAACCTCGCCGCAGGAGACGCGTCAGGTTGTGTCCCCATTTCTGTGCGGCAAAAGTACCCTCACACCAGATCTGCCGCTGCTTCAGCGCCTCCCGGTAATCCGGCTCCCATCGCCTGGAGAAATGTTTTTGAACAACAGTCTTGAAATAACTGTCCTGGAGCTTTCTGGCGCCGGCCTTGTCCGTCTCATTCAAACATTTCTGCCGCAAAGGACAGCTGCCGCAGTCTTTCTTTTCCGCCCAGTATTCCCAGAACAGCCCGCTGCCACTTCGATACAGCCGCTTGCGCCGCAGTTCTTTCCCGTTAGGACACAAGTATACGTCCCGCTGTTCGTTATAGGTGAATGCATCCCGCTTCAGTTCAGCTTTCGTGCGGTCATGGGCGGGCTGTGGCACGACAAAGAAGTCGATGCCCAGTTCTTCCAGCGCTCGGTGTGCCAGGGGGAAGTCATAGGCGGAGTCCGCCGCAGCGGC
>CAJTCU010000088.1 GCA_910574935.1 Oscillospiraceae bacterium
GAAACAAGAAAATTCCAAATCAATGAGATCGCTCGAATTTTCCGAGTGCCGCCCCACATGGTGGGCGACCTGGAAAAGTCGAGCTTTTCCAATATTGAGCAGCAATCGCTGGAGTTCGTGAAATACACGCTGGACCCTTGGGTGATCCGGTGGGAGCAGTCCATTCAGCGGACACTGCTCTCCCAGGGGGAGAAGGCTCACTACTTCGTGAAATTCAATCTGGAGGGTCTGCTCCGGGGCGACTACCAGAGCCGGATGAACGGCTACGCCACCGCCCGTCAGAACGGCTGGATGTCCGCCAACGACATCCGTGAGCTGGAGAACCTGGACCGCATCCCCGCCGAGGAGGGCGGCGACCTTTACCTTATCAATGGCAATATGCTCCCGCTGAAGGACGCTGGGGCTTTTGCAGATACCACAACGACAGGAGAGGAGGATTCCGATGAAAAAATTCTGGAACTGGAAGTCCCGGATGGTGACCAACCAGGAGACGATGGAGCAGACGGAGGAACGGACGCTGTTCCTCAACGGCACCATCGCTGAGGATAGCTGGTATGACGATGATGTGACTCCGCAGCTTTTCAAGGACGAGCTGATGGGCGGCTCC
>CAJTCU010000089.1 GCA_910574935.1 Oscillospiraceae bacterium
GGAGCCGCCCATCAGCTCGTCCTTGAAAAGCTGCGGAGTCACATCATCGTCATACCAGCTATCCTCAGCGATGGTGCCGTTGAGGAACAGCGTCCGTTCCTCCGGGGCCGTCTCCGTCGCCGCCTTCACTTTCCAGTTCCAGAATTTTTTCATGGTCATCTTCCTCCTCTCTCGAAGTAGTCATATTTGCAAAGGCTCCGGCATCTCGCAGCGGGAGCATATTGCCGTTGATGAGGTACAGGTCGCCGCCCTCCTCGGCGGGGATACGGTCCAGGTTCTCCAACTCCCGAATGTCATTAGCCGACATCCAGCCATTCTGACGGGCGGTAGCGTAGCCGTTCATCCGGCTCTGGTAGTCGCCACGGAGTAGCCCCTCCAGATTGAACTTCACGAAGTAGGCGGATTTCTCCTCCTGGGTGAGTAGCGTCCGATGGATGGACTGCTCCCAGCGGATCACCCACGGCTCCAGCGTATACTTCACGAACTCCAGCGACTGCTGCTCAATATTGGAAAAGCTCGACTTTTCCAGGTCGCCCACCATGTGGGGCGGCACTCGGAAAATTCGAGCGATCTCATTGATTTGGAATTTTCTTGTTTC
>CAJTCU010000090.1 GCA_910574935.1 Oscillospiraceae bacterium
ACAGGTATTTTACTATTACTACCGGGTCAATGGGCGCACGGCCATACCTCCGGCTGTACAAGTGAGCCGTCTCCTCATACACAAACGATAAATCCAGCGCCGCTTCCAATTTCCGCAGAAAATGATTTTCCGGTACCAAATCCTCTATCGTTACCATGTGATATTTTAACTGCATTTCCTTGCCCCCCCCTGCTCTAATTATACCATATTTCGAGCGATTTGGGGGCACTTTGTCAACAGCTCCACATTGACCCGAAGTACAAAAAACCGGGGAGTGGCACAGCACCGCTCCCCAGCAAATCACAGCTCCACCAGCGCGGAAAGCTGTTTCAGCAAATCAGACAGAGGGCCCCACAAAGCGGAGTAGCTCGATAGCGCTGACTTTCAGATCCTTGCCTAAAATCCTGGTTTCCATAGTGATTCTCCTTTTTTGATTGTATTACTCCCGCTCAAAAAGCTAGGAAAAAGAGAGGAAGAGTGATATAATAGGGATATGGAATATATCGATTTGCGGAAAGTGGGAAAAGAAGGGCTCAAGCAGATACGCAGTCAG
>CAJTCU010000091.1 GCA_910574935.1 Oscillospiraceae bacterium
TCCAAAATGTATGCTGTGGGAGTGGATGTTTCAAATGGGTGGAGCACCGTGGCGGTGCTCCGGTCAAAGACGGATATTGTGATCCGCCCGTTCAATGTGACGCACAACAGCCAGGGATTTGCCAGCCTCTTAGAGAAGCTGGGCGCCCTGGATGGTGAAGTCAGGGTAGTTATGGAGCACACCGGCAATTATTATGAATCTATTGCCAATGTACTGCACAAAAGCGGCTTGTGGGTTTCAGCGGTCAATCCCTTGTTACTCAGGAACTATGGCGACAATTCTCTGCGCAGCGTCAAAACTGACAAGGCGGACGCCAAGAAAATTGCCAGATATACCCTTGACAATTGGGAGGAATTGCGGCAATATAATCCCATGGACACCATAAGATATCAGCTCAAAACCCTTAACCGCCAGTTCCAACTGGCCAGCAAGAACCGCACCGCCTGTTCAAACAATCTGATCGCCCTAATGGAGCAATCCTATCCGGGTGTGCGTTCTCTGTTCAGCAGCCCTGTGCGCTCGGACGGCAGCCAGAAATGGGTGGATTTTGC
>CAJTCU010000092.1 GCA_910574935.1 Oscillospiraceae bacterium
CAGATCAAGGCGGCGGAAACCCGCATGGCGGAGATAGCCGTACTGCGGACCCACATCATCAATTATGTGAAAACTCGCGAGATCTATGCGGCCTACCGCAAGGCGGGGTATTCCAAGAAATTTTTAGCGGAACATGAAGCGGATATTTTGCTCCACAAGGCGGCAAAGCAGGCTTTTGACGATTTGGGTATCAAGAAGCTGCCCACCGTCAAGAGCTTGCAGGCCGAGTATGCCCAGCTGTTGGAAGGAAAGAAAAAAGACTATGCCGAGTACCGGCGCTCCCGCGAGGAAATGCGGGAACTGCTGGCCGCAAAAGCCAACGTAGACCGGCTAATGGGATATGGGGAGGAACGCCAGAATGACCGGGAAAAAGAACCGGAGCAGGATCGCTGACGCGCCCGTTTTTTCGTATTTTCTCACCGCCGCAGGCAGGTGAAAAGCGTTCCGCAGGAACGCGCAGCCACAGAATGAAATTCTGTGTTCAAAAGGGGCTTGGGGAATCCCCAACAAGCAGCGCCAGGAGCCG
>CAJTCU010000093.1 GCA_910574935.1 Oscillospiraceae bacterium
AATCATCCAATGATGTATGATGACAGACTGGTACGGCAGGTGCTGGAGTGCGTGGTGGTGGAGTCGAAGGAAAGGATTAAGGTAATATTTGTGGGAGGGTTGGAAGTTGAGCAGGCTATTGAAAAAGCGTGAGAGTTCGGATACGCACACAAATTTGGCGAAAATATCTTTTTCGTATCCGCCTCACATCTAAGGACGGTTATTCTGATACAATGGGTATCGGGATAACCGTCCTTGATTTTTACCAAAAGTCACTGAAAACGGCTGTTTTACTAATACTTTTGAAAAAAGGCCCACCGCTGACTGGACAAATTTCCAGACCAGCGGCGGGCTTTTTTGCGTTTCTGGGGCATTGGATATAGGGTTATCGTGGATTTATTGGTTATCGTGCTTTTATTGGGGCTATCGTTAAATTTAAAACATCCCTGGCCACGCTATTCGCAACAAGGCCAGGGACATTTTTTTAGCCCTCAATGGCAATCAGGTTCTTCTGTTCAATCTGGGCCACCTGGCTCACCTTA
>CAJTCU010000094.1 GCA_910574935.1 Oscillospiraceae bacterium
CTGACTGCGTATCTGCTTGAGCCCTTCTTTTCCCACTTTCCGCAAATCGATATATTCCATATCCCTATTATATCACTCTTCCTCTCTTTTTCCTAGCTTTTTGAGCGGGAGTAATACCCTCGGCCCGGATGCCCTGGTCAACCTCACCAGCCTCCTCACCGTCAAGGGGCGGCTCATCCGCAAGGCCCTGGGTGTGGAGGCCCTCCCGGTGGAGGTCACGCCTGACATAATCTCCTTCCCCTGGTTCGGGGATCGGGACCTCGATGCCGATGAGGTCAAGACCTACACCCACCTGATCGCCGCCCTCTGCGACATGGCTCGAAACCAGAAACGCATCACCGCCAAGGAAAAGTCCACCGACAACGACAAATACGCCTTCCGGTGTTTCCTGCTCCGGCTGGGCTTTATCGGGGCCGAGTTCAAAGACGAGCGGAAAATCCTGCTCCGCAACCTCTCCGGCAACAGCGCGTTCAAGTCCGGCAGCAGAGA
>CAJTCU010000095.1 GCA_910574935.1 Oscillospiraceae bacterium
TTCCATGGTAGGAATACCCAATGGGCGCATACGTCCATCAGGCTTGGGAATCTCTACCCGGCGTACTGACTGGGGGTGGAAGTTTTGCAGTCTTTGGCGGACATAGGCAATCAATTCTTTGGGCTGTTTTTCTCCTACCTCTATAATGGTAGTCGAATTTACCCCATTAGTCTTACTGCCCTTATTTTTCTTGATAGAGCGGTATGCCAGCATGATATTTTGTTCGCTGACAATCAGCTCCATCAAGTGTGTGAAAACGTCTTCGCACTGACTGCATTTGTACAAATCATCAAAAATCGCTTGGGTATCATAATACTCGTTGTTTCTTAATAACTGTCTTTTCTTTGGCTTATTGGCTGCCATAAGTCGGCACACTCCAATCTCTTGAAGTTTTTGCCTCTCTTAGTCATACTCGAACCTTATGCAGAATGATATTTCATCATCAGAACTGTAACATCGATTTACTGTAATAT
>CAJTCU010000096.1 GCA_910574935.1 Oscillospiraceae bacterium
GAAAGCGCCACCAATGAATCCATGCTGAACACGGCTCCTAACCAGTTGGCGGAAATCACAGAGAACCGCAGGGTCTATCCGTTCTTCATGGATAACGAGGTGGTTCGCGGCGGCGTCCTCATCGAGAAACGCGACCTGGAGTCCCTCCTGCTGACCCCGCTGGGCGGCGCAAGCCTGGACGGAACGCTGTTTGAAATCACCAACAAGAGCAAAAACGCCGTGTATGTGGACGGCGCTCTGTACCAGCCGGACGAGGTGTGCCTGACAATCGAGGTCAAGGACGGCGTTGCCCAGTCAGATGTCCGCGCCCTGCCCTATGGCTCGTATGAGTTGGCCGAGAGCAAGCCCGGCACCGGCTATCTGTGGACGGACAAGACCATCCGGCCCTTTGACGTGCTGATTGACGGTTCTGTCAAGGAGTACCGGGAGGGAGAGGCGGCTTATAATCAGGTCAAGCGCGGGGAAC
>CAJTCU010000097.1 GCA_910574935.1 Oscillospiraceae bacterium
CCCCGCCACAACGTAGGTGCAGATTCCCTGTTCCGTACCCAGGATTATCTGGACCATTTTGGAGACCTTGTGCAGAACAGGCTGCTGATGGCGGGAATCGCCCTGGCGCTCATCCTACTCACAATTTTAATCTATGAAGCAAAGAGAAAGGGGAAATTTGGTGGAAATGCATTCTTCAAAAAAGCGGTTTCCGGTATTAGAGATCGCAAAAATCAATCTCAGGCATAACGCACTTTTGTCCATTGCGGTGGCTGTCCTCTTATGCCTTGTCACTCCGCTATTTATCGGCACAGCCAATCTGGATCACAATTCCGCTGCCATGCCGCTGGAGATGTTTGTTTCCCTGATTGGCATTGTGCTTCTGACGCCGGTATTTCAGCCGGAGCAGAACGAGGAAATTGACGACCTGGTATCTTCCAAGTATTGCAGCACAGCAAA
>CAJTCU010000098.1 GCA_910574935.1 Oscillospiraceae bacterium
CAATATTAAGGATCCGGACGACGGCGATGAGCCCAGCAACCCGGACGATGGCGATGAGCCTAGCAATCCTGACGAGGGAGACGAACCCAGCAACCCCGACGAGGGAAGCGACCCCAGCAATCCTGATGAGGGAAGCGAGCCCAGCAACCCCGACGAGGGCGGCGACACTAGCGAACCCAGCACTCCGGACGAGGGTGGGGACACTAGCGAGCCCACTGAATAAGGTTTCAACTCACCTAAATTTTATGATTACCCCATAAAGCGAGAGGGGCGGAGAAATCCGCCCCTTTTGCTTTTTTGTTTTATGTTTCAGTGAGGGACGCATTGCGGGGTCCAGGGGAGCTTGCTCTCCTGGTAGGGGTCAAGGGGGCAAAGCCCCTTGCAGGGTGTGGGACAGAGTCCCATGACCTTTAGCTAAGAAGCGCA
>CAJTCU010000099.1 GCA_910574935.1 Oscillospiraceae bacterium
GAAAAAACGAAAGCGAAGCGAAGAGGCCGGAAGGCCAGGAGCGAAGCGGGTTTGAGAGGTTTCCGGAAGAGAGCGAAAAGCGGAAAAGCGAGCTAAGATAGAGTGGTAGCAAGCAGGACCGCAAAGAGAGATAGGACCTTGAAAATTAAACAACGAGAAGAAGAAAGAACCCGTGAATTCTTGAAAGAGTTGAGAGACTCCTTTAAGAAGGAAACAGGAAGCAGAACCTGAAGAAATCTGTAGAGAAGCCAAGTGCTTCGAATGAGCTAAGAAAGCTCTAAGATAGATTTAAAGGCCGAAAGGCGTTTAGATACCATATTTTAGAGAGTTTGATCCTGGCTCAGGACGAACGCTGGCGGCGTGCCTAACACATGCAAGTCGAACGAAGTTAAACGCTGATGATTTAGCTTGCTATTGATTCT
>CAJTCU010000100.1 GCA_910574935.1 Oscillospiraceae bacterium
GTTGCAGCCAAGAAAATCAAAGCCATTGTCAATATGGGTAATGACCGTCTTTTCCTCCGAAAGCTGCAAACCTCTTTCCGCCATAAACTCCCGCACCATGGGCAGTACCTGTTCCTGTAGTAACTGTCGGTTTTCACCGGTGATGATGAAATCATCGGCGAAGCGCACGAAGTTAACCATAGGGGAGTATTGCTTACCCTTACGGGTGGTTTGATGGAAATGTTTTTTGAGGAGCGGCTGTAATCCGTCCAGCACCATGTTGCAGATTACCGGCGAGATAGGCGAACCTTGCGGCGCACCCTCATCGGTCGGGAACAGCTTTTTTGTTTCAATGTATCCGCATTTCAGCCACTTGCGGAGTATCTTCTTGTCTATGGGGATGTGTTCCAATATCCACCGGTGGCTGATGTGGTCAAAG
>CAJTCU010000101.1 GCA_910574935.1 Oscillospiraceae bacterium
TAGGGAGAGGTGTGGATGGCGTAGCCGAACAGACGGTCCGGCTCCCCGGCCTGGTAGGAGGGCTGCCAGAGATACTGGCCGTTGTTATCCTTCAGCTTGCGCAGGACGGCCAGCGTCTGGTCGTTGGTGAGGAAGGCGGCGCTCTTGCGGTAGGGCCGCTTGAGGGCGTAGACCAGGTCGATGACCTCGTCCGCCGTGATGGAGGCCCCGGCGGTGGTGACGGCGGTCTGCGCCCCTCCGGTCGCCGCCAGCAGACCCAGGGGCTTGCCGGAGCCGTCCCCGTTGAGGAAGGCATCCTCCTCGGCGTTGCCCAGGGCCTTGGCGAACTGGGCGATGATGTAGCTCTCCAGACCGAAGGCATTATCGTAGAGCAGCTCCTCGGTGACCTTCACCGCCACATGGAGCTTGTG
>CAJTCU010000102.1 GCA_910574935.1 Oscillospiraceae bacterium
TTTTGATATAGAGCGCGCCCTTTACAATTCTGACGGCCTGCTGCTGAAAAACTGCCGCTTTGACGGCCCTGCTGACGGGGAAAGCACCCTTAAGGAGAGCCGCAATGTGGAGCTGGAGAACTGCTTCTTCAACCTGCGCTACCCCTTCTGGCACGATGACAGTGTGAAGATCACCGATGCTGAAATGACCGAAATGTGCCGCGCCGCTATCTGGTACTCCCGGAACATGGAGATTGCCCACTCGAAGCTCCACGGCATCAAGGCTCTGCGGGAGTGCGCGAACATCAAAATGCGGGGGTGCGACGTGATTTCCCCAGAATTTGGCTGGTCTGTCCACGGCATGGAGATGCTGGACACCACCGTGCAGGGTGAGTATTTTATGATGCGTTCCGATGATCTGCAC
>CAJTCU010000103.1 GCA_910574935.1 Oscillospiraceae bacterium
AGCCTGCAAATAAAAAGTCAAGCCCCTTAAGCCAAAAATATGAAAGGAAGCGGATGGAAAAAGTGAATACAGCAAACAGACCGCCGCCCAAAAGCGGCAGTCAGGAAGAAAAAATTATTTCTGTCAGTCCGTCACAGACTCGTCCCAGAGTCCCTTCTCTTTAAGACAATCCCTGACCCTGCCATAGTAAATACGCAGGAACTTGGTACCTCCGGCAGTCGTGTAAACGTAGAACGGTTTGCCCTCAAAACGTTTTTTGTCCAGAAACTGGTAAACAGGGTCCTTCTCGGGCTTCAGCTGGAGCAGGATGGACATGATGACAAACAAAGTCTTGCGCAGGTGAGGCGAGCCGCGTTTGCCGATCCTGCCCTTATTGGACACTTTGGAACC
>CAJTCU010000104.1 GCA_910574935.1 Oscillospiraceae bacterium
GCCTGCTCTGATACTCCGAATGGCATGGATGCTTTCAGGGGCAGAAGTGTTATGAGCTCGGTGAAGTCGGCTGAGAGCGCGCCCTAAGGCCGCGGCAACGCGGTACAGGAACAGCGAACCAGAGGTGGTCGAGTGCGTGATAGGCCGGGAGTCCAAGAGTTGACCGGAGGTCAACTCTCAGTATCTATGGTTAGAATCCATTATGTTACAGCATGGTGGAGGCGTATTCTCGATTGTACGGGTCTAAATCCGGAATTGGTCGAAAGGCCAATCTCACCTGAGAGTGAGGTCTGTGGGGATGAGTAAAACTCGCCCGTTATGAAAGTCCCTGCACCGTTACAGGCGGTGGCAAGCAGACAGGC
>CAJTCU010000105.1 GCA_910574935.1 Oscillospiraceae bacterium
TTTTTGCGATAGGTAATCCTTTGAAGTAATCTCCAGATTTTCCCCCGCTTAGCACCGTGCGCGACAGTTTCCCGTCACACGGCGCCCCATCAAACATTACCTATATTCGATTTTACAGTTGCCAACCAATGAGCGAAATTTGTTCAGCTTGGCAAAGTTCAGTTTCACGTCTTTCAGCTTGTCCAGGTATTTCTGTATGGTGTTGGATTCAGTAGCGTGAATGAGCTTATGTACATCCCCTGTTACCAACGCGAGGTTAGAATAATTATCCAACCTTTTACTGGCTTTAGGAATTTGGTGGTGTACCTCCATATCTCCCAACCTTAGCGGCTC
>CAJTCU010000106.1 GCA_910574935.1 Oscillospiraceae bacterium
CCCACCAGGAACAGCCACAGCTTTGCTGTGTAGCTGCCTGTGACCATAGAAAACAGGTAAAAGCTTCCCAGCTTTGGCCCCATACCGATATTAAGCGCATAGTACAGCAGCGGCGGCATATATCCGATGACTGTGTTTCCTGTAACTGCTGAGGTCAGCATCCCCATGGAACCTAAGAACAGGGCGTCTGCTACGGTTCCGAGCGCCAGAACCGGCGTGACATCGCAGCTTTGCTGTTTCATAAATACGGTAAATGCACAGATCAGCAGGGCGGCAACCCCTACCGAATACACCGTTCGTATCAGATGAACCTTT
>CAJTCU010000107.1 GCA_910574935.1 Oscillospiraceae bacterium
TGGGGAGAGGCCTACGCCAGAACCGCGATACACGGGGTGTTCACCCTGGGAAAACCCCTGTCCAGGCCCGGCATGGACCAGGCCCTTCGATGGATGGTGAGCGCCCGGGAAAAGCTGCGGCAGGTGGAAAAGAGGACCCTTTCCCTGGAGGAGAAGATGGCGGAAATACGCCTGGTAAACCGGGCCAAGTGGATTCTGATCGAATCCTGCGGCATGGATGAACCCCAGGCCCACCGGCATTTGGAAAAACTGGCCATGAACCACGGCGTTACAAAAGGACAGGCGGCTCAAAAGATTCTGGAAGGGGAG
>CAJTCU010000108.1 GCA_910574935.1 Oscillospiraceae bacterium
ATATCCGACTGCGCACCATTTTGGTTCAGGCCAGTCAGCAGCTTTGGCCTGTTCAGCGTAACGACGTTTATCAGCGGTTCACATTTGTTAGCCATATTGCCAAGACCAGCTCCCAAACCGTATTGTGCTAACAGCTTCGCCGTCCCCTCACGGTTCCAGCTTCTCCCTTTCGGGTGGGCTACCTTGTCCTATCCGCTCCCTCATAGCACTTGCGCGCCACTTCGGGGATAGTAGGTCTTGCTAACGGAATAGCAAGTTCAATCACCTTTCGGCGTTGAACAATCAATTATGCGACGACGTGTCGCACT
>CAJTCU010000109.1 GCA_910574935.1 Oscillospiraceae bacterium
CAAGTTCGTCAAGGTGGGCGAGGACACCATGCACCGTTTCGCAAATGTGGCCTTTAAGCTGACTTCACAGACTACCGGCGAGAGCCACATTCTCATAACTGACAGCAATGGAGAAGTAAGAACGGAAACGAAATGGAATCCCCACACCCAGAACACCAACGGCAACGATGAAAAGCCGGAAGCCGAGTGGAACGATGAAACGGGAATCTGGTTTGGCAAGACCACCGAGGACTGGATGGTGGAGACACAAGATGGCCTCTGTGCCCTGCCAAATGACTACTACACGTTGGAGGAGCTGCGCTG